>CAVOTV010000001.1:0-115000 GCA_963699435.1 Vulcanimicrobiota bacterium
CCCATGCTGATCGCCGCTCCGGTCGGCTCGTCGAGATCCTGCGTCACCGTATCGATCGGGCCGCCGCCGGCGGGATACTTCCAAAAGTCGATCGCGCTCTTCCCGCCATATTGATCCGATGGTCCGATGATCTGGGTCGCTTCGCCTTTGAGGCTCTTGCGGTAAAACGCGACCGCTCCGAGGCCGCCGTACGTGGATGAAAGCCCGACCTCGCGGATATACTGCGCCTGCACGTTGATCGAATAGAGATACAGATCGCGCGAGTTGACGACCCAATATTTTCCGTCGAAGGCGACGTTGACCGCGTAATCCCAGTACCAACTTCGCGAAGGTCCGGGTAGGTTCATCAGGATCAGCTTCGCGCTCTTTTTCGGCAAATAGTAGAAGTACGGGTAGTAATACCAGTGTCCGCTATAACCCGAGTCGGTCAGCGCGAGGAGATCGCCGTGATCGTCGTAGGCGACGCTCATAAAGTGATTGTCGTCGGAACTGCCGTAGAAGACCGGGTTTCCACTTGCTCTCACGTAGACTGCAACGTTGCCCGAGCCGTAATACGAGTATTGGCGCTGCCCATAGTTTGCAACCGCGAGATCGCCGGTCGTCGGTGAGACGGCACAGCCGTACGGCGTGTATGGCGCGTCGTCGATCGTCCGAAGCGGCTTGGCGTTGCCGTGCGCATATTCGATGATTTTTTTCGCCTGATAATCGGGAATGTAGACGTTGCCGGCGGTATCGGAGCAGCCCGCCATCGGTTGCGTGAACTTCGTCAGCACGCCGACGAGCGTACGCTGCCAATACCGATAAACGCTCACCGTCCCGTTTCCATTGGAGACGTAGAGCAGATCGCGCTGCTTGAGGCCCTTGGCCATCCACGAACCCGTATGCCGGTCGGCATGCGGACCCGAGGCGCCGATCGACGTCACCGCCGACGGAGTCAGACTTGCCGACGGCGAGGCGCAGGCTGTAACGAGCGTTGAAGCCGCGCATGCGACGCCGAGCCGCAGAAACGGAGCAAACTTCATATGATTACTTCCCCTAACGAATCGGCGACGTCGCCGGCATTCTTGAAATCGCTGGTGTACTTTCCGCCCCACGCAAGTCCGGTGATGGTCCCCCAATCCCAGTTGCTGCCGGGCCCGGGGAGCTTCACCGGGATCAGGGCCTTCGCGAACTTCGGCAGATAGTAAAAATGCGTGTAGAAGGTCGAGCGGCCGTATGTTGCCACCGCGAGAAGATCCCCTCGATCGTCGAAGGCGCAGCCGACGAAATGATCGTTATAGGCGCCCTTATACAACGTGGGCTTGCCCTCGGCGCCGGCAATACCGAAAAACGCTAACCGTCCCGTTCCGATTTGAGACGTAGAGCAGATCGTGCCCCGCGAGGCCGCCGGTCATCCATGAGCCCCGGTGCTGAAGCGCCTCCGTCCCGGCGGCTGGCAGCGGGCCCGACGACGAAGCGCCGCAGCCGCTCAGGAACGCGGCGACGGCAAGGGCGGCAAAGTAGCGGTTATGTAGTGGCATCGGCTAGCCTCCGGGGGCTAGGCTTACTTTGGCGACCGAGGCGCGGAGTCTGCCTGCTTGCTCCCGCGTGGGTTGATTGCTGCGTTCCGGTGTGCTAGCATTAATCTTCGGAACGGACCGCAGGTCCGTTTTATTCATGTTGTGGTAGAGTACTGATGGCAAAGAAAGAAACGCGCGTGATGGTGGTTCTGGCCTGCACCGAGTGCAAGCGCCGCAACTACAACACGCAAAAAAACAAGGCAAAGACGACGGACCGGCTGGAGTTGAGCAAGTATTGCCGCTTCTGCCGCTGCCATCAAACCGCATCGGGAGACGCGATAGGGCGGTAGCTCAATTGGTAGAGTCCTGGTCTCCAAAACCAGTTGTTGCAGGTTCGAGTCCTGTCCGCCCTGCCAGTTTTTTGGAAGTGAACCTTTGGTGAACGAACAGCAAAAGAAGATCGGCCCGATCGCTGGCAGGCGGCGACTTTGTCCGCGGCGTGATCGCGGAGCTCCGGCGCGTCACGTGGCCGACCCGGGAAGAGTGGATATACGGCGACGATTCTCACGATCGCGCTGGTGGTCGGCATCGGCTTGTTCACCTTTATCCTCGACCAGCTCTTCGGGTGGCTCTTCAACTTCATCCATCCGGTGACGTTCCAGCAATAGCGGCATGTACGAAATCGAACATCGAGCGATCTCGGCACCCCCGAGCCGGCCATCGACGAGAGCCCGATCGACGATACGGCACATGGGCGATCCCGAGGGGTCGGTCGAAGCGCCCGTCGAGCAGCCCGAAGCTCTGAGGAAGCCATCGATCCCTTGGAGACCGATGCGGCCGTCGAAGTCGCCGAGGTCGCCGACGTCGCGGAAGAAGACGAGCGCCCCGAGCCGGCGCACAAAGACAACCGAAACTGGTTTGTCGTCCACACCTATTCGGGTTACGAGAACAAGGTGAAGGCGAACCTCGAGCGCCGCATTCACTCGATGGGCATGCAGGACAAGATCTTCCGCGTGCTCGTGCCGATGGAAGACGAAGTCGAGTTCAAAGACGGCAAGCGCAAGATTACGCCCAAGAAGGTCTTCCCGGGCTACGTGCTCGTCGAGATGATCATGGACGACCAGTCCTGGTACGTCGTGCGCAACACGCAAGGCGTCACGGGATTCGTCGGCAGTCCCGGTCCGGGCGAGAAGCCGGTGCCGCTGCAAGATAAAGAAGTCAAGACGATCCTCAAGCAGATGGGCATCGAAGCGCCCAAGCTCAAGATCGACTTCAAGAAGGGCGACCGCGTCAAGGTCACCTCGGGGCCGTTCTTCGACTTCACCGGCGTCGTCGACGAGATCGCGCCGGAGAAGGAGCGGCTGCGCGCGCTCATCTCGATCTTCGGTCGCGAAACCCCCGTCGAACTCGAGTTCTTCCAAGTGGAGAAGGTCTAAGAACGCGTGTCATCCTGAGCGAAGGCGCACAGCGCCGAAGTCGAAGGATCGGGACGCTAACCCCGACGTCCGACCGCACCAGCAGGGGGAGAAACGTGTTTCGAACAGGAGCAAACCAATGGCTAAGAAGGTCGTAGGCAAAATCGGCCTACAGATTCCGGCGGGCAAAGCAACCCCTGCGCCGCCGATCGGCCCGGCACTCGGGCCCTACTCGCTCAACATCATGGATTTCTGCAAGCAGTACAACGAACGTACGGCCTCGCAGGCGGGCATGATCATTCCCGTCGAGATCACGGTCTTCGAAGATCGCACGTTTACGTTCATCACGAAGACGCCGCCGGCGTCGTTCCTGATCAAACAGGCGCTGAAGATCGAATCGGGCAGCAAAGAGCCCAACCGCAATAAAGTTGGGAAGCTCACGCAAAAGCAGCTCGAAGAGATCGCCAAGGTAAAGATGCCCGACATCAACGCCAACGATATCGATGCCGCGAAGAAGATCGTCGCCGGCACCGCCCGTTCGATGGGCGTCGAGGTGGAGGCGTAACGTGCCGCAGCATCACGGAAAACGATTCAAGAGCGCTCGTCGCCGAGTTCGACCGCCGCAAGCTCTTTTCGACTCCCGAAGCGGTCGCGCTGGTCAAGAAGAACGCCAACGCGAAGTTCAACGAGACGGTCGAGGCTCACGTTCGCCTCGGCGTCGACCCGAAGAAGAGCGATCAGAACGTGCGCGGCACGGTGCTGCTGCCGCACGGAACGGGCCGATCGGTCCGCGTGATCGCGTTCGCCAAAGGCGATAACGCCAAGGCCGCGACGGAGGCCGGCGCCGACATCGTCGGCGATCAGGATCTGATCGACAGAAGTCAAGGGCGGCTTCACCGAGTTCGACGTCGCGGTCGCGACGCCCGATATGATGGCCGCGGTCGGTAAAGAGCTCGGCCGCATCCTCGCGCAGAAGATGCCGAATCCCAAAGCGGGGACCGTGACGCCGAACATCGGCAACGCGATTCGCGACATCAAGGCCGGTAAGGTCGAGTACCGTCTCGACAAGACGGGGATCATCCACACGATCGTCGGCAAAGCGAACTTCGACGAGGCGCAGTTGGTCGAAAACATCACCACGCTGCTCGACGCGATCGTTCGCGCCAAGCCCGCTGCCGCCAAAGGCACCTACTTGCGCAGCATCACGCTGGCGAGCACGATGGGTCCCGGCGTAAAAGTCGATCCCAACCGCGTGAAAGCGACGGCCTAGCACGAAGCCCGCGCGGTGGGAGACATTCGGCTGCAAACCCTCGTTACTGTGGGAGATGGGTATGACAAAGCATAAGGCCATCGCGGGCGTCGTTTTCGCTGCGATGCTTGCCGCATGCGGATCCTCGGAAACGGTGAATGCGCCAGGCGCAGTGATTCCGCAAGGCCAGGTGGCTCATCACGGAATGGGCCGGAAGTCGTGGATGCTGCCGGAAGCTTCGCAAGGGACGTTGCTTTACTATACGGACGGCGATCAGAGCGTCTATGCGATCTCCTATCCGGGCGGTAAGCTTGTGGGAACGTTGACCGGATTCGACGGTTCCCAGGGCGTCTGTTCCGACAAGAATGGCGATGTGTTCGTCACGACATACGTTACTGAAGACGTCCTTGAATTCGCTCATGGCGGTACGCAGCAGATCGCGAAGCTCCCCGATTACGGATATTATCCGCTCGGTTGTGCGGTCGACCCGGTAACTGGAAATCTTGCCGTCGCCAATCTCGAAGCGATGAACGGCCAATCGGGCAACGTCGCGATCTATGCCGGAGCCAAAGGCAAGCCGACAAACTATACGGCGCCCGGCATCTCGAACTACGACTGGGTTGCCTACGATGGCGCCGGAAACTTGTACGTTAACGGGTCGGCGCTCGCCGAAATGCCGTACGGATCGCAGCAGTTTACCAATATCGCGCTGAGCGTAAGCGGCGCCGGAATTCAGTGGGACGGTCAAGACCTAGCGATGGTAAACCCTACGTCGAAGGCGATCTATCGACTTTCCGTGTCGGGCTCATCGGGTAGCGTCGTCGGCACCGTGAGCTTCAACGGTTTGTTCACGCAGCTCGGCAACGATTTCGCATTGCAGAGCGGCAAAGCCGTGATGCCGTACGGAGGCGGAAATCGCCATCGGGTCTCGCGGATCGGCCTGTGGAACTATCCAAAAGGCGGCAAACTGCAGCGCTCGATCCATCGAGTAAACTATTTGCAAGATCTCACGCTGAGCGTCTGAGGAATGACGATGTTTCGAGCCTTCGTTTGCGGCCTTTGCGCCATCGGAATCCTCGCGGGATGCGGCGGCTTAAACGGCAGTTTGCGGCCGCCTCAAGCCAGCTTTAACGGTGCCGGTTCTTGGATTCGCAAACAAAGCGGCGGCCCGCTCATCTATGCCAGCGGTTCGGATCAGGCGGTGCTGATCTATGATTTCTCGGGAACACAGGCCGGCGCGCTGGAAGGCATCGAGGAGCCGAGAGGACTCTGCTCGGACAGCATCGGCGACGTATACGTCACCTCGGAGACAGAGCTCGTCTATGAATATCAGCCCGGCGGCTCGCTCCCGGTCAACATCCTTGACGATCGCGGGAACTCGCCGAACTCTTGTGCCGTCGATCCGACAACCGGAAGCGTCGCGATCGTTAACCTCGCTCCGGGTGAGAGCCACAGCGGCAATGTCGTGATCTTTCCGACGGGAAGCGGCGCTCCCGTGACTTACAGCGCGCCGAACATCACGTCATTCATGTTTGCCGGATACGATCCGTCCGGGAACCTCTATGTTGATGGCCAAGGCTCGAAGAACAGCTTTCAGGTTGCCGTGCTCGCGAAAGGCTCGAAGGCCTTCGTCGCGGTTCCCCTTAGCGGCCTCAATACTAACAAACACATGCCGGCAGGCGTACAGTGGGACGGCCAGTACGTCGCGGTTGCCGACGCCCTGAGCCACGTCGTCTACCGCCTCGCAATCTCGGGAAGCTCGGGCAAGGTCGCGCAAACCGTGAAGCTTGCAGGCTGGAACCGCACGGACATCATCGAATTCGCGATCTTCGGAAAGAAGTTTCTGTTCCCAAAGGACGACAAGCTCTTGTTTTACGCGTATCCGGCCGGCGGCAAGTACAAGGGCGGGTTCCTAGGCTCTGTCGGCAGCGACGTAATCGTAACGAACCCCTAACGCACCGCGTGGTGAGGGAATGGCTTCGACGCCGGTCTTAATCGTTGGAGCGGGGCCGACCGGCCTCGTTCTAGCGCTGAATCTCGCGCGGCGCGGCGTGCCGTTTCGCATTGTTTCGGCGGCCAACGGCCCGGGCGAGCATTCGCGCGCGATGGTCATCCAGGCGCGCACGCTGGAGTTCTACCGCCAGTTCGGATTCGCCGACGAGATGATCGGCGACGGCATCAAAGTTCGCGAGGTGCATCTACGCGAGGTTGGGTCGCACGGGCGCCCGCACGAAATAGTGCGCCTCGAGCTCGGCAATTTGGGCGCCGGGATCAGCCCCTATCCCTTTGCCTTGACGTTTCCGCAAGACGATCACGAGCGTTTTCTGCACGGCAAGCTTACCGATGCGGGCGTTCGCGTCGAATGGAACACCGCGCTCGACGGCTTCACGCAGGCCGAGGGCGGCGTCGCGGCGACGCTGCAGGGGCCGAACGGCACCGAACGGCCGGCGTTCGATTACATCTGCGGCTGCGACGGCGCGCACTCCAACGTGCGGCATACCCTCGGGCTCGGCTTTCCCGGCGCGACGTACGAGCAGCTCTTCTTTGTGTGCGATGCGAAGTTCTCGACCGGCTTCGACCGCAGCATGAACGCGAATCTCGGCGAGCACATGCTGCTGCTCAGTTTTCCGGTACGTTCGAGCGGCATGCAGCGTCTGATCGGCCTCATGCCGCCCGACGTCACCGATCCCGATAATGCCACGTTTGAGACGATTCGCAGCCGGGTCGAGCCGGTGCTGGAAACGACGGTAAGCGAGGTGAACTGGTTTGCCGTCTACCGCGTTCACCATCGCGTGGCCGAACGGTTTCGCGTGGGGCGCGCGTTCGTTCTGGGCGATGCGGCGCACATCCACAGCCCGGCCGGCGGCCAAGGCATGAACACCGGCATCGGCGATGCGATGAATCTAGGCTGGAAGCTTGCCGACGTCGTGCTGGGGCGGGCGCGCGAAACGCTTCTGGACACGTTTGAAGAAGAACGCATCGGCTTCGCGCGGACGCTGGTGGCCACGACGGACCGGGCCTTTAGCGCGATGGTCGCACCGGGGGTGCGCGGAACGCTGACGCGCCGTCTGCTCGCACCGCTCGCGATCGCTATCGCAACGAAACTCCCCGCGACTCGGCGTGCCTTCTTCCGGGTTATCTCGCAAACGCAAATCCACTATCCGGAGTCTGCATTGAGCGAAGGAAGCGCGGGGAAGATTCGCGGCGGCGACCGGCTGCCGTGGGTCGCAAGCGCCGATAACTTCGCGCCGCTTCGATCGCTCGATTGGCAAGTGCACTGTTTCGGCGAACCCGGCGCTGATGTAACGGCCGCGTGCGAACGATTCGGACTCGCACTCCACGCGTTTGCATGGAGCGAGGATGCGGCGCGAGCCGGATTCGCCGAGAATGCTTGCTATCTCGTTCGTCCGGACGGCTACGTGGCGCTCGCTGCCGACCGTGACGCCGCGGATCGCTTAACTGCCTACGTTACCCGTGAAAGGCCGGCAGCGACGGCTTGAGGATCATGATCGCGAAGGCGCCGAGTGGCAAGATGAGCGCGATCGTCCCCCAGAAGTTCCACGCCGTGGATCGCTCGCGATACTCTTCCAGATTGCCGGCGTGGGCGGCCGCCGCGATACGCCGCTGCGCGCGCGAGAGCGGCCCGAAGGCCAGTCCGGAGAGCACGAACGCGCCGATTCCCCACAGCAGCCACCCGGTGGATAAAATCGGGATATTGCCGGCGTAGGCGGCGCCAAAGCCGCCGGCGAGCAGCAGCAGAATGCCCGGAATGGTAAAGATGCGATCCGCGGCGATGATCCCGTCCATCGTGCTCGCCATGAACGCCAAATTGCGCGATCGATCGGCAAACGCTTTCCAAAAGACGCCGACGCTGATATTGCCGAGAAAGAGCACTACGCCGAAAACGTGGACGAGCTTGAACGCGAGATACATTAGGTGAGCGCGCGTAGGCGCGCTTCGAGTTCCGCGATCCGCGCGTGCGACCGTTCTGCGTCAATGTGATCGTATGCAGCGGCCGCGCTTCCGGCAATGGCGGCGAGCAAGCTGCGCTCGTCGGAGGTCAACGGCGAGCCGCTGCTGCGGGGGCCGTAGAAGACGAATCCAAAGAGCGCGCCGCGCATTACCAGCGGCACTACGAGCGACGGCGTCTTTGCGCCTCCCGGCAAGATCGTTTCGGCGCGTGGACGCCCGTCGAGCGCGACGGGCGCCAGTTCGGCGCGCAGTTCGACCATGAGCGGGTCTTCCGGATCGATGTGCTCGGCCTCTTCCCGCGTCCAGCCGCGATCCGCGGTCCGCACGAACTCGCCGCCTTCGGCCTGCGCCAGAAAGAGCGCCGCCGACGTGAGCTCGAGCACGCGGACCGGCTCTTCGACCAAGAACTCGATCAGCGTCTTTTCAGACGACGTATTGGCAAGCGCGCGAGCGGCATGGCGGAGCGCTTCTTCGCCGCGCCGCTGCTCGCGAAACAAGAACGAGTTGAGGAAGCCCTCGATGCGCCCGTGCAGCGCGTTGAGCGTAAAACCGATGGCCAGCGCCGCGACCAGGCTAACGTAGATGGCGGGGCGCGTGCTCTCGAAGATCTGCTCGGCCCACCATTCGACGATCCCAAAGAAAAGCAGCAGCACGGCGGTCACCGCGCCGTAAACCGCCGCCCGTCCGATCGCGAAGCGAAAATCGACGACGCGCTCGGAAAGGAATCCGTACACGACGAAGATCGAGCCGACGAGTCCGAACCACGGGAGCAGCGCAGCTGTCCAGTCCTGCAGCGCCAATAGCGAGATCGACGCGTCACGGATCAACGTGCTCAAGATGTTCGCGAGCGCCCAGGTGAGGTCGAGGATCGGCGCGAGCGCGATACCGGCGATCACCCAGTTGACGCGTCCGCGAGCAAAACCCGTCGCGCCGGACGCAATGTAGGCCAGCCCCGATAAGACGACCATCAGCAGCAGCGCGTCGGAAATGCTCTCGAATAGAAGGTCGGGTCCCGGAAATCCGAAGCGCTGATAGACCATCCAGACGATCGGTTCTGTCCACAACGCGAAGACGATCAACGAGAGCACGATCGCCGCGCCCACGATCCACGGCCACGCTCGGCTCGGGCGCCCGTAGAGGCGCTGCGCGAAGATCAAGATCATCAGTTGAGCGGCCGGGTAGACCACTTGGATGATCAAGTAGCTCGCGAAGTTGATCGGCCACGCGGCCAGCGAAAGCGGCGTTTCGTTGACCTTCACGAGCATCAGGATCGTGTAGAGATAAAAGGCGAGCGTGATGCCGCGCGGCCGAAGCAAAAAGAGCGCGCTCGCCAGACCGAGCGAGAGGAAGAAGCAGAGCGGTGTGCCGATGTATCGCGTCAGCGTCGCGCGCGGCGAATAGTCGGGTGAGCCCGCGACCAGCCGGGTGTGAAACGTCGTGCCGCCGCGCGTTACCTCGATCGGGATCGCGTGACGTGCGTGCGCCCCCCCGATGAGCGCGAATCGTTGCGCCGGCGTCAGCGCCGAGAGGTTGATGCGGTCCCCGGTCTGCAGGACGCCCTGAAGCGGCGAGCCTGCCTCGACTTCAACGGTGTTGGTGTTCTGCTGAAAGAGAATTGGAAACGCGCCCAGTTGGGTCGAGTTACCTTCCACGAGGGCAAAGATGAGCACCATCACGATCGTGCCGACGGCAACCACCGCGAACGAGAGGCGCTCGCACAGAAACGCTACGACTGAGTGCCCGAGGCCCTTACGAGAACGCGACGCGGCCTGTGGTAACGTCGTAGATTCCACCGATCACCTGCACCTCACCGTTCGAAGCCGGCTCCGCGACAATTCTTGAGCCCGAAGCAATTGCCCTTACGTTGAGTGCGACGTTCTCCGCGACGGCGTTATGGTGCCAGTCACCCGCGCGATCGCTCGCGGCGCGGACGGCCGGAGCCACGGCATCGACGACGTCTTGAATATGGCCCGGCTGAGCGGCGCCGTCGCGCACGTAACGAAGCGCCGCGCCAACCGCGCCGCAGTCCCCGTGCCCGAGCACGACGACCAACTGAACCTGGAGGGCCTTGACCGCGAACTCGATCGATCCTAGATTGTGCGGGTTGACGAAATTGCCGGCGACGCGCACCACGAAGAGCTTGCCGGGAACCTGATCGAAGACCGTTTCGATAGGCACGCGGGAATCCGAGCAGCCTAACACCACCGCGAACGGCTGCTGCCCTCCCGCCAGTTCCGCTACCCGCGGGCCGTAGGGTTCGGCGACCGGGGTGCCGGCCACGAAGCGGGCGTTTCCGGCTTTGAGCAGCTCCAGAGCTTCGGAGGCAGTTGGTCGAGGCATGGAGGCGCCGGGTTCTCGCCCCCAGCCTTGCGTTCCCGGGCCGTCCTATGATAGGCTAGCCGACGGCTCCAGAGACCGTAGCCGGCCGCAAGGCCTTAATTCCAGACTTCTCCCGAGGACGCTGGCGCGTAGCGCCGGAGCCCCGAGCGAAGTCGAAGGGTTACCGAGGATGCTTTTTGAGAACGTTGCGGCATGGCCTAGCGCGATGCGAAGTTCGATGAGGCGCCTCTATGGGGCGCTTTTCGTTTACCGCACCAACGCTTTTTTGGAAACTGAGAACCGATGCCGACCGCCCGTAAAGAAGCCGCCGTCGCCGAGCTCACCGAGAAGCTCGCGAAGGCGAAGAATCTGTTCCTCACCGATTACGCCGGGTTGACCGTCGATGAAATCACGCGCTTGCGCGGCGAGCTTCGCAAAGACGGCAACACCTACGCCGTGGTCAAGAATACGCTGTTCCGCCATCGCGGCGGGCGACAACTCGCAAAAGAACTCGAGAGTTTCTCGCCGGTCCGACCGGCATCGTTTTTGCCGGTGCAACGATCCCGTCGCTCCGGCCAAGGCGCTCAAGACGTTCAGCGACGAACGCAAAAAAGCTCGCCATCAAGGCGGCGTACATCGACGGCAGGTCGTCGCCGCAAAGCAAGTCGACGAAGCTGGCAAAGCTCCCGCCCAAAATCGAACTTCATCGCGAAGCTCGTCGGCACGCTTGCCAATCCGCTCCGCGGTCTCGTCACCGTGCTGTCGGGCAATCAGAGCGGCCTCGTCCGCGTCCTCAATGCGATCCGCGAGCAAAAAGAAGCCGCGGGCCCACGAACGCTTAAAGGAGAAGATAACGACATACCATGGCAGTTGCCGAACTCATCGATCAAATCGATAAGCTCACCGTTCTCGAGCTCGCCGATCTCGTCAAGCAGCTCGAAGAGAAGTACGGCGTTTCGGCGGCGGCGCCGGTCGCGATGATGGCCGCCGCGCGGCGGCGCCGCCGCAGCGCCGGCTGCGGAGCAGACCGAGTTCGACGTCATTCTCGCCGAAGCGGGGCCGAGAAGATCAAAGTCATCAAGGCCGTCCGCGAGCTCACGAGCCTCGGCCTCACCGAAGCGAAGGCGTTCGTCGAGAGCGCTCCCAAGGCGGTCAAAGAAGGCGTCACCAAAGACGAAGCCGACGAGCGTCAAAAAGAAGCTCGAAGAAGCCGGCGCCAAGGTCGAGATCAAGTAACGGGGCAGCCCGCCCCAGGCGTCCCGGCATGGGCGCAGCTGCTGCCGCTCGTTGTGGTGGTAGCGTTGCTCGCCGTTCGCCTCATCCGCCCGCAGAAGATCAGCGTGACCCGCATGTGGGTCACGCCGATCATTCTGTGCGCCTTAACCGCTTGGGTCATCTACGCGAATAATAGGCTCAATCCGGCGCCGCCGTTCGAAGTCGCGGTTGGGTTACTGCTCGGCGGTCTCGCCGGCGTGCCGTTCGGCGTTCTCCGCGGTCGCCACACCGACGTGCGTCCAACCGATCGTCGCGGCGTGATGCATCTCGGGTCGTCGTGGATCACGGTCGCAATCTTTGCCTCGGCCTACGTCCTCCGCTTTATCGTCCGCGCGATGATCCCTGAGCGCGGCGCGCTGACTGCCGCCGTCGGCGATGGCCTGCTCGCCTTCGCGATCGTTTTTATCGCGACCAGTTACTTCGTCATCTTTCGAAAATACGAACGCCTCATCGGCAGCGCGTAGCCCCGCGCTAACTCCGAAGCGCGCGCGGCAAAACGCCCGCGACGCGTTTTAGAGATCGCGCCATGTGGCTTTGGCTGGCAAACCCCGCCTGAAAGGCGATCTGGCTCAACGGCAATCCGTTTTCCAGAATCAAGGTGGTTGCATATTCCACCCGCGTCTTAATCACGTACTGATGGACCGGCACGCCGAGCGATTGCTTGAACACGACCTTAAAGTGCGACGGGCTCAGCCCGGCGACGTGCGCGAGCTCGCTGAGCGAGAGATCGTTTGCGAGATGCTCGTGAATGTAGTCGAGCACGCGAACCAGGCGCCGCTGCGAGATGCGTGCACTCAGCCTATCCGTCGTCCGGCGGGCATGTCTGGCGACGATCTGCGCTGCCAGCGCAAGCCCTAGGCTTTCGCCGTAGAGGCGTCCGATTGGATCGGCCGATTCGAGCTCGCTCTTCACCGCCCACCCGATGTGCTCGATGCGTGGATCGCGCAGGTGAAGCTGGGGCGGAATCTCAACGCGATCGCAGTTAAGCCCCATCGCATCGGCGGCCGACGCGACCAACCCCGGGCTGAGATACATCGAGAGTTTGATCGTTGCCGCCTCGGTCTCCCATACTCGCGGCATTCCCGGCGGCACGATCTTGAGATCGCCCGGCGTTTGCAATCGTCGCAAGGTCGCGCCGTTGCAGCGGCTGGTGACGAGCAGCGGCCGCCCCACTTGCATGCTGACATTGTGCCGGACGAACTGCTGCTCGGAAAAACCCGCCGACGCTTCATACAGAATCGCCTCGAATCCGTCCCAGTGGCGATTCTTGCTGCTCGTCCTCACCCGGAAGACCATCTCGCGGTCCTCGCGGCGGCTCCACGCGCGTTCTTCCCACATCTCGAATCTCAGGTAACGTTTCGCGGCGCAAAAACGTGACGTCGTCCGATTCTGCTCGAGACCGTCCGAATCGGAGCGACAGCGGCCGATGCCGTTGCTACCGTAACGGCAAAACGCTCCCTTGGAGGTAGATGTGAAGAAGCCAGTCATTGGATCCCTCTGTACGCTTGCGCTCGCGGCCGGCTGCGTTTCGGGCAACGGCGGCGGCGTCATCCCCGGCCAGGCCCAGCCGCTCAGCGGGTCGGGCAGCGGTTACACGCTCACCGTGCTGCCGTCGCTCGGAGGCACGAACAGCGCGGCGAATACGCTCAACGATCGCGGTTGGTCCATGGGGACGTCGTTCCTCGCCGGAAACACGACGATGCACGCGGCGCTCTGGCAAGGCGGCGTCACGGATCTCGGAACGCTGGGGGGTCCGAATAGCGCCGTCGAGTGGCCGATCGAAAACGATCGCGGGTATGTCGCCGGCATCTCCGAGACGGATAAGAAAGATCCGCTTGGCGAGAGCACCAGTTGGAGTTGTCACGCATTTCTTCCCGATCAGGGAAGCTCCGGCGACACCTGTTTGGCGTTCGTTTGGCACGACGGAAAAATGAAACCGCTTCCGACTTTGGGCGGAAACAACGGCTACGGCGCCGGAATGAGTTCCGGCGACGAGATCGCGGGCTGGGCCGAAACGAAGAAGCGCGACTCGACCTGCATCGCGCCGCAAGTGCTCCAGTTTCTGCCGGCGGTCTGGAACGCGCGAACGCGCCGCGTCAAGGCGCTCCCGACATTCTCGCGACGAGGTAAAACCGACCCCGACGGCGCTGCAACGGCGGTCAATCGTTCCGGTGAGGTCGTCGGAATATCGGGCATCTGCTATGAGGCCGTCGGCAGTTTCACGGCGCGGCACGCGCTGCTGTGGAAAAACGGTTCGCCCATCGACTTGAAGACCATCGGCGGCGTCTCGTGGAACACGCCCGTCGCGATCAACGACAAGGGCATCATCGCCGGCTTTCTCAACAAGCCCGGCAAGACCGACCGAAACGGCGAGCCAAATTTCGTTTCCGTCGTATGGACCGATCCAGCCAAAAAGCCGACGGTGATCGGCACGTTACCGGGCGACGCGCTGAGCGAACCGACGTCCATTAACAACGAAGGCGTCGTCATCGGGGTATCGTTCCCGAGCTCCGACGTCTACCTCTGGCAGAACGGGACGCTAACCGATCTCACCAAGCTGGTATCGCAATCGAGCTCCCAGCTCAAGCTGGTTAGCGTCGGCGGCATCGACGATACCGGAAAGATCGCGGGACAAGCCTGCGAGTTGGTCGGGGGAACCTGTCCGTCGTCGGGCGCAACGTTCGTCGCGGTCCTCCTGACGCCGGCGTAGAAAAAGCATCGGCGGCGGATTGCTCCGCCGCCGATGGTCGCTGTTGTCGTCGCGTTTAGTGCGCGAGGAATGCGACCAGCAGCAACGCGACGATATTGAGCACCTTGATCATCGGGTTGATCGCGGGCCCTGCCGTGTCTTTGTACGGGTCGCCGACCGTGTCGCCGGTCACCGCGGCCTGATGCGCGAGCGAGCCTTTGCCGCCGTAGTGTCCGTCTTCGATATACTTCTTCGCGTTGTCCCATGCGCCGCCGCCCGACGTCATCGAGATCGCGACGAAGAAGCCGGTCACGATCGATCCGACCAGGATCCCGCCCATCATCTGCGCGCCCGTATCGCCCGGGAAGATCCCGAAGTAGGTGAGCAGCACCACGATCAGGGGTACGCCGACGGGGATCAGCGCGGGAACGATCATCTCGCGCAGTGCCGAGCGGGTGACGATATCGACCGTCGTTCCGTAATCGGGCCGCGCGGTGCCCTCCATGATGCCCGGTATCTCGCGGAACTGCCGGCGGACTTCCTCGACCACGGCGCCGCCCGCGCGACCCACGGCCTCCATGGAGAGCGATGCAAAGAGATACGGGAGCAAACCGCCGATGAAAAGACCGGCGAGCACGAACGGATTTCCAATCGCAAAGAGGTTGCGCACCTGGTCGGTGCACATGGCCGTCGCCGCTCCCGGGCACTTGTGATTGATCAACTGCTGGAGGAACGAGGCGAAGAGCACGATCGCGGCGAGCGCCGCCGAGCCGATCGCATACCCCTTGGTCACGGCTTTGGTCGTGTTTCCGACCGCGTCGAGCGGATCGGTGATCTCGCGTACCTCGTGCGGCATCTCGGCCATCTCCGCGATGCCGCCGGCGTTATCGGTGATCGGCCCGAAGGAGTCGATCGCAACGATGATGCCCGCCATGGAGAGCATGGACATGACGGCGATGCCGACGCCGTAAACGCCCGCGACCGCGTAGCTCACGAGAATGCCGATAACGATCACGATTGCGGGCAGCGCGGTCGCCTGCATCGAGACCGCGAGGCCGGCGATGATATTGGTTGCGTGGCCGGTTAGCGATGCCTTGGCGATGCTGCGTACCGGTGCGAACTGCGTGCCGGTGTAATACTCGGTGATCAGGGTGATGAGCGCGGTAATGACGACGCCGATCACCGCGCAGATGAAGATCCCGTGCTCGCTCACCGCCCCGGTGGCCGACTCGCCGCCGAAAACTGCGTGCGCCGCAAAGTAAAATCCGACCAGGGCGAGGATGCTCGCGACGACCATGCCGCGATAGAGCGCGTTCATGATCTTCGCGCGCCGCACTTGACCGACGCCGACGAAAATGATGCCGATGATCGAGGCGACGATTGAGATCGCGCCGAGCAGCAGTGGAAAGGTGGTCGCGCCCGGCAGCGTGCTGCCGAAGAGCAGGTTCCCGAGCAGCATCGCCGCGACGGTTGTCACGCAATACGTTTCGAACAGGTCAGCCGCCATGCCGGCGCAGTCGCCGACGTTGTCGCCGACGTTGTCGGCGATGACCGCGGGGTTGCGCGGATCGTCTTCGGGGATGCCTGCCTCCACTTTGCCGACGAGGTCGGCTCCGACGTCGGCCGCTTTGGTATAGATGCCGCCGCCGAGACGGGCAAAGACCGAGATGAGCGAGCAGCCGAATGCGAGCCCGACCATGGCGTTGAGGGTCGTGGAGGCGTCGCCGTTGTTGACGACCTGCAAAATGTAGTAGTAACCGGAGACCGCAAGCAGCCCCAACCCGACGACGAGCATTCCGGTCACCGAGCCGCCGCGGAAGGCGACGTTGAGCGCCGCGCTGAGGCCGCTGCGCGCCGCTTCGGCGGTGCGCACGTTGGCTCGCACCGACACGATCATCCCGATGAAGCCGGCTGCACCCGAAAGGATCGCCCCAATGAGGAAGCCGATGGCTGCCTCCTTACCGAGCGTCGGCGCGAAGAAGATGAGAACCGCCAGAACGATCGCGACGATGCCGATCGTGCGGTACTGCCGCTGGAGAAAGGCCATGGCGCCTTCCTGAATGGCAGCGGCGATTTCGCGCATTCGCTGATTGCCGGCGGGCTGCGCGAGGACCCAGAAGGTCAGCGCGATCCCGTAGAGCACCGCGAGGGCGCCCCCGACCAGTCCGGCCACAATCGATGTCTGTGCGGTCATTACCCAATCCTATGAACGTAGCAGCAAAAATATGGGCCCAGGCGGGCCGACCGGCTTGCCTACTCCGGCCGCGGGCGCAAGTCCTATGCCCGAGGAATCGGGGAAGCGATGGAGAGCGCGGAACTGGTCGTCATCGGTTGCGGCCCCGCCGGCGCGACCGCGGCGCGCGAGGCGGCTCGTGGCGGGATCGATACCCTGGTGCTCGAGCGCGACGGCGTGATCGGCTCCAAACGCGTCTGTGCGGCCGGGCTGCGTCCGGGCTTCTACGAGACGTTCGACGTGCCGCGCGCGATCGTTCATTGCCAGACGCCGCGCCTAGCGCTCTTTGACGACGCCGGCCGGGAGTACGAGGTCCCGTTCGGCGCCGGAACGACGACGACGCGTGAAGAGCTCGATGCGACCCTGGCGGAGCTTGCCTTGCGCGAAGGCGCCCGCATCGCGACACAGGCGCTCTTTCGCAGCATTCGGCGCGAGCCGGCGTGGTTCGTGGTCGAATATGCCGATTTGGCCCGCGGCGAGCGGCGCACGGTTCGGGCGCGTCGCGTCTTCTTCGCGCAAGGAGCGACCGCGCGGCTCGAAGATGCGTCGTCGGGCGCGCTCGCGATGCGCGGCTGGCGCGACGGCCTGCTTACCACGCTGCAATATCGGGTCTATCTCGATCGCCCGGCATCTCCCATCACCTATCGTACGCTCGAACTGCATTATTATGCTGCGCGCGATCGGCGCCGAATCGTCGCCTGGATGTTTCCCAAGCGCGATCATCTTGCCATCGGCCTCGGCGTAATCGGAAAGATGGATGGCGGCGCGCTGCGCGCGGAACTCGATGCGTTCACCGAGCGGGTGCGCGCGCGGCTCTATCCGCATGCGGCGATCGCTCGCCTAAAGACCGAAGGCCACTTGCTCTACGCCGGGCTCCCGCGTCCCCGCGTGGCCGACGCGGGAATGTTCGTGGGCGGAACGGCGGCGGGATTCGTTGACGCGACCAACGGCGAGGGGATTTTCGAAGCCGCGATGAGCGGCCGCTTTGCCGCCGACGCGATCGTGCGTGAGCGTGCGAGTGGGCGACGGGCCGGATTGCGTTACGCACGTCACGTCGCCGAGCGCTTGCGGCGCCGTCTCGCCCACCGCGTCGGGATCATCCGTTACCTCGAGCACCGGCCATCGCGGTTCGGGCTGCTCTTCGGCCAGCTTGCGAGCACGCCGCGGCTCGCGCAGGTGCTCCTCAAGGAAGATTGCGAACGAACTTTCGGCGAGCGTTGCTACCTCTACGGACAGGCACTGCGCTTCGGGGCACGCACGCTCGCGTGCGCGAAGGGAGAGCAGCAATGAAGAGCACTGTCATCTTTTACGCCGCGGCACTTGCGGCAATCGGCACGCTTTCGGCGTGCGCCGGCGACACGAAGGTCGCACCGGCACCGAACGTTGCCGGGGCGCACTCCGGGCCCATCAGCCTGATTCCGATCCGGCCGCTCGGCGCAAATCTTTCAGGCGGTATGCCGCGGACGGCTTCGCCGTCGGAGACGCGCGGCATCTACGTGTCGTCGTTTTCCGGAAGCGCCGTCATCGACGGCTACCGCGAGAATCCGCGCCGCCATCCGCAACCGTTCTGCACCGTGCAGGGCGCAAACGATAGCAACGGGATCGCCGTGGACGGCAAAGGGGATCTGCTCGTTCCGGCGGGCGGTTCGCAGCAACTGCTGCTCTTCAAAGGACCGAAAATGTGTGGACCGCTCGACGGGTCGATCGCCGATCCGTACGGGCAGCCCTCCGATGCCGCAAGCAGCGACGCGCGCGACGGACCGATCGCGATCGCCAACGTTTTCGATACGGATGCAGCCGGCAGCATTGCCGTCTGCACGCGCAAAGGCGGCTGCACGGCCAATCTCACCAATGCCGGCATGTATGAGGTCGGCGGGATCGCGATGGCGGCCGACGGCGACTGCTGGGCCTCGGCAACGAACTCGGGCGGTACGGCGACGCTTACCTATTTCAAGGGCTGCAGCGGCGCAGGCGAAGCGACGACGGGATTCCTCAACGCGTACTACGGCGGACTCGATATAGATAGCCACGGGAATCTCGTTTCGGTCAGCGCCTTCGACGCGAGCATCTACGTCTACAAGGGCTGCAACCCGGTCTGTACTCTGGTTGGCGGTCCCTATGCGATGCGCAGCGGGTCCTTTTTCGCACGTCTCAATCGCGCGGGGACGAAGCTCGTCGCGGGCGATTTCGAAAACGACGTCGTGGATATGTATGCGTACGCGCCGTCGGGCCTCCGATATCTCTACAGCTTCGGATCCAACGGCGGAAGCAACGTGCTCGAGGGCGTTGCTTACAATCCGCGCTCGAAGGAGTAAACGAGTCTACCCATCCTCCCCGTGATAGTAATCCAGCTCGGGGCTGCCTTTGACGAGCAGCCGATTTCGTTGCCGCGTTAGCGGCTCGGCTGCGTCCACCAACAGTTTGTCGGAGTCGGGATAGTAGCAGATTTCGACGTCTTCGTTGCGCGCGAGCAGCATGACGGTCGCGGGCGCAGCGCTTTCGTTGAGCAGCTGGTGCGTACCCGATTCGCCCGTCGGCAACGCGACGAAATCGCCTGCGCGGCAGCGGATCGTTCCGTCGAGCATGCGGACGCTGGGCTCGCCGTCAATAACGTAAAAGAGCTCCTCTTCGCGCGCGTGGCCGTGAAGCGGGCAAAAGCGATCGCCCGGATCGAGCGTGCTCACGCGGTAGCCGAGTTTGCGCGCGCCGATCGCCAGACCGACTTCGGCGTCGGCGCAGGCAAACGGCAGCGTTTGATTCGGCCGCTCGGCTCGTCCGCGGCGAAAGTCGAGCTCGTCAACGTTGATGCGGTGGATTTCGGCGCCCGCCGTTTCGTGAAGCAGGCGATAGAGCGCCGCATACGCTCCGGTGAAGAGCGAATACCCGCTCGAAAGGAGCAGCGTCTCGGGATCTTCGCGCAGGATCCGCCGTAAGCCCAGCGCCGCGCGAGCGGCGTCGCCGTCCGTCGTTTCGCGCAGCGAGAGCGCGCCCGCGGGAACGCCCATCAGCGGAGTGCCCGCGACGACCGTCCGGTGCTCGTGGAGCGCGATAGCAAAGGCGTTCGGGTCGGACTGGTCGCGCAATCGTATCGCCGTCATGCCCGGTGCGAGCTCCTCGCCGTGCTCCGCCGCGTCAACGATCGACGCTCCGTAGCGGCCGGCGATCTCGCGCGCGGCTCCGATGCGGTCGCGCGTCATCACGACGATGCGAGTCGGGCCGCCGCGCTCGTCGAGGTTCCGCGCGGACGTATCGAGCGGGAGGGGATCGACGAGCACGTCGCCGTCGGCGGTGAGGAAGAGAAATTCGGTAGCCGCGACCGCGCTCGATGAAGCGTCGGTGGCGAGAAATGCGTTTGGAATGCGTAGCGGCGTGAACATACGAGATTATGCGAAGTTGAGGCCGCGGGTTTCCTTCCGCACGAAGTGTCCGATCGAGGCGAGGGCGATGGCGCACGCGAGCACGACGAAGGCGATAAGCGCCAGTGCAGCGCCGTAGTTTGGCTCGCCGTTTGGCAGCGGCATCTTGGCGGCGAGGACGGCTTCTAGTTGGGGAACGCCCGCGGCGACGAGATTGCCGATCTGATAGGTGAAGCCGGGGAACGTTCCCCGCGTATCCGCCGGCGAAAGCTCGTTCAGATGGGCGGGAATCACGCCCCACGCCCCCTGGACCATGAACTGCATCGAAAACGCGCCGACGCCGAGCAAAACGAAGGACGGGCTGAACGCCCAGAGGGGAATCGCAGCGACGACCGCGAGATCGCTGCGATCATGATTACACGCGCGCCGCCCGAATGCGCTGCGAGAGCGTGCCGAAGAAAATGCCGCCGCCGATCGCGCCGAACGCAGCGACGACCGACAGCGTCGTAGTCGCGCCGGTGTCGAAGCCGCGCTGCTTCTGCAAGCACGTCGCGTAGAGATCTTGCGTGCCGTGCGAGAGGAAGTTCAGCGAAGCCATGAAGAGGATTGCGTAGATGAAAAGCGGCCAGTGGGTGCGCACCGCGGTGAGCACTGCGTAGGGCGCATCCTTTGGGCGTAAACGTTGCTGCGCCACGAACGTCGCCGACTCCGGCACGTTCGCGCGAATGTAGAAGATCAGCAGCGCCGGCAGCGTGCCGATCACGAACAGCGCGCGCCAGCCGAGCTGCGGGGCGAAATGGAAAACGACGAAATACGCGAGTGCGGCCAGCAGGTAGCCGAACATATAGCCGGATCTGGAGAATGCCGCTGAAGAGGCCGCGCCGTTTGGGCGGAAGCGATTCCATCGCCATTGCCGCGCCCAGCCCCCACTCGCCGCCCATCGCCATGCCGTAGAGCGCGCGGAAAACGAGAAAGACGGTGAAGTTCGGCGAGAACGCGGTCGCCAGTTCGAAGATTGAAAAGAGCGCGACGTCGATCATCAAGCGGCGTGCGGCGGCCGAAGCGGTCGCGCGAACCAGCCGAAAATAACCGCGCCGAGCGGCCGGCACACGAGCGTCACCGTGATCGCAAACGCGATTTCGGGAATCGCCTTGTTGAAGTCCGTCGCGATGCGCGTGACGACGAACGTGAGCAAGAAAAAATCGAACGCGTCGAGCGACCAGCCCAAGAAACAAGCGACGAACGTCTTGCGTGCTGCCGGGCTCAGCTCCGCAAGCACGCCTCTCAACTACGTGCTTTTCGGTGAGGGCGAAGCGGTCGGGCTGCCGGACGGCGATGCCCCTGGCGAGGCCGAACCGGACGGCGACGTCGAGGGACTGGGTGACGGCGCAGGCGTGCTGTTCGGCGGGTAGGTGAGCCCGTACATCACGATCAGCCAGATCTGCCCGCGTTTCACGGTAATCTTCGGCACGGTGAACGTGAAGTTCACCGACGAATCGTCGCTGATTCGTTACGGCCTTTGAGTACTTGGCGATGAACGTATCGGTCCGCTTCGCACCCTTATCGTGCGCGGGAAGCTTTCGTTGTACAGCTGAAGCGCGAACGACGCGCCCGATGTACTGCGTCTTCGGCAGAACGTAGTTGGCGATCGACGCACCGTCGAGCACAAAATCCATGTCGCTCTGCAGACGAATGCCGACCACGGCGTACGTCATGAGCGCCGCGCGTCCGGATTGGTCATCCCCGGCACGTCGTGCGGCAGCGGTTCGACCTGCAGCGTGATACATGCCGGCCGGCGTCGGCGTCGGCGATGGGCATCGGCGTCGTCGTCGAATCGTCGTCCGACGAAGCGCTGGGTTCCGGTGTCGGCGTCGGGCTGGGAGTTGCTGTCGGCTTGGGCGCGCCGCCCGCGATGGGCGACGGCGTCGGGCGTCGGAACGTTGAAGCGAAGGTGCAGTTGTATTGCTGACTTGGAGCGTGACTGCGGGACACTTCATTCCGGTGGGGCCATCGGCGAACAGGGTATTGAGCCTCGATTCGGCGCCAAGGTGGCTCCCGGATTGGTCAGCTCGGCACGGCCGTTGGGGCCGGCGGTCGGTCCGCAGACTTGGCCGCCCATGCCGTTCCCATGCTGCTTGAGCCGAGCGTCCCTGCCGGCGTTCATCGGCGCCGGGTGCGAAACCGGCGGCCACATTCGCCGCCGGCGCCGCTATCCAGGCCGCTCATGCCGGAGCACGCCGCCAAGAAAGCGCGAGCGCTGCAAAAACCCCGCGAACGTCTATCTGCAGTCGATCTTCACCGTTTCTCCTCGACCGACCGCCGTAATTCGTCGACGAAGGCCGTCAACGCGGATATCGTGCGTTTCGCTTCGATCCCGCGTTGATTGACGTTGACCGTGCCGTCTGCGGCCTCTTGTTTCCCAACGACTAAGATATACGGCACCTTTTGCGTTTTCCAGTGCCGAATTTTGTAGCCGAGCTTCTCGTTGCTTTCGTCAACGCTGGACCCGAAAGCCCGCTGCGCAATTCTAGACGCGCGCCCACCTCTCGAGCGTATGCCAGTTGTTCCGGAGATCGGCGGTGACCATCGACTTGCACCGGCGCCAGCCAGGCCGGAAATGCCCCGCCGTAATGCTCGATCAGAATGCCAAAGAAACGTTCGAGCGAGCCGGCCAGTGCGCGATGGATCATCACCGGCGTATGATCCTGGCCGTCGGCGCCCGGTATTTTAACTCGAAGCGATCGGGAAGTACGAAATCGACTTGCACGGTGCCGAGCTGCCATGATCCGCCCGATGGCATCGCGCACGTTGATATCGAGCTTGGGGCCGTAGAACGCGCCGCCGCCTTCGTCGAACGTCGTACGGCAAGTCGTAACTTCTCGAGCGCTTTGCGAATCGCGTCTTCGGCGATCGGCGTCGGTTTCGCCGCGCGCGTCGGGCTCGCGCGTCGAAAGAACGTAGGCAAACTCGCCGAAGCCGAAAGCATTCATCAGCCGCCGCGCTTCGTCGAGCGTCTGTTCGAACTCACCCTGCAGCTGATCGGGCGTACAGAAGAGATGGGCGTCGTCTTGCGTGAAACCGCGCACGCGCGTTAGCCCGTGCAGCACGCCGGAACGTTCGAAGCGATAGACCGTCCCGAACTCCGAGTAGCGGATCGGCAGGTCGCGATAACTGTGCAGGCGGCTCTTGTAGATCAGAATGTGACCGGGGCAGTTCATCGGCTTGAGCCGGAAGCGCTGTTCCTCGACTTGAGCGCGCCCGAACATATTGTCGCGAGAAGTTCTCGAGATGTCCCGAGATTTCGTAGAGCCGCTCGCTGCACGACGTGCGGCGTGACGACGGGCTGATATCCGCGCTCGCGCAGGCCCTCGCGGATGAAGCTTCAATGATGCCGCGGACGATCGCGCCTTTAGGATGCCAAAAGACCAAGCCCGCCGCCGG
This sequence comes from Vulcanimicrobiota bacterium, assembly GCA_963699435.1. Taxonomy (GTDB): domain Bacteria; phylum Vulcanimicrobiota; class Vulcanimicrobiia; order Vulcanimicrobiales; family Vulcanimicrobiaceae; genus Cybelea. The sequence goes on from CAVOTV010000001.1 coordinate 23,449, forward strand.
CGTCGTCTTCGATCGAATAGAGGTCGAGCTCGGCGCCGAGTTTACGATGGTCGCGACTGTGCGCTTCCTCGAGCTGGCGCAGGTAGGCGTCGAATTCGTCTCGCGTCGTACCATGCGGTTCCGTAAATGCGCTGCAGCATCGGCTTGTGCTCGTCGCCGCGCCAGTAGGCGCCCGCGACGCTCGTGAGTTTCAGCGCGCCGATTTCGCCGGTGGTGTTCGCGTGGCCGCCGCGGCAGAGTCGGTAAACTCGCCGATGGTATAGAGCGTGATCGGTTCGCCCTCGGGGATTTCGCGCGCGAGTCTCTACTTTATACGGGTTGTCCTTGCAAACGCGTCGATCGCGTCGGCCCGCGTGACTTCCGCCCGAGTCATCGGGTAGTCTGGCCGCGACGATCTCCTGCATGCGGCCTCGAGCCGCTCCAAGTCCTCGGGCGTGAACGGGCTCGGCTTCGGTCGAAATCGTAGTAGAATCCGTTCTCGATTGACGGCCCGATCGTCGGCTTCGCGTCGGGAAAAAGGTCCTGGACGGCATAAGCGAGCACGTGCGCCGCCGTATGACGGAGTTCCGGGAAGAGTAGGACGGCGGTCGTCGTTCATAGGGCGGCCCCCTTCGCCCCCGGAGCGCGCGCTTCCGTGCAGCGAAGCCGGGGTCGCCGGACCCCGAGCCTTAACGTGGAGTTAATCGGGCTGGCTTTAAACTAGATGCGAACCAAACGCTTATGAGGAGCTATTTGTGAGAGGATCTCTCGTCCGCTGCTTCACGACGGCCGTCGTTGCGGCCGCGCTCGCCCTGCCCGCCGCTGCGGCAACGCAGCTCACGGGCGCGGGATCGAGCTTCGACTACCCGTTTTTCTCTAAAGCCTTCTACATTTATAACCAGAAGAACCCGAACGTCACGATCAACTATCAGTCGATCGGCAGCGGCGGCGGCATTCAGCAGTTCACGGCCAAGAACGTCGATTTTGGAGCGACCGACGTTCCGATGAACGATGAAGAGCTCGCCCGCGCCGGGCAGCCCGTGCTGCAGATCCCCGTCACCTTGGGGGGCGCCGCGGTCGCCTATAACCTCCCGGGCGTGAGCGCCACGATCAAGCTGACGCGTCAGAACGTGGTGGATATCTATCTCGGCAAGGTGCTCAAATGGAACGACCCGCAAATCGCGCGCAACAATAAAGGCGTGAGCCTGCCGGATATGCCGATCGTCGTCGTGCACCGCTCCGACGGTTCCGGAACGAGTTACATTTTCACCGATTTCCTCAGCCACGTCTCGCCCGAGTGGAAGAGCAAGGTTGGAGTCGGCAAGAGCGTGTCGTGGCCCGCTCCCAGCGCCGTCGGGGCCAAGGGCAACGAGGGCGTCGCCGGACAGATTCGCAGCACGCCCGGCGCGATCGGCTACGTCGAGATGGCGTACGTGATGGAGAACAAGATGAGCGCGGCGCTGCTTCAGAATCGCGCCGGAAAGTGGGTTGCCTGCACGCAGGATACCGTCGCCGCTGCCGCCGCGACCAAACCGCAAGTCAACGCCAAAAACTTCTCGATCGTCGATGCCTCGGGCGCGAACTCGTACCCCATCTCGGGCTACTCGTGGATCGTCGCATATAAAAAGCCGGCCGATGCGGCCCGCGGCAAGATGCTCTACGACGTGCTGGCGTGGCTGGTCGGGCCGCAAGGACAGCTGAACGCCAAGTCAGTGGACTACGTGTCGTTGCCGGTGAACGTACAGAACGCGGCTTCGGCGACGCTGCGCCAGATGCAGCGCTGATCGTATACATAGGCTAGTTTAAGATGACCACGGAACCGCGCTTCCGGCGCGTGGCGCGTTTCGTTAGCCCCGCCGACCGCGGCTTTGCCGCGGTCGTGTACGGCGGGAGCATTCTCTTTGCGCTGCTCATCGTGGCGCTCTTCGTCGAGCTCGTGCTCGGCTCGTGGCCGTCGATCGTAGCGTTCGGGCCCTCGTTCATCTGGAAGAGCTCGTGGGATCCGATCACGAGCAAATTCGGTGCGCTGCCGATGATCTACGGCACGGTGGTGACGTCGCTCATCGGCATCGTGCTGGCCGCGTTCGTCGGCATCATGGCGGCGGTCTTTCTTGCCGATTTTGCGCCGCGTTGGCTCGCCACGCCGCTCTCGTTCTTGATCGAGCTGCTCGCCGCGGTTCCCAGCGTAGTGTACGGCCTGTGGGGCCTCTTCGTGCTCTCCCCGTTCGTGCGGACGACGATCGGACCGGCGTTGCAGCACGTGCTCGGCTGGACGCCGCTCTTTTCCGGGCCGATTTACGGCGTCGGGCTGCTCACGGCCGGCATCATTCTCGCGCTGATGATCGTCCCGACCGTCACCGCGATTTCGCGCGACGTGATCGCGGCAATTCCACGCGACCTGCGCGAAGCGTCGATGGCGCTGGGCACCACGAAGTGGGAAACCGCGACCCGCGTCGTGCTCCCGGCCGCGAGAGTCGGCATCTTCGGCGCCTGCGTGTTGGCACTAGGTCGGGCGCTCGGCGAGACGATTGCGGTCACGATGGTGATCGGGAACCGGCCGGAGATTTCGGCCTCGCTGTTCGCGCCGTCGTACACGCTGGCCAGCGTCATCGCCAACGAGTTCACCGAGGCGACGACGAGCATCTACATTAGCGCCCTGATCGAGCTCGGTTTGATACTCTTCGTGGTGAGCATTATCGTGAACGCGCTCGCGCGGCTGATGATTTGGAGCGTGCGCGGCTCGGGCCGCACGTAGCGCTATGGCAACAGTCGTGCGCGACGGCGTCTCACCGCGTTACCAACGCCTCGGTTATCGGCGGGCATATGGATCCGTCGGAACGGCGCTCGCGCTCGCGTGTGCGGCGTTGGCGGCGGGAACGCTGCTCGCCATTTTGGGCTACGTCGTGGTACAGGGCGTCGGCGCGATCAACTGGGAGTTCTTGACGCAGCTGCCGCATCCGGTGGGCGTACCGGGCGGCGGCGTCGGCAACGGCATCCTCGGCACGGTCATCATCATCGGACTCGCGACAGCGATGGCGGTGCCGCTCGGATTGCTGACCGGCATCTATCTCGCGCTCTTTGGACGAGGGGCGATTCCCGAAGCGTTACGGTTTCTCTCCGACGTGCTCTCGGGCGTGCCGAGCATCGCGATCGGTCTCTTTGCCTACGCCGTGCTGGTAGCGCCGCTCAAACACTTCTCGGCTTTCTCGGCCTCGTTTGCGTTCATGATGCTGATGCTGCCGCTGTTGGTGCGGACGTCGGAACAGGCGATTCGTTCGGTGCCGCAGACGGTTCGCGAAGGCGCGCTGGCGCTGGGCATGTCGAACTTCCGGGCCACGGTCTACATCGTTTTGCCGACCGCGCGCCCCGCGATCATGACGGCGCTCTTGCTGGCGATCGCGCGCGTCACCGGCGAAACGGCGCCGCTGCTCTTCACGGCATTCGGAAGCCAGTATTGGGAGACCAATCCGAACAATCCGATGGCAGTGCTCTCCCTGCAGGTCTTTAACTACTCGATTTCGCCGTATCCGAACTGGCAGGCGCAGGCGTGGGCGGGCGCGCTGCTGCTGGTCGCCGCCGTCTTCTTGCTGAGTTTAGGCGCGCGCTTGATGCTGCGGCGCGCGATGCGGGGGCTGGAGAGTTGAGCGCCACCGGCATTGGCGAAGACGTTCTCGCAACCGACGATCTTAGCGCGTATTATGGCGAGCGTAAGGCCGTCGGAAACGTGTCGATCGGATTCGCTCGTAAGGCCGTGACCGCCCTCATCGGGCCGTCGGGCTGCGGCAAGACCACCCTGCTTCGCTGCCTCAATCGCATCCACGAGGTCGCCTTCGAGGCCCGAGTGCAAGGCCGCGTGATGCTCGAAGGATCGGACATTTATTCCGGCGGCATAGATCCAATGTCGATCCGCCGGAAGATCGGAATGGTCTTTCAGCGTCCGAATCCGTTTCCGACGCTCTCGATTCTCGACAACACGCTGGCGAGCGCGGCCAAAGGTATGACGCGCCGCGAACGGCTCGACCACGCGGAGAAGGCGCTCCGCTCGGCTGCACTGTGGGACGAGGTTAAAGACAAGCTTCGCAGCAGCCCGTTGCGCCTCTCGGGCGGTCAGCAGCAGCGGCTCTGCATCGCGCGCGCCGTCGCCGCCGAACCCGAAGTGCTGCTGATGGACGAACCGACCGCATCGCTCGATCCGATCGCCACCGCCGTGATCGAAGAGCTCATGGCGTCGCTGACCGAAGAGTTCACCATCGTCGCGGTGACGCACAACATGCAGCAGGCGGCCCGAGTCTCCGACCGCACCGCGTTTATGCTGGCAGACGAGAGCGGCGTCGGACGCCTCGTCGAAGTGGACGACACCGCAAAGCTCTTTACGAAACCCAGCGATAGCCGAACCGAGGACTATATCACCGGCCGCTTCGGCTAACGCGTCCTCGCAGAACCGGCTTTCGTCGTGAGGACCGGGGAAATCGAAGCGCTCGCGGCATACACTCTGCTCATGCACGCCAGGCCATCCGCGTATCGGTTGCTTGGTATTTCGGCCGCGGTCGCGGCCCTCTTCGTCGCGGGATGCCGAGGGGGAACCGGCGGTCCGCCGGCGTTGCCGATGGCGATGCGCGGCGACCCGGTCGCGCTCGGCGAACGCTCAAACCCGCTCGACAAGATCGATCACATCGTTATCGTCATTCAGGAGAACCGCAGCCTCAACAATTTGTTTTACGGTTTTCCAGGCGCGAAGACGGTAACGTTCGGTTACGACAGCAAAAACGAAAAAGTCGCGCTCAAACCCATCGGACTTTCAACGGGCTGGGATCTGGAACACAACTCTCAAGGTTTTTATGCCGCCTGTAACGGCACGGGCAAAATACCCGGCACGCATTGCCGAATGAACGGCTTCGAAAACGTGACGTGGGCGTGCGCCAAGAGCGGATGCACGAAACCCCCGATCAAGTATCCCGCTTATAGCTACGTGCCGCACGGTGAGACGGCTCCATACTTTTCGATGGCAAAGCAATACGTACTCGGCGATGAGATGTACCCGTCGAACTTCGACATCAGCAGCTACGTCTCGCATCAATACATCATCGCCGGGCAGGCGGATCGGGCCACGAACTATCCGGCGATCAACTGGGGATGTCCCGGCGGCCCGACCGATGAGGTGCCAACGATCGAGGAGAAGCCGCCGAGGCACTCGGGACCTTGGCTCAAGCCCGTTTGTTTCGACTATACGACGCTCGCCGACGAGCTGGACGCAGCCAAGCTTTCATGGCACTTCTACGCACCGCCTCTAGGAGTGCGCGGTCCGCACGGAAAGGCGTGCGGTAAGGGCGTCGATCCCAACTATGTTGAGAGCGGGATCTGGAGTGCCTATCAGGCGATCAAGCACATCTGCTATGGTGCCGACTGGGATCAAGACGTAACGTCGAGCCCGCCGCAGTTTCTGCGAGATGTCAAGCAGGGTACGCTCGCATCGACCACGTGGATCACGCCATACTGCCGAGACTCCGACCACACCGGCTGCAACGCCGACGGCGGACCGTCGTGGGTTTCGTCGGTGGTCAATGCGATCGGCGAGTCGCCGTTCTGGGATTCGACAGCGATCTTCATCTTTTGGGACGACCCGGGCGGCTTCTATGACCCAGAGGCCCCGGCATACGTCGACTACGACGGCCTGGGCATGCGAATCCCGCTCTTGGTTATTTCGCCGTACGCGAAGCAGGGCTACGTCTCACACACTCATTACGAGCACGGAAGCATCCTGCGATTCATCGAAGATCGTTTCGGTCTAGCGCAGCTCGCTCCGAGCGATAGACGCGCCACCTCGCCGGAAAAGGACTGCTTCGACTTTTCACAGGCGCCGCGCAAGTTCGTGCCGATCAAGTCGAAGTACGACATGGACCACTTTTTGCACGAGCCGGTCGACGATCGGCCTCCGGATACAAACTAAAATTGAGTGTTTTAAGAAGGCGCTTCGCGTCGCCGGCGGCCGCGTTGGGTTTGGCTTTTGCGCTGGCGGCGTGCAGCGGAGAGCGTGCGATGCCCGCAGCGGCGCCGGCGTCGTTCTCGTCGGCATACGCGACGCGGCTGGGATCCCTCGCTCATCCGATCGACAAGATTCAGCACATCGTCATCGTGATCCAGGAGAACCGCAGCTTCAACAACTTGTTCTACGGTTTTCCCGGCGCCAAGACGGTCACGTTCGGTTACGACAGCAAAAACCAAAAGATCGCGCTCAAACCGATCGGCCTCTCGACGAACTGGGACGTCGAGCACAATCACCTCGGGTTCGAAGCGGCCTGCAACGGAACGGGGAGCATCCCCGGAACCGATTGCCAAATGAACGGCTTCGACAAGGAGACCTGGCAGTGCGGTCAGCCGAGTTTCTCGAAGTGCCCGATTAAGTATCCGCCATACAGTTACGTGCCGCACAGCGATACGGCGCCGTACTTCTCGATGGGCGAGCAGTACGTTCTAGCCGATGAGATGTTCGCATCGAACTTCGATACGAGCAGCTACGTGTCGCATCAGTACATCATCGCCGGCCAGGCCGGCACGACCGTGGATTATCCGGTCTCGAACTGGGGCTGTCCCGGCGGTCCGCAGGATCTCATGTGGACCCTCTACACCAGTGGCTCGCGCGTACGAACGTTTAAGGGATCTCAATACCGCATCCCGACCTGCTTCGACTACACGACCCTCGGCGACGAGCTCGACGACGCGACCCCGCCGCTCTCGTGGGCCTTTTATGCCAACGCATTGGGGGCACAAGGCTCCGGGGCGGAGTGTGGAAGCGGCGCCCGCCACGCTTACAACAACAATGGGATCTGGAGCTCGTACCAGGCGGTTAGCCACATCTGTTACGGCCCCGATTGGGATAATGACATCATCAATCCGCCGTCGCAGTTCATCACCGACGTCGGCAACGGCAATCTGCGCGACGTCACGTGGATCACGCCGACTTGCCCCGAGTCCGATCATCCCGGGTGCAACTCCGATGAAGGCCCGTCGTGGGTCACCGCGGTCGTCAATGCTATCGGCGAGTCGAAGTTCTGGGATTCGACGGCGATCTTCATCTTTTGGGATGACTATGGCGGATTTTACGATCCGGTGGCGCCGAAATATCTCGACTACGACGGATTGGGGCTGCGCATTCCGATGCTGATCATTTCACCGTACGCCAAGCAGGGCTACGTCTCGCACGTTCATTACGAGCACGGCAGCATTCTAAGGTTCATCGAGGACCGGTTCGGATTAGCGCGCCTATCCGCAACCGATCAACGCGCCACGTCGCCCGAGAAGGACTGCTTCGATTTCTCACAGCCGCCGCGCGCGTTCGTGCCGATCGGGAGCAAATACAGCACCCAGTTCATCCTCCACCAGCCGCCCGACCCGCGGCCGCCCGACACGAATTAAAAGGAGGGGCGGCAATCGTGCCGCCCCTCGTGCGTTCCCGGTGGTGGTCTTACTGCTGCGAGTCGGACGAGCTTGGCGTAAGCTCGAGGTCGTACTGTTGGGTTTGATCGGCGTTGACCGTTTCGCCGGTGACCGATTGCGCGGAGTAGCCCGGCTTCACGGCCGTGATGGTGTAGGTGTCGGGCTGCAGCGAAAGCACGATGTAGTGCCCGTGCGCGTCGGTGGTGGTTGTGACGGTTTGCGACGGCGAACTTATGCGCAGCTGCGCGCCCGCGACCGGCGCTCCGGTCTTGGCATCGGTAACCTTGCCGTTGATGCCTCCGAGCGTGCCGGCTAATGCTAAGCTCGGCAGCGCCACGGACGCGGCAACGAGGGCGAGCGTTGCGCCGACGCGGCGCAACGAGAGTCGGTGAGCGAAGTTATTGTACGTCATGCTATCTTTTAGACGGAGCGGGGTAGGCAGAAGTTTCATGGGGTCGCAAAACTTTCCGGTGCAAGCTAGGGCCCGTCCAAACGGCACACCGGCGAGTGCACAGGTGATCGGCAGGCCGCTTGCCCGGCAAGCCGAAAGAGCAGGCTTTCGCGCTACGCGACGCCGCTGCGTGCGATTCAAATGCTGGAATACGCCGCTCGATGGGTCGAACGACTTAGCGATACATTAGTCAGGATGAAGGAGGCCGAGGTGGGGTTTGAAGGTCGAGTCGCGTTGGTGACCGGCGGCACGCGCGGAATCGGCGCGGCCATCACGGAGTCGCTGGCGGAAGGCGGCGCATCGGTTGCCGCCGGCTATAACCGCGGCCGCGAGAGCGCCGAAGAAATTCGCGACCGAGATGAGCAAGCGGGGCGCAAAGGTATCGATTCATCAAGGTCGCGTGAACGACGCGGACGACTGCACCCGCGTCGTCAAAGAAGTCATGGACCAGTTCGGGCGAATCGACTTTCTGATCAACAATGCCGGCATCACCGTCGACAAGACGGTGCGGAAGATGACACTCGACGATTGGCGCCAAGTGCTTGACGTCAATCTCTCCGGAGCCTTTCAAATGACCAAGGCCGTTCTGGAGCATATGATCGAGCGCGGCTCCGGCCGGATCGTGAACATCAGCTCGGTGATCGGTGAGACGGGCAACATCGGCCAAGCGAACTATGCCGCGTCCAAGGCAGGGTTGTTCGGCTTTTCAAAGAGCCTCGCCCTCGAGATGGCGCAACGCGGGATTACCGTCAACTGCGTGGCGCCGGGATTCATTGCAACGGAAATGGTCTCCGCGATTCCCGAAGCCGCGCTGGCAAAGGTCGTCGAGAAGATTCCGCAGCGTCGTCTGGGCCGTCCCGAAGAGGTTGCGCGCGTCGTGCGATTCCTGCTGGAAGACGATTCGAGCTACATCACCGGCGCGGTCTTCAATATTAACGGCGGACTCGACATGTAGCCCCGGCGCGCACCTGGGAGGTTTATGAGCGCGGGGTTGGGTAAATCTAGCGCGTGGATAGTTTATCTCTCAGAGGACGCGTCGGAATTGTCACCGGTGGCTCGCGGGGCATCGGCGGCGCCATTAGCAGTCTGCTCGCCGAAGATGGCGCGACCGTCGCCGTCCTCGGCTTGCCGGAGGACCGGGAACGAACCAGACCATCTCGCGGCCCAGCTCAACTGGAGCGCCTCGAAACGGCTGCATTTTTACGAGGCGAACGTGGCGGCTACGACCGCTGCCGGGAGGCCGTCGCCGAGGTCCTGCGCAAGAGCACGGCCGCATCGATTTTCTGGTCAACAACGCGGGCATCACCGCGCGACCATACCGTCCGCAAGATGACGGTCGACGAATGGCAAGCGGTCCTGCAAGTCAATCTTTCAGGGCCGTTTTTCATGATCAAGGCCGTGCTGGAGCATATGGTCGAACGCGAATATGGCCGCATCGTCAACATCAGCTCGGTGGTCGGTGAGAGCGGAAACTTCGGGCAGGCAAACTACGCCGCCGCCAAAGCCGGTCTCATCGGTTTGACCAAGACCGTCGCGCTGGAAGTCGCCAAGCGCGGCATCACCGTCAACGCGGTCGCGCCGGGCTTCATCGAAACCGAGATGACCCGCGCGATGCCGCTCGCGGCAATCGAGACGGCAATCGAACAAACGCCGGGGCGGCGGCTTGGGCAGCCCGACGAAGTCGCGCAAGCTCGTGCGCTTTCTCCTCGACGACAGAGCCGGCTACATCACCGGGGCGGTCTACAATAGTCAACGGCGGCTGGTACATGTGATGAAGAGAGCGCGGAACGAGCTTACGATCGACCCCGAAGAGCTCGGTTACGGCATCGACATAACGGGCCTCGACCCCGCGTCGCTCACCGACGCGCTGCGCGCGGTGATCGACCGACGTCGATGATGGATCCGATGCGGATGAGCACGTGGCTGACCGGCTTCGCGCTGGCGGAACAGAACGTGGGGCTGAACATGCTGCGCCGCCTCGGCGGCAGTGGGACGATCGGCTGAAGCCGATAAGGCGAACGGCGACAAACGATTCGCCGATCCCGAGTGGAGCAGCAATCCGATGCTCGCGGGGCTGGTCGAGGATTATAAAGCCCGCACCGATGCCGCGATGCGGCTGGTGGATTCCTCGCGTCTGCCGGAAGTGACGAGCCGCAAGGCCCGCTTTGCGATGCAGCTCATGTGCGATGCGTTCGCGCCCAGCAACGTGCCGTGGCTCAATCCGGGCGTGGTGAAAGAGGCGATGCAGACCGGCGGCATGAGTCTCGTGCGGGGCCTGCAGAACTTTCTCGACGACGTTCAAAACAACGGCGGCTACCCGCGGCAGGTCGAGAAATCCGGTTTCGAGCTCGGAAAGAACATCGGCGCGACGCCGGGGCGCGTCGTGTTCCGCAACACCTGATGGAGCTGATCGCGTACGAGCCGCAAACGCCGCAAGTGCACGCGATGCCGATACTCTGCAGTCCGCCCTGGATCAATAAATACTACATCATGGATCTGGCGCCGGGGCGTTCGTTCGTCGAGTGGGCCGTGCAGCACGGCCATCAGACCTTCATGATCTCGTATCGCAATCCGGACGAGTCGCTCTCGCATCTCACCATGGACGACTACCTGCGCGACGGCGTTCTCGTCGCGCTCGACGTGGTGCAGGAGATCACGGGCGCCCCGCAAGTCAACGTCGCGGCGCTCTGCCTGGGCGGGACCCTCGCACTCGTCGCGCTCGCCTACTTGGCCGCGCACGGCCAAGGCGGCCGCATCGGTTCGGTGACGCTCACGAACACGCTCGTGGATTTCAGTATCCCCGGCGACCTCGGCGTCTTCACCGATGAAGACACGATCGCAAGACTCGAAAAGCGCATGCGCGAACGCGGGTATCCTCGAGTCGTCGGAGATGGCGCGGACCTTCGATTGGCTGCGTTCGAGCGACTTGATCTGGAACTACGTCGTCAACAACTGGTTCAAAGGCAAGCAGCCGCCGGCGTTCGACATTCTCGCGTGGAACAACGACTCCACGCGGATGCCGGTCGAGATGCACTCGCAGTATCTGCGCGCGTGCTACCTTCATAACGCGATCGTCAAGCCGGGCGCGTTCACCATCGACGACACGCCGATCGATCTGGGCAAGATCGTCAACGCCGCTCTACGTGCTCGGTGCCGAGAACGACCACATCGCGCCCTGGCGCGCGACGTATCTCACCACCCAGCACGTGGGCGGCGAGTCGAAGTACGTGCTGACCAACGCCGGGCATATCGCCGGCATCGTAAACCCGCCCGGCGGGAAGAAGACGTGGCATTACGCCAAGCCATCGGTGAAGCACGGCGAGACGGCCGACGAGTGGTTCGAAACGGCCGATCGCCACAACGGCTCGTGGTGGGAGGACTGGGCCGAGTGGGCGCAAGCGCACGGCGGGCCGATGCGGGAGCCGTATCGCCTGCCCGACGGCGGTGAGCCGGCGCCCGGGCGATACGTCCGCAACGAGAGCGGACCGCCATTTTCCGTCGCCGTCGTCGAGGGGCAACGAACATGAGTGACGAGGAGAAAACCGTCGCCAGCGGCGCGTGGCGCAGTCTTGGCGATTTCATCCGTGGACAGCGCGAGCTGGCGAATCTCTCGATGCGCCAGCTCGCCGAGATCGCCAAAATCTCCAATCCCTACCTGAGCCAGGTCGAGCGCGGGCTCTACAAACCGTCGGCCGACGTGCTCAAGAGCATCGCCAACGCGCTCCAGATCTCCGCCGAAACGATGTACTCACAGGCCGGGCTGCTGGACGATTCCGATGGACGGGAAGCGAGCCACCACGGCGTGGAGCACGCCGTCAAGCTCGATCCCCGGCTGACGACCGACCAGAAGGAGGCGATCATCCGGATCTATCGGAGCTTCGTCGGACGGGAGTAAGCGAGCGTCCGACGGCAGTTGACAGGCACAGCATATGCTTGGTATACTTAGCGCACAGCAGTAGCACTGGAGAGGAGACCAAGTAACACTATGTCCGTCAACGTATCCGAGTACATGACCAAGTTCCAAGAAGAGGGCCTTGCGGCCCTCAAAGAGACTCAAGACGCGAGCCTGAAGGCGATGAAGTCCTTCACGCAGTTCGGCAAAGAGTTCGCCCAGAAGCCCGGCACGATGCCGTCCTTCGAGAACATGCCGAGCCCGACGCAGTTCGTTGAGCTCTCGTTCGGCTTCGCCACCCAGCTTCTCGAGCTTCGCAAAGCGTATGCGCTAAGCGTCGCCGAGATGATGGTGGAGACGCAGAAGCAGACCGCCGAGATGACCAAGCAGGGCATCGAGATGACGAAGCAGCAGGTCAACGAGCCGTTCAAGGGTTCGAAGTAAGCCTCGCGCGCGACTCGATCAGCGAAGGACCGCTCGCAAAAGCGAGCGGTCCTTTTTCTTTCCCTCCGAAGGGCCGAGTATGAACGAATCGAGTACGATCAATATAGGTGGCGAGCGCGCCGTCCGGCGGCTCGGCTACGGGGCGATGCGCCTTTGCGGTCAAGGGGTCTGGGGTTGGCCGGCCGATCGCGAGAACGCGTTGCGAGTGCTGCAGCGCGCCGTCGAACTAGGTGTCAATTTTATCGATACCGCCGATGCCTACGGTCCGCGCGTGAACGAAGAACAGATCGCGCAAGCGCTGTATCCATATCCGGGCGACCTGCTCATCGCCACGAAAGGCGGCTCGACGCGAAGCGGTCCGTCGCAATGGGATCGTGACGGGCGCCCGCAGCATCTCAAAGAAGCCTGCGACGCAAGCCTTCGACGGTTGCGCGTTGACGCTATCGACCTGTATCAACTGCACACCGTGGATCCGAAAGTGCCGTTCGAGGATCAAGTCGGCGCCTTAAAGGAGCTGCGCGATGCGGGAAAGATTCGATCGGTCGGCCTCTCGAACGTAGACCTCGATCAGTTGCGGCGCGCCGAAAAGATCGTCGACATCGCGTCGGTTCAAAACCACTACAACGTCGGCGACCGGACGAGCGAACCGGTGCTCGAATATTGTGCGCAACGCACGATGGCGTTCATCCCGTACTTTCCGCTAGACGGCGGCGATCTCGACGTGGTCGCCACGCTCGAACCGTTCGCCCGCGCGCACGGCGCGACGATATGGCAGATCGCGCTGGCGTGGCTACTCGCTCACTCGCCCGCCATGCTGCCGATCCCAGGAACGTCGTCCATCGCACACCTCGAGCAGAACGTCGCATCGGCGGCCATTCGCCTCTCTACCGAGGAACTCGACGCGTTGGACAAGGTCGGCACGGCGCCGGCGAAATGAGCCCGGACCCATCCGTAGAAGAAGGCCGAGCGCCCGCCCGTTCCGGCGCTCTCTACTAGCAACCGACCCGGAGGAAGATGTTTACATGCGTTACCTTAGCCTATCGCTCGTGATCGCCGCACTCTTTACCATGACGGCGTGCCAGGGCAAGTCGTCGGACAACAGCTCCGATCAATCGAGTGCGACTGCCACCGCCGCGGCGACCGATTCGTCCGGCGCGGCCGCAGCGCCGTCCGCATCGTCGGATACCGGCGGTATCCCGAGCTATCCCGGCGCCACGACGCAGGCCGCGGGCAGCAGCAACTCGATGGGCAAAAGCGCCTCGGGCTCGGTGATGACCACCGACGACTCGTTCGACAAAGTCTATGCGTGGTACCAAAAGAACATGCCGGCCGGCTCGGAGAAGTCGCACACCACGGCGCCGATGCAGATGGCCGTCTTTACGCTCGGCGATCCGAGCTCGGGACAGAAGTCCGTGACGATCACCACGTCCGGCGGCAAAACGATGATCACGATCGGGAGCGTGAAGTCGCAGTAAGCGCCTAGCGCGGCGAAACCCACAACGCGCACGAACGGGTCTTTGGGAATGTGAAGATTCGTATCGTGCCGGCTCGGGAGTTACTCGAGGGCGGCGGATTTTTAGTCCATCGCCCTTTTCCCGTTGAGGGGCTCTCCCACGTCGACCCCTTTCTGCTCGTCGATGAGATGGGACCGGCGCAGTATGCGCCCGGCGAAGCCATCGGCGCTCCCGATCACCCGCACCGCGGTTTCGAAACCGTCACCTACATGATCGACGGTGGGATGCGTCATGAGGATTCGCACGGCCACCACGGCGAGATTCGCGGCGGCGACGTGCAATGGATGACCGCTGGAGCGGGCGTGATTCATTCCGAAATGCCGGTTGCCGACATCCTGGAGCGCGGCGGAAGAATGCATGGTTTTCAGATTTGGGTGAATCTGCCAAAAGGCAAGAAGATGACGCAACCGCGCTACCAGGAGTATGGTGCCGCGCAGCTGCCGGAGTATCGGCAAGACGGCCGATGGGTTCGCATAATCGCCGGCGAGGCCGATGGTCGCCGCTCGCCGATCGAAACGACGGTTCCCACAACGATGCTGCACGTGCGGCTCGATCCCGGCGCCCGCGCCGAGTTCGCAATCGCATCGGGATCGAACGCGATCGTGCACGTCATCGCCGGCTCGGGAAGCGCGCTCGGCGAGGATCTCGTCGAGCATCAAGCGGCCGTCGTCGAAGCGGCTCCGGCGTCGATCGACCTGCACGCCGGGCCTAACGGTTTGGAAGTATTGCTGCTTGCGGGCGTGCCGCTGGGAGAACCTGTTGCGCGATACGGACCGTTCGTCATGAACACGATGGATGAGATTCAGCGCGCCTTCAAAGACCTTCGCGCCGGTCATTTCGGCGAGATCGCGCGAACGTAGGAGAAGAGAGAGCCGGCGGAAGATTCGCCTCCCCTTTCCTGTCGATAATCCGACCCGTTGAAAAGGCTCGTCTTGCAGAGAGGCGAGCCTTTCGCGTCGTAGGTAGGAGCGAGGCGTTTTGATGGACTTTGCATATCACGTCGTCGACGTTTTTACGACCGCGCCGCTGGAAGGCAACGCGCTTGCCGTCTTCCCCGATGCCGGTGGGCTCGAGACGGCCACGATGCAACGCGTCGCGCGCGAGCTCAATCTTTCAGAAACCACCTTTGTACTGCCGGCGGAGTCGACGCCTGAAGCGATCCGCGTACGGATCTTCACCCCGGCCAAGGAACTGCCGTTCGCAGGCCATCCGACCATAGGAACGGCCTCCGTACTGCGGCGCATCGGCGCGGTTCCGGCGGCGGCGAAAACGTTTGTCCTGACCGAGAACGTGGGGCCGGTTCCGATTCGCGTTGACGGCGAGCACGATGCCATTCTGTGGCTGACGACGCCGCCGATCCGCAAGCTCGCCGAGTTTTCGCGCGACCGGTGCGCGCGGGCACTCTCGCTGACGCCCGAACGTCTCGCGCCGGGCGTCCCGTGCGAGCAGCTCTCGGCGGGAAGCCCGCTGATTCTAGTTGCAGTGCGCGACCGAGCCGCGGTGGACGACGCGCAACTCGATAGCGCCACCTTTGCCGAGCTGACGCGCGGGTTGCGGGAGGCGACCGCGATTTTCGTTTTTGCGGCCACGGAGACCGGCGCCTATTCGAGGATGTTTGCACCGCAGCTCGGGATTATCGAAGATCCGGCGACCGGGGGAGCCACCGGACCGCTCGCGGCATTCATGATGAAACACAGGCTCATTTCGAGTGCCGACGGCACGCGTTTTGTCAGCGAGCAAGGCGTAAAGATGGGACGGCGAAGTCTCCTGCACGTCTTCGTCCACGGCGAGCGCGGGCTAAGCGGAATCGAGGTCGGAGGCAACGTGGTCCACGTCGCGCAAGGGACGATGACACTGCCCTAAAGGAGCGGCAACGATGAAGCGGTGGATCTGTAGGTTCGGGATCGCGTTGGCTTGTGCCGTCGCGCTCGTTGCGCCCGAGGCGCGCGCGCAGACCGGTCCGACGCAAACGGTTTCGGCCTTTAAAACGACGCTCTTCTATCAGTTCACGTGTAATCGCAGCATTTATAAGCTCGGGATCGGCGCGCAGAATCAAGGCTCGACCGGCGGCGAGACGACGCTGTACTGGGAGATCTGGGATGCCGGCAAGACGACGACCGACGAGGTGGAGAACGTTTCCAACCTCAACACGCTCCCGGTGCAATCCGTCACCAGCACGCCGCAGCCCAATGGTTTTCCCGCGGGGAGCCGGATCTTCCCGATCTTCCGGCCGTGTACCGGACAGAGTCTCTATGTGTGGGCGGCGAGCAACACCGCGACGCTCGGCCAAGATCAGGTGATCGTGCACTTCTCCGATGCCGTAGAGCGCCCGCTCTCGCCGCCATGATGAAAGCCTGCGTCTGGCGCTCTCTCGTGGGGCCGATCGTGCTGGCGGGCCTCTGCGTCCGACCGGCGCACGCGGCAACGGAGTTTTGTCCGGCGACCTTGATGGGCCCGTGGACGAACACGCAATCTAAGATCGCGGCCGTGCAGTACTACCGCCTCCACGCGCTCGGCCCGCGTTCCGTCGAAGCGACGGTGATCGCAGAAACGGATCAGGGCTGGTTCACGTGGCAGCAACCCGAAGTCGAACTCACCCGCACGACGTACACCACCAGCGGACCGCGCCTTTCGTATCGGTACGGGATGGCGGAGTCGCCCGACCTTACCGTTACGTTCCCCGCGCCCGTGAAAGTGGAGCATGCCTGGGTCGTCGCGGCGACGGCGCACGACGACACGCTCTTCGGCTGGGACGCGCACGGGCGGACGACGTGCGATCCGCCCGACTTTGCCGAGCCGGCGTACAAGAGCCAATGGACAACCAAGCACACTCCGCTGCATTCCGACCCGACGCCGGCGCCCGCGCCGCCGCCGGCGGTCGCCGTTGCGACCACGGCCCCGTTTCCGGCCGCCACCTGCCAGCGGCCGTTTGCGGCGGCGTATGTGAAACATGCAATCCAGCCGATCTTTCCGAGTTCGTTGCGGGACGACATGTTCAATCAGGAGGCGACGGTCATCGTCTACGTTGCTATCGATCGCAACGGGAGTCTCGCCGACGCTTGGATTTTCGTCACGTCGGGCTATAAGGCATTGGATCGCTCCGCATTGATCGCAGCCCAGCAGTCGACATACGTCGCCCCGATTTCCTTTTGCAAGCCCGTCAGCGGCAGCTACTTGTTCCGCGCGGAGTTCATGCCGAACTGAGACTTCAACCGGAACTCGGACGCGTTTCGGAGCGACGCGCACATAACGGTCACCAACGAATATTGTCCCTCATCTAGGGGGCGCTAGGGTCCCGTCGAATCCCAACGTACCTGGCGTTCGACCTTGTGTCAGGAGGGCGGAAGATATGCAAATGAAGCGCTTGGGGTTACTAGCGACTTGCGGTCTTATGGCCGCGATGCTATCGGCGTGCGGCAGTCAGCAAGTCGCACAATCGGGCTCGGGGCTAATGCCGCTGACAAAGGGACACAACCTCGCGGTCGTTCCTCCCCCCGGGAGCTGCGGAGGGACGGATCGCGTTCGGGTAAGGCCGTGCCCCGTCAGGCTTACGCGGAAAACCGTAAATACCGGCGTCGTCGTCACGGTTACCGGAACGGGGATCACCGCAGCGGACCTCGTCGGGTATTGCGACGTTTGCAACGTTGCGAGACTTGGCAACACTTGGACGCAATTTACCATAACGTCGGGCGCATATTGCGGCACTCAAGAGCTTGAGTTTGAGGCACGCAATAGTACTCCGTATCCCGTGGGGTACGGTTACCTGAAGGTTAAGAATAAGTATTGCCCTGGGTCGCGCTCCGTCAAATAAAAGACACGAACGCGGATTTGCCCGTGAAAAGTCTTCTTCGTTTGCGGCAATCTTTGGCTGTGGTCGCCTTTATGGTGCTGGCAGCCTGTTACGCGGCGCAGAGCGTTTCGCCCAACGTTGGTGCGGGTTCGAACTCTCGCTTCCGACCGGTCCGTATAGTTGTCAACCATGGCGGAAGGCTCACCGCGGCGTACTCGGGGGCTTATAGCAAGTCCGGCGACTGTTCCGCCACGGCGACGTATACGTATAGAGGCATTGGAAACGCGAAGTTCTTGCACTCGAGCAACGAGCAGATCAAGGTGATCTGGTACTGCGGCTCGCGGAATGTAACGGGTTCGGCGACGCTAACGAACAGTCGAGATCCGGGCAATAGCATTACCGCGAGCGTCAGTAGTACGGATTTCAAGAGTCCTTGCGATGGCTTTACCATGGCGTTCGCAGTCACCGGCGGCACCGGTCGATTCCGGCATGCTTCGGGTAGCGGCACGATCGCTTTGAACACGCTTTCCAGCAACTGCGTCTCGTATGCGTACAACGACAAATGGCGGGGAACGCTGAAGTTCTGACGGAGCGCCAAAGCCGGCGGCAAACAAAAAAGCCCGCATCCCCTTATCTGATGAGGCTTTTCAAATGGTGGGCGGTACATGGATTGAACATGTGACCTCTTCCGTGTCAAGGAAGCGCTCTCCCACTGAGCTAACCGCCCGTCGGCGATGAGGATTCGCAGTTCGCCGCGACAGACCTCCGGCGTGCGATTTGACACCCGATTCGTCGCCGTGATAGAGTGTCGCGTATTACTCGCTCGTCATTATCGGAGGGACAATGAATCAAGTCAATCGTTTCGCCTCCACCATGCCGCCTACCGGCATGGGGTCGACGCGCTTTGGTCCTTCGGGAGCTACTCCGGCGTAACCGCTGCGAAAACGTAGTTCATCGAAGGCCTCCGCGATCGACCGGAGGCCGTTTTATTTCTCCACTTTTATCGCTCATGAGGTGAATCATGGAGCTCTGGCTCGACGCCGAGATCCGGATTCGCCGTGACGATGCCTTGGAAGGCGCCCGCCGCTGCAGACTCTCGCGTCTCGCTGCGACCGGTCGAACTCCGAAGGTTCGCAGCCGCGTCGCCGACGGGGTACAGGCGATTAGCGATGTGTTTGCTGCGCTCGCGCGCAGCTTGCGGAACGGCGAAGCCGCGTAACGGTTATGGGAGGATGCCGGCAGCAGCAGTGTCGGCACCCTCCCATTGTCTTTGAAATGCGTCGTCCGTTTCGTTCGCTTGCGACCCGTCCCCGCGCGCGCGCTGCGCCTGCGCTAATCCCAAGAGCGCGCGCGGATCGTTTGGATAGGCGGCGAGGGCGGCCTGGAACGCAGCAACGGCGCCGCCGTCCTCGCCGCGGCGCAAGCGGATCGCGCCCAGCGCCTCATCGGCCGGTACGAGCGGTATCAGCTCGCCCTCGAAGTTCGCCTGCTGATAGGCGCGGGCGCGCTCGATCCAGCGGTCGGCTTGAACGACGGCGCCCTGCGTCGACGCAAGCTCGGCGAAGAAGATTTGCGGAAGATACCCCGGCAACGATGCGGTCGCGGGCATGCCGCCTGCAATCGCGCGCGCCTGCGCGAGCCGACCGAGATGCAGCGCCGCGAGTCCCCGCACCGCCGCGCCCGCGAATTGGTCTCCGGTTGCCGTCGCGGCCGCGTCGTAGCGCCCGAAGCGCAGGTCGGTCATGCCGTCGAAGCCGATGCCGAATGCCGCGCTCATGCGGGCGCCCCAGCGCTGCGCGCTCGCATAGTTTCCGAGCATCATCGCCGCCGAATAGCCGACCGCGACAACGTGTTTGGTGTAGCGCTCTACGTGCGGCGAATCGGGCTCGAGCGCGGTCAGTTGCGTCATGAGCGCGTAGGCGCGTTCGCTCGAAGCCAGGGCCTTGGCGTAGGCCCCGGTCTCGATCCAATAGTGCGCGGGCATGTGCGCGAGATGCTCGGCTTGCGGCGGAAACGCCGTCGCATCCAGGCGCTGCGCGCACGGCAGCGCGGGTGCGCGATCCGGCGCTTGGTCGTAGAGATGAA
Source organism: Vulcanimicrobiota bacterium (assembly GCA_963699435.1). GTDB lineage: Bacteria > Vulcanimicrobiota > Vulcanimicrobiia > Vulcanimicrobiales > Vulcanimicrobiaceae > Cybelea. Next base: position 43,038 of record CAVOTV010000001.1, read on the forward strand.
TGCAGAGGTGATTAGCCATCACGTTCGATGGGTCGTCGTGAAGAACGGCGACCACGAGTTGCAGCGCCGTGCGCGCCTCAGCCGATGCCGGAGTGCCGTTCGCCCATCCAAGACCGCTATGTTCCAACAGCGCCTCCGCCGCGAGCAGCTCGGCATTCTCGTCGTGTGAAGACTCCGCGAAGTCGAAGAGCGCGCGACGGTACGCGGTATCGTCGGCGGACCAGTCGGCGAAAGAACCGCGATATCGCAGCGCCATGATCAAGACGAACCGGCGCTCGCGATCGGAAAGCGTCGAGACCAGCGGGAGCGCGGTTCGGATCACGCGCGCGGCGCCATCGAACTGCGATTGCGAGATCGGCGTGTTCAGGTCGGGTCCCAACGCAAGCGCGATCCCCCAGTAGCCGATTGCAAGCCGCGGATCTCGCCCAATCGCCTGTTCGAACTCTCGCGCGGCGTCGTCGCCGTCGTACGCGTAGTAGAGGAAGAGGCCTCGATCGATCGCAGCTTGCGCTTGCGCGTCGCTCGTGGTCACGGGGAATGTTACCGAAGCAACCGTGGCCGTCGCCGCGAGCGCCGCCGCGAGGAAATTCACCCATCGCACTTCACCGTCGCGCGCGACCGGTCCGTGCTGGACACCCGAGGGGCGGTAGGGTACGATACGGTTTTGTCCAAGGAGCCGCTACCAGTACGGGCGCGTAGCTCAGCGGGAGAGCATCCGCTTCACACGCGGGGGGTCGCTGGTTCGAACCCAGCCGTGCCCACCATCCGTCGGTAGTAGCTGGCCTTGGCGCTGTAGCTCAGTTGGTTAGAGCGTCGCCCTGTCACGGCGAAGGTCGTGGGTTCGAGCCCCATCAGCGTCGCCAGATTGCATCGAGCGCATTGTCGAAAACGGTGCGCTCGATGAGAATCGAGCCAAGGTAGCTCAGTTGGTAGAGCACGCGCCTGAAAAGTGCGGTGTCGCCAGTTCGATTCTGGCCCTTGGCACCAAGTCGGAGGCCCGGAGCATTCGCTCCGGGCCTCTCGCTAACTGACGCGATCTAATCTCGCAGCGTGCGGTCGAAGAATTCGACCGTGCGGCGCCAAGCCGTTTCGGCGTGCTCGGGATGATGATGTCCCAAACCGCCCTCGCCGACTTCGCCGGTGTTGAAGAAGCCGTGCTCCGCATCGTAGCGATGAAACTCGGTCGCTACGCCGGCATCCTTGAGCCGCTGCTCGATGGCGTCTACGCCTTGGATATTGAAGAACGCGTCGTTAAGCGCCCAATGACCTTGGACGGGCACGGAAATGTTCGCCGGATCGCCGGCATCCGCGGGCGGATAGCCGTACCAGATGCTAGCGGCATCGAACTCCTTGCCGTGCATCACGCTCAGCAGCGCGAGCGCGCCGCCCATGCAGAATCCGCTGACGCCAACTTTTCTCGCACCGTGCTCGCGCAAGAAGTGCGCGGCACCGGCGGCATCTTGCGTCGCCGCATCGCCGAAGTCGAGACCCTCCATGAGATGGTTCGCTTCGTCGCCGGTGGCCGCGCTGCGTCCGCGATAAAGGTCGGGAACGACCACGTTAAAGCCATGCCGGGCGAGCCGGTCGGCCGTTTCTTTGATGCGGTTGTCGAGCCCCCACCATTCCTCAAAGAGCACGACCCCAGGAGCGCCGGCCTGCGGCGCCGCGGCGAAGTAGCCGGGGGCCGTCGTTCCGTCCGGGCGGCGGAGCTCGACCATTGCGCCCATCAGCCGCGTTCCGCGGGAGCCATCTCTTCGGCGTCTTGACGGTCGAGGTTCTCGACCCGCTCGGTCTCGAGCCACTCGTTGGCGATCCGCACGTCGTCGGGATGCACGCGATCTTTGAACCAGGCGTAGAGCGCTTCATCGGTTGCGTGACGCCGCAGCGCCTGCTCGAACTCTGCGACGCTGACGCGCCAGCGCTCCATCATGCCCTTATCCATCGGGCAGGGGTAGACGTAATCGTGGATCGTTCCGGCGGCGGCCGCCCGGCCTTTATCCGCGGCGCGAAGTAACCAGAGAGCGTCGCCGATCCGTTCGCGACCGCGGCGCGGAAAAGTCTTTCCATCTCGAAAATCGGTTGGCATACGGTCCATAAGGCGCTCGCACCGGAGCGGGTTGCACGCCCGCGTGCGCGAACCGTGCGCCGTGATGCAAGAAGAGGCGGGAGGTGCCCGCCACGAACCGCGTTGGCACGCGTCGTTGGCGGTTTTGGCTGCCGTAGTTCTCTACGTCACGCTGCCGCCGCGTCTAACGATCGGCCCAACCTGGGTGGCGCCGATGCTCGTCCTGGTCGTTCTCGTTCCGCTCTCGATTCTCGCCCCCAATCGTCACATCGAGACGCGCCGGTCGCGCTTTGCAAGCATCGTGTTGATCGCCATCGTGAACTTTTTCAATCTCGTCTCGGTGCTGCTGCTGGTCCGGGCGTTCTTTCGTGCCGAGCCGCCGCTGCTGCATCAACCGGGATATCTGCTTCGCACCGGCGCGCAGATCTGGCTGACGAACATCTTGGTCTTCGCGCTCTGGTTTTGGGAGCTCGATGGCGACGGTCCGGACGCGCGCGCCCACGCCGAAACGGCGACCGAAATTCGCAACGCCGACTTTCTCTTTCCGCAGATGCAGATGACGATCGCCAGCGGAAAAACTAGTGCGTGCATCGATCCGCGTTGGAAGCCGGAGTTTCTCGATTATCTCTATCTTGCGTTCACGAACGCAACCGCATTCAGCCCGGCCGACGTTATGCCCCTCAGCCGGCAAGCGAAGATGCTCATGGGCGCGGAGGCGAGCATTTCCCTGATCACCATCGCGATCGTGCTGGCTCGCGCCATCAGCTTGATCTCATAGTGGTAGGACGAGGTGCTTAGAGGCTCGAAGCGCGCAAGCCGCGCGGCAGGACGCGGGTTGGCGGGTATGATGTAATGGTAGCCTGCGACCTTCCCAAGGTTGATGCGTGGGTTCGATTCCCACTACCCGCTCGGATTCCGGCACGGCGACGTAGCCAAGTGGTAAGGCAGGGCTCTGCAAAAGCCCCATTCGGCAGTTCGAATCTGCCCGTCGCCTGAGAGTTTATCGCCTGATGCGCATCGGGATCGTCGGCGCGGGCGCGATCGGCGGCTTTATAGCCGCTGCGCTGGCCAATGCGCGAGTGCCCGTCGGGATCGTTGCGCGCGGCCCGCACCTGGCGGCGATCCGGCGCGACGGAATGCGCGTTCGCAGCGACCTCGGCGAGTTCGCCGTGAGGCTGGAGGCGGCCGACGATTTACGAGCGCTCGGCGATTTCGACGTCTTGCTTCTGACGTTCAAAGCGCATCAATGGCCCGCATTTTTGCCTCAGCTCGAACCCTTCGCGCGACGCGGCGCGTCGGTCGTGACCATGCAGAACGGTTTGCCGTTCTGGTTCGTCCGTGAGCCGCCGCTGCATAGCGTGGATCCCGGCGGCCGCATCGGCCGCTCTTTCTCGGACGAGCGTACGATTGGCGGCGTCGTTCACGTGTCGGGAACGATTACCGCGCCCGGGGAGATCCGCCAAAGCGGTGGTCTGCGCTACGTTCTCGGCGATCCGCGCGGCGCGGAGAACGACCGCCTGCGCGCGCTCGCAGACGTATTCTCATCGGCCGGACTCGAGCCCGAGATCGACCCCAAGATCCGCACCACGGTTTGGCTCAAGCTGGTGAACAATGCGGGACTGAATCCAATGAGCGTGATCAGCGGGATGAGCGTCAAGCCGATGCTGGCGGACCACGGCGTGCGCTCGCGCGTGCGCGAGCTCATGATCGAGGCGCTCGAAGTGGGGCGCGCGATCGGCGTGGTCGGCGACGTGAACGTAGACGAGCGCATTGCGTATGCGGCGCGCTTGGACGACGTGCGAACCTCGATGCTTCAGGATTTCGAGCTCGGCCGGTCGCTCGAGATCGACCCGATTCTCGGCGCGATCGTCGAGCTCGCGCAGCGCCATGGCGTCGCGGTGCCGCTGCTCGAAAGCACCTACGCCGAGCTCCGGAGTCGCACGGCTCTGAGACCTTCCACGTGATCGCAAGCAGCGGCGACATCGCCGATCTCAGCGGGGTCGGTCCGAAAACCGCTGTGCTCTTTCGCGAGCTCGGCATCGAGACGCCGGCTGCGCTGCTGGAGTATCTTCCGTTTCGCTACGACGACCTGCGCTTTCCGACCCCTGCCGTCCGGCTCGGCGAAACCGGCGGTGAGGAGAATGCGGTCGGGCGGGTGATCGCCGTCAAGGAGAAACGCGTGCGCGGCCTCGAGATCGTGGAGCTGCGGCTCGCCGATGACGACGGCGTTCCGTTTTCGGCAAAGTGGATCGGACGCAACCGATACGTCTACGGACGCTTTCACGAAGGCATGCGCCTTTTCGTGCGCGGACGAATCGAGCGCACGCTCGCTGGTCCGGCCGTCAACGTCGTCCAGTATGGTACGTTGGCGCCTGGCGAATCGTATCGCGGCGAGCTCGTTCCGATTTATCGCGCGTCGAAGGATCTCGCAAGCCGCAAAATCGCGATGGTCGTCAAGAAAAATTTCGCAGCGACTCCTCGCGACCGCGGCGCCCGATCTGCTGCCGCCGGCGCTTGCGCGAGCGCGTAACTACGGTTCGATCGAAGACGCGTACCGTGCGATTCACGCGCCGGCGACGCCCGACGATGCGGCGCGCGCACGCGAGCGATTCATCTTTGCGGAGTTTCTCGCGCTGGCGACCGGCGCGCAGCTGCGCCGCAGCCGAGCGGGAGCGCGACCACGATGCGCGCGCGCTGCGCGTTCCGCCGCAGCTCTTGGAAGAGTTTGAAGCCGCGCTGCCGTTTCCGCTGACGGCCGCGCAGCGGCAAGTGATCCTCGAGCTTTGGACCGATATGGCGCGCGACGTGCCGATGAACCGGATGCTGCAGGGCGACGTCGGAAGCGGGAAGACGCTGGTCGCTGCGGCTGCCGTGCTGCTCGCGGCGCGCAACGGCATGCAATCGGCCTTGATGGCGCCGACGGAGATTCTCGCCTGCGCAGCACGCCGGAAAGCTTGCGCCGCTGCTGCTGCCGTTCGGGCTAACGGTGGAAGCGGTCTTCGGCAGCCAAGGCGCGCGCTCGCGCGCCCGTGCGGTCGGAAAGATCGCCGGCGGTGAAGCGTGGGTCGGGGTCGGAACGCACGCGCTGCTCACGGAAGGGGTCGAGTTCAACCGCTTGGGTTTGGCTGGTCATCGACGAGCAGCATCGATTCGGCGTCGAGCAGCGCGCGCGTTTGCGCGGAAAAGGCGTTTCACCGCATACGCTGCATATGACCGCGACGCCGATCCCGCGTACGCTCGCGCAATCGGACTATGCCGATCTGGATGTATCGATCATCGACGAGCTGCCCCCGGGCCGAACGCCGATCGAAACGTTCGCCGTACGGACGAGCCGGCTGGACCCGGGTCTACGAGTTCGTTCGGCAGATCGTCGCGCGCGGGGCATCAGGCCTACGTGGTGGCGCCGGCAATCGAGGAAGGAGACGAGGATGCTCACCAGCGTCGTTGCCGAAGCGGAGCGGCTGAAGAGCGAGGTCTTTCCGGACCTGCGGCTCGGGTTGCTGCACGGGCGGCTTGACGGCGCGCGAGAAGGAGGAGATCATGGGTCGTTTCGTACGCGGCGAGATCGACGTGCTGGTCTCGACGACCGTCGTCGAGGTCGGCGTCGACGTTGCGAATGCCAGCGTGATGGTGGTGCTCGACGCGCAGCGCTATGGTCTGGCCCAGCTTCATCAATTGCGCGGCCGGGTCGGTCGTGGCGCCGCCAAGTCGTACTGCATTCTCGTCTATCCCGACGACGCCGGCGAGACGGAGCGCCTTGAGCATCCTTGACCGAGTCGACCGACGGCTTCAAGATCGCCGATGAGGATCTGCGGATTCGCGGGCCGGGTAGTTTGCCGGGACCGCTCCAGTCCGGGCAGGCCGAGCTGCGTCTCGGCGACCTGGTGCGCGACGTGGATATCTACCGCGCGGCGAAGCGGCCGCCGAGAAGATCGTTGCTCGCGACCCGCGCTTGCGCGCCCCGAGCACGCCGGGCTGCGTGCCGCTTTTGGAACTCGCCCAGCCGCAAGCGCTCTTGCTGTCCTCGTGAGGGATGCTGGCCTCGCCGCGAATAGGCGACGCATCGTATAAACGTCGCTCCGCGATTGCGCTGGCCGTAGCCGTTGTTGCTCTGTTCGGGCCTTCGACCCCGCGGCCGCCGCGGGCCGACGTGACGCGCGCGACGCTGTCCAACGGCCTGCAGCGTGATCGTCGTCCACAACCCGCTCGCGCCGGTCGTGACCACGATGCTGAACTACGGGTCCGGCTCGGACGAACAGATGGTCGCGGGATTGGCGCACGCGACCGAGCACATGATGTTCCGCGGCAGCGAGACGCTGTCGTCGTCGCAGCTCATGGATACGCCTCAGCATTACGGGCGGCGATTTCGATGCGGATACGACAAGACGCTGTAACGCAATATTTCTTCACGGTTCCTTCGGCAGTATCTCGACATCGCGCTGCAGGCTCGAACGGTCGCGCGCGGCCGGCCTGCTGATGTCGCAGCGCTATGGGATCAGGAGCGCGGTGCGATCACGCAAGAAGTGACAGCAGGACAACAGCAACGCCATCTACCGCCTCTTCGTCAAGATGCAAGATCGCGTTCTGGTCGCCGGCACGCCGTACGCCAAGAACACGCTCGGAACGGTCGCGGATTCGCACACGACGTGAACAGCAAGAAGCTGCTGAAGTTCTACAGCACCTGGTATCACCCGAATAACGCAATCGTACATCATCGCGGGCGACGTCGACCCGCCGGCGACGATTGCCAAGGTCCGGCGCTCTTCGGCGATATTCCCGCAGCAAAACTTCCGGCGCGCGAGCCGGTTCAGTCTGAAGCCGCTCACCGCCGCGGCTCTATCACGAAACGTCGGATCAGGCATTTACGGTCGTCGCTGCTCGGCTATCGCATTCCCGGCTACGACAGTCCGGACTATGCAGCCGGACAGATCCTCGGCGACGTGCTTTCGAGCTCGCGCAGCACGTTCGGCGCTATGCCGTACACCGGCAAAGCGCTGGGCGCGCGAGTTCTCAGGCCCAGGTCTATCCAGCAAGCGGCATGGGCATCGCGGTCGGCGGCCGTTCCCGTCGGGACGCAGCCCGAGACGATCGACCAGGCGAATGCGGGCGATCATCGACGCGTACGCGAAGAGCGGCGTCCCGGCGGATCTGGTCGCAGCGGCCAAGCTGCGCGAGATTTCGCAGCTCGAGTTCAACGCCAACTCGATCGAAGGGTTGGCTTCGGAGTGGAGTCAGGCGGTCGCGGTGCAAGGCCTGGCATCGCCGGACTCGATGATCGCGCAGTATCAGCGACGTCAGCGTCGCCGACGTCAATCGCGTGCTGCGCGCATATCTCGATAACCGGCGCGTCGTCGCGGCCTATGCCGTGCCCAAGAACTGCCGGCGTCGACCAGCTTCGGGCGGCGGCAGTGGCCAAAGAAAATAACGAGATTCCGCCGAGCTCAAGCACGAGCCGCTGCCGAGTGGGCGCAGCACGATTCTCGATAACCTTCGCGGTTCCGCCGAGCAGACGCTCTCGCCGACCGATACGACGCTCGCCAACGGCATGCGCCTGATCGTGCAGCCGGAGCACATCTCGCACACCGTCGTCGTGGACGCGGCGAGATTCGACAACAATCCGCGAAGTGCAGGAGCCGCCGGGCAAGGAAGGCGTCGCCGACGCCGTGACCGCGAGCTCTTGCCGTTCGGTACGACCACGCTACGACCGCGTCGCGTTCCAAACGCGAGCTCGACAAAATCGCCGCGATCCACCAGCGCCGGAACGGATTTCGGCCTCGACGTGCTCTCCGCCGATTTCGACCGCGGCGTGCAGCTGCTCGCCGACGAGGAACTGCATCCGGCTTTCGTCCGAAGCGGATTTCGCCATCGTTCGAAACAGACCGTCGGCTAGCTTGCCGGTGAGGTGACGTCGCCCGACCATCTCGCCGACGTCGCGCTCAATAAGGCGCTCTATCCGCCCGGCGATCCGCTGCAGCGCTTCGCAACGCCCAAGACGCGTCGGCGCGCTCACGCTGGAGCGACGTCAAGAGCGTGGTACGCCGCGGCCTATCGTCCCGATCTCACGACGATCGTCGTGATCGGCGACACGACGCCGGAGAAGCGCAAAGGCCGTCGTCGACAAGTACTTCGGCGCCTGGACGGCCACAGGGCCGAAGCCGAACGTCGATCTGCCGCCGGTGCCCGCAAAACGTGCCGAGTCAGATCGACGTCCCGGCAACCGGGCGCGTGCAATCCTCGGTGCAGCTGGTGGAAACGCTGCCGATCTGTTGCGCAACCGATCCGGCGTGGCCGCTGCTGCAGCTTGCCAACACGCGTCCTGACCGGCGGATTCTACTCGTCGTTGCTTTACCACGATTTGCGCGAAGTGCACGGTTACGCGTACGACGTCGCAGAGCACGTAGCGGCGGGGCGCACGCGGTCGACTTCGGCATCGAATACGGGTGCGATCCGCAAAATATCGTGCCGGCGCAAGCGCAGATCGCCACGATCCTAGCGCAGCTGCAGAGCACGCCGATCGAACCCGATCGGCTGCTGCGCGCCAAGGCGTTGCTCATGGGCGAGGTGCCGATTCGCGAGGCGAGCTACGACGGCGTACCGCCGAGCTGCTGCAATTACGCGTACGCTCGAGCTCCCGCTCGATCAGAACGTCATCGACGCGCGGAGCGGAGCTCGACGCGACAGGAAAGCGTTCGAGGCGGCAATCGCGCAAGTACGTGCGTCCCGACGGCTTCGTGCGCATCGTCACCGGACCGCCGCCGCCCTAGTGGCGGGGGTCGCGCGGCGTCGAACGCGCGCACAATGGAGCCCGTTGAAGGGATCGGTTTCGATCTCGACCATACGCTGGCGATCGACAACCGGCTCGAGCGGGTCGCCTTCTTGCGCCTTTTGGAGATGCGTGCTGGGTGAGGGCGGACGGACGCTGGGAACGCTCGGGGACGAAATCGAAAACGTCGACGCTCTCCTCGCGCGTCAGCGGAGCGGCGAGTTTCCGATCGACGACGCGGTGCGGCATTTCGTCGCCGAGCGCGGCGTCGCGCCCGCGCGAGCGCCACGTCGAAAGCTTTCGGCTCAGCGCCGTCGAGATGGTGGGCGAGTTCGTGGTCCCGTTGCCGGGCGTTCGGACGACGCTGCGCAGCGTTGCGTCGATCGCGGCATAGCCGTCGCGATCTTGAGCAACGGGTGGAATCCCCTGCAGATCTGCAAGGCGGAGCGAACCGGATTCCGCGGGCCCATTCTCGTAAGCAGCGAAATCGGGGAGCAGAAGCCGGCGCCGCAGCGCTTTCGAAGCGCTCCTGCAAACGCTGGGAACCGGTCCCAGCCGCACGTGGTACGTCGGCGACGATCCGCACGGTGACGTTGCCGGCGCACAAGCGATGGGGTTACACACCGTCTGGATCGATTGGGAGGGCAAGGAGTATCCTCCGGCGCAGCGCCCGCCCGACCTACAGCATCGAAGCGTTTGCCGAACTGCTCGATCTCTTGCCCGCAAAGGAGCCCGGAAGATGATGCGTACGATGGTGGTATTGCTCGCAGCGTGCGTGGCGCTCTGTGCCGCTGCGCCCTCGCCGGGGAGCTACCAACAGCGCCTCATCGATCTCGAGCGTAGTTACACGAACTGGTCCTCCGCCAGAGACCCGAGCTCGGCAACCGACGCCGGCATTCACACCTACGACGACGCGCCTCGCCGACTATTCGCCGGCCACGCAGCGCGCGCAGCTGGCCCAGCTCCACGCCTACCGAGACCAACTCGCGGCGTTGCAGCCGTCCGTCTGGCGCGACGCCGCACGAACGCGTGGATTATTTGCTGATCCGGTCGAATCTCGAAGCCGACTGGTGGGGCCGGCACGTCCTGCAAGTCGGCTGGCAGCGCAACCCGAGCGTTTACGAAGGCGAGTGCAGCAACGGTATCTTTTCGATCGTCAAGCGCGAGTATGCCAGCGACGAGGTCCGCATGCATGTCGGCCATCGCGCGGCTGCGAGCGTGTCCGCGCGTGCTCGAAGAGGGGCGAGCAAATCTCACCGACACGGTTCGCGAGTTCGCGCAGATCGCGTCGGAGGATATCCGCGACGGCGATTCGCTCTATACGACGACGCTCGACGAGATCGCGCGCGACACCTCGCCCGCGACGCGAGCGCAGCTCTCGCGAGGCACAGGCGACCGCGCTCCACGCGCTGCATGCCTACCGGGCCTGGCTCGACGCGACATATGTCGAGCTTCCACGCCGGGGGCTTTGCGGTCGGCCGCGACCAGTACGACTGGTATCTCCGGCGCGTCTTGATGCTGCCATTCGATTCGGCTCAAGTCGCGCAGATCGGCCGCTTGGATCTCGCGCGCGACCGCGCGCTGGAAACGTGGGAGAACGCGCGCGACGCGCAGTTGCCGTCGCCTTCGCCGGCGCCGACATTTGCGTCGAAGGAGGCTTTCCTAGCATACTACGAGCAGAGCCTCACCAAGTTGATCGCGTTCATCAACTCGCACCAGATCGTGACGATCCCCCCGTATATCGGTCCGTTCCACATCGTCGAAGTTCCCAAGGCCCTCGCGGCGACCTATCCGGGCGGCTTCATGAACCCTCCGGCGATGTTCTCCAGCGATCCGCAAGGATTTTATTTCGTTCCGGATTTCGGCGCCGGCAATCAGAGCTTTTTCGTTCAGCAAGCGCGTCAGTCGGTGCTCCCGCTGCTCGGGACATGAAGGCATTCCCGGGCCACTTCATGCAGTTCACCTACGCCTATCATAATCCCGATTTCATCCGCCACGTGCAAGGCGACGGCGTCTTCGCCGAAGGCTGGGCGTTCTACGGCGAAGAGATGCTGATGCGCGAAGGCCTGTACGAAGACGATCCCGGCGCGCGCAAACAGGTGATCCATCTGATGCGCCACCGCGCGACGCGCATCGGCGTCGACGTCGGCTTAGCCACCGGCACGATGACGCTGCCGCAAGCGATCGCCTATTTTCAAAAGAACGCCGGTATCGACTGACGACACCGCTCGCGGCGAGGCGACGCGGTTTGCGATGGGTCCGGGTCAAGCCATCGACTATCTCGTCGGAAAGACGCAGATCGAAACGATGATCGGACTCGTCGCAGACCGGCAGGGCGCGCAGTTCGCGCAACGGCCTTCCACGACCAACTGCTCTCCTATGGAACCGTCCCGTATTCGACGATACGGTACGAGTGGCTTGGCGATGACACGTGGCTGCTGCCCGCCCTGACGCCGCTGGCGCCCCGGGAGTTCTAACACCGATGCCACGCATCACCGGCGGCTCGCTCGGCAGCCGCAAGCTCAAATCGCCGAAGGGAACGCAAGTGCGGCCGACGCCGGGGCGCGTCAAGGAATCGCTCTTTTCGATCCTGATGGGCCGGCTCGAAGGCGCGCGCTTTCTGGATCTCTTTGCCGGGACCGGCGCGATCGGTTTTGAGGCGGCCTCGCGCGGCGCGGCGCGCGTCGTTTGCCGTCGAAGGTCAGCGCGAGATTGCTAACGCGATTGAAGAAGCCGTCGAAGAGTCTCGGCGTCGGCGACGTGGTTACCGTTTTTCCGGCGCCGGCGGAACGCGCGCTCTACCGGCTCGAAGGGCCGTTCGATATCGTCTATCTCGATCCGCCGTACGCCGACCCGGTTCCGCTGCAGCTTTTCCGGCTCATGCGCGAGCGCGAGCTCCTGGCGCCCGAGGCGCTCGTGGTTTACGAGCACGCCGCAAAGCGAATTCTACCCGAGATACCCGGGTATCGCTCGGTTCGCGAAGAAGTCTACGGCGATGTCGCTCTTGCGTTCTTGGCGCCGGAATCTTGACGAACGGTAAGCTTCGATGCGCGCGACGCGCGCGGTTTACCCGGGCTCGTTCGATCCGCCGACGAACGGCCATCTCGACGTCATCGAGCGCGCGGCGCGGTGTTTCGGCGAGTTGATGGTCGCGATCGTCGTCAATCCGCAAAAGCGCGACCCCAATGTTCGCCTTGGCAGGAACGCGAAGAGATGCTTCGCGCCAGCGTGAGCGCGTTGCCGAACGTTACGGTCGAGCATTTTCGTGGGCTTCTCGCCGACTACGTGAACGCGCCGAACAGGCCGACGTGATCGTTAAAGGCCTGCGCGTCGTCTCCGATTTCGAGAGCGAAATGTCCGCCGCGATTGATGAATCGGTCGCTCTCCGACGTCGACACGCTCTTTCTCATGTCGGATCAACGCTATTCGTTCGTGAGCTCGAGTTTGGTCAAAGAGGTCTTCTTTCTTGGCGGCGACGTCGCCGCTCTGGTCCCCGAACCGGTACTCCGCGTCATGGCGGAGAAGCGTACGCACTTGCAACGGAGGTAGTAATGTCGGTCTATCGCGTCCTGGATAAACTCGAAGCCTACGTCCACGAGGGTACGTGGCTGCCGGCCGGCTATCGGATTCTTTCCGAGGAGCGTCTGATCGAACTGCTCGAGAAGGTGCGGGCGTCGCTGCCCGAGGAGGTCGGTCGGGCGAAAGTGATCGCCAAAGATCACGAGCGCATGATGCGCGCCGCGCAAGAGAAGGCGCAGGCGATCGTCGATGAAGCGGCGAGCAAGCACGAAGAACTGGTCGACGAGAACGAGATCGTGCAGCGCGCGCGGACGACGGCCGACGTTGTGCTGCGTGAGGCCGAAGAACGCGCGCGCAGGGTCCGGGAAGGCGCCGACCGCTATGCCGCCGACGTGCTCGCCGAGATGGAGGGCCGGCTTGCCGGCGCGCTGGGCGCGGTGCGCAAGGGGCGCGAAGTGCTGGAGAAGCCCCGGCAAATCGCCGATCAGCCGCTTGCGGAAGCGGCCGCGAAAAGCAAGCGGGCGGCCTTCGACATGCAGGCGGCCGCCGAGGAGACCGCAGCGCTCGAATCGGTCTAAGGATCCCTCAGCCCGGGAATAAGCGAGGTATGAAAACAATAGCAACCATACTCGCGCTTGCGGCCGCGGCTGCGCTGCCGGCGTTCGCCGCCGACCTCGGCGGCATTTCCGGAAGCGTCGTCGATGCGAAGACGGGCGCACCGATCTCGCACGCGACGCTCTATTACTACCGCGCTCCGTACGTCGATAACGGAACCCGGCTGATGACGCTGCAAAGCAACGCGCGCGGCTTCTTCAGCGACGTCACGCTGGAACCGGGCCGCTACGTGATGATGGCGCGCCTGCCGGGGAAAGTGGAAGGCTGCGCCGTCGACGACGTGATTGGCGGCGAAGTGGTGCGCATACGCATCGAGATCGGTCACGACGCCATCATGTGCACCGGACCGCGGGTCCATCCCGCGCTCGTCGATCCGAACGCGACGGCCGACGTCTATCGAATTTAGATCGAACTAGACGGGCGGGGCCTGGACGTTATGCGCGAACGCTTCGAGCCGCGCGCGGTCGATGGCACGCACGCGGCCGCGATCGAGCTCGAGCGCGCTCGCGTTCTTGAGGCGCAGCAGCGCGCGAGCCGCCATGTCGCGAACGGTGCCGGCGGCCGCGGCGATCTGCGCTTGCGAGAGATTCTCGACGCCGGGCAGGCCGCGGGCCATCCCGACCGAGGCGCGCGCGTAGCCGAGTAAAAACTTCGCGACGCGCTGCAGCACGTGCGCGAAAGCGAGATCGGCAATCGTGTCGATCGAGCGGCGGCGAGCCTGCGACGACGGCGATGAGAAATCCGAGTGCGAGTTCCGTGTCGTTGCGCGCCGCATGCATCACCGCTTCGCTGGGAGCGTCACGATGGTTGCGTCGGTCAGCGCTTCGGCGCGCGTCGTCGCGCCGCCGCTGTCGAACGTGCCGCTCTCGTTGAGCGTGTCGTGGGTCAAGCGCTCGCCGATGGTGTGCGTCTTTCCGTCGGGAGAGAGCAGCGTGTAGATGATCTTGCCCGCTCTTCACGATGCCGAGGTACGGCCAGGCTTCGCCTTCGTCGAAGATCGTGTCGCCGCGCTTTGTAGCTCCGCTCGCTCATCTGCGACGGCGAGTTCTTTGATCGTGGTCGCCTTGGCGGACGAAACGCGGCGACGTGGGTGAGAAAAGCTTCGCCGTCGGCGTTTTCGTCGATCCGTTCGAGGCGAATCGTCCAGCGGTTGCCCGCCGAGATTCCGCGCGTCCCACGAAAAGCGCCCGGGACGCAGCTGCGCCATTTCGTTGCGCAGCGCGCGCGGATCGGTCTCCTCGTTGATTTCGACGGCGCTTCCGATCGGCAGCTTGTCGAAGTTTCGAGAATCTGTTCGGTCCTGGTCGCAGGGCGGAGCGACCGGGCATCGAGCGTGACTGCGGCAGGTCGATTGATCGGCATAGCCTCGCCTGGCTTTAGGGACGACGCGGCGCGGCGCCTGCCGGGACGCGCGCGAGCGTGTGCGGAATATCGCGGTGCGATATGAGCTATACCGATGCAAGGACAGCGATATCGTCATGGTTGCCGGCGCCCGCACGCCGTTCGGAAATCTCGGCGGCGCGCTCGCGGACCTCACGGCCACCGACCTCGCCGTCGCGGCGGCCGAGGCGGCGATCGCCCGAAGCGGCGTGCCCCAAGCGAGACGATCGACGAAGTCGTCTTCGGCAACGTGATCCAGACGCAGCGCCGACGCCATCTATCTCGCGCGCCACGTCGGGCTGCGCGCCGGGCTGCCGATCGGCGTCCCGGCTCTGACGCTCAACCGGCTCTGCGGTTCGGGGCTGCAGGCGATGCTATCGGCCGCGCAATCGCTGCGCGCTCGGCACGGCGACTACGCGCTGGCGGGCGGAACCGAGAACATGAGCCAGGCTCCGCACGTGGTACGCGGCGCGCGCAAAGGCTTTCAGCCTCGGGCAAAACGTTGCGTTCGAAGATTCGCTGTGGACGGCGCTGACCGATTCGTACGGCAATACGCCGATGGCGATCACCGCCGAGAATCTCGCAAAGAAATATGGCGTGTCGCGCGAGGAGTGCGACGAGTTTGCGCTCGCGAGCCAAGAGCGCGCGCTCGCGGCGCAGAGCAGCGGTTACTTTGCCGAAGAGATCGTACCGGTCGACGTTCCGGGGCCGAAAGGCACGACACGATCCGAGTTGAAAAAGACGAAGGGCCGCGCGCCGGACTCTGACGATGGAGAGGCTCGGTAAGCTTCCGGCGCGCTTCGTGAAAGACGGCGTCGTAACGCCCGGCAACGCCAGCGGCATCACCGACGGCGCCGCGGCGGTGGTGCTGACGACCGTGAAGCGCGCGAAGGCCGACGGCGTGCAATGGATCGGCCGAATGGTCGTCGGGCAGCGTCGTCGGCGTGGATCCGTCGATCATGGGCATCGGTCCCGCATACTCGATTCCGAAAGCGCTCGCGAAGCGCGGCGGCATGTCGATGCACGATCTCGCCGTCATGGAAATCAACGAGGCCTTTGCGCCGCAAGTGCTCGCGTGTCTTGCGCGAGATGCACGACGGCGCGAAGCCAACGGCGTGCGCCTCAATCCGCACGGCGGCGCGATCTCGCTCGGTCATCCGCTCGGCGCGTCGGGCGCGCGGCTCGCGATCACCGCGCTGCACGATTGCGCGAGCGCGGCGGCGGCTACGGCATCGCGTCGGCTTGCATCGGCGGCGGGCAAGGCATCGCCGCGCTCTTTGCCGTGGAGTAGGGTCTGGGACGCGCTCGCCGTCGCGGCGATTCTTTTTGCGCTGTGGAAGATGCTGCTCGCGCCGCTCGCCTTCGCGCCGGCAGGTTCTCATCCGGCGCCGAACGCGGTCTTTACGCGACTCCAAGGCCCGCAGTTTCGCGTGGCCGACGAGCTCGGTCACGTCGTGTTCTTGGATTTCTATGCGAGCTGGTGCGAGCCGTGCAAGATCGAGCTGCCGCTCGTACAGGCGTGGCGCCGGCACCATCCCGATGCGTTGGTCGTGCCGGTTGACGTTGGCGAGCCGCGTTCGGTTGCGGCCGCGTTTGCCGCTCGCTATTCGTTAGGAAACGTTGCCCTCGACCCGCCGTCGGCATCGCGAGCGCTCTTCGGCATCGAAGGTTTTCCAACGATCGTCGTGATCGACGGCAGCGGCCACGTTCGCGCGAAATGGGAGGGTCTGAACCCTGCCATCGGTCTGGCGCTGAGCAACGCGCAGAGCCGCCTCTAGTCAGCGGCCCTTCCAGACGGGCTTGCGCTTTTCGAGAAACGCGCCGGTGCCTTCGCGGATGTCCTCGGTGTCGACGAGCGTTCCGAACTCGAGTGCCTCGAGCTCGAGCGCATCGTCGATCGAGAGGTGCGCGCCGTTGTTGATGGTGCGCTTGCACGCCGCAATTGCGAGGGGCGCTTTCGATGCGATGAGCGTCGCGATGCGGCGAGCTTCGGTCATGAGGTCGGCGGCGGGAAAAACGCGTTGAACGAGCCCGATGCGAAGCGCCTCGGCCGCGTCGATGATCTCGCCGGTCAAGCAAAGATACATCGCCATGCCTTTGCCGACCCGGCGCGTGGTGCGCGCGGTGCCGCCGTATCCGGGAATGAGCCCGAGGTTCACTTCGGGCTGCCCGAACTTGGCGTTCTCGCTTGCGACGATCACGTCGCCCGCCATCGCGATCTCGCAGCCGCCGCCGAGCGCGAAGCCGTTGACCGCCATGATCACCGGCTTGCTCATGCGTTCGATCTGCCGAGTGAGCCGCTGACCGCTGCGCGATTGTCCCGCGCCCTGATGCGCCGATGCGAGCGCGTTGAGCTCGCCGATATCGGCACCGGCGGCGAACGCCTTCTCCCCGGCCCCGGTGATCACGATCGCGCGCACCTCGTCGTTGCCTTCGAGCTCGTGCAATGCGACGGAGACTTCTTCGAGCAGGTGCGTCCGGAGAGCGTTGAGGACGCTCGGCCGGTTGAAGGTAAGAATGCCGATCGGCGCTTCGACCGTAACGAGAATATCTTCAAATGTCATAGAGAACCTTATGGTTTGGTAAAGAGTGCAGGTTCCTTCGTTCCGTTGCGGGGAAGTGCCCTTTGCCCTATACTGAGGACGAATTTCACAGGAGGTATCGGTGGCAGTTCGGACGGCGTATCACGAGGCATTGGAGGCGACGCGGCTCGACGTCGTTCGGTTGGGCGCGCTCGTCGGCGATGCCATACGCGTTGCGGTCGATGCGCTCAACAACCGCGATGCGTCGGCGGGGGCCCGCGTCGTCGCAGGTGACGACATCATCGACGACCTGCGGCGCCGCATCGAAGCGCACTGCATCGAGTTGATCTGGCGTCAGCAGCCCGTCGCCGGCGAACTGCGCGAGATCGCGGCGATGCTCGAGATTGCGACCGACCTCGAACGCGTCGGCGATTACGCCGTGGACATTTCGAAGAACGCGATCAAGCTCTCGGACCAGCCGATGCGGCCGCAGCGGGTTGAGATCGATCGGATCGCCGGCGTCGCGCACGCCATGCTGCTCGACGCAATGCGCGCATACACCGAGCGCGACGCCGATCTCGCGAGCAACGTCATCGATCGCGACGACGAGGTAGACAAGCTCTACAAACGCAGCATCAAGCTGCTCCAAGAAGAGATGCGCGGAGATCCCGAGATCATCCGTCCGGGCACGCGCTATCTCTTCGTTCTGGCTTCGCTCGAACGGGTGGGAGACCGCGCCGGGAACATCGCCTGGCATACGAAGGATATGATCGGCGCTCAGTGACGCCGCTTCCGCGGTCGGAGTTCGCGGTCACCCAGCGCTGCGTCTACCTGAACAACGCCTCGGCCGGCGTCCTCCCGCTCTCGTCGAAAGCGACGATCGAGTCGTTCCTTCGCGAGCACGCCGAATCGGGCGTGCTGGGAACGTTTCCCCACGATTGCGGGATGCCGGAGCTTCGCGAGCGCATCGGACGTTTCGTCGGCGCCGCCGGCAACCAGATCGCGCTCGTTCCGAACACGAGCGCCGCGGCCGGAACGATTGCGGCGGGGCTAGACTGGAAACGGGGCGATGAAGTGCTGCTCTGCGACAATGAATTCCCGGCAAACGCCGTTCCGTGGGTCGCGTTGCGCGAGCGCGGCGTGAACGTCCGCTTGCTCCCGACGGCGCGGGAACGGCTCACCCCCGACGTTCTGCGCCGCTCGCTCTCGGAGCGTACGCGGCTCGTCGCCGTATCGTGGGTCTCCTACGGTGACGGCTACCGCCACGATCTCGCCGGACTCACGAATGCGGCGCACTCGGCTGGAGCGCTGCTCTGCGTGGATGCGATGCAGGGCCTCGGCGCATTCCCGCTCGACGTCGCGGCACTGGGCGTGGATGCAATGTTTTCGGGCGGCGCTAAGTGGCTGCTCGCGCTCCACGGCATCGCGATGCTCTATCTCGGTCCGGCGCTCCGCGACCGGCTCGGCATCGCCGCGCCGGGGTGGAGATCGCTGCAGAACATGTGGGATTTTCATAACCTCGAGCAGCCGTATACGCGCGACGCAATGCGCTTCGAAGCGGGAACTCCGAACTTGATCGGCACGATCTCGCTCGCCGCGGCAATCGACCTTTTGACGCGCAGCGGCCCCGAGGCGATTGCGGCGCACGTGCTCGCGCTCACAGATCGCCTCTGCGAGGGTTTAGCGCGCCTTGGGGCGCATCGGTCGAGTTTGCGCGGAGACGGAGTCTCGTCTGGCATCGTCACGTTTTCATTGCCGGGCGTCGACAGCATCGAGTTGGGACGAGCGCTCGAGCGAGAAGGAATCGTGACGACCTACCGCACGACCGGTATCCGAGTCTCGCCGCACGGGTATAACACGTCGACGGAGATCGACGTGCTGCTTGATAAGCTTGCAGCACTCGCGACCGTCAAGGAAGTAGTGTAATCGAGTGTTCCTCTCTACCCTCGTTCTGGCGGCCGTAGCCGGCGCGCCGGCCTTCGCTCCACCCGGAACGTACCGGTACTCGGCCTCGCTCAACGGGCAGAGCATTGGGACTTGGACCGCCTCGGTCAAGTCCGGCGATGCCGGCCCCGAGGTCGACGAGAGCTCCAACGCGACCTTCGCCGGCATGCAGATGGCGGC
The DNA here is from genome assembly GCA_963699435.1 of Vulcanimicrobiota bacterium. GTDB lineage: Bacteria > Vulcanimicrobiota > Vulcanimicrobiia > Vulcanimicrobiales > Vulcanimicrobiaceae > Cybelea. Next base: position 62,026 of record CAVOTV010000001.1, read on the forward strand.
GACCGCCACGCTCGTGCTCGGCCCAGACTTGGCGCCGACGCGTTACAGCGGAAGCTATCAGGCCACCGGTCAAACGCAGACGGTCACGGCGACGCTCACCGCGACTTCGGCGGCGATCACCGGGGGCTTCGGCGGCGCGAGCCACTCGCTCGCGCTTTCGCCGGAAACGCGTCACTTTGTGGTGATCGAACCCGCGCTGCTCGCAGGTCTCTTCGTCCTGCCGGCTCAGCTGCAGTCTTGGGGCGACACCTCGGTCACGTGGGTCGCGCCCGTCACGGGCCAAGCGCAAACCATCTCAAAAAACCCCGAACCGCCGGCACGGCCGGCCGGAGTTCCCGCGCAGGACGCGGAGATTTCGATGCAGGGTCAGATTCCGTTCACGATTTGGTACGATCCGGCGACGCTCGTTCCCGACGAGGTTATCGTTCCGTCGCAGAACGCAGTTCTGACGAGGCAACGACCCTAAACTGCGCGGTTTCCAAAGGGTCGACCGCTTGAGAGTCGAGCGGAAGCCCTCGCATCAGCCGTTCGAGGATTCCCAGCGTCAGGCGATGGCTCACGATCAGCGTCGTTCCACGCAGCGGTAGCCTCTTCGCAAACGGTTGCAGGCGTTCGGCGGCGTCGGCGATGCTCTCGCCGTCCGGCGGCCGGAACTCTACCGGGTCGCGCCGCCGCTGCGCGAGCAGTTCCGGAGCGTGTTGCTCGGCCCACTGCAGCGTTTGTCCCTCCCACGTTCCGAAATCGACTTCGCGCAACGCCGGCTCGACGTCGAACGAAACCTGCGGCGCCGCCAACTCGCGCGTTTCGAGACACCGCCGCATCGGACTGACGAAGCATCGGTCGAAGTGAAACTCCCGCAACGCCTCGCGTAAGGCCGTACACTGCTCGCGTCCGTGCGCGCCGAGCGGGAGATCCGTCGTCGAAAGGAAGCGCTTCGTCAGGTTATGTTCGGTGGCGGCGTGCCGGCAGAGGACGATCTCAGCCACGGATAGACGACGTCATCACCGCATCGCTCATGCCGTGAATGAGCCGTTTGTCGGCCGGTGCGATCGTTGCGAGCACTCCGCCGAGGCGCACGCTCTCCTCGCCGGTCACGAAGTAATAGGGGCAGAGCCGGACGCGTCCGTCGTATTCGCGGATCTCGTCGCGGTCGCGATCGAGATAGCGCTGCCGGACGAGCTTGGCCTTGTGAAAGCGTTGCAGAATCCACGGCGTCCGTTCGAACGAGGCGAGGCCGGTTTCGATCGCCGCGGTCCACTCGTCTTTCGTCAGATCGTCGCCCACCTTCACGCCGCGCGAGCCCCATGCCAGTTCCGAAAAGCCGGAGGGCTTCACGACGTACGCGCGCTCGCTCTTGGGAAGCGTCACGAGTTGGCGGAAATCGGTGATGGGCGCGCCGCCGACGTCGAGACCGGTGATCGTCGCCTGCGGCGGAAGCGGGCCGGGGATCGAGCACCCACGTCTTCGGAAAAAGGCGCTGCAAGCGTTCGAAACGTTCGCCGCCGAGTTCCGTTCGCCACAGCGGCTCGAGCGCGTAATGGTGGAAAAGCGCGAAGGATAGCTTCTCTTCGAGCGTCGCCTTCGGCGGCGGCGTCATCTTCACCCGATTGTGACGCGCGGCGTAGAGCATCAACTCTTGTTTCGCAACGTTGAAGAGATCGAAGAGCTCGAAGTTCCGGTAGAGCGCGTCGAGCCGCGACTCTCGGCCGTCCTCGTGCCGAATGAAGAGGCCGTCTTCGGTGAACGCAATCTCGTCGGGCCGCCGAAGCCACGCGTCGGCGAGGCCGCGCGCGCGCATCGCTTCCGCGAGCCAGGACATCTCGTTGCGGTAGTCGGCGGACTCGTCCGAAACGACGATCGCCACGGTCGGGTGCTCGGACCGCGTCGCATAGCGGAGCATCTCGGCAAAACCCGCCGGAATGCCGTCCTCTCCGCCGAGACTCTCCATGCCGAGCCTGCAGTACGCCTCGGTCATTGCGCCCAGAAAGCCCATGCCGCCGGGAATGCTATCCAGTTCCGTCGCGACGAAGCCGTCGGCGGTAATAATGAGATCGGGCCGGATCACGCCCGGCACGTCTTGCTTGAACCGGTTCTGCCGCGCGAGTTTGACGATCTGTTCGGGCTTCCCGCGATCGAGGTACTCGGCAATGAATGCGGGCGCGGTTCCCCGCGCGCTGCGATTGTACAGATTGTTCAGAGCGCGGTAGAAGGCCAGAAGGTCGACTCCGAGCGCTTCGATTGCCGCGGCTTGTTCTGCAGACAATGCAAACGGCTCGGGGCTTACGCGCCAGGCGATACGCTGGTTTTCGTCCTCGACCCGGAATAGGCCGGGCGGTATCGCTTCGTAAAGATGGTGCGCTTGCTCGCGAGCCGTGAGATTCGGAACCGTTGCCGTACAGGGCATGGGAAAAGGCAGACTCCTCTAACGACAGCCGTCGGGGATCTTGGAACTGCTAAAGGCGATATAGCGCCGCCGCATACGACTTCTCTAGAGCCCTCTCGGGCCGGTTCAGGGTTGCAATCACTTAATCGTAATGGCTCCCGGCGTCAGCAAGGCCCCCTCGACGCGGACGAGTCCGCGGGAGTAGGCCAGCGTCAGGTGCAGGGTCCCGCTCAACCCGACTTTGGTCAGGTCGAGGCTCTCCAAGACGCGCGAGATACCTTCGCCCGCGATGAAGTGCAGATCGATCGGCCGGCGCAGCGTTCCGCCGGGCGCGGAGTAGGTCGCAACGACGGGCACGATGATCTCTTCGGCCCGTTTGAGTGCGGCGCGCCGCTGATGCAGTAGCCGATGCTGACCGGCGTACCCTCGACGGTGAGCGTCTCTTGGGTACACGGAGTCCGCGGCTGCGGCCGCCGAGGCGGTGCTCGCGGCGAGGGCGGCGGCGATCGCTAACGCGCGTATCATGCTGACGTTTCCAAATTCGGTACGAAACCGCGCCGCACCCGTCGAAGGACGGTGCGGTGAGAGTTCGCGTGATAGCCTTCGCCCGGTTGCGAGAGCTGCTCGGCGCGCACGAGCAGACGCTCGAGTTGGGCCTGAAGGCGCCTCGATCGCCGATGTCTGGGCGCAGCTGGCGGCAGCGCATCGCGAGCTCGGCGCCGAGCGCGCGTCGACGCGCGCGGCGCGCAACGGCGCGATGGTGGGATTCGATGAAGAACTGCGCGATGGCGACGAGCTCGCGCTCTTGCCGCCCGTCGGCGGCGGATGACGTCGTGTTTGCGCTGACGCCCGAGCCGATTCGTCCCGGCATGCTCGACGGGGTCGCCGGTTCCGGCGACGGCGGCGTCGCGGTGTTTTACGGAGTCGTGCGCGGTCGCTCCCAAGACGGCCGCGCGGTCGAGGCGCTGTGGTACGAAGCGCACGAAGCGATGGCGATGCGGGAGTTCGAAGCGATTGCGGCCGAAGCTCGCGGGCGCTTCGGCGACGTGCGGTGTGGAATCGTCCATCGCGTCGGCGAGGTCTCGCCGTCGGCGAGATCGCCGTCGCGGTGCTCGCGGCGGCGCCGCACCGGGCGCCGCGGCCTTCGATGCGTGCCGATTTGCGATCGACGAACTCAAACGGCGCGCGGCGATTTGGAAGAAGGAACGCGTTCCGACGGCACGGCCGAATGGCGCAAGCCGGTGCCTAACGTCGAGCTCTTTCGCATCGAGGCCGAGCGCAATCCGGTTGCGGCGCTCTGGTACGAGCCGCGGCGCGCCGCGCGGCGTCACGCTCGTCGCCGGACACGGCTACTCTCGAGCAAGCACAATCTCGACTTTCTGTGCTCGTTCCTCGCAAGCCACGGTTACGGTGTCTACAGCCTCGATTTTCCCGGACATAAGCTCGGCGCGAGCGGCGGCGAGCTGCGCGGCGTCGACGATTGCATCGACGCGATGAGCGCCGTCGTCGGCGTTCGCGCGCGAACGCGGCGACGGCGACGCATATACGCTGGGGCACAGCATGGGCGGGATGACGGCCATCTTCACCGCCGCGCTCGATCCGCGCATCCGCGGCGCGATTGCGATCGCGACCGGATACGGCCGGCCGACGTCGCTCGAAGCGTTGCGCGCGCGTGCGGCGTCAGCGGACTTGCGTTCGTCATACGTCGTCGGGCGTCGCTTTGCCGCAGCTGGTGGCGGACGTGGAACGCGCGCTATGACGCGGCTGCTTGCCGCAGTCTGGCCGGCCGGCCGGCGCTCTTCATCGCGGCGGATCGCGACGGGATGGTCGAGTCCGCGCGAGCGTCGCGAGCTGTACGACCGCGCGCCCGAACCGAAATCGCTGGCGACGGTCGACAGCGACCACACGTACGCCGGCGAGCACGCGCGCGCGGCCGTGTTGGAATGGTTCAACGAACGCCCGGCCTCGCGAGAGTCCGATGAACGCGCGCGAGCTGGCGGCGCTACAGCCGCCATCTGCTGATTCCCGAAGTCGGCCTGGCCGGTCAGGAGCGCTTGCGCGCGGCGCGCGTGCTCGTCGTCGGCGCGGGCGGACTCGGCTCGCCGGCGCTTGCGTATTTGGCCGCGGCCGGCGTCGGACGCATCGGCATCGTCGACGACGACACGGTCGACGAGACGAATCTGCAGCGCCAGACGATATTCGCGACGGCCGACGTCGGGCGCAACGAAGGCCGCCGCGGCGGCGGAGCGGCTGCGCGCGCTCAACCCGCACGTCGCCGTCGACGCGTTCCCGGTGCGCTTGACGCGGCCAACGCGCGCGAAATCGTGCGGCTCTACGACGTCGTGCTCGACTGCACCGATCACTTCCCGACGCGCTATTTGATCAACGACGCGTGCGTACCTCGAGGGCAAGCCCGACGTGTACGGTTCGATCTTTCGCTTCGACGGACAGGTCAGCGTGCTTTCGCGCGCGCCGGCGGCCCGTGCTATCGCTGTCTCTATCCCGAAGCCGCCGCCGGCCGAGCTCGTGCCGAACTGCGCCGAAGGCGGCGTGCTCGGCGTGCTGGCCGGCATCGTCGGCACGTGGCAAGCGGCCGAGGCGCTCAAGCTCGTGCTCGGCATCGGCGAGCCGCTGATCGGCCGGCTGCTGCTGATCGACGCGCTTCGACGCGCGCGTGCGCGAGGTGCGCTTGACGCGCGATCCGGCCTGCCCGCTGTGCGGCGACGCGCCCGACGTATCACGACGTACGGCGCGACGCGCCGGCCGACGCCGGCGGCGGCGAGACGACGTCGCGCCGCCGACGTCGAGCGGCTGGCTCGACGAAGCGATGCGCGCGCCCGGCTGCTCGACGTGCGCGAGCCGCACGAAGCGGTGCTCGGTCGATCGCACGGCGCGATCCGAATTCCCGCCGCGAGCTCGACGCGCGGATGCACGAACTCGACAGCCGATCGCATACGTCGTCGCCTGCCGAGTCGGCGTCAAATCGCGTCTGGGCCGTCGCGGCGTCTTCCGCGAAGCCGGCTTCGAGCGGCTGCGCCACCTGCGCGACGGACTGTTCGCCTACGCGGCGCTCCACGAAGAGTTCGAGTTCTTCTAGGTGCACGTCGATGCAGCACAAACCGTTTGGAGCGACCGGGCGGATCTGCCCGTCGATCGGTCAGGGCACGTGGAACATGCCGGAGAGCGGGACGGCGCGTGAGGAGGCGCAACGCGCGATTCGCGCGCGGCATCGAGTTGGGGATGGTCCACCTGGACACGGCGGAGATGTACGGCGGCGGACGACGTCGAGGAGCTGGTCGGCGAAGCGATCCGCGGGCTTCCGCGCGAACGGCTCTTCATTACGTCGAAAGTCCTGCCGAGCAACGCCACCTACGTGGAACGTTGTCGGCCGCGCAGCGCATCGCTGCAGCGACTCGGGTGCGAGTACGTGGATCTCTATCTCTTGCACTGGCCCGGCGAACATCCGCTCGAAGCGACGATGCAAGCGCTCGAGGCATTGGTCGAGCAAGGTAAGAGCCGATTCGCAGGCGTGAGCAACTTCGACGCCGTCGAGATGATCGAAGCGGCGTCGTATCTGCGCGGCATTCCGCTCGCGTGCAACCAGGTGCTCTACCATCTCGACGAGCGAGGCATCGAGCACGCGCTGATTCCCGCCGCGGAAGGTCGGGGATCGCGGTCGTCGCCTATACGCCGTTCGGGCGCGGCCGCTTCCTGCGCGGCGCCGGACGCGAGGCGCTCGAGGCGGTCGCGCGCCGGCACGCCGCAACGCCGCGGCAAGTAGCGCTTGCATTCCTGACTCGCCGGCCGAGCCTCTTTGCGATCCCGAAAGCCGCGCGAACCGCGCACGTCGAAGAGAACGCGGATGCAGCGGATCGTCGAGCTCGGCGCGGCCGACATCGCGGCGATCGACGCCGCATTCCCGCGCGGCGCTCCGGGGCCGCTAGCGACGCTATGATCGCCGTGCTGGATGCCGCCGAGGTCAAGGAACGCGCCGTCCGTGCCGCGTTGCGAACTGGGCGCGGGCGCCGTTCGCGTCACCGACGCCTCGATCGCCGTCGAGGCGCGACGGTCGATGACCGCTGCCTTTGCGCGCAACGACCTCGCATCGTGGAACTACACCGCCGCATACGCCCGCGCTGCAACCGACCCGCGCGCGCTGCTTCCCGGCGCCCGCAGCGTGATCTGCGTCGCCATGCCCGTACGCCGTACCGCGCGTCGCGCAGCGCTCGCCGCTGCGCGGGCGCGTTTCGAACTATGCCTGGTCGACGGATTATCATCGCGAGCTGCGTTCGTTGCTGGAGCACGTCGCCGGCGTCGTGGATGCAGCGGCCGGCGCTCCGGTCACGGCCGTTGCTTGCGACACGCGGCCGCTCGCCGAGCGCGCCTTCGCAGCGCGAGCGGGTCTCGGATGGATCGGTAAGCACACCAACGTGATATCGCCGGAGCACGGCTCGTTCGTATTCTTAGGCGAGGTAGTAACCACGCTGAAGCTTCCGGCCGACGTGCCGTTGCGCAAAGGCTGCGGGCAATGCGCCCGGTGCGTTGAGGCATGCCCGACGGGCGCCCTGCGCGGCGACTACACGATCGACGCCAATCGCTGCATCTCCGATCTCACGCAGCGCACGGGCTCGATTCCGCGCGCGATGCGCGCGCTCGTCGGCGATTGGGTCTGGGGATGCGATCTCTGTCAGTTGGTCTGTCCTCCGACGTCGGCGGCTCCGCGCGCGGCCTCACGCTGGGCGCCGCGCGGGGACGTGGGCTCCCCGTCGCTCGTCGCGTTGCTCGCGCTTCGCAGCGGCGAGTTCAACCGGCGCTATCGCGGCACGGCGATGGGATGGCGGGGCGGCGCCGTGCTGCGTCGTAACGCCGCGGTCGCGCTCGGCAACGAGCTCGATCGCTCGGCGGTGCCCGCCCTCTGCGAAAGCCTGCACGACGATCCGCATCCGATGGTGCGCGGTCACGTGGCGTGGGCGCTCGGCCGCATCGGATCTCCCGCGGCGCAAGCGGCGTTGCGGGCGCGGCAGCGCATCGAAGAAGACGCCGGCGTCCGCGAGGAAATAGCGGCCGCGCTCGGAGGCTCGCCGTGATGCTGCTCGCGGCGGCGACGGCCGCGGCGCTGCTCGGCCGGATGGAGGCGGTCAATCCGAATCTCCACGCGTTCACGGCGACGATGCACGCGCACGTCGCGATGCGCTCGTTTCCGTTCCTGGCCGTGGACCTTGAGGGAACGTACTATTACAAGGCGCCCGACAAGAACAAGGTCGTCTTCACCAGCGGCGTGCCGCTGGCGGCCGAACAGTTTAGCAAACTCTACGCGCACATCGACGCCCCCTCGGAATGGGAGCAGCGGTATCTCGTGACGTTGATCTCCGACGACGGCCGCGCCGCGCAGTTCAAGCTCGTGCCGCGCAAGACCGGTAACGTCGCGCGTCTCGATGCCGTGGTGGACGATCGTACCGCGACGGTTACCTCCATGCGATGGAACTATAGCAACGGCGGGTACGCCGAAATGAGCAACGTTTACGGCCGCATCGGCGGCAACTACGTGGTCGTTTCGCAAACCGGCCATGTCGAGGAGCCCGGGTACGTTGCCGACCTCAGCTCGACGCTCGGAAACTATGCGATCAACGCATCGGTTCCCGATAACCTCTTCGAGGCTCGGTGATGGCGATCTCGCTCATCGACGGATTCGACCGCTCGATCTCCTATCTTCGTATCTCCGTCACCGATAAATGCAACCTGCGCTGCGTCTACTGCATGCCCGAAGGCGGTTTGCCGTGGCTGCAGCGCGACGAAATCTTGAGCTTCGAAGAAATCGCCGAAATCGTCCGCGCCGCGGCCTTTGTCGGCGTTCGCACGATCCGGCTGACGGGCGGCGAGCCGCTGCTTCGGCGCAATCTCGACCGGCTCGTCGCCGCGATTGCCGAAACGCCGGGCATCGAGGATGTCGCGCTCTCGACCAATGGAATGTTGCTGCGCGAGCAGTTGGACGGGCTCGTCGCTGCAGGCTTACGGCGGATCAACCTCTCGCTCGATACGCTGCGCTCCGACCGCTTCGAATCGATCGCCCGGCGACCGGGACTCGATCGCGTTCTCGCGGCGATCGATGCGGCAGTTGAGGCCGGACTGGCGCCCGTGAAACTCAACTGCGTGGTGATGCGCGGCCGTAACGACGACGAGCTCGCCGATTTCGCCGAACTCACGCGAACGCGGCCGATCTACGTGCGCTTCATCGAGGTGATGCCCGTCGTCGACAACGTCGATCTCCAACGCGATGCCTACGTTTCCTCAGATGAGATTCTCGAGCGCATTGCGGCATTCGAGCGTCTCGAGCCCGTCACTGGCCCGGGCGGGAACGGGCCGGCGCGATACTTCGCCTTTCGCGGGGCGGCCGGCGCCGTCGGCGTGATCAGCCCTCTCTCGCACGATTACTGCGAGCGCTGCAATCGCGTGCGTCTGACGGCGGACGGGCGGTTGCGTCTCTGCCTCTTCGGTGACCACGCAGTGGATCTGCGTGGGCCGCTGCGGGGAGGCGCATCCACCATGGAGCTCGCGGCGCTCCTTCGCTCGGCCATGCTGATCAAGCCGGAACGCCACCATCTCCGGCTGGGCGAGAGCGCCTCGCGGATGCGGGCCTTCTCGGAAATCGGCGGGTGAGGTCACGCCGGCCGAGCCGAGCTCGTTAGCATGGGTGTGGAGGTACGCCGTGAGGTCGATGCCGCAGCCGCCGCGAGAGCGCGTGTGGAGTCGCTCGTCATCGAGTATCAGACCAAATTGGCGCGCTACGTTCGGCGGCTGGTCGGCGACGCCGAGGCAGCCTTCGATCTGACGCAGGACGTTTTCTTTGCGGCCTATCGGATGCTGCAGGCGGATCCGGCGCGGGAGCTCAACGCAGGCTGGCTCTATCGCGCCGCGACGAATGCCTCGATCTCGTTCTTGCGGCGAAAGAAGATTTTGCGCATGCTGCCGCTCGATCGCGAGATCGACCGCGGCACCTGGCGCGTGGACGAGCGCAGCACCGCTTCGCTCGATCTTCAAGCGGCGCTCGGACGTTTGGCGCCCGAGCAGTCCGCTGCATTGCTGCTGACGAGTTACGCGGGATACTCCTCGGCGGAAGCCGCGGCAATCCTCGGCACCAGCGCCGACGCCGTGCGCCAACGCGTCTGCCGGGCGATGCGCGTCTTGCGCGCAACGATGAAGGAAGGGAGCGACGGATGAACCAGCGGATCGACTGTACGGCGGCGGAGCAACTCGCGGGCGCGATCGCGCTCGGCGAAGCGCGCGACGAGGAACGCAATGCGTATCGCGGTCATCTTGCGGTCTGCGGGGCCTGTTTGGATGCGTTCGGCGGCGAGCGTGAGATCGAGCGCGTCATGGCGCAGGTTTCGTCGGCGCGCGATGACGAGCGCTGGGAGCCCGATCTGCGAAGTGCGCGGCTTCGACCGCAGCGTGCGCGCCGCGTTTGGCCGGCCGTCGCAGCGCTTGCGGCATGCGTCGCGATCGTGGTCGGCGTTCGCGCGTTTCAGAGCAGCGCACCGGCGATTCCCGTTCATAGCGCGATCGCCGCGCAGGAAGCCCGGGCGATCGCCGCGCTCGACACGCACAGCGTTCCGCGCCCGCAAGGTCGCGCCGAGTCGCTCGCGCTCGAAACGGCGGCGCGTTCGACGCTCTTCGAGATCCGCTTCGACGGCGGCGGCCTTCCGGTGCGATGCACGATCGCGAGAAGTTCGGGCGATCGCGCGCTCGACGAATCGATCTGCCGCGCCGCGCTGCACGCGCGCGGCGCGCCCGCAAATCGCTAACCGCGCCGCGTAGGCGCGCCTCGGCACCCGACCGAATCGGCCCCTCATGCCGCAGGGGCTGGTGCTCTTCCGCTTTACCAAAGATCTACGTCTCGACGATCACGCCGGGCTTGCCGCCGCCGCGGCGCGCGGCGCCGTCGTCCCATTGCTCGTGATCGACGCCGAGACCGAGCGGGCACTGCGATCCTCGCCGCGGCGCGCGGCGTTTTTTTGCGCCGCCGTCCGATCGCTCGCGGCCGAGCTCGCCGAACGTGGGGGCCCGCTCGTTGTTCGGAGGGGTCCGCCGGAGAAAATTCTGCCCGCGCTTGCGGCCGAGATCGAGGCGGCGGGCGCGGCTTGGAGCGCCTGTTATGACGCGGGTGGAACGGAGCGCGATGCCCGGACCCAGTCGGCGCTCGAAGAGCGCGGGTTCGAGGCGTTGGTGGTTCACGATGCGCCGGCCGTGCCGCCCGAAGAGAGCGCGGCGGCGCGAACCGGCGGGCGCGGCTATCGCGCGTTCGCGCCGTATTTCGATACCTGGTCGGCGCTGCCGATTGCGTCGTACGAGTCTCCGCTGCTGCTGCAGTTCGCTCAGCCGGCCGTTGCGAGCGAACCGCTGCCCGCGCCCGAAGAGTTCGGTTCGGACGAGCCCGAGCCGCCGGCAGGCTCGGCCATCGCGCGGCGTGCGTTCGAGAAGTTTTTGCACGAAGATGCGGCGGGCTACGCGTTCGGCGTCACCGCACCCGCCGACGATCGCACCTCGCATTTGGGCGCGCACCTATCGTTTGGAACGATCTCCGCGCGCGGCATCGTGCAGGCGGTGCGTGCGCGCGCTAACGAGCCGTTCGCGATGAACGAAGAGCGGCTCTCGCTGCGGCTCTTTCTGCGGTCGCTCGCGCATCGCGATTTCTTTTTGCAGTTGTCGTGGTACCATCCGGCGACGCACGACGAGCCGCTGCAGGAGAAGATGCGCGATTTTACTTGGGAAGGATCGCACCGCGCGCTCGAGGCGTGGCGTACCGGGACGACCGGGCACGCGCTGGTGGATGCCGGCATACGCCAACTCCATGCGACGGGTTGGATGCATCCGCACGTTCGCGCGGTCGCCGCCTCGTGGCTGTGCTTCGATCTGGGCGTCGACTGGCGCGTTGGGCGCGACGAGTGGGATCGTTGGCTCGTCGAAGACGATCCGGCGCTCGCGACCGGAAACTGGCAATGGATCGCCGGCGTCGGTGCGGATATGGCGCAGTATCCGCGGATCTACAATCCCGAACGCCAGCGGCGGCGGTACGATCCCGCCGGCGCATACGTGCGGCGCTGGGTCCCGGAGCTGCGGCAAGTTCCGCTCGACGCGTGGCTGGGGCGGCGCAACCCGTCGGCGCAACTCGCGCTCGCGCTCTACGACCGCGACGGATATCCGGCGCCGGCGGTAGACCACGCGGTCGCGGCCCGCGCGTTCCTACGCCGCTATCGCGAGTTCGTCTCGCTTTGAGGCATCCGGTCCTCGATCCAGCTTCCGACGACGGGCACGCGCACGTCGTCGCCGTTCCACGTCTTGATGCCGTAGTAGACGCTGGCCACTAAGAAGAGCACCGGCAGGAGCGGCAGCAGCACCCAGGCCGAGAATCCCATGAAGGGCACCTGCGCGATGAGCCATAGGAGCGCACCGAACCCCCAGAAGCCGGCGTTGAAGCCGATGGCTTGGAGCGCCTGACGCCGCAGCTTGCCCGATTGTTTTCTATCTAGCAGCGAGAGCGCGGCCAGCGGCCAGAGTGGGTACCCGAGCGCAACGAGCGCGCGCGACTCGACCGGATCGAGCGTCGCGGCGACGGTCGCGGTGGCGCGCACGGTCGCGGGCGCCGGGCGCGGCGGCACCGAGCCGGGGATCTGCTGGCGAGTCGCGGTCGCCGCGTCGACTTTCGCCGCGAGGCGGCAACTCGGGCACCCGCCGCGCTCGTCGCGGCAGGTCGCGCAGATCGGCTTCCCGCAGCCGCTGCAGGCAGCGACCGACGGAACGTTCGAGTGAAAATAGCAGTCCATGTACGATCTCCCAAAATCTCCCGGAGGGTGATGCCACCATCACGTACCGGCACGTGCCGGGGGAGGTTTCATCCCAGCGCGACCGCAAGACCGTGCCGCCGATGACCCGCCGCTCGATTCTCGTGCGTCTGGCGCGCGAGGCGCGTCCGTACTACCCCAGGCTTGCGATCGCGATGACCATGGGTATTTTGGCGGGCGTGCTTTCGATCGTGCCGCCGCTGGCGTTTCGGATCATCATCAACCAAGTGCTCGTACCGCAGCACCACCGGCCGCCGGACCTCGATGCGCTCTATGTCTCCCTCGGGCTCACCTCCATCGCGCTGATTTTGGGCAACGTCGCGATCTACGCCAAACCTACATGACGGCGTGGAGCGGCCAGCATCTCGTCGCGCGGCTGCGGGTGCGGCTCTTCGAGCGCCTGCTGAACCTTCCGCTCGCCGAGTTCGATCGCTGGCGGCCCGGCGAGCTCATCGCACGCTTCTCGACCGACCTCCAGATGATGATCGACGCGGTCAGCGTTTCGCGTGCCGCAACTCGTCGTCGCGCTCGCGACGTTCATCTCGTCGTTTGCGACCATGATCTATCTCGACTGGCTGTTGACGCTCTCCCTCGTGGTCGTCGCGCCGATCGTCTCGGTCGCCGTCTCGAACTTCCAACGCTTGATCTCGGCAAGCACGCACCGCGCGCAAGCGCGCATCGCCGACCTTACGTCGAATCTCGCCGAGGTGCTCGGCGGTCAGCGCGTCGTCAAATCGTTCGGCCGCGAGGCCTACGAAGTCGGCCGCTTCCGCGGCCGGAACGACGATTTCTTCGGAGCCTACATGAAGCTCACGCAGTTCATTCAAACCCAGCCGCTCGTGATCTCGACGATCATGGTGGCCGCGGTGGTCGGAATCATGTGGCTCTCGGTGCGGGAGGTGCTCGTCGGCCGGCTCGACGTCGGCCGCGTCTTCATGTATTGGGGACTGCTCGTTAATCTGATGAACCCGATGAACCGCGTTGCGGCGTTCTTCGGCGACATCAGCAAGGCGATGGTCGGTGCGGGGCGCGTCTTCGAACTGCTCGACCTTCCGGTCGAAGTTCAAGATCCGCCCGATGCCGTAACGCTGCCGATGGTGCGCGGACGCATCGAGTACCGCGACGTCACGTTTCGATATGGCGAGAGCCAGCCGCCCGCGCTGCGCGACGTCAATGCCACGATCGAGGCCGGGGAGATCGTCGCGCTGGTCGGTCCGTCAGGTGCGGGCAAGACCACGATCGTCAACCTCGTGCCGCGCTTCTATCAGCCGCAGCACGGGGCGGTGCTCCTCGACGGCGTGGATCTTGCGAAGCTCCGCCTTTCCGACTTGCGCGCGGCGATCGCGATCGTGCCGCAGGACGTACAGCTCTTCCGCGGATCCATTCTCGAAAATATTCGCTACGGCCGCATCGACGCCACCGACGATGACGTGCGCGCGGCCGCTAGCGATGCCAACGTGGACGAATACGTGAAAAGCTTTCCCGACGGATATGCGACACAAGTCGGCGAGCGCGGCGTGCGCCTCTCCGGCGGGGAGCGTCAGCGCATCGCAATCGCCCGGGCGGTGCTCCGCAATCCGCGCATTCTCATCCTCGACGAGGCCACGAGCGCCCTCGACTCGCATTCGGAAGCGATGGTCGAGCAGGCCCTCGACCGGCTCTTGCCCGGACGCACGACGTTAATCATCGCGCATCGCCTTTCGACGGTCCGGCGCGCTCACAAAGTGCTCTTTGTCGAGGGCGGACGGGTCGTGGAGATCGGCACCCACGACGAACTTCTGGCAAAAGGAGGCGCCTACGCTCGCCTCCACGCCGCGCAGTTCGCGGTCTAGGGCGCGAAGTTGCCGGAAATCAACAATACGAGGGCGAACGGCAGACCCATCTGGGGCCATCCTCCTTTTCGAGGCAGGCTGCTTCGAGTGACGGTTGCCCCTTCAATCAGCCTCCTTATTTACTCCTAGAAAGGGAACTCCAGTGAACCAGGGATTCACCGTGTGGCTTACCGGCTTGTCTGGTGCGGGCAAAAGTACGATTGCGGAACGGCTCGCGCCCGAACTGAGTGCACGCGGCTGCAGCGTCGAGGTGCTCGACGGCGACGAGGTCCGCACCCATCTTTCGAAGGGCCTCGGATTCAGCCGCGAAGATCGCGACATCAATATCGGACGCATCTCGTTCGTTGCGTCACTGCTCGTGCGCCACGGCGCGGCGGTCATCACCGCGGCTATTTCGCCCTACGCGCAGGCTCGTGCCGACGCGCGTAAACGCATCGGCGACGTGCAGTTCGTCGAAGTCTACGTGCGCTGTTCGCTCGACGAACTCGTGCGCCGCGACGTCAAAGGTTTGTACAAAAAGGCGATTGCAGGCGAGCTCGCCCACTTCACCGGCGTCTCCGATCCGTACGAAGCGCCGGAGCAGCCCGACGTCGTCGTGGACAGTGAGGTCGAATCGGTGGAAGAGAGCGTTACGAAGATTCTCGCCGAACTTTCCAAGCGCGGCTTTCTCGCGCAGGCCGGCTCGCAGGCGGTGCTATGATCGCTCCACACGGCGGCACGCTTATCAATAGAACGATCGACTCCGCGCAGGCGGAGACCGAACTGCGCGAGGCGAGCAAGAGCCTGCGCAGCCTCACCCTCACCGGTCGCGAGCTCAACGATTTGGCGCTGATTGCAAATGGTGCGTTCAGTCCGCTGACCGGTTTTATGAACCGCAAGGATTACGAGAGCGTCGTTGCGACGATGCGTTTGGCGGGCGGCTTGCCCTGGAGCATTCCCGTCGTTCTCGCCGTCGATCGCGATGAAGCGCCGACGGTCGGCTCGCGTGCCGCGCTCTACGACGGCGAGGGACGCCTGCGCGGCGTTATCGACGTCGAAGACGTCTTCGAGCACGATAAGAAGAACGAGGCACAGCACGTCTATCGCACCGAAGACGAAAAGCACCCCGGCGTCGCGGCGCTCTACGAGCGCAAGGAAGTGCTGATCGGCGGACCGGTATGGGTGCTTCCGACGGAGCACGATCCGCAGAGCCTTTCGCCGGCGCAGACGCGCGCCGAGTTCGAGCGCCGAGGGTGGAAGACGATCGTCGGATTCCAAACGCGCAACCCCGTGCACCGCGCGCACGAATATATCCAGAAGTGCGCGCTGGAAACCGTCGACGGCCTGCTGCTTCATCCGCTGGTCGGCGAAACCAAAAGCGACGACATCCCGGCCGACGTCCGGATGAAGTGCTATAAGGCGCTGCTCGAGGGGTATTATCCGGCCGATCGCGTGCTCCTGAGCACGCTGCCGGCGGCCATGCGCTATGCCGGACCTCGCGAAGCGATCTTTCACGCAATGATTCGCAAAAATCACGGCTGCACCCATTTCATCGTGGGTCGCGACCATGCCGGCGTGGGAAGCTACTATGGGACGTACGACGCGCAGAAGCTCTTCGACGAGTTCACGCCCGAAGAGCTCGGAATCACGCCGCTCAAGTTCGAGAACAGCTTCTACTGCCGGCGCTGCCAGGCGATGGCGTCGAAAAAGACCTGCAACCACGACGAATCCAACCACGTGACGCTGAGCGGAACGCAAGTCCGCAACATGCTGCGCGAGGGACAACTCCCGCCGCCGGAGTTCTCGCGGCCGGAGGTTGCCCAGATACTGATCGAAGCCGCTCGAGAGACGGCTTCGGCCTAGTCCGTTAGGCGACGTTCCCCGCGGCCGGCGCACGGCGCTGATGCAGCGCGAACCGATTACCCTCGGGATCGCGAGCAAAGCACGTTACGCACGCGGGGAACTCGTGCACTTCGCCGACCTCGACGCCGCTGGCTTTGAGCCGTTCGCGCATCGCCGGCAAATCGTCCACTTCAAAGGCCGCGCCCGTCGACGCGCCGGGCTCGAAGCCGAGCCCTTCGCCGTTTCCGATGCCGAAGGTCGCGTTGCCGACGTCGTACTCGACCCAGTGATCCCCGAAGGACTGGCCTTCTTTTAATCCCAGGGTCTCGCCATAAAAGGCGCGCGCGCGCGAAAGGTCGCGCACGGAATAGGCAAAAAACGCGATATCCTTGACCATCGAAAATCCTCCGAAAACCCCGTTTGCGCGCGAAGGCGGTCGAACCCTAGCGACGAAGAATGACGCCGGTCTGGCGTCACGGACGGCCAAGGAGGGCGTTTATGCTCGTGCTCAGCCGTAAGGCGAATCAATCGATTATGATCGGGAGCGATATTCGCATTCTCGTGGTCGGCGTCGACCGCGATCAAGTAAAGCTCGGCATCGAGGCGCCCCGCAACGTTCCGGTCCACCGATTGGAAATCTTTGCAGAGATCAATCGTGCAGCCGCCGCGGCGATCGCCGCTGCCGCAACGGTCGACCCAGTAGCAAAAGCCGCACCCGAGACCGATAGATCGGGCTTGCCCGAGCGCGCCGCGCCCCACGTCGGCGCGGGTCGTCGTTAAGAGGGGACTCCCTTCTAAAGTCGTTGAATGGTGACCCAGGTCGCCTTTAAGCGAAGGCACTCCACTGAGCTTTTCACCAAAACAATAATGAGGAAGTAGTGAGCATTACTTGGAGTTACGTCCTCGTCGGGTTTATCGTCGGCACCTGCATGGCGTATAGCGGCGTAGGAGCCGGCGCGATCACGACGCCGCTGCTGATCTTCCTCGGAGTGCGGACGGACACGGCCATCGGCTCCGACCTGCTCTTCGCCCTGGGCACGAAGATCGTAGCGAGTCTCGCGCATGTGCAAAAGCGTACCATCCAATGGTCGGTGCTCTGGCGGCTTTCCATCGGCGGGCTCCCGGGCGCGATCGTCGGCGTCATCATCAGCGCCTATCTGCACAAGCACATGGACATCAAGCAGTTGGAGTCGGTGCTTCGGATCGCCGTCGCGATCGCTCTGCTGCTCTCGGCGACCGGCATTATCTTAAACCGTAAGCTTGCCGGCGAGATGCCGACGCATGGCAACGGCCTGCCGACGCTTCGCCTGGGAATCATCGGTTTCTTCGTCGGCCTCTGCGTCAGCATCACGTCCATCGGCGCCGGCTCGCTGATGTTGCCGTTGCTGCTGGTCGTCGCGCCGATGGTTGCGCTCCGGCGGCTCGTCGGTACCGATCTCGCGTTCGCCGTCGTCGTTCTCGTGCCGTCCCTGATCGGCCACTTGAAGATCGGCGACGTCAATCCAATGATCTCCGCCTCGCTGCTCATCGGTTCGATCCCGGGCGTCTTCGTCGGTTCCTATTTCGTGACGAAACTGCCGGAGCGGTGGTTCCGCGGTGCGCTCGCGGGCGTGCTCGTCGTCGTCGCGCTCGCGCTACTGCCGATTCTGCCGCACGCGAAAGGCTAGCTCACCGGCTCGAAAGAGGCTTTCGAACGTGCCGGCATCGCTCCATGCACCGGTCAGCACGTCGTAGCGAAGGTCGCCGTCAAGGATGTAGCGGTTGTGCACGTCGGCGATCTCGAGTTCGTTTCGCGCCGACGGCTCGAGCGCGCGGATGAAGTCGAAGACGCGCGCGTCGAACATATAGATTCCAGTCACGGCGTAGCCGCTTTGCGGCTGCGCCGGTTTCTCTTCGATGGCGACGATGCGCTCGCCGTCGAATACCGGGACCCCGAACCGCTGAGGATCGTCGACTGCCTTGATGAGGATGCGCGCGCCGGATGGCTGTTCCTCGAAGCTGCGCACGTGCGGCGCGATGTCGTCCTCGACGATGTTGTCGCCGAGAACCACCACAATGCGGCCGCCCGCGGCGAAGTGCTCTGCCAGCCTCAGTGCGTCGGCGATGCCTCCCTCGCCCTCCTGATACGCGTACGCGACGCTCTCGAAGCCGAACTCGGTCCCGTTGCCGAGAAGACGTAGAAAATCGCCGGCCGAGTTTCCGCCGGTGACGATCATGATCTCGCGAATGCCCGCGCGATGCAGCGTCTCCAGTGGATAGTAGATCATCGGCCGGTCGTAGACCGGAAGGAGATGCTTGTTCGTCACTTTGGTCAGAGGGCGTAGCCGCGTCCCCAAACCGCCCGCCAAGACGACGCCTTTCATGCTTTTAACGGCCTCCACCACTGCTCGTTGTCGCGATACCACGCGACCGTCCTCGCAATCCCCTCGTCGAATGCCATCTGCGGACGCCATCCGAGCCCATGCAGCTTCGACGAATCGAGCGCGTAGCGACGATCGTGGCCGAGTCGATCGGTGACGTGCCGCACGTGGGTATCCATCGCGCGTCCGCAATGCCGCACGAGCCGTTCCGTCAGCTCCAGGTTCGTTCGCGACGTTCCACCGCCGACGTTATAAACGTTGCCGCTCTCGCCGTGCTCGAGAACGTGCAGAATCGCCCGCGCGTGGTCTTCGACGTACAGCCAGTCGCGAATCTGAAGCCCGTCGCCGTATACCGGCACCGGGCGGTCGTCGAGCAGATTGGTCACGAACAAGGGAACGATCTTCTCCGGATATTGATTGGGGCCATACGTATTGCTGCCGCGCGTGATCGTCACCGGGGTTTCGTAGGTTGCCCAGTACGCAAGGGCGAGCAGGTCTCCGGCGGCCTTACTTGCCGCATACGGGCTGCGGGGACGCACGGGATCGCTTTCGCGCGACTCGCCCGCGGCGACGTCGCCGTAGACTTCGTCGGTGGAAACCTGAAGAAAGCGCGGTATCCCCAGCGCCCGAACCGCCTCCAGCAGCACGTGCGTGCCGAGCGCGTCGGTTCGGAGAAAGGCCTCCGGCGCGGCGATCGAACGGTCCACGTGCGTTTCGGCGGCGAAGTTGATCACCGCATCGGCTCCCGGCTCGAGCGCCGCGCGGACGGCTTCGGGGTCGCAGATATCGCCTTTGCGGAACGCGTAGCGCCGGTCGCCCGCAACGTCGCGCAGGTTGGCCGGGTTTCCGGCATAGGTCATAGCGTCGAGATTGACGATCGCCAGGCCCGGCCGCTCGTGCAAGGCTAGACGGATGAAATGGGATCCGATGAATCCCAGTCCCCCCGTGACGAGCCAGCGCATGCCGCGCGGGTTCGGCACGGCCCTTGGAGCCTCCGCGCTGCCATGCTATAATCGCGCGGCTGTCCTGTACTTCACCCCGCACGGATGTGGGGTGGCATGGCTCCACGATGCGACCGCGTTGCCAGGATGGGCTGCGGCCGGGAGCCAGAAAGGTTACTCATCATGAGCGTCATTACCATGAGGGAGCTCCTCGAGGCGGGAGTCCATTTCGGACATCAGACCCGCCGGTGGAATCCCAAGATGAAGCCGTTCATCTTCCAAGAGCGCAACGGCATCTACATCATCGACCTCGCACTGACGGTCCAGCGGCTTCGGGAAACCTACGAAGTCGTCAAGCGGATGGCGCGCGAGGGCCGCGTGATTCTCTTCGTCGGAACCAAGAAGCAGGCTCAAGACGTCGTCCGCGAAGAGGCGGAGCGCGCTGGAGCATTTTTCGTCAATCAGCGCTGGCTCGGGGGCACGCTAACGAACTTCGCGACCATCCAGAAGCGGATCGCGCGTCTGCGCGAGCTCGAGAACATGAAGACTGCAAGGCGACTTCGATCGCTTGCCCAAGAAAGAGGTCGCGAAACTTCAGGACGAGATGAATCGCCTGGAGCGCTTTCTCGGCGGCATCAAAGATATGCACCGTCTGCCCGACGCGCTCTTTATCAGTGGACCCGAAGAAAGAACGGATCGCCGTGCTGGAAGCGCGGAAGCTGAAGATTCCGATCATTGCGGTGATCGACACCAACTGCGATCCGGACGAAATCGATACCCGATCCCGGGGAACGACGACGCGATTCGCGCCGTCAAGCTCATGGTCGGCAAGATCGCCGACGCGATCATCGAGGGCAGAACCGAGAGCGAGAGCGCGTACGGCGAGGCAGATTACGAAGAAGTCGCCCGTCGCCATGGCGGAGGCCGGCGAATTCGATCTCCTATCAGCCGAAACCCGAAGAAATCAAAGCGCTGCGTGAAGAGACCAGCGCGCCGATGCTCGACTGCCGCAAAGCCCTGCTCGATGCCGGCGGCGACGTCGAGCGGGCCAAGGAGCTGCTGCTCGAGCGCGGCGCCGCGCAGGCGGCGAAGAAAGCCGAACGAACGGCGAACGAAGGGCTCGTCACGAGCTACATTCATGCCGGTGGAAAGATCGGCGTCCTCGTCGAGGTCAACAGCGAGACCGACTTCGTCGCACGTAATCCGAAGTTTGCCGAGTTGGCGCGCGACATCGCGATGCACGTCGCGGCGATGTCGCCCGCAGCTATCTCGACCGCGAGAGCGTTCCGTCCGACGAAGTGGAGCGGCTTCGCGCGGAGTTCCGCGCGTCGGTTCCGGCCGGGCAAACCGGCCGAGGTCGGCGACAGGATCGTCGAAGGCAAACTCAACAAATGGTTCGAGGAGCACTGTCTGCTCGACCAGGCCTTCGTCAAAGACGACGCCGATCAGCGTCGGCGAGCTGATTCAACACGCGCGGTCGGCGATCTCTCGGCGAGAAGATCCGCGTCCGCCGCTTCACCCAAGTTCGCGCTCGGTGAGTGAGCGCGCTTCCTAACGTGCCGCCGTACTCGCGCGTTCTGCTCAAGATCTCCGGCGAAGCGTTCGCGCGCGATGGAGCGCGGCTCGACGTCGATACGACGCAGGTGATGGCTGAGCAGATCGCCGAGGTCAGCCGGGCCGGGGTCTCGATTGCCGTCGTCGTCGGCGGCGGCAACATCTGGCGCGGCAAGGTCCACGAAGAGGCCGGCATGGACCGCGCCACCGCCGATTACATGGGCATGCTCGCGACGGTGATCAACGCGCTGGCTTTGCAGGACGCGCTCGAGCGTATGGGCGTCCCGTCGCGCGTCCAAACGGCGATCGCGATGCATCAGATCGCCGAGCCGTATATTCGCCGCCGCGCGATCCGCCATCTGGAGAAGGGGCGGGTCGTGATTTTTGCGGCCGGCACGGGCAACCCGTACTTCACCACCGACACGGCCGCGGCGCTGCGCGCCGTCGAGATGGACGCCGAAGCGATCCTCAAAGCCACGAAAGTGGACGGTATCTATACCGCCGATCCCAAGAAGGATCCCACCGCGACGCGTTTCGAGCGACTCGATTACATGGACGTCTTACAGCGCGGCCTCGAAGTGATGGATTCGACGTCGATGGCGCTCTGCATGGATAACTCGCTGCCGATCGATCGTGTTCGATATGGCGGTGCCGGGAAATATCCGCCGCGTCGTCTGGAGGCGAAGCGATCGGAACGTACGTCGGCCGTGCGCGAGCGGACGCCGCGCCGGTAGACGGGGAGCGCGTAGACGATGACCGACACGTATTTCAAAGAAGTCTGAGTCGCGGATGCGCAAGTGCGTGGAGGCGACGCGCAACGAGTTCGCGTCCATTCGCACCGGCCGCGCGGCGCCGGCATTGCTCGACCGGTTGCTCGTCGAAGCCTACGGCCAGCCGGTTCCGCTCAAGCAAGTTGCCGGAGTCTCGACGCCCGGACTCGCGGACGCTGCTCATCACCGCGTGGGATAAGGGCGTCGTTCCCGTCGATCCGCAAGGCGATCGAAAAGAGCGACCTCGGGCTGACGCCCAACATCGACGGCAGCGCGATCCGCCTCGTCGATCCCGCCGCTCAACGAAGAGCGCCGCAAAGAGCTCGCCAAGGTCGTCAAGAAGAAGGCCGAAGACGGACGCATCGCCGTACGAAACGTGCGGCATCAGCGCCCACGACGAGCTCAAGGCGCAGCTCAAGGCGCACGGCATCACCGAAGACGACAACAAGCGCATGCAAGAATCGCTGCAGAAGCTGACCGACAAGTACGTCAAGGAGATCGACGGACTCGTCGTCGGCCAAAGAAAAAGAGATCATGGAGGTGTGATCGAGGACGTTGTGCTGCTGCCTGAAGTGCAAGCGCGGCGCGCGCTCCGCGATCGGCGCATCCGTCTGCAAGTGCTCGCTCCCTTCGGCGCGTGGGCGGGCTGCGGTACGTTGCGGGTGCTTCGCGCTGAAGATGGACGAGGACGAATCCGTCGAACTGACCGTCGGATACGAGTCGTACCGTCCGTGAGCATCTCGCTGGCGGCGGGCGTTCGGCCCGGCCTCGATCTGCGGAATATCCCGCGCCACGTGGCTATCATTATGGATGGCAACCGCCGCTGGGCGAAGGAGCGCGGACTCCCGGCGATCGAGGGCCATCGGCGCGGCATGATCGCGCTGCGCCACGTGACGCGCATCGCGAGCGACCTCGGCGTCGAAGCGCTGACCGTCTACGGATTCTCGACCGAAAACTGGAATCGCAGACGCCGGCGAAATCTCGCTGCTCTTCGAGCTGTGCGTCTATTTCGCGCGCAACGAGCTGCATCGAGCTTCGCAGCAACAACGTTCGCGTTCGGGTCATCGGCGAGTGGGAGTCGCTGCCGGCTGCGCCGCGCGACGGCGCTGGCCGAATCTGCAGGCGGAGACGGCGTCGAACTCCGGACTGCTCCCTGAACATGGCCGTGAACTACAGCTCGCGCGCCGAGCTCGAACGTGCCGTCCGCAGCATCGCGACCGAAGTGGCGCGCGGGGCCATCGCGCCGGAGAGCATCGACGAGGCGCTGATCGGCCGGTATCTCTACACGACGAATCTTCCCGAGCTCGATCTGCTCATCCGGCCAGGCGGCGAGCAACGGCTCTCGAACTTCCTCCTGTATCAGGCCGCATACGCCGAGCTCGTGATGACCGACGTCTATTGGCCCGACTTCTCGAAGGATGATTTCGTACGAGCGTTGATCGATTTTCGACAACGGGAACGGCGCTTCGGCGGGGCTTGACCGAACGGCGAATCGTCGTCGGCCTCATCGTCGCGGCGATTGGTTTCGTCTGCGTTATCAACCCATGGGCGTTCTACTGCTCCTGCTGGCAATCGGCCTCGCGAGCATCTACGAGTTCAGCTATCTCTGCGACGACCAAGGGTCAGCCGCTGGAGTATCCGGTGGCCGTCCTCGGCGTCGTGCGCGTACGTCTGCCATGGCGGTCTTCGGGCTCTTACACAAATGGGAGGGCGTGCTGCTCGCCGGCATCGGTGATCGCTGCCTTTTCGATCGGCATGTACGGCGAGCAGAAAGGCTACTTCGCGCGCACCGCCTACACGCTGCTCGCCGTTCTGTATATCGGCAAGCTGCTCACCTACTTCGTGTTCATCCGCGCAGATACCGGGCAACGGAATGTGGATGACGTATCTACGTGATCGTCATCGATCGCGCTCACGGATATCTTCGGCGATGCTGGTCGGCTCGACCATCGGGCGTCACGCGGCTGACGCGGATTTCTCCGAACAAGACGATCGAGGGTTCGCATCGGCGCGACTGGTCGTCGTCGCCGTGCTCGTCGCGACTGCCGCCAGCTGGATACCGCAGCTGCATCTGGCATGGTGGCAAGGCGCTGCGCTCGGCTTCGCTACCTGCGTCGCGGCGCAGGTCGGTGATCTGGTGGAGTCGGCGTTCAAGCGCGACGCGGGCGTCAAGGACGCCGGCGAGCATGATCGTCGGCCACGGCGGCGTGCTCGACCGCTTCGATTCGTATCTGCTCGGCGGCGTGGCGTTTTATCGCGACGCTGCATCTCATCGGCGTTCTGCAGGTCCAGTGAGCGCGCGCAAGCGGGTAGCGATTTTAGGATCGACCGGATCGATCGGCACGCAAGCGCTCGACGTGATCGCGCGCATCCGCGATGCGTTTCGAGGTGGTCGGGCTTGGCAGCGGGGCGAAACCTCGATCTGCTCGCGGATCAGGCGCGCGGTTTCGGCGTGACGCGTTACGAGCGGCGCCGCCGACGGTCCCGCTGGGTTGCATCGCGTCGCCGTCGAGAGCGACGCCGGACATCGTCCTCGCCGCGACGGACGGCTCGGTTGCGTTCGAGGCGGTCTTCGCGGCCGTCGAACGCGGCATCGACATTGCGGTCGCCAATAAGGAACTGATCGTCGCCGCAGGCGAGCTGCTGGTGGAGCGCGCTCGCCGGAGCGGCTCGCGTTTGTTGCCGGTCGACAGCGAGCATAGCGCGATCTTTCAATGTCTCGTCGGGGAGGATTGCGCGAGCGTCGCCGAGATTCGTGCTCACGGCCTCCGGCGGTCCGTTTTGGCAAACGTCGCGCGAAGCGATGGAGCGCGCCGATCTTTCGTCGGCGCTCGCGCATCCGACGTGGCGGATGGGTACGAAGAACACGATAGATTCGGCAACGATGATGAACAAAGGTCTCGAAGTCATCGAGGCGAGCCGCCTCTTCGGCTTCGCGGGCGACCGCATCGGAATCGTCGTGCATCCGCAATCGATCGCGCACGGGTTCGTCGTCTTTACCGACGGCAGCGTCAAGTCGCAGCTCGCCGCGCCCGATATGCGCGTTCCGATCGGGTATGCGCTTGCATATCCCAACCGCTTACGCTCTCGGCCCGCCGCGGCTGGGGATAGCGCCGGCGTTCTGCGGACGCTCGGCGCGAAGGCCGGGGACGCGGTCCTCCGTTATGATTTCGAGCCGCCCGATCCGGCGCGCTTTCCCTGCGTGCGGCTCGCTTACGACGCCCTGGCCGCGGGCGGGACGCAGCCCGCCGTGCTCTCCGCCGCCAACGAGGTTGCGGTTGCCGCATTCGTCGACGGGAAGATTGCGTTCGGCCGGATTCCCGAGGTCATCGCCGGCGCGATGCGGGCCGTCGAGCCGTGCGCGCTTACCTTGGAGGGCGTACGGAACGCCGATCGCCAAGCGCGGGAAGCCGCCGGAGAGATCGTCGGCTCCATCGAAAGACTACCTGGTGGTTCTGCTTGGCAATGGTCACCCTCGTCGGGTTCGAGAAAGTCGTCACGTTTCTGGTGATGCTCTCCATCTTGATCGTGCTGCACGAGCTCGGGCACTTCGTGCGTCGCGCGCCTCAACGGCGTTCGCGTCAACGAGTTCGCAGTCGGTTTCGGACCCAAGCTGCTTGCCTGGACGAGCCCCAAAAGCGGGACGCTCTATTCGCTGCGCGTGCTGCCGATCGGCGGCTTCTGCGCGATGGAGGGCGAGGACAATCGCGTTTCCGAGGCCCAAGCAGCAGCGCGAGTTCCTTGCCGGCGGCCGCGCCACCGACACGAACTTCCAGGCGAAATCGCCATGGCGCCGGCTGGCGATCATCGTGGCCGGCCCGCTCGCAAACTTCGTGCTCTGTTACACGATTCTGCTCGTCGGCGCGCTTGCGTTCGGGGTTGCCAGCGACAAGGCCACGTATCAACCGGTCGTCGGCGACGTGGTCGCGGGATCGCCGGCCTCGATCGCGGGGCTCCGGCCGGGCGATCGGATCGTAGCAATCGACGACAGCACGATCGGCTCGGGAAAGAGCCTCGTGGATACGATCCACGCCGCGCTCGGCAAGCGGCTCGACCTCGTCTACGAGCGCAACGGCGTTCGAGCCGAAGTCTATGTAACGCCGCGTCCGTGTCCCGCCCCGGTCGGCAAGAGTTTCGGCTGTATCGGCTTCTCGCCCGTGCCTTCCTACGAACGTGTCGGCGTCGGCGCCGCGTTCCATCTGAGCGCCGAGGAGTTTGCCTCCATCGCCGAATCAAACGGTCGGCGGCCTCGCGCTCCTCGTCACGCAGTTTGCAAAATACGCGCCCCAAATTGCCGGACCGATCGGTATGGGCCAGGTCGCGGCGACCGTCCAGGATTGGGGATGGGGCCCGTACTTTTACCTCGCCGCCACGATCTCGTTTGCGCTCGGACTTTTCAACCTGTTGCCGATTCCCGCGCTCGACGGCGGCCGTGCCGCGTTCATCATTGCCGAGCTCATTCGCGGCCGTCCGGTCGATCCCGAGAAAGAAGCGATGGTGCATATCGCCGGCTTCGCTGCGCTGATGGCGATCATTATGCTGCGTCGCGTTCCACGACATCGCCCGCATCGTCAGCGGGCAGGGAGTAATGTAACGCGTGATACGCCTGCGACGCAAGAGCAAGCCGATCTTCCTGCAGAACAAGACCGGAAAATCCGACGCAAAGAGCATCTGGATCGGTGGAGAGCATCCGGTCGTCGTGCAATCGATGACGACGACGGATACCGCCGACGCCGACGAGACGCTCAGAGCAGATTTACGGCCTCGCGATGGAGGGCTGCGAGGTCGTGCGCGTCACCGTGAAGGATCCGCCCGACGCCGCCGGCCTGCCGCGCGATCGTCTATCGTTCGCCGGTGCCGATCGTTGCGGACATTCATTTCGATCACAAGATGGCGCTGGCGGCAATCGAAGCCGGCGTCGCGAAGCTGCGATTGAATCCCGGCAACATCCGCGATCCCAAGAAAGTCGCCGAAGTCGTCGCAGGCCGCAAAAGCGCGCGGCATTCCGATCCGCGTCGGCGTCAATATGGGCTCGCTCGCACCCGATCTCGAGAAATCGCTCGGACACACCGCCGAGGCGATGGTGCGTTCGGCGCTGCGCCACGTCGAGATGCTCGAGGAGCACGGGCACACCGACATCGCGATATCGCTCAAGGCGCACGACGTTGCCACGACGGTCGAGGCGTATCGTTTGATGGACCGTCGCTTGCGCGAGCGAAACACGCCCTACGCGCTGCATCTCGGCATTACCGAGGCGGGACTGCTGCGCGACGGAACGATCAAATCGTCGATCGGCCTCGGCATTCTCCTGTGGGAAGGCATCGGCGACACGATTCGAGTCTCGCTGGCCGCCGATCCGATCGAAGAAGTTCCGGTCTGCTGGGGGATCCTCAAATCGCTAGGCCTGCGCGAGAAGGGCTTTGAGATCACGGCGTGTCCGTCGTGCGGCCGCGCGGAGATCTCGGTGCTCGAACTCGGCCGGGCGGTCGAGGCGATCGCAAAGTCGTACAGCGCGCCGGTCAAGGTTGCGGTGATGGGCTGCGTCGTGAACGGTCCGGGTGAGTCGAAGATGGCCGACGTCGGCGTTGCCGGCGGAAAGGGCAAAGGCGCCATCTATCGCGCCGGCGAGCTGGTCGGAACCTATCCCGAAGACGAACTGCTCGGAATGCTGCGACTCGAGATCGAAAAAGTGATTGCCGAGAAGTATCCGGCCTACCTCGAGGAGATCGGCGCGATGACGTGAATATCGATCGCTGAGCGGCTGGCGTCTCGCTGGCACCGCCGCGCTGCGTCGCTGCCTCGGCGCTGCTCGCATTTTCGCGGCCGATCGTCATGCTGGTCGACGGCGAGCGCGTCGGATAGCGACGTAGCCCCCATTACGACCGCCAGCCAAAAGGCGTTCGTTCCGCTGCGCATCCATCGCCGACGCGCTCGGCGCCGAAACCGAAGTGGATGCGAAGAACGAGACGATTCACGTGGTCTTGGGCGCGCAATCGCTGCGCGTGCGCGTCGGCGATACGCACGCCGCGGTCAACGGCATCCCCTTTACGCTCAAGCACGCGCCGTTCCGCGTGCGCGGCCGCGTGATGGTCTCGCTCGACGCGGTCGCGCGCGCGCTTCACGTCCACGCGAAGTACGATCCCCGAAACGCGAGCATCGAGGTCCTGACGCCGGGCATCGGTCAGGCGCCGGCGCAAACCGGCACGCTCTAGCCTAAGAGAACTCCGCGATCCCTTCCGGCTCCTCCACCGGCACGACGTCGGCGGGATTCGATTTCCGAAAGCCGTAGGCGAAGAAGAAGATCAGCCCGGCGACCAGGGCGATGGCGAACCAGGTCCAGGTCGTCCGCGAGAGGCCGAAGATCGCGAGAAAGAGCGAACAGACGATCCCCAGGATCGGAAAGAGCGGCACGAACGGAACCCGGAAACTGCGCGGCAGCTCCGGCTTGCGTTTGCGCAGATAGAGCACGCCGGCGCAGACGACCGAGAATGCGATCAGCGTGCCGATGTTCACGAGATTGAGCAGATTGTTGAGCGGCATGATGAGCGCGAGAATGGCGACCGCTACGCCGGTGATCATCGTGGTTACCAAAGGCGTTTTGAAGCGCGGGTGCACCGCCGCGACCGCAGGAGGCAGCATTCGGTCGCGCGCCATAACGTAGAAGATGCGCGATTGGCCTAGGAGCGAAGCGAGCGCGACGCTCGTCGTTCCCGCCAGCACGCCGATGGTGATGACCCAGGTGAGGACCGGTGCGTGCAGCGGCGCGAGCGCGTACACCAGCGGATCTTTGATCGGGACCTGATTCCACGGCACCGCGCCGACGAGCACGATTGCGGTCGCGCAGTACACGAGCGTTCCGATCGCCAGCGCTCCGATCACCCCCACCGGCACGTCGAACTGCGGGCTTTTGCACTCTTCCGCCGTCGTCGTCGCGGTATCGAAGCCGATGTAGCTGAAGAAGACGAACGCGCTGACCGCAATGATTCCGTACGGTTGCGCCGACGACGAATAATCGGCCAATCCTCCGAACGGCCGCAACATCCCCCAGCCGACGGGATTAAAGTTGTGCAGGTTTTCCGGACGGATGAGAAAGCAACCGGCGATGATGAATACGATGAGCGCCGAAATTTTCAGCACGACGAAGATGTTGTTTGCGGTGGCCGACTCTCGAATGCCGACCGAGAGCAGCATGCTCAAGCCGATGACGAAGAGGGCGGCGACGACGTCGCACTGCGAGTGCGCGAGGTCCCAGCTCGACGGGAGCCACCACGCGCCGTGGATGATGAGGTTGGATTGCTGCGCCCACGCCGGCAACGCGAGTCCCGCGCCCTTCGCGACGTCCTGGATCGCCGCGGAAAACTGCTGCGCGACCGGTGCGGCGCTGATGCCGTACTCGAAGATCAGCGCGAAGCCGATGATCCAAGCGAAAAGCTTGCCGATCGTCGCATACGCGTACGTATAGGCGCTGCCGGCGACCGGAACCATCGCGCCGAGCTCAGCGTAGCAAAGCGCGGCGAAAAACGAGGTGAGACCGGCCAGCAGATACGAGATGATGACGGCCGGACCCGCGCCTTTGACGCCGGTGCCGATGGTGGTGAAGATGCCGCCGCCGATCATCGGTCCCGAGGCCGATCGAGATGAGATCCTTTGCGGTGAGCGCGCGGCGCAGGATTTTGCGCGTGCCAAGTTCGCGCAGCTTATCGACGTCGGTCGTCGCGAAGAGCTCGGAGAAGAACGACATTCCGGCGTCGCTTCGACTCCAAGGCTAGTAGCCCTAGTCCGGCGGCGTTCGCGATTTATTCCATACGATGCTCTGGAACGCCCAATGCGTGGTTGATCCAACGCGCCCAGACGAAGAGCGCGTCGGAGAGACGATTGAGAAATCGCACCGCGCGCGCAGCTGCCTCGTCGTCGTCGGCGAGCGCGACGACGAGACGTTCGGCGCGACGGCAGACGGTTCGCGCGACGTGAAGATGGGCCCCCGGCAGCGAGCCGCCGGGGTGAATGAACTCCGCGAGCGCGGGGAGGTTGCGCTGCGCCGCGTCGATCGCGCCTTCGAGCGCGGCAACGTCTTTATCGCCCGCCGAGACCTGGCCGGCGACGCGATCGTCCGGCAGCGTCGCCAACTCGCTGCCCAGATCGAAGAGCGCGTCTTGCGTCCACGCAAGCCATGCGTCGAGCCGCGCGGCCCGGCGCTCGGTCTCGAGCAGCGACCGCAGCGCCGCGCGTGCGACGCCGATCTCGCTCGAGAGCTCGTCCAGGGTCCCGTACGATGCGATACGCGCGGCGCTCTTTTTGATGCGCCCGCCGCCGACGAGCCCGGTCATCCCGTCGTCGCCGGTGCGAGTGTAGATTCGCGTTACTTTCGGCATCGCCGTATCACTTATGCCGCCCGGCGGCCGACTTCCCCGCGAAGGCCGTTCCGGTTTGCCGCGCGAAGCGGGGCCGGTCATGTCCGACGCTCGCGTCCCTCAGACCGTCAGGGAGATTCCTCCGAAGGCGGCCGACCTTTCCGCATGGTATACCGCGGCCTGCCTGCGCGCCGAACTCGTCTCGTACTCCCCGGTACGCGGGTGCGTGGTGCTGCGGCCATACGGGTTCGGACTCTGGGAGAATCTGCAGCGCCATCTCGACGAGCGCTTTAAGGCGACCGGCCACGAGAACGCGTATTTTCCGCTGCTGATTCCCGAAAGTCTGCTCGTCCGCGAGGCCGAGCACGTGGAAGGTTTCGCCCCCGAAGTCGCGTGGGTCACGCAGGGAGGCAGCGAACCGTTGACCGAGCGTCTCGCAATTCGACCGACGTCGGAGGCGATCATCGGCGTGATGTACGCGCAATGGATCGAGTCGTACCGCGACCTGCCGATTCTCATCAATCAGTGGGCCAACGTCGTTCGCTGGGAGAAAGCGACGCGGCCGTTCTTGCGGACGATGGAGTTTCTCTGGCAGGAGGGGCACACGGCCCATGCGACGGCCGGCGAAGCGCGCGAGGAGACGCTGAAGATCCTGGAGCTCTACCGCGACTTTGCCGAGAACGTTGCCGCGATACCCGTCTACTCGGGGCGTAAAAGCGCGAGCGAACGCTTTCCGGGGGCGGCCGAAACGTTTTCGATCGAGGCGCTGATGCCCGACGGCAAGGCGCTGCAGTCCGGAACGTCGCACGACCTCGGACAAAACTTTGCCAAGGCCTACGACATAACGTTCACCGATGCCGACGGGGCAATTAAACACGCGTATACGACCTCGTGGGGCGTGTCGTGGCGGATGCTCGGCGGCGCTCATCATGATGCACGGCGACGACCGCGGGCTGCGCATTCCGCCGAAAATGGCGCCGATCGAGGCGGTGCTCGTCCCGATCGTGCGCACGAACGACGATCGCGCGATCGAGGCCTGCCGCGCGCTATCGGAACGCTTGAGCGCGGCAGGCTTCCGCGTGCGGGTGGACCTGCGCGACCAGCAGCCCGGCTGGAAGTATAGCGAGTGGGACATCCGCGGGGTTCCGGTGCGCATTGAAATCGGCCCGCGCGACGTTGACGCTCAAACCGCGTTATGGCGCGTCGCGATCGAAGCAAAGGCGATGCCGATCAGCGGCAGAGCGTGGCGCTGGATGCCGCGCCCCGCGTGCTCCGCGAGCTGCTCGAGGATATCCAGCGCTCGCTCTACGCGCAAGCCAAGGCGTTTCTCGAAGAACACACGCTGGTCGCGACCCAGCGCGACGAGTTCCTCGAACTCTGCAAGAACCGCGCCGGGATGGTGGATATTGCGTGGTGCGAGCGCGCCGAGTGCGAGGCGTCCGTGAAGACCCTCACGGCGGCGACGACGCGGATCGTGCGTCCGCTCGATCGAACCGGCCTCCTCTGCGTCGCGTGCGGCGAGCCGGCGAGGGCGAGAGCCTATTTTGCGCAATCGTATTAGAATCGTCCAGGCGCTGATCGTCGCGGCGCTGCTCGCCGCGACGGCCGCGGCCGCGTACGAGCCGAGCGTCGCGCAGCTCGATGCGACGGCGCGTTCGCCGGAAACCGGCGGGAGATCGCCGAGCGGGTCGGGATGACCGTCTTCGCGACGCAATGGCCGGCCGAGGTCAGCCAAATCTCGGCCAACGAGCTCGACCGGCACTTGATCGTTGGGGTTCGCGTGGTGGCGTGAAGTTCCATCATCCGATGACGCGCGCGCAGTTCGTCGAGGAAGTCGTGGCGCTCGTGGACGCGGCATTCGGCGCCGCACCACAAGCCGAAGAGGTTGACTTGTGGACCAGTGTGCCGATCGACGTCGCCAAAGGCGTCGTCGTGAGCGGCGATCTCGCCGTTCCGACCTCGCGCACGGTCTTTAGCTTGAGCGCCCGCCGCGGCGAAAGTCTCGCGTCGCTGCGCGAGCGCATCGAGAAGACCGGCGAGGGGATCTTTTGGGACCCACAGTGGGCGCAGACCGCATTTCGCGAGACCTGAATGTATAAAAAGACGACTCTTCCGAACGGGCTGCGAGTTCTAACCGAGGCGATGCCGGCGGTCCGTTCGGCAACCGTCGGCATCTGGGCCGACGTCGGCTCGTCGGTCGGAACGCCGCGAACGCCGGGGCATCTCGCATCTCGTCGAGCACATGCTCTTCAAGGGAACGCAACGCCGAAGCGCGCGGCAAATCGCCGAAACGATGGACGGCGTCGGCGGCAACCTTAACGCCTTCACCGATAAAGAGACGACCTGCTACTACGCTAAGGTGATCGATCGGCACGTTCCGCTCGCTCTCGACGTGCTCGCCGATATGTTCCTCAACTCGGTCTTCGATCCGCAGGAATTGGCGAAAGAGCAGAAGGTCGTGCTCGAAGAGATCAAGATGTACGAGGACTCGCCCGACGAGCTGATCCACGATCTGTTCTTGCAGACGATGTGGGAGCGGGTCGAGCCTGGGCGATCCGACGATCGGGTTTGCCGAAACGGTTATCGGCATTTCGCCCGACGATCTGCGCGCCCATATGCGCGCGCACTACGCGCCGAACTGCGTCGTCGTCGCGGCCGCAGGAAACGTCGAGCACGATCGCTTCGTGGAACTGGTATGTGAGGAGTTCGCCGAGTTCGCCGGCGCCAGCGATGTGCGCGCAGCCGGAGCGCCCGTCGCTCACTCCGGCGAAAAACGTGCGCCACAAGGAGAGCGAACAGGCCTACATCGTCGTCGGTACGCGCGGCATCGACGTGCGCAACGATCGGCGGTATGCGCTCTCGCTGCTCGACACGGTGCTCGGCGGCGGTATGTCGAGCCGCCTCTTTCAGGAGATTCGCGAGCAGCGCGGCCTGGTCTACAGCGTCTATTCCTTTCAAGCCGCGTATCGCGCCGCGGGGCTGTTCGGCGTCTACGCCGGCACGTCGCCCGAGAACGTGCAGTCCTGCGTGGACTTGATCGTCGAACAGTTCGAGCGCGTCCGCGCGATGCCGATCGGCGCCGACGAGTTCCATCTCGCCAAAGAGCATATCAAAGGGAACCTCACGCTCTCGTTGGAGTCCACCTCGAGCCGAATGATTCGTTTGGGTCGAAACGAGCTCGCGCTCGGACGTAACGTCACGCCCGAGGAGATCGAACAGCGGATCGACGCGGTGTCGACCGAAGAAGTACGCGAGCTCGCGTGCGAGCTGCTCGCGCCGGAGAATCTCGGCCTGTGCGTCATCGGGCCTCTCGACGCGTCCGCGATCGACCTGCGATTGCGCGCCGAGCACGACGCCTAGCGCGGCGATGACATCGCCGGCCGCTTTCCTTCCGCACGTTTGGTCGGGCAAACTCGTCGGGGCGATGGCGATCACCTTTATCGTCCAAGGCGTCACGATCGGCGCCTATGCGGCGCGCCTCGCCGGGGTGCAGACCAAGCGCATCGCGACGTCCATCTCGCTCTTCAACCTGTTCGTAACCGCAGGCCGGCTAGCGAACTTGTTCGTCATCTTTTTCCTCGGGCCGCTCTCCGATCAGGCCGGAAACGCGGTCGCGACGCTGCGGAGCGCGCCGGCAGCGGGCGCGTGGCAGCACGCATTCGAAATGCAGCTCCGGCTGATCGTGCTCGCCGGAACGGTAGGCATGGTGCTCTTCGCGCTGCTGCTGCCGATGTTTACCTATCTCTTCCGGCGCGGCGTGCACTCGTTTGAGGCGCGCGGATCGGTGCCGCATTCGCTCGTGCGGCTGTTCTCGCCGGCCGTGATCGCCGACGTCCTCCGGGCGCAGCGCTTGCCGAGCCTGCACGAGTTGCGAGTCTTCGACTGGCGCCGGCTTCCGCGCCGCCTGCTGATCTTCAACATCGATCGTGATGTGCGTCTATGCCATTGGGGTTCAGGCCTCGTACTTGGCATCGGTTCTGGATATCGACGTCGCGCGCACGGCGATCGGCCTCTCCGGCGTCATCAACGGGATCGGCACGATCGCGTTCACGCTCTTCGTCGACCCCACGTCGGCGATCATTACCGATCAGGCGATTCACGGCAAGCGGAGCGTCGAGGAGGTTCGCTCGATGGTGTTCTACTTATCGTTGACGGCCATCATCGGGTCGCTGCTCTCACAGGCGATCCTCTATCCGGCCGCCGTCGTGATCGAGGTCGTAGCACGATTTGCCGCTCATGTTCATTTTTAGACTGATCGGCGACGCTCTGCGCCGCCGCCCTGCTCGCAGGGTGCGCCGCTCCCATCGAGCGCTGGATCGTCAATACGCGCGTGCACCAGGGAGAGGTCGCACTCGCCCGCGGGGACGCACTTGATGCCGCGCTCGCCTATCGTCTCGCGCTGCGAATCGACGGCAAGAACGCCGCCGCACGCGCGGGTTTCGTCGAGGCCACTGCAGCGCTGGCGCAGCAAGAGTACGGCAAAGGCGGTTTTGACGACGCCCTCGAGTCCGTCGACGAGGGGCTCGCGGTCGATCCCGAGAGCGTCCGGCTGGCGGCGCTAAAATCCACCATCGATCAAGCCAAGCTCCAGCGTGAGATCGTGCTTTCGAACTATCCTACGTATCGCAGCGCGGGTCTGGAGATACAGCGCGCCTACCAGCAGCTCAATGCGACCAACGCGCTCCTGCTGCACGACCTCAAACGATTCGGATACACGTTCGACACCAACGAGCTTACGACGGCCATCAAACGAAGCTACGAGCTGCAGCTGGAGCTCGCGAAGAACACGAATCGGCTGATCCTCTACCGGCAGCTCGTAACCTCGGGCGTTCCCGAGGCGCCGGCCGAGTCCACCGGCTTCGGCGCCGGCTCGCTGCTGCCGCTGCCGTAAACGATGATCGCCTGGCTCGAATCGCTTCCCACGGTCTTCGCCGGAATCCTCATCGTCGGGGGGTTCGTGGTGATCGCGCTCACGATCGGCTTTCTCGTCAACCAGTTCACGTCGCGCGACGTTCGTACCGCGCACAACGATCGCGCGGGCTTCATTCTGGCGGTCATCGGGGTGATCTACGCCGTGCTCCTGGCCTTCGTCGCAATCGGCGTCTGGGAGCGCTTCCAAGAAGCCGAGTCGCGCACGTACGACGAAGCCGGCTCGATCGCCGTCGTCTACCGCGATGCGGGGTCGTTTCTGCAGCGCGACCTATTGCGTGCGACGCTGCGCGAGTACGTGACGTCGATCATCTCCACCGAATGGCCGCGAATGAATCGCGGCGCGCGGTCGGAGATATCGAACGCCTTGCTCGAGGCGGCGGATCGCCAGGTCCGGTCGCTTCCGGCCAACTCGCTGCGCCTTGCCAACATTCAGCAGCAGATGCTCGCGGCGATGGACGCGGCGCTGATGGACCGTCAGGCCCGGCTAACGATCGATACCGGCGGGATCAACGCGATCATGTGGGTCGTGCTGCTGCTGGGCGCCTTCATCACGATCGCCTTCACGTATCTCTTCGGCTTCGACCAATCGCTCATGCAGGGGCTCATGATCGGCGGTCTGAGCTTCCTGATCGCGCTCGTGCTCTTCCTCATCATGGCGCTCGATTATCCGTTCCGCGGCAGCATTACCGTCGAGCCCGAGGCGTTCAAGGCGCTCCTGGAAACGTTTAGCGCGCTGCGGCCGTGAGGCGGCAACGCCCGTGCGCGTCCAAAAACGCACGGCCGGAACCTGCACGGGCGGCCGCGCGGTACTCGCGCCAGAAGCGATCGGCGCCGGGCAGCATCTTTGCCGGATCGGTTTGATAGACGGGCCACAGCGCGCGGCCGTCGAGCAGCGGAAATCGCTGCAGCCACGCGCAGAGCTCGAGATTGTGACGCAGCCGAGAGTCTTCGATCGAGATGAAGTAGCGAGCCCCTTTCGATATGGCGCTCTCCTCGTCGAACGGCGTCCAGAGCATGGGGTCCTCTTCCCAGCCGAAGCGGTCGATGTAGTACTGAACGTCCGGCCCGTAATGACCGATGACGACCAGCGCGTTTGCGGGCAGCCGGTGGTTGAGATCGACCGCGTCGCGATAGGCCTGGCGGTTAAACCGATAGTAAGCGGCGACCGGAGCGCGACTGCCGAGCAGCGCTCCGAAAGCGACGAGTGGTACGAGTGCCAGCAGCGCGTAGCGGGGTCCAGCGGCGACGTCGGCGTTCGCCACGCCGTGCGCGTAACGCGCGAGCGCCCCGCCGATGGAGAGCGCGCAGAGCGGAAGCAACGGCAACATATAGTAATCCACGCGCTCCACGCTCACGACGACGAACACGTAGAACAGCCCGCCGAGCAGCCAGCACCAGAGCAGCGTCCGGCTTCGCGCGGAAATCCACGGGAGTGCGGCGAAGCTCGCGATGGCCAGTCCGAACGAGAGGTTGCCGAGCATGGACGCGCGCAGCGCCCCGAGCGCAACCCGCACGTCGCCGGCCTTGAGCAAGAAGCCCGAAGCGCTTCCAAACGCGTGTACGAGCGCGGGGAGCACGTGGAGGCGCGTGATGCCGCTGGCCCAATGCCATTCCGCATACGACGCAATGCGGCGATCGTAGAGTGCGAGCACGACGAGCGGCAGGATGACGAGTGCCGCCACGACGGGCGCGTTTGCCGGCCGGCGCGCGAGAACGCGCCGCGCGATGATTGCCCCTAGGGGAAGCAGCGCGAGCACGGCGACCGGCTTTGCGAGGTATGCCAGCGTAAGCAGCGCTCCCGGCGCCAACGCGCCGCGCACCGAGAGGCGCTCGTCGTCGACGAGGTACCGCGCCGTCGCGAACAGCGCGGCGGTCAGGAAGAAGACCATCGCCGCATCGGGCATGAACGTGCGGCCGTAATAAACGCTGCCGGGAAAGACGGCGTAGAAGAACGCCGCCGCTAACCCGGCGAGCGCGCTCGAGAAGAGCCAGCGGCCGAAATAGCCGAGCGTGACGACCGTTGCAACGCTAAACGTCAGCGTCAGCAGGCGGCCAAAGATCTCGTGGATTCCGAAGATTTTATAGAGCGTAGCCGCCAGGAACGGCACGACCTGGAGCTCGAGCTCGACGTAGTTCGGCGGCGGTCCGTTATACATCGTCTGTGGATACATGATGTCGAATTGCAGCCGCGCGAAGTTGCGGGCGATGGCGGCGGTATCGCCTTGCCGCCACCCCGGATGGTCGAGCATCGGATCGTGGATGCCGTGCAGCCGCAACGCCAGGCCCACGACGGCGATGCCGGTGAGGGCGATCGCCCAGGACGCCCGCGTTAGTTTAAGTGCCGAAACGTCCAATACTTATTCAAGAAGAAATTCACGAAGATCCCGGCCAGCGTGGCGGCGAGCCAGACGCTCGTGAAATGGTGAAAGCCAAAGCGGTCGGCAACCGCGAAGACGACGCGTCCCAAGAGCAGCGCCACCGCCGAAACGGTGAGGAACTGCAATCCTTCCACGAGGGGATGGCGCTGCGAGCCGAACGTCCACACGCGATTGAGCGCGTAGTTAGAAACGCCGCCCACCATGAAGCCGATCGCGAAATCCGCGAACCACGAGAGTGCCGTCGTCTTCTCGAGGACGTGCGCGACGAGGAAGTTCACGACCATTCCCGACGCGCCGACGATCCCGAACTTTACGAATTGGCGAACGCCGCGCCTACGCAACCCAATACCAATCCGCAAAGAGCACCGTGAAGAGGCCAAGCAGCGGCAGCGAGAAGGCGAGGATCACGTTATTAGCCCACGGGCGCTCGCCCCAGCGTGCCAAGATCGCGAACATTGGAAAGAGCACCAGCGCGAAGCGCGGCATGGACATAAGGTTCGACGTCGACATCGGCACCAGGATCGAGAGCGCCATGTACGCGATGTACGACGGCCGCAGCGCATGCCAGCCCGCGATCAACACCGCGATCATGAGCAGCGTGAAGGCGATCTCGAGCGACTGGTTCGCCACCACGAGCGGGCCGGGACCGTGCAGCACCTTGCCGGCGGCATTGAGGATGCTCACCCACGGCGGTGCGAGATGCCGGTTCCAGTGGATCTGAACGTGCGAGAAGTAGAGCGGGTCGGCGCGGAGCACCCAGAGATAGGCCATGTAGACGGCCAGTCCGAGTGGGATCAAAAGCCCGGCAAAGAGATCGAGAAAGGCTTTTGGGCTGCGCGTCCGATTCTGCGACCACCATTCGATCGCGAACGGTACGGCCAGGAGGACGCCTTCGACGCGCGTGAGCGCGGCGAGGAATCCCACGATTCCCGCCAGCCACCACGAGCGCCCGCGCATGTAGTAAAACGATGCGACGGTGAGCATGAAGAAGAGCGACTCGGTATAGACCGCCGTAAAATAGACCGACGTCGGAAAGATCGAGACGTAGAAGATCGCGCGGCGAGCGACCGCGCGGTCGTATTCGTGCTCGAGGAGCTTGTAGAGATAGAGAAGCCCGAAAAAGAACGAGGCGTTGGAAATCAGTAGCCCCGCGACGAGGTGGTTGCCGGCCAGCGAGCCGAGAACGCGGATGAGCGCCGGGAAGAGCGGGAAGAACGCCATGTCCGTTCCCTGATAGCCTTGCGTGGCGATGTCGAGGTAATGGACGGCGTCCCAGCGTCCCCACACCGCGAGCAGCGCGTGCGAGGATTCCTGAACGTGCGTTCCGGCGCGTTGCCCGATGATGACCGCGGCGAGCTCCGCGATGACGATGATCGCGGCGCGCGTCGCTGCAAAGTCGATGAGCACTTCGCGTACCGTCTGATTGAAACGCGCCGCAATGAGCACCTTACCGATGCACGCCAGCGTGAGCGCTACGACGAAGAGCCGCGCGCCGTGCGTCAGTTGCGGCGGCAGCACGAAGGTGAACCAGAGCAGCAAGAACGGCAGCCACGTCAGCGCGTCGTATTGCAGCGAGCGTACCGGTGTGATTGCGGCTCGTCGCGCAACGTAGCGCGCGTAAGCGGCCCAGGCGGCTAGTGCCGCGAATACCCCGACGGCGGTGCCGGCAACGAGCCCGGCCTCGCTGACGGCCCCGTGATGACGCGGCACGACGAGCGCGTACCACGCGAAAAAGCCGAGCGTTACTCCGGCGAGCGCGACGATGGCCGGCGCGGCCCAGCCGGCAATGAAGAGATCGCCGAGACGGACCAGCCGCACATTCGAGGGACGCGATAGGCGGGTACCTGCGAGCACGACGTGCGTTCTTAACAGGAAATGCGTCGCTTCCCTTTGTAGGGTGCTCAGCAATGGCACGGTCGGCAATGCGAGCGATGCTGGACCATCCGGTTCATTCGCTGGATTTCGTAAAAGTGACGGAGAGCGCCGCGCTTGCTGCCTCACGCTGGATGGGGCGCGGCGAACGCGACGCGGCCGACGGAGCCGCGGTCGAGCGGATGCGCGAGTCGCTCGGTGAGATGGAAATCACGGGGCGGATCGTTATCGGTGAAGGCGAGCGTGACGAAGCCCCAATGCTGTACATCGGCGAGGAGGTCGGCTCGGGCGGAGCGGAGGTGGATATCGCGGTCGATCCCGTCGAGGGGACCAACCTGGTCGCGAACGGGTTGCCCAACTCAATCGCCGTTATGGCGATCGCCGAACGGGCGGCTTGCTCCACGCGCCCGACTCGTACATGAAGAAGCTCGCGGTCGGCGCAAAGGCGGCGCCGTACGTGCATATCGACGCACCCGTGCGCGAGAACCTCGAAGCGGTCGCGAATGCCTTGGAGAAACCGATCAACGACGTCTGCGTGATTATTTTGGATCGTCCGCGGCATGCCGATTTGATCGCCGAAGTTCGGGCGGCGGGTGCGCGGATCAGTTTGATCTCCGACGGCGACGTCGACGCGTGCATCGCGACGGCGATCGACTCGACCGGTATCCACGTTGCGATGGGCACGGGCGGTGCGCCGGAGGGCGTGCTCGCGGCCGCCGCAATCAAGTGTCTCGGCGGGAACTTCATGGGGCGGCTGCAGCCGCGCAACGAACAAGAAGCCGAGCGTGCCCGCGCGATGGGCATCGGCGACGTCGACCGAGTCCTAGAGCTCGACGACCTTGTGAAAAGCGACGACGTCATCTTCTGCGCTACCGGAATAACCGATGGCGATCTGGTACGCGGCGTTCGCTTTTTCGGAAACAAAGCGAGCACGCATTCGATCCTCGTGCACTCCAGCGGGACGATGCGGTTCATCGAGTCGACGCACCGGCTGGGAGCCCGTCCGCCGGGACGCTAAATGCCCGAAAGCACGCGCCGTCACGACTTCATCGTCGTCGGCGCCGGTTCGGCTGGGTACGCGGCCGCGCGTACCGCGCGCGACGTCGGCTGCGACGTGGCGCTGATCGATCACGGGCCGCTGGGCGGACTCTGTATTCTGCGCGGCTGCATGCCGAGCAAGGCCCTGCTGGCGTCAAGCGATGCCTTGGCCGATGCGCGCGACGCCGGCATCTTGGGCATTCATGCCGGAACGCTGACGGCCGACATGCCGTTCATCGCCGCGCGCAAGCGCGACCTGGTGCGCGGTTTCGCCGAGTACCGGATTGAGGGAATCGAGGAGTTTCCGCTCTACCACGGTGCGGCACGATTTCTCTCGCCGACGCAAATTGAAGTCGGCGACGACGTGTTGGAAGCGCTCGCACTTCGTGATCGCGACGGGAAGCGTCGTGTCGCCGCCGGTTCTGCCCGGGCTGAGCGAAACCGGCTATCTCGACAGCGACGCGGTGCTCGATTTGGAAGCGATCCCGTCTTCGGTCATCGTTTTGGGTGGCGGATATACGGCGTGCGAGCTCGGTCAGTTTCTGTCGCGAATGGGTTGCGAAACGACGATGCTGATTCGAAGCGGGCACGTCCTCACCTCGGAGGACGACGACGTCGGCGACGCCTTGACCGGATACTTGCGCGATGACGGTATCGAACGTCCTAACGCGAACCTCGCTGCTCGGTGCGCGGCGGCTCGGCGCGGCGAAGACGATTCGCTACGCTCGAGGCGGCGTGGAACACGAAGCGAGCGCGGCGGAGATATTCTACGCGTTCGGGGCGTTCGCCGGACACGGCCGGCCTGGACTTGGCCGCCGCGGGTATCGCCGGCGACGCCGGGGGCGCCATCGCTCGTGGACTCGTGCATGCGCACCAGTAATCCAAACATGTACGCCGTTGGTGACGTCACCGGCGAGTACATGCTCGTCCACGTCGCGATCTACCAAGGCGAGGTGGCGGCGCGCAACGCCTGCCTGGGAACGAACGAACGAGTCGATTACCGCCTCACGGCCGCGCACACGGTCTTCACCGATCCGCAGTTCGCCGCAGTCGGCGCGAGTGAGAAGGAGTTGGAGCGCAACGGCACTCCCTACGTGCGCGGACGTTACGATTTTGCCGAGCACGGAAAAGCGCAGTGTCTCGGCAAGACGAAGGGCTTCGTCAAGATGATGGCGGATCCGCGAGCGCGGGCGAATTCTCGGTGCGGCGGTTCTCGGACCGCAGGCCTCCGAGCTCATCCACGAGATCATCGTCGCGATGCGGTATGATGCGACCGTGGACGACTTCATGCGAATTCCACATCTGCATCCGACGCTTGCGGAGATCTGGACGTATCCGGCGGAGGAGTGCGCGGCGCAGCTCGGCCGGCGAATTCCCGGCGACGAGCAGGTGGAAACGGCGACGAGCGTCAGCGGTGAGTGACTCCCCGGCGATGCGCGTCGCGCTCGTGCAGACCAAACCGGCGAAGGGCGACTATGCCCGCAACCTCGCCGCCGCGGGCGAGGCCTTTGCGCAGCTCGCCGCGGACTCGCCCGACCTTATCGTGCTGCCTGAGGCTGCGCTTTCGGGTTATTTTCTCGAAGGCGGCGTCTACGACGTGGCGCTTCCGGCAGCGCAATTCGCGCGAGACTTAGGCCGTGCGTGGCGGGCCGCCGGGGGAAAGCGTGCCGATATCGTGGCCGGATTCTTCGAAAACGACGACGGAACGTATTACAACAGCGCCTTGTACGTCGAAGTCGATGCGGAAGGCGAGCGCATCCTCCACCGGCATCGAAAAATGCTCCTGGCGACGTACGGCGTTTTTGACGAAGAACGTTTTCTTTCCCGAGGCCGCAAACTGGGAACGTTCGAGACGCGGTTCGGAACGATGGCGATCCTCATATGCGAAGACGCCTACCACGCGATCGTGCCGGCGCTCGCCGCAATCAAGGGCGCTCGCGTGCTCGATCATTCCCAGCGCTTCGCCAGGACGCGGGATCGATCGGGCCGGTGAGGGCGAGTTGGAGAGCATCGCGCAGTGGCGCGATATCCTGCGATTGGCCGCGCGCGAGCACGGCGTCTTCGTCATCTATGCGGGCTTGACTGGATTCGAAGGCGGGAAAGGCATGTCGGGTTCGTCGTGCATCGTCGATCCGGCCGGTCGAAATCGTCGTGCAAGCCCCGGCCGCGCAATCCTGCATCCTGCGCGCCGATCTCGACTTGCGTGAAATCGATCTCGCGCGCGGCACGGCTGCCGTTGCTCGGGGATTTGGGAGCCGTTCTGCCCGGACTTGCTGCTGGACGACGAGTTGCCGCTTCCGCGCGGCGCGCCATGACGCTGCCCGTTTTGAGCGCCGTTCGGGCCGCCCGAACCTCCGGGAATCGACGCGCGCGGTCGCCGCCGAATGGCTCGTTGCGTTTCTGCGCGACGAACTGCGTCGAGCGTCGCGGAATCCGCCGCGCCGTTCTCGGTCTCTCGGGCGGCGTCGATTCCGCGGTCACCGCGTTCTGTGCGCGCGCGCGCTCGGACCGGAGAACGTGTACGCGCTCCGATTGCCGTATCGCACCTCGCAGCGCCGTCGAGTCTGGCCGACGCGCAGCTCGTCGTCGATGCGCCTGGGCATCCACTGCGCGACGATCGACATCAGCCGCCGCGGTCGACGGCTATCTGCAGTTCGAGCCCGACGCCGACGCACGCCGCCGCGGGAACGTCATGGCG
Source organism: Vulcanimicrobiota bacterium (assembly GCA_963699435.1). Classification (GTDB taxonomy): domain Bacteria; phylum Vulcanimicrobiota; class Vulcanimicrobiia; order Vulcanimicrobiales; family Vulcanimicrobiaceae; genus Cybelea. The sequence continues at coordinate 104,795 of CAVOTV010000001.1, forward strand.
CGCACGCGGATGGTCGTGCTCTTCGACCAGTCGGCAAAACTCGACGCGCTGCCGGTCGGCACGGGGAACAAGACCGAACGCCTGCTCGGGATATTTCACCTGGCACGCCGACGATACGCCGCCCGGTCAATCCGATCGGCGATCTCTTCAAGACCCAAGTCTGGGCGCTGGCGCGCTATCTCGGCGTCCCGCGACGCCTCATCGCAAAAGCGCCGAGCGCCGATCTCGAGGCGGATCAGACCGACGAGGCCGATCTCGGGCATCACGTACGCGCGCGCCGACGCGATTCTCGCCCAACTGTTGCTCGGCTATTCGAACGCGCAGACTCGTCGAGCGCGGTTTCGACCCGCCGACGTCGCGCTCGTTCGGCGCCGGGTCGATTCCACGCACTGGAAGCGTCATCTGCCGACGACGGCGATGGTGAGCGAGCACGGCGATCAACGAGTTCTACTTCGCCCGGTCGACTATTGCATGAGCGAAGCCGGCGCGTTGAAACAAGAGGTGTCATCCTGAGCGAAGCGAGCCACGCGAGCGAAGTCGAAGGACGAACCGTTCTTTCCGGTCAGCCTGAACCTCGAAGGGCCGTGCGTGCGTCGTCATCGGCGCCGCCGACGATCGCGAAGCGATTGAAAAGAGCGCGGCGCTCGAGGAAGCCGGGGCGTTGCGTGCGCCGAGTCTACGATCCGCGCGATCTGCGCGATGAGGAACTCGACGCGGTGCGTTTTTCGTGATCTCTACGCCCCAAGACGACGAGCTCTCGGCCCGGCTGCGCCGTCTCGCCGAGCGATACCGCTTCTTGCTGTGTTGCATCGATCAGCCCGACTATGGATTCGTCGCGATGGCAGCGATTGCGAAAGCCGGCCCGGTCCGCGTCGCGATCTCGACGACGGGCCTCGCGCCGCGCGTCGGAAAGGCGCTCAAGAATGCGCTGCAGCGCGCGATGGACGCGCGAGTTCGTCGCGTTTCATCGAGCATCTGGCCGCACGCGCGCGCAGAACGAAGGCGGCCGACATCCCGGCGCCGGAGGAGTCGCAGGCGCGGCGGCATGCGATGATCGAGGCTGCGCGTGGATTCACCGCGGAGGTGCGATTCGCGTATCCTGAGTGGTTCGAACGCGGCGATGCCGAGCGTTGAGCTCATCGCGGTCGGCACCGAGATGCTGCTCGGGCAGCTCGTCGACACGAACACGGCCTTCGTCGCCGCGAGACTCGCTGAAAACGGCATAGACGTTCACGCGACGCACGCGGTTGGCGATAACCGCGCGCGGATCGCTGCCGCCGTTCGCGACGCGCTGGAGCGCTGCCGACGGCATCGTGATGACCGGCGGACTCGGCCCGACGGTCGACGATCTCACGAAAGAGGCGGTCTGCGCATGCGCTCGAGTTGGATACCGAGCTCTACGAGCCGGCGCTGCGTGCGATGGAGGAGATCTTCGCACGATTCGGCCGGCCGATGCGACCGAGAACAATCGCAAACAGGCGGAGCTTCCGCGCGCGCAGTCGCCCGCTCCCAAATCCGAACGGAACCGCGCCGGGCTTCATTGCCTTCGATGCGAGCCGGCCGGTTCGTGGCGTGCATGCCGGGCGTGCCCCGCGAGATGAAGCCAATGCTCGGCGATCACGGTGCTGCCGTTTCTGCGCGAGCGCTTCGGGGTGCGGCGAGGCGATCTACACGCGGGTCCTCCATACGATCGGATCTGGGTGAGTCCGAGATCGATCACCGCATCGCCGATCTCTTTCGCGCCTCAGAGAACCCGAAGATCGCCGTTCTGGCGCACGACTTCCGCGCCGACGTGAAGTGATGGCCAAGTCACCGTCGCGCGAAGCGGCGGAGGCGGCGATCGCGCCGCTGGAGACGCGAGATCGCGCGCCGGCTCGCAGGGGTTCGTCTTCGGATACGACGACGAGACGCCGGCGCGCTGCGGTCGCACGCGCTGCTGCAGTCGCGCGATCGAACGCTCGCGATCGCGGAATCGTGCACGGGCGGCCGCATCGCCGCAGCGTTGACCAGCGTCCCCGGCGCATCGAAAAGCTTTGCCGGCGGCGATCGTTGCCTACGACAATGCGGTGAAGGCCGAGATGCTGAGTGTGAGCGACGAGACGCTCGCGCGTTACGGCGCGGTGAGCGAGCAAACGTGCGCGCGAGATGGCGCGCGGCGTCCGCGTGCGGCTCTCCGCGTCGGTAGGAGTTGCGACGACCGGCATCGCCGGCCCCGACGGCGGAACGCCGGAGAAGCCGGTTGGATTGGTCTGGTTCGCGCTGGACGACGTCGACGGCCGCGCCGTGACCGTGCGCCTTGATCTAGCGGGCGATCGCGAAACCATCGCCGGGCGTGCGACGACGGTTGCACTCGGGATGCTCTGGCGTCATCTCACCGGTCAAGACTCGTAACCTAGCACGGCAAGCGTCTCTTGCGTGCAGAGCGCCTCGTCGAAGCTGGGCAGCGACGTTGGGCTTCCCTTCTATGCGCTTGACGAACTCGTCGTAGAGCTCCATCAGTGCGGGCACCTCGTCACCCAGGCGCGCGAAGTGCGCGTATGGCGATGGTTTGCATTGCAGCTCCTCGGTTCGCTCGCCGTCGACGGCGTAGAGGGTGAGATCGAGCATCGTCGGGCCGCTCGCCACGGCGGTTCGCAGCTCGCCGTGAACGGCGCACGTGTAGGAGTCGATGGCGGTGGTGGCGTCGGCGCAGAGGCGCGCCACCAATCCGTGGGGGTATTCGAGCAGCGCGAAACCGGCGTCGTCAACGTTCGATTCGAAGCTGCCTTGCTCGTCGTTGCGTTCGGAGTTGGCGCGGCGGTGGAAGCCCACGGCTCGATCCGGCGGAGATCCGGCGAGCCATGCGGCATGGTCGATGAGGTGCGACAGCACCGCGCCGGTCAGTCCTCCGCCTCGTTCGCGTTCGAACCACCAGCTGCGCGGCCGGCGTTCGTGCCGTCGCAGCGTGGAACGCAGCAGCGTGATTTCGATGTTGCGAAGCGGATTGAGATGACCGTTGACGACGAGTTCCTTGAGCGCGATGGCTTCCGGTACGAAGCGGAACTCGTGGACGACACCGCACGCCGTCTCCGCAAGGTGTGCGGCCTCAGCCAGCGTCTGCGCCGCGGCGAGCCGCGTCGTAAACGGTTTCTCACAGAGAACGTGCTTGCGAGCGGAGAGCACGGCAAGCACGTCGTCGTAATGCGCGAAGGGCGGCGACGCGACGGTTACGGCATCGAGTTCGCATCCGGCGAGCATCTCCGCGCACGATTCAAACGCGTGCGGAACTCCGTGCTCGCCGGCCACCGATGCAGCGCTGCGCGGCGAAGCGAGTGCGACGACGTCAAAGCGAGGGTGGTTCTTCAGGGCCGGGAGATGCGCGCGGGCGCCGAAGCCGGCGCCGACGATTCCGATCCGATAGCGATTCATCACTCCTCCTCGATGGCGGCGGAAAGAATGTCGACGGCGCGATGCAGCGCGGCCTCTTCGATGACCAGCGGCGGTGCGATGGAGACCACGGCTCCGTTTACTCCCGACTGCAGAAAGATCGCGCCCGCGCGCAATGCGCGGCCGACCGTCGCGGCCGTGCGCGGGGCGTCGTCGAGTTGGACACCCCAGAGCAAGCCTCGTCCGCGCACGTCAACGACGTGCTCGAAACGACGCAGCGACCCAAGGCGCTTCTCGAGATCGCGGCCGAGCCGCGCGGCACGCTCCGGCAGCGCGCGCCGGCGCATCTCCTCGATCGTCGCGAGAGCTGCCGCACACCCGAGCGGGTTGCCCAGGTAGGTTGACGTGTGGAGCGCCTCGCCGGTCGAGTGCGGCCACGCATCCATGACGCGCGCGGTTCCAACGGCGGCGCTGATCGGAACGCCGGAGCCGAAGGCCTTCCCGATGCAAAGAATGTCGGGAACGATCCCCTCGGTATCGATCGCGAACCACGCCCCCGTGCGTCCGAAGCCGGTGTAGATCTCGTCAACGATCATCACGATACCGCGCCGGTCGCAGATGCGGCGAAGCTCGGCGAGATATCCGGCGGCTGGAACGACCGCGCCCGCACGCCCTTGAATCGGTTCGACGATCAACGCGGCAATGTCGTCACGCCCAGCAGATCGTCGGCTTCACGCGCGACCGCATGCGCGGCCTCGCCGAAGGCAGCGCGTGGAAAGTCGAGCAACACCGGCTCGGCAGCCAGCAGCGCGGCGAACGGTGCGCGAAAGCGCTCGATGCCGGCCACGCCGAGCGCGCCGATCGAAAGTCCGTGATAGCCGCCTCGAAATGCGGCGAAGCGCGATTTGCCCGTCGCTAGGACCGCCGTCTTGAGCGCCGCTTCGACCGCTTCGGATCCCGTCGTGGCGAGAAACGTTCGTTCCAGCGAGGGCGGGAGAATCTCCGCGAGCCGCTCCAGAAGTTCGATCTTGGCTGCGTTGGGGTGAACGTCGCCCATGCCGTGCATGAGACGGTGGGCTTGGCGAGCGATCGCGTCCGCGACGTGCCGGTTGCTATGCCCCGTATTGGCGACGCCGAATGCCGCCGTGCAATCGATATACTCGTTGCCGTCGACGTCGCTCACCGTTGCGCCCGCGGCCGATTCCCATACCACCGGCAGGTCGCCGGAGACGAACGTGACGTTGCGCTGCTCGCGTGCCTTGAGCCGCGCCGTTGACGCCGCGCTGCGCGGCCCTGGAATCGTCACGATTCGTCGCCGATCCAGCGAACGAAGTCGGCGATGCGTCGGCGGCCGCCGTGAAATGCCCGCAGTGGGGGCGCTTGCAGCGACCCAAACGGGGCGATGCGCGACGCGCCGCTTGCGAGCGCAAAGTCCACTACGTCCGGCCGCGTCCCGGCGACCGCCAGCGCTTCGAGCGCGAGGCCGTGATGGCGTAGGTACGCGGCTGCCTGCGTCGGCGCATCGACGCGACGGATGCCGATCGAACGCGGCAGCAGCAGCGGAAGTTCGTCGAACGGCGCATCGAGTACGGCCAAAAACCCACCTCGCGAGCCGCAATAGACTTCGCGAGCATTGCCGAAGACCGCGACGTCGCGCGCCATCGCGCGTTGCGCCGTCGAAAACGGATCGAGACCGGCCGGTGCGAGCCGCTCCCGGCATCCTCGATCGCTTCGGCCAGTAGATGCGCAAATGCATCGGCCGTAACGTCGCCGCCCTCTTCGACGAAAAGTGCGTGCAGCGACAGGCAGCCTTCCGTATCGTAGAGCACGAGGTCGGTTGCCGCGCCGCGAGCGATCGCCGCCGCGGCCGCGGGTGTCGTCAGCGATTCGCGCGTGACGTATCCCGCACTGGCCTTGGAGCCGAACGGAAGAAAACGAGTCGATGGCGGCAAGCCGGATGCAACTGCGGCGATGGTTGCGTCGCTGCCGAATGCTACGACGGCATCGAACGAGCCGAGATCGCCCGACTCCTCTGCGCTCGTCCACGCGCGTGCCGTGAACGCGCCGCCGAGCGCGGGAAGGCGCTCGGATAGAGATGCAAAGAACGCTGCAACCAGGCCATCCTCGCGATCCTTCACGTGCACGTCGCACTTGGCGCAGAGTGCGAAGATCGCCGGAATCAAGGCCACCCCGATCGTCGTGCGGCTCGAGACGATACAGACCCGTCCGATCGGCAGCGCGCGCGCCCGCGGCCGTGCCGCAAGCTCGGCAAAGCCGTCGAGCGCGTCGAGCGCGCCGAGTTCCTCGGTGATGATGGATTCGAGTGCATCGCGGCGCAGCGTGCCGAAGAGACGATCGAACGCGTACTCGACGGCAGCAAGCGAGTATCCGGTTCGTGCCGCGACCGCCGCGCGCGCATCGGCGCGCCGCGTGCTGCGCGAATCGCTCCACTCGGTGGCGGCGTCGTCGACGGCACGCACGATCTCGCGCACGGGCGTCCTAATCATCGCTTCATCTCTTCAGGAGCGCGCGGCGGGACTCCCCGAGGTCCTTCAACGCGACGCGGCAAAAGGTGGGCGCAATGAAGAGTCCCTGGTTGGCGCGCCTGTTCTTTGCGGTTGTCTCCGCGTTGGCACTGGCCGGTATCGTGAGCGGAACGGCCTGCACGCGATGGGGACAGCCCGGTCCCGTGACGCCGACCATCGAACCGCTTTCGGCCCTCTTCGTTAACGCAAGCACGGGCAGCGATACGAGCGGGAACGGTAGCCTTATGAAACCGTACAAGACGCTGACGAAGGCCGTCACCGTGCTCGCGTCGGCGAAGGTACTCTCCCCGGGGGGCGTGACGATCATGCTGACGCCCGGCGATTACGACGCCGCGAACGGCGAGAAGTTTCCGATCGTCGTCCCAACTGACGTAACGATCACTGGACCGAACTTCGGCTCCCCGAAAAACGGCGCGTTCATCAACGGGCTCGGTGAGGACACGCTCTTCGAGCAGCTCGTGCACGCTCCGGCGCACACGGCGTATGCGACGCTCGAAGTCGCCCCGCCCGCGAAGGTGACGCTCCAAGATCTCTATGTCGGCGCATCGAAGATCACGTTGCCGGGTTCGAAGGCATTTTACGCCTCGTTGGACGTCCTCGCGACGGTAAGCGGGAGCACCGCCGCGTTTGGCGCCGGCATCGTCTCCGCCTTACGTAACGTCAACGGCGCCGTAGTGCCGGGCGGATCGTTCACGTGCAGTTCGTGCATCATTCGCGGTAACGACTTCGGTGTAGGCGCCTTCGCCGTCCCGGTCGCGACGGCATCGCCCTACTCGACGGGGCCAACGATCGTATTGAATAACAGCGCCGGTCACGACAGCGACGTGTCGGCCAAAGTCGTCGACCTTCTCACCGACGGCAACGTCACGGTTACCGCTTACGGCGAACACTTCGAACGGGCGAACTATGCGTTCGCGGACGCACTGACGCCCGTCGTGCCGGTGACGGTTCGCGGCGCGGTCGATTTCGGCGGCGGCGCTGCGGACTCGCCGGGCGGCAACGTCTTTATCGGCGCGCGCACCACGGAGATCTTCGTCGTCCGTCGCAACGAGACGGTGAGTGCGCTCGACGATACGTGGAACCCCAGTCAGCAGCACGCAAATCGAGGTGGGCAATACGTGCGCCAAATCACGTTCGCGGCGGGAGCTGCAGGTAAGAACGTAACGGTTCGGCACGATGCGGTCGGATCGACCGTTCTGGTCGGTCCGGCGCCGGTTCCGACGCCCACTCCGACCACTACGCCGTCGGGCTCACCGACGTCCACTCCGACGCCGACCTAAACAAACGTCGCGGCTGCTCGATGATCGACACGCTGCAGGCGATCTATGCCGCGAAGGCCGTCGCGCTCGGGCAGGAAGAGCGGAGCGAGCCTTACGCCATGATTCGCGAGCGGGCGCGCGCGCGCGCCGGACAGCGCCGCGGATTCTTGTCCGCACTCGAGCGCGCGCCGGGCGAGGCGATCGTTGCGGAGTTGAAGCGGGCGTCGCCGTCGAGCGGTTTGATCGCGCGCAGCTTCGATCCGGCGGGACGCGCGCGCATCTACGATGCTGCGGGTGCAGACGCCATCAGCGTACTCACCGAACGCGATCATTTTCTCGGCGAGCTGCGCTACCTCGACGACGTCCGGCTCGTAACGTCGCGTCCGCTTTTACGCAAGGATTTTCTTTGGACGCGATATCAAATCGCGCAGTCGGCAGCGTACGGCGCCGATTGCGTGCTGCTGATCGTCGCCGGGATGGACGACGACGCGCTCGCGGAGTGTATCGAAGAAGCTGCAGCCTATGCGCTCGACGTCCTCGTGGAAGTCCACGACGAGAGCGAGCTCGCGCGCGCGGTGGCCGCCGGAGCGCGGTTAGTTGGGATCAACAACCGCAATCTGCGCACGCTCGAAACCGACCTCGCCGTCAGCGAACATCTCTTGCCGAAGGTGCCGGTTCACGTGTTCGCGGTGACTGAGAGCGGAATGCGCGATCCCGCAGACGTCGCGCGGCTGCGCGCTTCCGGCGCCCGCGGATTTCTCGTCGGCGAGGCGCTGATGCGCGCCGAAGATCCCGCGCGCTTGCTGACGGCCCTGCGCGACGGGGCACGGGGGGCGACCGGCGCCGCAGGTAACCCTTTATAAGAGGAAGTACAAGCCCGTCCCGACGACCGCGCCGATCGCTGCTACGAAGGTGGGGGCCGTTCGGCGCCCGAGGGAGGCCGCGGCGAGGCCGCCCAGACCGATACCAACAATGCCGGTGCCGGGATAGATTTCACCGTGCTGGAGGTCGCAGGTCAGCAGTACCCCGCAGAGTCCGAAGAGGAAGACGATCAGCGGCGACTGACGCCGGTCGAGCGCGACGGCGATGAGCAACAGAATCGTCAGGGCCAGCAGCGCGTGCAGCGGGGCGAAGGGCTCGCCCGCCATCCCGAGCCCCAAGAAAAACGCGGCGATCGCGACGGCCACGAGCTGCGTCATACGTCGCTACGTTCTCGCCCCGCCCAAGTGGGGCCCGCCGCAGCATCTCGCCGCCGCTGAAGGCGCGCACTCGAAGGGCTGGTACTATAGCAGTATGAGCACTGCGACGATGACCCTAGCCAACGTTACACCCTTTCAGAACGAGCGAGTTAAAGATTTTCGCGATCCCGACGACGCGCGCGCTATGCGCGCCGCGCTCGAGTCGGTACGAAGCAAACTCGGCCGGCACTATCCGCTCGTGATCGGCGGCCGAAAGGTCGAGACGGAGAAGCGGATTCGCTCCGTCAATCCCGCCGATCCCACAGAAGTCGTGGGCGTGACCAGCGCGGCGTCGAAGGAACAGGCCGCCGAAGCGATCGAGGCCGCGGCGCGCGCGTTCGACTCGTGGCGGCACCGGTCGCTCGAAGATCGCGCGTCGTTCATCTTTAAGGCGGCGCAGTTGTTGCGCGAGCGGCGCTTCGAGTACGACGCGCTGCTTGGTCTATGAAGTCGGTAAGAGTTGGCCGGAGGCCGACGGCGACATCGCCGAAGCGATCGACTTCCTGGAGTTCTACGCGCGCGAAGCGTTGCGATATGCGCAGCCGCAGCCGATCGTTCCGATGGAAGGCGAGCAGAACGAGCTCGTCTACATTCCGCTCGGCGTCGGCGCCGTGATTCCGCCGTGGAACTTCGCCGGCGCGATCATGATCGGCATGACGGCGGCGGCAATCGTCAGCGGCAACACCGTCGTGCTCAAGCCGTCGAGCGACGCGGCGGTGGTCGCCGCGTGGTTCGTCGATCTGCTGCACGAGAGCCGGCGTGCCGCCGGGCGTCGTGAACTTCATCCCGGGTTCCGGAAGCGAGATCGGCGACCTCATCGTTTCGCATCCGGAGATTCGCTTTATTTCGTTCACCGGTTCGAAGGAGGTCGGACTGCGCATCAACGAGCTTGCCGCAAAGACCGCAGCCCGGCCAGAAGTGGATCAAGCGCGTCGTTGCGGAGATGGGCGGCAAGGATTCGATCATCGTCGCGGCCGACGCCGATCTCGACGCCGCAGTCGAAGGCGTCGCCGTCTCGGCATTTGGTTTTCAGGGTCAGAAGTGTTCGGCGTGTTCGCGCGCCATCGTCGAAGCCGGCGTCTACGACGAGTTCGTTGAAAAGCTTGCCCGGCGCGTCGCGAAGATCACGCTCGGCGATCCGCGCGATCCCGCGAACTTCATGGGCCCGGTCGTCAACGAGAGCGCGCTCGCAGTCGATTATCGAAGTACATCGAACGCGGCAAGTACCGAAGGCCGGCTGATCGCCGGCGGAAAGCGCGTCGACGCCGCGGGCTACTTCATCGAGCCGACCGTCATCGCCGACGTCGCGCCCGACGCGACGATCGCACAAGAGGAGATCTTCGGCCCGGTCCTAGCGGTGATCAAGGCCAAGGATTTCGACGACGCGCTCGCGATCGCGAACAACACCGAGTTCGGCTTGACCGGCTCGCTCTATACGAGCGACGAGAAGAAGATCGAGCGCGCCCGCGCCGACTTCTTCGTCGGCAACCTCTACTTCAATCGGAAGAGCACCGGCGCGATGGTCGGCGCGCACCCATTCGGCGGCTTCAACATGTCGGGCACCGACAGCAAAGCCGGCGGCCGCGACTATCTGCTGCTCTTCATGCAAGCGAAAACGATCTCGCGCAAAGTCTAGACGTCGAAGGGTTACCGCCTAGGGCTTGGCTCGGTAGCAGATCTCGAGTTTGTTCCCGTCGGCGTCTTCGAAGAACGCCGCATAGTACAACGGTTTGTACTCCTCGCAGACGTGCGGCGGCTCGTAGGCTGCCGCCCCGGCGGAGCGAGCGAGCTCGGCCA
>CAVOTV010000001.1:117500-422288 GCA_963699435.1 Vulcanimicrobiota bacterium
ATGCAGGTGGATACCTTGGTTCCACAGGCGATGAAGGACGTGCCAAGCTGCGAAAAGCGTCGGGGAGCTGCTAAGAAGCGATGATCCGGCGATATCCGAATGGGGCAACCCCCATGCCGTCATGGGCATGGACGCCACGATGAATTCAATAGTCGTGAGCGAGCATACCCGGTGAACTGAAACATCTAAGTAGCCGGAGGAATAGACATCAAACGAGATTCCCGTAGTAGTGGCGAGCGAACTGGGAACAGCCTAAACCGTTCATGTGCAAGCATTCAGGCGTTGCATGAGCGGGGTTGTACGACAGCCATCTCGGAGCCGAATCTCCGAGCGCGAGTCAAAAAATCGATCGCTAGTAGAAGCCGGCTGGAAAGCCGCACCATAGAAGGTGAAAGTCCCGTAGACAAAAGCGATCGATCTCGCGGAGCTGTTCGTGAGTAGGGCGGGGCACGGGAAACCCTGTTTGAAACTGGGAGGACCATCTTCCAAGGCTAAATATTCTGTGGAAACCGATAGCGAACTAGTACCGTGAGGGAAAGGTGAAAAGAACCCCTGAAGGGGAGTGAAATAGAACATGAAACCGCATGCCTACAAACCGTGAAAGGCCCATGCGCAAGCAAGGCTAATCGCGTGCCTATTGAAGAATGAACCTGCGAGTTACTTGTAACGGGCTTGGTTAAGGTGTTGAGCCGGAGCCGTAGCGAAAGCGAGTCTGAATAGGGCGTTTTTGTCCGTTGCAGTAGACCCGAAACCGAGTGATCTATCCATGGCCAGGGTGAAGCGTGATTAACCTCACGTGGAGGCCCGAACCTGTTGTTGTTGAAAAAACATTGGATGAGCTTGTGGATAGGGGTGAAAAGCCAATCGAACTCGGAGATAGCTGGTTCTCCCCGAAATAGTTTTAGGACTAGCGTTACGCGTTAACCCGCGGGGGTAGAGCACTGACAGGGCTAGGGGTCTTACCGGATTACCGAACCCAATCAAACTCCGAATACCGCGGCGAACTGCGCAGCAGTCAGACTGTGGGGGATAAGCTCCATGGTCAAAAGGGAAACAGCCCAGATCAACAGCTAAGGTCCCTAATCGATGCTCAGTGGTAAAGGAAGTCTCGTCGCTCAGACAACTAGGAGGTTGGCTTAGAAGCAGCCACCCTTGAAAGAGTGCGTAATAGCTCACTAGTCGAGTGATGGGGCGCCGAAAATCCAACGGGGCTCAAGCATCGAACCGAAGCTTTGGGATTACTAAAATAATCGGTAGGGGAGCGTTGTGGCGTAGGCTGAAGCACGACCGTAAGGACGCGTGGACGAACCACAAGTGCGAATGCAGGTATAAGTAGCGATAAATGCGGGTGAGAACCCCGCACGCCGGAAGTCTAAGGTTTCCTGAGCAACGTCAATCGTCTCAGGGTGAGTCGGGAGCTAAGCCGAGGCTGAGAAGCGTAGGCGATGCACAAGCAGTTCATATTCTGCTACCACCGACGACCGTTTAGACCTTGGCGAACAATGTCATGATCTCTCGCAAGAGAAGCCGCGAGGGTTTTCGTCGAGCAAACACGTGATCGGCAAAAAGACCCGCGGTCATGGCATCGTTACCAAGGTCTATGAGCCGAGGGGGTGACGCAGGAGGATAAGTCAGCGCGCCGATGGATGTGCGCGTCTAAGCTGGTAGGCGGTGTTGTAGGTAAATCCGCAACACATAACGCCGAGAAGCGAATGCGAGGCTCTTCGGAGCCGAAGTGACTGACTCCACGCTGCCAAGAAAAGCCCCTAGGTAGGATCGTAGGTGCCCGTACCGTACACCGACACAGGTAGACTGGCAGAGCATGCTAAGGCGACGAGAGAATCCCTGTTAAGGAACTCGGCAAATTAACCCCGTAACTTAGGGAGAAGGGGTGCCTCCTTTGGTCTAGTGTTTACCACGAAAGCTGAGGGAGGCGGCACAAAATAGGTCCAAGCGACTGTTTAACAAAAACACAGGTCTCTGCGAACGCGAAAGCGGACGTATAGGGGCTGACTCCTGCCCGGTGCTGGAAGGTTAAAGGGAGTCGTCAGCGCAAGCGAAGCGGCGAACTGAAGCCCCAGTAAACGGCGGCGGTAACTATAACCGTCCTAAGGTGACACAATCGTTGCCTCATCGCACGGAGACGTGCGAACGAAAACCTGGCTATATGCGGGAACATCCTTAGAGCTCAATCTACTCGGGAGCCTCGAGCCCCCAGTAACAATGGTTGAGATTGGACAATCCGCAGGAAACCTCGAGTCTTTGGCTCGGGGGATCCTCAGAGACTATATGCCAGGCATCCAAACATAAGGATGCAAAGCGATGCAACTGAACCCGGATTGGGTGGTTGGATTCGTCGATGGAGAAGGATGCTTCTTTGTCGGAATCCAGAGAAACCCAACGGTCAAGATCGGATTCCAAGTCATTCCGGAATTCCGCGTCGTTCAACACAAGCGTGATTTAGACGTGCTGTACGGTCTGAAGACTTTCTTCGGATTCGGGCGCGTCTGTCAAAATCACGACGATCGATGGGAATACCGGGTTAGACGCCTCGACCACTTGCGAGAAGTGAGCGCGTTCTTCCTGAGCCACAAGCTCAAGACGAAGAAACGCGTCGATTTTCAAAGGTTCCGCGAGGTTCTAACGATGATGGATGAGGGCCGGCACTTGACCAATGAAGGGCTCAGAGAGATCGCGAGGATTGCAACCCTCATGAACACTGGTAACCGGCCACGGTTAGCGGCGTTGATGGATGAAGATAGAGTCCAGTCCGGCGTGAAAGCGTCGGAGGAAACTAAGCGAAATTCCTTGTCGGGTAAGTTCCGACCTGCACGAATGGAGTAACGACTTGGGCACTGTCTCAATGGGGATCTCGGCGAAATTGCAGTACCAGTGAAGATGCTGGTTACCCGCAGCAGGACGGAAAGACCCCGTGAAGCTTTACTGTATCCTGATCTTGGGTTCTGAGATTGTCTGTACAGGATAGGTGGGAGCCGATGATCCGGCGGCGCTAGTCGTCGGGGAGGCAACGTTGGGATACCACCCTGATAATCTTGGAATTCTAACTAGCCGCCATAATCTGGTGGTAGGACATGGTCAGGTGGGCAGTTTGACTGGGGCGGTCGCCTCCTAAAGAGTAACGGAGGCGCCCAAAGGTTCCCTCAGGACGGTCAGAAACCGTTCGTACAGAGTGCATAGGCATAAGGGAGCTTAACTGCGAGACGGACAGGTCGAGCAGGTGCGAAAGCAGGGCTAAGTGATCCGGCGGTTCCGAATGGAAGGGCCGTCGCTTATCGGATAAAAGCTACTCCGGGGATAACAGGCTTATCTCCCCCAAGAGTCAAGTAGGGCTCCTCGCTCGAGCGATCGAGCGATGAACAGTGGCTCATATCGGTGAAACCCTCGACTCGAGGGCAATACCGAGGGAAGAGAGCTAGTCGTAGAGACGTTATTTGGTCGCCGCGCGCGCGCAACGCCGTTCGGTTCCCAGCAGTGGGAGCTAATGACCGGTTCGTTGTTGGGCGACGCGACGTTGCTGAAGACCACATCAGGTTATTGCTTCCGAGTCCATCACGGATGTCGGCAGCAAGACCTCGTGGATTGGAAGTACGCCATCCTCGCACCCTTCGTGCGGACGGCGCCAAAGGTGTCCGGAAATGGATACTATTTTCGGACCATCACTCATCCAGGACTCGCGAAACTGCGCGAGTTGTTTTACGCCGGCGAACGGAAGATCGTGCCGATGGGCTTGCTCGAGAGCAGCCTAACGGAGATCGGCCTAGCCGCGTGGATCATGGATGACGGTGCAGCTGACGGCAATCAGCTGCGCCTGAACACGCAGGGCTTCTCGGCCGACGAAGCCGAGGAACTATTCGTCTCATACGGGCTAAATTCGGCATCGTGATGACTGTCAATCGAGATAAAAGTCGACCCAGACTGCGCTGTAAAGCGGCCAGCATGGATCGATTGGTCGCTCTCGTACGACCGCACACGATTCCGAGTATGCTATACAAGCTCTCCCTGTAACGACTTCTCGTAATGCCACGAGAGATGGACGTGCTGCGCGCCGAAATCGCGCAAATCTATCGCGTTCATAACACGCCACCATCTCGAAAGAGATGAAGGTATAGTCTGCGCTGCAAGTGATTGCAGAACGCCACATCGACGGGGAGGTTTGGCACCTCGATGTCGGATCGTCGCATCCTGGGGCTGTAGTAGGTCCCAAGGGTTGGGCTGTTCGCCCATTAAAGCGGTACGCGATCTGGGTTCAGAACGTCGTGAGACAGTTCGGTCCCTATCCGCTGTGGGCGTAGGAGATTTGAGGAGATTGGACCCTAGTACGAGAGGACCGGGTCGAACGAACCTCTGGTGAACCGGTTGTTCCGCCAGGAGCATAGCCGGGTAGCTAAGTTCGGATCAGATAAACGCTGAAAGCATATAAGCGTGAAACTGACTCCAAGATGAGATCTCAATCCCGAAAGGGTGAAGAGTCGTGGTAGACTACCACGTTGATAGGCCGGAGGTGGAAGCGCCGCAAGGCGTGGAGCTGACCGGTACTAATAGCTCGGAAATTTTAACTAACGACGCACGCCCTCGTGACACTGGAAGTTCTTCTTTGTACAGCTTTCAAGTTTCCCGACGCGATCGGCTCGAGCTCCGGCTCGCCATCGCGGCGGGGATCAAGATTTGGATAAAGTTTCTGGCGCCCATGGCGGCGGGGTCCCACCCGTTCCCATCCCGAACACGGCAGTTAAGCCCGCCAGCGCCGATGATAGTCGGGCCGCAGGGCCCCTCGAAAGTAGGACGATGCCAGATTAAATGAAAAGGCTCGCCGCGAACAGCGGCGAGCCTTTTCATTTTCCGGCGCTACGGCCGGCTCGAGAGTTTACTGGATGTCGTTGGGTCCGTCCACCGCGCTTGCCGGATCCGACAAGCCGTTGGCGCTATTGAGCGTCTGAGTGATGCTTCCCGTGCTGTAGTCGATCACGTCGACGACGGCAGCGCCGTTGACCGCTACGAAAGCCAACTTGTTCTTTGCGCTGAGCGTAACGTGGAACGGATCCGAATAGCCCGATCCGAGGGTTCGGGTCACGCTGGAGTACGGGGGCGCGATCACGTCGACGGAAGGTCCGGTCTGATCGCAGACGACGATGTCGTTTTTGCTGTCAAGGACCAAACCGCCCGCGAAGCCGAGCGTAACGCCGAGCGTGGTCCCATTGCAGCCGGAGAGGCCGCCCTTATACTCGACGATATTGGCGTGCCCGGTGTTCGGGTTGTTGAAGTCGACGAACACATCGCCGGATTTATCGATGGCGACGCCTTCGACGGAACCGCCCGGGGAGCAGGTTGCGGCAACGGTGTTGCTGCCTTGCTTGTATTCGTTGACGTAGCCTTCACCGCCGTCGTTATAATCGGCCTCGTACACGTTCCCTTCGGAGTCCGTCGAGACGCCGACCGCGTCGGTTATGCTCGCGCTATAGGTGAACGAGGGAGACGAACCTTTGGGTTTGTACTCCTGGATGTTCGGGCCGGCGTAGTTGGCGACGTAGAAGTTACCCTTGGAGTCGATCCAATCGCCGTCGGGGCCGTCGAGGCCGTCGCTGATCGTTCCGTCAGACGCATACGTGCCGTTCTTCAGAATTTCGACTTCGCCCGTGCCGAAGTCGGTAACGAACAACGCCTTGAGACCCTTGTACTTCTTTTTCTTATCCGGCGAGGCTCCAGTAACGAGATGCAGCCGGCTGATGAACGCCGGGGCGACGCCGCTACGGCTGGCACTAGCGAGGTCCGGGTGGCATGTCTCGTCATGCCGGTCATCGGTATGGACTGATTCGTTCCTTGGGTACCGCTGGCGCATCCGGCCAGCAGAGCGATGCTGAGAGTCGTTGCGGCAATGGCCGCTACGCGTGATTGCAAGGGAATGGTCTCCTCTCTTCGTGGTAGTAACAGCGGGAGCCATCTGAGGTCTTCCCGGGGTGACTCTGGTTCTAAAATGAAAGCGACTTTCCTCGCTTCGATGCGGGTTTTCGACGTAGCGCGGCGGCGAAAGTCACCTGTAGCGATACGAGCGAGCGCCTTGTAATACGGCAACGCAACGCCCGGCCTCGTGTCCGAACGGGCAAAACGGGGACCGAAATGAGAGGACGAGCGGCTGACAGAACGTGGGGCCGCCATGAGCGATCTTCCGAACTTCAAATTCGAACTCGAGAAAGCAAAGGGCTGGAGCGCCGCCGCCGGCTCGGCGCGCCAGCACACGATTGACGAGTTCCCCGTATCGCAGAGCTTTGCCGCAGTCTCGATGCGGCTGCAGCCCGGCGCATTACGCGAACTTCACTGGCACGCGATCGCGGCCGAATGGGCCTACGTCGTCTCGGGGCATTGCCGGGTCACGGTGATCGCGCCCTCGGGCGATGCGGAGATATCCGATTTTGGTCCGGGCGACGTCTGGTATTTTCCGAAAGGACACGGACATTCGATTCAAGGGCTGGGTCCCGGCGAATGCCACTTTTTGCTCGTCTTCGACGACGGCCGCTTCTCGGAGTTCGGTACCTTCAGCATTACGGACTGGCTCGCGCACACGCCGCACGAGGTGCTCGCGCAAGACTTGAGCCTGCCGCCCGCAGTCATTGCAAAACTGCCGAAAGAAGAAGTCTATATCGTGCAGGGCGAGGTTCCGCCGTCGCAGCCTCCGCCGGCGCTCAATCCCGGCTTGCAGCCGAGTCAGCTCCGTCACAAGTTTAGACTCGGTTCCGCACCGCTTTTAAACTTCGCGGGCGGAACCGAACAGCTCGTGTCGCAGCAGCAGTTTCCGATCTCTTCAACGATTACGGGCGTGATCCTGACGCTCAAGCCTGGCGGCCTGCGCGAACTGCATTGGCATCCTAACGCCGACGAGTGGCAGTACTATATCAAAGGGCGTTCGGAGATCGGGATCTTCGGCGCCAACGGCAAGTATCGTCAAGACGAGTTTGCTCCCGGCGACGTCGCCTTCATCAATCGAGGCTTCGGCCATTACATCAAGCAGATTGGAAACGAGGAGACGAAAATTCTCGTCGCTTTCAACAGCCCCGATTACCAGGAGATTTCGATCTCGTCGTGGCTTGCATCGAACCCGCCTCGTCTGCTCGCGGACAACTTGGGCGTCGATCTCGCCGTCATCGAGAAGCTGCCGCACGCGGGCCGCATCATCGCCGGCGCGACCGCCTAGCGCAAGCGCCTACCGGCGCGCAACGCGCTCGAACTGGACGCGAAACTCCTCGGGCGAGAGACGGGTCGTGGCCGCGAGCGCTGCGAGTTCTTCGGCGTCGGTGAAATCCGTCGGCTCGAGGTACACCATATAATCCCGCGCGACGCGGTAGGCTTCGGTCGTGAGATCGACGTGCCGCGTGCGAATGCGGCCGGTGTTGGGATCGAGCAAATCCGCCAGATCGACCGGACGAACGCGCCCGCCTTCGAGCGCGATGAGCGCGCCGCTTCCGCCATCGACGAGATACCGCACGGCGCCGTAGCCAAGCGTCCGCGTGTAGTCGACGTCGAACGGGACCGGTTTCGCGCAGCGCAACTCGTATCCGATGTCCTTGGCGTGCACCACGCTATCGACGCCGATCTCGCCGAGCCGTCGCCGCACCGCGTCGCGCAGGATGATGCCCAGCGGCACGTCGGCGAGGCGAACGTTTCCGAACGCGTCGCGCCCGAGATTTTCGCCCGAGCTAAAGACGTCGTCCCATATTTGCTCGGCGATCCCTTCGGCGACCACCACGACGCCGTGATCGCGCCCAAAGGCGCGGCGTTTTACGATCGCGCCGACGATGGTGTCGGTAACGTCGGCCAGCGTCGTCGGTTCGGGGAACTCTTCGGGCAGAATCGCGAGCGTTGAGCCGGCGGCTTTGCACATTCCCAGCGCAAGCGAACCCGATTTACGTCCCATGCAGACCACCACGTACCAGCGGGCCGTCGTTCGCGCGTCCTCCATCAAGCTTTCCAGGATGCCGGCGCCCACCGAGCGCGCCGTCTCGAATCCGAACGTCGGCGCGTTCTCGGGAAGCGGCAAATCGTTGTCGATGGTTTTCGGCACCGTCGCCAGCCCGATGGTCCCCTGCGTCCGTTCGGCGAGGCGCGCGGCACCGTAGGTTGTGTCGTCGCCGCCGATGCAAACGAGATAGCGCACGTCGAGCGCAGTAAGGGTTGCGACGCAGCGCTCCAGGGTTGCGTCGTCCTGCGCGGGGTTGGTCCGCGACGTTCGGAGAATCGACCCGCCGCTCGTGTGAATGCGCGAAACGCGATCGAAAGTAAGGTCGAGCGTTTCGGGAGTGCGTCCGGCTGCCAGGTCGCGATAGCCGTCGAAGATACCGACCGCGGCCATGCCGCACTTAAACGCTTCCATCGCGGCCGACGCGATGACGCCGTTGATGCCGGGTGCCGGACCGCCGCCGACGAGGATCGCTAAGCGGTCGGACATCGTCCGAAAACAAAAACGGCGCGCATCTGCACCGCTTTCGGTTGCCCGCGCGCCGTTACCCGGCGGTGGACCTCTTGCTTGGCGTTACGCCGGCGGCCCTCCAGGCGGACCTTGATCCGGCGGCTGTCCTCCGGGCGGACCCTGCTGATCCTGCGGGCCTTGCGGGCCACCCTGCGGTCCAGGTCCTTGCTGCGGTTCGCCTTGCGGTCCGGGGCCTTGCTGCATCCCGCCGCCCTGTCCGCGCATCTGCGAACGCCGTTCCTGCATCTGCTGGTGATACTGATTGCGCTGGTCGTCGCTCAGGACTCCCATGATCTGGCGCCGCAGTTCGCGGTTTGCGCCGGGATCGCGCGGGCTGCCCTCGGGATGCGATTGCGCGTATTGATTGATGAGCGACTGAATGTGCTGCTGCTGATCCGACGAGAGATTGAGATTGCCGAATCGCTTTGCCCAGTGTCGCTGCATCTGCGCTTGGCTCGGCGTCGTGGTGCGGCCGGTCTGCGCCGGCGTCTGGTATTGCTGCGGCTGCTGCTGCGCGCTCGCGCCGAGGGGCGTCGCAAGCGCCGCGGCGAGGGCGGCGGCGGCCAGGAGGTTCATCTTCATGGCCTCGATACTAACCGCTGCCGCGACGCGATGCCTGAACGGGGGATTAGGACCTGGCGAGCGGGCGAATTGCGACCGCATTAATGGCGGGTGAAACGTGCCCTTCGAAGCGCTTGAAGTTGTCGAAGAAGAGTTGCGCGAGCTTACGCGCCTGCTCGTCGTACGCAGCACGATCGCTCCACGCGTTGCGCGGATTGAGCACGTCGTTCGGAACGTCCGGAACCGACGTGGGGATCATCAAGCCGAAGAACGGCTCGGGCTCGAACTGGGCCGGGATTCGTCCTTCGATTGCCGCGTTGACCATCGCGCGCGTGTGCGCGATCGACATGCGATGGCCGACGCCGTACGGACCGCCGGTCCAGCCCGTATTGACGAGCCAGCACTCGACGTCGTGCTCGTCGATCTTGCGTCCGAGAAGTCGCGCGTAGACCGTCGGGTGATGCACCATGAACGGCGCGCCGAAGCACGTCGAAAACGTCGCTTGCGGTTCGCTGACGCCGCGTTCCGTGCCGGCAACCTTCGCCGTATAGCCGGAGAGGAAGTGGTACATCGCTTGATCGCGCGAGAGTTTCGAGATCGGCGGAAGCACGCCGAACGCGTCGGCGGTGAGCATGATGATCGTGTTCGGATGGCCGCGCGCTTGCTGCCGGCAACGATGTTCGGGAATGAACTCGAGCGGATAGGCCGCGCGCGTATTCTCGGTTTTCGCGTCGGAATCGACGTCGAGCTCGGCGCGTCGCTTCGTCGTAGACGACGTTCTCGAGCACGGTCGCGAAGTGGTTCGTCGCGGCCCAGATCTCAGGCTCGGCGGTCGGGGAGAGCCGGATGACTTTCGCGTAGCAGCCGCCCTCGAAGTTGAAGACGCCGTCGGCCGACCAGCCGTGCTCGTCGTCGCCGATCAGCGGCCGGTGCGAATCCGACGAGAGCGTCGTTTTGCCGGTCCCGGAGAGGCCGAAGAGCACCGCGACGTCGCCTTCGCCTGCCGACGTTGGCCGAGCAGTGCATCGGCAGCGTGTCGCGCAGCGGCAGGAGGTAGTTCATGACGGTAAAGACGGACTTCTTGATCTCGCCGGCATAGCGCGTGCCGCCGATGAGGATCATCCGCCGCGCGAAGTTGACCAGGATGAACGTGCCGGTTCGAGTTCCGTCGCGCTCGGGGTCGGCCTTGGAAGAGCGCCGCGTCCACAACGGTAAACTCGGGAACGAAGTCCGGCATCGGGCGCTTCGGGCGTGATGAAGAGATGGTGCGCGAAGAGATTGTGCCAGGCCAGCTCGGTATAGACGCGCAGCGGCACGCGATAGCGTTCGTCGGCGCCGGCGTAGCAATCCAAGCTGTAGACCTCGCGTTCGGAGAGATAGGCCGCGACGCGATCGCACAGCGCGTCGAACCGCGCTCGGCGTCGATGGCTTGGTTGGCGTCGCTCCAATCGATGTGCGCTTCGCTGGACGGCTCGCGGACGAAGAACTTGTCCTTCGGCGAGCGGCCGGTATGCGGTCGCGTGTCGACGATCAGCTGACCGTCGGCGCCCAGCACGCCTTCGCCGCGCGCGCAGCGCGTGTTCGATGAGCGTGGGTCCCGATAGGTTCTCCCAGAGCTTGACGACCTTGAGTTTTTCCGGAAGCGAAAGAATTACCGATTCCTCCTCTTAAGGCTGTTAGGCGGCGATGCTTTCCCGCGCGCAAGGAGGCGAGCCTGCAGGCCGCCGTCGCCGACCTTCGTCCAATGCAGGCAGCATGCGTTGGAGGCTCTTATTCCTTGCCGTTGCGGCGACGATGCTGGCAACGGCTGCCCACGGCGATGCCGCGTTGCCGTTTCACTTCGGATTCTTACGCGCCGGGACCGCTCGACGCCATCACCGACGTCGGCGGGCGTCCGAGTCGCGCAACCTGACAAAAATCGAAGGAAGCCGAGATCCGCACCGGCGCGACCGCGGTGCTGCCCAACGCCGACCCGTGGGATCGACAAGGTCTCGGCTGCGTTCTTTGCCTTTAACGGCAACGGCGAGATGACCGGGACGCACTGGATCGACGAGTCCGGCTACCTCGAAGAGCCGGTCGTGCTGACCGATACGCTCGACGTCGGCCGCGCGGTCGACGGCGTCGTCAGCTGGGTGATCGAGCACCATCCGGCAATCGGGCGCGGCGACGACGTGCCGCTGCCGGTCGTGGCCGAGTGCGACGACGGCTTCCTCAACGACATCCAGGCGCGCGCCGTCACCGCCGACGACGTCGTCACAGCTGCTCGATTCCGCGCAGACCCGGCGAGTTCGCACGCGGCAGCGTCGGCGCCGGAACCGGGATGAAGGCGTTCGGCTTTCAGCGCCGGCATCGGCTCGGCGTCGCGGGTGCTGCCCGCGGACGCTCGGCGGCTACCGCGTCGGCGTGCTGGTCAACGACAACACCGGGAGCTCGCGCGAACGGCAACTGACGCATCGACGGCGTTCAGGTCGGGCGAGCGTCTCCTGCACGAATATCGCGCCCGGTCGTTCCCGCAGCACGTGGCGCTGCACGGGCGGTCTCGGCCGACGGCAGCATCATCATCGTCATTGCGACCGACGCGCCGCTGGACGGCCGTCAACTGCGCGCGCTCGCGCTGCGCGCGGCGATGGGCATGGGCCGCACCGGGCTCGACGTCGTACGGTCGGCAGCGGCGATCTGTTCGTCGCGTTCTCGACGTCGCGCGTCTTTCGAACGCACCGCCGACTTTACCGTCGCACGCGCCGAGCGGGGCCGATCATCGAAGACGAGGACGCGCTCAACGCACTCTATCGCGCGACTGCCGAGGCGACGCGAAGGCGGCGATTTACGATGCGCTCTTCGAATCCAAGACGATGACCGGCCGCAACGGCGCGACGGTCTACGCGCTCCCGGTCGACCGCGTGCTGGAGATGCTGCAAGCGGCGCACGCGATTGCGCAGTAAATCAACGCAGGGCCGGGAGCGGCGCTTAGGGTAAACGTCAGCGTGTCTTGCGGGCGGCGCGCGTGAGCCGATTCGTCCATCTACACGTTCACTCCGAATACTCGTTGCTCGACGGTGCGTGCCGATGGATGTCCGCAGGCAGATCGACCGAAAGAAGATCGTGTCGGTCTTTGCCGCCGAGCCGCCGAGATCGGAGCGACGGCAGTTGCGCTCACCGACCACGGCGTGATGTACGGCGCGATGGAGTTCTACTATGCCGCGCGGGAGTTCAGCCTAACGCCGATTCTCGGCTGCGAGGCCTACCTAGCGCCGCGCGGCCGGTTGGATCGCAGCGTGCGCGAAGAAGCGCACGTAACGCTGCTGGCCGCCGACCTCGTGGGCTACCGCAATCTCGTCGCGCTGGTCTCCAAGGGATTCCTCGAAGGCTACTATTACAAGCCGCGGATCGACCTGGATCTGCTCGAAAAGCACAACGACGGCTTGATCGTGCTTTCCGGATGCATGTCGGGCCTGGTGGCGGCGCCGCTGCTGAGCGGCGACGATGCGACCGCGCTTCACAACGCCAAGACCTATCGCGAGATCTTCGGCGACCGGTTTTACATCGAAGTGATGCGCCACGGCATGCCGGAGCAGGACGCGATCAACGGAGGTCTCGTGCGGATCGCGCGCGAGCTCGGCGTGCCGATCGTTGCCACCAACGACTCGCACTACCTCGAGCAAAAGGACGCCTCGGCGCACGACGTGCTCTTGTGCATCGGCACGGGCAAAACCGTATCGGACAAAAACCGGATGAAGTTTTACTCCGATCAGTTCTATCTGAAACCGGCCGAAGAAATGGCCGAGCTTTGGAGCGATTTTCCCGAGGCCTGCGAAAACACGCGGCGGATCGCCGACCGCATCGACATTCGGATCCCGGAGAAGATCTTCCATCTCCCGCAGTATCCGGTGCCGCCGGACGACGAGTCGCCGGCACGCAGCGACGCGGAGTATCTGCGCGAGCTCTGCGAAGCCGGACTGACCGAGCGCTACGGCAGCGAGCGAGTCGACGCCGACGCTCCGCTGCGCGAGCGTCTCGAGTACGAGCTCGACGTGATCACGAAAATGGGATTTTCGTCGTACTTCCTCATCGTCTGGGACTTCATCAAGTACGCGCGCGACCGTGGCATTCCGGTCGGGCCGGGCCGCGGCTCGGCGGTCGGCTCGCTGGTCGCGTATTGTTTGAAGATCACCGATCTCGATCCGCTGCGTTTCAACCTGCTCTTCGAACGCTTCTTGAATCCCGAGCGCATCTCGATGCCGGACATCGACACGGACTTCTGCGTCGAGCGGCGCGACGAAGTCATCGCGCTACGTGACCGAAAAATACGGCAAGGACCGCGTCGCGCAAATCGTCACGTTCGGCACGATGGCGGCCCGGGCGGCGATCCGCGACGCGGGACGCGCGCTCGGCGTGCCGCTGCCCGACGTCGACCGCGTCGCGAAGCTCGTCCCGTCCGGGCCGGGCGGCCTTTCCATAAAGGCCGCGATCGAGCAGATCCCGGAGCTCAACTCGATTTACGCCACCCGTCCCGAGATTCGCAAGCTCCTCGATACGGCCAAAGAGATCGAAGGGCTTGGCACGCAATGCGGGGACGCACGCGGCAGGCGTCGTGATCTCGGCCGGGCCGCTGATCGAGTACACGCCGCTGGTTCGATTCGGCGACGGCGGCATCAACACGCAGTACGACATGGATTGGGTCGAACGTATCGGCCTGCTGAAGATGGACTTTCTCGGGATTGCGCAATCTGACGGTGATGGAAAACGCAGTCCAGCGAGATCCGGCGCACGGTGGACGCCGACGTTCGATCTTTCGCAAGATTCCGATCGACGACGCGAAGACCTACGAGATGCTCGGCTCGCGGCGAAACGATGGGCGTTTTTCAACTCGAGTCGGAAGGCATGAAGCGCGTCTGTGCCGAGCTCCAGCCGTCGCGCTTCGACGACATCGTCGCGCTCGTCGCGCTTTATCCGCCCCGGCCCGATGGAACTGATCCCGCAGTACATCGCCAACAAGCATGGGCGAGCGAAGCCGCAGCACATTGCATCCGAAGCTCGAGCCGATTCTCGCCGAAACGTACGGCATGCCGATCTATCAAGAGCAGGTCATGCGCATGGCGCGCGACATCGCCGGTTTCTCGATGGGCGAAGCCGACGAGCTGCGCAAGGTGATGGGCAAGAAACAGAAGGAGAAGATCCCGGTCTACCAAGAGAAGTTCGTCGCGGGCGCGATGGCCACGTCGGGAGTCGATCGCGCGTTAGCCGAGCGAATCTTTCATTTCGTCGAGCCGTTCGCCGGCTACGGATTCAACAAATCGCACGCGGCCGCGTACGCGTGGATCGCGTACCAAACCGCGTATCTCAAGGCCGACCATCCGCTCCAATACTTCGCCGCCCTCATGTCGTCGGTGAAGGATAAGACCGAAAAACTCGTCGAGTACATCGAAGAGGCCAAGAAACTCGGCATCGAGGTGCTTGCCGCCGGACGTCAACGAGTCGCTTGTCGAGTTCGCAGTGGTCGGCGACTCGATTCGCTTCGGTTTGACGGCGATCAAGGGCGTCGGCGAAGGCGCCGTCCGCAGCGATGATCGAGACTGCGGTCGGAAGGCGGCCGGTTTCGTCGATCTTTTCGATTCGCCCAGCGCGTCGATGCCAAGCAAATCAACCGCCGGGTCTTCGAAGCGCTGGTGAAGTGCGGCGCGCTCGACGGCCTCCCGGAAACCGCGCGCAGAAACTCGCGGCGCTGGATACGGCGCTCGAGCTTGCCGCGCGTGCGACGCGCGATGCGCAGTTGGGGCAAGCCTCGCTGTTCGGCGACGGCGAGACGCAGGCGCCGGCGCTGGCTCCGAAGCTGCCGGGCGTAGCGGCGCCGACGACGCGCGAGATGCTTGGCGTGGGAACGCGAGACGCTCGGGATCTTCGTTTCGGGCCACCCGCTCGCCGAGGTCGCGCCGATCGCTGCGCCGCGCCGGGCGCGACGCCCGTCAAGGAGTTGCGCGACGTAGCCCGACGACGCGCCGGTGACGATCGCCGGGACGGTAACCGCGAGCCCGGCGCATCGCTCACCAAGACCGGCCAGCAGATTTCGTCGCGCAGATCGAAGATACGACGGCCTCCTGCGACGTGGTGGTCTTTTCGAAAACGTATGCGCAGGTCCAGCAATCTGTTTGAAAACGACGCGATTCTGATGGTCAAAGGGACGGCTGCGCATTCGCGAGCGGCCGGGCGCGTCGCCCGGCGACGAGCCGCACGTCGAGCTGTCGATTGCGGCCAACGAAGTCTCGGCGTTCGTTCCGCCGCCGTTGCCGGCGCCCGGCGCCGGAGCGCGCGGCTGGCACGTCAACGTCACGGATCGCGAGCAGATCGACCGGCTCGCGCGTTTGATCGACGAGTGGCCGGGGAAGTTCCCGTCGTCATGCACGTGCAAGGCCGCTCCCAGCGCGTCGCGCGCGCGATCGCCGGGGACGCGCGCGTTCGGCGCGAGCTCGAGCGCATCTTCGCGCCGCAAGGCGTGCGCGAGGGCGCACTGGACGCCTACGGGAGTTGAGCCTCTCGCCGAAGCTCGTGGCGTTCGATGTCGACGGAACGCTGGTCGGTCGCGACCTCACGATCTCACCGAAGGTTCGCGCGGCGATCGCGCGGATGCAGGAAGCCGGGGTCGCCGGTTGCCTCGTCACGGGACGGATGTACCGGGCGACGCTGCCGTTCGCGCGCGAGCTCGAGTTCGAAGCCCCCGTGATCTGCTATCAAGGGGCCGCAATCGTAGACCCAACGACCGACGAGGTGCTCGCTCATGCGGCGCTCGCCAACGAGATCGTGCGCGAGCTCGTCGCTATGGCCGAGCGCGACCGCATGCACCTGCAGCTCTATCGAAACGACGAGTACTATTGCGAGTCGCGGAATCGTTACTCCGACCTGTATGCCTCGCTTTCGATGGCGGAACCGGTCATCGTGCCGTCGCTGCGCGAGGCGTTTCGATATAGTCCCGCGACCAAAGCCGTCATCATCGCCGACGAGCCCGCAGCGGCACAATACGCCGAGAAGGTCTCTTCGGCGTTTGCGGGCCGCGCGAACGTCACCCGCAGCCTTCCGCAGTTCGTCGAGATTTTCGACCTTTCGGCCGATAAGGGCGCCGCACTGCGCTTCGTGGCGCAGCGGCTCGGTGTGGATATCGCGCAGACGGCGGCGATCGGCGATTCCTGGAACGACGTGCCGCTGCTGCAAGCGGCTGCCATCGGCATCGCGATGGGATCGGCGCCGCCGGAACTCCGCGCGGTGAGCGACGGCGTCGTCGGCGATCTCGCATCGGACGGCGTTGCCGAAGCGATTGAAAAATACGTGCTCGCATGCCGGTGAGGTCGCGGCGGCGGCGGCGCTCGCCGGCGGCGCGCATCAGGCCGTTTTGGATGCCGATCGTGCTGCTGGGGGTGCTGGTGCTCGGCGCGCTGGCCATCGCGGCGGCGTGGCCTGGATTCGTACCGAAGACCGTGGCCATTTCCGGAAACCGAATCGTTACGCGGCACGAGATCCTGACGCGCGCAGCGATTCTCCCGCACTTGAGCATTTGGCTGCAGAACACCGCCGCGATCGGCCGGCGCGTGGAAGCGATCCCATACATTGCAACGGCCGCGGTGCATCGGTTGCCGCCGTCGGAGCTGCGAATCGTCGTGACCGAGCGCGTCCCGTTCGCGCTGGTAGAAAGCGGTTCCGAGGCCGCCATCGTAGACCGCTCCTTGCGCGTGCTGCAGCCGACGAACGGGGACGAAAATCTCCCGCTCTTCGTTCTTGCCTCCGGGGTCGCGCTCGTACCGGGCGCGTACCTCCGGGCGCCGTCGGCGGCGGAACTGCGCGATGCCTACGAGGCGATCGCGGCGCGCGGCATGACCGCAGCCCAGCTCGCCCTCGACCGCTTCGGCGGAATCGTCGTCACCGAAGAGAGCGGGGTACGGCTGATGCTCGGAACGCCGAGCGATCTCTCGGAGAAGCTCGCGCTGGCGCAGGCAATCACGGCGCAGTTGGTCGCCCGCGAGCGGCGCGTCGCGGCGATCGACCTTCGGGCGCCCTCGGCGCCCGTTCTCGTCTATCGGTGAAGGCGGCCGGCGCTAGTGGCTGGTCAGGTCGACGAAGACCATGACGTTGCCGTCGATCACCGAGAGCTTGACCTGATCGTTGGCTTGAATCTTTGAGAAGTCCACGGTCGTCCGGCCCGCGGGTAGGGTCGCTTCCTGACCGTTGTCGAGGACGACGTCGACGTGCTTGGCATCAACAACCTTGACGACCTTGACCGTGTACGTGCCGTCGGCGATCGCGGTCGAGGCAACCGTTGCGGCCGTCGCGGCGGCCGGCAGCGCAGCGAGCGCAAGGGCAATAACGAAAGCGGTGCGATTCACAGATCGAACTCCCAAGTCAGCAGCAAAGAGCAAAGATACGAGTATGTTTGCGCCGCGCTACGAGAGCGCGGCGGCGAATGTTGACGCGCTCTCTTTGAGGTCTTTTTGATGAGGACCTTTGCGCGCGCGAGGCGTCTCCATGCACAGGCTCTCCACACGTTTGCGCGGTTCTCCGCAAGGAGAAGCCGGCAAGCCCGCAAAGGCTTGCGAATCTGCGGTTCGGGCCGCTACGAGTTGTAGGATTCCCCAAGGGCAACCACAATATATCGTGGTTGTTCCGGCGGTTGCTTAAGGAATAGGTGTGACGGAGCGGATGAAGCACGAGACCGTTTGCGGGCTCGATATCGGAACGACCAAGACGTGCGCGGTCGTCGCCGTTCGACGGCCCGAACGGGCTCGAAATCGTCGGCGTCGGCGAAGCGCCGTCCCTGGGGATGCGCAAGGGCGTCGTCGTGGACCTGGATGAGACGATCAAGTCCATCGAAGCCGCGACCGAAAAGGCCGAACGAATGGCCGGGCATCCACTTCAGCGAGGTCGTCGTCGGCATTACGGGCGACCACATTCGCAGCACGAACAACCGCGCCGTGGTTGCCGTCTCCGGCGAAGACCGCGAGGTGACGTCGGGCGACGTGCGCCGCGTCGATCGACGCGAGCAAGATCATCAATCTCCCGCGCGACCGCCAGATCATCCACGCGCTTCCGCGGTTCTTCACGGTCGACGGGCAAGAGGGCGTCGACGATCCGATCGGCATGGCCGGCGGGCGACTGGAGGTGGACACGCACATCGTCACCGGGCAGCACGAGCTTCATCACCAACGTTCTCAAGTGCGTGCAGCGCGCCGGGCTCGAAGCGCTCGGGCTGGTCTTCGAGCCGCTGGCGAGCTCCGCCGCGACGCTGCATGCAGGAAGAGAAACAGGTCGGCGTCGTGCTGCTCGACATCGGCGGGGGCACGACCGACATCGCCGTCTACTCGCTGGGCAGCGCGATCTACACCGCGACGATACCCGTCGGCGGCAACGTCCTCACGAGCGACATCTCGCTCGGGCTGAAAACGACGCTCGCCGAAGCTGAAGAAGTAAAGAAGCGCTTCGGGCGGCCGCGCGGAGGAACGGGAGACGCTTCGCGGTCCGTACGCTCGACGGCCGCGCGACGCGCGAGCACACGACGGCGCGAACTGCGGCAGATCGTCGTGCCGCGCGTTCTCGAGACGCTGCGCATGGCCAAACAAAAGATCGTCGAGAACGTCCCGCGCGATCTCGTTCTCGGCGAAGTCGTTTTGACGGGCGGCGGCGCGCTGTTGCCCGGCATCGAACCGATCGCCGAAGAAGTCTTCGGTTTGCCGGTGCGCGATCGGCATGCCGCGAATGCCATCGGCGGTTTGACCGACGCGATGACGGCGCCGCAGTACGCAACGGCGATCGGCTTGGTGCTCTTCGGCGCGAACGGCGATCGCGATGCAGCGCGGCGTGCGCGGCGGCGCGGCGGGACATACGATGTTCATCGAATAGTCCAGCGGTGGTTGGCGGATCTTATGGACCTAGATTTTGACACTCTTTTCCGAGGAAGGAACCCCAAAGAACATGGCTGAACGGACGACGTTCCGCATCCCTGAACCGGAACACGCGGCAACGATCAAGGTCGATCGGCATCGGCGGCGGCGGCTGTAATGCCGTCAATCGCATGATCGACCGCCGGCTTGAGCCGGCGTGGACTTTTTCGCGGTCAACTCCGACGTGCAGGCGCTGCGCGGCTCGCTGACCGAGAACCGCGTGCACATCGGCGGATGCCAGACGCGCGGCCTGGGCGCGGGCGCGAACCCGACGCTCGGGCGCGAAGCGGCCGAATCGTCGCGTGAAGATCTCTGCCTGATCCTCGAGGGCGCCGACCTGGTGTTTCTGACCGCCGGGATGGGCGGCGGCACGGGAACCGGCGCGTCGCCGGTGATCGCGGAGCTCGCGCGGGAATCCGGTGCGCTGACGATTGCGGTCGTCACCAAGCCGTTCGCCTTCGAAGGCAAGAAGCGCATGCAGATCGCCGAGAACGGCATCGCCGAGCTCGAAGCGAAGGTCGACACGCTCATCACGATTCCCAACGAGCGCATTCTGCAAGTCATCGAAAAGAAGACGCCGCTCAACGAAGCGTTTGCATATGCCGACGACGTGCTGCGTCAGGGAATCGCCGGGCATCAGCGATCTGATCACGCAGCCCGGACTAATCAACTTGGATTTCGCCGACGTCAAGACGATTATGACCGACGCCGGTTCGGCGATGATGGGCATCGGCGAAGGCACCGGCGAGCATCGCGCTGCCGACGCCGCGCAAAAGGCGATCGCTTCGCCGCTGCTCGAGACGACCATCGAAGGCGCGCACGGCGTCATCTTCAACATCACCGGCGGTCCCGATATGGCGATGTACGAAGTCAACGAGGCGGCCGAGATGATCAGCCGCGCCGTCGATTCCGAAGCGCAGATCATCTTCGGCGCCTCGATCGATCCGGCGCATGACCGGCAAAGTTCGCGTCACGGTGCTGGCGGCCGGGTTCGGCGCGCCGCGGCTATCGCGCGCGCGCAGAGCGGCTACGCGTTCGAAACCGGGAAGCTCGATACCGTCGCGCCGGTCAACATGGACGATATCGACGTTCCCGCGTTCCTTCGCTATCGCGGCTAACGACGAACGCCGTCTGCGGTGGCGTATAGCCGCGCGCGTCCTGCTCGACTCGGTTGCAGAGCGGGGGTCCGGCTCACGACGCTCGAGGTCACTTTTCCCCGCTTCGTGCTCGCCGAGTTCAACACGCACCGGCAGTTTTCGCGCAACTCGGCGAGTTCGCGCGCAGTTCCGACCGCAAGCTGATCGAACGCGGTCGAATCCGACCCAGTTCATTCCGCTGCAATGGGGACGCAATAAGGCCGGGATGGCGGCCGAGCGACGTCCTCGACCAGGACGAAGGCGGACTGGCGCGGAGCGCCTGGCTTCAAGCCCGCGACGCCGCGGTTCGACACGCGCGCAAAGCTTGCTCGAGCTAAGCGTTCACAAACAGGAGCTCAACCGGCTGTTCGAGCCGTTCCTCTGGCACACGGTGATCGTCACCGCAACCGAGTGGACGAACTTCTTCGAGTTACGCTGTGCCGCCAACGCGCAGCCGGAAATTCGCGAGGCGGCAATGCGCATGCGCGATGCCATTGCGGAGAGCTCGCCGCACAACGTCGACCCGGGGCAGTGGCACACGCCGCTGGTCCAGAGACGACGAATGCGGTCTTGACGCTCGAAGTTCGCAAAGAAGATTTCGGCCGCGCGCTGCGCGCGCGTCTCGTATCTAACGCACGAAGGCAACGCGCGAGATCGAAAGGGATCTCGAGCTGTACGAGCGCCTGCAGATCCGATCGTCATCTCAGCCCATTCGAGCACGTGGCAACGCCCGCGGACGATCGCGGCGTTTCATGCAAACTTCCGCGGTTGGATTCAGATGCGCGCGGCGATCGAACGGCGCAGCGATACGCGAGCGCCAGAACTGCAAGCAGCGCGGCCCACGTCGGGAGCTTGATCGCGAGCCAGAGCGGATCGCCGGTCGCGCGCGCGGCCGTATACTCCGCCCAGGCTCGCTCCACCAGGCCGGCCGGCTCGTACGCACGCGCGAGTGCGGTGGGAACGGGCAGATGCGGCGGCTGCAGTTCGAACGCGTAGATCGTCGCCGCGACGGCGACGAGGATCCCGGCCGCACTCGCCGCGGGAACCCGCAGCCGAAGCACGATGACGACGCAAACGACGAGGCTCGCGAGAAAGAGCTGCTTCGTGCCCCACACGACGATCCAGGGAATCGAAAGCAGGCAAAGGGCGATGGCCGCAACGGAGCGCGCGCGTCCGGTCGAGGCGATTGCGACGATCGCCGCGGCCGGGATCGCACAGCAGAGCTCCTCGGCGTGCACGAAGAT
Organism: Vulcanimicrobiota bacterium; assembly: GCA_963699435.1. Lineage (GTDB taxonomy): Bacteria > Vulcanimicrobiota > Vulcanimicrobiia > Vulcanimicrobiales > Vulcanimicrobiaceae > Cybelea. The sequence goes on from CAVOTV010000001.1 coordinate 138,841, forward strand.
TCCGCCGGTTACGGCGCAGAGCGCCGGCACGAATGCGATGAGCTCCGGCCGATGCAGCGCCTCGGCGGCTTTGCGCCCCACGATCAGGCCGGCGGCAACGAGCAGCACGTAACTCGCCGTTCCCGCAAAACGCGCCACCGGCGGCGACGCCCCGAAGAATGCCCCGAGGTATGCGGCGCTGTACTGAAACGGAAAGTGCAGCTCCGTCAGCGAGTGTGCCGGTATGACTTCGGTGACGTACTGCAGGAGCGCGGGCCAGCCGACGAGCGCTACGGAGAGAGCCGCGAGCGCCGCGACACCGATCGCAATCGCGATGCGCGCGCGCGGTGCGAAGAGCGCCGTCGCCGCGATCGCCGGAACTCCGACCGACGGTTCGATGGTGGTAAGTACCGCGAAGATCCCGGCCGCCGTATAGCGGCCGCGCGCGAGCGCCACGCCGGAAATCACCAGCGATGCCAACGAGAACGGAACGAGCTGACCGGTGTTGAGCGAGGCGTACGCCGTCGATAGGATAAGGGCGGCAACGGCGATCGCCCACGGCACGCCCAGAGCCGCCAGCCCGAGCGCTGCAACCGCGACGGCAGCAACGATCGCGAGCGCGGCCGCAACGCGAGCCGCCGGAAACGGTACGCGCGCGAGCACCATATACGGCAGAAAGTCGAACGGCGGCTGCGGCGCGGGGACGGCGAGCGCGGGATTCGCTGCAAAGAGACGGCCGCGGAAGGTATCGGCACGACGCGACCCGATGCTCGCACGTATGCAGCGGTTCGTACGTATACGGATCGGCCCCGTGGTCGAGCGCCGAGCCGGCGCAATAAAAGTCCGCAAAATCGTCCATCGCGCGCCAGGGGAGCGCGCCGCCCAATCGCGAGAGATCGCGCAGCGCGAGGAGCGTCAGAAGCGCGACCAGCACGCCGCCGGCGATCCGCCGCCGCCGGGCGGTGATCACGTTCGCGGGTCCGTGCTGGGCGTTCGCGACGCCGCGAGTGCGGCGGTCAGAAGCGCGCCGAGCGCAATCCAGGTCGGAACTTTCACGAGCAGCCAGAGCGGACTCGTCGTCACCAAGTGCGCGACCGTCGCGGCCCACGCCGTCTGCGCGAGCGCGGCAGGCGCGATCCCGGCCGGCGTCATCGAGAGCATCGCCGCCGGCGGCGCGAGTTCGAGTGCGTAGATCGCGACGGCGATCGCCGCGAACGCGGCGATGGCGAAGGTGAGTCCGGCGCGCAGCCGCAGCAGGAGCAGCGCGACGGCGACGAGCGTCGCGGCGAAGAGCTTCTTGGCGATCCAAACGGTGATCCATGGGACGGCGAGCAGCGCGGTCGCCGCGATGGCGCAGGCTTGCGCGAATCCATCGAGCGACCACGCCAGCACCAGCGACGCAGGGATGGCAAACGGAAGGTCCACCATGTGGACGTACGGTCCCGCAATCACGCTGCAGGCGCCGGGGAGAAACGCCACGAGTTCTATTCGTCCGGTCGCTGCCCACGTGCGCCGGGCGAGCCAGATGCCGGCTGCCGTCATGCCGGCGTACGAGAGCTCTCCCAGCGCAACTGCCGGCCCGGCTGGGAGCCCGGCATGCGTCAACACGTACGTGAGACTGTATTGATAGGCATAGCCCGCCTCCGCGGCGGCCTGGGCCGGCAGCACGCGCCGAACGAACTCGTCGATGCCGCCGATGCCCGTGACCGCTGCACCGAGCGCCGCGAGCGCCAGCCCCGCGGCAACCAGCGCCAACCGGCTTCGCGGGACCCAAACGAGCAACGCGACGCAAACGGGAATGCCGAGATGCGGCTCCGCTAGAGTCAAAGCTGCGAGGATGCCCGCTCCCGCGAAGCGCGCGCGACGCAGCGCGACGCCGCAAAAGACGAGCGCGACGAGTGCAAACGGCACGAGTTGTCCCGCGCCGAGCAGAACGTATCCGGCGGGGAACAACAAGGCGAGCGCGGCAACCTCGAGCGGAAGGCCGAGCATGGCAAGGCCGGCGGCGGCTGCCGCAACCGCTGCCACGATCGCGAGCGCGTCGAACGTTCGAGCGACGGTAAAGTTCAATCGGGCGGCAAGCATGAACGGCGGAAAATCGTATGGCGGAAGCGGCGCGGGCACGACGCGATTTGGATCCGTACGGTATGCTTCGCCGGTGTTGACCGCGTGTTCGCAGCGACGCAAGGGCTCGTAGCGATACGGATCTGCGCCTTGATCCAACGCGGCGCCGGCACAATAGAAATCCGCGAAGTCGTAGAGTTGGCGCCATGGGAGTGCGTCGCCGAGACGAACGACGTCGCGCAGGGCGACCAATGCGACGAGCGCGAGCGCCACGAGCAGAAACACGCGCGGCGCGTTCATATGCGTGACTAGTCGCCGCGCCGCAACGACTCCTGCAGGGTCTTGCGCTTTGGATAATGGTGGTATATAACGTGTAGCAACGGCGTCGCGCGAGCGGCGGCCGTTGACGTCTCTGACAGAAGAGGTATGGGTGTGGCTCTTCACTTGCGTGCGACGCCGTCGCGCAGGCTAGTTCAGCGCGACCATCTCGTTGCCGAATACTGGTATCTCTGCCGCCGGGCAGCGCGGCGCTTCATGCGCCGCGGTCTCGATCGAGGCGATCTCGAGCAGACCGGCGCGATCGGCTTGATCAAGGCCGCCGATCGCTTCGACCCGTCGCATCGAGCGCCGTTTGAAGCCTATGCGTGGCTGCTGATCGTCGGTGAGCTCATGCACTACGTGCGCGACAGCGAGCGGCCGTTGCGCGCGCCGCGCGCGATCCGCGAGCTCGAGCGGCGATGGAGCGGCGCCGAGCACGAGCTCTCCGCGCGGCTCGGACGCGAGGCTAGCGAGCGCGACGTCGTCGAGCTCGCGCGCTTTACGCCGCAAGAGGCGAGTGAGGTGCGCCGCTATCGCGCGACGAGCCGGCTCGTCTCGGTGGATGCGGCGGCCGGCCTTCCCCTTCAGGCGCCCCACGGCGTCGAGTCGCTGCTCGATCGGCTCGCCGTGCGCAGCATGCTCGACGCGCTTCCTCCGCTCGAGCGGCGCATCGTCGCGGCAATCCATCTCTACGGAGCGACCGTGGTTGAGGTCGCATCGCGCCTGGGCTATTCGCGCCGGCACGTCACGCGGCTCCATCGCGCCGCGCTCGAGCGACTGAAGTTGCGCAGTGAAGTAGCGCCTCGGTCGTGCGCCGAAGCCAAATGCGATGTTCCGGTATCTCACCGCCGGTGAGTCGCACGGTCCCGCGCTGGTCGGGATCCTCGACGGGATTCCGGCGCATCTCCGGCTCGACGTCGCTGCGATCGACGAAACGCTCGCGCGCCGGCAAGGCGGCTACGGTCGCGGCGCTCGCATGGCGATCGAGCGCGACTCAGTCGAGTTCTTAGCGGGCGTTCGGGGATCGGAGACGCTCGGTTCGCCGATCGCGGCGACCATTCGAAACCGCGACTATCTTACGCCGCGCAATCGCGCGCTAATGGATCCGATCTCCGGCGCCGGCGATCCGCTCACGAATCCTCGGCCCGGACATGCCGATTATGCCGGCGCCTTAAAATACCGCCAGCGCGATTTGCGAAACGTGTTGGAGCGCGCGAGCGCGCGCGAGACGGCGATGCGGGTTTGTTTGGGGGCAATCTGCGCGCAGTTTTTGGCGGCGCTCGGCATCGTGACGCGCAGTTACGTCGCCCAGATCGGCAGCGCCGGCTCTCCGGATCTCGACGACTGGGAGCAAGAGGACGTCGAGGCCAGCGACGTGCGCTGCCCTCACGCAGAAAGTGCCGCCCGGATGATCGCCGCTATCGATGAGGCCAAGCGCGACGGCGATACGCTCGGCGGCCGGTACGTGGTGCGAGTGGACGGATTGCCCGTCGGCATCGGCAGCAACCGCCAACCCAACCAGCGCCTCGATGGGATCTTGGCGGGGGCCGTTATGGGCATGCAGACGGTGCGCGCCGTCGAGATCGGTTTGGGCAGCGATCTCGCCGGAACGCCCGGATCGCGCGCGCACGACGTCTTCGCGCTCGACGGCGACTCGGTGGTGCGCGGCAGCAATCGCGCCGGCGGCATCGAGGGCGGCATGAGCAACGGCGAGCCGATCGTGATGCGGGTCGCGGTAAAGCCGATCCCAACCTTGATGAAAGCGCTCCCGTCGGTCAACCTGCACGAGAAAACCGACGCGCCGGCGACGGTGGTACGAAGCGACGTCTGCGTCGTCCCCGCCGCCGCGATCGTTGGCTGAAGCGATGATTCGACTCGCGCTCATGGAGCCGGTGCTCGAGAAATATGGCGGCGACTCGATGGACGAAACGCTCGACAATCTGCGTCGCAGCGGCGAAGCAGCGGCCGGCCTCTTCGCGACGGATGACGCGGCACGTTGCGCTGGTCGGATTCATGGCCGCCGGGAAATCGACCATCGGACGGAAGCTCGCGCGGCGATTGGAGCGGCCATTCGTCGATACCGACCGGCTGGTGATCGCGCAACGCGGTGCGATCGCGACGATCTTTGCCGATGAGGGTGAGGCGGCGTTCCGCCGCTACGAAACCGAGGCGATCTTGCGAGCCCTCGCCGGCGACGAGCCGAGGGTCATCGCCGTCGGGGGCGGCGCCTTGACGGTCGAGGAGAATCGCGTGCGTCTCGCGCAACGCGCGTGGCGCGTCTTCATCAAGATTTCGCCCGACCAGGCGTTAGCGCGAATTCGCCGCGGCCGCGCCGTGCGTCCCGTGCTCGGCGAGGCGCCGACGTTGGCCGCAATCACCGAGCTCTACGCTGCGCGGCTCCCCGAATACGAGCGTGCGGATTTTATCGTGGACGCGACGTCGCGCTCGGATTCCAGCGTCATCGAGGCGATCGCGCGATGGCTGCGTCGGTTGCCGGCGGCGGCGAAGCTCGCGGTCTCGTAGTGCCGGGCGCGGCGGTCAACGAGGACCTCGGATATCCGATCGTCATCGGCGGCAACGTAACGCGCGAGGCGGCGGCATTCGCTCGCGCGCACGCGCGACCCGCGGTGGTGCTCTGCGACGACAAACCCGCGGTCGCGGCGATCGCGGCGCGGCTGAGCCGGGGGCTCGGGCGAGCGCCGGTGCTCGCGTTTGCGCTTGGCGAGCGCGCGTAAACGGCTCACCACGGTCGAGCGAGTCCTCGACGCGCTGCTCGATGCCGGGGTCGAGCGCGCGAGCCTCGTGCTCGGCGTCGGCGGCGGCGTCGCGAGCGACCTGTTCGGCTTCGCCTGCGCGACGTACATGCGGGGCGTGCGCTACGCGCATGCCGCCACATCGCTCGTTGCCATGGTGGATGCTGCGATCGGCGGGAAAACCGGCGTCGACCTGCGCCACGGTAAAAACTTGGCGGGCGCCTTTCACGATCCGAGTGCCGTCTTCTGCGACGTGGAGGCGCTGACCACGCTGCCGCCGCGTGCATTTCGCGAGGGCCTCGCGGAGGTCGTAAAAGCGGCATTGATCGAAGGCGGCGATTTCTTCGAGTTGCTCGAGGAGCTCGCACCGCACGCCCTTCGCCGCTGGCCGTGGCAGAGCGTCGTCGAGCACGCGGTCAAAGTGAAGACGATGATCGTAGCGGACGACCGTTACGAAGCGGGAGCGCGGGCGACGCTCAACCTCGGCCATACGTTCGCACACGCGATCGAACGCGCCTCGGGCTTTCGCACGTCGCACGGCGAGGCGGTCGCGATCGGTCTACGCGCCGCGGGTTTGCTCGCGCTTCGCACGGGCCGCTTCAGTGAATCCGAGCATTTGCGCGTTCTGACGCTACTCGCGCTGCTTCGGCTGCCGCTGCAGACCGATCTCGCTCCCGACGCAATCCTCGACGCCATGACGGCTGATAAAAAGCGCCGTGACGGACGGCTGCGGTTCGTTCTCCCGCGCGCGATCGGCGACGTCGAATACGGCGTCGAGGTAACGCAACGCGCCCTGCGGGCGACGCTGGGGCGGCTCGACCGCCCGCCCGAAGAGTTCCGTGCGCGTCATTGACGCGCTTCCGGTAATCCGTTCGTCGCGATTCGACCTGCCGCTCACCTACGAATCCGGTGAGATCGCGCTGCGCGTCGGCGACGTCGTCCGCGTCACCCTGGGACACCGTGAAGTGCTCGCGTTCGTCGTTTCGCCGCCGCGGAACGTCGTGCAGTCCGAGCAGCCGCTCAAACCGGTCCTCGAGCGCGTCGACACGCCGCGGGCATTCGACGAGACCGGTCTCGCGCTGGCGGCGTTCGTTGCCGATCGTTTTCTCTGCACGCTCGGCGAGGCGCTCGGCGCCGTCGTTCTCGCCGATGCCGTGCCGCGCGTGCGCGAAACGCTAGTCCGCGAGATCCGTCCGCCGGAAGCGCGCTTTCCATCGGTTCCGCCGGCGCTGGTGCGCTTGATATGGGACGAGCTCGAGGATGCGTTCCCGCTCGAGCAGTTGCTGCGCCATCCCGAAGCGCGCCGCATTGCGGACCGCGCCGCGCTGCTTCGCCAGGTGGCGGCGCTGGTGCGCGGCGGCGCACTGCGGCGCGTCCGGCGTGTCGTCGATCCGCGCACGCGCGAATACCGCGTTCGGGTGCTCGATCCCGGCACCGGTCCCGCGCGCGGGAAGCGCGCGCAGGCACTGGCGGCATTCGTTGCCGACCGTCCCGGGGTGGCGCGCGCCGACGCCCTCTTGGCCGGCTTTAGCAATGCGGTGATCGTGCGCGCGGTCCGCTCGGGGGCGCTCGGGGAGCGCGTGGTGCGGCCCGCCAAGGAGACACGGCCGCATGAGATGCTTGCCGTTCTGCCGCCGCTCACCGCCGAACAGACACGGGCGCGTGCGTGGATCGAGAACGCGCTCGACGCTCGCATCTTCGCCGCCGCGCTGCTCTACGGGGTGACGGCGAGCGGTAAGACGCTGGTCTACGTCGAGAGCGATCGAGCGCGTCGTGCGCGATGGAGGGCGCGCGATCGTGCTGGTGCCCGAAATCGCGTTAACGCCGCAGACCGCCGGGCGTTTCGAGTCGGCCTTCGGCGACCGCGTCGCCGTGCTGCACTCCGCGCTCTCGGATCGCGAACGGTTCGAAGCTTGGCAAGCCTGCGCCCGCGGCGAGATCGACGTGCTGGTCGGCGCGCGCAGCGCGGTCTTCGCCCCGCTCGAGAACGTGCGCTTGATCGTCGTCGACGAGGCACACGATTCGTCCTACAAACAAGACGTGGTTCCGCGCTACGATGCGGTAACCGTCGCCCGCGAACGGATGCGCCGCGCCGGCGGCGTTCTGGTGTTGGGGAGTGCTACGCCGTCGCTCGAAAGCTACGCGGCCGCCAAAGCCGGAAGAATCGCGCTGCTCGAATTGCGCGAACGCGCGACGGCGCAACCGCTCCCTTCGGTCTGCGTCGTGGACTTGCGCCGCGAATTCGAAAGCGGGAATCGCGGAATCTTTAGTGCCGAGCTCGTGCAGCAGCTGGGCGACCGGCTCGCGCGCGACGAGAAGAGCCTGCTCTTCGTGAACCGTCGCGGGAGCGCGGGGGCGCTGGTCTGTCGCGCCTGCGGCGAGTCGCCTCACTGTCCGCGCTGCAGCGTTTCGCTCTCGGTCCACCGCGGCGAACGCTTACTGCGCTGCCACTACTGTGACTATCAAGCGCCGCTTCCGATGCGCTGTCCCGTCTGCGGCTTCGAAGAGATTCGCGAACTCGGGATCGGAACCGAGCGCGTCGTCGCCGAAGTGCGGCGGCTCTTTCCGCAGGCGCGAGTGCTGCGAATGGATTCGGACACGACGACGCGCGTCGGCGATCACGCGCGGATTCTGGATGCCTTCGAGACGGAGGGCGACGTGTTGGTAGGAACCCAAATGGTCGCGAAGGGGCTCGATTACCCGACCGTGACGCTCGCGGCGGTCGTAGCCGCCGACCAAGGACTCTACGCTCCCGACTTTCGCGCGCCGGAGCGAACGTTTTCGCTCATCGCGCAAGTCTGCGGACGCAGCGGCCGCGCGCGGCGCGGTGAAGCAATCGTCCAAACCTACGCGCCCAACCATCCCGCGATACGCTTCGCTTCGCTTCACGACTACGACGGATTTGCCGAAGCGGAGCTGGCGGAACGCGCCGCGGCGGGTTTTCCCCCGTCGCAGCGGCTCGTGTACGTCGGGGTGATCGGTCGCGATCGCGCGCGCACCGCACAAACCGCGTCGCACTATGCGGCGCTGATGCGCGACGCGGAGGGAATCGAGCTACTCGGGCCGGCTCCCTATCCGATCGCGCGGCTCAACGGCGAATGGCGATATCGGATTGCGCTGCGCAGTCGCAAACCGGCCGCAATGCGGCAGCTCATCCGAACGCGGATCCTCAAGCTCGCGCGCGCCGATCGGGCGACGCGGCTTGCGATCAACGTCGATCCGTAGCGCTATTTCTTTCGGGTCGAGCGCGACTTGGTGGCCTTCGCGGGCGCCGTGGTCGTGCGCCGGACGGCCTTGGCCAGGCGCGATTTCTTTCGTGCGGCCTTGTTGGGATGGATGATGCCTTTGCTCGCGGCGCTGTCGAGGGCACTGTCCACGCTCGGCGTGGCGGCCACATCGCCCGCTTCCACGACTCCCTTATAGAGCGTCTTGAGGCGGCTTTTGGCGGCCTTATTGCGAGCGGTACGCTTCTCCGACTGAAGGACCCATTTTTCGGCGGCTTTGATGTTCGGCACGGCGAGTATCATAGCAGGGGCTTCGCGCGAGTGTCCAGCCACCTAGGTTGGCTCGAGGAGGATCTTCCTGTAACTGGCGTAGCGGGTCGGCGCGATGCGGTCCTGCGCGACCGCCGCCAGTACCGCGCAGTCCGGCTCCCGAAGATGCGTGCAGTCGGTAAAGCGGCATCGGACGTCCCTCAGCTCCGGGAAGGCTCCGCTGAGCGCGTCATGGGCGATCGTTCCGAGCCCGAACTCGTTGATGCCGGGACTGTCGATCAAAAAGCCTCCCTCCAAACGATACAGCCGCCCGGCGGTCGTCGTTTGGCGACCGAGCCCGTGTCGCGAAACCTCGCCGACTGCCGAGTCGCCGCCGAGCGCGCGAAAGATGGAGCTCTTGCCTACGCCCGAGTTCCCTGCCAGCAACGCCTGGCGTCCGCGAATCAGTTCGCGCAGCGCCGGAACGTTATCGCCGGTCTTGGGATTGACCACCTGCGTTGGATAGCCGATCTCGCGGTACACTCGCGCCGCGGCTTCGGCGGCGCCGGGATCGACCAGATCGGGCTTGGTGAAGATCACGGCAGCGCCGATGCGTTCGAGCTCGGCAAAGGCGAGCAATTGATCGAGGATGACGAATCGTGGCGCCGGATTTGCCAGCGCCGTGACCGTAACCAGCAGGTCGACGTTTGCAGCCATGGTCTTTGCGCGTCCGCCGGCGCTGCGACGCTCCAACGTAAACGTACGCGTTTCGATTCGTTCGACGACGGCTGCCCCGTCGTCGAGCAAAAGAACCTCGACCCAATCGCCGGGAACAGGCATATACCGTTCGCCCGTCATGCGCCGGAGTTGCGCGATGCGCAGGCCGGTCTCTCCGTCCACGGAGACCCACGCCGAGTTCTTCCCCGTGGATACGACGAGCGCGCGCCGCGTCGGCGTTATCCGCAAGATTGCACGATGAGAACGCCTAACGATGTGGTGAACGTGGTTTATCTTACCCTGAGAGCCGACGGCGATCTCGACGAGCGGCAACGGGCCGCCGTCGAAGAGATCGTTGCCCGCGCCGGCGGTTCGGCTCTCTGGCGAATCAACGCGACGATGCGAAGAGCGTATGCGCTCCTCGAGCTTCCCGATGCGCGAATCCGCGACGACGTCCGCGGCGTCTGGCGCGGTACCGCATACGACGGCCCCATCATCGCTTTGGCAGTTTTCCCTGCGGCGCTTCAAGCCTTGCAGCCGGTCCTCGAATCGCTCGGGGGGAGAGGACGCCCCTCAGGCGTGGTCGGGGCGGACCGCTGCGATGGCGCCGCCGTGATCGAGTGGGATCCCGAAATGACGGACTCCCGGGTGGTGACGGCGCTGGTCGACCTCGAGCTTCGCCGGTTCGGCAGCTCGCGAACGGCCGAGCTGCTCACGCCGCTCCCTCCGGCGCTGGCGGCAAAGGTCGCGGCCGATGGTCTCCACGCGCCGCAGATATCGCCCGAGCGGATTCTCGAGGCGCGGATCGATAGTGCCTAGCGCGCTTGGATACGTCGGCGTCTCCGACGTCGTCGACGTCATCGCGACGGCGATCCTGATCTATTACGTTCTGCTGTTGATTCGCGGAACGCGCGCCGTGCAAATCCTGACCGGTATTTTGGTTCTGGTCGGACTACTCGGAATCGCGACCCTCTTTCATCTCTATCTTTCGGGGACGATCTTGCGCCTGCTCGTCGTCGGTGCCGCGGTGACGATTCCGATCGTCTTTCAGCCGGAGCTTCGCCGCGCGCTCGAACAGCTCGGGCGCGGCGGCCTTTTCCGCCTCGAAAGCCCGGCCGAGGAAAGCATGCGCGTGCGAACCGAGGATCCCACGATCGCCGTGCTCGGGCGGACGGCATTTTTGTTGGGTCGCGCGCGACGCGGCGCGCTGATCGTGCTCGAGCAGCAGAGTGGACTCAAAGAGTATGCGGAAAGCGGCACGATGCTCGAACGCGGACGTTTCCGAGGAACTGCTCCTGACGATCTTTACGCCGGCATCACTGCTTCACGACGGCGCGGTCGATCGTGCGCGACGGACGCATCGAAGCGGCCGGCTGCTCTTGCCCCTCTCGGAGCAGTCGCCGACGAAGACCGGATCGGCACGCGCCACCGCGCTGCGCTGGGCCTGACGGAGCAAACCGACGCGGTGGTACTGGTCGTCTCCGAGCAAACCGGAGCGATCACCATCGCTCGCGGGGGCGTGCTGACGCGTCCGGTCGAGGAGGAGCAGCGGCTGGTAAAGATGCTGCTGGCCGTCACGCGGCCGCCGCGCGCGCATCGGCGACACGGCGATTTCATCGGTACGCTCCGGTCGCGCTTTAAAGCGCCGCGCGGCGAGCCGACGTCGCGAAGTCTCATAGCCCGTCGTGGAAATCATCCGCCGAAACTTTGCGCTCAAAGCCCTCGCGCTCGCCGTCGCGATCGCCGGCTGGGCCTACTTTCGCTTCGCCGGAAGTTCCGCGGCGGGCTCGCCGGCGTTCCAACAGCTCTCGATTCCCGTCAACGCGGCCAACTCTGGCGCTCGGATACGTCGCGCGCTTCACCGATCGCGAAGCCGTCGTCACGGTCGAAAACAAACCCGGCGACACCGCCGTAAAGCCCGAGCAAATCAAGGCGGTCCTCGATCTTCAGAACAAAGGGGCGGGCGTGTATAACGTTCCCGTACAGCTCGTCGCCCCCGATGTAGCGGTGCAGAGCTGAGCCCCGCATCGGTCACGCTGACGATCGAGCGGATCGAAGAGCGGTCGTTCCCCATCACGCTGCATTACGTCGGCGGTCACCCGGCCAACATCGTCGTCACGTACATGGCGTACGGTCCCGACACCGCCGTCGTGCGCGCGCCGACGTCGGTCTTGGCGCAGGTCGCAGGACTGCACGCCGACGTCATGATGCCTACGGCGCCGCAAATCGATGGACGCCATGGTGCGGCCGGTCGCCGTCGATGCATCCGGTGCCGAAGCTCGCCGGCGTTGCCGTCACGCCGAACTTGGTGCGCGTCCAGATGCACGTCGTCGCGGGTACCGGCGCGCGGTGACGCGCCTGTTCGGAACCGACGGCGTTCGCGGGCGTGGCAAACCGCGAGCTGACGCCGGAGCTGGCGATGCGAATCGGTCGGGCGGCGGCAAGCATCTTGCTCGGTGAACGCAGGGACGATGCGCCGATCGTCGTCGGCCGCGATACGCGTCTCTCGGGAAGCATGATCGAGGCGGCGCTCATCGCCGGAATTACGTCCGTTGGAGGAGATGCCGTCGCGATCGGCATCGTGCCGACGCCGGCGGTCGCATGCGTCACGCGCGCCTCGGACGCCGCGGGTGGAGCCGTCGTGAGCGCATCGCACAACCCGATCGCCGATAACGGAATCAAGTTCTTCGAGGCCGACGGCTTCAAGCTCAGCGACGAGCGCGAGAACCGCATCGAAGCCGCGCTCGATCGCGACGACCTCCCGCGTCCGATCGGGACCGAGGTCGGCGTGGCCGGCGTCGCGCAGAACTTAGCCAAGCATTACTACGAAGAGCTTTACGCCGGCGCGGTGGCGCTCGACGGGCTGCACGTCGTCGTTGACGCGGGCTTCGGCGCGGCCTACGCGATCGCGCCGTACGCACTGCGCAAGCTCGGCGCGCGCGTGACGGAGATCAACTGCGATGCCGACGGAGCGCGGATCAACGTCGACTGCGGCGCGACCGATCTTCGGCCGCTCCAAGCGGCAGTTCGCTAGCGGCGGAGCGGCGCGGAGGGCAACGTGATCGGCGTCGCATTCGACGGCGACGCGGATCGCGCGCTCTTCGTCGACGATACCGGCGCCGTCGCAACGGCGATCACGTCCTCTACGCATTGGCACGAGACATGAAGGCGCGCGGCGAGCTGGCCCGCGATGCGGTCGTTGCGACGGTGATGAGCAACATCGGTTTCGAGCGAGCGTTGCGCGCGCGCGGCATCGAGTTGATCCGTGCGGCGGTCGGCGATCGCTACGTGCTGGAAGCGATGCGCGAGGGCGGCTACACGCTGGGCGGCGAGCAATCGGGACACGTGGTAGATTTTCGCCTCAATACGACCGGCGACGGACCGAGGACTGCGATCACGCTGTTCGGTATCGTCGCCTCGCAGCGAACGACGCTGCGCGAACTCGTTCGCGACGTCGTGTACGCGCCCCAGATCCTCTTGAACGTTCGCAGCGTGCATCGCGGCGTGCTGGACGTCCGGCCGTGCGCGACGCGATCGCAGAGGGAGAGAGGCGTCTCGCGGAATCGGGGAGGCTCTTCGTCCGCGCTTCCGGCACCGAGCCGCTCATCCGGGTCATGGCCGAGGGCGACGACCGCGCGCTCATCGAGGCCGTTGCAGCGCGCGTCGCCGGACGAATAGAGGAAGAAGTCGGCCGTTTGGGCTGACCCTAGCGCCCGGGCGGAGGAGGCGGGATTCACGCCCGGAAGGGCGGCCCGGCTTAACGCCGAAGCGCCGACGTTACTCTAAGCCTCATCTAGGTCACTGAGTCGGGACCAAAGTTCCGAGCGGGGGATATCTCGGTAGGGGTGAATGGGCCGGTCGGCTCTAGGGCGATTCTTTCCCGCCCGAACCCGTCAACTAACCTCGCAAGTGTCGTGAAAGAGGAGCCATTTCTTGCGTCATGCGTTAGCCATCGGGGCATTTGCGCCTGACGATCGCCGCTTCGTCTTGCGCCGCGCCGACGGCGGGGCCACACCTGTCCGCAGCTCGACTTCACCGGCTCGTCGCACGGAGTCAACGCTGCCAGGCCGTGAGCCCGGACGTCGCGGAGTGGACCTCCCACCTGGTCATCACGTAGCCCGCCCCGCCATCGAACGGTCATCGGCCGCTTCGCCGGCGGCGTCCTCGCCCGGACTTCCAAAATCGCGCAGCGCTAACCCGCAGATGCGCTGCGCTTCTTGGGGTGCCCTACGTCTTCGGCGGGACCAGCACGTCGGGCTTCGACTGCTCGTGCTTCGTCCAGCACGTCTTCGCCATGCTCGGCATCGGCCTGCCGCGGACCGCGGACGCGCAGTACGACGCCGGCCATCCGGCGGTCGGCGGTCCGCGCCCCGGCGACTTGGTGTTCTTCCAGACCTACACCGACGGCGTCTCGCACGTCGGGATCTATCTCGGCAACGGACAGTTCGTGCACGCGAGCTCGAGCCACGGCGTGATGGTCAGCGACCTCTCCGAATCGTACTGGGCCTCTCGCTACGTGGGAGCCAAGCGGCTCATCGCGACGCGTTAACCCGCACGATCTCTCGGCGTCTGCAGGCGCCGCCGTTGCTACGGCGGCGCTTGCTCTTTGCGCTCCGATGAGCGAAGCTATGGCTTAAACTTGAGTTCGCGATGGGGTGTAGCCAAGCGGTAAGGCAGCGGACTTTGACTCCGCCATGCGTTGGTTCGAATCCAGCCACCCCAGCATTTCCGGCGGAGTCCAAGGCCGCGGCTTTACCGCAGCGCAGGCGCGAAGCGCCGCAGCGGACATAACAACGTTAGGGGTCCCCGGCGCGCGCAGCGCGGCGGGGAATAGGCAGCGGACTTTGACTCCGCCATGCGTTGGTTCGAATCCAGCCACCCCAGCATTTCCGGCGGAGTCCAAGGCCGCGGCTTTACCGCAGCGCAGGCGCGAAGCGCCGCAGCGGACATAACAACGTTAGGGGTCCCCGGCGCGCGCAGCGCGGCGGGGAATAGGCAGCGGACTTTGACTCCGCCATGCGTTGGTTCGAATCCAGCCACCCCAGCATTTCCGGCGGAGTCCAAGGCCGCGGCCTTACCGCAGCGCAGGCGCGAAGCGCCGCAGCGGACATAACAACGTTAGGGGTCCCCGGCGCGCGCAGCGCGGCGGGGAATAGGCAGCGGACTTTGACTCCGCCATGCGTTGGTTCGAATCCAGCCACCCCAGCATTTCCGGCGGAGTCCAAGGCCGCGGCCTTACCGCAGCGCAGGCGCGAAGCGCCGCAGCGGACATAACAACGTTAGGGGTCCCCGGCGCGCGCAGCGCGGCGGGGAATAGGCAGCGGACTTTGACTCCGCCATGCGTTGGTTCGAATCCAGCCACCCCAGCATTCTCTGCACCACTCTGCACAGGTCCGGGCGCGGGGAAGCGGGTATTGCTCGCCCAGGAGGCGTCAATCATGAACCTTGGCATTACCGGTCCGCGCGCGCTCCTCTTGGGAGGCGCGCTCTTGATTATTTCCGGATGCAACGGCGCACAGAACACGTCTACGATTCCGCAGACGGCCGGTGCGCAGGCACCCGCGCCGCAATGGGAGCGGATGCGTTCGGCACACCCTGCATGCGCTAAACCGCGGGCGGGCGAAGCGCAATGCTATGCGCTGATTCTGGATACGAAAATCCAGCACGCGGTCTCCGGATGGGCGCCGGCCGACTTTCAAGCGCGCTACAAGCTGCCGTCCTCGAGCGAGGGTTCGGGGCAGATCGTCGCCATCGTCGACGCCTACGATAATGCAAACGTTGCGTCGGATCTTGCGGCGTATCGCTCGGAGTTCGGACTCGGCACGGCCGCCTTTTCAAAGTACAATCAGGAGGGACAGCAGAGCAACTATCCGCAGGGAAGCGTCGGCTGGGGCGTCGAGATCGATCTCGACGTCGAAATGGTCTCCGCTTCCTGTCCACTCTGCACCATCTATCTCATCGAAGCAAATAGTTCGGCTTCGAGCGATCTCGAAGCCGCCGAGGTTGAGGCCGTCAAACTCGGGGCGCATATCGTGAGCAACTCGTGGGGTTGTCCCGGTTCGGTCGATTGCGTGGATAAATCCGACTTCTCGACGCCCGGGGTCGAGTATCTTGCATCGAACGGCGATTCCGGATACGGCGAGCTGAGCGCGCCGGCGGCTCTCGACAGCGTTGCCGCGATCGGGGGAACAGTGCTTTCCAAGAGCGGCTCGCAATATAGCGAGCAGTTGTGGGATGGAGCCGGCGGCGGATGCGCGACGACGATCAAGAAGCCGAAGTGGCAGCACGATAAAGTCTGCAGCGGCAGAGCGATCGGCGATGCGGCCGGCGTTGCGTGGAGCGTCGCCGAGTACGACTCGTACGGCTACGGCGGCTGGTTCACCGTGGGAGGAACCAGCGTCTCGTCGCCGCTGCTCGCCGGAATCTTCGGACTTGCCGGCAATGCATCGAAACAAGACGGCGGGCGCACGTTCTGGTCGAAGAAACATCACAAAGATCTTTGGACGCTCTGTACGTCGAACTGTCTCTTCAAGACGTACACGTATCAAGGCGGCTGGGGATCCCCCGACGGAATTCGGGCCTTCTAACTGGCCGGACCGGCGACGCTCCACATCACCAACGGTGACGGAGCGCTCTACCTCCTCAAGAAGGCGGGGATCCTCGGGACGCATGTCGCGTGGCGCGACGCGCTCAACGAGGGTCCCGTACCTGCTGGGCTATCGCTCGAGGCGACCAGCGCGGTGCGCGCGCAGTTTCTCGCCGAACGAGGTTACGGCAGCCCGATCAAGCTGATTCACGACTTCGATCGCCGCGATGCGGAAGTTCGCCGCGCGCGCGAACTCAACGAGGTGGTGCTCTGGTTCGAGCACGATCTCTACGATCAGCTCCAACTTTTGCAAGTGCTCACGGCCCTCGAGGAGCTCGATCTCGAGCCCGGCCGCGTCTCGGTCGTGCAAACCGATCACTATCTATCGAATATGACCGTCGACGAGTTCGTGCCGCTTTTTGCGAGGCGCCGAACGGCGACCCCCGCCATCTTCAAGTCCGCGCGCCGAAGCTGGGAGCGATTCACTTCGCCTCGCGCGGAAGATCTGTACGCCGCAGCCGGCGAGGATGCGATCGGCTTGCCGTATCTGCGCGCCGCGTTGAAGCGGCTCTGCGAAGAGTATCCGTGGAAGCGCGACGGCACCTCGCGTTCGCAGCGCCAAGCGCTGTACGCCGTCGCGCAAGGCGTGGGCCGCACCGAGGAACTCTTCGCCCGCGCGCAAGCGCGTGAGGAAGCGCATTTCCTGAGCGAGCGAATCTTTGCCAAGATGCTCGCCGACCTCGCCGATGGCGAGGCGGCATTAGTAGAAGGAGAAGAGGGCACGCTCGTCCCGAGCGCGCTTGGACGCCGCGTGCTCGCCGGCGACGCCGATTGGCTCGATTTCCACCGCATCGACCGCTGGATCGGCGGCGTTCATCTCCAACCGGGGAGCGCGGCGCGCTGGGACGAGGATACCGAGCGCCTCATCTGAAAACCGCGCGGTATGTCGCATGATGAGCTCAGCATTGATCTCAAGAGCGAACGCGAAGGCGAAACGCTCGTCTTTGCGTTGCGCGGAAGCTTAGACCTCGCAACGTCCCCGACGGTGAAAGCCGCTTTGAGCGACGCGATCGAGCGCGGCGAAAGCAAGCTGATCGTCGACCTGCGGCAACTGGAGTTCCTCGACTCGACCGGACTGAGCGTCCTGATCGGCGCGCACCGGCGAGCGGCAGAACGCGGCGGATCCCTGCGCCTCGTCGTAAGCGAGGGGCAAATCCTCCGTTTGCTGACCATCACGGGTTTGGTCGCGGTGTTCTCCGTCTATCATTCGAAGGAAGACGCGACCAACGACCGCGATCGCGTAACCGCAGCACTCTAACTGCGCTCGCGGTAGGCGTCGTCGATCAGCTCGACGACGTGCTTGACGGCCGTCGTTTGGTTCGCTTCGCGAAGACCTGCGGCCATTTGGATCGCGCAGCCGGGATTCGCCGTCGCGACGACGTCGGCGCCGCTGCGGCCGATCGCCTCGACTTTCCGGCTTCGAAGCCGGCCGACATCTCCGGGTGAGTGATGTTATAAATGCCGGCGCTGCCGCAGCAGAGCGCACTCTCCTCCATTTCGATCAGCCGCACTCCGGGAATCGACCGCAAGAGCCGTCTCGGAGCGCCGGCGACGCGTTGCGCGTGCGCGAGATGGCAGGCGTCCTGATACGTAACCGTTGCATCCACGGCGCGCACGGGAGCGCCGAGGTCGACCGCGTCGAGCACCTCGGTCACGTCGCGGACGCGCGCCGAGAACGCTTCCGCACGCGGCGCCCAGCCTTCGTCCTCGGCGAAGAGATCGCGATACTCTTTGAGCGCGCTTCCGCACCCGGCCGCATTCGCGACGTACACGTCCGCGCCGCTGCGCTCGAACGCCTCGATGTTCCGTTTGGCAAGCACCCGCGCAAACTCCATGTCCCCGTCGTGCAGCGCGATCGCGCCGCAGCACCCTTGCGTCCTCGGTACCGTCACCGCGAGTTTCGCTCGCTGCAGCATCCGCACCGTGGCGCGATGAACGCCGGCGAAGGCAAACGGCATGATGCATCCGGCATGCAGAAATGCTAGGCCTTGCGCGTCGGGCACTTCGTAGCGCTGGTCGCGCGCGACGAAGAACGAGCCGTCCAGGCGGGGGGCGAGCCGGGCGGCGCGGCCGAGCCCGACGACCCCTGCCAACGCGGTCAGTCGGGTTTGCTGCGCGAAGCGCACGAGCGTGGCAGCCGCGCGCATGAGATCGAGCCGCGCGAAGAGTGTGTGGAGCAGAAAGTGGTGCAGCGAACCCTCGCGCGACGGCGCGGCTTGCTCCTGCGCCCTGCGAATCTGTGCGCGCGCGGTTTCGACGAGCTGCCCGTAGCGGACGCCGGACGGGCAGGCTGCTTCGCACGCCCGGCAATCGAGACATTCCCACATCTGCTCGACGAAGCCGGTGCTGAGAACATCGAGGCGCTCCTCGGCGACCGCCTTGATAAGACTAATCCGGCCGCGCGGCCCCGACGTTTCTGTCATAGTTTCCAGATAGGTCGGGCACGTCGGAAGACAGAGACCGCACCGAATGCAGGCGTCGTAAAGCGCCGCGCGCGGCTGGTCGGTTCCACTAAAGCCCGTCACCGCATGCTCGCTCATTAGCAACGGTGCTTTCGCCTTGCATGAGCGCCACTTCTGCTGACGAAACGGGGCAACGTGAAGAAACGGATCAAAGTAGCCGTCACCGGCGCGGCGGGTCAAATAGGATACGCGCTCGTCTTTCGAGTCGCGTCGGGGCAGATGTTCGGCCCGGACGTTGAGGTCGAGCTGCACCTGCTCGAGCTCGAGGCTGCATTAGGGTCGCTCGCCGGCGTCGCGATGGAACTCGACGATTGCGCGTTCCCGCTGTTAAAGAACGTTTCGATCGGGTCCGACGTCGGTGCGGCGATGCGCGGCGTCAACTGGGCGCTCTTGGTCGGAGCGGTGCCGCGCAAGGCGGGCATGGAGCGGTCCGATCTGCTGCGGATCAACGGTCAGATCTTCACCCAACAGGGCCGCGCGATCAACGATCACGCTGCGGACGACGTTCAGGTGTTCGTCGTCGGCAATCCCGCGAATACGAACTGCCTCATCGCAATGAATAACGCGCCGGACGTACCGAACGATCGGTTCTTTGCGATGACGACCCTCGACGAGTTGCGCGCACGCGCACAGCTTGCGCGAAAGGCCGGCACCGACGTTACCGAAATCGCGCAGGTTGCGATTTGGGGAAATCACTCTACGACGCAGTATCCCGACTTTGCGCACGCCACGATCGGCGGCCGCGCCGCCGCCGATGCCATCGGCGACCGCGCTTGGCTGGAGGGCGAGTTCATCGGCACCGTCCAAAATCGCGGCGCCGAGGTGATCAAAACGCGCGGGGCATCCTCGGCGGCTTCCGCTGCCAATGCGGCGATCGTCGGAGTGCACAATCTGACGCACGATACGCCCGCCGGCGAGCACTACTCGGTCGGGCGCTGCTCGCACGGCGAGTATGGGGTGGACCCGGGGCTCATTTTCTCGTTTCCCTCGCGCACGTCGGGGGGCGTTTCGCGGATCGTCGAGGGGCTCGAACACGACGAGTTTGGCCGCGCCAAGTTGGCGGCCACGCTCGAGGAGCTGCGCAAGGAACGCGACGCCGTCAAAGAACTCGGGCTGATCCCCTCGAACTAAGGGAAAATGACCGGTTCCCGGAGCGAGGAGTCCGACTTCGAGCTCATCCACGTCAACGTCGCCTCGGTGGCCGGCGCCTACACGGTAGGTAGCGCACCCTTCTTTCGCTATATCCTTCGCCTCGCCGAGTTGGGGCTCTCGCTCTCGCTGGCCGATCAAGAGGCCGTCAACATGCTCGCGGCCGTCCCGTCACGCGCTGGGCGCGGAAGACGAAGTGCCGTTCGTCTCGGGACCTGGCTGGCGCGTCGTTCCCGCGCAGGGCGATCTCGACTGGCCCGTGCTGGAGGCGACGCCCGAGCGCCTGCGCAGCGCGTTGGAACGCGCGCGCAACATTCTCTGGACGCACGCGGCGCGCTTTCACGTCAGCGCAGGGGAAATCGCCGTCGATCGAGCGCGAGCTCGAGAAGTGTACGGCGTGCTGAGCGCGCCGCAATGCGGCGGGCGTCGCCGTCAACGTTTCCTACGTAGCATAGTCGTCGCATGACGGCTCTGCGAAATGCCGCTGCGCGGCGCGGGCGGCGAGCCGGTATCGTTTGCGCGTACGGTCTATTCGCATGGGTGCGCCGCAACTCGCTCCGGCGGCCGTCGACGCGCCGCCGTTGACGGTACCGGCGCGCGCTGCGGATCGATGGCCGGGTCGTCAGACGTCACGATGCGGGAGCGAGCGCGCAAACTGCTCGTCGAGACCGACGCGCCGCTGCGGCGGCGAACAGCACGCCACGCTCGAGGCGGCGGTTGCGCGGATGTTCCGCTTCGACGCCGACCTGTCGGGATTTTACGCGCTCGTCGAAGCCGACGACGCCTTGGGGTGGGCGGCGAAGGGGGCGCGGGAGAATTTTGGCGAGTCCCACGGTTTTCGAAGACGTCGTCAAAACGATCTGCACCACGAACTGTGCCTGGTCGGCGACGATTCGCATGACGCAGGCGCTCGCCGCACTCGGCGAGGGTGCGTTCCCCGAACCCGGTCTGCTGGCCGCGACCGGCGAGCGATGGTTCGGCGAGGTCGCGCGCATGGGGTATCGCGGGCCTACGTGCTCGCGATCGCCCGCGCCGTTGCGGACGAAACGCTCGACCTCGAGACGCCTGCGCGACGCGCGAGCTCATCCCGATGCCGACGTCGAGGAGTCGCTGCTGGCGCTGCCCGGAATCGGGCCGTACGGCGCGGCGCACGTCATGCAGTTGCTCGGGGCGGCACCGCGCGTTGGTCCTCGACTCGTGGACGCGGCCCAACGTATCTCGCGATCAGCGGCAGAAGCGCGCTGCGGACTCGTACCATTCGGCGCGCGTTTGCGCGCTACGGAGCGTACGCGGGCCTCGCGTTCTGGCTTTATCTCACGCGCGACTGGGTCGACGAGTGACGATAATCGGCCTCGGCCGGCAGAGGGCAAGCGCATGCTCGTGAAATAACATCCCCTATGCGTCTGCTGCAATGGCTCTCCGTTCTCATCGTCGCTGCGCTGCTGCCGCTTCCGGCGATCGCCGGCACGACCGGCGGCGTCACTGGGCGAGTCGTGGATTCGCGCTCTCACGCACCGCTCGCCGGCGTCCTGGTGGTCGCCTCGTCGCCCTCGCAATCGGCCCGATCCACGAGCGACGCGAGCGGGAACCTTCCGATTCCTTTCGCTCGCGCCCGACACGTATACGCTTTCGTTTAGCAAAGAGGGCTACGACCCGCTGACGCAGCCCGGCGTTACCGTCGTTGCAGATCAGGTGCAGACGTACAACATCGCGATGACGACATCGTTGCGGACGATCGCGCACGTCACCGCGCAATCGAGCGCCGCCTCGTGAAACCGGGACGACCAGCGACGTCTATTCGATCAACGCAGCGGGCCAGCAGGCCCGTCAAGGCCTCGCCGGGCCGGGTAGCTCGAACAACGCCTACGGCGCGATCGCTTCGGTTCCAGGTGTTTGCTCGATCACGGAGAGGTCGGATGGTGGCAGACCGTTCACATTCGCGGCGGCGACATCGACCAGGTCGGATACGAGATGGACGGGATTCCGGTCAATCGCGCCTACGATAACGCGCCCCAGACGATGCTCTCGAGCCTCGGCAGCCAGGAAGTCCAAGTCTACACCGGCGGCGTTCCGGCAAGCTCCGACGCGCAAGGCATCTCGGGCTACGTCAATCAGGTGATCAAGACCGGAACGTATGCCCGGGTACGGCGATGCGAGCTCTCGGCGTCGGCTATCCGGCCTTCTACCATCAGGCGTCGGTCGAAGCCGGCGGAGCTCACGCCGGACCGGCTCTTCAGTTACTACGTCGGCATCGGCGGCAGTAATCAAGCATTCCGCTACGTCAACAACTCGAACGGTTCGAATATTCCCAACTCGTTCTTTTACCCGACCAGTGCGGTGCCGGGATACACCTGCGGCGTCAGCACCTGTCAAGCGCTCAAGTACTCCAACGGCTTCGTCTACACGGGGCGCCCTCGCCCGTGTTCTTCACGAGCGGTCTCGGCTTTGCGCTGGCCACGCAGTCGCTGCGCGACGCCATCGTGAATTTCCACTTCGGGATTCCGCAAGCGCATTCGGGCTGCGCGACGACGTTCAAGCGCTCTGGATGACCAGCGAAAACCTCAATCAGTACTTACAGCTCGATCAACGATTTCGGCGCGAAACGTCGTTACGCGCTCTACGGGCCGCTGGCGTGGGACGACACCTATCAATATAACGGTCCGGTCATGAAGCCGTTCCGCTCCAACGACGTCAGCAAGTACTTCTTTCCGTCGAGCCCGCCGCACGATTTCCAAGGACCGCTTCCGGATAACCTCCGCGATCCCAACGAGAACGGCGTCGCGGTCGAGAAGCTGCAGTATCAGCACGAGTTCAGCGCCGTCGTCCTATCTGCGCTTTTACGGCTACATGCATGTACTCGAACTGGAACATCAACGGCTACAACTCGGACGCTCAGCCGTACTACGGCTGGGAGCTGCCGTACTTTCTGCCCGATCACACCACGGCTTCAATCTGAGCTACGTCAATCAGCTCAGTTCCCGAACATCTGCTCAGCATCACCGGCGCGTACACGTATTCGGCGCTGCAGCGATATTTCGTGACCTACCTCCCATCGGACTGGCCGGTGACGAGCTATGTCGGGAACCAACGGCAAGTGCTACGACCCGTCGAGCGGTCTGCAGATCGGCTGTTACGATCAGACGCAAGGCACGTTGACGCAACCGAATCTTCCGGCGACCTACTCGTGCAAAACCAACCCGAGTCTGCCGGCATGCGCGCCCGGCGTCGATCCGCAATGGCTCGTGACGAAAACGTTCGAGAGCGGAAACCAGGGCCTCAATCAGGTCGATGCCGCCTTGATGGGCTACTCCATCAACGATCAGTGGCGTCCCGACGATCGCCTCAACGTCAACCTCGGCCTGCGCATCGAGGATTTCCGTATTACTTCGGCGATACCAGATCCGAACGATCCGGCGCGGCAGTTCTGGTTCAACGCTTATAACGCCGAGTATTGTTTCGCTCCCGGCGTCAATAACAATAAGCCGATGGATCGCACCAACAACGGCATCGGAGCCTGTCCGATCGTAACGGCGTGCAAACGGTCGCGCTCGCGCAATCGCCCTACGGAGCCCTGATCAACACCAGCGGCGGTTCCTACACGCCGGCGCGCTTTCAGCCGCGGCTCGGCCTCACGTACACGCTCGACGCCAATAGCGTGCTGCGCGGCGTCGTTCGGCGTCTACGCGCGTCCGCCGAACTCGTCGTGGGTCCCAGTACAACACGATCAAAGAAGACCTGCCGGCGTTTCTGGGGGAGCATTTCTACGGCTACGGTTTCAATCGCCCGATCACTTGATCAGGCCGGACACGTCCTACAACTACGACCTCTCGTGGGAGCACCGGCTCAAAGGCACGGACTGGAGCTTCAAGCTCAGCCCGTTCTTCCGCGCGACTCGCGATCAACTGCAGAACTTCTACATCGATCCGCAGGGCGGCCTCGAGTCGGGGCTCAACGTCGGCAGCCAGCAGAGTAGCGGCGTCGAGTTCGCGATGCAGAAGGGCGACTTCTCGCAAGACGGTCTGAGCGGCCAGCTCGCGTTCACGTACACGCACAGCCAGATCAAGTATCAGAACTTCACCGATACTAACCAGAACGTCATCGACCAACTCAACGGCTACATCGCAGGCTACGACTCGTATCATCAAAGGCCACGGCGGCTATCCGTGCTACTTACTACGAATCGCACGGCGGAGCGGGAACGCAACAACTGCAACCAGCCGGGCGTCGTCACGAACCCGTACTACGATCAGCCGTATCAGAACATCTTCTCGGATAACGCGTGGTATCCGACCTACGACGTCATTCCCGGTCCGGCAGCCGCCGCGAACGGCTATGCCGTGCCCTACGTTGCGACGTTGACTCTTGAACTACAAGCACCAGCGCTTCACCGACGACGAACTCCTGGAACTTCGTCTCGGGCGCCGAGTACGGCGCGCCGACCGCAGTGGCCCGGATACAACCCGCAGTCCGTGCTACGCCCCGCCGGCGTCATGGGTCGCCGCGCACGGAAAGGCGGCCGATCCCGCCTTCTGTGACGACTACGGGAACCTGCCGCTCTTCATCCCCGATAAGTTCACGGCGGGCTACGACAACCTCGGCGCATTCAAAGAGCCGTGGCAGCTGCAGATGGGACTGGCGTTCAGCTACGACGTGAGCCCGCGCGTCACCGCACGCCTGAACTTCACGAACCTCCTCGACATCTGCGGCCAGCGCGGCTATGCGTGGGATAATCCGTACGTGTGCTGCGTACGGCTCGCTGCCGACGAACTTCCTATACCCGGCCGGCAACTTCTATCCGAACTCCGTTTCGTCGCGGCCGCCGCCGCAACTGCAATACCCCTACTCGTTTTGGTTCAACGGCAACAATACGGGCTTCTTAGGAGTCGTGCAGCCGCTGCAGGTGACCGGCTCGCTGAGCATCAGGTTGTAGCCGCCGGGCCGGCTGCGGGCGGGGGTGCTGCCCGGACGCGGGAGAATGCTCCCCAAGCAGTGGAGAAGGCCGTCGCGCGCGGTCACCTAGACGTTCGGCTCTTCGGTCACCTCGAGGTAGCACTTGACGGCGAACGGGTCGCGCTTGCGACGCCGCGCAAATCGCTCCAAGTCCTCGCGTATCTGCTGCTCCATCGCGGCATCGCCGTCTCGCGCGAGTATCTTGCATTTCTGCTCTATCCCGACGACGCAGAGGCCTCCGCGCGCGCCAAGCTGCGCGCGACGTTGAGCGAAATTCCAAAGATTCTTCCGGAGGCAGCGCGCCGGTCTCTGACCATAGATACCGATAAGCTGCTTTGGAACCGCGACTCAGGTCTCTGGGTCGACGTCGAGGCATTCGCCGAGGCCGCCGCCGACCGCGCCCGTCTCTCCGAGGCCATCGAGATCTACCGGGGCGATCTGCTGCCGGAGGTTTACGACGAATGGCTCGACGTCATTCGCGAACGGCTGCGCAACGTCTATCTCCGCTGCCTGAGCGAGCAGGTCTCCGAGGCGCGCCGCAATGCAAACTATCCGCTCGCGATCGAGGCAGCGCGTAAGATTCTCGCGGTCGACCCCTGGCGCGAAGACGTCGTGCGCCGAATCGTCGCGATGCGCTACGAGAGCGGCGATCGCGCCGGCGCGCTGAGCGAGTATGCGGCCTTTGCCAAGCGCCTCTGCGCCGAGCTCGGCGCCGAGCCCATGTCGGAAACGGCGGCCGTGGCGGAACGCATCGCGCGCGGTGAAGCACCGGGAGAAGAAGAGCGGAAGGAGGAGGAGCGGACCGACGCCGGGCCCGCCGTTCTTCCGTTCGTGGGCAGGCGCGACGAGATGGAGCGGCTGCTCGAGGGATGGCGCCGCGTCGCGGGCGGCCGCGGCGCGTGTGCGTTTGTCGGCGGCGAGGCGGGCATCGGAAAATCCCGGCTCGTCGCGGAGTTCGCGCGCGTCGTGGAAGAGAGAGGCGGACGCGTTCTCACCGGCGCGACCGGCTCGCCTGAAGCGATCCCGTATGAAGCCGTCGTCGACGCGCTGCGCTCGGCGCTACCGCTGGTCGCGTCGCTGCGCCCCGGCATCGCGCTCGCCGGCGTTGCCGCTTTACTTCCGGAGCTTCACGCGCGCGTCGCGCTTCCCACGCTGCCGCGACTCGACGCGGAGTGCGAACGAATGCGGCTCTTTGAATCCGTCTTCCGCTGCTTAGCCGACCTTGCGGCGCAGCGCCCCACGCTGCTGATTTTGGAAGACGTTCACCGCGCCCAGACGTCGTCGCTCGATTTGCTGCATTTCTTGCTGCGCCGCATCACCGGTGCGCCGGTGATGGTGTTGATCACCTACCGCGACGACGAGACGCCGCGCCTGCACGCGCTGCACCGTCTGCGCCGCGAGACGCGCACCGCCGGCGC
Organism: Vulcanimicrobiota bacterium; assembly: GCA_963699435.1. Classification (GTDB taxonomy): domain Bacteria; phylum Vulcanimicrobiota; class Vulcanimicrobiia; order Vulcanimicrobiales; family Vulcanimicrobiaceae; genus Cybelea. The sequence continues at coordinate 164,770 of CAVOTV010000001.1, forward strand.
AATGAGTCTTTGGCTGGGCGGCCTCTCGATCGCCGACGTCAACGAGTTGCGCGCCGCGACGCCGGAGATCCGGGAGCGCAACGCCGAGACGCTGGTTGCGACGACGCAGGGCAACCCGCTGTTTTTGGTGCAGCTCGTTGCCGATAATCGCGACGGCGGCTCGCCCTCCGCAACGCCGGGAACGCTGCACGAGGCCGTCGCTCGCCGCGTCGAACGGCTCTCGGAAGATGCGCGCACGATCGCCGAGATCGCCGCCTGCATCGGAGATCGCTTCTCGCGCGAGGCAGTCCGCAGCATAAGCGGTTGGGAAGAGGCGGCGCTAAGGGCATCGTTCGACGAGCTCTTCGATCGCCGCATCGTCCGCGAAGCCGGCGGACGCGGCGTGCTGGAATATGCGTTCACGCACGCGCTCGTCCACGATGCCATCGTGGCGGAAATACCCGCCGACGTCGCGGCCGTGCGCCGGCGGCGCATCGCTCGCGTGCTCGAAGAACTTTATCCGGAACGATTCTCCGAGTTCTCGGCGACGTTAGCCGCGCATTACGAGGCGGCCGGCGATGCGGCCAATGCGGGCCGGTGCTACCTGGAAGCGGTGCGACGGACGATCGCCATCGGCGCCCTGGAAGAAGCACGCGCGCTCGGCGAACGGGCGCTGGCCCTCGAGCTCTCGCTGCCGGTACGCGCGGCGATGCTGCTCGAGTCGGTCACGATCGCGTCGCGGCGCGGGGATGGAGCGGCGCGCGCGACGATGCTTTCGAAACTCGAGCAAGTGGATCGCGAACTCGGGGACGCGGAGGTGCATCGGCAGGCGCTGCTCGAGCGGGTCGAATATGCGGCGACGACCGCCGACCTTTCGGAGCAAGACCGGGCCATCGCGGCGCTGCGCGCGGCGACCGCGGAGTCCGACCTGCGGTGGAGGGCCGTGGCCGACTTGGCGCAGGGAAAGCTCGACCTGACGCGCGGCAATCTCGCTGCCGCCGTCGCGGCCGGAGGCGCGTCGCTAGGGTCGAGCCGCGCGTCGGGCGATCGCGCCGGTGAGGTCAAGGCGCTCTGTTTTCTGGGCAAGGTCGAGGCGCTTCGCGGCAATCTTGCCGTTGCCGCCGCACACTGCGACGCGGCCGAGCGAACGGCGATCGATGCGGGCGACGCGAGCCTCGAAATGCTCGCGCTTGCCAGCGGTTGGATTCTGGCCTATCAACGCCGCGACGTCGAGCGCTGCCGCTTCATCGCCGACCGCTGCATCACGTTGGCGTCGAAACTCGGCGACCGGACCGCCGAAGCCCACGCATTCGGCCGTCTTGGAATTTCGTACGGATCCTCCGACGCGCACGTTGGAACCGCGCGCGAGAACTTCGCCGCCGCGGCGCGGATTTACGCCGAGAGCGGCGACCGCAACGCCGCCGCCGCCCAACACATGAACGCCTCGGTGCTCGAAGCGCGGATAGGATTCTTCGATCGCGCGTTTGCCGCGTGCGAACTCGCGTTGAGCCTTTTCGAGCGCGCCGGCGACGAACGCGGCCGTCTTGGTGCGCTCGCCAACGGAGTCTTCGTCAAAGCCTACACCGGCGATCTCGAGGGCGCGCGGGCGTTGGCGCGCGCGTCACTTGAAGACGCGAAGCGCCAAGGGTTCGAGCTCATCGCAGCGTCGATCTTAGAGAATCTCGCCTCGGCCGAAGGGGCCGCCGGCAACTATCCCCGCGCGATCGAGCTGGCCGAAGCATCCTTTGCGATACGTGCGCGCTCCGACTCGCAGCGCTGGTCGGCGAAGACGCTCGCCGAGGTCGCGATTTGGCATTTGCTGGTCGGCAATCAAGAAGCGGCGCTGAGCGCGATCGGACGCCTACGCGGCGATGCCAAAGCCATGGAGTACGGCTCCGACTGGCCCGCATACTGTTATTGGGCGATCGCCCAAGTGATGCGCCGATGCGGGCAAAGTAAGGAAGCCGTCAAAGCCCTCGATCGTGCCAATCATTTGATGCACGTCAGCGCCGCGGATCTCGATGCGCCGGATCGCGCCGCGTTTCTCAGGCTGCAGTTTCACCGTGACATCGCGCAGGCGGTGACGGCGGGCATTTGGCCCGATCCGCCGCGTTGAAGGAGAAGCCTTAGCGCTCGAGCTTGTCGCGCGGATGCGCCTCGTCGTACGCGCGCCGCTTGTGGCCCATGGCAAGCTGCAAGTAGACGCCCGTCGTCGCAAGGCTTTCGTGCCCGAGCAACTCGCGCACCGTCTCGAGATCCACGCCGTTTTCGACCAAGTGCGTTGCAAAGGAGTGGCGCAGCGTGTGCGGACTGGCGTGTTTGGCGACCCCGCTGATCGTATAAATCGCGCGGAAGATTCGCCACACGTGCTTTGGCGTTAGGCCCTTTCCGCCGCGGCCCAGGAAGAGGTGCGGATCCGCGCTGCGCGGCCGAACCCGCAGATAGGCATCGATCGCAGCGGCCGCCGTCCGATTGATGACAACGACCCGCTCCTTGTTGCCCTTCCCGGTCACCTTGATCGTGCGCTCCTCGAGGTCCACGTCGGCGAGCCGGACGCCGGCGAGCTCGGCCCGGCGCATGCCGCTGGCGTAAAAGAGCTCCATGATCGCGTGGTCGCGCTGCCGGGCTTCGTCGCTGCGTCCCGCGATCGTGGTCCGCAGCAGCTTCATGACTTCGTCCACCTTCAGCGGCGCCGGCCGCTTCTTGGCGACGGACGGCCCTGGAATAGCCGCAGCCGGATCGTCCTCGCGGACCCCCGTGATCTTCAGAAAGCGGTAGAGCGCGCGAATAGACGACAACTTCCGGCAGACGGTCCGGCTATCGTAACCGCGAGCGTCGAACATCTGCGCGATGTACTGCCGCACGTGCGAGGTTCCGGCGCGCCGCAGCGAGGTCCCCGGCTCCCGGTCCCGGAGAAACGCCGTGAACTCATTGAGATCGCGCTCGTAGGCGGCCACGGTGAGCGGGCTGCGCTTACGCTCGGTCAAGAGATAGCCCCGCAGGTCGGCGACCAGCGGGTCGGGCCGGGGCGGCGCCGGGCGAGGCTTCTTTACCTTGGCTGAATGCGACATAATAAATCTTTCATCGCATTCGAGAAAGCGAAGAAGCCGCCCTTTCTTGGGCTAGCCCTTCTTGCAGGTCAGGATCCAGGCCGTCAGTTGGAGGCGCTTGAGGATCGCGGTGTCGTGGTTCTGGGCCGCCTCGGGACAGGTATCGGCGAGAAAGCGCTGCGTGTCGTGGAAGTACTCGATGTCCACGACCAGGCGATTGCGCTGGACGTACGGGGCGAGCCGGTCGCACCAAAGCTGAACGTAGCACTGTTCGTCGACCGCGAAATCGAAATCGTCGCCGAAGTCCTTGATCTGGGCGGGATCGTCTTTCTGATCGACGGTGAGGCCGCGGTCGTGGCTCGCTTGGGCGACCCAGCCGTCGTAGACGAGCTGCTCGGCGCCGGTCAGCGGAAAGCCGGTCTTGTTCTGGTAGCCGTCGATGTTATCCGGATCGGCGCCGTCGAAGCCTTTCTTCTTGCACAGGTCGAGGCGATGCGCCATCAGCGGCTCGAGGATCGCAGTCTGACGGATGTCGAGCCATCGTTCGCCCTTCCAGTGCCCGTCGGGGCGGCCTAGCACGCTCTTGGGAAACTGCTTGGCATCGGGGCGCCAGTTCTCCCAGGTGCCCACGTCCACGTAGCAGAGCACGCGGCGGTTTTGCGTATGCAGCTGCGCGACCACCGATGCCGGCGTGTCGAAGAGATCGAGGTCGTAGATCGTCGCGGCGACGTGGAGATCGAGCTTCCCGTCGTATTGAATCTGAATCGAGTCCCCCGTTGCGGGAATCCAGCGGCTTTGGGCGCGCGCCGCCGCTGCAGGCGCGCCGCTCGACGCCGGCGGCAGCGACCCGCCGCACGCCGCAAGCGCCGCCGCGAGCATCCCCGGGATCCATCGCTGAAAGAGGCGCCGTCCGCTCATAGAAAGGCTGGCTTCGTGAATCGCGTCTCCCTTCTTCTTCCAGCGCTGCTGCTGGCCGCATGCAGCACCCGGGCTCCCTACGTCACCACCCTGGGAGCGCTGCATCCCGGCGCCACGCTAGCGGTCCGCGTCGGCTCGGGCGTCGTCAACGCCTATCAGCCGATGCAGAACCAACCCCGCGATCTCTTTACCGTCGCGGCGACGGCGCTCGCCCAGGGGACGCCGCCTCCCGCGCCGCGGCTGCACCCCGCACCGCTGGGGGTGGTGATCCGGGCGCCGTACGGGTACCAAGCGCTGCTCGTCCGCGTGCCCGACGGCGTCGACTTGGTCGTCGACTCACAGCGCGGCAACGTCAACGTCACCGACATCACCGGCAACGTTCGCGTCGCGGCGCGCCGCGGCAACGTGGATATCAAGATACCCGGCTATGCGCAGGCGACGGTCGGCGAGGGCAATCTCTCGGTAATGATGGGCGCTACCCAGTGGCCCGGTACGCTGCACTTTTCGACGCGTCCGTGGCGACGTTGAAGTCTGGATCGGCGCTCGGGCGGCTTTCGGCGTCCACTTGCATACCGACAACGGCGTGCTCTTCACCGACTTCGGCCTTCGCGGCACCGCCAACGGCTCCGCGGAAACGATCGACGGCATCGTCAACGGGAGCGCCGCGCAGCGCATCGACGTCGAGACGCACGACGGCGCGATTCGCCTTCTCCGTTTGCAACCGCAGCCTTAACGGCCGCGCAGCGCCTCGCGAGCCTTGATGAGGCGCACCATCGCCTCGTTGTACGGCGTCGGCGTTCCCGAACGCCGGCCGAAGGCAACCACCGCGCCATTGAGGTGCTCGATTTCGCTGGGATGGCCCGACTCGAGATCGTATGCCATCGAGCTCTTGGAATCGGCTCCGAGCGCGACGACCTGCGTGACGTACTGCCACGGATTCACGAACGGCAGATTGATCTGCAGCGCCGATGCGACGCTCGCGGTTTCCTCGGCCAGCGCTTCTGCAAGCCGGGCGGCGTTGGGGTCGCGGACGATTTCGCCGGCATTGCAGTCGAGCAGCGCCGACAACGCGTTGACCGATGCGTTCGCGACGAGCTTCCCCCACAGGTGCGGCTTGATGTCATGAACGACGGCCGCCCGCAGGCCGCTGCGCGTGAGAAGTTCCGTCACCGTGCGCGCGGTCGTCGGGGACGCGGTCGTCGAGCCGATGATGGTGTTGCCGTGCTGCGAGCTTCGCACGTGTCCCGCCGCGATCGTCTGCGACGATTCCGTCGTGATGCCGAGGATCACGGGGACGCGCTCCGCCGAGCGCCGTCTTGATCGCGTCTTCGTTGCCGACGCCGTTCTGCAGCGAGATCACGGGCGCGGCCGGATCGAGCTCGCCGGCGAAGGCCCGCAGCGCTTCCAGCGTGTCGACGGCCTTGACGAAGAGAAAGAGCATCTTGCGATCCGTACAGATCCCGCGCCCGCGCGGCGACGGCGACCTTCCGCGCGGGCTCGTCGTTGACGCGCAAACCGTCGCGCGCGACCGCCGCTGCGACCTCGGCATTGTCGTCGAGAATCGTCACGTCGCAGTTCGCGGCGAGATGAAACCCGAAGAGCGTGCCCATCGCGCCGGCTCCGATGATGCCGACGCGCGGCCGGCCGGACTCGCTTCCCACTAGAACTGATACTGGAGACCGAACGTGTTGCGGCGCGACGCGTGCGTGATGTCTCGCTGCCCGAAGAAGAGCTCCGCACCGGGCGCGAGATGCAGGTTGCCGTACAGGTCGATCATCGGATAGGTGAGATCGTAGATGCGCGTCTCGAAGCCGAGGCCGCGTACCGGTGCGTACTGCCCCAAGACCCCGATCTGCGAGTAGAGAACGCCCGCGCCGAGGTGAAAATCGTTCGCGTTCTTCTCCAGCAGCGCGTTCCACGTGGTGTTGGTTCCGATGGCGTTCGCACCGACCATGAGGCTCGTGCCGCCGTGCGGCAGCAGGACCATGTTGATGTCGCCGAGCGGCCCTTGACTCTCGGTCAGCACCGGATTGAGACCGAGATTGTGCGCCGGCGAGAGACCGCTCAATCGTACCTGGACGGCGATGAGGTTGCGCGCTAACGAGGCGAGTTTGCTCTGCAGCTTCGAGCGCAGCTCGGGCGAGACGCCGCCGGGCGTCGCGGTGCCGGAGGGAACCGGCGCCGCACCCGGATACGGCGAGGTACTCGGAACGGTAAGCGGCGCCGGGCTGGCACCCGCGTCGACGCCGTAGACGCTGCTCTTGCCGCCGAGCTCGCCCAGCAGCGAGTTGGCCTTCTGCATCACCGCGTCGAGATTCGCAATCGTGTTGCGCATCTGCGCCTGCGTCTGCGGATCGCCCGTTACGGTACGCAGATCTTTCGTCATCGCGGCAAGCGTCTGCGTCGTCTCGGCGATGCTCTCCGTCGTCGCAAGAATGTTGGCCTTGAGGCGCGGATCGGTCGCGAGATCCTGTAGCGCGGTCATCGAGCGATTGAGCGAGACCGCCGTCGACTGGAACTGATCCAGCAGCGCTCCGACCTTCTTCGAATCGACCGTCGCGGAGCTGTTGAGCGTCGCCGAGAGCTCGACGATGTTTGCGCTCGCGTTCGTCAGGCTCCCCTGGAGGTTGTTGCCGAGCGCGAGCAGCTCGTCGGAAAGACGCTGCCAGCGAGCTCTTTCGTGCTGAGCGTGAGATCGTTGGCGTTGTTGAGCGTGGTTTGCAGCGTGTCGAGCAGTTTGGGCGTGCGCTGCTTCGACCAGCGCCATGACCGTGTCGAATCGTCTGAGCTCGCCCTGTCCCTGCTCGAGCAGATCCGCGACCGAGGCGCCATTGATGCCGTGCGGCTGCTCCGAGATCGGCAGAACCTCCCGCGGCAACAGCGGCACCGGCGGCTTCTGACGCGGCGGAATGATGACGACGACGGGCGAGCCCGTGAGCGGAGCCTGAATCAAAAACTTCGATGCCGACGGGATGTCGATCTCGTGGTTGACGGCGAGGATCACGTCCACGGTATTGTCGTCGAGCAGCTTGATGGAGTCGACCGATCCCACGTCCACGCCGCTGAAGTACACCTGCGCGCCGGGCGTGACGCCCGCCGCCGATTGGAAGCGCACTCCGACGCGATAGCCGGTATGCCGCGTCCCAAAATCGCTGATGACGTAAAAGACGCCGAAGAGCAGCAGCAGCGCGAGGATCGCGAACGCCCCAACCTGGGCTTGCCTCGTCATATCAGATTCCTATTACCCCGCGTCCTTCTCGATAGCCTGGCACGTTAAATCGGGATGGGACCGACCTCAGAACCTTCGAGGAACTGAACCACGATCGGATTGGTGGAGTTGCGAATCTTGTCGGCGGTGTCGAACGCGATGATCGCGCCTTCGAAGAGCATGGCGACGTAATCCGCCATCGCAAAGATCGACGGTAAGTCGTGGGAGATGACGACGGCCGTCCCCTTCAGCTTCCTCCGAAGTTTGATGATTGTATCGGTGATGAGGTTGGTCACGATGGGATCGAGACCGGTCGTCGGCTCGTCGTAGAGCACCAGGTCCGGACGCGTAACGATCGCCCGCGCGAATCCCGCGCGCTTGAGCATGCCGCCCGATAGCTCCGACGGAAGATTGTCGTATGCGTTCGCAAGGCCGACGCTGTCGAGCGCGTCGACGACGATCCGGCGGATCTCCTGCTCCTCCAGCTTCGTGTGCTCGCGCAGCGGTAAGGCTACGTTGTCGCCGACGCTTAGACTGTCGAGCAGTGCGGAGAACTGAAACGAAAGGCTGATCTTCTTCCGCGCCTCGTTGCGCTGCTCTTCGTTCATATGGCAGATGTCCTTGTCGCGGACGTACACGTGCCCGCCGTCGGGAAGCAACAGGCCGTCGATCAGCCGGAGGATGGTAGACTTTCCGGCGCCGGAGAGCCCGATGATGCACGTGATCGCCCCTTCGACGATGTCGAGCGAGCAGTTCTTGAGCACCACCCTGCCGCCGAACGACAGCGAGACGTCCTCCATCCGAACGATCGTGCGCGTGCCGTTCGTCGCGTCCATCAACTGAAGAGCAAGAACGAGAGCACGAAGTTGGAGATGAAGATCAGGATGATCGAGATCACGACGGCCGCCGTGACCGATTGACCGACGCCGGCCGCTCCTCCGCGCGTCGAGAGCCCCTGATACGACCCGACCATCGCGATGATCGCGGCAAAAACGAACGACTTGAGGAGCCCTTTGAGCACGTCGGACATGTCGATCTGCTGACGCACCGACGAGAGGAACGAGTCGTATGCGATGTGCGCGTACGAATGCGCGACCCACATCCCGCCGCCGATCGAGACCACGTCGGCGAAGATCGTCAAGAGCGGAAGCATCAGCAGCAGCGCCACCAGGCGTGGAACGACCAGGAAGCGCGCCGGCTGCAAGCCCATCGAACGCAGCGCCTCGATCTGTTCGGTCACGACCATCGACCCGAGCTCGGCGGCGATCGCCGAGCCGACGCGTCCCGCGACGACGACGCCCGTGAGCATCGGGCCGAGTTCGCGCACCGACGCGTAGGCAACCGCCCCGCCGACGAAGCCGCCGAACCCGTACGCGACCGCCTGCTGCGCGGATTCCAGCGAAATCACCATCCCGGTGAAGAGCCCGGTGAGAATCACGATCACGAGCGACTGCACGCCCAGGATCGCGCATTGTGCGACCGTTTCGCCCGCACGAATTCGCAGGCGCGCCATGAAGCCCAACGACTCCGCGGAGAGCAGCGTCACCCCTCCGGCATACTCGAAGAAATCGTTCGTCGCGCGGCCGACCTGGTCGAGAATCTTCACGAGTTTTGCCTGCCGGAGCGGCTGCCAAAGCGTCGAGCACCGACTGCGTCGCTTCGATCCTCTTCACCGCAACGCCGCGCTCCGCGGTGAGGTTGAAGACGATCTGATTCGTCCGCTCGAGCCGGCGATCGACGTCGCGCAGATGGGCGCGCGCCTCCGAATCGAAACCCTCGAAATACCGGCGCGTTTCGTCGAGATAGGCCGCCCGCAGCGCATCGTCGAGCGCACCATTTGCGAGGGCCTCCTCGACCCGCCGCTGCGCGCGCCGCATCGGCCGGTCGCGTGATGTGGAATGCCCCCACGCGCGCTACGAGCTCGCGCAAACGCCGCGTCAACCGGCATGCGCAGAGGGCGTCACGTCGAACGCGGCGCGCTGAGCGACGAAGAGCCTGCGAATGCCCGCATTCGGCCAGGGCCAGCAGCGAGTCCGAGCTCGCGGCGGTCGAACGGAGCCGCCTCGGCGGTGCCCTGCACTTCGACGAATCTGCCCGCGTCGGTCATGAAGACGTTCATGTCCACGTGCGCTTGACTATCCTCGTCGTAGGCGAGATCGAGCAGCGGCGTGCCCCCGACGATGCCGACGCTCGTCGCCGCAACCATCGCGGCCAGCGGCCAGTCGCGCGCGGTCCGCCGCATCGAAACGGGTGCGCAGCGCCAGAGCCAGCGCCACGCACGCGCCGGTAACCGCGGCCGTGCGCGTGCCGCCGTCGGCTTGGATAACGTCGCAGTCGAGCCAAACCGTGCGCTCGCCGAGTTTCGCCGTGTCGGTCACGGCGCGCAGCGCGCGTCCGATGATGCGCTGAATCTCGTGCGTTCGGCCGCCGAGGCGTCCTTTCGACGCTTCGCGCTGCGTGCGTTCTTGGGTCGCGCGGGGCAGCATGGCGTACTCGGCGGTGACCCAGCCCAGACCCCGCCCCTTCATCCACGCCGGAACGCGATCTTCGATCGTCGCGGCGCAGATGCACGCGCGTATTCCCGACGCCGATCAGCACGCTGCCCTCGGCGTATTTGAGAAACCCGGGTTCGATCGTCACCGGGCGCAGCTCGTCGGATGCGCGCCCGTCGCTGCGAATCATGACGCGTTATTCGACCGTAACGGTCTTGGCGAGGTTGCGCGGCTGATCGACGTCTTTGCCTTCGATGTCGGCGATGTGGTAGGCGAGCAACTGCAGCGGGATGACGTTGACGATCGGCGAGAGCAGCTCGTCGACCTTCGGTACCCAAAAGACGTGATCGGCGACGCGCGGCGATCTCTTCGTCGCCGTGATTCGCAACGACGATCACCGGCGCCTCGCGCGCTTTGGATTCCATCAGGTTCGAAAGCATCTTCTCCCGCACGCGGTCTTCGGTCACGATGCCGATCACCGGGACGCGTCGAGTCGAGCAGCGCGATCGGGCCGTGCTTCATCTCGCCGGCCGGGTAGCCCTCGGCGTGGATATACGAGATTTCCTTCAGCTTGAGCGCGCCTTCCAGCGCGGTCGGAAAGTTGACGTAACGTCCGATGAAGAGCACGCTGTGCGCTTTGCGAAGCTTCGCGCGCCACCGCTGCGAATCTCGATCGGACGTGTCGAGCACGACGTCGACGGCCGCCGGAAGCAGCTTCGTGCCGTCGGCGATCTCGCGTAAGCCTGCCGCTCCGGCGCGTGCCGCGGAGACGCGCGAGATAGAGCGCGAAGAGCGTCATGGCGGCGACTTGCGAGACGTAGGTTTTGGTCGCCGCAACGCCGATCTCCGGGCCGCCGCGCGTATAGAGCATGCCGTCGGCGAGCCGCGTCAGATGCGAACCGAGCACGTTGCAGATGCCCAGCACGCCGCAGCCGGCCTACTTGGCGATCCGCACGGCTTCGATCGGTGTCGGCGGTTTCGCCCGACTGCGACATCGCGATGACGAGCGTCGTCGGATCGATCACCGGATCGCCGTAGCGAAACTCGCTCGGCGAGCTCCATCTCGACCGGCAGCCGCACCAGCGAGCGCAGCAAATACATGCCGACCATGCCTGCGTGGTAGGCGGTGCCGCAGCCGGTGATCGCGATCTTGCTGATGCCGCTCGAGCCGTTCGGGCGTGATCGCGCCGAGCTCGCGCGCGAGATGCACGTGCCCGCTTTCGTCGATCCGGCCGGCTCAGCGTCTCTTTGATGACCGTCGGCTGCTCGAAGATCTCCTTGAGCATGAAATGCTTGAAGCCGCTCTTCTCGGCCGACGCCCGGATCCCAGGTGATCTGCAATCGGCGTCGCGCTCGATCGGCGTCGCCGGCGTAATCGGTCAAGCGCGTATCCGTCGCGTCCGACGACGGCGAACTCGCCCTCTTGCAGGATGATCTCTCGCCGCGTGTAGGGCAGAATCGCCGGCGTATCCGAGGCGACGTACATCTCGCCGTCGCCGATGCCGATCACCAGCGGGCTCGCCCCGTTACGCGCGAAGACCAGATGCTCCGGATCGTCGCTGGAGATGCACGCCGAGCGCGTAGGCGCCGCGTACCTCCGCTAAGCGTGCGGCGCACGGCCTGCTTCGAGATTGCCGTCGTAATGCAGCTCGATCAGATGCGCGAGCACTTCGGTATCGGTCTCGCTGGTGAAAGACGTGACCGAGCTCGAGCAGGCGTGCGCGCAGCGACGCGTAGTTTTCGATGATGCCGTTATGAACGACGGCGATCCGGCCGCGTGCAATCCACATGCGGATGCGCGTTGGCGTCCGACGGGCGCCCGTGCGTTGCCCAGCGCGTGTGGCCGATGCCGACGGCGCCGGCGAGCGCCTCGCCGTTGCTCAACCGCTCGGCGAGCCGCGAGAGCTTGCCCTCGGCCTTCGAGCCGGCCAGGGCGCCGCCGGCGTCGATGACCGCGATACCGGCGCTGTCGTAGCCGCGGTACTCGAGCCGCGCCAGCGCGTCGAGGATGATGGGAACGCTATCGCGTTGGCCGATGTACCCGACGATCCCGCACATGGTTTGACCTACTTGATGCCTTCGCGCGTGCGGCGATACTCGATCTTGCCTTCGGCGATCTCGTCGAGCGCGATCGAGACGGGCTTGTTCGGGTTGATGGTCTCCTTGTCGACGAGCGGCTCGCTCGCAAAGTATTCGCGCCGGTCGGTCGGCGGGAGCTGCTGCACGCGGATCCAGTTGTTGAGCTGGCGCGCGCGTTTGGTGACGATGTTGACCAGGCTGAACTTCGAGTCGGCGTGCTCCAGCAGCGCGTCGAGGTCGCCGAAAACAGATTTACTCATGAGTGAATGAATGATTCCTTTGCGTTACGATCGTGGGTCTTACGACGTCTCGACCGTGGATCGAGTCGTCGGGGTACCGGTGAATGCGGAACCGCTCCGCTTGCAGGATTGCCTCCAGATCGCGCACCGCCTCCTGCGGACGGTCTTGCGCGTTGACGACCAGATAATCGAACTGCCGAATGAACTTCATCTCCTGTTGCGCGATCTCGAGCCGGTGCGCGATCTCCTCGTTCGTCTCGGTTCGACGAGCGAGCAGTCGCTCGCGGAGATTCGAGAACCGGTCCGGCACCAGAAAAATCAGCACCGCATCGGGGTAGGCCGCCTTAACGGCGAGCGCACCGTTGACCTCGGGCTTCACGATGACGTCGTAGCCCTCGGAGAGACTTCGCTCGATGTAATCGCGTGGCGTGCCGTAGAGGTTGCCGCCGTACTCGCGCCACTCCAAAAGACCCCCATGCCGCCGCAGCCGGTCGAACTCGAGCTCCGTAACGAAGAAGTAGTGTTCTCCGTCGCGTTCCTCGGCCCGGCGCGGACGCGTGGTCGCCGAAACGGAATAACGCAAGCTCGGCCGCGTTTGCCGTAATCCCTCGACGAGGGTGTCTTTGCCGGCCCCGGACGGCCCGGAAACGACGAAGAGCAGGCCCGGCCCTTTGGTCAACCCTCCCTCGGTTCACGCCCCGTGGCGGCAAGCCCTCGAAATCGCGGGATCACGCGGGGGCGATGCATAGCGACTTCTGCATCGCGTCGGCCACGTTCGGGTCGGCCGGCGAACCGGTCGGGCGGGTGTAGGTGGTGCGTACCGCTTGCTCGTTGCGCAGTGCGAAGCCCGCCTCGAGCGTGCTTCCGTCAGGCAGCGTAAAGGTCGCAACGGCCGCCGCGCCGGGGCATGGCGCGAACGGCACGACGCTGCCCCGGAGCCTGGCGCCGCGATGATGCAGCAGAACGTCGATCGTCACCGTCGAGGCGAGATCCCCGAGCGTTCCCGTAAACGGCGTGGTGAGGTACCGGTACTCTTGGGCCGCAGCACCGCTGCCGCTGCTCCAGGTGCTGGGCGCGCCCGCGAGGGGCTGCCATCCCTTGGGAGCGGCGGGTCCGCCGCCTTGGCTGCAGGCGCCTAGCGAGAGTGCGAAGAGCATTGCGAAGAATCGTGGCGTTCTCACGAATACCATCTTTGATGCTAACCGACTGGGTCCTCATCGGCCGTCTCGCCGAGGAGCTCGAGCGTGCCCTTCGCGGCGCGCGCGTCGAGGATGCCGGCTTGCTGCCGGACGGGCGCACCGCACTGCTCTTTCGCACGCGCGGCACGCGCGCGCTGCTCGCCGTCGATCTCTTTTCGAGCCCGCCGATGGTCACGGTCGAGGAGGGCGAGCTCGGAATTCTGACCGAGCCGGGTTTTGTGCGCGCGCTCGCCAGGGCACTCCAGGGCATGGTGCTGGTCGGCGTCGCGTCGCGGCGAAACGACCGGCTTCTTCGATTGACGTTTGCGGCCCGCTCGCGTTTCGGCGTCGGCGATTCGCTCGATCTCTACTTGGAGCTCGTCCCGCGATTCGGCAACGTCGTGCTCGTCAAAGACGCGACCGTCGTCGCCGCATCCAAGGAGTTCTCACCCTCCGAGAATCCGCAGCGCCCCGTGCAAGCCGGGTCGCCGTATTTCCCGCCCCCGCTCCCGCAAAACCCGCGGACGCTCGACGCGCAGCCCGCGGGATCGGTGCTGGAGCTCTTCGCGCGCGAACGCCGGCGGCAGCTGGCCCACCGCGGCGACGAGCGCATCGCGGTGCGGCGGCGCGCGGTGCTCAAACGCTTGGCGCAGCGCGAGCGCAAGCTGCTCGACGAGCTCGAATCGCTCGCCGCGAAGCGCCTGCGCGCGGCAAGGCGCGACGAACTGCGCGCGCGAGGCGAGGCCGTCTTTGCGACGCTTCACGAGCTGCCGGATTCCGAGCGTGACGAGGCCAAAGAACGCGCGGCTCAACTCTTCGCAGAGTATCGCCGCTACGCCAAAATGCTGCCGCATCTCGATTCGCGCGAATCGTCCGTGCGCTCGTCGCTCGAAGCCGTCGAAACCTTGCGCTGGGAAGCGGAGCGCGCGGCGAGCGAGGACTTCGACGCGGTCGAGAGCGCGATCGCCGAGTTGGGCGTACGGCCCGACCGGCACGCTCCCGCGCGTACGCTCCGCCGTAAACGAGCGCTGCTGGAGTTTCGCACCGCCCGCGGCTCGCGGATCGTCGTCGGACGTTCGCCGCTGGAGAATGCCGAGCTCACCTTTCGCGTGGCGCGCCCCAACGATCTCTGGTTTCACACGCAGCGCATCCCCGGCGCGCACGTCATCCTCTCGCGCGACGATCGCGCCGACGCGCCGCCCGAAGACCTCGAGGCCGCCGCGGCTTTAGCGGCATTTCACTCGCGTGCGCGCGGCGCGGCGACGGTCGCCGTCGATTACACGTTGCGCAAGCACGTTCGCAAGCAGCGCGCCGCGCCTCCGGGGCTCGTGTGGTACACCCATGCGAAGACGCTGGTGGTGGAACCGCGGGAGGACCCGCTCTCGGAGCGAGCAACCATGGGGAAATAGCACGACGCGCTTTTGCGTAGGAGGTTCATAGGTGAAAAATCCGTTGGACTCGCTCTGGGGCACGGTGATCTGTGGGTTCTTGCTCACCGCGATCCTTTGGTACGTTGCGAAGCTGATCGTCTCGCACGCATCGGGAGCCGGCGCATGAGCCCCGCAAGCGACTGGTTTTTACGGTGGTTTCACATCATGGCCGGCATCATGTGGATCGGCCTGCTCTACTTCTTCAACTTCGTCAACGCCGCCGCGGTCAAAGAGGCGACCGCCGCCGGCGAAGCCGGCCCGATCTCTAAATATGTGCTGCCGCGCGCGCTGCTCTTCTTCCGTTGGGGCGCGGTCGTCACGTGGATTTTCGGAGCCGCGCTCCTCGGCGGCTACACCGCGCCCGGCGGCGCGAACGGTTTCCTCGCCGCCTTCTCGTTACAAGGTGCGATGGCTCCGATCGGCTTGGGCGCGTGGCTGGGCACCATCATGCTCCTCAACGTGTGGGGGCTGATCTGGCCGAATCAGAAGCGCGTGCTCGGTATCGTGCCCGCGACCGACGAACAGAAGGCCAAGGCGCGCCGCATTGCGTTTCTGGCATCCCGAGCCAACACGATGCTCTCGATCCCGATGCTCTTCTTTATGGCCACCGGCCCCACGTCGCTGGGCCAAGGCATTTACCACTAGGGGACGAGCACGATCTTTCCGGCGTGCGCGCTCGATTCCATTCGAGCGTGCGCGTCGGCCGCGGCCTCGAACGAGATAGACCGAATCCACGAGCGGGACGATCGGATCTCGCTTCGGCAGCAGCGGCCAGATCTGCCGCTCGAGCCTGCGCGCGATGCCGGCTTTTTGCGCCGCCGTTCGCGGCCGCAAGCTCGACGCCATGATGGCGGCGCGCTTGGCGAACAGCGCGCGCAAGTCGAGATCGACCCGGCTGCCCAGCGCGGTGGAGAGGCAGACGACGCGCCCGTCGAGCGCCAGTGCTTCGAGGTCCCGCGCGATGTACGGGCCTCCGACGATGTCGAGCACGACGTCGGCGCCGCGCCCGTGCGTGAACGCGCGCACCGCCTCGACGAAGTCGGCGGTGCGGTAGTCGATCGCGTCGGCGGCCCCGAAGCGCAGCGCCGCGGCTTGTTTCTCCGAAGTTCCCACCGTCGCAACCGGCGTAGCGCCGAGCGCGCGCGCAAACATGATCGCCGTCGAACCGATCCCGCTCGTGCCGCCGTGAACGAGCACGACCTCGCCTCGGCGCAGACGCGCGCGCGTCACGAGGTTGTCGTACACGGTAAACGCATTCTCCGGCAGCGTCGCCGCTTCGATCGCGCTCCATCGGTCGGGAATCGGCAAGACTTGCCCCGCGGGAACCGCGACGTACTCGGCATAGCCGCCGCCGTTGGTCAGCGCGCAGACGGCATCGCCGGGTTTCCAGCGCGTCACCAACCTTCCGACCGCCGCAACCGTTCCGGCAATCTCGAGCCCGAGAATCGGGGACGCGCCGCGCGGCGGGGGATAGTGACCGTTGCGCTGCATGACGTCCGCGCGCGACACCCCCGCGGCTTCGACGGCAACCAGCACGTCGCGGGCGCCCGGATGCGGCACGGCGATCTCGCCGACGTGCAGCACGTCCGCGCTGCCCGGCGCGTCAAAGACGACCGCGCGCATTGCCCTCACGCGACGCGAACATCGCGTCGCCGAACGAAAAGAATCGGTAGCCACGCCGCACCGCATCGGCGTACGCGCGCAGCACGCGCTCGCGCCCGGCAAAGGCGCTCACGAGCATCAGCAACGTCGAACGCGGCAGGTGAAAGTTCGTAATGAGTGCGTCGATTGCGCGGAACTCAAAACCCGGCGTGATGAAAATCTCCGTCGCATGCTCGCCCGGCGTTATCCGCCCGAATCGCGCAACGTTGCCCTCGAGGGCGCGGACGACCGTGGTGCCGGCGGCTACGACGCGGCGCCCCGTTCGGCGTGCGCTCTCGATGATGCCGGCTGCCTCGGGTTCGATCGAGTAGAGCTCCTCGTGCATGCGGTGATCGTCAATCCGCTCCGCCGAAACCGGACGGAAGGTTCCCAGCCCGACGTCTAACGTGAGACGAACGATCTCGATGCCTCGTGCGGCGATCGCGTCGAGCAGCTCGCGCGTAAAATGGAGCGACGCCGTCGGCGCGGCGATGCTCCCGGGCACGCGCGCGAAGACGGTTTGGTAGCGATCCTGCGCCTCGCGGGAGTCGTTATGGATGTATGGCGGAATCGGCATCCGTCCGGCGCGCTCGAGAAACGTTTCGAAGGGCTCGGCGATCTCGAAGACGATCTCACGCATCCCTTCGGTGAGCTCGCGCGTGACGACCGCTTCGCCGAGGGTACCGAAGCCGACGCGGTCGCCGGGACGCAGCCGGCGTGCCGGCCGCGCCAGCGCAATCCATGCAAGCGCGCCGGGATCGTAGCGCGCCCCGCTTGCCGGGTGCAGCAACAGCAGCTCCGCCGCACCGTCGCCGGGCAACCGGCGCCCGAGCAGCCGGGCCGGAATGACGCGCGTCTCGTTGAGAACGAGCAGATCGTCGGAGCGCAGGAGCGTCGCCAACTCGCCGAACGAACGATGCTCCGTGCGGTCGCCCGCGAGCACCATCAACCGGCTTGCATCGCGCCGCGCGGCCGGCGCCTGGGCGATCGACGCGGCGGGAAGCTCGTAGTCGTACGCCGCGACGACGCGCGCGTCGCTATCGCAGATCGTGTACGGCCGTTCCCGGAAAGTATGCATTGACGATCGCCGCCGCTTCGCTTCCGGCTATCGCCATTCCGCGCGCTCCCCATTGGCAGAGACCGACCCCGTGACCTAATCCGCCCCCGGCAACGGCGATGGCATCGCCGCTCTGCGCGACGCTCGCTAGAAGCAGGCTCGGCAGCACGCGGCTTCCGACGCCGTGCCGGAAGGCGCTTCCGCCCAGCGATACGGTTCCGCGATCGGTGATCATCAGCAGCGTGCGGGCACGGCCGCTCGCATCGCGCTCGCCGAGCGCGACGCCCGTCAGACGCGCGAGCGGGGGCAACGAGGCGGCGAGGCGCGTGCCGATCGCGTCGAGCTCGAGCGTCCGGCTCCAGCGGTAGTTCGGCGACGCGGTGCACGAAGTACAGACGACGCCGCCGAGATACGGAACGGGCACGCTGCCCCAAGCATCCGACGACGACTCGGTATGTCCGCCGCAGCACGACGAGTACGCGACCTGCGCGAAGCCGCTTCCGTAGGTGAGAACGCGGCCCTCGGTCGAATCCACCGCTGCAACGCCCGACGGCGTTTCGCCGGCGATCCCCTCGTAGACTTGATCCAACTCCGAGGGCACGAGATCGTATTCGCGGCGCGGATCGCTTCGCTGCAGCACGTAGGTGCGCGCGCAGATCGCTTGGGTTTCCAACGCGGCCGTCGGCCATGCCGGCGGCATCTCGCGAGAAACCACGCTGTACAGATACTCCTCCAGATCCACGAGGTTGACGATCCGCCCGTCGGCCGTTCGCTGGTAGGTTCCGCGGTAGAGTTTGCCCGTCGAACGTAAACGTTTCGCCCGGAGCGCTCGCGGCGTCGCCGTGTCCGAGCAGAACGCGCAGCGCCTGATGCGCCGACGTGCGCGACGGATCCACGTCGTCTTGCGCGCGCGCGCGGGCGAAGATCGCCGCTGCGGCGCCGGCGGAAGCGAGAAACGTCGAACGCCGCATGACGCTACAGCAGCCGCTCCTGCGACGGCGCGCCGGTGCGGATGCCGAGGTGCGCGTAGGCGCGCGAGGTCGCGCGCCGGCCGCTGGCGGTGCGCGTGACGAAGCCTTCCTTGAGCAGATACGGTTCGACCACGTCTTCGAGCGTTTCGGCATCTTCGGTGAGCGTCGCGGCGATCGCCGCGATGCCGACGGGACCGCCGCGATACTGTCCGACGATGGTCTGCAAGAACGCGCGATCGAGCCGGTCGAGGCCCAACGCGTCGACGCCTTCGCGCTCCAGCGCTTCGTCCGCGACTGGCGAGCGTAATCCGCCCGTCGCTGCGCACTTCGGCGAAATCGCGGACGCGGCGAAGCAGCCGATTCGCTACCCGCGGCGTTCCGCGGCTGCGGGCCGCGATCGCGTGGGCGGCCTCGGCCTCGATCGGCACGCCGAGCACGCCGGCCGAGCGCAGGACGATCCGCTCGAGCTCCCCGACTCCGTAATAATCGAGATGGTGAACGATCCCGAACCGCTCGCGCAACGGCGCCGTGAGCATCCCGGCCCGCGTCGTCGCTCCGACCAGCGTAAACTGCTTGAGCGGCAGTTTGAGCGTTTTCGCATAAGCGCCGCGATCGACGACGAAGTCGATCTGAAAATCTTCCATCGCAGGATAGAGGAACTCTTCGACCACGCGGCCGAGCCGATGAATCTCGTCCACGAAGAACAAATCGCCGCGCTCGAGCGACGTCAGCATGCCGACGAGGTCCTTGGGCTTCTCGAGCGTCGGTCCGCTGGTCGGCCGAAAGTTCGATCCCAGCTCGCGCGCGATCAGCGCGGCCAGCGTCGTTTTTCCCAGACCCGGCGGCCCATAAAACAAGACGTGCTCGAGCGGTTCGCCGCGGCGCTTCGCGGCGTCGATTGCGATGCGGAGGTTCTCGACGACGCGCTCTTGCCCGACGTACTCGTCGAACGAGCGCGGGCGCAAGCTCGCACCGTAGACTTCGTCTTCGAGCGTGTCCTGCGGATCGACGACGCGTTCGCGATCGGCTCGGCGGCGGCGTTCGCAACGTCCGCGGGGCCGAGCAGCCGTTTGCGAGTCATGCGGAATCCTTCGCCTTTCCGCGATAGATTTCCGCGAGCAGACGCTCTGCATCGGTCGATCGCGGCTTCGCTTTCCAACGTGTTGCGGATCATCGCTTCGCCTTCGCTGCGCTTATATCCGAGCTGGAGCAACACCGCGAGCGCTTCGTCGGCGAAATCGGGAATCGGCGTGGGCGGCGCGGCCGGAGCGTCTTGAATCAGCAAGAACTTCGCGACCTTGCCCTGCAGCTTCGCGACGATATCGCGCGCCTTTTGCTGTCCGATGCCGGGCAAACGTTTCAAGAAGGTCATGGTCGCCGCGATCGATCGCATCGGCGATCGTCGACATCGGCGCGAAAATGCCCGCGCCGCGGAGCGCGGCCCGATCGACGCGACGGTCAGCAACGCTTCGAAGAACTCGCGTTCGATGGCGTTGGTGAATCCGTAATACGTGAAGCGGCCGCGTATTGCCGTCGAGATTGACGACGGAGTAGATCTCGAGCGTCACCCGCTCGCCGGGCGTTGATCGGGATCTTCTCGGCGATGCACGGCGGCAAAATGATCTCGTAGCCTAGCCCGCCAGCTTCGATGACGGCGCTCTCGTCCGCTGCGCTCGATCAGCGAGCCCGAGATTCTAGCGAACATCGAGCGCGTCCGACGCGGCTCTCGATGGCCACGTTCAGATACGCCAGCGCGAGCGCCAGCGCGTCGGAGACGTCGTGCGGTTCCGGCGGCCGCGCGCAAGCCGAGCAGACGCGCCACCATCGCATTGACTTGCTCTTTGCGCGCGCTCCCCGAGCCGACGAGCGCGCGCTTTACTCGCGCGTGTCCGAGCGAGTGCACCGCGACGCCGGCTTGCGCGCCTGCCAAACAGAGCACGCCGCGCGCGTGCCCCATCAGCAGCGCCGTTCGCGGGTTCTTTA
Source organism: Vulcanimicrobiota bacterium (assembly GCA_963699435.1). Lineage (GTDB taxonomy): Bacteria > Vulcanimicrobiota > Vulcanimicrobiia > Vulcanimicrobiales > Vulcanimicrobiaceae > Cybelea. The sequence goes on from CAVOTV010000001.1 coordinate 184,995, forward strand.
CGTTGCTGTAGAGTATCTTCGATGACGATTGAACCCGGCTGCGTTTGCGCCATTACCTCGCAGATGCCGGCGTGCAGCTCGCGCAGCCGCTCCTCCAGCGTACCGCGCGACGCTCGGCACCACGACGCCGGCTTCGATCAGCCGAACCTTGCCGTTGCAGTCGCTCGATCGCGCCGTAGCCGGTGGTGCGAAGCGCGGGATCGATGCCGAGAATGCGCAGAGACCGCGTCAAGGGCGGCGTTCCGTTGACGGTGAGCGTTACCGACGAGCCGGGTGCGAGCGCCGGTCCGGCCGCGGGCTCGGTTCCGACGACTTTCCCGCCGGCGCCGAGACTCGTCGTATACTCCTATCTTCGCCACGGTATATCCGTACGAACGAAGCAGCTTCGCCGCATCGTCGGGCGATAGTCCGACCGTATCGGGCACTTCGCCGGAGACCGAGAGCGTGAGGGTGACGGTCGTCTCCTTGCGGCACCTGGCCGGCCGGCGGATCTTGCGCAACGACCTTGCCGTTGTTCGTGCTCTGCTGCACGTACCGCACGGTAAACGGAAGCCGGCGGCTGGATGAGCGCTGCAGCGGCGTCGTCGTAGATCGGCGTCCGACGACGCTGGGAAGCGTTCGCGGTCGGTCCGTTGCCGGCTCGCTGCGCGGTGCTGACGCGCGCGCGCCGCTGTTGACGACGACGTGCACGATCGCGTTGCGATCGAGCTTCGTTCCGGGCGCCGCGATCTTGCGAGGCAATCGGTATCGGGCGGCGTCCCGGCGACGCTCTGCGACGTGTCGAGCGTGACGCCGAGCTGCTGCGCGCGCGACTTGCGCTTTGTCGACCGTCATGCCGACGAAGTTGGGAACGATCACCGGCGCCGGGACCGTCGGAAACGACCAGCGTGACCCGGCTGCCTTCGGGAACCTTCGAGCCGGGCTTTGGCGTCTGATCGATCACGTTGTCCTTGAGCGTGTTGTCGAAGCGGCGCACGAGCGTCACTGCGAAACCGGCCTGCTGCAGGGTTCTCTGCGGCGTCGTTCGACGTTGTATCCGCGCACGTCGTCGAGCCCACGCAACGGCTTGCCGTTGCTGACGACCAGCTCGACGACCTGAGTTCTTCTCGACCTTCGTTCCGGCAGCGGGCGATTGCCGGATCACGTGATCGGGCGGGACCGTTTCGCTCGCGCTCTTGGTGAAGCGCGTGCGCAGGCCCGCATTCACGACGGCCTGCTGCGCTGCGCGCCTGCGTCATGCCCGTGTAGTCGCTCGACCACGATGCCGTCCCGCGCAGATTCGGCAACGGCCGTGCGAAGAGATAAGTAGCCGAGCGCCGTCGCGCCGATGAGCGCGAGCGATCAGGCAACGGCAATCCACGCCCAGCGGCGCGGGCGCGCGTCTTCTTCCGAATCGGGCGTACGCGGCGGTCGGGCATCGGCGAGCGCCGCGGCGGGAGCCGGCCGCGGCGAAACGTGCGCGGCTGGCCCGGCGCATCGTCGGCGATGCGGTACCCCGCCACGCTGGGCCGTTCGCGCGCTTCGCGCAGTGCGGTCGCGAGCTCGCTTGCGGATTGGAAGCGGCTCTGCGGGTTCTTCTGCAGCAAGCGATTGACGATCGCGGCCAGCGCCGGGCTGACGCCGTCTCGCGCGACGTCGATCATCGGAACCGGATCGCCGATGTGCCGCAGCGCGACCGTTACCGGCGACTCGCCGGTGTACGGCAGCGTGCCGGTCAGCATTTGATAGAGCACGATGCCAATGCTGTAGAGGTCGGAGGTCTCGTGAAGCTCGTGCTCCTGCGCCTGCTCGGGCGAGATATAGTAGACGCTGCCCATCACGAGTCCGGGCTTGGTCAGCGCCATCGTTTGCTGCGAGACCGCGCGCGCGATTCCGAAATCGGAGAGCTTCACGACGTCGTCTTTGGTCACGAGGATGTTGGCCGGCTTGATATCGCGATGGAGAATGCCCTGGCGATGCGCGTAGGCCAGGCCACTGGCGATCTGCGCCGCATAGTCGATCGCGACGGGTTCGGGAAGCATCCGTCGGCGGCGATGATCTCGGCCAGCGACGGGCCGTCGACGAGCTCCATGACGATGTAGTAGGTCTCGCCCTCGCGACCGACGTCGAAGGTATTGACGATGTTGGGATGCGAGAGCTTCGCCGCCGACTCCGCTTCTTGGTAGAAGCGGCGAACGAACTCGTCATCGGCGGCATATTGCTCGCGAAGGACCTTTACCGCAACGCGCCGTCGCAGCAGAATATCCGTGCCGCAGTAGACGATCGCCATGCCGCCTTCGCCGAGCTTTCGGTCGAGCCGGTAGCGGTTATTGAATATCCGCTCTTCGATCAATTCCCGCGTTCTCCAGCGCCGTCCTCAGCACGTCCCGCGCGATCGGCGCGGCGTAGGTCGCGCCGTATCCGACATTTTCGACGACGATCGCGACGGCGACGCGCGGATCGCAGCGCCGGCGCGAAGGCGACGAACCATGCGTGCGATCGGCCCAGCGGATTGGTCGCGGTTCCGGTCTTTCCGGCAACGGTCACGTGCGGCAGTCGCCGCCGGCGTGCCGGTTCCACGCTGGACGACCGCGATCATCATGCGTGCGTACGTTCGCGGCCGTATCGCTCGATACCGGGTTTGTGAGGGTTCCGGCGAGCGGAGACGCTGGCCGGGATGCCGTCGCGCACGACTTGACGAACGACATACGGGCGCGGCTCCTGCCGCGCATTGGCGATCGTCGCGCCGATCAGCGCCATCTGCAGCGGCGAGACGAGCAGCGCGCCCTGGCCGAAGCCCATTTGCGCGAGCTCTCCGGGGACGATCTCGTCCTTGGCGGGACGCCGGCCGGCTCGGCCGGCAGTTGAAAATCCAGCGAGTCGCCGATATCCCAGCGGTCGAGATAGTCGTAGAACGTGTCGACGCCCATCTTCAGTGCGATCTGCGCGAAGTCGACGTTGCTCGATAGCGCGAACGCGGTCGTGAGATCGGCGTAGCCGGTCGCCTCGCTCTCGTTGTCGTGCAGGGTGAAGTCTCCGATCGTGCAGATAGCCCGGGATCGTCGAAACTGCGAATCCATCTGACGGTACTGCTATCGAGCGCCGCCGCCGCCGTGAATATTTTGAACGTCGAGCCGGGCGGATAGAGCCCGTCGAGCGCGCGGTCGAGCAGCGGCGACATGTGCGATCCCGGCTGAGCGACGCGAACTCGCCGTCGAGCGCGTTTGGATCGTAGCTCGGGACGCTTGCGATGGCCAGCACCGCTCCGGTGCGAGGATCGAGCACGACACCCGCCGCGCGCGGATAGCGCGAGAGTTGCTCGAAGAGCGTCGCTCTGCACCGCGGGCACGATCGTCGTCACGACGTCGGCGCCCGGCATCGACGACGCGCGCACCCTGAAGCGTGGCCGCGATCTCCCGAGCTGCGCGAGCGGGATCGCCGCTGACGTCGGGCGGCGTCAGACGCGCGATCGAAGCTCGCTTCGATGTCCGCTCGCGCCGTAGCGAGCCGACGCGTAACCCACGGTTTGGGCGAGCTCGGCGCCCAGCGGATAGGTCCGCTTGCCTTCCGCCGTGGCCGCGAGCACGGTGCCGTCGGTTGCGAGGATGCGCCCTCGGCCGGCGTCGAGCAATGCGTGTCGCGGGTCGTTGGGACGCGACGCGATCTGCGGCGCCGCGATGACCTGAACGTAGGCTTGGCGCAGCCCGAGCGCAACGAAGAGCAGGACGAAGAACGTCGCGAGATCGCGAATCGCGCGGTTGGTCATTTCTCCCGAAGAACCGCCAGACGCGCATTCGGTTTTCACCGCCATGTGCGGCCGGTCGGCATGCTCGAGCAGCGCGTTGACGAGTCCCAGCGCGTCGGCATGCGCGGACGCGCCGATCGTCAGAACGATCTCGACCTCGAGTTCTGCCAGGAGATCGGGCACGACGTACGCGCACGACGGCAGGGTTTCAAAATGATGCTCCTCATACGCCCCCTCGCGCCACGGACCGCGCTTTCCGAAGACTTGCGCGTGAAAATCCCAGGCGCAGACGTGCTTCTCTTTCGCGACGAACTCGTCGCGCACGCAGAGCCGCCGGCAGACGCCGCACGCGACCAGCGGCTGGGGCGCGCGGCTCAGCGCCTCGGCGAGGTCGTCGGGAACGTCCTCGATGTTGAGCACCGCGGCGTGTTCGAGCGTGGCCGGGAAGAGGCGAATTCCAACCGATGCGCGCGAGCAGCTCGACGTCGCGCATCGACGTGATGAAAGCACGCTCGTCCTCCGGCGGAAAGGTGCGGTCGACCCAATCGTAGAGCCCGGCGAGCGCGAATCCGACGTCCTGCCGCCGGTCCCGATGCGCACCCGATCGGAGTCCATGCCACCGGTATCAGACGGGCCGTAACCGTGGCCGCGCCGCGCTCGAGGCGGACTGAGGATCGCAAGGGTGCTGGCGTTGGCGCCCGAGGACGAGCTTGGCCGTCGTTGGCGTCGCTACCGAGGATCGTCGCCGAGCGCTGCGGTACTCTTGCAGGCTTCGCGGCGGACCCGCCTTGCTTGCGAGCGCCTCCGCCAGCGCCCGCGCGGTATCGAGACTCGTCAAACACGCAATGCTCGCTTCGACCGCAGCGCGGCGAATCTTGTAATCGTCGGAGATTTCGCGCGGGCCTTTGGCGTCGTTGATGACCAAGTCGACGGCGCGCGAAGCGATCAGATCGAGGACGTGGGGCGAACCGTCGGAGATTTTGTTGACCGCCTCGCACGCAATGCCCGCCGCTTCGAGCGTCGCGCGCGTTCCCGGCGTCGCAACCAGCGTATGGCCCTGCGCCGCATAGCCCCGCAGGACCGGGATGGATTCTTCCTTCTCCTCGTCGGCGATGGAAACCAGAATTCGTCCGCCGCTGTCCGGCAAGCGAATGCCCGCCGCCAGAAAGCCTTTCAGCAGCGCGCCTCCGAACGAGTCGTCGATTCCCAGAACCTCGCCGGTGGACTTCATCTCGGGCCCCAGCACGGTTTCGACGCCGCGCATCTTCGAAAACGAAAAGACCGGCACTTTTACGACGACGTACGGCACGTGCGGACGCAATCCCGAGGCCGTACTCCATATCGCGCAGCGCTTCGCCGAGCGCAACCCTCGTCGCGGCGGCGACGAGATTGATCCCGGTGGCCTTCTGGATGATGGGGACGGTCCGGCTGGCGCGCGGATTGGCTTCGATGATATAGAGCTGTCTCGTCGTGCAGCACGAACTGGATATTGATCAGGCCCCGGATGCCCAGCTCGCGCGGCGATCGCGAACGTTACGTCGGCGATCCGAAGCTCCATTTCGGCGGAATGGTTTGCACCGGGTAGACGCTGATCGAGTCGCCGGAGTGAATGCCGGCGCGTTCGACGTGCTCGAAGATGCCCGGAATCAGGATGTCGCTCGCCGTCGAAGACCGCATCGACTTCGAACTCGAGGCCGCGCAGATACGTATCGACGAGCAGCGGCGCTTCGGGAAGAATCGGCGGTGCCGACTCCGCATAGGCCGCGAGCTGCGCCTCGTTATAGACGATCTCCATCGCGCGGCCGCCGAGAACGAACGAGGGGCGAACGAGGACTGGAAAGCCGAGTTCGCGCGCGATCGCGCGGGCCTCGCGGAAACTGCGCGCCGCCTTGCCGTGCGGCCGCGCGACGCCCAGGCGCGAGAGCGCCGCATCGAACTGCTCGCGATTCTCGGCCATGTCGAGCGACGCCGGTCGCTCCCGACGATGGGAACGCCGCGGCGGCTCAGCTCGCCCGCGAGATTGATCGCGGTCTGACCGCCGAACGCGAGCATGACGCCGCTGCGCATTCGTCGCGCGATACGCGGCCTCGACTTCGTCGGCACCGGGCGGTTCGAAGACCAGCGCATCCGAGATGTCGAAGTCGGTCGAAACGGTCTCGGGATTGTTGTTGACGACGACCGGCGAACGGCCCGCAGTCTTGAGCGCCCAGGCGGCGTGCACGCAGCTGTAGTCGAACTCGATGCCCTGGCCGATCCGAATCGGACCGCTTCCGACCACGACGACGGCCTCGCGCGGGGGTCGGGCGCATCTCGTCCTGCTCGCCGCGCGACAGATAATAGTAGGGCGACTTGCGCCGGAAACTCGGCGGCCGCCGTATCCACCATTCGAAACGCGACATCGCCCGGCGCGCAGTCGGTCCGCGCCTGCCTGCCGCGCAAGCGCGCGACGCTCCGTCGAGTAGCCCGCTCGAGCGCTTCGGCGACGTCGCCGTCGTCGCCGCCCGCGCGTACGCGCTCCTCGAGCTCGACGAGTCCGCGAGCTCGTAGAGCCAGAACCGATCGATGGACGAGAGCGCGGCGATCGATTCGATCGCGTCGTGCGCCGCCCGCGCGCAGCAGCTCGCAGACGGCGAAGAGCCGCTCGTGCGTCGGACGGGCGACGATCGCTTCGAGCTCGGCATCGCTCCACTCGCGCAGCAGGCCGGTGAGCGTCTCGCGCCCGAGGTCGAGACCGCGCACCGCTTTGAGCAGCGCGGCCGCAAAGGTTCGCCCGATGCCCATCGCTTCGCCGGTCGACTTCATCTGCGTGCCGATCGCCGTGTCGGCGAAGGGAACTTGTCGAACGGCCAGCGCGGAATCTTCACGACCACGTAATCCAGCGTCGGCTCGTACGCCGCTTTGGTTACGCCGGTCACCGGATTCGGGATTTCGTCGAGCCGTCTGCCCGAGCGCGATGCGCGTCGAGATCTTGGCGATCGGATAACCGGTCGCTTTCGATGCCAGCGCCGAGCTGCGCGAGACGCGCGGATTCACTTCGATGATCGCGTATTCGCTGCGATCGGGATGGAGCGCAAACTGAATGTTGCAGCCGCCTTGAACGTCCAGCGCGCGAATCACGTTGATGCTCGCAGTGCGAAGCATCTGGTACTCCAGATCGGAGAGCGTCTGCGACGGCGCGACGACGATCGAGTCGCCGGTGTGCACGCCGACCGGGTCGATGTTCTCCATGTTGCAGACGACGATGCAGTTGTCGGCAGCGTCGCGCAGCACTTCGTACTCGATTTCCTTCCACCCGAGCAGCGACGTTTCCAGAAGCGCCTGATGGATCAGGCTGGCGGCCAGACCCGCGTCGAGCGTCTCGCGCAGCTGCTGCTCGTCGTACACGACGCCGCCGCCGGTGCCCGCCAGCGTATATGCCGGCCGCACGACGAGCGGATACCCCGCCGACTCGCGCAAAGACGAGACCTTGCTCGATCGAAGTGACGACGGCGCTCTCCGGCACGGGTTCGCCGATCTCGATCATCTTGAGCTTGAATCGCTCGCGGTCTTCCGCGAGCCGAATCGTTTCGATCGGCGTTCCGAGCAGCTCGACGCCGTAGCTTTCGCAGCACGCCTGCGTTCGTCGAGCTCCACCGCGAGATTGAGTCCCGTCTGCCCGCCGAGCGTCGGAAGCAACGCGTCGGGCGACTCGCGGGCGATGATCGCTTCGACCGAGTCGACCGTCAGCGGTTCCAAGTAGACCGCGTCGGCAATCTCGGGATCGGTCATGATCGTTGCCGGATTCGAGTTGACGAGCACGACGCGGTGGCCTTCTTCGCGCAGCGCCCGGCACGCTTGAACGCCGGCGTAGTCGAACTCGGCCGCCTGGCCGATGACGATCGGCCCCGAGCCGATGACCATGATCTTTCGAGGCGCGAACGTGCTCAGTGCTCGCTCCACGCCCACGCCGTGATGCGCCAGCCCGCCGCGGTCTTGCCGAGGACGAGCGTCCACACGGCACCGGTTTCGTTCACCGGTTTCCCGTGGCTCTTATACGCATACGATGCAGGGACCACGACGTAGGCAACGCTGCCGGCCACGTCGTCGTGCCACGGAGTTCCGATCGTCACCGTCCCCCACGTGTCTCCGTTCGCTCTGTCGAACGTGGCGAGCGCTTTGGCCCAAACGGCGCACGATTGCCAGGTGTGCGGCGGAAAGTCGTCCAGAATCGCCGTTTGCGGCGCGCACGTTGCCGTCATCGCGGCAACGTCGTCTCGGTTGAAACCGTCGAGAAACTGACGAACCGTGGCCATCGCGCCGCCGTCGGACGCCGCGCTGGCCGGTACGGCACCGCTGACGAGGGCCAGCGCGGCCCATGCCGCCGTGAAAAATCTGCGAAGCATCATCTTCTCCTTCCAACCGAACCTCTTCGATGCCCCGCCGTTCGGCAGCAGGTGAGCGCCTCCCGTCACGGTTGAAGCCGCACCGAACTCCACGTGCTGCCGCTGCGCGCGTAGGCAATGCGCTCGTGCATTCGGTTCGGTCGGCCTTCCCAAAACTCGATCCTCGACGGTTGCAGCAGGAAGCCGCCCCACGAATGCGGCCGAGGAACCTCTTCGCCCTCGAAGCGATCCTCGAAATGCGTGAAGCGCTCTTCGAGCACGGCGTGCGATTCGAGCACCGCGCTCTGCTCCGATGCCCACGCGGCGAGATCTGGTGCCCGCGCGGACGGGATGCAAAATAGGCATCCGATTCGCTCCTCCGAAAGCTCGACGACCGAGCCTTCGATGCGGACTTGCCGCTGCAGGCGCGCCCAATACAGAACGAGCGGCCGCGCGCCGGGTTCGCGTGAAGTTCGTCGGCCCTTGCGGCTGAGATACGATGTGAAGAATCGAAGGCCTCGGCCATCGAGGCCGCGCAGGAGAACGATCCGCGCCGACGGAGCTCCGTCCGCCCCGGCAGTCGCCAAGCACATCGCAGCGGCATCGAACGGATCGAAACCGCCGGCATCGGCGATCCAGCGCGCTCGAGCTGTGCGAGCGGATCGCGTCTCTCACGGATACCGTCCTAATCCAAAGCCGGCAAGAAACGCGATCAGCATGCCGAGCGCACCGGCGACGCAAAATCGATCGACGCATCGACGTGTTCGCGCTGCATCGCCGTGACGCGCCCGAGGCGCGCGAGCGCGCTCGCGAAGCTGTGCCGCGTTCTCCGACGCGCGCGTACGCGCCGCCGCTGGCATGCGCATAGGCGCGCAGCGCTTCTTCGTCGATCGTCGCTTCTTCGTTGGTTCCCGGAATCAATCCGCCGTTCGTGCGTTCCGATGCCGACGGTGTAGACCGGGATGTGATGCGCGCCGAGCCATTGCGCGACCTCCATCGGATCGGTTCCGGCGTTGTTCACGCCGTCGGTAATCAGAATGATGACGCGATGGCCCGTCGGCGGAAGCATCTGCGCGCTGCGAGCTTGAGCGCATCGCCGATGGCCGTGGCGCCATTGGGTGACGGTACTTCGTCGAGCGACTGCGATCGACCGCCTGGTGATCGGCGCTCAGCGGCGGGACGACGCCCGCGGCCGCCGCGAACGAAATGATCCCGATCTTCGTCCCCGGCGGACGCTCGCGATGAAGGCTTGCGCTGCGGCTTTCGCGGCCTCGGCGCGCGTCGGGACGATATCGGTCGAGGCCATCGAGCCCGAGGTGTCGATGCAAATGAAGACGCTCCCGTCGCGCCCCGGCACGCGGCAGCATCGAGATGCGGACCGCCGAGAGCCGAGCGCGAAGCCGCCGAGCTGCAAGAACCCAGAGAGCTTGCAGCGCCGCGGAATCCACGGGCGCGGTTCGGTCGCCGTCCACGAAGAACGCGACGTTCGAATACGCGAGATCCTGCGGCGTCGCGCGCACGCTGCAGCCGCGCGTAAAGGAGCGCGAAACGACCACGCCGGCGATCAATCCGGCCAGCAGCCGCCGGGATGATCGAAGGTCATCGTACGTGCGCCTCGCCGGATGCAGGCCAAACGCCTGCCGCCAACGATGCGGCGCCGTCTTCTTCGCGCAGAACGCCGGTGCGCCAGTTGCGCGCTCGAAGCGGCCAAGCAGCGACGCCTCGCGCGCGCGCACGGCGTGCGATAGGCGCTGCGCGCTCGCGCGCGCCGATGTACGCGCGCACGCGGCCGCCTTCCGCGCCGCGCATGCGCACCATGCCCGCCAGCGGCAAGCCCGTCGTACCACGGATCGCGCGCGATCAGTGCGGTGCAGTCGAATCGCGCGCCGAGCTGCGCGGGCAAGCTCGTGATCGAAGTCGTCGAGATCGTACCAATCGCCGATCGCGAGCAGCGCCGTTCCGCGCGGCAGCGCGGCGCGGGCCGTGCGCAGCGCGCGCGCACGGCATCGAATCGGCTTCCGACTCGGCGCGCAGCGACTCGCGCGACGCGATGCCCCGCCTTGCGTAGCGCCGCCGGCGTAACGAAGCCGCCGGTGACGCGGATGCAGCGATCCTCCGCCGGTCGCAGCAGCAAACCAGCCGCCAAGCGCTTCGCGCGCCGCCGTCGAGCAGCGGCCGCTTTCGGCCGACGCGCATCGACGGCGAGTCGTCGACGATCGCCGCCAGCGTCAGCGCCACGTCTTCCAGCACGACGCGCGTCTGCAGGTCGCCCGAGCGGGCGGTGGCGGCCCAATCGATCCGGCGCACGTCGTCGCCCGGAACGTAGGCGCGGAGTTCGACGAACTCGTAGCCGTCGCCGCGATAGATCGTCGGCGATCCGGCGCCGAAATGGCGCGGCCGCCGGCGTCCGCGCAGCAGCGCGTCGCGCAGATCGTCACGGCGCGGGAATCGCCGCGATCATCGCGTCGATGACGGCGTCGGCGCTGACGCCTCCGTCGCGAGCCGGTAGTTGAATCCGATTCGGTGACGCAATGCGTGCGCGGCGACCGCGCGGACGTCGTCGGGCAGCGCAAAATCGCGCCCATCGCAAGAAGCGCGCGCGCCGCGCGCGAGGAAGGCCAGCGCCAGCGTCGCGCGCGGGCTCGCACCGTAGTCGATCAGTTCCGCTGCGCTGCAGCGAGGCGCCGCGTCGGCGCACTGCACGTCGACGCTGTCGCGCGTCGCGCGTGATCGCGACCAGGTCGACGATGTAGCGCTTGAGCTTCTCGTCGACGTGCACGGCGTGCGCCTGCGCCGCGCCAGGCGCGAACGTCGTCGAGCGTCGGCTACGCGCGCGCGCGGCTGCGTGTCGGCGATCGCGAAACGGTCGAGGATCAGCAGCTCTTCTTCGCGCGTCGGATAGCCGACGTTGACCTTCATCAGGAAGCGATCCATCTGCGCGATCGGCAACGCGTAGGTGCCTTCGGAGTCGAGCGGATTCATCGTCGCCATCACCACGAACGGATCCGGAAGCGCGATGCGATTGCGGCCCGATCGTTACTTGGCGCTCCTGCATCGCTTCGAGCAGCGCCGATTGCACTTTCGCGGGCGCGCGATTGATCTCGTCGGCGAGCACGACGTTGGCGAAGATCGGGCCGAGAACCGTGGCAAACGCTGCTTTCGCGCTGATCGAAGATGCGCGTTCCGACGATATCGCTCGGCAAGCAGATCCGGCGTAAACTGAATGCGCTTGAACTCGCCGTCCAGCGCGGCCGCCAACGAGCGGCACGCGAGCGTTTTGGCCAAGCCGGGCGGGCCCTCGAGCAGAACGTGCCCGTTGCGAGAGCAGCGCCAGCAGCAGCGCCTCGATCACCCGATCCTGCCCGACGATCGTCTTCGAGAGCGCCTGCGCGCAGATCGTGCGGGCTGGCGCTCGACGTCACGTCGGCGACTCCGCATATCGTTCGAGCGCGGCGCACGGCGTCGTCGATGGCCGCCGGCCAGATCGTCATCGTAGGTAAAGGCGCTGCGTTCGAGCGCGACGAGGAGTTCGCGCGTCGCGAGGTCGCGTCGGCATCGGGGTGGCGCAACACGTCGGCCAACGTTTCGCCGTCGGCTCGCGCCGATCATTCGCCAGACGCGGCGCGCACCGCGAACGGCCGCCGCGCGGGTTCGTTCGGCGCGCAGGACCGCGAGCGCGTCGAGCGCTTGCTGCTTGCGCGTCGCACGGACCAGCACCGGCTGCCGGTGGCTTCGATCGGCGCCGCGTGCCGGGAGCGGCGCAATCGACGCGCGGCCGCCGCGCTGAGCGCCGGACCAGCACGATGACGAGCGCGGCGACCAGCGCGATGCCGGCAAGCCAGAGCAACGCGCTAAGAGTGCGACTCCCGGCAGCGCGCAACGCCGCGTGCGCGTCGCCGCGCAACGTCGAAGCGTTAGGCCGTTGGTAAACCACTGTTTTGGCCTTGCCGTCGCGCGCGTCGATCGCTTGCAGCGTGGCCGGGGCGACGCGTAACCGTCCCCGGCGTCGTGCGCGACGACCGTGACCGTCTCCCGATAGTGCGTTCCGCGCGGGCCGGCCGTGCGTCTCGCGCTCGTCGCCGAGTAGTTCGAGTTGCGCGAGCATCGGCAGGTTGAGGTTCTCGATCTGCGCGACGCGCTCGCGCACGTGCAGCGTGACGACCAGATGAAACGGCTGATCGAGCTTCGGCTGACGCCGTGTCGGCGGCAAGCATCGAACGAGACGACGTCGAGCCGCTGCAAGCGCCTGCGCCTGCGCCGTCGCGTGCGATGCACGCCGCGAGGGCGAGCGTCAGCGTACGGAGGGCAGCGAATCGAGCCATTGCGCGAAGAGGCGTCGAGCGTCGAACGGACCCGGCGAGGCTTCGGGGTGGAACTGCACGCCGGCCATCGGCAAGCGTGCGGTGGCGGAAGCCTTCGTTGGTTCCGTCGTTGAGATTGGTCATCGTCGCCTCAAGCTCGGCGGGCAGCGACGACGCGTCGACGGCATAGCCATGATTATGCGCGGTGACGATAACGTCGCTGGCGACGAGATCTCAGAACCGGCTGATTCCCGCCGCGATGCCCGTACGGAAGTTTGTACGTGCGCGCGCCGCATGCAAGCGCCAGCAGCTGGTGGCCGAGACAGACGCCGAAGAGCGGTTGCCGGCCGAGCAGGCCGCGCAGCACGTCGATCGTCTCGGTGAGATCCGTGGGGTCGCCGGGGCCGGGCGAAATGACGACGGCTTCCGGTTCGCGCGGCCACGATCTCGGCTTCGCGGTGCATCGTAAGGCAACACCGTAACTCGCGCGCCGAGCGCTTCGAGTTGCTGCAGAATCGCGCGTTTGACGCCGCAGTCGATCAGCGACGATGCGGCGCGCCGCCTTCCTCGCCCTGACGGTAAAGCGCTCTCGCGTCGCGACGCTCGGGACGAGCGCCTTGGTGTCGCCGTCGCGTACGAACTCCGCGAGCCGCCGTTCGGCATCGTCGAGCGCCGCTTCCCGGCCGCAAGCGCCGCCCAAATGGTTCCGTGCTCGCGCAGCGCGATCGTGATCGCGCGCGTGTCCGCGCCGATGAGTGCCGGCACGCGCTGCTCGTCGAGCCACGACGCGAGATCTGTGTGACGCGAGATGGTGCGACGGATGGTCGCGCGATCTGTTTGATCACCGTTCCCGCGACGCAGGCGCGGCCGATACTGTGCGGCGCTGCCGGAAATCGCCGTAGTTTCCGATCATCGGATAGGTAAACGTGAGAATCTGTCCGGCATACGACGGATCGGTGAGCGCCTCTTCGTAGCCCGTCATGCCGGTATAGAAGACGGCCTCGCCGAGCGCGACGCCCTCGTACGCCGAGTGCCTGGCCGTCAAAGCGGCTGCCGTCGGCGAGAAAGAGCGCCGCGGGATTCGCGCGCGGCGTCACGCTGCGAAATCCTCGGCGCGATAGACGAGGGCACCGCCCACGATGGTCGCGAGGACCTTGCGCGGCAGGACGCGTCCCGCAAACGGCGTGCATTTGCCTTTCGATGCGAACTTGCCGGGATCGACGATCCACTCGCGCTCGGCAAAGATCGTCACGTCGGCCGCGCGCACCCAGCCGCAGCGTTCCGCATCGAGGCCCAAGATTCGCGCGGGATTCGTCGATAGCAACTCGACGAAGCGCACCAGCGGAAGTCCGGCAGCGCCGCCGGCATAGGCGCCGACGGCGATCTCCAGACCGGTAAAGCCCCGGCGCGGCGGCGGCGGATCGCCCGTCTTCTCCGCCGGCGGTATGCGGTGCGTGGTCGCTTGCAAACGCATCGACGTGCCGTCGCGCACGCCGCTGCCGCAGTGCCTCGACGTCGGCGGGCTCGAACGCAGCGGCGGATTGACTTTTGCTTCGGCTCCTCGCTCCTCGAAGAATCGCTCTGGTGAACGTGAGATGATGCGGCGTCACTTCGCAGGTGACTCGCGTTCCGCGCTCGCGTGCCGCGCGAATCAGTTCCAGCGACGCCGCCGTCGAAACGTGCGCGATATGCCACGCCTTCTTCGTCTCCGCCGCGACTCGCAAATCGCGGGCGACGATCGCATCTTCCGGCTCGCAGTGCGCGATGAACGGCGCGAAGAGCGCCGTGGCGCGGCGGGCAGCTTCGCGCAAAACGCCTTCGTCGGCCACCGTGTCGCCGTCGTCCGAAAAGCGACCGCGCCCGCGGCCGCGAGCGCTGCGAAATCGCAGGGCTCCACGCCGGCGCGACCGCGGGTGATCGCGCCGATCGGAACGATCCGGCAGCGAGCCCAGCGCTGCGCCTCGCCGATGAGCGTGAGGAGCACGCGTGGGTCGTCGAGTGCCGGCTTCGTGTTCGGCATGCAGGCGACGGTGGTAAACCCTCCCCGGACCGCGGCCTCCGTACCGGTCGCGATCGTTTCCTTCTCCGGAAATCCCGGCTCGCGCAAATGCACGTGCATGTCGATGAATCCCGGCGCAATCACCGCGCCGCCGGCGTTGAGGACCGCTTCACCGTCGCCGGCGTCGAGGTGCTCGCCGATCTCGCGACCCGTCCGGCGCGCAGATCGCACGTCGCGCAGAGCAGTCGAGCGACGCGGCGGGATCGACGAGCCGTCCGCCCGTGATGAGCATACCATCACCGCGCGTTGACGAGCAGATCCAGCACCGCCATCCGGACCGCGACGCCGTGAAGCACTTGCCGCGCGTATCGCCAGCCCGCGAAGTCCAGCACCGCGTCGTCGAGTTCCATGCCGCGGTTGTACGGGCCGGGGTGCATGACGATGGCGTCCTTCTGGACGCAGCGGCCGAGTCGCCGGTTGTCGAGCCGGTACCGCTCGACGTACTCGTCGATCCGAGATCGGCATCTCGGCAAAACGTTCGCGCTGAATTCGCAGCAGAACGACGCATCGGCGTTTGGGAGAATGTGCGTCGAAGTCGCGGTCGATGCGTGACGCCGTTGCCGGCGTACGTGCCCGGCAAGAAGCACTCGGGACCGACCAGCACGATCTGCGCGCCGAGCCGCCGCAGACCCGCGGATCGCCGAGTGCGCCACGCGGCTGTGCAGAACGTCGCCGACGATCGCTACGGTGCGCCCCTGGAGCGTCGCCGAACTCTTCGATCATGCGTGTAGATGTCGAGCAGCGCTTGCGTCGGATGCGCGTGCACGCCGTCGCCGGCGTTGACCACGTGGCCGTCGAACGCAAGCGCGACGCGCTGTGGAAAACCGGCCTCACGATGCCGCACGACGAGGACCGAAATGCCCAGCGCGCCGAGCGTGATCGCGGTATCTTCGATCGTTTCGCCTTTCGTCGCCAAGCTGAGATTTTTTGGCGTCAAGGTTGACGACGTCGGCGCCCAGGCGCAGTTCGGCGAGTTGAAACGACGCGAACGTCCGCGTGCTCTCTTCGAAGAACATGTTGGCGCACGCCTTACCCGCGAGCAGCGGCCCCGGCGCGGCGCGCTCGAACTCGCCCGTCCGTTCGAAAATGTAGGAAAGCTCCTCGGACGTGAGATCGTCGAGATCGATGAGGCTACGGCGAATCCGCACCGGCACGTCCGATGACGGCGATCTCGTCGCCCGGCGCCGCTTCGGGCGCGAGCACGACCTTGACGCGCTCGTCCGGCGTCGTTGGAGCGAAGCGGCCGACGTAGTCGGCCTGAATCGGGCAGCTCGCGCAAGCCGCGATCCACTAGAACGCACAACCGAACCGCCGCAGGCCGGCCGAGATCGGTCACGGCATCGAGCGCGGACCGAACCGTGCGCCCGGTATAGAGCACGTCGTCAACGATGACGACCACGCGGCCCGACAGCTCCAAAGGAATCTGCGAATCCGGCAGCTCGTGACGTCACGCGATCGTCGCGATAGAGATTGATGTTGAGAAAGCCCAGCGCGGGCGCGCGCCCGCTGATCCGCTCGATCTGAGCGCGCGAGCCGCATTGCGAGCGCCTCGCCGCCGCGCCGCACGCCCAGCAAAACGAGTCCGTACTCGACGTCGTTGGGCTCGAGGATCTGATGCGCGAGCCGCGCGACGATGCGCTCGATCTCCGCTCCGCGAACGACCACGCGCCGCGGCGACGCTGCCGTCATGCCGGCTCCTTGAACTCGCAGAGCGCGCCCTGGACGCGCGCGAGCTCGCTCACGATAGCCTTCCAACTTTTCGCGCTCCTTTGCGACGACGTCGGGTGCGGCTTTGGCGACGAAGGCATCGTTGCCCAACTTCTTCTCGCCGCGTTCGATCTCCGAACGCAAGTGCTCCGCCTCCTTACGATAACGCTCGACGAGGACCTCGCGCGGAGCCCGCGCCGTAACTCCGCCGAGCGCCTCCTCGGCGTTCTCGCCCGAAGCGGGCGCCGGCTCGATCGACCCGGTCGTGAGGAGTGCGAGCAGCTGCGCGGCTTCGTCCGGAACGTTTTCCGGAACGTCCAACGTCAGCCGCTCGCGCGGATGCAGGCCGATCTCGGCGCGCAAGTTTCGCATCCGCTCGACCGCGCGCACGACGCCGGCAAACTCCTCGGCCGCGCGATCAAAAGACCGGAACCTCCAGCGGATCCGGCCAGTTCGCCGTCACGATCGTTTCGCCGTCGTGCGGCAGCCGCAGCCAAACCTCTTCACTGATGAACGGTGCGAAGGGATGCAGCAGCCGCATCGCGCCGTTCCACACGTAGGAGAGCACCGCCGCCCGCGTCGCCCGGTTCGCATCGGCTTTCGTCGCCTCGAGGTACCAGTCGCAGAACTCGTACCAGATGAAACGCCAAATCGTTTCGGCCGCATTGCCGAAGTCGTACCCGCCCAGCAGCTCGCCGACGCGCGTAATCGTCTCGCGATGACGCGTGAGAATCCAGCGGTCCGCAAGCGTGAGCGCCGACCGCTGCGGCAGCGTCATCGGCGAAGGCAGGCCTTCGGGCAGTGAAAGCAGGTATCGGGTGGCGTTCCACACCTTGTTGTTGAAGTTCCGCGCCTCTTCGCAGCGCGACTCCTGATAGCGCAGCTCCTGGCTCTCGAGCCGCATCTGGCGCAAGACCGATAGGCGAAAGGCGTCGGCCCCGTATTTTTCCGTTAGATCGATCGGGTCGATGACGTTGCCGAGCGACTTTGACATCTTGCGTCCGGCCGCGTCGAAGACCAGCGGCGTGATGACGACGTCGCGGAACGGAACGTCCTTCATGAAGTGCAGGCCTAGCATCACCATCCGCGCGACCCACAGGAAAATGATCTCACCCGCCGTGATCATCACCTGCGACGGATACCAGCAGCGCAGTTCGGGCGTCTGCTCGGGCCAACCCAGAATCGAGAACGGCCACAAACCGCTCGAGAACCACGTATCGAGCGTATCGGGGTCCCGCGTGAGGTCGGTAGTGCCGTAGGTGCGCGCGCGCAATCTCCCGCGCTTCGGCTTCACTCTCGGCGACGATCTCCTTGCCGTCGGGCGCGTACCACACGGGGAGTTGATGGCCCCACCAGATCTGCCGCGAAACGTTCCAATCGCGAATGTTCTCCAGCCACTGTTCGTAAGTGCGGCCGTACCGCTCCGGGAGAATTCGGATGCGTCCGCTGCGGTACGCTTCGAGCGCCGGCGCGGCCAGCGGTGCGGCTTTGACGAACCACTGCAGCGAGAGCAGCGGCTCGACGACGTCGCCGGTTCGTTCGCTCGTCGCGACGGAGTGCCGGTGTGGATCGGCCGCAACGAGGAACCCTCGTTCGCGGAGCTCCTCGACGATCCGCGCGCGCGCTTCGTAGCGGTCGAGTCCCGCGTAGCGTCCGACGTCGACCTCGGCGCCCGTGATTCGGGCGTCCAGACCGATGACCGACGGCATCGCGAGCGCGTGTCGCGTCGCCGATCTCGTAATCGACCGGATCGTGCGCGGGCGTCACCTTGACGGCGCCGGTCCCGAACTCCGGATCCACGGCGGCGTCGGCGACGATCGGGATCGCGCGCTCCAAGAGCGGCGGCACGAAGACGCTCCGCCCGATGAGCGCGGCGTACCGCGCGTCGTCCGGATGGACGGCGATGGCGACGTCGCCCAACATCGTCTCCGGGCCGCGTCGTCGCGATCTCGATGCCCTCCTCGCCGCCCTCGATCGAACGGATACCGTATCCGCCAGAGCGTGACGTCCCGCTCGACGTGATCGAGCTCGGCATCCGAGACCGTCGTCTGCGCCGTCGGGTCCCAGTTGATCAGCCGCTTGCCCGCGATAGACGAGTCCTTCGCGATAGAGCGTGACGAAGACGCGCCGCACGGCCGCCGATAGCCCCTCGTCCATCGTGAACCGCGAGCGCTGCCAATCCGGTCCGAAGCCGAGGCGGCGAAACTGTTCGTCGATCGCGCCGCCGTAGGTGCGCGACCATTCCCACGCGCGTTCGACGAAGCGTTCGCGGCCGAGATCGTCGCGGCGCACGCCTTCGCTGCGCAAGCTGCCGCACCAGAACGGCTTCGGTTGCGATGGCCGCATGGTCGACGCCCGGCAGCCAGTCGGCATTCTCACCGAGCATCCGGTGGTAGCGCGTGAGAACGTCCATCGGCGTGAACGTCGAGGCGTGGCCGAGGTGTGCGCGCGCGGTAACGTTCGGCGGCGGCATGCAAATGATAAACGGCGGGCGCGCGGGATCGGGCTCCTCGTGAAAGTAGCCGTTGCGCTCCCAACGTTCGTAGAGACGCGGCTCGACCGCAGCCGGATCGTAATGCTTGGGAAGACTCATCGGCGGATTTCGAGACTTGGCCGAAGTCGAGGAGACAAAATCCGCAGTGTACGCCGGTAATCGAGGATCTTGGCGACGATCGGCTCGGCCAAATAGGTGCCCTAAGCGGGCATGTCCTTCTTTTGCTCGTGATAAACGAGCGTCGGCGACTCTTTCTTTTCGATCACGTCTTTGTTGACGACGCACTTCTTCACGCCTTGCAGCGACGGCAAATCGTACATGACCTCGAGCATCGTCTCCTCGAGGATCGACCGCAACCCGCGCGCGCCGGTTTTGCGGCTCTGCGCCTTGGTCGCGATCGCGACGAGCGCTTCTTTCGTGAACTGCAGATCGACCCCGTCCATATTGAGGATCTTCTGGAACTGTCGAACCAGCGCGTTGCGCGGCTCCGTGAGGATGCGTCGCAGCGCGAGCTCGTCGAGCGCGTCGAGCGTGACGACGATCGGCAACCGTCCGATAAACTCCGGAATCAGGCCGAAGCGCAGCAAGTCTTCCGGCATCAACTGCTGGAGCAGCTGGCCGACGCGCACGTCGCGCTTTCCCTCGGGCTGCGCGCGGAACCCCATGTTGTTTGCGGCCACGCGCGACTCGATGATGCGTTCGAGACCGTCGAAGGCGCCGCCGCAGATGAAGAGCACGTTGGTCGTGTCGATCTGAATGAACTCTTGGTGCGGGTGCTTGCGTCCGCCTTGCGGGGGCACGTTGGCGGTCGTCCCTTCGAGAATCTTGAGCAGCGCCTGCTGCACGCCTTCGCCGGAGACGTCGCGCGTGATGGAAGGGTTCTCGTTCTTGCGCGCGATCTTGTCGATCTCGTCGATGTAGACGATGCCCTTCTCGGCGCGCTTGACGTCGTAGTCGGCCGCCTGAATCAACTTGAGCAGAATGTTCTCGACGTCTTCGCCGACGTAGCCGGCTTCGGTGAGCGACGTAGCGTCCGCCATCGCGAGCGGCACGTCGAGAATCTTGGCGAGCGTCTGCGCGAGATACGTTTTGCCGGAACCCGTCGGACCGACCAGCAGAATGTTCGACTTCTGAAGCTCGACGTCGTCGCTGCCGCCGCCCACGTTGATCCGCTTGTAGTGGTTGTAGACCGCGACCGCCAGAGACTTCTTGGCGCGCTCCTGACCGATCACATACTGATTGAGGATGTGATTGATCTCTTTCGGCTTGGGAATATTCCGCAGCCGAAGGCTCTCGTCGACGTTCTTATAGAGCTCTTCTTCGATGATCTCGTTGCAGAGCTCGATGCACTCGTCGCAGATATAGACGCCCGGGCCGGCAATTAGCTTGCGAACCTGCTCCTGCGATTTCCCGCAGAAGCTGCATTTCAACTGGCCCTTATCGTCTCCGAAGCGAAACATGGCGCGCGGGATTCCCCTCCACTCTTACGCCGGCAATGGTAGGCCTAGGCGGTTTTCGATAATCTGGTCGATTATCCCGTATTCCTTGGCCTCGGCGGCGGTCATGTAGTAGTCCCGCTCGATATCCCGCAGGATCTGGTCGAGGGGCCTCTTGGTGGTCTCCTGATAGATTTCGGCGACGGTCGTGCGGGTCGCCAGGAGGTCCCGGGCTGCGATTTCGACGTCGGTGGCCTGGCCGCCGATCTGGGAGACCCACGGCTGATGGATGACGATCTTGGAGTGAGGCAAGGCGAGCCGTTTACCGGGGGCTCCGCCGGTCAACAGAATGGAGCCCATCGAGGCGGCAAACCCCATGCAGATCGTCGCGACGTCGGGCTTGATGAAACGCATCACGTCAAACATCGCCAACCCCGCGGTGACGCTGCCGCCCGGGCTATTGAGATACATGTCGATATCTTTTTCCGGATCTTCCTTTTCCAGGAATAGCAGCTGCGCGATGACGAGGTTGGCGAGATGGTCGTCGATCGCTCCGCCCACGAAAACGATCCGGTCCTTGAGCAGTCGCGAATAGATATCGTACGCGCGCTCGCCGCGTGCCGTTTGCTCGACCACCATCGGTACTAAATGTCCCATGCGTACTCCTAACTACGACGCAGCCGCGGAGGTTTCTTCGTCGATGGAAATCGCCGCGTTATCGACGAGCAGATCGATGGTTTTGTTGCGAACGATGCCGTCCATGAGCGAAAGCACGTTATTTCCGAGCATTTGTCGTATGCGAGCGACGGGCTGACCGTACCGCCGTGCTAAACTTTCGAGCTCCGCGGCCACGTCGGCGGGCGTCGCCGTGATGTTTTCGGCCTTTGCAATCGCCGCGAGCAGTAACGCCGTTTTCACGCGCGATTCGGCCTCGCTGCGCCGCGCATCGCGAAGGACCGATCGGTTCTCCGTCCCGGCGGCGCCCGTTGCGGCGGCCTCCTCCACGAGTTGTTCCAACTCGCTTTCGACCAGGGAGGCCGGCAGCGCGAAGTCGTGTGCGGCGACGAGTTTTGCGACGATCGCGTTCCCGGCATGGCGCCGCCCGCGGCCCGATGCCGCGGCCTCCAGCCGGCGACGGACGTCCTCGCGCAGTTCCCCCATGGTGGCATTGCTCGAAACGGCGGCCGCGAAGGCGTCGTCGAGCGCAGGCAGCTCGAGCTCTTTGAGCTCCTTGAGCGTCACCTGGAACTTCGCCGCCTTGCCCGCCAGCTCGGCTGCGGGGTACCCGTCGGGAAAGCGCACGTCGATCTCGCGGGTCTCGCCGGGGACCATCCCGACGATTCCGGCCGCAAACCCGGGAACGAATCGCTCCTCCGCCAGCTCCACGACTTGGGCCTCGCCACGTCCTCCGTCGAAGGGAACCCCTTCGATCGTGCCCTCATAATCGAGCGTGGCGACGTCGCCCAGCCGCGCGGAGCGTTCCGCCGGCACCAGGGTGGCGCGTTCCCGAGCCAACGCCTCGAGGCTGCGGTCGACCTCAGCCTCGGAAATCGCGAAGGCCGGCCGGTTCACTTCAACGCCCTTGTACTGGTGCAGCGCAATCGCCGGGCGGACTTCGACGGTGGCCTTGAGCCGTTTGGGCCGGCCCTCGGCCTCTTCGATGACCTCGAACTTCGGGTGGTCCACCGGCTCGAGTTCGTGCTCGCGAACGGCCTTGGCATAGGCTTCGGGAACGACTTCGTCGACCGCCTGGCTCGTCAACGTCTCGCCGCCGTACGTCTGCTCGAAGATCTTCCGCGGCACTTTGCCCTTGCGGAAACCGGGGACGCGCGCATTGCGAACTAGGCGCTGAAATGCCCGCTCTTCCGCCGCGGCCAGGTCCGCTTCGGTCACGGTGAATTCCAGCGCCACTATAGTGGGCTCGAGCTGCGTTACTGTTGAGGCCGTCATATAAATGATTAGCGGAAGACGAGATTCGAACTCGCGACCCTCGCCTTGGCAAGGCGATGCTCTACCACTGAGCTACTTCCGCAGGTTCCGCTCGCCGTTGCGTTACCGTTCGACGATGCGGCTCTTGCGGGCGCTTGGCTCGCGCATCCCGCGCTTACCTGCGCTCGGCTTTGGCGCGGCTCTCGCCTTCCTTGGCTGCGCCGCGCCTGAGACGCCTCGCAACCCGCATCATCCAACCTCACAGAACGACTCGCTTTATTTCTTCCATATTGGGGCAACTCACCGAATCTGGGCAAGCAGAGACTCGAACTCTGACGGGTCGCCCCACTGGAACCTAAATCCAGCGCGTCTGCCAGTTCCGCCACTTGCCCGGCGAACCCCCATAGATAGAACGCTTCGGGTGCATTTCCTCCTAGGAGTGTTCGTGATGTACGGATGAAACGCCCAACCGTGTACGATGACTCGCAACCGACCATTAGCCGCCGCGGACTTATTACCGGCACGCTCGCCGCAGCGGCGACGTGCGCGGTTCGCTCCCCCGCGCGCGCCGTACCCTCAGTGAGTCTTGCGGCTGCGGCCCGCCACACGGGACGGTTCTACGGATCCGCCGTGCGAATCGATCAGGTCAACGCCGAGCCCGACCTGCGCGACGTGGTCCTGCGCGAATGCGCGTACTTGGTTCCCGAGATCGAGATGAACTGGGATCAGATCGAGCCGACGCGCGGTCAGCTCGAGTTCGCGAAGATGGACGATCTCGCGTCGTTTGCGATCGCAAACGGCAAACGCGTGCGCGGCCACACGCTGCTGTGGCATCTCGCCGTTCCGGACTGGGCCGTCAGCCAGCTGCGCGAGACGCAAGACTGGAACGTGATCGCTCGCTACTTTGGCTCCGTGATTCCGCGCTACGGCGACGTTATCTCGCAATGGGAGGTGGTGAACGAGCCGATCGATCCCGGTCGTCGTTCCGACGGTTTGCGCGACGATATTTTTCTGGCGGTCTTCGGTCCGCAGTACATCAATCGCGCGCTCGCGCAGGCACGCATGTTCGCCCCGCACGCGCAGCTCATCGTCAACGACTACGGATTGGAGTACGACATTCCCGAGGAGCGCGAACGGCGCTACCTGCTGCTCAAACTCCTGGAGCGGCTCCGGCGCGAGAACGCCCCGATCGATGCGCTGGGTATGCAAGGGCATCTCGATCTTCGAAAAGGGCATATCTCCGCGCCCGACATTTCGGCGTTTATGCGGTCCGTCGCCGACCTCGGCCTTTCGGTGGTGGTTACCGAGCTCGACGTGAAAGAAGGCGATTACGTTGCGTCGGTTCAGGATCGCGATCGGCACGTCGCCGACGAGGTTCGGCGGTATCTCGACGTCGTGCTGAGCGAGCGCGGCGTGCTCGGCGTAACGACGTGGGGGTTGAGCGATCGGCACTCGTGGCTGCAAATCACGCTCGAGGATTTTGCGCGCTTTCCCGGTGCTTGGAGCAACGGGAGCAGCCCCGGCGTCAATCGGGGGCTGCCCTTCGACGCGGCAATGCAGCCCAAGCCTATGTTCTATGCGCTGCGCGACGCGCTATGGTCGGTGCGAGGGCCGAAGGCTCAGAGACGCGAGTAGATCATCGCGCGGAAATAGAGCCGCGGGGTCGGGAAGCCCGACTCCCATGCCTCGCCGGTGGAAAACTGCAGCTCCGACGCTTTGCTAAAGTCGACCGCAGCAAAAGGCCCAACCTCGGCGAGCGTGTAGTTCGGATTTCCTTCGCCGTAGCCGAGCACGCCGAATCGCCAGATCGGCGAGAGCGAATGCGTCACGTCCACGCCGGCCTCGTAATCCTGCAGGCGCGTTCCGTAAAAACCGAGCCAGTCGGCGCGCCACGGGCCCGATGCGGTTCCGCCGTCGGTCGTGATCCGCAGTTCCGCCTGGTTGCCGGAGAGGGGATTGCTCGAGTCTGCGGGGTTCAGCGTGGTGTACGTATCGTTGACGCCGACACCGAAGTCGCCCCAAAAGTTCTTGTGCGTCACCTGATAGAGCGCGTCGAGTTCGCCTCCGCCAAAGCTCGCTTTGACCGTACCGCCGCCGTTGAGATAGTCGTAGCCGCCGGTGTCGCCCAAAAGGCGAAACGCCACCCCGCTCCCGATGGTCGAGCCCGGCAACGCGATCGTTACGCCGGCGAAAACGTAGTTTGCGAAGTCGAGTTG
This sequence comes from Vulcanimicrobiota bacterium, assembly GCA_963699435.1. Classification (GTDB taxonomy): domain Bacteria; phylum Vulcanimicrobiota; class Vulcanimicrobiia; order Vulcanimicrobiales; family Vulcanimicrobiaceae; genus Cybelea. The sequence continues at coordinate 209,222 of CAVOTV010000001.1, forward strand.
TCCGCCGGCGAAAACCGCGACGTTGTTTGCCGCTCCGGCCGCAAGCGGCGCGCCCAGCGCAAATGAGACCAGCGTAGCGGTAAAGACGACGAGCCTCGTCGCGTTCCGGAGCAGCGATGTCGGCACGGTAAACGTTCCCTTCTTAAACAAGCAGCTTCTGCTTTTGCAGTTCCGCGAGGCTCGCCTGGCTGCGATCGACGGGCGCCTTCGTCGAGGCGACCCAGCCGATGAGCTCCTGCATCCCCTCGTCGAACGTACGGCGCGGACGAAAACCGAACTGTCGATCGATTTTCGACAGATCCGGAAAGCAGTGGCGAATATCGCCGACGCGGTATTTCCCTAGGATCTCCGGTTCGACGTCCTTCCCGAGCATGCGCGCGAGCGTTCGCCCCATCGCTTCGATCGAGATCGGAGTGCCGCTGCCGACGTTGAAGACGTCCCACACCGGTTGCTCGTCGGCGATTGCCGTTACGAAGGCGTCGGCGACGTCGCCGACGTGGACGAAGTCGCGCAGCTGACGACCGTCTTCGAAGACCATCGGGGGCTGATCGTTGAGCAGGCGCGAGATGAAGATCGCCGCGACGCCCGTGTAGGGATTGCTCAGCGCTTGGCGCGAGCCGTAGGCGTTGAACAAGCGCAGCGCGACCGTCGGTATCTGCAGCGCGCGCCCGACGGCGAGGAACATTTCCTCGTGGTCGCGCTTATTGACCGCGTAGATGGAGGCGGGCGCAAGCAGCTTCTCCTCGGAGGTCGCCACCGGAAGCAGCGCCTCACCGTCGACCTCGAGCTCCCATCGCCGAGCGGCGAGCTGTTCGTGACTGCGAAGCGGCGGCGCGACCGTCGCGCCCGTCGACGGAACGCGGTACGCGCCCTCGCCGTAAATGGACATGGACGAGGCGACGACCATGCGCTGCACGGTGTGCGTCCGGTGCGAAAGCACCTCCAGCATGGAGGCCGCACCCATCACGTTGTTCCGGGTGTAATCGACGATGTTGGTCATGCTCTGACCGACGCCGACCGATGCCGCAAGATGTGCGAGATGCGTGACGCCGTCCAAGCTCCTGTGAAAGACCTCCGGATCGATCACGTCTCCTCGGACCCGCTTTGCGCGCCGGTCGAGGTAGACCGGCCAGCCGTCGGCGTCGCACTCGGCGTCGGCGTGAACCTGCGGCAGCAGATTGTCGAGCACCGTAACGTCGCAGCCTTGCGCCAGCAGCGCGTCGACGAGATGCGAGCCGATGAAGCCCGCGCCTCCGGTAACGAGAACGTGATTACTCACGATTGGCCCCTTCCGTCTTAACCGGTGCGTCGGCGTCGCCACGCCGGAACTTGCGGCGGATCAACATCTTATTGGCATCGATCTTCTCCGTCCGCTGCCAAGCCAGGCCTTCGTCGAGCAGATACATCCGAAAGCCGATGAAGATCGGAATGATCCAAAGGATCCACCAGATGATCGCCGAGATGGGATTGAGCCGGATCATGTACCAGACGCGGTCCTGCCAACGCGTGCAAACCAGTCCGGTGCGCTTCCAAGCATTGATGTAGAGCAGCGTCAGCGTGATGGCAAAGAGCGCGATGTTCAGCAACGTCAACCACACCGTCCAGGTGGGCACGACGTGCGTTTTGGCGAGGTACTGCCAAAGCGCCCAGACGCCGACGGGAATACCGACGATGTTGAGACTTAGCGAAAGGCACGGGAAGAAAATCAGCCAGCACTTGAACCGCTGCCACGGGCTCAAGCCAAGATAGTGGAGCGGCCGTCCAAGTGACTGGAAGAAGCCGCATACCCACCGCTTGCGCTGGGTAATCCCCTGAAGCCAGGTCTTCGGAACCTCCTCGATCAGCGAGCTCGAGAGATTCCGAGCCGCTTGCCGTTTGCCCAGTACCGCAGTCCCACCTCGGGGTCTTCGATGGTGATCCACGGATGGAAACCGCCGAGCGGAATCAGATCCGAAACGCGGTAGAACAAGCCCTTACCGAGCACCCAATAGGGTTGACGGCCGTGCGCGGAAAGGTGCGGATACTTAAATCCATCCCACGCCATATGGTCGAAGGCGTGCCACGACGTCGGAAGCGTGGCGTTCAAGTTGCCGACCACGTTTTGCGCCTGCAAAACGTCGAAGTGCTTCAATCCGATCGCTGCGCCGCGGAAGTGATCGACCGGCGGGCAACTATCGGCATCGATGTAGTTGATGACTAGGTTGCGTTCGTTTTTAAACTTTTCGGCGACGTGGTAGAGGCCATAAATCAGCTGCCGCGTCTTCTTCGGCGGAAGGTCCTTGACGCCGGCGCGCTTTCCTTGATGCCACCAGTACGCCTTGGGGTTGGCATCCCACGCGTCCCAGACGACCTGCCACGACGGATCGCTCGTCGGCGGGATCGGCATGATTTCTACGAACGGAAACTCTTGCGCGAGCCGCCGAAGGCTTGCGACGGTCTCGTCGTCGTTGCTGTTGGGGATCGCGACCACCCGACAGCGCTCCGGCGGGTACTCGATCTTCGCCAGAGAGATGAACGTCGTCCGCATCGTCGCTTCGAGTTCGCGAAGGACCGGGTAGAACAAGACGATGAACGGCCACTCGCTCTCGGGCTCCTTGAGCGGCTCGCTCATGTCGACCCAGTCGATGGGGAGACTGAAAAAGTACGCGTCGATCAGGAACGTGAGCGTGTAGAGGGCCTGCGTCACCATAAAGAGGATGACGAGACCTTCGGTAACGGGATCGACCGTCGTATAGAGTGTTGTCGAATCCATGGTGCCCTACTTCGTAGTAACGGTCTCGCGCTGACCCATCCGTGACTTGAAATACTCCAGGGTTGGCTCGAGTCCGTCGCGCAGCGCGACTTTCGGTTCCCAACCGAGCAGTCTGCGTGCGAGCGAGATGATGGGCTTGCGGCGCGTCGGATCGTCCGGGGGGAGTTCGCAAGCCACAACGTTCAGATTGACGCCGGCGATATCGCACACGATGCGAGCGAGCTCGGCAATCGTGAACTCGCCGGGGTTTCCGAGGTTGACGATGCTCCCGGCCAGTCCCTCACGCTTGGCCAGGCGCACGATCCCTTCGATGAGATCGCTGACGTAGCAGAAGCTGCGGGTTTGGCGGCCGTCGCCGTAGATCGTCAAGGGTTCGCCGCGCAGGGCGGAAAGGCAAAAGTTCGGGATCACGCGGCCGTCATCCGGCGCCATCCGCGGCCCGTAGGTATTGAAGATTCGAACGATGCGCGCGTCGATGCCGAGCGTGCGAATCGCCGAGGTCGTATACGCCTCGCCATATCGCTTCGCTTCGTCGTAGCAGGCCCGCACGCCCACCGGATTCACGTTCCCCCAGTAGGTCTCGGGTTGCGGGTGTTCGAGCGGGTCGCCGTACACCTCCGACGTCGACGCGAAGAAAAATCGTGCCCCGGTCGCGCGCGCGAGGTCGATCGCGTGCATGGTCCCGACCGCATTGGCCGCCATCGTCGCCAGCGGCTCGCGCCCGTAATCGATCGGGCTCGCGGGCGAGGCGAGATGCATGATGAGATCGGGGCGTTCGATCTCCTCCGCCCACGTCCACGGCAGCGACACGTCGGCCTCCACGAAGGTAAAGCATGCGTCATCAACGTGCTCCAGATTCGCGGACGACCCGGTGACGAAATTATCCACGCCCGCGACGCGATCGCCGTCCGCGAGCAGCCGGTCGACCAAATGCGAACCGAGAAAACCCGCGGCGCCGGTCACGAGTACGTTCAAAGAATCATTCGCTGCACGCTTCCGCGTATGCGACATCGAGCACCGGTTCTTTCGAGCGACCGACACCGATGTACCGCAGCCCCTCCGTGACGACCTCGTCTGCATCGAAGATATTGCGTCCGTCGTAAACGAGGTTCCCTCGCATCAGCTTGCGGACCATCCGGAAGTTGATGCCTTTATATTCGTTCCATTCCGTCGCGAGCACGAGCGCGTCGCATCCGTTCATGGCTTCGTACATCTGCGCGCAATAGACGGCATCGCCGCCCGTGCAGGCGCGCGCCGCCTCGATCGCGATCGGATCGTGCGCCGTAACTGCGGCGCCGGCCGCGAGAAGCAACTCCATGAGATGCAGCGCCGGGGCCTCGCGAACGTCCGACGTGTTCGGCTTGAAAGCCAGGCCGAGAATGCAAATCGCCTTGCCCTCCACCGATCCCCCGAGCGCCCGCTGGAGCTTATCGAAGGTACGACGGATTTGCGCCCGGTTGACGCTCTCGACGGAACGCAGCAGCGTCGCCTCGTAATCGCGGGCGTGCGCGGTCCGCTCGAGCGCGCGGACGTCTTTGGGGAAGCACGAACCGCCGTACCCGATGCCGGGGTTCATGAACTGGTTCCCGATGCGATGGTCGAACCCGATGCCGCGCGATACTGCTTTGACGTCCACGCCGACGAGTTCGCAGATGTTGGCGATCTCGTTCATGAACGAGACCTTCGTTGCCAAGAATGCGTTGGCCGCATACTTGATCATCTCGCTCGTGCGTATGTCGGTCATCACGTACGGCGCGTCGAGCGGCGCGTACAAGTCGCGCATGATCGCTTCCGCGTGCGTGCTGCTCGTGCCGACCACGACGCGGTCGGGGTGCATGAAGTCGGCAACCGCGGAACCTTCGCGCAGAAACTCGGGGTTGCTCACTACGTCGACGCGGTAGGACTGCGGAGAGTTCTCGGCGATGATCGCGGCGACCATCTCGCACGTCTCGACCGGAACCGTCGACTTGACGATGACGACTTTCGGGCCGTTCAACTCGCGGCCGATCGTCGCGGCGACCGTCCAAATAGCGGAGAGATCCGCGCTCTCGTCGTGACGCATCGGCGTACCGACGGCGATGAATACGATCGCGGCATCGCGCATGCCGCCCGCAACGTCTTCGGAGAATGCGAGCCGTCCGGCGTGTCGATTGCTAATGATCATCTCGAGCAGCTCGGGCTCGAAGAACGGCACTTCGCCCCTTCGCAGAGTCGCGATCTTCGTCTCGTCGTTGTCGAGACACACGACGGAATGTCCGAGTTCGGCGAGGCACGTTCCGGTAACGAGTCCGACGTAGCCCGTCCCGACGATTGCGATACGGCGGTGGCCGTTCTGCGACGCTATCGGCAGCGGCTCGATGCCGCCTAATTTTGTGTACCCCATTCGTCGTCACCGAGATAGACGAGGGAGGCGATTGTGACGGACCAATGACTTCCATCAGCGTCTCCTAATTCCAGATGGAGTGTCGACGATCTTCAGAGGACCCACCGTTCGCTGAGCTTGCTATCCGACCTGCCTCAATCCGTGTCCGGCAGACGCGGATCGAGCGGTTGGATTCAAGAAATACGTTCGGTTATGGTGGGCCTGAATCGGCGTGAACTTGCGTGGGTGAGTGAAGTTGAAATAGTCAGCCTCCGGCGACTTCGCGCGTTCGTCGCTGGCAGCCAAACGCGCTAGCCTGAATTGGTCTTCGATGAACGTGAAGATGCTCCCGTGCTCGTGGTGCGCGTACGCGACGTCGTCTCGTTTTGCGTAAGGTGAGATGACCTGCGGCGGTCGCAATCCGAGGCGCCCGGCGATGACGTACTGCGGCGAGATGAACCCGCTCATCTTGCGGTCCGCGGAAATCTTGTTCTTGGTTCCGTTGCGTCGCGGTGCGACTTCGCGCCGCGATCGTCGTTGGACGGACTGTAAAGGCTGCGGTTCTCCCACACGATCGCGACGGCGTGCTGAATCTTGCCGGTCGGCTTGCCGAGGCATTCGAACGACGCGACGCGTGCTGGAACGTCCGCAGCGGGCAGACCCGATGTCGGGCTAAGATCCGTATTCGCCCGGCACGCGGACGGTAAGACCGCTACGGCCGCTACTGCGAGCGGCCTGCTCGGGAGGGGGGGGCGACGCATGAAGCTCCTTAGCGATGGGGTGGAAGCAAAAAAATCGTACGACGAACGTGGAGTCAAATCCCCCATTCCCGTGCTCGAACGACGAGTGAAGCATCGTCTGAAGTAGTACAAACGTACGCGAAGGCCGCTCGATGCCGCGGCACTCCACGGAAGCCCGAACGGCTCTTCAACGGACGTTAACATAGCCCGGCGCCCGCAAAAGCGCGCGAACGGCTAATCGGTATCCGGCGGCCTCAGATCGGGCGCTTGGTGCAAGAAGAACTGCAGGTCGTACTTCGATTTGATCGGCACGAACTTCCGCGGCTTCTGAGAAAAATCGAAGCTGTCGGCTTCCGGCGAGACCGCGCGTTTGTCGCTGGCCGAGAGACGGGCCAGGCCGTAGCGATCCTCGACGAAGCGCAAAATGCTTCCGTGCTCGTAGTGGACGTGCGAAACGTAGCCCTTCTTCGCATACGGCGAGATGATCAGCATCGGTATTCGTCCACCCAGTCCGTCATAGTCGACGTATTTCGGAGGCTCGGGATCGTAAAAGCCGCCATAGTCGTCCCAAAAAACGAAGATCGCGGTCGAATCCCAGAACTTCGACTCGCCTACCGCATTGACGACCGAAGCGACCCACGACGGACCGGTATCGGAGTTGCAGCCCGGGTGGTCGGAGTTCACGCACGTTGGGACGATCCACGTCACCGAGCGCATCGTGCCGTTTCCGACGTCGGTCAAAAACTTCGTCGACGGCGAGATCACGTCGCTATCCCAATCGGGTCCGTAGCAGATATGCTTGATCGCCTGATAGGCGCTCCAGATGCCGTTGCTCTCTTTATAGGTATCCGGGCCCGCGCCGTCGCCGCAGGACTTCCCGGTACCGCCCTGCACCGGCGAAGCGTAAAACGCCCACGAAACCTGCTTGGCATCGAGCTCGTCGGCCAAAGTGGTATTGTCGAAGCAAACCGGAATCTCTTTGACGAATCCGCGCTGCGAGTTGGTCGTCCAAATCGTGTCGGGTTTTCCGCCCGGGCAGCCCCAGTTGGTCAGCGGATAGTTGATCGTCGAGTTCGCCTGAGCGCCGATGATGTACTGATGCGAGACGAAGCTGCTCGTATCGAAGTTCGAAGCGTACATTTGATCGGCCAGCACGTACTGCTTGCCCAGATCGAAATAGGGCGCGCTCTCGTCGTGCGGCACGTAGCTGTACGGCGGGTACTTGATCGGACACGGCGGGTTCGCGCCGCCGCACGTCCAGGTCTCGTTGTTAAAGCCGTTCATCTTGCAGTCGGTACCAGGCACCTTGCCCGTGCCGTTGCAGGCCGCTTCGAATCCGGCCGCGTTATGCTCGAGATCCCAGGAAGTCGAGAGTCCGACTGGTTTGAGCGCGATCTTTTCGTTGTGGGAGTCGAGTCCGTACGTTACCGTCTTTGCGCCCGGAAACCCGTAGAACAGGTTGTTCAGGCTGCGGTTCTCCTGGACCACGATGACGATATGCTGAATTTTTATCGAGCGGATGCCCGTCTTGGCGATCGACGGTCCCGAGCGGCGAACGGTCGAGGGCCGGCAGCGCCGCGGGCGGCGCCGAGGTAGCTCCTCTGCACCCCGAGAGCAACGCGACGGCCGCTAAAACGAGCAGCCCGCCTCCTAACGGAATGCGACCCATGAATGAGCTCCTTAACGGCGGTGTGGATCGATCCAAATTATCACAACTCCGACTCGAAAACCCGCGGATCGCAACGGCATAGGTGACTTCGGTTAACTTTTGACTCAAGCCGCGGCGCTGCGTTTCGGGGCATGGCTTTCAGGATAACGTAGAAACTCGATTCCCCGTTCCGCCACGGCACGTTTGTAACGGCGGATTAAGGGGGAGCTCTCTTTCAAGGTGAATAATGGAGGTTCGAACATCGCGATGCGGAGCTTGCTAGATATGGGCGGCTCCGGTGCCCTCAGCGTGATGGATCGCTAAGCTAGCTTTTGAGTCGGAACCTTTGCTTCCTAAGAATGCAGTTGCTATGAGGAGGTCCTTTCCATGACCCATCGCCGTTTCTCGCGTGGCGAGATTATCGCGGGAGCGGGCGCGGTAACAATAGCGGGCTTAACGGCCTGCGATCATTCTGCGTCATCGTTACTCCCTGGCAGCGGAAACTCCCAGGCATTTGGTTCGCAGTACCATGAGATCGGAACGCCGGCTGTCAAGGTAAAACAGCCGACCGGCGCCGCAATACAAAAAGCGATCGACGGTTTGCCGTCGAGCGGCGGTACGGTAGAGCTGACTGCGGACGTGCCGTACGTGATCGACGCCGCGCTGGTTATCAGCAAGCGCCAGAACATCACGCTGATCGGTCGCGGACCGATCGTTACCAAGCTCCAAGCCAAGAGCGGCGCCCAGCTCAAGGCTCCCGGCCAAAACGCCGAGTGCGTTTTGGATATCGACACCTCGACCGGCATCACGATCCAATCGCTCGAGATCGATACGAACAACGAAAATAACAGCTCAGGCCTGCCTCGATACGGCATCGGCGCCTGGAGCGCCAAGTCGCTAACCGTGAGCGCGGTCAACTTCGTCAACGGACAAGGCTCCGACGGCTCCAACGAAGGCCTGAGCGTTAACGACTCGTCCAAGGTGCAGATCGAGAACTGCAAGGTGCTCGACTCGCGTACCGGATTCGCGCTCACCAACGTCACCAGCTTCAAAGTGACGTCGTGCTTGGTGCAGGATTGCCAAGGCGTCAGCGCCGAGACGACCAGCGCCGGCATCGCGATCGTCTCGTCGAATTCGGGAACGATCAACGGGTGCTACGTAACGCAAAACCAACTGAGCGCCTCGGTCTACCTTCAGCGCAGCTCCTCGGTGCTCGTCAGCACGTCGCGGATCACCCACACGCAGCCGTTCGGCTCGACGGGTAATCCGGGAATCCTGATCGACGGCGGCAACGACCGGATCAACGTCCGCCGCACGTTGCTCGCGCATAACAGCGGCTCCGGCGTGGTGCTCGTAAACTCGACGATCGTTACCGTCAAGGCGTGCACGATCTTCGAGAACGGGAAGTTCGCGACCGGCGGCAACGGCATTAACCTCGCCGGAGGGAACAGCAAAATCGAGCTCTACGGTAATCGAATCCTCAACAGTAACCGCCCGGCGCCGGCAGGCTCGTCGGGGATCTCGGCGGGATTCGCGGACAGTTCGGACACCGACACGCGTATCCACGACGTCACAGTCCACGGCTGGGATACCGGCGTTCTTCTCGGCCAGAACAGCACCTCGATCGACGTGTCGTACAACGACCTGCGATTCAACAAAAAGTGCGTCAGCAACGGCGGAACCGGGAACCAGATCGGTAGAAATCGCTGCTGACCTGATCTCGCGAGCCGGCACGACTGGCAAACGCTGCGACCCCTCGCTCCGGCGGGGGGTCTACCTTTTCGAAACTGACCCGTTTGGGCAGGATTTAGGTAGCCTCCCAGAGGAGCAACGGAGCGAGGCAAAGGGGCTTTTTCGCAGGGACGCGCCACCGGGTCCTACGCCTGACTGTCTACACTCACTACACGACTCTCCAGTAGGCACGTTCCACAAGAGTTTTCGCAAAGGAGCCTCATCTAGATGCGTTACTTAACTTCAGGATTGTGTGCGGCAATCGTCGTCGCATTAGTAGGTTGTTCCACGAACTCCGGCTCCTTGGGTTCATCGTTACCGAACGCGGGCAACCAGTCCGCGAACGCGATGCATAACCAAGGCAGCTGGACGCCGATTAACTCGGCGGGGTGGAAGCCGGACTCGGGCCCTCGCGATGGCAACGGTCGTCTTCCGCAGACCGGACAGCGCGGAGGCTACTATGCTAGCGAGTTTCGTTCGGGCGTTGGCGTATTCGGCTACTCCCCCAAGCCGAACAACAACAATGGCGCACCCGTCTGCTCGCCGCCGGGCAGCAGGTACAATGTCAATGGCATCGCCTCGGATGAAAAAGGGAATTTAATCGTTCCGGGTTCGTCGAAGCCCGGCGGCAATAATACGAAGGGCTGGAATATCAGCGTTTATCAGGGCAATGCCCAGGTTCAGATCTGCGGACCGCTCCTGGGAACGATCCCGGATACGACCGGGCAACCGGTAGACGCGGCCTCGTTCAACGCGGTGCTCGCACCGATCGCGGTGAGCGAAATCAACTTCTCGACCAAGCTCGGCGAAGTCGTCGTTTGCACGCTCGCCTCGCTCTCGTGCGGTACGCCGGTCACGAGCTCCGCCATCACGGGCTATAGTGCGGGCGTCGCCATGGATTCGAGCGGCGACTGCTGGCTCTCGACCGCGAAGAAGGTCAGCAACGGCATCCCGGTCGGTTTCCGGTTGATATACTGGGCCGGCTGCACCGGGAACGGCGTAGTGGCGACGGGCACGGGCGGCCAGTCTTCGTACGGCGGCCTCTTCGTCGACAACTCGGGCAACTTGGGTTCGTTCGACGCGTTCAACAGCAAGCTGCATGTGTATAGCGGATGCAACCCGGCCTGCACGGAGGTCTCCGGATCCCCGTTCGCCCTTCAGGGTCAATCGTTCTACGGAAACCTGAACGGGTCTGGCTACAAGCTCGCCGTCGGCGACGAAACGAACGGCTCGGTGGACGTATACAACTACTCGCTGCCGACCTTCTCGCTGCGTTACAGCTTCAAATCGGGTCTCAAACACAGCCGCCTCGTTGAGTCGGGAATCTTCTCGCCGACGAATCAGCGCCTGCACGGCTAGTAGTCGCTTAGCTCTGCCTAGCCTTGGAATGAGGTGGCCGCTCGGCCACCTCATTTATTTTCTCTCGAGCGCCTCGCAATACGGAAACGGCGACGCTCCTCGAAAGACAAAACCCTTGCGGCGGATTCTGCTGCGCAAGGGTTTCGGTCGAGACTTGCACCGCGAGGGACTTGAACCCCCAACCAAGTGATTAAGAGTCACCTGCTCTACCAATTGAGCTAGCGGTGCACGCTTTGCGCCCTCCGGGACTCGAACCCGGGACCAACGGCTTAAAAGGCCGCTGCTCTACCGACTGAGCTAAAGGCGCTCGTGGCGCGGCGCCGCTTCGTTTCTACGCAGTACTGCCGACGACTCCTCCGGATCTGGTTTGGGGTGACTGACGGGATTCGAACCCGCGACCTCCTGAGTCACAGTCAGGCGCTCTAACCAACTGAGCTACAGTCACCATGTAAGGAGCGGAATTGTACCATGCGCCCGGAGGGACTCGAACCCCCATCTTCGAGTTTAGAAGACTCGTGCCTTATCCTGTTAGACCACGGGCGCGAGGTTTGGTCGGGACGACAGGATTCGAACCTGCGGCCTGTGCGACCCAAACGCGACCGCTCTACCAAGCTGAGCTACGTCCCGACGCTCCGCCACCACCCACGCTCGCCGACCGTCTTTCGACGGTGGCAGTTGGCGCAGCGGACCTCGCATTTTGCAATTTCATCTACCACTCTTTGCCACGCATACACCCTTGCCGCAGAGTTCTGCCACACTACGAGAGCTTCTTGTCCCCTCACGTGATCGAACTCAAGTACTCGGATGTCCGCCTCACCGCAGTCGACGCAGCCGTGGCCGACCAGGTATTCTCGTAAAATTCTCTCGATTCCGGTTCCGGTAGATCTTTTGGTTGGCTAGCGCCGACGGTTGTGTCGTTGCTCGTGTGCGCGATAATGCGCCTTGCTATAGGCGTTCTGGCAGACGCTGCAATACGTCCGCCGCCGCTAACGCCTCGCCGCGAGGCGAAGTTCTCCAAGGTGAGGATCAACATGCAATTTGGGCACAACGTTTCATCTCCTCGAGCATCGCACGGCTCTGTGCCACCAGCGTTGCACAGTGTGTTTGTCAAGTGCTTACAACCGCAGTTGATGATAGCCCACGTACGTCGCTAAATCACCGTGCGCCGCGTCGGCGGCAAGCACGAACGAGCCGACGATTCGAAGCCCGGCGCGCAATGCCGCCCGGGCGATGCGACGGTTCGATCCCGGCACCAGCAGCGTGCACCACGACGCACCGTGCCGTCGCCGCAGCGTGACCAGCGCGTAGGCAAGGATCTGCACCATATACGCGGCCGCGCTGCATGCAATCGGCCCGACTCGACCGTCGGGAGCGACGTACGCGTACGCCACGCATTCGCCGGCGGCAAAGAATGCCGAGCCAGTCGACGAGCGCAGAAGGTCGAGATGGTCGGAAGGCCGCGACGTTCCGCGGGTTTGGCGATCGAGCTCGTCGAGCGCGAAGCGGTGCGCGTCCGGATCGATGTCGGCTACCTCGAACCGATAATCGCCTGCGGCCATCCGCGCGAGCTCGTCCTCCTTCGGTATCTCGCCGGCATAGGACAGGATCACCTCACGCGGCACGAGTCCGAGGCGCAGCGCGAGCGCGATTGAGGCCTCGTGGCGCGGCGTGACCGCCATGCTTCGCGACAAATCCACGCCGCCGAACGCCGCATCCGCCAGACGCGCGCCGAGGCCTTGCGAGCGAAACGACGGCTCGACGAAAAGATCGCCGAGGTAACGCTCGTCGTCGGTGTCGTGCGCGAGCGCCACGCCGACGACTTCATCGCTTTCGCGAGCGATCCACGCGGTTTGCCGGTCGGCGCTTTCGAGGGCGAGCCGTATCTCGAGCTCGTCAGCGTCGCGCCGGCGCTGGATGGAGCGCACGTCGTCAACCGACGCTAAACGTATCTCAGGCACGCTCGCGCAGCAGCGCCAGCAGCGCATCGGCGGCGCGACGGCGATGACTGACGGCGTTCTTCTCCTTCTCCGGCATCGCGGCGAAACTGCGACCCGCGGGCGGATACAGAAAGATCGGGTCGTAGCCGAAGCCGCCGCTTCCGCTTTCGCTCTCGAGAATGTGGCCGCGCACTTCGCCCGTCGCCACGACCGGTTCGCGCCCCGGCTCGACGAGGGCCAGCACCGAAACGAACCGGGCCGTCCGCCGGAACGGCGGGAAGCCTCGAAGCTCGCCGAGCAACATCGCGCGTCTTGCCGGCCACCCGATCTCGTCGCCGCCGTATCGTGCCGATAGAATGCCCGGTCGGCCACCGAGGGCATCCACTTCCAGACCGCTGTCGTCGGCGAGCACCGCCGCCTCGATGCCCCGCTCGCGCAGTGTCGCCGCGAGCGCGTTGGCTTTGAGCAGCGCGTTGCCGACGTAGCTGCGCGCGTCCTCGACGGCGCCTGCATATTTGCGAATACGAGTAGAGACGCAGCGGCGACTTCGCAAAGAGCGCCTTGAGCTCGCGCAGTTTTCCCGAGTTTCCCGTCGCTACGTAGGTCTTCACGAGTCGAGCCTGAGCACCGCCATGAACGCTTCCTGCGGCAGCTCCACTTTGCCCACGCGTTTCATCCGCTCTTTTCCGACTTTTTGCTTCTCGAGCAGCTTGCGCTTGCGCGTGATGTCGCCGCCGTAGCATTTCGATAGAACGTTCTTGCGCATCGCGCTCACCGTTTCGCGCGCCACGATCTTGCCGCCGATCGAGGCTTGAATCGGCACCTCGAACATCTGCCTCGGAATGAGCTCCTTGAGCTTTTCCGTCAGGGCGCGCCCGCGCTGCACCGCTTTGTCGCGCGCGACGATGAACGAGAGCGCGTCGACCGGCTCGCCGTTGAGCATGATCTCGAGCTTGGCCAGCTGGCCCTCGCGATAGCCGATCACCTCGTAATCGAGCGAAGCGTATCCCTTCGTTCGCGATTTGAGTGCGTCGAAGAAATCCACGATCACCTCGATGAGCGGCATCTCGTAGGTTACGATGACGCGCCCGTCGTGGAGGTACTCCATGTTCTTGAGCGTTCCGCGCCGGCTCTGCGTGAGCTCCATGATCGCGCCGACGTACTCGGTGGGCGAGATGATGGTCGCCTTTACGTATGGCTCTTCGATCGAACGAATCAGGCTGGGCGCCGGCAGTTTCGACGGGTTGTCGATGGTGAACGTCGTGCCGTCCGTACGGTGGACCCGAAAGACGACCGACGGCGAGGTCGCAATCAAATCCAGTCCGTAATCGCGTTCCAGCCGCTCCTGCACGATCTCCATGTGAAGCAAGCCTAAGAATCCGCACCGGAAGCCGAAGCCGAGCGCGACCGAGCTCTCCGGTTCGTAAATGAGCGCGGCGTCGTTAAGCTTGAGCTTTTCCAGCGCGTCGCGCAATCCGTCGTACTCGCCTTCGTTCGGGTAGAGACCGCAATAAACCATCGGCACGGCCTTCCGATAGCCGGCCAACGCAACGTGAGCCGGGTCGGTCGCCGACGTGATCGTATCGCCGACGTCGATCTCTCCAAGCGACTTGATGTTCGCGATCACGTATCCAACGTCGCCGATTTGGAGCGATTTTGACGCGCGCATCTGCGGCGCAAAAATGCCGACCTCGGTGCATTCGAAGACTCGTTCGTGCGCCATCGACATGAAGCGCGTCCCGGCCGCGAGCGCGCCGTCCACCACGCGAACGTAGCTCACGACGCCGCGATAGGGATCGAACTGCGCGTTGAACACCAGCGCCCGCAGGTGGTCGTGATGTCCCTTCGGCGGTGGAATCCGCTGGACGATCGCCTCCAAGATATCTTCGACGCCGATGCCGTTTTTGGCACTTGCGAGAATGCACTCGCTGCGCTCCATGACGAGCAGCTCCTCGACGTCGCCCATCACGCGTTCCGGATCCGCCGCCGGCAGATCGATCTTATTGATCACCGGAATGATCGTCAGGTCGTGCTCGAGCGCCAGATGATAGTTCGCCAGCGTCTGCGCTTCGATGCCCTGCGCCGCGTCGATGATCAGAATCGCTCCTTCGCAGGCGGCCAGCGAGCGCGAAACTTCGTAGGAGAAATCCACGTGCCCCGGCGTGTCGATCAAGTTGAGGCGGTAAAGCTCGCCGTCGCAAGCCCGGTACTCCAGCGTAACCGGATGCATCCGAATCGTGATGCCGCGCTCGCGCTCCAGGTCCATTGCGTCGAGAGCCTGCTCCTCGACGACTCGCGAGTGCGTCGTTCCGGTCAGTTCCAGCAGCCGGTCCGAGAGCGTCGTTTTGCCGTGGTCGATATGGGCGATAATGCAAAAATTGCGCACGTTGCTCGCGACGTCGGTGCGGTGCGGCCGTTCCGATTTAAGAGCCACGTCGAGCGCCTCTAATAGATCGCGATGCAGCTATTGATGGCAAACTGCTCGATCGCGGGTCGAACCAGAAGCTGCAAGACGAGCAGCAGGACGAGAAAGGCGAGATCGAGTCCGCCGATCGGCGGGATGATGCGCCGGATCGGCATCAGCACCGGTTCGACGACCGACGCTAGATAATAAGCCCAGCGCCCTCGTCGAAGGTCCGGCACCCACGACATTACGGCGTAAATCAGGAGCACGATGGTATAGGCGTTGACCGCGTAGACCAGCAGCCGCGCAGAGTCGCAGGCGAACGGATTCACAACGTCGCCGTTCTACGGTCGCCGGAACGCGCCCGCTCGATCGCCTCGAGCTCCTCGGTTGAGGCTTGAACCGTCGGCCGAAAGCCTTCCACCGGTTTGCCGAACGTCCGCGTGTCGTCGCGCGAGTAGATGCTCGTGAGCACCACGCCGTCGCCGCGCCGGTTCAGCAGCGCGAGCGCGTACGATAGGCCCGACCCGCTGTTCGCAAACGCATCGTATCGAAGAAAGCCCGCGCTCGAGAGATCCGACGCACTTAACGATTCGAGCTCCGCCACGCGCTGCGTCAGCCGTTCCACGCTCGAGCCCGTTGCGGCGGCGGCGCGTTCGAGCGATTCCAAGCGCCCGGAGGCGCCGCTCGTTCCGCCGGAGATGAGATCGTCGTGGGTCTCGAGGAGCGCGCCAAGGCGCGCCAAGGCCGGACGCACGACGGCGGCGTGATAGACGGCCAGCGCCGCCAGCGCACCGGCAAAGGCGCCTGCGGCTGCGTATACTGCTCCCACTCTTCCTTCTGCTTACGGGCGGGGCGATTCGAGGCCACGACGAGAGCCAGGGGGCTCACGGCACCCGTAATAGCTCGCTTACCGTTGCTACCTTCCGGTTCTGGCGGGGTTCACGGGGTTACGCCGCGTGAGGCCTAACTCCCATCATGGCCACGCCATGATACCATATGCCCATGCACTCGCTCCTCATGGCCGCGGCAGCCGCGGCATCGCTTGCCGGCGGACCGATGCGATTGCAGAGCAGCGATTTTTCAAGCGGCGGAGCGATCCCGCGCCCACTCGTCGCCGTCGAATGCGGCGGCGACAACCAGACGCCGGCGCTCAGTTGGACGGGCGTACCGGCCGGGGTCCGCTCGTTCGCATTGGTGCTGCACGACCCCGACGCTCCGGTCCCCGGCGGGTTCTATCACTGGATCGTCTACAATCTCCCGGCCAAGACGCGCGCGCTCAAAACCGATCCGGGCTTACCGGAGAGCGAGCTCGGCGAGGCGTCCACGGGGAGGCAGGGCTACTTCGGGCCATGTCCGCCGCCGAACTCGGAGCATCATTACGTCTTCACGCTCTATGCGCTCGATCTCGACCGCATTGCGACGCGATCGCCGCTCACGGCTAACGCGTTGCAGCAGCGCATGAAAGGACACATCCTCGCGCGAGCGGTCCTCAGCGGGACGGCCTCCGCTCCTTAGGACCACGCCATCGGCACGTCGAAGCACGTCGCCGATGGATGCAACAAACGACGTTACGATCAAAGTACGCGAGAGCGGACCCTACCTCGTCCGCGGGACGTTTACGCTGACCGACGCCGACGGCAACGTCTACGCGGTCGAAGGTCCCAACGTCGCGCTCTGCCGGTGCGGCGGATCCCAAACCAAACCATTCTGCGACGGCACGCATCGAGACGAACGGATTCAGCGCCACCGAACGCGCACGGTCGTGCAGAGCGAGCCGGCCTAAGTGCCGTCGTACGTCCGCGAAGGCTCGCGTTCCGCATAAGCGCCACATCCAGTTTCGCCGTCCCGACGGCGGCCTCTACGCCGAAGAGCTCTTCTCGACCAAGGGCTTCGAGAGCGTTTATTCGCTGCTCTACCATCTGCGGCCGCCGACCGCGACGCTCGACGTGCGTCCTTGGGAGCGCCCGCGCGGTCGCGTTCGTTCCAAACGACCCGCTGCGCAACCGCCATTTCAAGACCGCACGCGTCTGACGCTTGCCGGGACGATGCCATCAGTCGCGCACGCCGCTGCTGGGCAACGCCGACGTCGTGGTCTCGATCGCGCAACGCCGACGCGCCGATGGAGTACTTCTATCGCAACACCGGCGGCGACGAACTGCTCTTCATCCACCACGGCGCGGGCGTGATCGAAACCCAGTTCGGCGAACTCGCCTATCGCGAGCACGACTACATGTTGATTCCGACCGGCACGACCTATCGGCTGTGCCGTCGGCGCCGACGCGCATGCTGGTGCACGAGATCGACCGGCAGCGGTGACGATTCCGCGAAGTATCGCAACGAGTTCGGCCAGCTCGAAGAGCACGCGCCGTACTACGAGCGCGACTTTCGCGCGCCGCTCCTCAAAGCGCCGGTCGAGGCGCAGGGCGAGTATGAAGTTCGCGTGACCAACGGCGGCGCGCAATGCAATCTACATCGTGCAAAATCACCCGTGCGACGTCATCGGCTGGGACGGCTACTGCTATCCGTACGCCTTCAACTCGAAGAGTTCGCGCCGATCACCGGCAAACTGCATCAGCCGCCGCCGGCGCACGCGACGTTCGAAGCGCCGGGCGCGGCCTTTTGCGCCTTCGTGCCGCGCCTCTTCGATTATCACCCGCTCGCGATTCCGGTTCCCTACAATCACTCGAGCGTCGACTGCGACGAAGTGCTCTACTACGTCAGCGGAAACTTCATGAGCCGTCGCGGCGTCGAGGAAGGCTCGATCACGCTCCACGCTGCCGGCGCGCCGCATGGCCCGCAACCCGGGGCCGTCGAGCAGAGCCTCGGCAAAACGTCGACCGACGAGATCGCGGTCATGGTCGATACCTTCAAACCGCTTGCGCTTGCCGATGCGGCGACGCAATGCGAGGATCCGCAGTACTACCGTTCCTGGATTGAGGCGCCCGCCCGTAACTAGCCGTCCACGATGCGTCCGCGCGCCGCACCGAATCCGATCCGGCGCGCACCGGGCCGCTCGCACCAGCCGCGCAGGGTGATTTCGTCGCCGCCTTCGAGAAACGCGCGCCGTTCGCCGCCGGGAAGTTCGATCGGCCGCTCGCCGTTCCAAGTGAGCTCGATCAGGCTGCCCTGCGTGCCCGCAGCCGCGCCGCTGATCGTGCCGGATGCGAAGAGATCGCCCGGCCGCGCCACGGCGCCGTTGGCCGTTGCGTGCGCGAGTTGTTGGGCGACGCTCCAATACATGCCGGCAAAGGACGTCTGCGAGATCGTTTGCGGCGCCAGGCCGCCGTCGCGCATGCGCGCGGTTTGCAGGTCGACGGCAAGACGAATAGCATACGACGACGGCTGCTCGTCGCGAAGATACTCAAGCGGCGGCGGTTCTTGGCGCGGGCCTTCGACGCGAAACGGCTCGAGCGCGTCGAGCGTTACGATCCATGGCGAGATCGTCGTCGCAAACGATTTCCCGAGAAACGGTCCGAGCGGCTGATACTCCCACGCTTGGATGTCGCGCGCGCTCCAGTCGTTGACGAGTAGAAGGCCGAAGATGTGCTCGCGTGCGGCGCCGATCGGGATCGCCGTGCCGAGCGCGTTTCCGGGGCCCGTGACGAAACCCATCTCCAGCTCGATGTCTAGACGACGGCTCGGGCCGAACTCGGGCGTCGCCGCATCGGGCGGTTTGCGTTGGCCGCGCGGCCGGCGCACCGGCGTCCCGTCAATGACGATGGTGCTCGCGCGCCCGTGATAGCCGACCGGCAGCCAGCGCCAGTTCGGAAGTAACGCTTCGGCATTCGGCCGGAAGAGGCGGCCCAAGTTCGTCGCGTGCTCGATTGACGAATAAAAGTCGACGTAGTCGCCGATTTCCATCGGTACGCGCATGCGCACCCGGCGTCGATCGTGCAGAAAGTGTTCGGCGCCCGCGTCGCGTATGCGCGCGTCTCCGCCCTGCCGCAACAGCGCGGAAAGCAGGGCGCGCAGCGGGACCCACACCGGGCGCCCCGCCGCGAGCAGCGGATTGAGCAGCGGTGCTTCGAGCAGCGCGGGATCGCAAATCCCCGCGAGCAGTCCTGCCTCTGCGACGGCACGGCAGTCGAGCACCCGATCGCCGATCGCGACCCCGATGCGCGGGGCGCCTTCTTCGGGCTCGAAAAGCCCGAACGGTAGATTTTGAATCGGGAAGTCGCATTCGGGCGCGATCGGAAGCCACGATTCGAGATGTTCGCCGGTGGTATCGGTCGGTGCTGTCATTGCGGCGAAAGCATCCGTAGTGCGATGAGATCGTCGACCGGTTCGGTAAAACTGCAGCTTCCGTATCCGACGAATCGCTCGGCGCGCACGTTCGCCACTTCCGGCACGTCGATGCGCAGGTCGCGCCAGACGAACCCGTTGCCGTCGAACTCAAACGCGGCGGCCTCTTCTTCTGCAACGATATTCGTCATCGTCGAAGAATCGGCGGTGCCCGCGAAAGCCGCGGCCGCGAACACGTTGAGAAATCCGTGCATCGTCAATCCCGTCGCGGGATCCACGTGCCGCACGGGATGGTGCAATCCGGCAGTCGCTTTGAACGCGACGTTTGCGCGGTATGCCTCCTCAATGAAGCGCGCAACGTCGGGCACGCTTGGGAACGCATCGGCCGTGATCCCGCCGCAGCGGACTTTCGCGCGCAAGCCGAACCTAGCGAGCGCGTCGAAAGTTTCCCCGAGCCGTTCTCGCCACGGCGAGGCGTTCGGAATCTCGAGATAGGCCGGCAGATCGCGAAGCCCGATGGTCGTCAAGTCCGCTTCGATAGCACCCACGGCGTCCAGGATCTCCGCCGGAGAGAGTCGCTCGCGCATCGCGGAGATGCTCTTGCCCAACGGAATCTCGACCGCCTCGACCGCCGCACCCGATCGCCGCAGCTCCATAACACGCTCGAGCGCCGCCGCGTCGGGATCGACGATTACCGAGAGCGGCAACCCGCCCGCCGCCGCGTCGGCGGCGAGCCCCGCCGGTGCGATGTAGCGGCCGAGCATCCAGGCGTGCGGGCCTTCGCGCGCGGCGGCGTACTCCCGTCGCGCATCGGCCGGCGCGAGTTCGGCGGGCGGAAAGAGCCCCGCGTAGTCGATGAGCGCCGCAAATGCGGCGCGTGCCGAAGCGGCGGTTTCGGTGGATGCCGTCATGCCGGGCGGCGTTCGACAGGGCCGCTTCAAAGGCTTCGCCAAATCCGACGCCCATGAGCACGGCAGCGCAAGCCCGCAGCAATCCCCTCGCGCAGATCGACTGGGATTACGTCGAGTTCTACGTCGGCAACGCCAAACAGGCGGCCCACTATTATATGTCGGCCTTCGGTTTCGAGCAGATCGCCTACGCCGGCCCCGAGACCGGCGTGCCAGGATCGAGTCAGCTACCTGCTCGAGCAGAACAAGCTGCGCTTCGTGCTGACGGCGAGCCTCGTTCCCGACGACGAGATCGCGCGCCACGTCGCGCTGCACGGCGACGGCATCAAGGACATCGCGATCCTCGTCGAGGATGCGCGACGCCGCCTTCGAGATGGCCGTGCGCGGCGGCGCGCGCGTCGTGCTCCAGCCGACGGAGCTCGACGACGGCTACGGCCGTATCGTCAAGGCGACGATCGCGACCTACGGCGAAACCGTGCACTCGTTCATGCAGCGCGACGCGTACCGGGAATCTTCGCGCCGGGCTTCGTCGAGGCGCGCAAGTGCGATCGCGCAGCGGCCGAAACCGGGCCTGCAGTTCATCGATCACTGCGTCGGCAACGTCGGCTGGGGCGAGATGGACGCCTGGGGCGACTTCTACGGCTCGCGTCTTCGGCTTCTCGCAGCTCGTCTCGTTCGACGATAAGGACATCTCGACCGAGTACACCGCGCTGCGCTCGAAGGTGATGACGGATCCGCGCCATCGCGTGAAGTTCCCGATCAACGAGCCCGCGCAGGGCAAGAAGAAATCGCAGATCGAGGAGTATCTCGACTTCTACCGCGGCGCGGGCGTTCAGCACATGGCGATCCGAACCGACGACATCGCGGCGACGATCCGCGCCCTCAAGAGCCAACGGCGTCGAGTTCCTCGACACGCCCGACTCGTACTACGATCATGCTTGAAGAACGCGTCGGCAAGATCGACGAAGCGATCGAGACGCTGCGCGACCTGCGCATTCTCGTCGACCGCGACGATCAGGGCTACATGCTGCAGATCTTCACCAAGCCGCTGCAAGACCGCCCGACGGTCTTCTTCGAGATCATCCAGCGCAAGGGCAGCCTTTCGTTCGGCAAAGGCAACTTCAAAGCGCTCTTCGTCTCGATCGAGCGCGAACAAGAGAAACGCGGCACGCTGTAGCTACCGGATTGGCGCTCGACCGCGCCCCCTTACTCGATTGGTATGGAAGGAATCGCCGGCGCACGGCGTCGCTCTTCTCATTGGTTCGCGAAGACGCGTTTTACGATCGCCCGATTCCGTTGCGACATCCCTTCGCATTTTATGAAGGTCACATTCCGGCGTTCAGTTATCTGACGCTCAACGTGCGTGGCCTCGGCGAAGCGTCCATCGACTCCCAGCTCGAGCAACTCTTCCAACGCGGGATCGATCCGGGCAGCCTCGACGAGGCCCTGCGCCACGATCGAGCGGACTGGCCCGATCGTGCCACGACCGCCGCATTCGCCGTGCGCTGTGACGAAGGCGTCATGCGCGCGCTCGACTCCGCGCCGATCGAAAACCCGAGCGTTCCGCGCCTCGTGCGCGCGCAGGCCGCATATACGATTCTCGAGCACGAAGCGATGCATCAAGAAACCCTGATGTACATCCTGCACCAGCTCGCGTACGACCGAAAGGGCCGCATCGCCGCGCGCCACTGCGACGCCGTCGTTCCCGCATCGGAGCTGCGGCGAGTCGGCGCGGGCATCGCGACGCTTGGCGCCGATCCCGGCGAGTCGAGCTTCGGTTGGGACAACGAGTTTGGGCGCAACGAGGCAGACGTTGCCGAGTTCGCAATCCAAACGTATCCGGTCACCAACGGCGACTGGCTCGCGTTCGTCGAGCAGGGCGGTCCGGTGCCGGCGTTTTGGACGGTGCGCGACCGCGAACGCCGCCTGCGCCTGCAGTTCGAGGAGATCGCGCTGCCAAAGTCTTGGCCGGTCTACGTCACGCACCAGCAAGCCGCAGCCTACGCGCGGTGGAAACGCATGCGCCTTCCCACCGAGGCGGAGTATCATCGCGCCGCGTTTAGTACGCCCGCCCACGAAGAGCGTCCGTTCCCATGGGGCGACGACGCGCCGGCGTCGCGTCACGGCAACTTCGGTTTCGACCGTTTCGATCCCGAACCGGTCACCGAGCATCCGGCGGGAACCAGCGCCTGGGGCGTCGCCGACCTTATCGGCAACGGCTGGGAGTGGACCTCGACGACGTTCGAACCCTTTCCCGGCTTCGAGCCGATGGCATCGTACCCGCAATACTCGGCCGACTTTTTCGACGGCCGTCACTACGTCATGAAGGGCGCCTCGCCGGTCACGCCGCGCGAGCTGATTCGTCGCTCGTTTCGTAACTGGTTCTACGACGATTATCCCTACATGTACGCGAAGTTTCGCTGCGTAACCACTTAAAAGAACAGGAACGACGAATGCACAAGACGCCCGTGACGGTCGCCTACGGCGACGGCATCGGACCCGAGATCATGACGGCCACGCTGCGGATTCTCGATGCGGCCGGGGCCGGGCTCGCCCTCGAACGCATCGAGATCGGCGAATCCGTTTACAACAAAGGCTTGAGCAACGGCATCGAGCCCGCTTCGTGGGACTCGCTGCGCCGCACGAAGGTCTTTCTCAAAGCGCCGATCACGACGCCGCAGGGCGGTGGATTCAAGAGCCTCAACGTGACCGTGCGCAAGACGCTCGGCATGTACGCCAACGTTCGCCCGTGCGCGTCGCTGCATCCGTACGTTGCGACCAAACATCCGAACATGGACATCGTCATCGTCCGCGAGAACGAAGAGGACGTCTACGGCGGCATCGAGCACCGTCAGACCAACCAGGTGGCGCAATGCCTCAAGTTGATTTCGCGGCCGGGCAGCAAGCGAATCATCCGCTATGCGTTCGAGTACGCGCGCGCCAACAAGCGCAAGAAAGTCACGTGCTTCACCAAAGACAACATCATGAAGATTACGGACGGCCTCTTCCATCGGACGTTCACCGAGATCGCGCGCGGAGTATCCGGAGATCGAGAGCGAGCATTGGATCGTCGATATCGGCGCGGCAAAAATGGCCGACACGCCCGAGGCGTTCGACGTGATCGTGATGCCGAATCTTTACGGCGACGTGCTCTCCGACGTCGCCGCGCAAATCACCGGCTCGGTCGGCCTGGCCGGCTCGGCCAACATCGGCGATCACTGCTCGATGTTCGAAGCGATCCACGGCTCCGCGCCGCGCCGCGCCGGCCAGAATCTCGCGAACCCCTCGGGACTGCTTGCACGGCGCGATCCTCATGCTCGTCCACATCGGCCAGGCCGATCGTCGCCGAGACGCGTGCACAACGCGTGGCTGCGCACGATCGAAGACGGCATCCACACGTACGACATCTACAAAGAGGGCGACGTCGAAACAGAAGGTCGGCACAAGGAGTTCGCCGATGCGGTCATCGCGCGTATGGGGCAAAAGCCGCAGCATCTCAAGGCGGTCGAGTACGATAACGACGTCACAGATGAACCTCGCGATTCGGCCCGGCGGGCAAGCCGCCGATGAAGGCCGCGCCGGCGTCGACGTCTTCATCGACCGTCGTGACGGCAACCCGGATCAAATCGCCGTGCTCATGCAGCAGTTCAACGTGTCCGGGCACCAAGCTCACGACGATCAGCAATCGCGGAACGAAAGTGTGGCCGAACGGCAATGCCGACACGTATCTGGAGCGATCACTGGTCGTGCCGCTTCGAAGTCCGACGGCGAGCCATTTACCGCCGAGCACGTCGTCACAGCTTCTCGACGCGGCCGACCGCGCGGGCTTCGACGTGATCAAGACCGAGGGGCTTATACGTTCAACGGCGAGCGCGGATACTCGCTCGCCCAGGGAGAGTAACGCTTCGCACGAGCGGCAATTGAGAGATCGCAAGCCTGCTCCCGAGCGCGACCGAGATTCTTTTTGCGATCGGGGCGGGCGCCGGCGTCGTCGGCGTCACGCACGAGTGTGATTATCCGGCCGGCACCGCGGCGCTGCCGAAGCTGACGTGGTCGACGACGCCCGAGTCGGAAGCGCCCTGCGAGATCGACCGTCACGTCCGCGCTGCGCTGCACGCCGGGTCGAGCCTGTACGGACTCGATTCCGAACGGCTCGAAGCGCTACGGCCGGATCTCATCGTCACGCAAGAGCTCTGCGCCGTTTGCGCCGTCTCCTACGGGATCGTCGCGCGTGCGGTCCGGCGGCTGCAAAGCGATCCCCGCGTCGTCTCGCTCGAGCCGCGCACGCTCGCCGACGTCTTCGCTACCATCTCATTTTTGGGCGAGATCACCGGACGCCGCGATGGCGCCGCCGCCCTCCTCTCCGATCTCGAGCGTCGCGTGGACGCCCTTCGCCGTCAGGCGTCGTTGCGCGCCGCGCGGCCGCCGACGCTCGTTCTCGAATGGAACGACCCGCCGATGAGCGCCGGGCACTGGATTCCCGAGCTGGTCGAAATCGCCGGAGGCTCTCCGGTGCTGGCAAACTCCGGCGGCGACTCCCAACGTCTGGCGTGGCAGGCGATCGCCGCCGCCGACCCGGAATGCGTCATCGTCGCGCCGTGCGGGTTCGATCTGGCGCACACGCAGCGTGCGCTCGCCGCGCTCGACGACGTCCCCCAGTGGCGCTCCCTACGGGCCCGCAGGGAGCGGCGCGTGCTCGCGCTCGACGGCAACGCCTATCTGAGCCGTCCCGGTCCTCGCCTCGTCGATGCCGCGGAGATCGTCGCCCGATGGTATACTGGCGGCGCGGAGTACGCTGGATGACCGCGCCCCTCGTGGGGTGAGGAAAGTCCGGGCTTCATACGGGCAGGGTGCAGGATAACGTCCTGTCGGGGAAACTCGAAGGAAAGTGCCACAGAAACATACCGCCTGCAACGGGCAAGGGTGAAATCGTGAGGTAAGAGCTCACGGAGTGCCGCGGTGACGCGCGCTCGGGTAAACCCCACCTGAAGCAAGACCGCTCGATCATTGGGGGGACGGCCCGTCCGACACGAGCCAAGTCGCACCGAGGCGTGCGGTAACGCGCGCCCCAGAGAGATGGTCATCGCCCATTCGTGGGTACAGAATCCGGCTTACAGGCGTACTCCGCCTCTGAGATCCGCACCGCGCAACCGCCCGGCAGCGGCGACCGCAACCGTGGGGTAGGACGGGAGTTGTATCGAAGGACATGAGCCTATGACGAGTACGCAGTTCACGCCCGAAATGACCGTTGACGAAGCATTCAAGCTGCATGCCGGAGCGCGCCGCGTTTTTGCGAAGTTCCATCTCGGCGGCTGTTCGAATTGCGCGATCAGCGAAACGCATACCATCGGCGCAATCAGCGACGACTACGGCATTCCGCTCCCGATGCTGCTGGAGAGCCTCAACGCACTCTTCGATCAGGGAACGCTCTCGGTCGGCGACCGGGTTCGCATCCCCGACGAGATTCGCGCGAGCATCCCTCAGCTTGCCGGAGTTCCGGAGGTTGGCGAGATCACCGGTGCCGAGAGCGGCGCCTATACGGCGGACTTCGGTGACGTTCGGCTGCAGGGTCTCGCCGAAGATTTCATCGCGGTCGAGCCGGGCTACGCCGCGAGCTAATAGATGCAGCGGCTTTCGCGCGCTAAATCCCTCGTCGAGGCCGTGCCAGCAGGTGACGCGCGCCTCGCCCAACTTCCAGCACAGATACACGGGTTCGTCCTCGATCATCGACGGAAAATCGATGAGGCCCGAGGTCGATGTCTTTGACCACGCAGCCCATCGACTCGATCCGGTAAATCAAGCGGCCGATCTCGTGTTTGAGGTCGCCGAACTTCGGCTCGGGAAGCGCGCGAACGCGCCGCAGCCAGACGCGGCCGGTGCGGCTGGGCGTGGTGCAGGGCCGGATCGGCTTCGAGAAGCTTGATTGCAAGCTCGCGCCGCCGTCTCAGCAGCTGCTCGACGAGCGGCTCGAGTTTCGGGATGAGGGCGTTGGCGCGTTCGGGCGAAAAGAGTTTCATCAATGAAATCGCTGCGGATCGTCTTCGTTGCCGGGCTCTCGGGTGCGGGTTCGAGCCAGGCGATTAAGTCATTTCAAGATTTGGGCTTTTACTCCATCGAACACCTGCCGCCGGTCGCCCTCGACGACGTGGTGCGGGCGCTGGAGTCGACCGAAATCGAGGAGGTTGCCGTCGCCCTCGACCTGCGCAGCGGCGGCGCGCTCGGCGATCCGTGCGCGGCGATCGATCGGGTGGCTCGCGCGCACGATACGCGCGTGCTCTTTCTCGATGCCGCGGAGGATTTGCTCGTCCGGCGTTTCAGCGAGACTCGCCGCCGCCACCCCTTCTCCGACGCCGGCTCCGTGCGCGAAGCTATCGATTTCGATCGCCGAGCGCTCGCACCGTTGCGCGAACGGGCCGACGTCGTGATCGACACGAGCGATCTCTCGCCCGGCGGCCTCAAAGAACGCATCGCTGCGGCGTTCCTTTCGGATCGGATCGCTCGCCTCACCACGACGTTCGTTGCGTTCGGATTCAAGTACGGACTGCCGATCGATCTCGACCTCCTCTTCGACGTTCGCTTCCTGCGCAACCCAAACTACGTACGCCGCGCTCGCTTCGCAAACGGGTGAAGACGGTGCGGTCGGACGATTCATCGAAGAAGACTCCTCGCTGGAACCATTCCTGGCGAAGGTCACCGATTTGCTCGAGTATCTGCTGCCGCGCTATCTGGCCGAAGGCAAGACGCAGTTGACGGTCGGGATCGGCTGCACCGGCGGCCGTCACCGTTCCGTCTACGTCGCAAAACGCTTGATGGACCGATTTGCCCCTGATCCTCGGATCGACGTCGTCTTCGAGGCGCGGGATCTCGCGAGGGCGGCGTAAATGCGCGAACGGTTTGCCGGTTGGCTCGGCTGGCTTCTCCCCGGTGTCGGCGTCAAGCGCTGGATCCTGCTCGCGGT
The DNA here is from genome assembly GCA_963699435.1 of Vulcanimicrobiota bacterium. Taxonomy (GTDB): domain Bacteria; phylum Vulcanimicrobiota; class Vulcanimicrobiia; order Vulcanimicrobiales; family Vulcanimicrobiaceae; genus Cybelea. Next base: position 236,266 of record CAVOTV010000001.1, read on the forward strand.
CTTGGGCGTGGTCGTTCTGCTCGACGCGGCGACGCGCTGGTTGATCGCGGAAGGCACGGGCATTCACGTCAATGAGACCCTCGACGGAATCGTCGACGATTACTTTTCGCCCGCATACCTCACCTGGATGCTCGCGTCGGCTGGAGCGGCCTTCGTCGTCGCCGGCATGTGGATGTGGTTGCGCGCCGTGTCGCGAGTTGCAAGCAGCCGCAGCCCAAAGGGATTCCGCGAAGCGCTCGCCGGCCGTCGGTTGCAGCAAGGCTATAAGATCGTCGCAATCGGCGGCGGCACCGGCCTTTCGACGCTGCTGCGCGGCCTCAAACGCCGCACGAGCAACCTCACCGCCATCGTTACCGTCAGCGACGACGGCGGCTCGTCGGGGCGTTTACAGAAAGAACTCGGCGTTCTGCCTCCCGGCGACATCCGCAACTGCCTCGTCGCGCTGGCCGACGACGAAGCGCTCGTCACCGATCTCTTTCGGTACCGCTTCACCGAGGGCGAGGGTCTCAGCGGACACTCGTTCGGCAATCTTTTTCTCGCCGCGATGTCCGGCATCACCGGCAACTTCGATCGGGCGATCAAAGAGTCGAGCCGCGTGCTCAATATCGTCGGACGCGTGCTGCCGTCCACCCTCGGCGTGGTGCAGCTCTGCGCGGAGCTCGATGACGGAACGATCGTCCGCGGCGAGTCTAACATTTCGTCGGCCGGCAAGCCGATCAAGCGGGTATTCTTCGATCCGCCCGCCGCCGCGCCGCTCGAAGAAGTGATCGACGCCATCCGCGACGCCGATGCCATCGTGCTCGGCCCGGGATCGCTCTATACGTCGGTTGCGCCGAACTTCTTGGTCAGCCGCATCGCCCGCGAAGTCGCCCACGCGCATGCCGTGAAGATCTACGTCTGCAACATCATGACGCAACCCGGCGAAACCGATGCGATGACGGCCGCCGACCACGTCGAAGCCTTGCTCGCCAACGCGCGCGAACGCGTCTGCGATTACGTGATCGTCAACGACGAACCGCCGTCGCGCCTCCTCGGCGCCTACGCGCAAGAGGGTCAAGTGCCGGTCGAACCCGACGTCGAGCGCATTGCCGCGCTCGGACTCGAACCGGTCCGCGCGCCGGTCATCGGCGAAACCGATACCGTTCGTCACGACCCGCAGAAGCTCGCCGGCGTCGTCTTGGGCATCGTCGATCGCACCGTGGCCAATCGGGCCACGCTGGTGAAACCCGCAAGCGCGTACCGGCGAACGCCGGCGCTCGGCTAGCGGGCTACGGCGCGGGCGCCTGCGCTAGCGTCAGATTCAGCGCGAAGGGCTTACCGGGCTCGACGTTGGTCGTAGACGCGACCGCTTGATATCCTTTCGCCTGCACCGCATAGTCGGCGATTCCGCTGGGCACGCGATCGATCGAGAAATGACCGGCCGCGTCCGTCGTCGCCGTCAGTACCGTATCGATCGTAATCGTGGCGCCGGCAATCGGCGCGTTGGTGGACGCGTCGACGATAACGCCGGTGACCGTCGCGAAGCCCGATGCGGGCGGCAGCGAATCCGAGTTGCATCCCGTGAGGCCGGCGAGTAACGCCGCGACCAGCGCGAACGCGCTGCCATACCGTTTCATAGGCGAACTTCTTCGCCGCGCCGAAGCCGCCGCTCCTATGACAAGCCCCGCTCCATCCCGCAACCGGCCTCACCTATTGTGAAAATGCGCTCGAGGCGGTCGGCCAGACGCCGCTGGTAAAACTCAATAAAGTCATCGACGGCGCGCCGTGCCTGGTCCTCGCGAAGGTCGAGTACATGAATCCCGGCGGCAGCGTGAAAGATCGCCCGGCGGTCGCGATGCTCGACGCCGCGGAGCGGCAGGGCTTGCTCAAGCCCGGGGGCACGATCGTCGAACCGACCAGCGGGAATACGGGCACGGGCTTGGCGATGGCGGCCGCCATTCGGGGCTACCGCTGCATCTTGGTGATGCCCGACAAAATGTCGCGCGAGAAGATCGACTTGCTGCGAGCGTACGGGGCCGACGTCGTCATCACGCCGACCAACGTTCCCGCCGACTCGCCCGAATCGTATTACGGCGTCGCCAACCGCCTCGCATCGGAGATCCCCGGAGCGTTTCAACCAAACCAGTTTCACAATCATTTCAATCCCGACGCGCACTATCACACCACGGGCCCCGAAATCTGGGATGCCACTTCGGGCGAAATCACCCATTTCGTCGCCGGGCTGGGCACCGGGGGAACGATCTCGGGCACGGCGCGCTTTCTCAAAGAAAAGAATCCGGCGATCCACGTGGTGGGCGCCGATCCCGAAGGCTCGATTTACTCCGGCGATATCCCGCGCTCGTACGCCGTTGAAGGCATCGGCATGAACTATCTGCCCGAAACGGTCGATCTGCGCGTCATCGACGAAATGGTGCGCGTCTCCGATCGCGATTCGTTCCTCATGGCACGGCGCATCGCGCGCGAGGAAGGCCTGCTCGTCGGAGGTTCCTCGGGCACGGCCGCCGTCGCCGCCGTCCGGCTCGCCAAAACGCTGCCGCCCGATGCGGTCGTCGTCGTGATCCTGCCCGACTCCGGGCGCGGCTACATGTCGAAGATTTTCAACGACGACTGGATGATCGCCAATGGGTTCTTGGCCGATTCCAAGCGCCGCGCAACGGTCGGCGACGTGCTCCGCAGCAAGACGCCGCTTCCGCCGATGATCACGGTCGCGCACGACGATACCGTCAAGACCGCGCTGGATTTGCTGCGCCGGTTCGAAATATCGCAGATCCCGGTGATGCGCGGCCAAGAGCAGGTCGGCAGCGTCAACGACATCGGCGTGATGCAGAGCGTCTTCGACCACGCCGACATCCTGCACCAGCCCGTCAGCGAGGTGATGGGGCGGCCGTTTCCCGTCTCTCGAGCAATCCGACGAGATCGAACGCGCGTACAAGCTGCTCGACGCTTGCCAATCCGGCGGTCGTCGTCACCGACGACGGCGAGCTGATCGGGGTGCTCGCGCGCCACGATATCATCAGCTTCCTCTCGACCAGCTCCGAGGTCGTCCGGAAGTAGCCGCCGATGCGAGTTCGCAACTAAGGCAATTCACGTCGGGCAAGAGCCCGATCCCACCACCGGCGCGACGATCGTTCCGATTTATCAAACCTCGACCTACACCCAGACGCGCATCGGCGAGCATAAGGGTTTCGACTATAGCCGCACGATCAATCCGACGCGTCTGGCATTAGAGCGGCAGCTCGCCTCGCTCGAAGGCGCGCGCTACGGCAGCGCGTTCTCGAGCGGCATGGCCGCCACCATCGCCGTACTCGGGTTGCTCTCGTCGGGCGATCACGTCGTCGTCAGCGACGACTTGTACGGTGGAACGTATCGCCTCTTTGCCAAGGTGCTCGAGCGCGGCGGGCTGTCAGTTTACCTACGTCGACATGAGCGATTCGAGTCTCGTGCGCGCCGCCGTGCGTCCCACCACGAAAATGTTCTGGATAGAAACGCCGACCAACCCGCTGCTCAACCTGGCCGATATCGCCGCGATCGCATCGCTTCGGCGCAACGATCAAATCGTTGCGGTGGACAATACGTTTGCAACGCCGTATCTTTCAGCAGCCGCTTTCGCTCGGCGCTCAGATCGTCGTTCATTCGACGACGAAGTATATCGGCGGCCATAGCGACGTCGTCGGCGGCGTCGCGATTACCGACGACCAGGAGCTGCACGCGCGAATCGCGTTTCTACAGAATGCGGCAGGCGGCGTTCCGGGTCCTCACGATGCCTGGTTGACGATGCGAGGCGCGAAGACGCTCGCGGTTCGGATGCGCGAGCATGCGCGCAACGCGCAAACCGTGGCCGAGTTTCTTGCCGCGCGCAACGACGTCGCGCGTGTGAACTATCCCGGATTACCGTCGCATCCGCAGCATGCTCTGGCCAAACGCCAGATGAGCGGCTTCGGCGGCATGCTTTCGTTCGAGCTTGGACGGTCCCGACGCGCGTACGTTTGAGTTCGCGAGCCGGCTACGCTATTTCAGCCTCGCGGAGAGCCTTGGGGGCGTCGAATCGCTGATCTGCCATCCGGGGCGAATGACGCACGGCTCGATTCCGCGCGAGGAGCGCGAACGCCGCGGCGTCAGCGACCGGCTCCTGCGCCTCTCGGTCGGAATCGAGGATATCGAAGACTTACTCGAAGATCTCGGCGCTGCGCTCGACGCTACGGCTGATATAAGGGATAACGCACTGCCGTCGCCTGTTTGAGCACGGCTTTGGCTTCGTCGGGACCCGAGTCGCCCAAGCGCGCCGTTTCTGAGAGCACCACGCCGCGCTGGCCGTCGGCCCAGACGATCGCATACTCTTTTCGCGCATCGAAGCCGCTGCCGTAGGCGACCTCCACGAAGTACGCCGGCATGCCGTTGAGCAACGACATGGGCGTCTTGTTGCGAATCAGCGTCCCGTCCTGGCCGCTATGCGTCTGACTCTCGAACTGCCCTTCCCATTGATCGGGCGGACCCGTGTACGACTCCATCGCAAGCGTAATCGTGCGGGCGTCCTCTTTGCCCGGATGCAAGACCCAGGCGGCAACCGGCTGCAAATCCTCGCCGAGTTCGTTGGGCGCGATCATCTGCCGGTTGATCAGGACCGCGTCGGGCGGCGCGGTGAACGTCATGCCCGGGTCGGAATAGGTGTGGGGATCCGGACTCGGCGTCGGCTCGGAAACCTGCGCGAAGCCCGGAACGCTCGTCAGTGCGAACGCCGCCAGAGCAAGCAACGTCGTCCTTTTCTTCATTCTTCGTCCAAAGCGCCGGCCAGTGCCGGCAGAGAGATTTCGTACCGGTAGCCGACGTTGCGGTGGTCGTCGTCGAATTCCTCGTGGCGTACCGGCAAACCAAGCTCGCGGATGCGCGCCGCGACGACGCGCGAGCCGATATCGAGATTATATTCGTCGCGCCGGCCGCAATCCAGGTAACGCAAACGGAGCCGCGCGAGCGCTTCCTTCCCTCCGGCAACGCGCTCGGCGGGGTCGAATGCCAGCCACCGGGCAAAAACGTCCTCGCGCAACTCGCCGTCGGCTCGCTCGAAGGGCAGATCGAGATCGAAGGCCGTCGCGCTGCGCGGTGAATACGCCGCGGCGTAGGCGAGCATCTCCATCGTCGTATACTCCGCGCCGCCGTGCTTGGGTTTTCGCTCGAAGGCCTCGACGTAAGCGGCAATATCGAATCCGACCGATTCGAGTCCCCGCTGGACCGTCGCAAACGCCGGAATGTGGGCGTATCGAAAGTACGAGTCGCCGCTATGCGAGGCGAACGCGGCAAACGTACCCGGATGCTCGAGCACCAAGTGCATCGCGCCGAAGCCGCCCGACGATTTTCCGAGAACCGCCCGGCCGCCTTCGCGCTCGATCGTTCGGTACGTGCGATCCACGTGCCCGACCACGTCGCGCACCGTATACGTCGCGTACGCACCGTTATGAATCGAGTCGACGTACTGCGAGCCGCCCAACCGTGTGAAGCCGTCGACGAGAACGATCAGCGTGGGCGGCATGCGGCGTTCGCGAATCAAGCGATCCGCCCATTGCACCACGTTGGTCTCCCACGGGCGCGATGAAACTAGTCCCGCAACGTCGCCGGTGTACCCGTGCAGAACGTAAAGCGCCGGATACCGCCGCGAGCCTTCGGCGTCGTATCCGGGCGGCAGGTAGACCGGAACCGGGCGCGTCGAGGGATCGCCCAGCGCGTTGTCGCGCAGCGCTTCGCTCTCGACGAAGTCAATGCGAAGATTGCCGTCCAGCTTCAGGAGGCGTGCCATTTCAGAACGCTGCTGCATGGCGCCGAGGTTCGTCGCACGAAGTGCGTTCGACCTTGAGCCGGCTAAAGCGCGCAATCGACCTGCGAGGGGCGGTATCGATCAACGTCATCACGATGATCGGAATCGGCCCGCTGGTAACGATTCCGCTCGTCATCGCGGCGCTCGGAGGTCCGTTGGCGCTGGCCGGCTGGATCGCCGGCGCAATCGTCGCGCTCTGCGACGGCTTGGTTTGGGCGGAGCTCTCATCGCGTTACCCAGGCTCGGGCGGAACGTACGTCTACTTGCGCAACGTTTTTGGCCCCGATCGGCTCGGCAAGGCGCTCGCGTTCCTCTTCAACTGGCAGTTTCTATTGGCGGCGCCGTGCCTGCTCGCGAGCGGCTACATCGGATTTGCGAACTATGCAGCCTATCTCTATCCCGCGTTGGGGACCAACGCCGCCGCCCACGACGCGGTCGCGATGGGCATCGGGCTGCTCACGCTACTGCTGCTCTATCGGCGCACGGCAAAGGTGGCTGCGCTCGGCGCCGTGCTGGCGGGCGCGGCGGTCCTCACCATCGCGCTCGTCGCGGTCGCCGGGCTCGCGCATCCGCACGGCCACTTCGCGCACGCACCGGCCGCGCTCGGGGTCGGGGCCGGCTTCCTCGCCGGCTTCGGGAGCGCGCTCTACATCACGCTCTACGATTACGCCGGCTACTCCGACGCTGCGCTCGTGGGCGATGAGGTGGAACGACCCGAGCGAACGATTCCGCTCGCGATCGTTGCTTTCGATCGTGATCGTCGCCGCGCTGTATATCGCGTTGCAGCTCGGCGTCCTCGCCGCGGTGCCGTGGCAGTCGCTCCTCGATGCTCACCACCAGCCGACCGCGCAGGCGCAATACGTGGGTGCCATCGTCGTCGAGCACGCCTGGGGCCATGCTGCGGCGCTCGGCGTTACGGGGCTCGTGCTGATTACGGCCTTTGCCTCGCTCTACGGCAACCTTTTTGGCTTCTCGCGCATTGCGTTTGCGGCCGCGCAAGATGAGGCGTTTCTGCCGGCCTTCGCGCGCATCCATCCGCGCAAGGAGATCCCCCACGTCGCACTCGTTGCAATCGGGGCGCTCTCGCTCATCGCGAGTCTCTTTACGCTCGATCAGGTGATCGCGTTTCTCACCGCGGGGATCGTGCTGATCCAAGCCGTCGCGCAAATCGTCGCGCTCGGCGTCATGCGCGCCCGCCGCATTCCCTCGCCGTTCCGGATGCCGCTCTATCCGTTGCCGGCGCTCGTCGCACTCGCGGGTTGGATCTGGGCCTTCCTCGCCTCGGGCAGCGTCGCCATCACGCTCGGCATTGGGTGGCTTCTCTGCGGCACGATCGTGTATGCATTCGTCGCCCGCGCCAAGCGCTGGTGGCCATTTGCGCTTGCGTGTCTGGCCACGGGGATGCTTGCGTTCTCTGCGTCTCCCAACGCGAACGCGGGACCGTCGCGATGGGCGGGCTGGCAGACGTCGCGCATCGCGTCGGAACGCGGTCAGCCGGTCTTTACCGTCGACGGTAAGCCCTTCTTCATCTATGGAGCGGCATTTTTTTACGAACGCATCCCGCGCGCGCGATGGCGCGACGCGCTGGCAGCGTACCGTGCCCTCGGAATCAACACGATCGATCTCTACGTAATCTGGAACTGGCACGAGCCGGCCGACGGCACGTTCGATTTCACCGGCTCGACGGATCCGCAGCGCGACCTCGCCGGATTGCTCGCGTTGACCCACCAGCTCGGCTTCAAGATCATCCTCCGCCCTGGGCCCGTGATCCGCAACGAGTGGCGCAACGGCGGCTATCCGGCGTGGCTGCTCGAGCGCGCCGAGTACGACATGCCGCTGCACGACGTTCTCGAAGGGCGCTATCCCGCAACGGCGACGCTGCAGAACGCGCACGCCGATGCCGCGGGGGCGCAGTGGCTCGGCAATCCGACGCACCTGCGCTACGCCTCGCGATGGATTCACTCGGTACTCGAAGCGGTGGCGCCGTATTCGCGCGACGTCATCGCCATCGCGCTCGACGACGATCAAGGCGCCTATCTCGACAACGACACGTGGCCCGCACCGCATTGGCATGCCTATCTCGCGTGGCTGCGGGGCGTGGTGCGTTCGACCGCTGGTTCGCGCGTGCCGGTTTTCGTGAACACCTATGAGATGAAAGTGCCGGCGGCGTCCCCCGCATGGGCCTGGGGAAACTGGTACCAAGGCGGAAGCGCCGAGATCGGTTCGCACGATTTGGCCGATCTCGATTTCGCAACCGGACTGCTGCAAACGCAAGCCGGCTTTCCGGTGATGCAGTCGGAGTTCCAAGCCGGATGGCTTCAAAGTGCCGACGAGGGCGCGCCGCGACCCGAGCGATCCTGCTAACACGGCGATCGCTTTACACGAGCTCTTGCGCGACGGCGTGCACGGGATCGTCAACTTTCCCGTGCAAGACACGATCGATCCGGACGGCTGGGAAGCGCCTTGGGCGAACTGGTCGTACGCCTGGGACGCCGCCCTCGACGTTAGCCTGGGCGCCTCGGCTCGCTATGCGCCGACGGCGGCCTTCGGGCGAATGCTGCATCGCTACGGCCCTTCGCTCGCGCGTACGCACGTCGTCAGCGACGCCGCGATCGTCTGGCCGCCCGCTCTTTTTACGCCGCGCATGCTGAGCAATGCCGACTTCGCCGCCTTTGCCGACGCAACGATCGCCATGCAGCGCAGTTGCGCCGCGCGTGGCCTCACGTGCACGCTCGTCGATCTCAGCCGCTTCTCTGCGCGCTCTGTGCCGCGCGATCCGCCGTTGCTGTTCCCAATCGTCGTCACAGGCGCACTCGATGCGAAGATGGAACGCTGGGCGCGCGCGCGTCTTGCCGCGCTGCGCCGCGAGGGCGATCTTCTTCACGACCCGTCCGCGGTCCATGTGCGCGCCGGTCTCATGACTCCCGGCGTTACGCTGCTGCGCGCCGACGATGACTCCTATGCTTTTGTCGCCGCCATCAATCCGAGCGGCACGCCGCGCACGCTCGGCCCCTTCCGCATCCCATTGGGGCGGCGCACCATCGCGTTACCCGCGTTCCGGCTCGCGGCCCGCGACGGCACGCTCGTTCCCGTGGGCCTTCCCACGACGCCCGCGCGCATCGCCGTGTCGGCCGCGCCCGCATCACCCCCGCCTTTTGCGCCGCCGCTCACGTCCCTGATGCAAACCGATGGCATCACCGTCGCGTTCGGCGCTAAAGCCGGCGCGCGCATCGGCGTTTTAGACGCCGGAACCGGCAACGTAGCGACGGGCATCGGTCTGCTGCGCGATGCCGTTGACCCCGAGCCGCCGCCCTCGTCTCGCGATTATATCGCCGCATATACGCATCCGATCTCAGCCGGAACGTTCAACCGCGCCTACGACTGCGTCGACGCCGTCGCCGACAACGCATTGCTCACAACGTGCCAATACGACGCGCCCGATCTTCCGACCGGGGGCGCCCGTTTTTCTCGCCGCTACGCGATTGAAAACAAATCGCTCGTCGTATCCGAGGAGTTCGAGCCGCACGACGCGTCGTCCACCGCTCGGCTCGAGAGCATTTCAGGCTTTGCGTTTGCGCCCGGCGATACGCTCCTGGTATCTTCCGATGCGAGTGCGCTCGGCATTCTGCACGGCACGCGCTTGACAACGCTCCACTGGCGTTCCGGTGACGTCGCTCGCGTCGTGACGCGCCAGACGCGCGGCGCGCAGGTGGTCACGCTCGTCTTTGCCCGTCGCACGATCGAGCTTCGCTTGGCCATTACGACCGCTTCCGATGCCGCCGAGGCACGCCGCCTGCTCGACGCGAAGAGCCCGTAGCCCACGGGGAAGTGGCGGAATGGCAGACGCAGCCGCCTCAAAAGCGGCCGAGGCAACTCATGTGGGTTCGACTCCCACCTTCCCCATGGCTTGTCGAGCACAAAACTATCCCCAAAACTGACCGGCTAGTCACAACTACTCACGGCCTTAGCTACAGACCGCCTCCGCAGACTGACGCTGGCTTTATCTGCCGCGGGAGGCGGCGTAACGCCGGGCATGCGCTTCGTGGTAGGCCATTTGACTTAACGACGCATAACGTCATGTTTCACAGCGTCGCATGGAGCACGAGGGGCGCCCGCGATTGGAGGAAAACAGCGTGGGTGAGGTCATGAACGGCGTTATGTGCCGACTCAGGAGGTGCCCATGATTGCCAAGGCTTCCCTCGTCGCCGGCCGCCAAGCCCCGCTGCGGCGCGCCTACCTCGAAGATCCGCAACGTGCCCTCAGCGTGAAATGGGCCGCAACCAACGCCGGTGCAGGCGCTGACGCGTTCCACTCCGTGGTCGAAATCGGCAAAGGCTACGGAGTCTCACAACGCCTCGGGATCGATCACATGGTCGGTGGCGACCACGACCTGCCGAACCCGGCGGATCTGCTCTGCGCGGCACTGGCTGCGTGCGAGGACTCGGCCGTACGCATGATCGCCGATCTTCTCGGCGTACAGATCCTCGATCTCCGCGTGGAAGTCACGGGTGAGGTCGACGTGCGTGGCGCCCTCGCAGTCGATCGCTCGGTCAAAGTAGGCTTCCGTTCCATGAGTTGCCACGTGCATTTGCGCGTGCCGCAAAGCACCGAGCAACCGCGCCTCGCTGCACTGCGCAAACAGGCCGAAGCGTCATGCGTTAATCTCGACACGCTCCGCTCCGGCGTCCCGGTCGCTGTAGACTTCGCAGTCGAAATCGCCGACGAAAGGTCTTCATCGTTGTCATCCTGAGCGTGGAACGGAGGCTTGACCTATGAGAACGTTCGCAATCAAGGGCTTCGCTTTGACCACCGGCGCCGCGGCAATGCTGGTTGGGTGCGGCGGATTGCAGCCACCGATCGGCGCGCCGGGCGCGATGCCCCAAAACCTTGTTACCGCAAAGCGCGCCGAACGTGAATCGTCCGGCTGGTCGTACCGCGTGATGCTTGCGTTGCGCCCGCGACTCGGAGCCCATCCAGCAGCCCCCTTTCTCTACATCAACGGCACGTTGTACGGCACGACCCGGTCGGGCGGCAAGTTCCGACGAGGGACGGTTTACAGCATACGTCCGAACGGTGCGCACTCGGTGCTGCACAGCTTCAGCGGAAACCCCGATGGCGCAGAACCCGAAGCCGCCCTGATCGACGTAAACGGCGCGCTGTATGGCACGACCTACGGAGGCGGCGCATCCGACGATGGAACGGTATTCAGCATTGGTACGACCGGCGCAGAAACGGTGATCTACAGCTTCACGGGCGGCTCGGACGGCGCGCATCCTCGGGCGACTTTACTCGATGTAAATGGTACGCTGTACGGTACGACCGAGTTTGGCGGCGATTCGAACTGCTCGGCAAGTCTCCAGACTGGCTGCGGCGTCATTTACAGCATCAGCACGACCGGGTCCGAACACGTGCTGCACAGCTTTACAGGCGGCTCCGACGGAGGGGTACCGGCGGGCGGCTTACTGAGAGTGAATGGGATGCTCTACGGCGCGACCCAATTCGGGGGCTACAATAAATGCCCGGCGGGTGGCGGCACGTGCGGGGTGGTGTACAGCATAAGCACGACGGGCAATGAGAAGGTGCTGCACAGGTTCAGGGGCGGCTCGGACGGCTACCAACCCGAAGGTGGCTTGATCGACGTCAAGGGAAAGCTGTACGGGGCTACGTTCTCCGGCGGCAACCCGGGGTGTGGAGACGCGCAACTTGGATGCGGAGTGGTATACGGCCTAAGCATGGCCGGTACCGAGAAGGTGCTGTACCGCTTTACCGCCGGCGCCGGCAATGGAGGCGCTCCCATCGGCGATCTCAGCTATGCAAAGGGAATATTTTACGGCGCGACTTCAGAGGGCGGCCAGGGTTGCGGCTATTCGAGCTGCGGCCCCGGGACAATTTACAGCGTCAGCATCGCCGGCGCTGAGAACGTCCTCTATATCTTTAGCAAGAGTAACGGTGTGAGCCCTAACGCCGTGATCGATGTGAACGGCGTTCTGTACGGCACAACCTACCTGGGCGGCAAAAAGTGCGTGCACTTGGATGAAGGCGGCTGCGGAACGGTTTTCGCGTTGTCGCAATAGGCTAGTGCGGTTGCGTAACAACCCAATTGTGTTGGCGTCTACGGCGTAACGTCGCAGCTGCTGCGATTCATGAGCGTCCCGCTCGCGCGCGCCGCGGTCACGACTACGCCCTGGCGATGAATCTCAAGATATTCGCGGCCCGTGACCGAGAAACCAATCGCGGGATGATCGATGCCGCTCCGGGGGTGGTGCGTGGCATCGCCCGCGCGCGTTTGGGGAGGAGGCTCGGCGGCGGTCTTGCGTCCGCAGCTCACCTCCACGGACCCCATGGCGACCTCGGTTCTGACCGGTGAACCGCCACCTTCGAATACCGGGTTTTAACCGTGCGTTTGCGCAATTTCGCGGCGTACGACGACGGCGCCCAAGCCGTGATCGTGCCGTCGTCCGATCCGACGTAGACGATGCCGTTAGCAACGACCGCCCCTACTGTTCCCCAGCTAGACAGGGGCGCCGTCCACAACTGTGCACCCGTCGCCGCGTTGAATGCGAACTCGGTATCGCCGTTGTAATTGCTGATATAGACAACGCCGTTTGCGATCGTAATCGGCGAGCGCCTCGTCGTCGTTGAGGGACTGCCATCGGGTCCAAAGTTGGCCGTCCAAGCCGGCGTCGGATTGAGCGTACAGTTGGATTGGATGCTGAACGCCGCCATGCCCGGTTGATAGATGCCTTCAGTCGTTGGCAGCCCGACGTACACGTAATTCGTAACCGGATCGTATGCCGGTAAGCCAACGAACTCACCCCGATCCGTCGGAACCGACATGTAAATGTATTGGATAGGACCGTAACTGATCGACTCGCGATCGTAAAGCTCGAACGCGCCGGACTTATTGATCGCCGCCAGCAGCGGGGGGCAGCCGGGCGGTTGGAATAGCAGCGGTGTCGCTCCAAAATCGAAATCGTCGTCTCCGTAGACCGTTGGAATGTTCGTCGGATAGTTGTTCGCAAGGATCTTTTGCAGCGACGGCGTTAGATCGATCACTTCCTCAGCATATCCGGCGTTCTGTGCTGCACCCATCGTAGTATCGGCATTGCCGGTAGCGACGAAGACGTCGTTAGTAGCGGGATCGATCGAGCCGCCGCCCGGACCCCAGATTCCGCCTCCGCTCGGACCTTGGCTCGAGTTTCCGCTCATCGTAAAGAACGTCGCTTCGACCCGCGGTCCCTTCGTCTTGATGGCGACGATGCGTCCGTACCAAGGAGAAATATCGCAGGTCGATCCCGTTACGGCGTAGAGCGTTTGGTTTGCAGGGTTGTATGTGAGCCCGCCGTGCATGAAGTTGTGGTCGGGCGTGTAATCGGCGATCTGAATCGGCCATCCGTAGGCTTCCTTGCCGGTACCCAAGTCCACCGCGTGAACGTCGTCGTCGCCGTCGGCGAAATAGAGCAAGTTCTTCTTGCGGTCGATCGCCGGCGTTTCGCCGATAGAAAACTTCGCCTGCTCGGAGGGGCTGCAGCTAAAGGTTGAATAGGGGACCGGGTCCGACCAGATCAGCGCGCCGGTCTCGGCGTTAACCGCGTACATCGTCGAGCCATATGAAGAGCCGCCGTAAAGCACGTTCGTCGCTTGTCCGTTAACGCTCACGTTGGCGGCATACACCGGTTCGTGTGCAGGGTTGGAGCCGATGTTGAACGTCCAAATAGATTGTAGCGTACCGACGTTATTCGTGCCGACGCTCGATTCGATCGGATTGTAACCGGAGCGCCCGAGATCGTATCCAAAGGAGTCCCAATCGGCAGCGGGCGATGGCGTTGGAGTTGCCGACGAAACAAGGACGACTTCGATCGCGAGCGGCGTGCCCGACGGTATTGAAATGGCGCTCAAGGGCGTCTGAAAGGTCAACGTCCTCCTCTCCAGCGTGGCCGGCACCGACGAGTCTTCCTGGCTACCCTCGTACGAATAGACTTCGTAGCGAGCACCGGGTTGGAACGTATCGGACGTAAGCGTCATCGTATTTGAGCCGCTCGAAAAGGCTACGCTCGATGCACCGGCGATTGACGCCGACAGATAGACCGCCACCGTACCGTTTGGGGGCGCCGGAGCTCCGAGCAAATTGTTGCTTCCGCTGTTCGTAAAAGTTAGCGTTATCCCCGACGTTGCGTCGTTTTGATTGTAGGGGACGTGTCCCCGGACGTGCTCGTACTGCGGAAGCGCGAAGCTGCCGCCGCCTCCGGCGAGCGGAATCGTCGAACTGTCGCTCGATTTCTTCTCCGGAGCAGGCGAGCTGGGCGCGATGGCCGCCGGTGACATCGCCCCGCTGGAGCCGCACCCCGCAACCCCGGCACCAACGCAGAGCAGGCTCGCCGCCACGAGCATCGCGCCGCGAGGTGTAAATGCGGGAACTGATCCTCGTATCATATACTTCCTCTGGGAAACGCAAACGCCGACAGGAGAGAGCCCCCTATCAAGGCTCCGGTCGTTTCGACGGCCGCACCGGACCGGCCTTGCACGGATATTGGGTGGAGGCAGTCGAACGCGCGAAGGATTATCAGCCGATCCAGGGTCCGAGTTCTCATGCTGGCACACGACCTGGCAGACGATTCGGTTCACAAACGAGTCGCGATGCTGCGCGCGGGAGGTGCCGATGTGACCGTCGCCGGATTTCGGCGTGCGCCGGAACCGATCCGCGACGTCGCCGGCATCGAGCCGATCGATTTCGGACGAACCCGCAATGGGGCATTCGGGCAGCGCGTCTGGTCGGTCTGCCGCGAATTAGCGTCGTTTCGACGGCAACGCGCGCGGTTCTCCCAAACCGATGTAATCGTCGCACGCAGTTTGGAAATGCTCGCGATCGCGGCCGGCATCCAGCGCACTTGCAAATCGAGACCGGCTATCGTTTACGAAAGCCTGGACATCCATCGCTTGCTGCTTCGGCCGGATCCCATCGGAACGCTACTCCGTTCGATCGAAGGCCTATTGAGCAACCGAGTGTCCGCGCTCGCTACCAGCTCGCCGGGATTCATTTCAAACTACTTCGAGCCGCGATCTAAGGTTAACGCTCCAATCTGGTTGCTGGAAAACAAGGTTTTTCCCGCGGATGGGCTTCCCAACGCCGCCATTCTGGCGCCGCGGCAGGCGGGGCCGCCATGGATAATAGGATGGTTCGGTCACATTCGGTGCGCGACGAGCCTTTCTATCCTCGCGCAGCTCGTACGCCGCAACCCGGGGGCCATCGAAGTCGTCATTCGCGGGCGCCCCGCACTGGACCAGTTCGCCGACTTCCACGGACTCGTCCGTCAAACGCGCGGTTTGCGATTTGAAGGGCCTTATAAAAATCCCGACGATCTCGGCGCGATGTATCGCAACGTCCACTTCACTTGGGCGATCGATTTGTACGAACGGGGACTAAACTCGGCATGGCTGCTGCCGAATCGCCTGTACGAGGGTGGGCTGCTCGGTTCGGTTCCAATCGCCGACGCTTCCGTGGAAACCGGCCGCTTTCTACAGCGGGTAGGCGTCGGCGTGACGTTGCCGCAGCCGCTGTCTTCATCGCTGGCTGCCTTTTTCCGTGATCTCACGCCCGAGCGTTATGCAGTGCTCGAAGCGGCGGCCTTGCGCGTCCCGAAGGCGACCTGGGCATTCTCGAACGAGGATTGCATCGAACTGGTTCGGCGGCTTGCATCGCTTACGAGCGCAGCCGATTGCGCAGCATCGCAAGGACGATGAAGGCCGTCGCAGCGATGACGAGTGCAGCGAGCAACACCTTCGTAAGAACGATTCGCCCATCGATTCCCGCGCACGTAGCGAATCCGGATGCGGGGAGGGTTTGCGCACACCACGGTATGCGCCAAACGTCCGATTCCCAGGTACCGCGCAAGCCTGCCCGTTCGGGCGGCCACCCCGTCCCCTGTGCGTTCCACCGCGCGCGCAGAGCTGGGTCGCTCGCCAACTGCGCGTGCAGCTTCTTCAGTGACGGCGCGTCGATCTTCTCGAGACCCCACTCGGCATCGAAGCTGTGCCGCGGCAGCCACGAGCGCGCCGATTCGTCGTAGGCATACACGTCGAGGTCCCTCAACGACCCATCGGCCGCGACGTTTATGGAATAGAAGGCCGGGTTATTGTAAAAAATCGGCGATAGCGACCCTAGAATGACCATCGGCACGCCGCCTACGAGGCGAATGTCGAAACGGTGAGCGTGGCCCGCGATCGCAAAAGCGATGCGGCGTCGCGACGCGGCGAGAACCGCCACCAAAGGCGACTCGTAGGCCGGCTTCAAATACCGCCACGCCAGGAAGCCGCGCGCGTATTCGGTCGCGAACGCGTCGAAACCGGGGGGAATATGCATTACGACTACGTCTCGCGTGTCTTCCCCTCCAGCGCGAAGGGCGTTCCCGAGCCACTGCAGTTCATCCCGTGCGTCGCCCGAGATTGCGCCGCAGTTTCCTCTATATTCGCTGGAGAAGGGAACCGTATTCAGCACCACGAGCCGCAGCCGCCGTCCCGGGAGCGACGCCGTATAGTAACCCCCGCGCGCGAACGAGGCTTCGAAGCCTGGGGATGCACCGTTACGATCGACCAGAGGCGCCCAGATTCCGGCGACCGTCGCAAGATACGCGCTGCCGTCTGCGGTTCGATAGTCACCGCAGGGGGCGTCGTTGTTACCGAAAACGGGCGCAAACTGCGCCTTAGGAAACGTTCGTTCGAGCTCCGCGGCAATCCATCTCGTCGTGCGGAGAGCGGCTTGGTTCGGCGAGCTTGCATCGCGCTCCAGGTGCTGCTCAAACTCGTGCATCAGGAAGTCTCCCGGCAGCAGGACCAGGGCCGGATTCGGGGCCGCCTTCTTCATCCGGCCGAGCGCTTCTTCGAAGAGTGCGCGATTTGCATCCGAGCCGTACGGGCTGGGACTGGGCGAGCGATCGAAGGGGTCGAGATGAACGTCGCTAAGCGCCAACCAAACTTCGCCGCGCGCCGGGGCGCCGGCGCGCGCCTCCGAGGAGAGGGCCAAAAACAGGCGAGTATCGAGAACAGCGCGGCGAGCGCGCGTTTGCGGATCATCGGGCTAGCTTCGGCTTGCTGGGTCCGGGGACCAGTTGCCACCGTGGGCGAACTCCGCCAGTTAATCGCTAGGTTATACGACGACTCTTGAAACAGCCTCTCCGCGTTCTTGCTCTTCTCGACGATACCGTCGTTTCAGGCAAGGTCAAACCGGTCTTAACGTTTGCGCGCAGCGCCCGCGACGACGCGGCGTCCCCGCTAGAGGTTTCGCTGCTGACGTTTTCCCGCGCCGGCGAGGATGTCGATTTGGTAACCTCCGTCCGCGCCGAAGGCTTTCCAATCGAGGTGGTTGCCGAGCGCCGGCGCTTCGACTTCAGTGTCTTTCCACAACTACGGTCCATTGTCGAGCGCCGGCGCCCACACGTGCTGTGGACTCACGGAGCCAAGACGCATTTCTTGGTGCGCGCCGCAGGCTTGCACCACGATCGAGCATGGGTAGCCTCTCATCACGGCTATACCGCTACGAGTCTCACATGGACCCTTTACGATCAGCTAGACCGGTGGTCGTTGCTCGGCGCCGATCGCGTGATAACCGCTTGCGACGCATTTGCCGCAGACTTGCAGCGGCGCCTTCGAATCAGACCCGAGCGGCTGCGCGTCGCGCGTTCTCCAATCGTGCCGGGGACGCTGACGGCAAAGAGGGCGACCGCGGAAGGTCTACGCGAGGGAATTAGGCTTGCGGCCTGAGACGCGAGTTGTGCTGAGCGTGGGGCGTCTGTCAAAAGAAAAAGGACACGCCACGCTGATTCGCGCCATGGCCGAGTTGCCACCGATGTCTAGCGATCAGGTCCGCCTCATCATCGTCGGGGACGGCCCTGAAAGAGCTCCTCTTATATCGCACTGTGCACGGCTCGACCTCTCCGGGATCGTTCGATTTGTAGGGTATCGGCGAGACGTCGCGCCCTACTATGCGATCGCCGACGTCTTCGTTCTACCGTCGTTTAGTGAAGGTTCTCCCAACGTGCTACTCGAGGCGATGGACGGCGGGGTTCCGATCGTCGCCACCGCCGTCGGCGGAATTCCCGAAATGATCCACGACCGAGAACAAGGACTCTTGGTGCCTGCGGGCGATGCGCCGGCGATTGCCCGGGCCATTGCAGCACTCTTGAACGATGCCGAGCTAGGAAAAACGCTGGCGCGGCCGCTCGACAGACGCTCCCCGCCTACACGCCTCCGCACTATTACGCTGCGGTTCGGGCGTCGTTCGAGGAAGCCGCCGCTGCTGCGGCCGTGCGCTCTCCTAACGCTTTTGCAGGAGGATGATGCCGCAGTCTCCGCACAGCGTGTCGCTGCCGTCACCCTTGAACGGCGCTGCCTGCGGCGTCAGCGTGTTGACGCCGGTGCAGTAAGTCGTATTGGTGCACGTCGGTAGCGCGATCGAGCCGCCCGGCAAACCTCGATATCGTACCGAGGTCAATTCGCCGCCTTGCAATGCCAGCCGGTACTTGTATGATGAGATCGGATCGCCGGTGAACCAGGTGCCCACAACGTTCTCGGCCGTCGTGCTGGTATTCAAACAGGCGGCCGTTTTGCCGTAGTCCACCTCGTCGATCACGAGGTGCCGGTACTGCTGGCAATAGACCCCCGCCGATCCAACGCACTGTACCAGCAGCGACAGCGCGCCTCCGCTATCGCCGTTGGCCGACGGACAACCACCGCCGACCGTTTGCGTCGTCCCGTTCCAAATGAACTTGCCTACTGCATGCTCGGCGTCGTGCGGCACCAGCGTCTCTTCGAAGTAATAAGGGACTTCTGAAGCCGTTCCGCCGACCGTGTAGAGAAACGGCAGAACGCGATCTGGCATCCCCGTCGCCGGATTCGCAACCAGCCAGCGAAACGCGAGCGTCGCCGTGCGCACTTGCAGACCGCCGGTTAGGTCCCCCTGACCCCCTTCGCCCCAACCGGGCTCGAAATCGAGGATCTTCGTATGCCCGCAGCCTCCCGACGTTTTCGTATAAAGACGCGCGATCGTGTTGATCTCCACGGTCATCGTCTGAGAGTTCGAGAACTCGTAGCCGTCCCGTCCAATGAAAATTGGGCACTCCGCAACGAGGTACTTGAGGTTATTGTGCCGGACGGACCGGCAGAGCGCGCTGATATCCATCTGATCGTCGACTTCGCCGGCAAAGTACGGACCGTGGCAGCTTCCGTTGCTGATCACGCTACAGGCGTCGAGATTACTTGCGCCGGGAGCGACACCGTTGACAATCATATTGAGGCATCGCCCGACGCACGCTTTATTGATGAACGTGCCAAGGGCTCCCTCATATGCGATCGGGCGCGCGTACGTTCCGCAACCGCGCTTGTTGGCAAAGCCGTCGTTCGGTGCTTCGCCGCATGCAAATTCGGTCGAGATGTTGCTGTAGCCGCCGACGCGGATGCTTCCGTCCACGCCGGCATCATCTTCCATCACTCCGTACGGTGCCGGAAAATCCTTCTGATCGTCCGAGCCGTTCCAAACGTTCGTCGAAAGGTATGAATTGAACCCGACATCCGAGGGATTGAAGTAAATCGAGTTCCCGTTCTGACACGTTCCCGGTCCGTTGACGCCGGCCAGCCGATTCGACGAGCTGATTGAACTGTCCCAAACGTGGAGCATCGCGGATTCGTCATAGGCCGCTGCCCACTGAAAAACCTGGCTTTCGATCTGCGTGTTGCAATAGTTAAGCAAGAGATCTGTGTACTTGTAGGGGTTGCAGCCGGCGGGATTCGTGGCTGTTGGAGCGCCGCCGGGGCAGTTCGATTTGAGAGTATCGTCGGTGTTTTCATTGTTGACGAGGATGACGCCAAACAAGTTTTGATCGGGAGTTGCGCCCGGATCGGTATTTCCGTCCGAGGGATCCCCGCCGTATCCGCCGGCGGGCAATACCACCTGCCTGTGACTGCGCACGCGTGAATACGACTGCAGTGGAGAGGCTTGGTCCCCGTGCGTTTGCTGTGCCGATGAAGCCGGCAGCATTTGCTGCACCGGCGCACTTGTGCAGGCGCAGAGCAGCGCCGGTAAAGCAACCATAGTAGCCGCGCATATATAGCGAGGGCTCATGGCCGGCATTATGCCATGCGGCGGCTACGTTAATGCGTTAACGCAATTACAACGTTGAGTTAAAAATGTTGACCGGTTCGTTAACGCTTTTGCAGGAGGATGATGCCGCAGTCTCCGCACAGCGTGTCGCTGCCGTCACCCTTGAACGGCGCTGCCTGAGGCGTCAGCGTGTTGACGCCGGTGCAGTACGTCGTATTGGTGCACGTCGGTAGCGCGATCGAGCCGCCCGACATGCCTCGATATCGTACCGAGGTCAGTTCGCCGCCTTGCAATGCCAGCCGGTACTTGTATGATGAGACCGGATCGCCGGTGAACCAGGTGCCCACAACGTTCTCGGCCGTCGTGCTGGTATTCAAACAGGCGGCCGTTTTGCCGTAGTCCACCTCGTCGATCACGAGGTGCCGGTACTGCTGGCAATAGACCCCCGCCGATCCAACGCACTGTACCAGCAGCGACAGCGCGCCTCCGCTATCGCCGTTGGCCGACGGACAACCACCGCCGACCGTTTGCGTCGTCCCGTTCCAAATGAACTTGCCTACTGCATGCTCGGCGTCGTGCGGCACCAGCGTCTCTTCGAAGTAATAAGGGACTTCTGAAGCCGTTCCGCCGACCGTGTAGAGAAACGGCAGAACGCGGTCCGGCATCCCCGTCGCCGGATTCGCAACCAGCCAGCGAAACGCGAGCGTCGCCGTGCGCACTTGCAGACCGCCGGTTAGGTCCCCCCGGCCCCCTTCGCCCCAACCGGGCTCGAGATCCACAATCTTGGTATCGGCGCAACCGCCCTCGGCGTGCGCGTAAAGATTAGCGTTCGTATTAATTTCGACGGTCATCGTCTGAGAGCTCATGAAGCCGTACCCGTTCCGGCCGGCAAAGATGGGACGTTCCGAAAGAAAATACTTAAGGTTACCTGCGGAAGCCTCGCGGCAGACATTGTCGATCGCGACTTGATCGTCGATGACTCCAGCGTAGTAAGGAGAATGACAACGGCCGCTCTCGATGACGTTGCATGCGGAAACGTTTGCATATCCGGTCGATACGCCGTTGAGCATGACGTTCAGACAGACTCGCGAGCACGCTCGATCGACGAAGATGCCCAGAGCGCTCTCCCAGTCCAAAGCCGCGCGGTAAGGCGAGTTGCCGACTCGATCGGCAAACCCCGTAGGCGAAACGCCGGCGCCGTACTCGGTCGAGATTTCTCCGCCGTCGGTCCCGACGACGATTCCGGCGAGTAGGTTCGCGTCGTCTTCCATTACCCCGTAGGGCGGTGGGAAATCGTTCTGGTAATCGGAACCCCCCCAAGCGTATCGTCGGAGCCACGAATTAAGCTTCGCGTCGCCTGGATTCATTCGCATCACGTCGTCGCCATTGTGCGGCGTGCAGGCCCGACCGTTCGGATTTTTTGTCGCTTGCCACGTCAAGCGATTAGAAGCGGTCATCCGGCGGGGATATACGTGGAGAAAGGCTGCTTCGTCGTCGGCGTCGGCGTACCGGTACGCCGCCAGGCTAAGCGGCGTATTGCAAAAATTATACAGGAGGTCGACGTATTTGTATGGCTGGCAGGTAGACGTGCGGCTTACTCCGGGACAGTTCTTGGCTAGCGCGAGGCTCGTAGTTTGACTATTGTCGAGAATCGCCGCAAAAAGGTGCCTATCTGGAATCGCCCCAGGGTCGGTGTCGTCTGGATCGCCGCCGTAGCCCCAGGCAGGAATCACAACGGGGACCCGCTCGCCCCGCACGCAGCACACGCTCGCGGCGGCTCCGGCGGGGTGCGGCGCGACGGTAAAGCAGCACCCAACGATCATTGCCGCCAGAGTCGGGAGATTCCAACTGCCGCGTCGAATCTGGCTTCCCAAGCGAGCGCACGCTCCGGAGATCCGCAACCTCATCTGCATCGCCTATGAGTCCCGGGTCCCGCCTCGTTTTGCCTCTCGCGTGTATTAGGGCTATTCGTGAATACCGTATTCGAACAAATAAAGAACGTCATCCTGTTGGGCATCGCGCACACCGGCATCGACCGGCTTGCCGTCTCGTTACACCGCCGAGACGCACTGGTGCTCGTTTATCACGGCATCGTGCGCGGCGAAAAGAACGAGCCGTTCCGGTATCATCATACCGTCGCGGCGTTCGAAGCGCAGCTCGACTGGATCGGCGCGCACTGTACGCCGGTGGGACTCGAGGGTTTCGCTCGTTGGAAGGGCGGCCATTGGCAGCCGTCCAAACCGCCCGCGCTCATAACGTTTGACGACGGGTACCGCAATAACGCTACCACGGCCGCACCGTTACTCGCTCGAAAGCGGTTTCCGGCACTCTTCTTTATTAACAGCGGCTACGTCGACAGCGGCCGCGTCTTGTGGCCGGATGAGGTCTTCGCCCGCACCATGGCATGGAACAGACCGTCTCTTACCGATCCCCGCGGCGTTTCCCGCGCCGTGCCCAACGCTCCCTCGGCGCGGGAAGCGCTCGCGTTCGCGATGGTCGAGGCGTGCAAGAACTGCAGCGACACCGAGCGCCGCGAGTTCCTCGCCTACTTGGCAGCCCATACTCGCCATTTCGACCCCATGATCGATCGCGATGCACAGGAAATGCTTTCGTGGGACGAAGTCCGCGCGCTCGCAAACGCCGGATTCGATATTGGTTCGCACACGGTCTCGCACCCGATCTTGAGCCGGCTCTCGCCAGACGACCTGCGCACCGAACTGCGCGACAGCCGCACCGTGATCCAGGAGCGTACGGGATCGCGCTGCACGTCGCTGGCCTATCCCGGAGGGCGGCTGCGCGACGTGACCGAGGCTGTGTTGGAGGCTACTGCGGATGCAGGCTATGCATTTGCGTTCACCGTTTCGGACCGCTGGTACGCTCGCGGGGGCGCCCCGTTGCTCGTCGATCGCATATCCACACCCGGTCACGCGAGCGCCGGAACCTTCGCCCTGCACGTCAGCGGGTCGCGCCGATGGTTCCCGCGCTAACTCTGTCGTTCGTCGTCACCGCCGGCGCAAGATGAATCGCACGACAATCGAACGCCTTCTGCGCACCAGAAGGTCGAATGCGATTAAAAATGCAGCGCCCGCTATGACCGCTTTGACCTGCTCTTCGATTTGATCTTCCACCTCCGGCGATAGCTTCCGCGGCGACTGCGCCTGCGCGCCCTCGTCCGTTCGGAGCTCGCGCGCGGGTGACCGTGCCGCGGCCACGGGCGCACGCACCGACGAGCCGTCTTGAGCCGGCCGCTGCGGTTCACGCTCGCGATGAGATGCCGCCAGTCTCGCCGCCAGCAGCATCTCAGTGAAAAGAAGCCACGCGAACTTCGTTTCCAGCACGTCGACGAACATCGCCGCGACCAAGAGGGCCACGAAGGCCGCGGCGAATGGGACGCGTGCCCACCCATACGGGCCCGGGCCAATCAAGCGCAGGCTGCGGTATTGAAGGGTCAGCGCGACGATCGTGACGACGATGCCGACAACGCCGAGTTCGGTCGACGTCGAGATGAGCAAACTATGCGGAGCGCGCGTCCATCCTGCAAACTGAGCTTCGTAGGCACTCAAAAACGCGCGGTCGTACGCCGTCGGGAAGGCACCGACCCCGCTCCCGAGCAGCCAATGGCCGCGAAAAACCTCGATTGCGACGCGCCAGATGTCGAAGCGCCCAGCAGCATTCACCGCGCCGCGCTCCTCAAGGAACCGCGACGCAATTTCGTTCGGAATAGCAAAAAACAAGCCGATCGCCGCTGCCAGGACCGCCGTCAGCGTCAGGCGATACTTGCTCGCGAGAATCGCCACGATCGCCATCGCGATTAGCGCCAGGGTCGTCCCCCGCGAGGCCGTAAGATAGATCGCAGTAAATGGTAACGGCGATATGAGCAGGAGTCCGGCGCGAGCCCAACCGCGCGATCGTATGATCGCGGCGACGGTAAGCGCGACCGGAAGGAGCAGCGACGCGCCGAACCGGTTGGGATCCTCCGTTGCCGAACCGAACGTCAAATAGAGCCGCCCCACCTGCCCGGCTATTGTCGATAACTCGTGGCGCGCCATGACGATTGCCACGATTCCCACGACCACCCCGCTTGCGATCGTCGCCCCGACGATCGCCTTGAACTCCGACGGTTCGATAGGCACCGCGGACATGACCACCAGCAAAGCAAAGCTGGAAACGACGGTGCCGACGTCTTGCAGCGTCAACGCCGGATCGACCGTCCAACAAATGCTTAGTGCCATCAAGCCGACGAGGCCCGCCCAGCCGAAAACCGCGTACGGTACCGTTAATTGCGCGCGCCGCTGGAAAATCGTGACGATCGCGCCGAACGCGGCCGCGATGCCGAGTATCTTCGTGATCGTGAGCGACTGGCCGACGAGCAGCGCCGCGTCGATGGGCACGAGCACTGCGTAAAGCGAAAAAAGCACCACTAGCGGGCGCTTCAAAATGGCAACCGCGGCCAGAGGGAAAGTGGCGACGCCGATGCCGAGCGGTATTCCGAGCGACGTACGAACGCTCAACGCGATCGCGGCGCCGGCGACCGCGCACCCGCCGGCGGCCGCGATCGAAAGAATGGCCGCGCGTTTTACGTCCCCCGGAAGGATGCGAGGCGTCGCGTTTGTTGCCAAAGTCATCGGCCTCGGACTGCCCCCAGGTAGTTACTCAAGAGAGCATAATAGGGCCGCACGTCTTCGCCTGACAGGACAAAGAGCCGTCGACCGCTCAAACCCGTCCGGCGTGCGAAGTAGGTCGCGGCGGCGGCGAATGCCGCGGAGTAAGAGATCGAAGTCGCGACGGCAGCGGCGATCACGCCGAAGTGGCGCAGGGTCAGCGCGGTCACCACGGCACAAGTTGCCGCCGACAACGCGCTGAAGTAAAAGGGCGTGCGGGGTTCGCCGAGCTGTTGTGAGAAGAATGCGGCCAACGCCGGCATCATACTGTAAGCAACGATTCCGGGAAGCAGTGCCACCGTAACGACCGCTCCATAGGCGAATGCAGGACCGTATACCAGCGGAACGAGGAAGCGTGCCGAGCCGGCCACGAGCACCGCTGCAGAGAATACTAGGAAGAACGAGTAACGCATGCATTTTGCCGTGACCTCGGCTGCCCGCGTTCGATCGGCGCCTCCTATGTCTTTGAGAGCGGGGTTAATCATCGCGCTGCTCAATTGCCAAATGAACTCGCCGAGCGCGATCCCGATCGAGTAGATGCCGAGTGCTGCGCTGCCGAGCATATAGATTACGAGGAACACATCCACTCGGAAATCGAGGTACTGCATGAGGCTGCTCAGGCACGCCTGACTTCCAAACGCAAGCTGCTCCTTAGCTAGCTCTTTGGGGTCGCCCGCCGCGCCGCCGTGCCAATAGCCGCGAAGCGCGAATGCCGTGTAGAATCCTCCGCCGATGTAGGTGGCCGTCCAAACCGTCAAGGGTATCCATAACGCCGCATGCACGAAGACGAGCAATGGTACGTACACCAGCGTCGCGAGGACCGTAGGAAAGATATTTTGCAAATTCACGATCCGCACGTCGCCGCCCCCAAGGAAGATCCCAACCGCAGATTGCGAGAAAACGGCAAACGGCAACGCGAGCGCCACGAAAAGCAGCCCTCTTTGCGAAGGCACGAAGAGACCGATCATGACCAAGCCGATAGCGATCGGGACGCTGATTGCGCCCACGACGAGCGCCATGACGCGGATGATCGAAGCCGGCGGTAGGCCGCGCCGCGCGTATTGCCACAGCACTGCCTTGTTGTGCCCGACGGTGGCCATCAGCGCCAACCCGAGCATCGTGCCGACGTACGTCCATTCTCCCTTGCCTGCCGGATGCAACACGCGCGCAATGACGATGCCGCCGGCCGCTGCGCAGAGTTGCATTAGTACCCGCGTAACGAACGTCTCGGCGCTCTTTTTTGCTATGTCGCTCATCGCATTCGCGCGTGGGGAAGTGCTGGGAGATGGGGCTGGACGACGCTATCCGGCTTCGGCAAGCGCTGGGGAGCTCGACGCCCACTCCACGATTGCGACGGTCGCGAGCGAAATCAAAAATGCTACGAGCGCCACCATCGCCAATGCCAGCAATCGGGGCGGCTTTACGGTCGCGGATCCCGCATCGGCGTTCTGCACGACGGATAAATCGCTGACCGCCATGCTCTTGGCTACCACTGCGTTGAAGTAGTTGCTCTGCAGCGCATCGTAAATCGCCTCAGCCGATTTAACGCGCCGCTGAAGGCTCGATAGCTGCGAGAGATCGCCGGGGAAGACGCGGAGCTTCGCTAGCAGATCGGACTCTTCTTCCCGCAAAGCCGTTAGCTGCGCCGAGTTTCCGGCGATTTGCGCCCGAAGCGTCGCAGCCTGATTTGTTAGCCCCGCGTTGAGCGGGTTCGGCTCGACCGTCGTCGAGGTGATCCGCGAAACTCGGCTTGATTTCAAGGCCGCTTCGAGACTGGCGATCTGCTTCTTCGTTGCGATAAGGTCGGGATACTTCTCGGTGAATTGCTGCCGCAAAACTGCCAGCTGCAGGCGCTGCTGAGCGAGCTGTTGTTCGATTTGATCCGTCGTCGGATCGGTGCTGAAGACCTTGCTGGCATCGATCGTTCGCGGTAACGCTGCCAAGTCGGACCCAATGCTCGACAGCTGGGCTTGGGCTTGTGCGCTCTCCGCTTCGCCGGCGCGGATTTTCGATTGAATATCGGCGATGGCCGACAAGATCGACGCCGTCTGCGTCGAGGCGTCGGTCAGCTCGTACCGCGATTCGAACACCGTTAGATTCGTCTCCGCGCGCGAAAGGTCCGACTGCGCTCGGTTGAGTGCAATCGAGAGCGACGCTGCAGCCTCCGTCGCTTCGGATGCGGCTAACATTCGTTGACGTTCGATAAAGGCTCGGGCAAAAGCATTCGCAATGTCGGCGGATCCGCGCGGATCACGCCACTCCGCTTCGATCCTAATGATGTCGGAGTTTGTAACGGGGGTTACGACGATGCTTTTTGAAAGCAGTTCCTTCGACGTCGTTCGCAGGCCAAGGTCCGCGATAACTCGATCGGCGATCGCCGGCTGATGGGCGAGCGCAATGTAGGTTTCCGTCGCGGTGTCGCGATTCCAGGTCAATAACGCGTCGATTTGCGGATAAGTCGTAGACTGGAGGGCTGTATCCGCGCGCTTAATCAGGATTTCGCTTGAGGTCGCGTAGCTGCGCGGCAGCAAAAGAACGATCGCGGAACCCACGAGCAGAATCGCGAGGAAGAGGGCCAACGCCGTCGCGCGCCGGCGACGGATCGTTGCGAGCATCGATGCGACTTCGTACAAGGCTTTGCGCTCAGTGCGGCCCGGCGATGCCGGCGCTCGGATTGGTAAGGAGGTAGAGGTAATAGAGCGCGAACGGAATGTTTGCGTAATTCGCAATGTTGTATTGGCGCGCCTTAGGCACGTACACCACGTCTCCCGACTGCAGGAGCGGGTTTGCCGAATAGTCGGCGTTGAGCAGCATCTTGTAGAGATTAACGTTATAAACGCGCGGCGCGCCGTCGACCACGCGATTGAGCGTTATGTGGTTCAGGTCGGCGAATGAGCTCGGCCCAATGCCGGCCCTTGCCAGCGCGTCCACTACGCGGTCGCCTTCGTGAATCTCGATCTGACCGCCGTGATCGACGCTGCCCAGCACCTCGACCGAGGCTGCGGTGCCCTTCGCTACGATCACACTAACGTTCGGATGAAGAACGTACGCTTTCAGCGCGGCGGCAATTCGAGCGGCGGCGATCCCCGGTGCCAACCCCCCAACGCTGATAGATCCGATGAGCGGGTAAGTAATCGTTCCGTCGCTCAATACCGTCACCGTCTGGGAGAGCGCCGGAATTGCGGCAGTCTGCGGCTGAGCTTGATTCGGCACGGGTGGCACTCCCTGCGCGCCGTACACGATGACTTGCAGTTGATCGTCGGCGTGGATCGTGTACCCGCCGGGCTCCGCTTGGACCGCGAGGGGCAATAGCAAAAGGAGCGCCGACAAGACGCCGACCGCAAAACGAGTCATACTCGAAAAGTTACCGCTTTGACATTTCAACATACGAAACACGCGCTGTGCGTAAAAAAAGCACTCACGAGGCGAGCCTTAGAAAGCTCCATTCGCCCTCTCTGATCGCCGCGGGCTGCGCCGGTTGCTGCCCTTCGCCGGCAAGACCGTCTTCCCCCGCCGAGCGCCGCGATCGTGGTCTTACGAACGGCTCGCAAGACGCTTCGCCTGATAGATCGCCCATCGCCACTCGAGGCGGCGATGCTGCGAGGGAGTTATGGCGTACGGGCCGCGCCCGCTCTCGATATGATCGAGAAGAGTCCCGACGGGCACGTACCACCCGTCGCGTGCCGCGAGATCCTTAAGCACTCCAAGCACGCGCGGATCGACAGTCCCTTCGCGAACGAACCCGTCGGCGACGTGAGCATAGACGATGCAGCAGCCTCCCGTGCGTTCGAGATCGTCGACCCGAGAAGGGCCGAGCAGCGTTACGAACCGTTCTGCATCGGAGCCGTCGCTGGCCGAAAACCAGCGTGCTGCCGCCGGCCGGCGTGGGTCGCGGTACGGCATCCACGGATCCTTGCGCGACGTCACCGTGTCGTCGAAATTGAATCCTCGTACGTATCGCAACGTCTCGGCGCAAAGATCGGCCCAGTAATACGGCGTTCCCGGAGTCGAACCGAGAAAGCGTCGCCGTCCGGAAAAGCGGCGGAACATCTCCCTGACGATCGGATCGTCGAAGCGTTCTTCGCCCCAGTAAAGGCACTCGGGATTGACCGCATGGTTTGCGTACGTCCGAGGATAGTCGCCGAACATCTCGCGAAACGTCGTTAAGGCCTCGCGATGCTGCGCGGCATCAGTTCCCCCCGACCGCGCACCATGCCACGCAATCTCGAAGCCGCACGCTTTCAACTCGCGCGCCCACGCGAGGTATTCGGGATCTTGTAGACTATCGCCACGAAACGGATCGTCGGGCGGCGAATCTAAGACCCAAACCGTCTTCGTCGTTCGCAATCCGTACGATGTCAACGCCTCGTAGAAGGGCTTGACGTCCCGCCAACGGGCACGGTCCGTATCGTCCATGATCGTAAATGCGAATTTCTTCCCTCGTGGCCACACGTTCGATTGCTCCATTCGCTTTCGAGGGCGGGCGTCAGGCGCCGTGTGCGGGCAAGATACCGAAAACCATATGCATCTCGGCCGGCTCGAGATCGATCTCCATCAGGCGCCGCTGCGCTGAAATATCGTACAGCGCGATGTGGCTGGGCTTCTCCTCGCCTTTGATCAGGCTCTTTACCCATTTGACGTTTTCCTTGAACTTCGTCGTCCGCAACCGCGTGAAGCCAACCCAAACGTGGTTTTCGTCGACGACCAAGAGTCCGCGACACCAGCCGAGGATGGCGTTACCGGGATTGTCGATCTGCTTGAGGTCCACGACCGTTTGGGTTTGCAGCGTCTTAGCATCGACGACGACTATGGTGCCGTTCACGGTCGTGAAGTAGATTTTGCCGTCTCGTACTTCGCCGTCGTGACACACCTCGCCGCCCACTTGGATTCGCCGACCGTTCTGCGTGAGACAAATGGCGTCGCTCTGATGGCAGCGCGTAACCCAGAGTTCGCCGTCCAAAACGAACGTATAGTTTGGATGCGCTCCGTGGGGCTTCGTCGTCGGAACTTTCCGGTAATCGACCTCGCGGGAGAACCGCACCCACGGGCTCTCCCCAAGCACTCCCCACTCGTTGACAATTTTGCCGTCAAGCGTGCTTTCCAGCACCATGTCCAGCCCCGTATTGGTTACGATGACGTTACCCTCCGGCGTCGGACGAACGTGATGGACGTCGTTGAAACACGGGAGCGAAAGGTGGTTCACCAGTCCGAAGTCCGGAAGGCGGTAAACGAGCGTCTCGGTCCTCGTACATGTGTACAACCGATCGCCTTCAACGGTGCCTCCTTCGAAGCTAATCGAAGAATCACGGTCGGGGCGAAGCGGCGGAGGGGTGACGTACTCCACCACGCGCTCGATAGTGCGGCACTCAGGATCTACGCGAAGAATGATGGCTTTCTCGTAAAGCTCCCATTCCTGTCGCGCTTTCAATCCGACGGGCTTCTGCGTTCCGCCGGTAATGTAGAGGGGTTTCATCAACGGGGCTTGCGTAGTACCGCGAGCCCTCGCAACCAGCCTATCCCGAACGCCACGTGCATCGTAGCGACGGCAAGCGGTTCGAGCAAGGCGGGAGACAGCCGCTTCGCGCGGCGCAACGCGTCGACGCAAGCGAGGCCGAGAAAGCCAAGATAGAGCGCCGGAACGATTGCGCCTACCGCTGGGCGACCGAGCAGCGCGGCCACGACCGAAAGCGCCAATGCCACGATCAGGGCGGGCGGCGCGTACACGCGCCACGGCACGGAGCCGGGGTGCTGGACCTCCGTCCATCGGCGGTAGTAGCCGTAGCGTACGTATTGCCGCGCAAGTCCTGCAAACGAAGGGCGAACGTAATACGTAAAGTCGATTTCCGGCGACACGAGCACTTTGTATCCCGCCTTGCGAAGACGGTGGTTAAGCTCACAATCCTCGTTCACGGCGTTCGACTCGTTATATAATCCGATTTCGTCGAATATGCGTCGGTCCATGAAGGTCCCCATCACAGAGTCGCACCACTGCTCGCGCTTAGTGTGGCGGTACTTCGAGTCGCCGACGCCAAGCGGTGACGACATTGCAAGAGCAATCGCCTCGCCTGCCACCCCTTCACCCTGATGGCGAACCACCCCTCCGACGTTCGCGGCGCCAGAACGTTCCTTCGCCGCCATACACGCCGCGAGGTAGGTCTTCGAGTATCGAGCGTGCGCGTGTATCACGCACACGATCGAGCCCCGTGCTTCCTTGATCGCCAGGTTATATCCGAAGACCTGGTGGCGACGGGGATTATCTACCAGGCGCACATCGCAGCGGGTCGCACGTTCCGCAACGATCTCGCGCGTGCGGTCGGTGCTTCCGCCATCGGCCACCAGCACCTCGACGTCGGCGTCGAGCTCTTCCTGGCCGAGCATATCGTCGAGCACACCGGCGATGTATCGCTCTTCGTTGAGCGTCGGAACGATGACCGAGATCAAAATCCGCCGGGCGAGTTCGGGACGCCGTGCGATAAGATTGGTCGTCAAGCTATTTCCGCTTCCAGCGCTTCGAACTCGATGACCGCATCCCGGCGAGCGATGACGGCGGCGGCCGCCACGTGTTCGGCATTTGGACGCCACAGCGCGAACTGACACTTGCCTCGCGCCGCCGGCCGCCCATCGCGACGCTGCACGATCGTCAATCGCTCCGGACTCGCGCCTAAGGCTCGCCCCGTCGCTTTCACGTAGGCCTCCTTGAGCACCCACTGCTCGAAGAAACGATTGACTCTCTCGCGCGGCCCAAGTTTTGCTAGACGCGATCGCTCGCGAGGCGATAGAAAATGTCGAGCCACGAGGGCGTCGTCGACGTGAAGCGACGTGTCCTCGGCATCCACACCGACTTCGCCGGCGCGCGTTACGACACAAATTACGAGGTCCCTCGTGTGCGTTACGTTGAAGCGCAGCGATCGGAAGCGAGCCGGCGCGAGGATCGTCGGCTTGCCGAAGGGCCCCGTGCCGAAACGCCAATCGAATACCCCGGCATCGGTGTAGCGCGAGAGCGCTGTTCGGCAGACGACTCGCGCGGTTAGGTACGTCGCTCTCGATTCAGCCGTCACAAGCGATTCGTAAGCGCCGCGCTCCCGCGCGGGGAGCAGCGAAAGCCACCGCCGGTGCTCGCCGAGTTGGCTGGGACGCAAATGCCACGCATGTGCACGTTCGAGAAGCCCGTCCCACCCCAATCGCTTACTCGATGCTTGCATCGCCATCGTATTCCGAAGGGTTCCAGAACTTTGGTTGACGCAGCTCGGTGGCGAGCGCCGAATCGACCACGCGATAAAACGACGTCCAACTCTGCTTTCGTCGGTAAGGAGCGCACTCGTCGAAAGCGCGCGTTGCGCTTACGCCCACTCCCGGCTTGTCGAGGACGCACACCCCCTCGGCGCGAGAGCGCCGTATCGCGAGCTCAAGAAAATGCGGTAAGAGGTCGGCGTCGCGATCGATACTCTGATAATCCACCAGACGCATACGGCGAATTTCATCGACCGTGCTTTGTCGCTTGAAGATGCAATACCCACGGAGCCTCCCGTTCCGCGACGCCGTCAGAATCCACACGCGCCCCCGCCGCATCGGCACCGAAAAATGCCATGAAAGCGTTGCGCTGTCGCGAGCAGCCAGCAACGTCTCGGGGCTTTGGCGCAGAAGTTCTTCCCAAAACTCGTCGAAGCGCGCATCGAAGCGATCTGTCGACTCTATCGTGCAGGATGAGCGCTGCTTCGCCGGTTTTTTGGCTAAGGCCAAATCCTTGAACCGCAGCGCCGCACCCGCGGTGCCCGCCAGCACGCCGGCGAGCGGTACGTTGAGTTTCTGAAGCGCGTGCGCGGCAAAGGGCCGGTATCCCGTGACGCGGTAGGCGACTGAGCCCCAATCGCCGACCGGGACGAAATGCGAGAACTCGCTAAATGCCTCCAACGCCATCGGACCGATCGTAGTATCCATGAAGAGGTCGACGTAGGGCTGATTAAAGCGCTCGTCGAGAAGCCACAGGGAAAAGCCGCGGTATGCCGGCGCGACGACCCACCCTCGGCCGCTTGCGGCGATGAGGTGCTCGCCGCGAAAATGATAGAGGAGCGGAATGTTGCCTATGCAGCCGACGATCTCACGCGAAGGGGTTTCCAATACCCACCCAATGGGCCAGTGCTTACCGAGGTGCGACCAAAGTGGGCTTCCGAGCCAAAGCCGCCTCCAGTCGTCCGGCGACGACGCTTCCGACCTGAGAGCGCTCTCCAAGCGCCCGATCTGTTCGTAATCATCGAAGCGCGCGATGCGAAGCTGGGGACGGACGAGCGCACCTGCCTTGAGCGGGACCGTGGCTTCGACCTGACTATTCATGAGGCGATTTCGTAGCGCAGCGGCAGGGCCGCGAGACCGCGGAGGCCGAGATTGTCGCGCCAGCTCAGCTCGCCGCTTTCGAGCTCTAGCGCCGGGAATCGGCGCAGAAGAGCTTCGAAAGCAATTTGCGCTTCCAAACGCGCCAGCGGCGCACCAAAGCAGAAATGCGCAGCCCATCCAAACGCCACATGACGGTTGTCCGGCCGATCGAAATCCAGGCGGTCCGGATCGGGAAAACGATCCGGATCGCGGTTCGCGGCTGCCATCACCGCGATCACCGCTTGTCGTTCGCCAATACTCTGGCCTCCAAGTACTACAGCTTCGGGCGCCAATCGGGCCGTGTGCTGGCTCGGACTTTCGTAACGAAGGAGCTCCTCGACGGCCGCGGGCATAACCGCAGGGTCCCGTCGCAGGCGCGCGAGTTGGTCCGGGTTCCGAAGAAGCGTCAACGTTCCGCTCCCGATGAGATTTGTCGTGGTCTCTTGGCCGCCGACCATCGTAACGATGCAGTTTGCGACGACTTCCTCTTCGGTCAGGCGATCGCCGTCGACTTCGCTCGTCATCAGCGTTTGAACGAGCCCTTCGTGCGGATGCGCACGCTGCTTGCGAATCGCATCGTGGAAATATGCCGTAAGGTTTTCGACCGCGTTCAGAACCTCGTCGAGCTGATCGGGATTGTGCTGAAAGTTTCCGAGCATGCCGGCGAACGTGGCCGACCAGTCCTTCAATCGCCGATGATCTTCAGCTGGAACGCCGAACATCTGGGCCGTAACGATTGCCGGGAGCGGCTCGGCAAAGTCGGCGAGCAGCTCCATGCGGCCTGTGCCGCGCGCGACAACATCGTCGAGCAATCGCTCGGCGATCGTTTCGATATGGCGTCGTAAAAGGCGGACGCGCGCCGGCATGAACGCGGGGGCGGCGAGCTTGCGCAACCGCGTGTGTGCTGGTGGATCGAGAAAAAGCATCTGTTTGACCATCACCTTCGCCACAGGTCCCACGTGTGGAGCGCCGAGCGCGGCGAAAAACTCGGGAGAAGGGGTGCGGTCAGCCGAGAACCGGGTCAAGACGGTGACGACGTCTTCGTATCGCGTAACCACCCAGGCATGCAAATAAGAATCCCAATGAACGGGAGACTCGGTGCGGAGACGCCGATACAGCGGATAGGGATCCGCGAGTACTTCCGGGTCGAGCAGGTGGTAGAGGCTAAGAGGTTGCGTCACCATTCAACCGCTTGACTTCGCGCGAGAGTTCGCGGACCGTAGGAGCCGCGAATACTTGCCGAAGCGGAAGCTTCACGCCAAGCGTTTCACGGATTTGCGCGACGAGTTGCACGCCGAACATCGAGTGACCGCCGATCATGAAAAAGTTCTCGTCCTCGCCGATGGAGGTTTTGCTCAGCAGCGATGCGACCAAGTCTGAGATCTGCCGTTCGAGCGCGCTCGCCTCGCGGTAGTCCCCGGGCGATGACCTCTGCATAAGATCATCGGGCCCCGGAGCCGGAAGAGCCTCTTTGTCGATTTTGCCGTTCGCCGTGAGAGGCAACTCGCGAAGCGCAACGAAAAGCGCCGGAATCATATAGCCGGGCAAATGCGCGGCCAGATACTCTCGCAATTCGCATTCCGACGGCTGCGCATCTGCAGTCGGTACTACATAGGCGACCAGAGCCCGTTCCGCACCGAGGTCGCGCACCGAAACGCTTACCGCCGCGATGCCCGGAGCGCGCCCGAGCCACGCCTCGATCTCGCCAAGCTCGATTCGATAGCCGCGAATCTTTACTTGCTCGTCTATGCGTCCCAAAAACTCAAGCTCGCCGTTCTCCAGCAAGCGCGCGCGATCGCCGGTACGGTAGAGACGAATCGGTCTGCCCGAAGGACCGATGTAGGTAATGAAGCAGCGAGCGGTGACGTCAGGCATGTTGCGATAACCACGCGCGACCAGCGCTCCACTTATGCAAAGCTCTCCCGGCTGCCCCGGCGGCAGCGGCTGCAAGGCATCGTCAAGGATCATCGCGGTCGCGTTGGTAATCGGCTTCCCGATGGACGGGCTTTGAGGATTGTCGCCCGGCGCCACCGCCCCGGACGACGCGACGACGGTGCATTCCGTGGGACCGTAATTGTTGACCACCACGAAGGGCAGTCCCGGACGCGGCCGGTGAAGCAGCCGATCGCCGCCGGTTAGCAGGAGGCGCATGGCAGTCTCAGCCGGCCAATCCACTCGCAGCATCTGCTCGGCCAGGGCCGTCGGGACGAATGCGATCGAAATCCTCTTTGCGACAAGCCACTCGCGAAGAAGCTCAGAAGAACGGCGAGTCGCTTCATCGGCGATATGCAGACTGGCGCCTGCCGTGAGGTAGGGCCAGATCTCCCAGGCCGCCGCATCGAAGCCGAGGCTAGCGACTTGGCTTGCGCGATCTGCCGCGGTCACCTCAAAGGCAGACTGATGCCAGTCGATGAGATTACTGACGTTGCCATGGGTTATCTCCACGCCCTTCGGCCGTCCAGTCGATCCGGAGGTGTAAACGATGTAGGCGAGAGACTCCGAATCGATCGTCGTCGGCGCGAGCGACACCGCGCGGCTATCGTCGGCCTGATCCGCTATGACGACCGGCCACAATGCACTTGGAAGCTGCGCTGCGATACGTGAGTTGGTAACGAGCGCGGCGATACCGGCGTCACCCAGGATGAGCGAAAGCCGCCGCGGCGGCAGAGCGGGGTCGAGCGGTACGTAAGCGGCACCGGTCTTCAAAATGGCCAATGCGGCAACGACGAACTGCGTCGACCGCTCGAGCGCGATGCCGACGCAGCGCTCCGGGCCCGCCCCGGCTTGCTGCAACAGCACCGCGAGCCGATCCGATTTGCGCTCGAGGTCGCTATAGGTCAATCGTCCGGAGTCATCGGCGACGGCAACCTGATTGGGAATCGCGAGCGCGCAGGCCGCGATGCGTTTGGGAATCGAGCGCGATTCCCGGGCGGGCGCCGGTCGAAATCCTCCGACTTCCCGTACGCGGGATCGCACGCTCGATCGAGTTATCTCCATTCCTCTCACAACTTTCGCATAGCAGACGAGTGGGAAGCTTTACGGACTAATACCACGGTTGAAACAAGACTTCGACGCCGGTTTTTAAGGTAATGAACACGTCGAGCAGCAACGAGTAATGTTCGATGTAAAAGAGATCGAGATCGAGCCGTTCGCCGATCAATTCGAGCCCCGGGCTCCGCCGCATGTGCACGTGCGCCCAACCCGTAATCCCGGGCCGAACGAGATGCCGCTCGTCATACCGGCGGTGATCCTGGCGAAATCGCTCAACGAACGATGGGCGCTCCGGACGCGGCCCCACGATCGACATGTCGCCGCGCAGTACGTTGATAAACTGGGGAAGCTCGTCGATACTCGTCTTGCGTATGAAGGCACCGACTTTGGTCGTCCGATTGTCCTTTGTAGGGTCGCCGACCGCCCAGACGGGGCCGCACTGGTCCTCGGCGTTCGGTATCATTGACCGCAGTTTGAGAATTTCGAAGGGCTTTCCGCCGCGCCCAATACGCGTCTGACGATAGATGACGGGACCAGCTGACTCCAGCCGGATTGCAAACATCGCGGCCAATATTATCGGCCAGGTCAACGCAAGTGCGAGGGAGGCGAAGGCCACGTCGTAAAGCCGTTTGAGGAATGCGTTGATCGGCCGGCACGCGGCAACGCGCCCTGCCACCAAAATAGGCTGCCGCAGCGACCAGACGAACCCCAGGGGATTCGCTTGCGCCGAGAATCCTGGGGGCGCAAACCCAATTTTGATGCGATCGAGCGCCGCGCGCTCGACCATGAACGCGGTGTTGACCGTCGGCATGCTTGCGAAAACGATCTCATCGCAGCCCTCACCTTTGACGCGATCGTACCAAGATGGCGTCGATGCGTCGATCGCCGACGATATGGCCTCTTCCGTACCGCGAACGGCAACCACATTTAAGCTGATCGCTCCCGGGTCGAAGAAGTCGGCGATTCCACCGAGGCCGTCCGCAGTCGTGACCAGTGCGATGCGTCGTTTATGCTGCGCGCGCCGCATTTTGAAACGACCGTGCACTACCGACCGGCTCATGCCCAGCAGAACGATCGAGAACGCGTACGAGAAGAGCAGTACGAGTCTCGAACTCGACAGCGACGGAATGAGGCTGAAGAGCACCAGCAACGGCGCCACGCCCGTCGTCAAACCGAGGATGACGTAATACCACTCGTCTTTGCAATCCAAAGCGTACGATATGCGATATAGGCCCAATGCCCTGAACGTCAGTATCGAACCGACGGCCCATATGAGTGCCGATTCGGCGACGCGGCCGTATTCCAACTCGTGATTCAAATGAACGACGCACCAAATCGCCGCTAGCGATGCCACGGCGAACATCACCAAGTCGCTGAAGAGCAGCGAAAGCGTCTTGCCTAACTCAAATACCTCGATCGAACGGCTGCGCTCCGAGGCTCTCGGCGCAGCGCGAACGGCAGCGGCCATATCTTGAATCGCCACTTTTCAGGCTCCGCCCGCTCGCGGAGGAAATGCTCCGCCACCGGCGCTCTTTGCGCCCGCAGCGACGAACCGGCGCAGCCAAGCCCCTACGGCTTTGCCGCCATCCGAAGTTATAATGGTTACTCCCCTTCCAACCCAGCGTCTGACGAATCGCAAAGAGATTCCAAGCCCTCCCTTTGCGATAGACGCGAACGGATCGGGCTTTCTAGTGTCCTCGGACCATGGATTATGAGGCATATTTGTTAACGCGTCAACAAACGTAAACGACTAAAAAGCTTCCGCTTGCTTGGTTAGATACCCGTCGGAAGGGGCGCGCGAACAGTCATCGCTAAGTCGCTGCGATGGAGGGCGATCCTTATAAGCGGCTGGCCCGCTGCGAAATCTATCGGAATTCCTGGGTGGCAGTGGAGCGACACGAGATAACCCATCCGACCGGCGTACGGGGAGAGCACGTCCTAATAGTCACGCCGCAGTCCTGCGGTATCGTCGTGGAAGACGGTGCCGATCTCCTCTTCACGCGCCAGGCCCGCTTCGCGGCGGCCGGCTACGTTACCGAAATCGTCAAGGGCGGAAGAAATGACGGCGAATCGCTGGAGGAAGCCGCCCAGCGCGAGCTTCTTGAGGAGCTGGGCGTGATCGCCCGTACGTGGTCCAGGCTAGGAACTCTCCGAGAGATTCCCTCGATCGTGACGCCGCCCGTAGCCGTCTTTCTCGCTCAGCATCTCGAATTTCGGAATCGCAAGGCCCGAACGCGAAGAGAGCATTGAGCTCCTGCGCCTCGAGAGCGGCGCAGCAATCTCTGCAGCCGTCTCCGGCGAAATCGACGACGCGGTAACGGTGGCGGCGCTCTTCCGATTTGCTGCGGTCACCCGACAAATGTTTTGACTCCTATTGCCCTCGAAAGACGCCCGGCGCCGCCGGTGCGGCGCAACCATCCGTGTGCGCGAGGATATCGCCTAGGCGACCGGCAGAGTTCCAGGGCTGCCCTCTCGAAGTTAAAGCCTTCATCCATAAGCTGCGACTCTAGACCACGGGATCCATAAACGATGGGTATGTCACCGGCGACCTCTGCGATTGCGCCCACATTGGTGATCTTGTTGACAAGTTGCGGCGGCCCGGCGGCGCTTTCTACGTCAGCGGCCGGCCGGTCGATCCAGTCCCGAGCGATCACAAGGTCGGTGCAATCGCCACCGCCCGCAGGTTGGCAATTCCCTTACCATCCTAATCCATTTATCGTTCCTATCTGCGTCTCCGACCCATGCACGCCCCAGCTCGACCCCCAATTCGGCCTCGGAAATTGGTGAAGTCATGAATGGACCTTTCTCGATGGGCGTGATTCAAGAGGCCGAGCCCGGAACCAACGGCCAGGGACAAGACGATACGGACGCAATCTATTACGCGACGCGTAACGACCCTTCGTACACCGTTAGCTGTTCGCGGTATGGCGGCTGCTCGTTTCTGTCCGGAGTTTCAATCCACATTCCTAACGGTGCGCACGCTTCGATCGACGGCGACCATCATGCGTCCGTTATCGAACGCTGGACGGGAAGGGAATACGATTTTTGGGAATTCAACGATTACGGGACCGGAATAGGAACGACCACCCCCGTTTATGGGGGCGGCGCGCTTAGCGTAGGGTTCGGCGACTCTTCCAAGCCCAACTCGTTGCCAAAATTACGGCCGCTGCGATGGAAGCGCTAATGAAGCTGCGCTGCCCTACCAGCCGGGGCTGCTCGATCCGCGTGAAATCGTCGCAGGGGAGATCGAGCATACCGTCTATGTCGGCACTGGTTGTCCGTCCCCGCAGTATGTTTGGCCTGCGGCACAAAGCGGTGGACGCTGCTCGTCGGGCCCTGCCGAGGGCGAGCGCATCTGGCTCGATCTAAGCGATAAGGAAATCGATGCACTGCCAGACCACAAATGGGCAAAAACGCTGCTGCATCAAATGCATGACTACGGATTCATGATCGACGATTCGGCCGGTTCAAGCCCGTGGGTTCTTGAGGGAGTGGATAATGCGACGTTCACGATTATTGGCCAGCCGCCGGCCTGGAACGCCTTCTTCACTGAAGTTGAGAATGAAGGCGATGGCAATA
The DNA here is from genome assembly GCA_963699435.1 of Vulcanimicrobiota bacterium. Lineage (GTDB taxonomy): Bacteria > Vulcanimicrobiota > Vulcanimicrobiia > Vulcanimicrobiales > Vulcanimicrobiaceae > Cybelea. The sequence continues at coordinate 275,765 of CAVOTV010000001.1, forward strand.
AGATCGGCTGGGGCGATAACGCCTCGCACCTTCCGATTCCGACGACCGGAATCGCGCAAAGTAACATTCATATCGTAGAGTAGGCGGCGCGTCCGAAGGCCGCGTCCTATCGACGCCTCCCTACTGGGCGCCTCCGGATCGGCCTCCTATCTCAACGCGAACGACGGCACGTCGCACAGCGGCCCTCGAACGTTACGCGTTCGCTTTGCGATCTGGAAGACCGTGCTGCTAGCGCGAGCGCTTGAGCGTGCGCGGCAGGGATCGCATAGTCGACGTCTTCGATCTCGCCGCACTTGCTGCAGCGAAAGTGCGCGTGGCGCGGCCCGACAGGCTCGTAGGTCGCCGAGTCGGCGCCCGGCAGGTAGAGCTCTGAGACCAGGCCGAGGTCGCGCAAGCGCTGCGAGACCGCGATAGACGGTCGAGAATCCGATGCCCGGCCGACGCTTGATGCGCCTTTGCATGAGATCTCCGAGGGCGTAAGATGACGGCCGAGCCCGCTCGCTTGCGACGATGTCGTAGAGCAGCTGATAGTTTTTCGGCAGCGACGTGGCGCACGATTCAGCGCATAATACCCGATTGACGGCCGCAGGTGCGGCAGGATTCTGCCAAGTGTGAGAGTGAGAGTCACTTTCACAAGATTTCCTCGCCGGAGGGCCGCGCCCTTGCGGAAGAGTTCGCCGCGCCGACGAAGCAGTAGTTCAAGCATCACTTACCTTCCTGAATCGGAGAAGTAGCACGAGATGGAAAACACGATCGTCGAGACTGTCGGAAGCCGACCGAGGCTGTCCGGTAAAGCACGTCCCCTGCGGCCGCGGGTCGAACATCGATTGGTTCCCCGAGTTGTTGGATCTTTCGGTGCTTCACCGGCCGTCGGCGCTCTCCGACCCGATGGGAGCCGATTTCGACTACGCGCGCGAGTTCAACAGCCTCGATCTGAAGGCGGTCAAGGCCGACCTCTTCGCGTTGATGACCGCCTCGCAAGATTGGTGGCCCGCCGACTACGGGCACTACGGACCGCTCTTCATTCGCATGGCCTGGCACAGCGCCGGAACGTACCGCATCGGCGACGGCCGCGGCGGCGCGGGATCGGGCAAGCAGCGCTTCGCGCCGCTCAACAGTTGGCCCGACAACGCGAACCTCGACAAGGCGCGTCTGCTTGCTGTGGCCGATCAAGCAGAAGTACGGCCGTAAGATCTCGTGGGCCGACCTGATGATTCTCGCCGGAAACTGCGCGCTCGAATCGATGGGATTCAAGACGTTCGGATTTGCCGGCGGCCGCGTCGACGCGTGGGAGCCCGACGAAAACATCTATTGGGGTCCGGAAGACGACGTGGCTCGACGACAAGCGCTACAGCGGCGAACGCGATCTCGAGCAGCCGCTCGGCGGCCGTGCAGATGGGTCTGATCTACGTCAATCCGGAAGGCCCGAACGGTACGCCGGATCCGCTCGCCGCGGCGCGCGATATTCGCGAAACGTTCGGCCGGATGGCGATGAACGATGAGGAGACCGTCGCGCTCATTGCCGGCGGCCACACCTTCGGTAAGGCGCATGGTGCTGCCGATCCCAGCCAGTACGTCGGCCTCGCGCCGGCCGGCGCCGGCATCGAAGAGCAGAACCTCGGCTGGCGCAACACGTTTGGCAACGGCAACGGCGACGCGCACGATCACCAGCGGCCTCGAGGGCGCCTGGACGTCATCGCCGACGAAGTGGAGCAACGAGTACTTCGACAATCTCTTTCAACTACGAGTGGGAGTTGACGAAGAGCCCCGCCGGCGCGCTACCAATGGACGCCGAAGAACGGCGCCGGCAACGGCACGCGTGCCCGACGCGCACGATCCGTCGAAGAAACACGCGCCGATCATGTTCACGACCGACCTCGCTTTGAAAGTCGATCCGGTCTACGCGCCGATTTCGAAGCGGTTCCACGAGAATCCGCAAGAGTTTGCCGATGCGTTTGCCAAGGCGTGGTACAAGCTCACGCATCGCGACATGGGGCCGATCTCGCGCTATCTCGGTCCGGAGGTGCCCGGCCGAGCCGCAGATCTGGCAAGACCCGCTGCCCGCGGTCGACCATCCGCTCGATCGACGAACAAGACGTTGCGAGCGCTCAAGAGCCGCATTCTCGCTCGGGTCTCACGGTGTCGCAGTTAGTGGCGACCGCGTGGGCGTCGGCCTCGACGTTCCGCGGCACCGATAAGCGCGGCGGCGCAAACGGCGCCCGCATTCGTCTCGCTCCGCAGAAGGATTGGGCGGTCAATCAGCCTGCGGAGTTGGCGAACGGTGCTCCAAACGCTGGAGAAGGTTCGAGCAGATTTCAACGCGTCGCTTTCGGGCGGCAAGAAGGTTTCGCTGGCCGACGTCATCGTGCTCGGCGGCTGCGCCGCGATCGAGAAGGCGGCAAAGAATGCGGGGCACGACGTGAAGGTGCAGTTTCGCGCCGGGCCGCACGGATGCAACGCAAGAGCAAACCGACGTGCATTCCTTCGCCGTCCTCGAACCGACGGCCGACGGATTCCGCAACTATCTCGGCACCGCGGCACTCGCGTTCGCCCGAGCAGCGGCTGCTCGATCGCGCGCAACTCCTCACGCTGAGCGCTCCGGAGATGACCGCGCTCGTCGGCGGCTTGCGCGTTCTCGGCGCGAACGCCGGAGGCTCGAAGCACGGCGTCTTTACGAAGCGGCCGGGCACGCTGTCGAACGATTTCTTCGTCAACGCTGCTCGACATGACGACGAAGTGGCAGCCCGCAGGCAGCGACTTCATCTACGAGGGTCGCGACCGGCGCACCGGCGAGGTCGCGTGGACGGCGCACCAACTACGACCTCATCTTCGGCTCGAACTCGCAGCTGCGCGCGGTTGCCGAGGTGTACGCCGTCGAAGCCGATCACTTCGTCCGCGACTTCGTCGCCGCATGGGAGAAAGGTGATGAACCTCGATCGCTTCGACCTCGCGGTTACTGCCTAGCCGTACTTAGCAATGAGCCGCTGCGCATACCACGCGGGCCACGGTTCGGACGGGTTCGCGGTCGCGTACTCTTCGTCCAACTCGACGAGATCGCGGGTGAGATGACTGCGAGCCGGGCGGCGGCTCAGCAACGTCGGTAGCTTTGAGTGCGTGAGGAGCCACTCGGAATAAAACGTGGCCCAGTCTTCGTCGCTGCCATCGGTATCGGCGAAGACGACGTGGTGCACTTCACCCACCTGCTGTAGGAGCGCGGCGATCGTGGCTGCATTCTCGGTCATGGCAACCTCCTCTCGCCGCGCCTTCGAGCCCGTGAGGCTCCGTTCCGCTGCACGCAAGCAGCGGAGCGTTACATTGCCGTCGTGGGATCGATCTTAAAGTCGTACTGTTGCGTTTGATCGGCGTACACGCTATTGCCGACGAAGGACGTGGTCGAATAACCTTCCTTCTGTGCGGTTACCGTGTAGTCGTCGGGTTGAAGCGAGAAGGCGATGTAATGCCCGTGCGCATCGGTCGTCGTCGTCAAGACTTGTGACGGCGAACTGATTCGCAAACGCACGCCGGCAACCGGTGCGCCGCTTTTGGCATCGGTGATGACACCGGCGATGCCGCCAAGCGTTCCGGCGCGCGCAAAGCTTGCTTGGAGGACGAGCGCCGCGATCACCGCGATAAGCATCATAGGACGTCGGAGGGTCGTTAGTTTTGTCATAGTGATTCTACCGTGCGACGTCGGGTGTTCGCGCGCAATAGAAGCATTATCAAACTGACGCGCGCGGCTCTTTTGATGCGCTTTTGAGCCCGCCCGGCAGACCAAAGCAGCTGGCCGGGCGCCGCCTCTGGGTACCTCGGGCAGGGAGGCAACTAGCCAATTGGTCACTCCGACGAAGGAATTCGGGGAAAGGCGCGTAGTAAACGAGGCCCAGTCAGGTTGCGTCGTAAGGAGGCGCTCATGCGTCATATCGTCCCCCGCATTTCCTTTGCGCTCGCCGCCGGCGCGCTGCTCGCCGGCTGCAATGGGACCGGCTCTCAGCCCGGATTGCCGGCGGGTTCGGGCGCCTATCGGCAGCGTCATACTAGCTCGAGCGGCTTGATCCAGCACGTCGTAGTGATCGTTCAGGAGAACCGCAGCTTTAACAACCTCTTCATGAGCTATCCCGGCGCGACGACGTCGACCTACGGGTACAACACCAAGAAGCAACAGATTGCGCTTCAACCGGTGACGCTCGCGACGACCTGGGACCTCCAGCACGATGCTACGGGATTCGTCAAATCGTGCCACGGAACCGGAAGCGTCCCCGGCACGAACTGCCGCATGACCGGCTTCGACAAGCAGAAGTGGACGTGCGGGACCGCCTCGGGACCGCCGTGTCCAAACCAAAACCCGCCGTATAGCTACGTTCCCCAGTCGGAAGTCCAGCCGTACTGGGACATGGCCAATCAGTACGTGCTCGCCGACCAAATGTTCGCGTCGGATTTCGACACGAGCAGCTTTATGTCGCATCAGTACATCATCGCAGGAGTCAATCCAAACTCGTCGGTGAACTATCCGGCCGGCGCGTGGGGGTGCCCGGGCGGCCCCCCGGATTCAATCCCCGTCCTCGGCGCCAACCGCCAGTTCCCCGACGGCACGGAAGTCCCGTGCTGGGATCCAACGACTCTCGGCGACGAGCTCGACGGCGCGGGGCTCTCGTGGGCCTTCTACGCTGCGGCGCTCAAAAAGACGTACGGCAGCTTCGACTGCGGCAGCGGCGTTCAAAACGATGCTTCAAAGGGACGCGTCGGCATCTGGAGCGCATACCAAGCCATTCGCCACATTTGCTACGGTCCGGATTGGAACGCCGACGTCATCTCGCCGAGTTCGCAGTTCCTCACCGACATCGGCAACGGCAAGCTGCGAACGGTGACCTGGATTACGCCGACCTACGCCAACTCCGATCATGGCGGCTCCGGCTCCAAGACCGGGCCGTCGTGGGTGACGTCGCTCGTCAATGCGATCGGCGAGTCGCAGTTTTGGGATACGACGGCGATCTTTATCTTCTGGGACGACTCCGGCGGCTGGTACGATCCGGTCGCGCCGGCTTACGCCGACAACGACGGCTTAGGCTTCCGCCTGCCGCTGCTGATCATCTCGCCGTATGCAAAGGAGGGCTACGTCTCGCACGTGCCCTACGAGCACGGCAGCATCTTGCGCTTTATCGAAGACCAATTCAACCTCGGCCGTCTCGGCGCCAGCGACAAGCGCGCCAACTCGCCCGAAGCCGATTCCTTCGATTTCTCGGCGCCGCCGCGGCAGTTCGTGCCGATCACGTCGCAATACGGGCGCGATTATTTTCTGCACCAACCCGAGGATACGCGACCGCCGGATACCGAGTGACGGTCAGTTGATGTCCGGCACCCGCTCGTCGTCGGCTTGATGCAGGAAATACTCTCTGCTCAGCGGCGCGTCAAACGGAACGAACTGGCGAGGCGGTGCCGAGAAATCGAAACAATCCCCCTCTGGTGAATTCGCGCGCGCGTCACTCGCTGCGAGTCTTCCGAGACCGAACTGATCCTCGATGAATTGAGGATGCTGCCGTGCTCGTAAGCTACGTGCGAGACGTAGCCCTCCTTTGCATACGGCGAGATGATCAGCAGCGGGAGGCGGAAGCCTAAGCCGTCGTTGTCGGCGTAAGCCGGTGCGACCGGATCGTACCAGCCGCCGGAGTCGTCCCAGAAGATAAAGATTGCGGTCGTATCCCAGAACTGCGACTCCCCGACGGCATCCACGACCGACGTCACCCACGACGGGCCGCTCGACGATCCCGAGCCGCCGTGATCGGAGTTGGCAAACGTCGGCGTAATCCAAGTCACCGTTCGCAGCTTGCCGTTGCCGATGTCGGTGAGGAACTGCGACGGCGGAGAAATCACGTTCGCCCAATCCGGACCGTAGCAGACGTGCTTGATCGCCTGATACGCGCTCCAGATACCGGTGCGGCCTTTCGAGTTATCCGGGCGGATTGCGCTCGTGCCGCAGTTGAAGCTGCCTTTGCCTTTGATCGCCGAAGCGTAATACGCCCACGTTAATCCCGCGCCGTCGAGTTCGTCTCCCAGCGTCGTGGGATCCCAACACGGACGCTCCATGCCGTTGGGAATCTTGCGGTCGTTTCCGAGCACGTCGATTTGATCGGGTGGCCCGCCGGGGCATCCCCACAAGCCGGCGTTCGTGGGATAGTTCACCGACGCGTTCGGATTGACGGCGGCAATCGCGTACTGGTGCGAGATGAAACTGCTGATATCGAAGTCCGATGAGAACATCTCGTCGGCGAGTACGTACTGATTTGCCATATTCCAGTACGGCTGCACTTGATACTGCGGCACGTAGCTGTACGGCGGATACTGATCCGGGCACTTCGGCTCCGATCCCACCCCGCAATACCACTTCTCTTTGTCGAAACCGTTCATCCGGCAGTTCGTGCCGGGAATGCTTCCCGTGCCGTTGCACGAGCGGAAGTACGCATTGGAGTTATGCTCCAGGTCCCACGTCGTCGCGAGACTGACGGGCGAAAGCGTGACCTTCACGTTCTTATGCGTGTATCCGTAGCTCTGCGTCGTCGCACCCGGATAACCCATGAAGAGATTGTTGAGGCTCCGGTTCTCCTGGATAATGACCACGACGTGCTGGATTTTGCCGCTCGAGCTCGCGCGATGCGCGGCTCCCGCGAGACCCGGTCCCCCGGCGCTCGGCGGAACGCTCGTTCCGCCTCCGCCGCTCGCGTTGCAGCCCGCTAGCGCGAACGCTCCCAACGCCAGGACAAATAATGCCTTCGATGTGGTAGTACAACGCATCGGCGCACTCCTCATATCTGCAAGCCCTACCGAGCGAAGATACTGCGGCGTTTTACGTCGGTTCCTGCCGCCTGGCGATACAGCGCCCGCAAAACACCCGCTGACGCAACCGTGGAAGAATCGTGGGTTGCGAACACATTAACCCTAGTGCTAAAATTCCGCGATGAAAGACCTTCGCTGCTACGGCCTTCTCGTCATCGCTCTCGCTCTGGAGCTGCGCCGGCGGTGTAAATGCCGGCAGCGGCGCCGGATTAATAACTCCGGTCACTAATTCATCCGCGACCCATCGCAGGCATCACGGCGTCGGCATGACGTCGCCGATCGAGCACGTCGTCGTGATCGTTCAGGAGAACCGAACGGTAGACGACCTCTTCCAGTTTTTGCCTGGCGCGAATACTCAATCGTGGGGACTCGGTCCCGGCAACCAGCAGATTCGCCTCCAGTCAGAAAGCCTTACGGCGAAGTACGATCTCAGCCACGTACACAGCGCCTTTACGACCGAATACGCCGGCGGCGCCATGAACGGCTTCGCAGCCGAGACGTGCAAAGGCACGTGCCCGCGCGATCCCGCGTATGCGTACGTGCCGCAGAGCGACGTACAGGCGTATTACACCCTCGCCGAGTCGTATGCGTTTGGCGATAACATGTTCGAAACGGATCAGGGTCCGGAGTTTCCCGTCGCACCAGTATCTCGTGAGCGGTACGTCGACCGTCAGCGACGGCTCGCCGAACAAAGCCGCGAATAACGGCGCGTCGCCGACTGGTGGTCTCGTCGGCGGCTGCGACTCGCCGCAAGGCTCGACCGTTTCGGTAATCAACCCGCTAGGCGGCGAACCCAACAGTCTCAAACAGTTCCCGTGCTTTCACCGGCAATCCATCATGAACGAGATGGACGCCGGCGGCGTCAGTTGGAAGTACTACCAGGCGACGCAAGGCAACGGGATTTGGAACGCCGTCGACGCCGTCTACTCGATTTGGTCGAATCCGAGCGAGATGGCCGCCAACGTCATCACGCCGCCGTCGCAAGTACTCACCGACATCTCCAACGGTCAGCTCGCGGACGTGGTCTGGGTGACGCCGACTCAAGCCGCATCCGATCATCCCAAAGTGAACGATGGCTCGGGGCCGTCTTGGGTTGCTTCGGTCGTCAACGCGATCGGTTCAAGTCAGTACTGGAACAACACGGCCATCTTCATCGTCTGGGACGACTGGGGCGGCTTCTACGACCACGTGACGCCGACGATCTACAACTCGTTCGAACTGAGCTTCCGCGTTCCGCTGATCGTCGTCTCGCCGTACGCCAAGACGGGCTACGTCTCCCACGTTCAGCACGAGTTCGGCAGCATCCTGAAGTTCATCGAGGAGACCTACGGTTTGCCGTCGCTCGGCACGACGGACGCGCGAGCCGACGACCTCTCCGACTGCTTCGACTTCACCAAAGCGATGACGCGCTTCAAACGCATCCCGGCGAAGTACGCGCCGCAGCACTTCTTCAACGCCCCATCGGCGGAACCGCAAGACTAACCAGGCGCTAGCGCGACGCGTACGCAAAACGAAGGCAGCGCCGGAAGATCCGGCGCTGCCTGACGTAGCGTTCGGGGACGGGTTACTGAATAGTAACGCTGACCGGCTTGGATGCGATGCCGTTCGTGACGACGACTAAGCTGCTCGCACCGGTTTCGATCGTCGACGGAACGTCGAAACTCGCCGAAACCGACTGCTTCGACGCAACGCCCATAAAGCTGAACCCGTGCGTCCGCGCGTACACCACATGCCCCGAGGCGTTGTTGGTAATACGCACCAGCGGGAAGTTCGTTGCCTGCTGAACGTCGTCGCCGTAGAAATTCTCCTGCGTTTCGCCGTTGAAGTTCTTGCCGGTCACCGTGTAGGTCGTGCCGTGCGTGAGCGTCTTCGGCACCGACGAGATCTTCGGAGCGTAGCTCGTCTTGGTCTTGATGCCCTTGTTGTAGACCTCCATATCCAGCGAGCCGTCGTCCTCGAGGATCTGTTCCGTCGGCAGCGTGAGCAGCCGGACGTTATACGACGAGTCGTTCGGGAAGTTCGGCGGCGCCGGGATGCTCTTGAGCTTTTTGCCGTTGTAGACGAACACGTACGCCGGCGCGTTGTAGAGCCCCGGACTGGCAACGACCATCACTTGGCCGTTCGTCATCACCGAGGACGGCCCGTCGGCTACGTCGAGCTGCTGCGCCTTGCTGCCCGTTCCGCAGCACGTCGGGAAGGTAGGTCCCTGCGCCCAGCTGCCGCTCTTGCTGTTATACGTTGCAGACAAACCGCTCGCGCCGGCAATCCAGACGGTGCCGTCGGGACGTAGCGATTGCGGGCCGATTTCGAAGCCCGACGTTAGGTCGACCGGAACCGTTCCGGCCGTCTGCCACGTCTGAGTGCTTGGGTTGTAGTACTCCGAGTTCGGCTCGCTGCCGACGTCGGCGGTAAGAACGTTGCCGTTGGGCAGCAGCGTCCATCCTTCTTCGCTGTTCGTGTCGTGCTTGCCGTTACCGACTTGCGTCCACGATAGGGAGCCCTCGTTGAAGAGAGCTTGGAACGCCGTGCAGCAGTTGCCGATCATGTAGGTGCCGTTCGGCAGAATGACGCTTTGTGCGTCGCCGATTCGGCCCCAGCCGGTCGGCGGTGAGACCGGCGTCCACGAGTTGGCAACCGGGTCGTACATCGCGCCGAGCGTCGTTTCGGCACCGTTGCAGAAGTTGTACTCGCCGCCGTTGACCATCAGCTTGCCGTCGGGAAGAATCGCCGAGGCGAAGTAGAGCGGCGCGTAGGTCGAGGGCAACGACGCCAGCGACGACCACGTCCCCGTAACGTAGCTGCCGTTTTGGTCCGGCGCGAGCTTGTAGACGTTGGTCCCGCAGTAATCGAAGACGAGCACGCTTCCGTCGGTCATCAGGATTTCGGTCTGCGGACCATTGGGAAACGACGGAACGGACGAAACCGGCTGCCACCCGCCGCCGAGCGCGCGAGCGCGCTCCGCCGCGGTGATCTTATGATGGATCGCCGGAGGATGCGGTGGCGTATGAACGAGCCGCAGAAAACGCGGCAGCGCGCGGTCCGATTGTAGAACGTGCGAAGACGCGGGAAGCGACGGCGTGACGCCGGTTTGCATCGGCGTGTTGCCGCCGCTGCAACCGGCGATGACGAGCGCCGTTGCAGCGATCGAAAGTACGAGGGATGGACGTAGCATTATACCTCCTGAAGAGGGGGAAACAATGGACTCAGGCGCGCTATATTCGCGATGAAGTTCTTAGCGCTTCTTCCGGCCCGCGGCTTTGCGAACCGGTGCTTTACGAGCGGCAGGCTTTGCTGCAGCCTTCTTGCGCGTGGCGCCGCCGCGGCTTCCGCGCTTGGACATCACGGCTTCTTTGAGCGCCTTGGCAGGCAAGAACTTGAAGACGCGCTTTGCCGGCACTTTTACTTGTTCGCCGGTGGCGGGATTGCGCGCCATGCGAGCCGCGCGGTCGCGGACTTTGAACTGTCCGAAGCCCGGAATCTTGACGGCCTCTCCGGTGACGACCGCAGCTTGAATGTCGTCAAACACGCCATCGATCAAAGCGACGGCGTCTTTGCGCGAGAGCTCGAGACGATCGACCGCCGAGCGCACCAAATCTAGTTTATTCATCGGTTCCTTTCGTATGGAAAACCAGCCGCAAATCAACGAAAATACTTCGCGCTGCTTGCTACGAAATGATGATGGACTCCTTGTCTGAAATGATGCCGTAATGCCTGGAAAGGCCGTTATTTTCCAGCCCGGACCGCTACGCGGCAGCGTCTCGGTTCCCGGTGACAAGTCGATCTCGCACCGGGCGCTCATCGCCGGTGCCGCGGCCGGCGGCGCGCTTCGCGTCGCGCACCTCAATCCTGGGCGCGACGTTCGCGCGACGCACGATGCGCTCGTGCGGCTCGGCGTGCGCATCGATGCCGACGGTGCCGACGCGGTCGTTCATCCCGCCCGCCTTACTGCCCCAGGCGTGATCTTGGACTGCATGAACTCGGGCTCGACGGCCAGGATGCTCCTGGGAGCGTGCGCCGGCGCCGGCATCCACGCGCGCTTCGACGGCGACACCTCGCTGCGCCGGCGTCCCATGGAGCCGGTTGCGGCGCAGCTTCGGGCCTTCGGCGCGCGGATAGACGCGACGCTCGGGCATCTGCCGCTCGAACTGCGCGGAACGCCGGAGATCCAAACGCGTCGTTTCATCCTGCTTGCGCCGTCGGCGCAGGTGAAGTCCGCTCTCCTCTTCGCCGGTCTCTTCGCGAACGTCGCCGTGGCAATTGAGAACGACCGCGGCTCGCGCGATCACACCGAACGGCTGCTCCGCCACCTCGGCGCGGAGATCGAGTGGGGTCCGCGCTCCGTTGTCTTGAGCACCGGTACGATCGGCGGCGGACGCGTCGACGTCGCCGGTGACTTCTCGGCGGCGGCCTTCTTCATCGCCGCCGCCGCCATGACGCCGGCCAGCAAGCTGACGGTTCGCGGGGTCGGCGTTAATCCCACGCGCACGGGTCTTCTCGATGCCTTGCATTCGATGGGAGCGTCGATCGAGCAACGCGACCTGCGCGAATGCTCCGGGGAGCCGGTTGCGGATCTGGTCGTCGAGGGCCGCGCGCTCCACGCGACCAGCATCGGGCCGCAGACGTCGTTGCGAGCCATCGATGAAATCCCGCTCATCGCCGCCGCGGCAGCCTGCGCCGCCGGAACGACGACGATTTCGGGTATCGAAGATCTGCGCTCCAAGGAATCCGACCGCATCGCGGCCACCCAGCGCTTGCTCGAGGCGGTCGGCGTTCGAGCCACGTACGAACGAGGCACCCTAGCGATTGCCGGCGGCAACCCCCGCAGCCGTGGCGATATCCTCGATACTGCCGGCGATCACCGCATCGCAATGGCCGCAGCCTCGCTAGCGGCACCCGCCGGGCCGATCGCAATAGACGGAGACGAAAGCATCGACGTCAGCTTCCCGGGATTCCGGGCGGCCCTGGACGGCCTGCGTTCGCCTTAAGCGGCTGAGTTCGAGGGTTTCTCGCCGCTTGAGGCCGGTTCGGCCTTCGTCGCGGCGGGCGCGGGAGCGGGAGTCGCTGCCTCCTTCTCCTTCGCCGGCTCGGGGCTGCCTGAGGCGGCCGAGCGGCGCGAGTCGGTCACATAGAAGCCCGAGCCTTTGAACAGTACCGGCGCGGGATTGAAAACACGCCGCATCGGCGCTCCACAGGCCTCGCACGGCGCGTCGAAGCTCTCGTCAAACCCATGGCGCACCTCGCGCACCCGGCCGCAGCTCGTGCAAGCATAGTCATAGAGCGGCATGCTCAAAGTATAGCCTCGTTAGCACTCCTGGTCAATGACTGCTAGCCGCACTCAAAAGTCGGCGAGCACGGCCGCGTCGCGATTGTACTCGACCAGGCCCTTGAAGTGAACGAGCGAATCGTCGAGCGCGTTTGCGACCCGGCGCCCCCGCTGCCACCGGTCGATCAACGAGCCGACGCGGCCGTGATAGGCGGGATAGCAGAGGCGCACGTGCAGTTTCGAGCACGTGGTACGCCGCTCGACCCGAAACTCCAGCCGACGGCGCAGCGAAAACGCGCCGACCAGCGAGAGCCGGTAGTTCGTGATGAGCCCGTCGATCTCGTAGAGTTCTTCTTCCGCGCCGGGAAGCGACGAGCGAAGCACGACCTCCGAGCCGACCTCGAGCGGCTCTTCCGCTCGTGGCCGTCGCGCGCTGCGAAGGAAGGATAGCCAGACCGGCCACTTCTCGACGGCGCACAGCAACGCGAAGGCATTCTCTGCCGAACAATCGAGATCGAGACTTGCGGTATGCGTCTGCAATCCCGACGAAATTGCATAGTCGCTCACGGCCATAGCGCGGTCCTTTGTGCGCTTTTTCCCGCTCTCCTTTTGAGAAAACGTGTCCACAGCGGCTGTGGATGCTTATAAACTGATTTCACCGCTACCGATGCCGCGCGCGAACGTCACCAGCGCGGTGACGCCGAGCGGCAGCGCCGCTTCGTCGAGCCGGAAGCTGGAACTGTGAATCGGATGAATCGCTCCCGACGATTCGCTCCGCACCCCCAGCCGTATGAGCAAGCCGGGAACGCGCTGCGCGAAGTAAGCAAAATCTTCAGCGCCCATCGTCGGTTCGGGCTCCTCGACGCGCAGCGGCGTCCGTTCCCGCAAGTAATCGGTAACGCGGCGAGCGAGCGATGCGTCGTTGATCACCGGCGGATAGCCATGCACGATGCGCACGTCGGCCGTAACCCCGTAGGCTGCGCCGACGCCGGCCACGATACGGCGAACGCGCGCCTCCAGCGCCTCGCGCACGGCGTGATCGTGCGCGCGCAGCGTGCCGCTCAGATTCACCTCGTCGGCGATGATGTTGTTGCGGTATCCGCCGGATATCGTTCCGATCGTCACGACGGCCGTTGCGAGCGGATCCGTCTCGCGCGCGACGACGTTTTGCAGCGCGAGCACCGTGGCCGCCGCCGCCGGGATCGCGTCGACCGACGTATGCGGATATGCGCCGTGGCCGCCGACGCCGCGAATCGTGATATAGAGTTCGTCGGCCGATGCGTTCACCGATCCGGGAGTTATCCCGACGGTCCCCACGTCGAGACGCGAGTCGACGTGCAGCATCGCGATTGCCTCGACGCGCGGCGAATCGAGCGCGCCTTCATCGATCATCGGCAGCGCGCCGCCCGGGCCTTCCTCGGCCGGTTGAAAGATGAGCACGACGCTTCCGTGCAGCGACGCTCTGGCGCCGGCGAGAAGCCGCGCCGCACCAAGCAGCATAGCGGTATGCGCGTCGTGACCGCAGGCGTGCATCGCGCCGTCGACCTCGGATGCAAACGCGAGTCCGCTTCGCTCGCCGATTGGCAGTGCGTCCATATCCGCACGCAGCGCGGCAACGCGTCCCGGCCGGGCGCCCTCGATCAGGCCCACCACGCCGGTGCCCGCCGCGCGCCGGTGCGCGATGCCCAGCGAATCGAGCTCGCGCTCGACCAGCGCCGCCGTCTCGTGCTCCTCGAAGCCGAGCTCGGGATGGCGATGGATCGCGCGGCGAAGCTCGACGACGCGCGCGGCAACCGGATCGTGCGGATCGATGCTCATCCGCGCGATGTTTAGGGACCGGTACTTCCCTTCCCGCCGCCGAAGCGTTGTGCGAGCCTATGATGACCGCCGACCTTTCGCTTGCGCTCTTGATCAATCGTACGAGCGACTTTTATCAGAAAAGCCCACCCGCCTACATGACCTATACCGAGCACACGCACGTGAGCGCTCCCACGCTCGGACGAGCGCAGGACATCGATCGCTCCGTCGCAGTGCGCGTAGCCGACAACTTTGCCGTCATGAAAGACCTGCCGAACGGCTCCGAGCGCACCGGCGAGGCGTTTCCGATCGCCTCCTACTTCGATCCCATCTCTAATTTCAAATTCAGCTATTTCGCAAACTTGAAAAACGTTAATATCACGCTGCAGCAGGGCCTGCCGTTTTATTTCCGCATTCCGCAGCCCGATCCGTCGGTCAACGTCGTCGTTCCGTACAACAGTTACTGGGCGGCTCGCTACGCTCCCGACTCCACCGAGACTGCGCTTCATCTGCTGATCGACCCGACGCCGCGCGTCGCCAACGGTCTCTATCCTTCGGAGGTCGTCGAAGATGAAACGACGAGCCTCCCGAAGCATATCGAGATGCGCGTCGCCGGCGGCGGCGACGAAATGTTCTCGCTCGACTATCAAGTCATCGATGGCCACTGGGTGATCGTGCACGGAAGATTCAGCCAAACGATGCACGTGGCGTTCCTGACCTATAAAATCGTCGCCGACGTAACGTTCAGCGATATCGCCTTTCCGGCCGAAGCCCCCGATCCGCGTTTGGCGGGCACGCCGGCGCCGACGCCCTCGAGCCCTCCGTAAACTAAAACCGCGCGGCCGAAGCGCGGACGTAGGCGATGTAGCCATTGAGCGCGCAGCCGATCGCCAAACCGAGCACCAATGCCACGACGCAGAGCGCAGGAATCAGGCGCCGTCCGCGCTCGCGCACTAAACTCTGGCCGACCGCGGTCGTCATCGCCGCGCTTAACGCCATACCGAAGAGCCAGCACCCGAGCTCTTCGGACACCTATGCGTGCTGAGGTGCGGGGAGCCGTTCGGTCTGCAGCGGGAGCTCTTCGGTGCCCCGATGCGTCTCGCCGTTGGTCGATGGATGGTCCTTCGGGGCAACCCACATATAGACGTTGGGGATCAGCAGCAGCGTGAGCACCAGCGAGCTGAGGACGCCGCCGATGACGACGATGCCGAGACTGGACCGCGACGAGGATCCGGGATCGAGCGCCAGCGCCAGCGGAATGTTCCCCGCGACCACGGAGAAGCTCGTCATGATGATCGGGCGGAACCGCGTGTGCGCGCTCTCCTTGATCGCCGAAAGCTTGTCCAAACCGCGCGAGCGCAGCGTATTGGCGTAGTCCACGAGCAGAATGCCGTTCTTCGTCGCGATGCCGATCAGCAAAATCGTGCCGATCAGCGAGAAGAGATTCAGCGTGCGATGCGTGAGGAACAAGCGCGCCGATGGCGCCGATCGCGGCCACCGGAACGGAAAAGATGATGATGAAGGGCGAAACGTAGCTATTGTACAGCGCCACCATCAACAGATACACCAAGATCACCGACAGCACCATCGAAAGCCCGATCCCGACCAGCGTTTGGTGCATGAAGTCTTGCTGACCGAGCGGAGCCGGACGCACGACGATGTTCGGCGGCAAGTGCAGCGACGGCAGCGCCTTGAGCAAGCCCTTCTCGACCGCCGACAGCGACGATCCGGCCGCGTAGTTGGCGTCGACGTGGATCACGTTGTTGCGATCCGTTCGGGTGATCAACGGCGCCGTCGGCGTCGAGACGAAGCGTGCGATATCGCCGAGATAGACGATCGAGCCGTTCGATGACCGGACGGCGACGGCTTTGAGCGCGTCGATGCTGGTCTGCGCCGACTGCGGGAAAATGACTTGGACTTGTTCGAGACCCGCGGTCGTCTCGAACTGCGTCGCGACGTTGCCGCCGAAGGCCGCACCCGCGGCTTCCGCGGCCTGCCCGAGGTCGACGCCCAGCGCCTGCGCTTTGTTGCGATCGAACTCGATCGAGATTTCGGGCCCTAGCTGCGTTCCGGTGCTGTTGACGCCGGTTGCACCCTTGACTTTGCGCAGCAGGTCGGTGACCTGCTGCGCGTACGGCGTGGGATCGCCGCCGGTGACGTCCGTCACGAGAAAGTCGATCGGCTGCGAGTTTCCGCCACCCGTCGAGGTGGAGGGTACGACGACCGCTTGGACGTTCTCGGGCAAGTTTTGCTCGGCGATGTGCCGGAACTGCGTCACCCAATAGCTCGGTCGGATGCTTGCGCCCATCCTTGAGCCAGACGTGCACCTGCCCGACGTTGCTTTGCGATACGAAGCCGCCGAACGACGCCGCATACGCGCCGGCGACCGCGGTGTTTGCGAAGACGTCGGGCGTCTTGATGATCTTGGCCTCGAGCGCGAAGACGCCGGTCTGAACGGTTTGAATCGGCGTTCCGATGGGATAGACCAGCTGCATGTAGATCTCGCCGCGATCGACCGGCGGAATGAACTCCTCGCCGACCGCGCCGAAACCGACCATCCCCAGCGCCAGCGCGAACGTGCCCGCGCAAAAGATCGCGACGAGGCCGCCGTGACGGAGGCTCCACGGTAGGGCGCGATTCGTGTACCAGGCTCTCGCGTCGTCGAACCTTTCGCCGAACCAATCCACCGCGCGCCACGGCTTCCAGTGTGAACGCAGCGCCCAAAGCCCCGCCAGCGTCGGCGTGATCGTAAAGGAAACGAAGAGCGAGGTCAACGTCGAGATCACCACGACGATAGCGAACTCGGCGATTTGGCGACCGACCTGCCCTTGGATGAAGGCGATCGGCAGAAAGACGACCACGTCCACGAGCGTAATCACGACCGCCGCCGCGCCGATTTCTTCGCGCCCGCGGACCGCTGCCTCTTCCGGCGGCTGTTTGAGCTCGGTGAAGTGCCGCTCGATGTTTTCGAGCACGACCGTCGAGTCGTCGACTAAGATTCCGATGACCAGCGACATGCCGAGCAGCGAGATCGTGTCGATCGTAAGGTGCGCGAGCTTCATCACCGTCATCGCGATTGCCAGCGACGTTGGAATGGAGACGCAGACCACGATCGCGCTGCGCCACGAGCGCAGGAAGAAAATCATCGCGATGCCGGTCAGAAGGATCGCGAGCGTCAGCGTTCGGGTGACGGCTTGAATCTGCTGCTCGGTGAACTTCGATTGAACGTTGATGACGATGAACTTGATTTCGGGGAAGCTGCTTCTCGATCAGCGGCAACTCGCGCAGAACGTTGTTCGAGGCGTCACCTCGCTGCCCGTCGCGGATTTTTGGACCTGAATAAAGAGTCCCGGACTGCCCGCTGATGTGAGCGAACTGCAGACGGGGTTCGTAGCCTTCGGTCACTGTTGCCACGTCGCCGACGCGCACCACGGAGTTCGTTGCCGTCCATGGGTCCACGACGCCGGCCAATCCGGAGAGGCCGCCGAGATAACTCTGCACCTGAGCGCCGGTCGAGTTCGCCACCCCGGCAAGCGCGCCGTTCCCCGCCGGAATGATGGCGAGGTTACGGACCGTGTCGAGGCTCTGGATGTCGCCGCGTACGTCGATGGTCGTCTGCCGATTCGGCTCGTAGGCAAAGCCTCCGGGAACCCGCTGATTATCGGCCTGAAGCGTGGCGATCACGTCGTTGAGCGTCAGGTTCGCCGCGGCGAGGCGCACCGGGTCCACGACGACCTCGTAGGCGGGCGTAACGAGGCCGCCGACGTTCGCAAACGAGATGCCGGGGACTTGCTCCAGCTGCGGAGCGATGATGTTCTGCGCGTAGAGCGCGAGCCGCGAAAGCGAGAGCTTCTGCGAATAGATCGCCAGCGTCACGACGACCGATTGACTGGGATCGTACAGGTTGACCGTCGGGGGCGTCAGATTCGTCGGAAGATATTTTTCGGCCGCCTGAATCGCCTTGTTGGTGAGGGCCAGATCCGTCGCCTGATCGGAGTTGATGTCGAAGATCGCGCTGATCGAGGCTTGGCCCTGCTGCACGACCGAGTTAAAGGTTTGGAGATCGGCCGTTCCCGCCAGATTCTGCTCGATGGGTTGGACGATGTTGTCGCGCATCTCGGTAACGGAAGCGCCGCTGTACTGCACCTGGATCGTGACGGTCGGCTGCTGAAACGTCCGGATAGAGCTGCTTGACGGCCGTGACCGTCGACAGAATTCCGGCGAACATCATGAGCGCGACGATGACGAAAACCAACGTCGGCCGCTTGATGAAGAGCCGCGTCAGGCTGAAGTTCACTGGTGGTACGAAACCTTTTCCCCGTCGCCCAGGCTCATCTGGCCGTTGGCGACGATGCGCGCGCCGGCGTCGATCCCCGTAACGACCGACGTCGTCCCGTCGGTGCCGACCTCCGCGACTTTCACGGTCTTGACGGTGTCGTCGGACTGCACCGCCATGACCGCATCGTGATTGTCATCCGTGAACGCGGTGACGGGCAGGCGAATCCCGCGGATCGGCATCGTCGCGATGTTGCCTTGTACGACCATGCCCGGCCGAAGCCGCTGCTGGGGATTCGGCAGAACCACCTTCACCTCAAAGTCGGTCGAGCCGGGGTTGATCTGGTTCAACACGCCGACGACGTGGCCGGAAAAACGCGCGGCGCCGACCAGATCCTCCGCGATCACCGTGGCTGGCGCGCCGTTGACGATTCTCGCCACCTCTTCGCTCGATGCATGCAGCACTGCATAGATTGGATTGACTTGCTGCATCGTGAAGAGTTCCCGGTTTCCGGGATACTCGCCGGGGTTGAAGTTGCGATTGACGACCACGCCGTCGATCGGCGATACGATCGACGCCTTGGCGATCTGTACGCGCACTTGCTGGGCCTGCGCCAAGGCGACTTGCTCTTGCGCCGCCGACTGCTGCACTGCCGACGATTGCAGACCTTGCCCCGACATCGTGCCGTTTGCGGCAACCGTGGACTCGGCCGACGCAAGGCTAGCCTTGGCCGAGTTAAGCCCCTGCTGGTCGTTGCGCACCAACGTCGCCTGCGCGTCGACCGCCTGTTGCGAAACGTAACCTTGGTTGAGGAGCGCCTGATCGCGTTGAAGGTTGTGCTGATCGTTGGTGAGCGTCTGCTGCGCCTGCGCGACGGCAGCTTGGTCGTTCCGTTCCGTATCGACGCCTTGCTGGATCGTCAGCGATCCTTGAAACGTCGTGTGGACCGTACTCGCACGGTTGCTGTTGGCCGTTGCGAGGTCGGCTTGCATCTGGGCCTGCAGATCCGACGTATCGAGCAGGGCGAGGGGTTGACCGGCGCGCACCACGTCGCCCTCGCGTACGTAGACGGCGTCCGCCGGCTCGGAGAGCAAACTCTGGATTGCTACGTTCTGATAGGGAGCGATGACCCCGGCGAGCTTGCGCGCGGGTTCTATTGCTCCCAAGCTCGTCAGTGTGGTATCGACCAATGGAGCCGGGGATGCGGCCGGAGCCGCTCGATGCGCGCAGCCTCCCGCGGCCAGGATCGCGAAGGCCGCGCAGAAGAGTCGGCGCGAAAGCCTGTCGCTGGGACTCATGGTTGGGTCGATTGTAGCGAAGGTATAGCCTTTTAATCCTGGAGTGAGTCTGAGAATGACCTCTGCCGCCGAGCCAGCACGCGTCCTCGTCGTCGACGACGAGCGGGCGCTGCGTGAACTGCTCCAATACGGGCTCGAGCGGGCCGGTTTCTCCGTTCGGAGCGTTGCCGAGGGCTCGGCTGCGTTTCCGCTCCTGGAGGATTGGACGCCTGACGTCATCGTGCTGGACGTCATGTTACCCGGAAAGGACGGGCTCGAGCTGCTGCCCGAGATCAGGCGGCTCACCACGGCGCCCGTCGTTATGCTGACCGCGCGGACGGAGGTGTCCGAAAAGGTCGCGGGCTTCTCTGCCGGCGCGGACGATTACGTCGGCAAGCCGTTCGATCTCGAAGAGCTCGTCGCGCGAATCCGCACGCTGCTGCGCCGTCCGTCCATCGACGAACGCGAGACGCTTACGTACGCCGATTTGCGCATCGACCCGGGCGCCCGAACCGTCTATCGAGGGAACCGGCGCATCGAGCTCTCGCCACGCGAGTTCGACCTTCTCCGCGTCTTGACCGAACATGCCGGCGAGGTGCTTACGCGCTCGGAACTCCTCGACTTAGTCTGGGGCATCGACCGTGACGTGATTCCCAATACCGTCGAGACGTACGTCTCGTTTCTCCGAGCGAAGCTCGATAGTGGAGAGCCTGTGAAGTTGATTCAAACCTTGCGCGGCGCCGGATATTCTTTGCGAGCGACGCCCTCATGACGACCCGGCTTGCGCGCCGCATTCAAACGCTCGCGGCTATCGAAATCTCCCTCCTCCTCGTCGGCGTGATCATCGCCGGCGCGCTCTTGGCGTTCGGCTTTTACATTCGCACGCTTTCCAACGAACTCAGCGGAACGCTCGCGCAGTTGGAAGCTTCGTTCGACGGCCGCGCGCTCCCCAACGCGCAATCCGGAGGGCGCTTCGCCGGCGAGCTTCTGTTAGGCACCGGAACGGAGATCGTCTTTCTCGACGCGACCACGCGCGTTACCGTCTATCGCCGGCACCGCGCCGACGCGCAGCCCATCGTCGCGGTCCGCGGCCGCGGCGACCTCTCGGGCGACCCACGCGCATCGGGTCCGTTCGCCAACCTTACGCTGGGTCTCGCGACAGCATTCGGGCTCGAGCCGCTTTACGCGCACGTCGGCAACCTTTACATCATCGTTCGCGGCAACAACGCCACGCTCGTTTCCACCGTCCAGGCATTCTTCTTACCGCTGCTCATCGCGTTGCTCATCGCGGTCGCCTGCGGCATTCTCATCGCGCGCGCGCTCACGCACCAGGCAGTCCGTCCGCTCGACGACGTCACCGCCGCGCTCAGGCGCTTTGCGTCGGGAGATCTTACGCCGCAGCTCATCGAGGCCGACGAACGCCAAGAGCTGGCCTCGCTCGCCGTCGCCTATAACGGCGCGATCGAGCAAATGGAGCGTGCGTTCGCCGCCCGCGATCGAGCCAATACGTCCATGCGCCAGTTCATCGCTGACGCCGGCCATCAGCTGCGCACGCCGTTGACCGTCGTACAAGGGTTCATTGCGATTCTCCGTCGGGGCGGTTTTGAGAGCCCGACGGACCGCGATCACATTCTCGACACGATGAACGATCAAAGCCGAATCATGGGATCGCTGATCGACAAACTGATTCTGCTCGAGCGATGGGAGAGCCCCGAAGCCGATACGCCCAATCCGCCGATCGACGTCGGCACGCTGGTGGCCGATCTGGTCGCCCCGATCGCCGACGCCAATCCCTCGCGCAAGTTCGCCGTTACGACGAGTTCGGGCATTCTCGCGGCGAATCGATCCCACCGAGCTTGGATACGTGGTTACCAATCTCACCGACAATGCCGTGAAATACGGACTGGGCGAGATTGCGGTTGACGTGCGCGCCGAGGAATCTCGGCGGTGATCGAAGTCTCCGACGAAGGACCGGGAATTCCGTCGACCGATGCAGCGCGCGTCTTCGATCGTTTCTATCGCGGCACGCAGCGCGACGTCGCGGGTTCGGGACTTGGACTAGCCATCGTAAAGCGCGCAGTCGAGCGCGCGCGCGGATCGGTGACGTTGCGCAGCGGTCCGAGCGGCTCACGCTTTATCGTCGCGCTGCCAATCGCCGCACCGCGTTAACCCGTCATCCCGAGGTCAATATTCTGGCGGAGAGGGTGAGATTCGAACTCACGGAACGCTTAAACGTTCGCCCGCTTTCGAGGCGGGTGCCTTCAACCACTCGACCACCTCTCCAACGCGATGGTTGGGACGCCCCCGGCCGAGATACCTGCTTCACTCTGCCGCGCGCTTTTCGCGAAAGAAGCGCTGCAGCTGCGCCGCCGCTTTTTCTTCCAGCAGACCGGCGCTGACGTCGAGGCGATGATTCGTCTTGGGCGAGCGAAGCAGATCGAACGCTCCTCCGTCCGCCCCGCCTTTCGGATCGCGCGCGCCGTAAACGAGCCGTTTGATCCTCGCCGCAATGATCGCGCCCGCACACATAACGCAGGGTTCCTTCGTCACGTACAACGTCGCTTCGCTCAAGCGCCACGCGTCGAGCCGCTGCGCTGCCTCTCGCAGGACGAGCATCTCGGCGTGCGCGGTCGGGTCGCGACGGCGTTCCTTTTCGTTTTTTGCTTCGAGCACGAGCTCGCCGCTGACGAGCACGGCGCCGACGGGAACCTCGCCGTCGCGCGCGGCGTCGTCGGCAAGCTCCAGCGCCCGGCGCAGCCGTCGTTCGTCGTCAGTCATATATGGAATGCGCGCCCGGAGGGATTCGAACCCCCGATCCCAGCCTTCGGAGGGCTGTGCGTTATCCAGCTACGCTACGGGCGCACCGGCGTTCGATGCTCATCGCGACGCATCCGGCGGCGATCCGGCGCTCGGGATATGCTTGAAGAGATCGAGCTTGTGGTCGACGAGCGTCCGGTAGAACTTTCGCACGCAATCGGGATGTCCGAAGAAGTACGTTCTCGCGTATGCGAGATCTTCGCCGGAACTATCCGGCACGTAATGGGAGATTTCGATCTCTTCCATCTGGCCGCGATCGACCGGATGGGGACAGAAATCGCACGGAATCGTCGACATGAGATTACCTCAGAATGAACCGGCCGCTCGACGGCCGCTTTTTCGTTTTGGCTCGGGTAGGACTTGAACCTACGACCAAGGGCTTATGAGTCCCCTGCTCTACCACTGAGCTACCGAGCCGCAGTAGCGGCGATGCGTTCGACACCGCAGTATATCAGGACCCTGCCCTGGCGGACAACCGTTGCGGCCGGCTAAGGGGAAATCGCGGTCGGAGGGACTCGAACCCCCAGCCTACAAGTTCGTAGCCTGTTGCTCTATCCAATTGAGCTACGACCGCGCGTCGGGGACCTGACTTCTTAGTCCGCCTCCAAAACTCCCGGCGAATGCTGCTCGCGCAAAAAGTGCCGTTTGTCGTAGCTCGACGGAATCTGCTTGAACTCTATCGGGTTCTGCGAGTAGTCGAAGCAATCGATCAGGCTCGTCGCGCGCTCATCGCTCGTGTGGAGCGATCCCAGCTCCCAGTTTTGCTCGACGTACTTGAGAATGCTGCCGAACTCGTAGTGCGTCTTCGAGATGTACCCGGCGCGTGCGTACGGTGAAACCACGATCGCCGGGACGCGCGCTCCCAATCCGCCGTAGCCGTACTTCTTGGAGAGCCGGCCCTGATCGTCGTAGAGTCCGCCCCAGTCGTCCCACACGATCACGGTCGCGGTCGAGCACGGGAAAGGACCGAGACGGTGGAGATACACGTTGTCGCCTCACCCGGCTTCACCACCGTCGCGCCGGCGATGAGATCCTGGTGTGCGGTAAAGCTATCGCTGCCCTGCGTCGTTGTCGCAAAGAAATCGTTGAAGCTACGATTCTCCCGCACCACGATCACGACGTGCTGGATCGGACTCGAGGAACCGCTGCGCGCTTGCGGGTTGCCGGGCAGCGGCGCTGCATTAGGCGAGCTCGCGCCGCAAGCGGTGAGCGCAAATGCGATGGCGCTCAGAAGCGCGACGTTCGTCAACCGTGCAGCGTTCATTGCGGCGCTCCCTTGAGATGGGACCCGGAGAGAGAGGGATTCGAACCCTCGATACGACTTTACATCGTATAACGGTTTAGCAAACCGCCGCCTTCAGCCGCTCGGCCATCTCTCCGCGTGCCCGCAAGCCTTTGACGGCGCGGGCCGGCTCGCTCACGGTTGGCTCACCGGGGGCCGCAGCCCTTTGCGACACCCTACCTGGTGCTTGCCGCGATGAAATCGAACGGCCGGTCGAGGTATTGGGCCGTCACCGGATTGGCGATCACTACTTCAAACGACGCGCTGCAAGCGCGCCGCTGATCCACTTGAGCCGTCGGCGGCGACGATTCGTAATCGACGAGCGTCACGGTCATCACCGGACACGCCGCGGCGAACCTGTGGTCGAAGCGAATCTCGTATCGCCCCGTCTCCAGATGCGTGACGCCGAAACCGGAACCGTTAACGATCGCTCCTAACGGGCTCACCTCGCCGCCGGCGACCGTCGCACTTTGAAACGACGATCCCATGAACAGCGCCGCCATCACTGCCAGTATGCTCTTCATGACGAGGCGTTCGAGCGGGCGTTGAAATACCCGCTAAGGCGATGCGGTTGGACCGTCCATCGGCCGCTCGGGAACGACCTCGGCGACGACGGTCGGGCGTCGAACCGCGCGCCGCCGCAACGCATCGATGCCCGCGAATCGCCCGGTTGGCAACAGCAGGCTTACCGCCGAGAGCAACGCGAGCGCACCATCGATGGTTCCCCATCCGCTTATCGTGCCGAGCGCACCGCGTGCGGCCATGATAGTTGAGCGGAAGCAGGACGCCGACGAACGCTCCAAGGCGCGTGAAGATTCCGAAGAGCAGCGACAGGCCGACGAGCAGTTCGCCGACTCGGACCATCTCGGCGAACAGCGCCGCGTTGGGCGCGACCACAGTCGCCATAAAATCGTGATACGGTCCCGTGGTAGAGGCGATCCCGTGCTGCAGATACTGCGCGAAGATTCCGTTGGGCGGCATGAACGTCGCGCTGTCGCGGAAACTTTGGTATCGCGTGGATCAGCCAGATGCCGCCGGTGAGGAATCGCACGATCGCCAGCCACGCCGGCATACATGCGCGACGAGGGGAGGCTCATGCGACGACGTCGCCTTCGCTGCCGGACTAACCGCGCGATCATTCTGGCCGCTTCGCGCGCGGCGTTCGGCCGCGCCAGCGCGCTTGCCGCGGCGATCATGCCCTCGCGCTTATCCGGGATCGCGCAGCAGCCGCTCGACGGTCGATGAAAGGTCCTTCAGCCGGCTGCGCACCGCAGCCCCGCCATCGACGAGAAATGCGCGCGTTGCGTTCTTCCTGACCCGGCAGCGGTTTGCACAATACGATCGGTATCCCGCGCTACGAGCGCTTCGGCGACGGCTCAGGCCGCCGGGTTTGGTGACGAGCAGCGTCGGCCGCGTGCATGTAGTCGTAGACGTTGTCCATGAAACGCAGCACGCGCACCGGATAGCCGACGCTCTCGGCGGCCGCCGAGACACGAGGTTCGATGCGCGCGTTGCGTCCCGCAATCGACGACCGCGGCAGCGGCGAGCGGACGTTTCGAGCAGCCGAAGCATGCGCTCCAACGGCGCCATGCCGAGACCGCCTCCCATCAGCAAGCGCGACGTACGGTCCCGCGGCAGGTCGAGCCGCTCGCGCAACGCTTCGCGCGGCCGTGCGGGCGCGCGAACTCCGGGCGGACGGGGATTCCGCTGACGGAAACGATCGCGCTCGGCGCGACGCCGCGCGCGATCATCGACGTCGCGCATGGCGTCGGTCGCCACAACGTAGCGGTCGATATTGCGATGGATCCAGAAACCGTGAACCGCAAAATCGGTCACGATGGCGACCACCGGCGGTGCATCGGCATAGAGGCTCGTTTGTATTCGGCCATCGCGCCGCAGGGAAACGCGTGCGTGCAGACGACCACGTCCGGCCGCTCGCGCAGCATCAGCGGGCGCAGGTTGCTTGCGGTGAACTGGTGCGCCCAAGTTCGAAAGCGCCCGACTTCGGTCGCTCGCTCGGCGCGATCGTAAATGTACCGGTACATCTGCGGAATGGTCTTGACCATCCGCAGATATCCGTCGGAGACGACGCGCGAGACGACCAGCGCGGCATACTCGTACGAATCGACGACCGGTGTCTGCGCGTACGGCGTAGCTCGCGCAGCGCCGCGGCGACCGCATTTGCCGCCGAGACGTGTCCGACTCCGACGCTGGCCGAGAGGAAGAGGACGCGGATTAGCTTGGGTCTCCGTTCGTTCGCGGCGTCGCTCGTCGTCCTCGGCGCGGATGCAAGAAAGTCGTCGAGGATTTCTTGCGCGAGCCCTCGTCGTCGAGCAGATTGCCGGCGAGGTCGGTCACGATGAACTGCCTCCTCTTCTTCGGCTCTCGGGCTCGTGCATAGAGCACGGCGTACGATGTCTCCCTGGTCGGGATCTTCCAGAATGCCCGACGACTTCGAACGGCAGCTCCGCGCCATCGTTGCGTCTTGATGTGGAGAATCTCGCTGAGTTCGAGCGGCCCGTGCGCCGCCTCGCTTTCGCCGTTCGATGGCGTCATCGACGCTCTCCCTTTCGCTAATGCAGGCAGCGCGCGACGTTGGCTTGGTGTTCGGCCAGCGTCTTGGCGAAGACGTGCCGCCCGTTTCCGCAGTAGACGTAGTAGAGGTTCGTCGCTCTTCGACGGATGGAGGGCCGCCTCCAGCGAGGGGCGCCCCGGATTGGCGATCGGCGTCGGCGGAAGGCCGGTGTGCGGTAGCGTATTATAGGGCGAGTCGATCCGCAGGTCGGCGAAGCGAGAGCGCCGCTTTATGCTCGGGCAGCGCGTACTCGATCGTCGCATCGACCTGCAGCGGCATTCCGATCCGAAGCCGATTGTAGATGACGCCGGCAATCTGCGGGCGGTCGGCTTCGCTCTTCGCCTCGCGTTCGACGAGCGACGCGACCGTCACGGCTTGCGGAACGGTCACGTGCAGGGACCGCGCGCGAGAGCCGGCGTCACGAGGCAGCATCGTAAGGAACTGCCTGTGACCATCATTCCCGCAACCTGCGAGGGCGAATCGCCGAGCGGCACCAGGTAGGTGCTCGGGAAGAGAAAGCCCTCGAGGCTGCGCGTCCGCGCACCGTCGACGGTCAGCCTGCGCTCCCGGAACTCGCGCAGAAATGCGTCGGATGCGCCGAGCCCCGCCGACTCGAGGCGCGCCGCGATCTGCGCGCCCGTAAACCCCTCGGGAATCGTCACCCACGCGGCAACCTGGGCTCCGCCGGTCACGCAGCGCGCGCAAGACCTCGTTCTGCGAGCGGTGCGGCTCGAAACGGTACTCGCCGGCGCGCACCGAGCCTCTTGATCGCGCACCCGCGCTAGAATGCGAAACGCCGAGACGTTGCCGATCACGCCCGCGTCATACAAGCCGGCGCGCGACTTGCGCGAACGTCGATCCGCGCTCGATCACGATCTCGGTGCTCGCCGCAGGACGCGTGCGGTCGACGAAGATCGCATACCAAAACCACCCTGCGCCGGCCGCGCCGAGGATGACGATCGCGAGCGCTGCCGAGGCGATCGCGCGGCCCCATCGCATCAAGCCGGCTCGTTGCGGCGCCGTGCGAGAAACGTTTCGAGAATCAGCGCGGCGGCGATCCGATCGACGACTTCACGGCGTTTGCGGCGCGACACGTCCGCCGAGACGAGCGCTTTCGTTGCCTGCGCCGTTGTCAATCGCTCGTCAATACGATGGATCGGACCCGAGAAAATCTCGCGGAGATCCTCGACGAATGCGTCGATCGTCTGCGCCGCGATGCCGCGCTCGCCGCGCAGCGAGATCGGATCGCCCACGACGAGCTCGTCGACGCCGTAGGATTCCAAGTACTCCGCGATTGCCGCCAGATCGGTCCCGCCGATTCGTGCGCGTGACCGTCCCGACCGGAAGCGCGAAGCTGCCGCTCGGGTCGGCGACTGCCACGCCGATGCGCTTGCTGCCGACGTCGAGCGCCATCACCATCGCTTTAGGCTCCGAGTGCGCCGAGCTGGCCCAGGGCCTTCGGCCGCTTGCCCAAATGGTGCGCCACCAGCTCGTCAACCGCCGCGGCGGCGGCCGCCGTCGCCAGCAATGCCGCGGCGCCGCGTTCCTGTTTAGGCCGGGCTGAGCCGCGTAGGTTCTCCAGGTCGCGTGCCTCGAGCTCGGGCAGGTCGCGCCAACGTCTGTCGGCAGACCGCGTCGAGGATGCCGCCCGCCTGCGCGTCGAGCCAGAACGGACCCGTCCCGAACGGCGCGCCGCAACCGACGCAGCTCGAGAGCGGCGGCGCCAGACCCAGCATATCGAGCAGCCGCAGCGAGAAACGCGGCAGCAGCGATCGGGCCGACTCCGAGGCGGCCATCGGCACCGATGGCGCCGACCAAGAACTCGTACACGTCCGGCATTGCCAGATCGGGTTCGCAGAAGGCATCGATCGAGTTCGGCCAGCAGCGCGACCACGGCATAGCGCTCGCGGCTCGACGAGCCGCGGCCAGTGAGCGTCGTCGATCTCGGCCGCTCACGATCACCTCGAGCGAGCGGCCGCGGTGCATGAGGAAATCGCACTCGTTGTCCAACTCGAGACGGCCGCGCCAAATGACTGCGCGGGCGGCGCACGCCCTTTGCGACGCCGTCGAGCTTGCCGCGCTCGAGCGTGAACAGCGTGAGGATGCGATCGGCCTCGCCGAGCTGCCGTCCGCGCAGAACGACGCCTCGCGTCTTATAGGCGCGCGGCTGCGTCAGGGTTCTCCGATTCTTGCGGCTGCTCGAGCGCGCCGTTGGTATAAATGCGAACCGCGAGGATGCGGCGGCCGCGCGTGCGGTCGACCCGCAAGCCGCGCGTGGCCGGCTGCATCGATCTCTTCGCCTTCGTTGGGCAGCCGCCCGAAAAGGCCGACCGTGTAGCCGCCGATCGTTTCGAAATCCTCGGTCGGCAAGTTCGGTTCCGAGCCTGGCGTTGACGTCTTCGATATTCGTGCCCGCTTCGACGACCGCTTCGGTGCTCCGAGACGACGGGATCGACTTCTTGCTCGTCGAGTCGTGCTCGTCGCGAATTTCGCCGACGATCTCCTCGAGCAGATCTTCCATCGTCACCAGCCCGCGGTTCCGCCGTACTCGTCGACGACGATCGCCAGCGAAAACTTGTCGCGCTGCATCTCGCGCAGCAGCTCCGCGATCTTCTTCGTCTCCGGAACGTGCACTGCCGTTCGCATCAGCGTGCGAACGCTCGCGTGCGCGAGCGAGCCGTTCGCGAGCGCGACGAGCAGTTCGCGATCGTGAACGACGCCGACGATGTCGTCCTTCGATTCTTGATAGACCGGCAGCTTCGAATACCCCTCGGCGATCACGACGTCGAGCACGCGGCGCGGCGAATCGTCGATCGAGACGGCGACCATCTCCGGACGCGGCTTCATCACTTCGCGAACGATCGTGTCGCCGAACTCCATCACCGAATGAATCAGCTGGCGTTCCTCCTCTTCGATCACGCGCTGCTCCGCACCGACGTTGACGAGCGTGCGAATGTCTTCTTCCGTAACGAACGATCTGCTGGCCGTGCCTGATGCCGAAGGGGCGTAAGCATCAGATCGGTGGACAACTGGAACGTGCGCGCGCGATCGGCGTCAGCACCAGCGCCGCGTAGCGCATCGGCGAGCGCGAGGCGCAGGGCCCAGCGCTCCGCTGTCGCCGGTGGCCACCGTCTTCGGGAATGATCTCGCCGAAGAGCAGGAAGACGATCGTCATGACCACGGTCGAGATAACGGCCGCCGACGGAAGCCCCAGCGTCAGCGCGATGTAAGTCGCGAGGGAGTCGGCCGCCAGCAGCACGATCGTATTGCCGACCAGGATCGCGGTGAGAAAACGCGTTCTTCCCGTCCACGAGCCGCTCGAGATTCTGCGGCGCCGCGGACCCGGCGGTCGGCGATCGCCCGAGCGCGCATCCTGGAAATCGAGACGAGGGCCGCCTCACAGGCGGCAAAAAAAGCCGCCAGCAGGACGAGCACAACGAGCAGGGCGATCTGGTACGGCAGGCCTTCGGGACTACTTCGACTCGGGTCCATGTTCAAATCGGCGCCATTATAGCATAACGTGCGGCCGAACCAGCACGTAGATCGCCAGCGCCGCGAGCGTCCCGAGCACGGCGCCCCAAAATACCTCGAAGGGACGGTGGATTCGCGCCTCGACGCGGCTCTGGGCCACGAGGAAGGCGCCGAAGTACGCCAGGATCGCCGCCAGCGGCTTTTGGTAGAACAGCGCCAGCATCGTCGCGACCGCAAAGGCGAGCGCCGCATGACCGGAGACCGCACCGCCTTGGAGGGCCGAGCCGCGGCCGAACCAGGCCTTGGCGAAGACCGTCCCGATCGCGACGACGGCCAGCGAAATCAACGCCACGTTCGCCGGCACCGCTCGCACCGCGGCGAAAACCCGGTCGCCTCCATTGATGATGCCCTGATAGAAGATCAAATAGGCGCAGAGCGCAGCGCCGATCGCGGCGACGAGCACGGCCCCAGCAGCTGCATCCTTGGCGCGTCTTGGCGAGCGGATGGTGCGCCACGGTGAGCAGATCCACGATCGCTTCGATGGCGGTGTTCATGAGCTCCATGGCTGAGCACGAGCGCCACCAGCGTGATCGTCGCGACGACGTAGATAGCGATCGAGCCGCAAAACCAGCGTCGCGAGCAGCACGAGCGCCGCCGCGATGAAGTGCACGCGCATGTTCGGCTGCGTGCGCGTCGCGTAGATGATCCCTTCGAACGCATGGTGGAACGACCGAAGGAATCGATGCCGCTCGATCGGCAGATAGTGCGGCTCTCCCTGCTTTGGCGTGATGCATCAGCGTGCGCGTACGGCCAAGGAAGCGAGATTGCGTCGGCGAGACGCCGCTCCTCCCGCTCCATCGCGCGGCGCTCCGCAGCGCGCTCGTGATCGTGCCCTTTGAGATGGAGGAGACCGTGGATGAGCAGACGGTAGAGCTCGCGCTGCAGCGGCGCATCGTACTCCGCCGCCTGCCGGCGCGCGGTCTCGATCGAGATGACGACGTCCCCGAGCAGACGCTCCCGTTCGGCCGATTCGATCTCGTCCTCGAGCGCGAAGCTGAGCACGTCCGTCGCGGCATCGCGGCCGCGATACTCACGGTTGAGGCTGCGAATCGCCGCGTCGTCGACGAGCGAGAGCGAAAGGCCCGTCCGCTCCTCGCCGATCGCGCCGAGGAGCCGGCGCGCGGTCGCCACGAGCGCGCGGCCGTCCACGCCGCTGCGCCGCACGTCGTTGCGATAGTAGATCACGCGCGTCTCGGCGCCGTCTTCGCGTACGCCGCGACGATGCGCGCCACGAGTGGGTGACGCACGACGTCGGTCTCGTCGAGTTCGACGACCGCCACGTCTTCGAGACCGGTCAAGCGTGAGGCGGCCGCCCGCAATCCGCTGCGCTCGCCCGAAGGAAGATCGATCTGCGTAACGTCTCCGGTGACGACCATCGTCGAACCGCTTCCCAGACGCGTCAAGAACATCTTGAGCTGATCGTCGGTGGCGTTCTGCGCCTCGTCGAGGATGACGAACGCACTCCGCAAGCGTTCGTCCCCGCATGAATGCCAGCGGAGCGACTTCGAGCGTCCCGCGTTCCATGTATTTCGTAACGACCGCGTCGTCGAGCAGTTCGCCCAGCGCGTCGAAGAGCGGTCGCATATACGGATCGAACTTCTCGCGCAGGTCGCCGGGAAGGAAGCCGAGGCGTTCGCCGGCCTCCACCGCGGGGCGCGACAGGACGATCCGCGAGACCTCGCGGCGTTTGAGCGCGCGCACCGCCATGACGACGGCCAAAAACGTTTTACCGGTTCCGGCCGGCCCGATCCCAAAGGTGAGCGTGGACGACTCGATCGCACGGACGAGGTGCCGCTGGCCCGGCAGTGCGCGGACGCAGCTCGCGGCCGCGGTGCGTGCGCAGCAGCGTCGTAGGAACCGTCGCAGCGCGCGCCACCTTGGCGTCGGAGGCCGCCAGCGCGACGTCGTCGGGCGTGATATGCGCGCCGTCAACTGCGGCTTGCAGCACGCGTTTGACGACGTCCTCGGCGCGCGCGACCGCTGCATCGTCCCCTGCCAGCAGCAGGTGATCGCCGTCGGCATGGACCGCTACGCCGAGCGAAGATTCAATGGCCGACAGATTGCGGTCATACTCGCCGAAGAGGCGGACGCGCTCCGAAAGCTCGCCGAGATCGATGGATCGTTGCGCGGTCAAGCCTCGAACTATTCGTCGCGCAGCGCCCGAGGCTTGCCAAGCACCTCGGCCGCGATCACCGCGCGAACCAGATCGCTGCGGTTGCCGAAGCGCCCCGCCGCCGCAGGCTTGCGCGCGGGCGGATCGGCGGCCGGCGGACGCACGGTGCGGGCGGCGGCCGCCGGCCGGGGCGGCGGTGCGGGCGCCGCTTGCGGCACGCGCATAGGCGCGGCTTGTGGCGGCACGCGAACGGTCTGCACGGACGCGAACGACTGCGGGATCCGCGCGGGATTCGGAAGCGGCGGCGCCGCCGCCGATGCGCCGCGTTGTCTGCGGATGCTCGAAACCATGCTGCCCACGACGCCGATGACGAGCAGTAGGACCCAAACCACGGCGCCGATCTCGCGCACGATCGCCTTACTTTGCGGGCGAACCGCCGAGCGGAGGCTGCTGCGCATCGCTCGGGCCTTCGTTGACCGTGCCGATCGACGAGCGCATCTCCGTGTCGGCCTGGATGTTGCGAAGACGATAATAATCCATCACGCCGAGATTGCCGTGCAGGAACGCCTGCGCGATCGCTTGCGGGATCGCCGCTTCGGCCTCGACGACCCTGGCTCGCATTGCCTGCGTCTCCGCCTTCTGCTCTTGTTCGGCCGCGAGCGCGGCGTATTGCCGCTCCGCCGCCTTCGCCTGGGCGATGCGACGGTCGGCCTCGGCCTGACTCGTCTGAAGCTCGGCACCGATGTTCTTTCCCACGTCCACGTCGGCGATATCGATCGAAACGATCTCGAATGCCGTACCGGCGTCGAGACCCTTTGCGAGCACGGCTTTGCTGATGCGGTCGGGATACTCGAGCACTTCTTTATGGTCGACCGCGGCGCCGACGGCTGAAACGACCCCCTCGCCGACGCGCGCGACGATGGTCGGCTCGCCCGCGCCGCCGACGTACCGGTCTAGATTGCTGCGCACGGTGATCCGGGCTTTGACGTTGAGCTGAATGCCGTTTTGCGCGACGCCTTGGAAGATCGGGGTTTCGATCACCTTTGGATTGACCGACGTTTGAAGCGCTTCGAGCACGTTTCGTCCAGCCAAGTCGATTGCCGCGGCGCGCTGCCATTCCAGCGGAATCTGCGCGCGCTGCGCAGCGATCATCGCGAGCGTTACGTTTTCGACGTTGCCGCCTGCGAGATAATGCGACTGCATCTGATCGACCGATAGGTTGAGGCCGGCCTTGCGCGCGCGAACGTAGTTCGTAACGATCACGCCCGGCGGAATGCCGATCAGCCGCATGCGTACGAGCGCGATGATACCCAGCGGCACGCCCGCCGCAATCGTCCGCACCCACAACCCGATCGGGAAGTAGTAAAGGAACGAAAAAAACGCGATAACGACGATCAGGAGAACGACGACGACGCCGATCTCGCTGCCCCAAGTGGTCATCTCTTGCTCCTATCCAGCGACGGGCTCGACGAAGACGCGCGCGCCTTCCACGCGCACGACTCGGATCGGTGTTCCCTGCGTAATGAACTCACCCTCGGTAAGCACGTCGACCCGCCGGCCGGCGATCGACGCAATGCCGGCGGGACGAAGGAAGCTGGCCGCAGTCCCGGTCTGCCCGCGAAAATGGCTGAAGTCGGCGCTCGTCACGTACTCGGGCCCCTGCGTGGATGCAAGCGCCAAGCGATGCGCCCATGCGTTCTGCGGAACTGCGCGGACCGTCAGCGTAAAGGCAATCACCGTCAAGACGATCGCGGTCGCCAGCGTCTCGATGCCGACGAATAAAAACGGCAGCCCGAACGCGCAGAGCACCGCAACGAGCAACGCTGCGACGCCGAGAATACCGGGCAGTCCGTGCCCCGGCACTACGTGGAGCTCCCAGAGGATGCCCAAGAGCCCGGCCAGCGCGAGCGCGACGACGAAACCGTTGGAAAATCCCGCGTACACGTGGCTGCCGAAAAAGAGCGTGAGCGCGCTTACGCCGACGATGCCCGCGATGGCGTGCAGGGTCTGCATCTCGATCAGCAGCCCGAGCATGCCGATCGTGAGGAGCAATCCGCTGACCGCGGGATCGGTCGCGAAACGCGCGAGTTGTTCGGCCCACGAGAACGATTGCGTCGTGCGCGGGGCGCCGGCGAGCTGGAGCCCTGCTAACGCCGCATCGAGATCCGGAGCCGTCGCTTGGGCAATGCCCGACCGCAACGCGTCTTGCGTGTTGAGCGTGAGGATCGCGCCCGCGTGCTTGTACGCCGGCAGATCCACATTCTTATCTACCATCGCTCCGGCGATCGCCGCGTTGCGATGATTGCGCTGCGCGGTCGACTCGAACTCGGCGCGCAGCGCCGAAATCGTCTTCACCGTTGCCGGGATCGGCTCGGCCGCACCGATCGATGCTCCCGGCGCCATCACGATGCGTCCCGCCGCCAACGTAATGAGCGCCGCGGCCGAATAGGCACGTTCGCTCACGTATGCGTCAACCGGCTCTTGCGCCGAGAGCAGAGCGTCGCGGATTCGGAACGCGGCTTCGACGAGACCGCCGGGGCTGTTGACGTCGAGCACGATCGCCTGCGCATGCTCCTGATTGGCTTCATCAACGGAGCGCTCGACGAGATGTGCCATTCCGTCGTCGACCGTCCCCGTGATCGGGACGACGACGATGGGACCGCCCGAGCGGCTGACTCGCGGCAAGGCCGGTTAGGCCGCCGACGAGCAGCATCCCCCAAAGCCAAACTCGCGTCTGAAACTTCCTCATGCCGCTAGCTACCTTAGCAGCAGCCTCGAGGTTACAGAACCGCCGGCGCTAGGCCGTTTCCAGCGCCTCGGCGACGATTTGGCGAACGAGGTTGCCGTCGGCCAGGCCCCGGAGCTGCGGCATCACGGCTTTCATCACCGCGCCTTGATTGCGCGTGCCCTCGGGAAGCTCTCCAATTGCCCGCTGCACGATCTCTCGTATCTCCTCGGGCGACCGCTGCGCAGGAAGATAGGCGAGCAGAATCTCGCGCTCCGCGCGCTCCTTCTCGGCCAGATCCGTGCGGCCGGCGCGCTCGAACTCCGCGACCGAATCTGCGCGCTGCTTGACCAAACGCCCGACGACTTCGAGTTCGTCGGAATCCGAGAGGTCGACACCGCTTTCGGTTCGCTTATAGGTAAAGCCGGAGAGCGCGGACCGCAGCGTATCGAGACGCAGCTGGTCGCGCGCCTTCATCGCCTCTTTGAGATCCGAGGCGATGCGATCTTTGATGGTTCCCACAACGATGGGTTAAGCGCGGCGCTTACGAGCGGCGGCGGACTTCTTCTTGCGGCGAACGCTCGGCTTTTCGTAATGCTCGTGTTTACGCGCTTCGGCCAAGATTCCGGCCTTCTGGGTGGCCTTCTTAAAACGCCGAAGCGCGCTCTCGATCGTTTCGCCCGGTGCGATGCGAACTTCCATGGTATGACGACCCCCCTTTCGGCGCGCTTCCCAATCACGGCAAAGCACGAAAAATATGGCCCTCACGGGCCTCTTGCAGGGTAACATAGGGCCGCTACAGCGTCAAATAATGCCCGGTTGGTTCGGCGCTTACCCGGGTGGCCACGTCATCGCGCGGCCGGCGAGAACGTGCAGATGGACGTGGTCGACCGTCTGACCGCCGTTCGGCCCGGTATTCACGACGAGTCTGAATCCTTCGGAGCCGCCCCGCTCGGAGCCGAGCTTCGATGCAACCTCGATGAGGCGGCGCACCATCGTATCGGCCTCCGGACGGTTCACGGCCGAAGCTAGCGTTGCGTGGTGAGCGATCGGCAGAACGAGCAGGTGCGTCGGCGCCTGCGGGTTGACGTCCTCGATCGCCATTACGCCCGCTTCGTCGTCGCGATAGACGACACGCGCCGGGATCTTCCCGGCCGCAATCCTGCAGAAAATGCACTCGTCCATCAATGCGTCCGTATCGAGAAGGTCCACGACTTCGTCGTGACGTTGCCCGCTTGATCGGCGACCCTAATCGTCACGCGATGCCCGCCCTCCGGATAGGCGTACTGGGGCAAATACTGGATGAACTGCGCCGTGCGCAGGCATTCGGACGTTACGTCGCGGTCGTCGATCCACATGAGGGCGCTCGATGGATTCACGCCGACCGCATCGGGAACGAAGCTTGCGTAGACGGCCGGCCGGTTCGTGTTGATCGTCGAGCCCGCATCCGGCGCAAAATCCGAGATGCCCGGCCCAATGCTCGAGGCGGAGACCGTTTGCGCTGCCGCAGCTTGAGCGGTTGCTCCGCCGACGGTCAATCGCCCCAGAAGCGCGACGTCGTCGAAGTTCGCCCCGCGTGGAATCGTGTAGGCGCCGACGTAAACCCCGGGCGAGCGCTGACCCATTGCTTGATTGACGACGTCCGAGCCTATGTCGAAGCTCGCCGATCCGCCGGCGGTTCCGCGCATCGTCACGTGTACCGTCTCGCCGGCCCGCAACGGATGGCTCGCATCGGAATCGAGGCTCGTAATTGCTGCGCCTCCGGCGCTCGGCACGACGCTTGGCGTGCTGCGGCTCGATAGGATCTCGCGCACCTCGTTGGTCTCGACGTTATACCGCACCGTGACCTGATCGCCCGGCGCAAGCTCGCCGAACGAAGCCGCTCGGCCGTTGAGCGATATCTCCGTCAGCCGTCCGGGGGCGATCACGTGCCCGTCGTTAAGCACGAACTCGCCTCCGGCGAGCGCGACGATGTGCCCGCTGCGCGAACCGTATTCGTCCACGATCCGCTGCACGCGTCCGTCCTTGCGCATCTCGACCCGCGCAAAATCGCCCGGACGAACGTCGCCCAGTTCTCCCGGCGTTGAAACGTTGACGTCCACGTCCTCAACGTCGATCGTTGCGTTGGCGGCGACCGGAATCGTCTTCACTCCGCCGTTCCATTGCAGCGTCAGCGTCGGTGGATCCGAGAGCACGTCGACCGCCGCGACGCTTCCGAAACGCTCGTAACCGTTCCCGGTCGTAACGAAGCCGTTCGACGACCGTCCGACGATCTGCGCGACGATGACGACGCTGTTCGTGCGCCGGTCGAAATGCGCTTGCGCGCCGAGCACGTCGGTGAAGAAGCGCAGCGGCGCATAGATCACGTCGTGGATCTCGATTGGCGGGGCCTCGAGCGCGAACGGAGAGCCGTCAACCTCAGCGGTGCGGTTCCCGATAGTGAGCGTTACGGTCTTCGAGCCGATTTGCGTGGTGATGCGGTTGCCGCTGCGCTCGAAGCCCAGTCCGAGCGCTTCGATCGTGCGGCGTACCGGAACGAATAGCGTATTCGCTACG
Organism: Vulcanimicrobiota bacterium; assembly: GCA_963699435.1. Lineage (GTDB taxonomy): Bacteria > Vulcanimicrobiota > Vulcanimicrobiia > Vulcanimicrobiales > Vulcanimicrobiaceae > Cybelea. Next base: position 312,805 of record CAVOTV010000001.1, read on the forward strand.
AACCGAGACGGCGGATCGAGCGAGAGTGCGTTGCCGTTGATCACGATCGCGATCGGGCGGGCGCCGCCCGCGGCCGGCGCCGCGTGCGCGGTCGCGACCGTCAGGATCATGAGCGCCGCTATGCGTTTCAACACTCTTGCAACACTTCTCCATAGACGTCTGCCGTGGCCCGCGCGCACCGGTCCCACGTCAAAACCGCGGCAGCGCGCCGCCCGCGCTCGACGAGCTCCTCACGAAGCGATGCATCGCCCAAGAGGCGCTCGAGATGCGCGCGTAGCACCTCGCCGTCGCGCGCGCCAAAACGCAAGGCGGCCGCTTCGAGCGGCCGAGGCACCGCATCTTCGCAGGCGACGACCGGACAGCCTACCGCCATCGCCTCCAGAATCGGTAAGCCGAACCCTTCGCGCAGCGCCGGCTGCACCAGCGCGCGCGCCCCGGCGTAATACGCCGCGAGCTCCTCGGTGGTGACGTCGCCAAGGGCGACGATCGCCCGCCCACTGCGCCTGCGGCGCTGCAGCTCGCCGCCAAAATCGTCGGGCCCGGTTACGAGCAGATCGATCTCCAGCCCCTCCGGCAGCGCCGACCATGCGTCGAAAAGCGTCGCCAGATCTTTGTGCTCGCGATGGTTGCCGACGTACAGCAGATAATCGCGCGCGCGCGCTCGCGGCTCGGCCCCGGCCCGAAAAGCCTCGGCGACGCCTAACGGTATCACGCGCACTTTGGCCGGATCGACGCCCAAGAACTCGCGTAAATCCTCAATCGTGCGTTCGTCGTCGGTGATCACGCGGCTTGCGCGCGCGCACGTCCGCCGGACGACCGTCGCATAATACGGCCCGACCTTGGATTTAAAATACTGCGGAAACCGCAAATGGATGAGATCGTGAATCGTAACCACGAACGGGCGCGGCACGAAGACCGGCGCGTATTGCGAGAGCAGATGTACGAGATCGAGCTTCGCGCGCCGCATCGCCCGCGGCAACTCGAATTGTTCTGCGAACCCGAAGTTACCGCCGCGCTCGAACGTCACATACGCGTATTCCGGCGCCGCCGACGGAAGCCGCGCCACGAGCTCGCGAACGTACGTCTGCATGCCGGCCGAAAGTTGGCGCGTCAAACGGGCGTCGAGGCCGATGCGCGCGCGGCTCACGCGCGCAGCGCTTTGCGCGCCGCGACGGCCGGATAGGCGGCCGTGTGATAGGCCACGTACCATCCGCGCGGCCCGTCTAAAATTGCGCCCCGACCGAAGAGCAGCCACGCGAACCGAACCGCACCGCTCGCATAGGCCCGCAGCAGGCGCGGCACCGAGCCCCGCAAACTCGCCGCTTCGAGACTCGTGTACCGGTCGTACTTCGCGCGATACGAGCCAGCGTCGGCATACGAGTAATGCAGCAGCGTTCCGCGCAGCTCGCCGACCGGACCGTCGCAGCGCCACGCCTCGTGCAGCGCTGCGCCGCTGGCGATCGCCGGATGCGCCTCGAGAACGGCGCGGCCGGTCTTGAAGAGACGGATGAGCGGCTCGTTGCGCCAGATCCGCATCGGCTTGCCGCGGAAGTAGGTCGTGCGCCGCATCACGTAGGCATCCGAATCGCCGGACGCGTTCACGATCGCGTCGCGCAGCACGTCGTCGGGCGCTTCGTCGGCGTCGATCATCAGCGTCCACGGCGTCTCTACCTGCGCGAGCGCGTACCGGCGGGCGTCGAGAAAGTTCGTCCAGGGTCGTTCCGTCACGCGCGCTCCCGCGCTGCGCGCGAACGCGACGGTGCGGTCGCGCGAACCCGCATCGAGCACGAAGATCTGGATTCCGCGCGGCAGGCTCGTCAGCGCGCGCGGCAGGTTTCGTTCTTCGTCGCGCGTCAGAACGACGGCGGTGATTACGCCTGGGTCCAGGACGCCGCCTCGGCGACGCCGGCGCGACCGTCGAGCCGCTCTTGATGCGCGAGCGCCGCGCCGATGAAATCGCGATAGAGCGGAGCGGGACGATTGGGACGCGACTTAAACTCGGGATGCGCCTGCGTCGCGACGAACCAGGGATGCATCGCGCTCGGAAGCTCGACGACCTCGACCAGCCGCGTCTTGCCGATCGAATGGTGCCCGGTGAATCGCATCCCGTGCTCTTCGAAGATCGGCCGGTAACGGTTGTTGAACTCGTACCGGTGGCGGTGCCGCTCGCTGATCTCGAGCTCGCCATAGGCGCGGGCCGCCAAACTTCCCTCCTCGAGCGTACAGGCGTACGTCCCCAGCCGCATCGTGCCGCCGTACATCTCGAGGTTGCGCTGATCCGGCATGAAGTCGATGACCGGATCGCCGCTGGTCTCGTCGACTTCGCTCGTCATCGCTTCGGGCAACTCGCAGACGTTGCGTGCAAACTCGACGCACGCCAACTGCATGCCGTAACAGATGCCGAGGAAGGGGATTCGGTTCTCGCGGACGTGCTGGATTGCACGGAGCTTTCCTTTTACTCCACGAGCGCCGAAACCGGGCGCGACGAGCACGCCGTGGGCGTCGCGCAGCACGTCGACCCCGTCGTTCTCGACCAACTCCGAGTCGATCCGCCGCACGTCGACCGCCGCGTGGTAAAAGATGCCGGAATGCGCGAGCGCCTCGCTGATGGAGATGTACGCATCCTTGAGCTCCACGTATTTGCCGACCAGCGCGATCGTGACGCGGCGCTGCGGATGGAGCAGGCGTTCGCTGATGCCGATCCAGTCGTCGAGCCGCGGGACCCCGGCCGGCAGGTTTAATTTCCGCACGGCGGCCTGCGCGAGACCCTCCGCTTCGAGATTGAGCGGCACCTGATAGATCGTCCGAGCGTCGCCGTTCTGCACGACCGCGCTCGGCGGCACGTCGCAGAAGAGCGCGATCTTCTCCTTGAGCTCCAGCGGCATCGGAAGTGCCGATTGAGTGCGGCAGACGATCGCGTCGGGCGAGATGCCGATCCCGCGCAGCTCGCGCACCGAGTGCTGCGTCGGCTTCGTCTTTAACTCGTCGGCGGCGCCCAGATGCGGAACGAGCGTGAGATGAACGTACATCACGTTCTCGTCGCCGACGTCGTAGCGCATCTGCCGAATGGCCTCGAGAAACGGCAGCGATTCGATGTCGCCGACCGTGCCGCCGACCTCCACGATGCACACCTCGGCGCGGCTCGCCTCGCGCCACTCGCTTGATATGCGGCTTTGATCTCATTGGTGATGTGCGGGATCACTTGGACCGTCGCGCCGAGATAATCGCCGCGCCGCTCCTTTTCGATGACGGAGTTGTAGATCTGCCCCGTCGTCACGTTATTCGCGCGCTGCAGATTTTCGTCGATGAAGCGCTCGTAATGACCGAGATCGAGATCGGTTTCGGCGCCGTCTTCGGTAACGAAAACCTCACCGTGCTGATACGGGTTCATCGTTCCCGCGTCGACGTTGATATAGGGATCGAGCTTTTGGATCGATACGCTCAGGCCGCGGGCTTTCAACAGCCGGCCGAGCGAAGCGGCGGTGATGCCCTTGCCGAGCGAACTCACCACGCCCCCGGTGAAGAAGATATACTTCGCCATCTCGGGTCGTTTTAGTTCGGCTCGAATGGTGAGGGCACCTGGGCTATTCGGACCGAGCCGGCCGGATGCTCACGAAGCGAGCGCGGCCGCCGTAGTCGCTGCGCGCTTCGATTCTGCTCGTCGCAAACGTGGCGCGCGCGATTTCGAGCAGACCCTCGATCGTCGGCGGGGCCGCCTCGAGCAAGACGAGGGCATCTTCCTCGAGCAGGAACGGCAGTTGGGGTAGCAGTTCGCGATAGAGCGCGAGGCCGTCGGTACCGCCGTCCAGTGCGACGCGGGGCTCGAACGATGCCGGCGCCGGCGCCTGCGGTAGATCGCCGCTGGGAACGTAGGGCAAGTTCGCGACGACGGCGCCGAACCGCGTGCCGCGCACCGGCTCCGCCAGATTCCCCTGGACGAAGCGGCAGCGCTGCGCGACCTCGAGCCGGCGCGCGTTCTCCGCCGCAACGGCGACCGCCGCCGGCGAGAGGTCGGTCCCAACCACCCGAACCGGTCGCGCCGCCGCGAGGGTACAGGCAATGGCGCCGCAGCCGGTCCCAACGTCGAGCACGCGCGTGGGTGACTTGATGAGTGAGAGCGCTTCGTCGATGAGATGCTCGGTCTCGGGACGCGGAACGAGCACGTTCTCGTTGACCACGAACGAGCGGCCATAGAACTCCGCCGTTCCGAGAAGATAGGCAATCGGCATGCCCTCGCGACGCCGGGCGCAGAGCCGCTCAAACGCCGCGGCCTCTTCTTCTGAAACGCGGACGTCGTCGTGCGCCAGCAGCCACTCGCGGCTGCGTCGCAGCGTCCACGCCAAGAGCAGGCCGGCATCGGTACGGGCCGAGTCGCTGGCCGGCGCGAGCGACGAAGCGGCGCCGCTCAGCAGGAGTCCGACGGTGCCCACCTTACTCCGCCGCTTCGCCGGCGAGCAGTCGCGCGCGCTCGTCGGCAATCAACTCCTCGCTGATCGCGCTCAAGTTACCGTCCATCACGCCGCGGATGTTGCCGAAGCTGCGCCCGATGCGATGGTCGGTGATGCGGTCTTGCGGAAAGTTATACGTGCGAATCTTTTCGGCGCGCTCGCCGCTGCCGACTTGCGAACGTCGCAGCGATCCGACGGCTTCCTCCTGTTCGCGGCGCTTGCGGTCGTACAGGGTCGCGCGCAGCATTTGCATTGCCTTCTCGCGATTCTGCTGTTGCGAACGCTCCTGCTGCGAGGCGACGACGATCCCGGTGGGGACGTGAGTAATTCGGATGGCCGACTCGGTTTTGTTTACGTATTGGCCGCCGGCGCCCGACGATTTGTACGTGTCGATCTGCAGGTCTGACGCTCTGATCTCCACGTCGACGTCTTCTTCCACTTGCGGCAGGACGGCGACCGTCGCCGTGCTGGTGTGGATGCGTCCTTGCGCCTCGGTCGTCGGCACTCGCTGCACGCGGTGAACGCCCGATTCGTGCTTGAGGTAGCGATACGGCTCTCTCCCCGTCACCGCGAAGACGATCTCTTTATAGCCGCCGGCCTCACTGGGACTCTCGGAGACGAGCTCCGTCTTCATGCCGGCGCTTTCGGCGAACCGCATGTACATGCGCGCCAAGTCGCCTGCAAAGATCGCCGCTTCGTCGCCGCCGGTGCCGGCGCGAATCTCGACGAAAACGTCTTTGGCGTCGTTGGGGTCGCGCGGCATCATCAGCTGCGAGAGCTCCTCTTCGAGCTCCCCGACGACGGCACGCAACGCGGCATTCTCCTCTTCGGCAAGCTCGCGCAGCTCCGGATCGCCTTGTCGCGCGAGCGCTTCGTTCGCCTCGATGCGCGCGCGCGCGCTATCGAGCCTCCGATGCGTTTCGACCGGCGCTTCGAGTTGAGCGCGCTCTTTGACGAGCGCGGTGTAACGGGATTGATCGAATCCGCCGGCCGGGTTGGCGAGCTGCGCGTCGATCTCGTCGAAGCGCCGCGCCATCGAACGCAGTCGGTCGATCAGAGAGCGGCTGCCGCCTTCTTCGCGTCGCGGGCGGCCTTACGCGCTGCGGCCTCTTCTTGCTTGCGCCGCGCAACTGCGGAGCGCTGGTTGAACTTATCGACGCGCCCCGCCGTATCCACGAGCTTCTGCTGCCCGGTAAAGAGCGGATGGCAGGCGGCACAAATTTCCACAGAAATTTCCGGCAGCGTCGAACCGGTCACGAACGTATTGCCGCACGCGCAATGGACGCGTGCCTCGGGGTACCATTTGGGGTGTATCTGGGTCTTCACAGCTTCTGCATTATATCAAGAGTGTCAAAGGAGCCGCTCCCGCGACTCCAAAAGGCAGAGGCCCGTGAGAACGTTCTTTTTTGCCGGCGGCACGCTCGCCGGGACGGCCCTAGGCGCCGCTCTCTTCCTTGCCGCGCTCCCCGGACGGCTTCCCGCCGCGGCCGCGACCCCGCCGCCGACACCGCCTCCGATTGCTACGCCGGGCACGCCGGGGCCGTCGATGGGTACGCCGGGCACACCGGGCCCCGCCGCAAGCGTTTTCAGCCTACCGGGCGGTGCGGCACCCGCCGCGACCACCGCCCCGAAGCCGACGCCGACTCCCCCGCGCAACGCGCGCAAGGGCCTCAACGGCGTCTGGGAAGTCCAGATCCAGCACCCGAGCGGGACGGACTACACCCACTTTGCGCTCACCCAACAAGGTGATGCGATTTCGGGCACCTACGTGGACGGCCGAGGAAGAAATTTCCGCTCGTCGGCTCGGTCGACGGCCAGGCGGTGCGCCTCATCGTGACGCTTCCCAACGGCACGACGCTGCTGCTCGAGGGCAAGTTGGACGGAACGACCGACATGGTCGGGATGCTGACGTCAACGGACGGGCAGGTGCCGTTCACCGCCGCCTATCGCGAGAAAGAGAAGTGGATCGAGAACGTCAACCCGTCGCCCGGCGGAATACCGCAGCCGGGCGGATATACGCCGCCCTAGCCTCCCGCTAAGCGCTTCTCGACGTACGGCACCAGGCCGCCGGCGTCGATGAGCGCGCGCATGAACGGCGGAAACTCGGCGGCGCGATACTCGGTGTCCGCGCGTCAGGTTCCGCACGATCCCGCTCGGCCGGCTCGACCTCGATCTCGTCTCCCGATTCGATGCCGTCCACCGCCTCGGACGATTCGAAGATCGGCAAGCCGATATTGAGCGCGTTGCGATAAAAGATTCGCGCGAAGCTCTTAGCGATCACCGCCGACGTCCCGGAGCCCTTAAGGGCGATCGGCGCAACCTCGCGGCTCGACCCGCAGCCGAAGTTGGTTTCGGCAACGATCAGATCGCCGGGCTTCATCCGCGTCGTGTACTCGGGATCGAGTCCCTCCAGCGCGTGCTTGCCGAGCTCCGCCTGATCGACGATGTTGCAGTATTTTCCGGGAATGATCACGTCGGTATCGACGTTCTTGCCGTACTTGTGCGCTCGGCCGCGCAGCGTTGCCTCCATTACACTCTGGCTCCTCTCGGCTCCACCACGACCGCGTCGTCGCTGCCCGCGGCGACGTCCCGCGGATCGGTGATGCGGCCGGTGAGCGCCGACGCCGCGCACGTGGCGGGCGACGCCAGATAGACCTCGGCCTTCGGCGAGCCCATTCGTCCCACGTAGTTGCGGTTCGTCGTCGAAATCGCTCGCTCGCCGTCCCCGAGCGTCCCCATATGCCCGCCGAAGCACGCACCGCAGCCCGGCGTGTTGACCGCGCAGCCTGCCGCCGCGAGCGTGGTGAGAATCCCTTCTTGCGCCGCCTGCATCCAGACTTTCTGCGACCCTGGATTTACGATCACGCGCAGATTCGACGCAATCCGCTTTCCGTCGAGAATCTTCGCGACGACTCGGAGGTCGTCGATGTAGCCATTGGTGCAGGATCCGATGAAGACTTGATCGACCGGCAAATCCTCGCGCGTAACCTGTGAGATCGGATGCACGTTGTCGGGCGTATGCGGGCAGGCCACCTGCGGTTCCAGCTCGCCGATGTCGATCGTCAAAACGCGCTCGTATTGCGCGTCCGCATCGGCGCGCTCGACGATGAACGGCCGATCGGTCCTCTCCTTTACGTACGCGATCGTCTTTTCGTCGGCGTGGAAGATACCGTTCTTAGCGCCGGCCTCGATCGCCATGTTCGCCATCGTGATTCGGCCGGTGATGGAGAGCTGATCCACCGTGCTGCCGTGATACTCGATCGCGCGATACGTCGCGCCGTCGATACCGAGTTCGCCGACCGTCCGAAGCATGATGTCTTTCGCATACACCATCGGTCCCGGCGTGCCGCTGTAAACGATCTTAATGGATGCGGGTACTTTGAGCCAAACCTCACCGAGCACGAACGCCGCCGCTATGTCGGTCGATCCCATCCCGGTCGCAAATGCGCCGAAGGCGCCGTAGGTGCACGTGTGCGAGTCTCCGCCGACGATCAGCTCGCCCGGCGCCACCAAACCCTCCTCGGGGAGCACCACGTGCTCGATTCCGCCGCGCCCGACGTCGAAGAAATGCTCGATCTGCTGCTCGGCCGCGAACTCTTTCATCGAGCCGCGCCAAGCTTGCCGACTGCGCGTCTTTCGCCGGAACGAAATGATCGGCGACGAGCGCGATCCGGCTGGAGTCGAAGACGCGCGCCGCGCCCTTGATCTTGCGCATTACGCCGATCGCGACGGCGGCGGAAAGCTCGTTGGCGAGGACGAGGTCCACGCCGGCGTTAATGATCTGACCCGGCTCGACCCGTGTGAGATTCGCGTGCCGTGCCAAAATCTTTTCGGTGAGTGTCATGCCCATGATACGAGAAGTATAGGGCGAAGAAAGGCCCGGAACCTACCGGACATGCAGCACGAACGAGAATTCGGTTTCGCTACTCGCGCCCTCCACGCCGGAACGCCCCCCGATCCGGCGACCGGCGCGCGCGCCATGCCGATCTATCAGACGGCATCGTACGTCTTCGGCTCGACCGAGCAGGCGGCCGAACTATTTGCGCTGCGGAGTTACGGCCACATCTACAGCCGGATCAGCAATCCGACCGTCGCCGCCTTCGAAGAGCGCATGGCCAGCCTCGAAGGCGGTCTCGGTGCGATCGCCTGCTCGAGCGGTCTGGCGGCGCAGCTCTGCACGGTGCTCGCGCTCGCGCAAGCCGGGGACCATCTCGTCTGCGCGCAGACCGTCTATGGCGGCACCGTCACGCAACTGAGCGTCACCGTCAAGCGGATGGGAATCGAAACGACCTTTGTGCCGCCCGATGACGCGGATGCAATCCGCGCGGCAATCGGACCGGCCACGCGTCTGCTTTTCGTGGAGACTATCGGCAATCCGTCGGGCGTCGTCGCCGATCTGCGGGAGCTCGCCGCGATCGCGCACGAGGCCGGCATTCCGCTGGTGGTGGACAACACGTTCGCGACGCCCTATCTCTGCCGGCCGATCGAGCACGGCGCGGATATCGTCGTGCACTCGGCGACGAAGTTCATCAACGGACACGGAACCGCGATCGGCGGCGTGCTCGTAGAATCGGGCAAGTTTCCCTGGGGAGCGGGAGGCTTTCCGCTGCTCTCGCAGCCGAGCCCCGGCTATCATCAAAAGGTTTTCACGGAGACGTTTGGCGAGTACGCATTCCTGATGCGCGCGCGCGCCGAAGTTCTGCGCGACGTCGGCGCACAGATGTCGCCGATGGACGCGTGGCTTCACTTGCTCGGACTCGAGACGCTCCCGGTGCGTATGGACCGCCACGTGCGCAACGCGGCGGCGATCGCCGAGTTTCTCGCAACCTCGCCCGCCGTAGCCTGGGTGCGTCCGCCTCAGCTCGGATCCATCTTTACGTTTGGACTGCGCGGCGGCCGCGACGCCGCACGCCGGTTCATCGACGCGCTCGAGCTCTGGAGCCACCTCGCCAACGTCGGCGACTCAAAAAGCCTCGTGATCCACCCCGCATCCACGACGCACTCGCAGCTCTCCGACGAGGAACTGCTGCGAGCGGGCGTCGAGCCCGAGTCGATTCGGCTCTCGGTCGGACTCGAGGATCCCGACGATTTGATCTGGGACCTGCGCAACGCGATGCGGATCGCCGCGCCGGAATGATTCTTACGACCGCCGCGCAGGTTCGCGAGCTTCTGCGTGGCGCGCGAACGATCGCCATGGTCGGCGCCTCCGCGAACCCGTTGCGGCCGAGCTTTACCGTCTTCTCCTACCTTCGCCGCCGGGCTGAGTTTGAAGTCACCCCGATCAATCCGGCGCTCGAACAGATCGACGGAATATCGGCGTTTCCCACGCTTTCCGCGTATGCCGGCGCGCGCGGTGTACCCGACGTCGTCGATGTCTTTCGCCGGCCGAGTGCGATCGTCGCCGTGGTGAACGAGGCGATCGCCGTGGGCGCGCCCGCGATCTGGTTTCAATACGGCGTGGTGAACGAGGATGCGATCGCGCTCGCCGATGCCGCCGGAATGGCCGTTATCGTCGATCGCTGCATGAAAGTCGAGCACGCGCGTTTTTGCGGCGGATTGTCGACGAGCGGACTCAATAGCGGCGTGATCACGTCACGCCGGCGGTCTTAGTGCACGAACCGGAAGATCGTGCCGCAACCGGAAACGCCGGCCGAACCGCACGACGAGCCCGAACCACCGTATGCCGTCGCCCCGTAGAGCACGCCGCCGGTTTCGAGCAGTCCGGCAAACGGATAGGCCCCGTCGCCACCCTGGAAACTGTAGAGCGTCTGCTCGGAGCCCTTTGGCGTTACCGAGAAGATCGTGCCGTAGGAGCTCGTCCCGCCGCGCGTCGTCGTGCCGTAGAGCGAGCCTGAGACGGCCGTCAACTCGGCCTGTGGATTTTTGCCGTCCGCTCCCTTGCCAAAGCTGTGCACCACCTGCTCGGCACCCGCCCGGCTCACGTCAAAAACGGTGCCGAAACCCGAAGCGCCGCCCGCAGCGGTAGTACCGAAGAGCAGCCCCCGAAAGTACGCAAGACCGGCCCTTGGCGTTTCGCCGTCGGGTCGCGGGCCGAAACTATGCAAGAGCTGTTCCGAGCCGGTGGTGGTCACGCTGAACGCGGCACCCTTATTCGAGTTGCCGCCGCGCTGCGTCGTTCCGTACAGCGTTCCGTCAACGGCGATGAGCGTACCGCTGGGATTGAGCCCGTCGTGGGGATAGCTGCCGAAATCGTAGACGATGCGTTCGTGCCCGGCGGTGTCGACGCTGAAGAGCGTCCCACCGTTCGCTTTTCCGCCGGTCTGCGTCGTCCCATACAGCGTGCTGCCGATCGCAACGAGATTGGAGAGCGGAGTGATGCCATCGTTGGCGTGGCTTTCGAACGCATAGACGATGTGCTCGCGCCCGCTGGAATCGACGCTGAACACGGCGCCGCAACCGGCGTCGATCTGACAGAAGCTTCCAAAACCGCCGGCGCTCGTCGTGCCGTACAAGGTTCCGCCGATCGCGATGACGCCGTAATAGGGAACGATTCCGTCGTGTTTGTAACTTCCGAAGTCGTACATCACACGTTCCGAGCCGCTCGTGCTGACGCGAAAGACCGTCCCGCAGCCGCCGCTGCAACTGCTGCTCGCACCGCCTGCAACCGTCGTGCCGTAGAGCGTTCCCGCGGAGTCGATCAGCGTCGCATAGGGCCGCGCGCCGTCGCCGCCGGTAGCGTGGAAACTGTAGATCGCGCTATAGCCGCTCGGATTCGGCGTGCTCGTCGGAGGCGCGAAGGGTCCGGGAGGGTTCGACGAGCAGGCCGCGAGCGCGGCGAGACTCAGGAGCGAAACGAAACGATCGCACGAACGTAGCGAGCCCATCGCCGCCCTCTTCTCCCCGGTTGCAAGCGGCGCCTATCCGGCGCGCGCTCCGGCGCTCCGCGTCGCCAGGTCCTCGGCGTCGAGCGAACACCCGCGCAGCGATGCCGCGTCGTCCCGGCCCAGCAGCACGAAACCTCCGGCGGTGCGCACTCCGAGGTCCTCGGTTTGGATCGCGATGCACGACGACCGGTTTGCGAGATCCACGTGCAGGACCGAGCCGATCCGGCCGAGCGGCAGGGTCGCCCGGTCCGCGTCCACGATGCGCGCGCGAAGCCAGGGCGGCGACGTCTTTGTCCGCTCCGGCGAGACATCGTAATATTGCGACGTTAGCTCCGTCATGCCGTACTCGGCCACGATTGCGCCTGCCTCGATGCCGAGAAGACGGCAGGTCCGCGCGTACAGCTCCTCTCGTGCGACGACTCGCGTTCGGCCTTTGAAACCGCCCGTCTCCATCACGCGCGAGCCCGCCGGCAAGACGAACGACCACCCGCGATCCGCCATCGCGTCGAGCAGGGCGACCAACGCGAAGGCCGTCGTTGCGATGCAGACCGGTTCGCTCGCGGCGATCGACGCGCGCAGATCTGCCGCGAAAGGCTCGACGAGCAGTGCCCCGCTCCGCAGATACCAGCCCGGCGCCCCGAGCCCGCGCAGCGCGCCGACTCGAGCCATCATATAGCCGAGCGACGAGTGCGGGCGTTCGCGTGGATCGGGAACCAGATTGAAATACCGCAGCCGCGCTCCGTCGGCGAGCATGAAGCGATCGAACTCTGCGAGCAGCACCGCGTCGTAAAGCGTGGACGTTTCCATGGAGTGACGTCCTGCGCTCGCCGCGGTCGTCCCGCTGGTTTCAAAGGTCAGCGCGGCGCGCGAAACGTCGAACGTGGCAATCGCCGCGCTCTTAAACGCCGCCGCGGGGACCGCCGGAATCGCTTCCCAGGATGACGGCGCCGATACGACGCCGAGCCGCGCGCAGTATCGCGCGTAGGGCTCGTTATATCGCAACTGGTATTCGAAGAGCCGTAGCGCGAGGTCGTCAAACCGGGCCTCGTCCAAACCCTCCCCGCGGACTCGCCAGGCCTCGACGATCGCCAGAATCTCGTCGTCGAAGGCCTGCGACTCAGAGGCGTACGTTACGCTACGTTACCAGTTCGATCTGCGAGAGCTCGGCGGCGTCGCCGGGACGGACGCGCGTTTTGGTGATGCGCGTGTATCCGCCCGTACGCCCCTTGAGCGCCGGCGCGATCTGTTCGACGAGCTTCTTGACGACTGCGGGCTCCGTGATGAATTCGGCGAGCCGGCGCCGCGCGGCGAGATCGCCGCTCATCGCCGCGGTGATGAGCCGTTCGGCGACGCGGCTGATCTCCTTGGCCTTCGTCGACGTGGTTTCGATCTTCTCGTGTTTGAAGAGCGACGTCGCGAGGTTTCGCAAGAGCGCCTTGCGATGACCGTCGGTTCTGGAAAGCCGTTTATAGGCGATCGAATGCGGCATGGCCTTCTCTCGCTACGCTTGGCGCAGCGACAGCCCCCTCTCTGCTAGCACTTGTTTGATTTCGTCGAGCGACTTCTTTCCGAAGTTGCGCATCTTCATGATCTCGTCCTCGGTAAGGTCGAGCAGCTCGGAGACTTTCGAGATCCCCGCGCGCTTGAGACAGTTGAACGAGCGCACCGAGAGGTTGAGCGTTTCGACCGGGACGTCCCACTCGTTGGGCGGCGTCTCCGGGAGCGGCTCGGCGCGATTCGTGAACGAGACGAAGAGATTCAACTCGTCTTGCATGATCGAGGCCGCAGTCGAGAGCGCTTCGTCGGGCGTAATCGAGCCGTTGGTTTCGAGCTCGACGGTCAGGCGATCGTAGTCCACGCTCTGACCGACGCGCGTATCGTCCACCGTGAAGTTCACCTTGCGCACCGGCGAAAAGATCGAGTCGAGCGGAATCAGGCCGATCATGTGCTCGACGTTGCGCTGGCGGTCGGCCATCACGTAACCGCGTCCGCGCTCGACGCCGATCTCCATCGTCAGCTTCGCATCCTTCGACGAGAGCGTGCAGAGGCGATAGCCCGGGTCGAGAATTTCGACGTCGGCATCGGGCGACGATGTCGGCCGCGGTAACGTCGCGCGCGCCGCTCACCGAGAGCGTCAGCACCTTCGGCTCGTCGCTGTTGAGCTTAACGGGCAGGCCCTTGAGGTTGAGCATCAGCGCGATGGTGTCTTCCGACCATCCCCGGAATCGTCGAGAACTCGTGCAGCACTCCGTCGATCTTCATATACGTGACGGCGGCGCCCGGAATCGAGCTGAGGAGCACGCGCCGCAGCGCGTTGCCGAGCGTGATTCCAAAGCCGCGCTCGAGCGGCTCGATCACGAACTTCGCATAGTTTTCGCGGCGTTCGCGTACTTCGATGGTCGCGCCGACGGGCATTTCCAGCAATGGTCATTCGTTCGTTGTATCCTTCGTTTCCGCTTACGTTATCCGCCCGTCATCGCATGACGGACGATCGTACGCCTAGCGGCAGTGTTGTGTTGCTTTCGCATGTTCCGTCTCGGACACATGTCGACCGGTCCTGCGTGTTCGGCGCCTCGAGACTTTGCACTCCTGTGTGCTCGATCGCGACGGCGGCGGAACGTTGAGGCTTATTATCGAGAGTAGTACTCGACGATCAGTTGTTCGTCCACCGGCGTGTCGATCTGCTCGCGCGGCGGCGGTTGCAGCACTTTGCCGGTCTTCTGCTCGTCGTTCCACTCCAGCCACTCCGGGAGGCCGGCGGCTCTGCGCGACTTCGAGGTTCGCCTCGAAGATGGGCGACTTTAGGCTGCCCGGCGCGATCGAGATCACGTCGCCGGCTCGTCACGACGTACGACGGAATGTTGACGATGCGGCCGTTGACGTGAAAGTGCCGGTGGGTTACGAGCTGGCGCGCCTGCGCGCGGCTCGTCGCCAAATTCAACCGGTAGACGACGTTATCGAGACGGCGCTCGAGCAACTGCAGGAACGTGCGTCCGGTCTGTCCCGGAACGCGCGCCGCCTCGCGGAAGTAATTCTCGAACTGCGTCTCGTGCACGCCGTAATAACGGCGCATCTTCTGCTTCTCGCGCAGCTGCCGCCCGTACTCGGAGACTCTTCGTGCGCGATTTCCCGGTCGTCTTCTGGCCAGGGGCGGTACCGCGCCGCTCGACCGCACAGTTGCGTGAGAGGCAGCGATCGCCTTTGAGGAAGAGCTTGATCTTTTCGCCGGTTTTGCTCGCCGCGGTTTCGCGGCGGCAGAGGCGGCAAACGGGACCGGTGTAACGTGACATCTCGAACTCCTACAACCCGGCGCCGCTTCGGCGGCCGGCAGCCGTTGTGCGGAATCGGCGTCACGTCTTTGATCATCGTGATTTCGAGACCGGCGGCTTGCAGCGAGCGGATCGCCGCCTCGCGCCCGGCGCCGGGGCCTTTGACGAGCACTTCGGTCGACTTCATGCCGTGTTCCATCGCTTTGCGTGCCGCAGCCTCGGCGGCCATCTGCGCGGCGAACGGCGTCGATTTCTTCGATCCCTTAAAGCCCAAGTTGCCGGCGGAGGCCCACGAAATCGACGCCGCCGTGAGGATCGCTGATCGTCACGATGGTGTTGTTGAACGACGCGTGCACGTGCGCGACGCCCGACGAACGTTTTTGACCTCGCGTTTTTGCCGCGACTTGGTTTGCTTTTTGGCCGCCAAATTCTCTCCGCTTCTGGCTGATTCGAGTGAAACTGATGGAAACGCCGGGACCCGACAAGGCCCAAGGAGTTATCTTACCTGGAGGACCGGGACGAACGCAAGGGCCCGGTATCTACCGGGCCCTTACTCGCTTGAGTTACTGAGCGGCTACGGGTACAGGAAGCGGAATCCGAGACCCGCGAACGGCCCGTTGTAACTCCGATTGATCGGGGCGTTCTGCTTGTTGGTCCAGCTGTCGCCCATCCAGCCCCCCTCAACGAAGATCGGGGTGTTCCCGATGCCGATGGTGACGCCGGCCTGGTACTTCAGGATGTTGTACTGAAGCGCCGAGGAGTGAGTCGTAAAACCGGTGCTCGGGAACGGGTTCTCGATACCATAGCTCGCCGTCCCGTTGACGCTGGGGTAGTACCAGACGCTTCCAAAGAACGAGAAGACGTGGTTGAGATCCGGCAGCTTCTCACCGCCGAAGCCTAAACCGTTGAGGTTAGGATACCCGTAGTTGTTCGCGACCCAGAGGTAGCCGACGCCGACGTACACGCGCGGATTGAGCACGCGGACGGCGAGCCGGGCGTCCACGTCCTGATCGTAGAGATTCGTCGTGGTGGCGACCGGTGAACTTCCGCCGCCGCCGATGATGGTGACGTAGCAGTTGGACCCGTAGGAGGTTCCGCCGGTGGCCGACGACGCGGTCGTGCAATTGTGCGGGTACTGCCAGCGCTCGAACGAGCCCTCGACCATGAACGGAATGCTGCCGATCCCGAACTCGCCTCCGCCGCGGATGGCGTAGGAGTTGCTTCCGCTATTCCCCGGGCTGAATTCGTTATAGACCTTCGGCGAGAAGATGTAATCGCCGGCTACGAACGCTTCGCCCAACACGGGCTTGGGCGTGGGTGGCGGCGGTGGCGGCGGGGGCGGCGGCGGGGGCGGCGGCGGAGGTGCCGGGCTCGGCGGCGGCGTCGCCGGTATGTACCGAACGACGACCAGACGCTTATCCGGAACCCACTGCACGTAGGCGCCCATGCTTTCCGAGATCACTCGGACCGGTACGACCACGACGCCTTGATAAATCATCGGCGGCACGTCCAGCGGACGCGATTCGCCGTTGATGACGACCTCCGGCTTGCCGACGGTCACCTTGACTTCGGCGCCGGGTTTCGACACCGTCGCGGTTTGGCTTCCCGCATCCCACGAGACCGTTGCGCCCATCTGTTCGAACATCGAGCGTAACGGAATGAAGAGCGTTCCACCTTTGACGAGCGCGGCTAAAACGCGCCCTTGCTTCAGAAGATCTGGTTTGCTGTAGACGTGATGATCGTTATAGAGAATTGGGATCTGTCCGGACGGCGGAGATCCGAAATCCGCCGGCGGCGCGGCACCACCTTGCGCGACGCTGTTTCCAATGTTTCCTTGCGTCGCGTGAGACGGAGCGGCAACCGCAGTCAACCCGCAAAGCGCTGCTATCAGCGCTGCGAGTACGCCGGTGCTCAGTCTTTTCACGAATGCCTCCTTCATGGGGAAAACTCCATCCACACAATACCCGTTCTTCCCCCCACCAGGCAACCTGGTAAACTTCCGGCCGCCACAAAAAGGTGCGCGCCCGGCAGAATGCTGCCGGGCGCGCCGTAGGTCCCGAGGATCCTGAGGCTCCCGCTTGGAGTGCCCCAGGGCTCGCTTCGTTTTTTAGAAGGGTGCGAAGAAGAGCAGACCCGCAAACGCGCCGTTGGCGTTATATGAAATCGGGAAGTTGTTCTTATTCGCGCCGTTCTCGCCGTTCCAACCGGCTTCGATTGCGACGGCGGGGATGAACGCGTAGGCTACTCCGACCTTATACTTCAGCATGTTGTAACCAACGCCGAGCGTCTGGTTCGGCGGTATGGCGTTCGATGCGCTGGTGAACGTTCCGCGGAAGTTCGGGTAGTAGTAGACCGATCCGAAGTAGGTGAACTTCTGACCGAAGTCCGGCAGCTTCTCGAGTCCGCCGCCGACGGCACGCAGGTTCGGATAACCGTAGTTGTTCGAACCCCAGATGTAGCCGACCGCGATATAAACGTGCGGCTTGAAGATGCGATAGCCGAACCGGGCGTCGAGGTCGCGATTGACCGCGGTGAACCCGGGCACGTACGTCGAGCCGTTCCCGCCGATGACCGTCACGTAGCACGAGGCTGCGTTTTGCGCCGATGCGCTCGATTGCGGGACGCCGCAGTTATGCGGATACTGGAAGTTCTCGTAATCCGCTTCCAGCATGAACGGCAGACCGATCGCATCGAACTCGATGCCGCCCCGAACGCTATACGAACCGGGTCCGCCATTGCCTGGCGAGAACTGGTTGTAGACCTTCGGGTTGAACATATAGTCGCCCGCGACGAACACCACGTTCGGCGTGTGGATCGGTGCCGGAGTCGGCGGCGGCGGCGGGGGCGGCGGCGGGGGCGGCGGCGGAGGAGCCGGGCTCGGCGGCGGCGTCGCCGGTATGTACCGAACGACGACCAGACGCTTATCCGGAACCCACTGCACGTAGGCGCCCATGCTTTCCGAGATCACTCGGACCGGTACGACCACGACGCCTTGATAAATCATCGGCGGCACGTCCAGCGGACGCGATTCGCCGTTGATGACGACCTCCGGCTTGCCGACGGTCACCTTGACTTCGGCGCCGGGTTTCGACACCGTCGCGGTTTGGCTTCCCGCATCCCACGAGACCGTTGCGCCCATCTGTTCGAACATCGAGCGTAACGGAATGAAGAGCGTTCCACCTTTGACGAGCGCGGCTAAAACGCGCCCTTGCTTCAGAAGATCTGGTTTGCTGTAGACGTGATGATCGTTATAGAGAATTGGGATCTGTCCGGACGGCGGAGATCCGAAATCCGCCGGCGGCGCGGCACCACCTTGCGCGACGCTGTTTCCAATGTTTCCTTGCGTCGCGTGAGACGGAGCGGCAACCGCAGTCAACCCGCAAAGCGCTGCTATCAGCGCTGCGAGTACTCCGGTGCTCAGTCGTTTCACGAATGCCTCCTTGGATATGAATACCGGTTGTGTGTAACGTGCACCAACACCGAAGCCCGCTGGGGCTCCGGGTGAGCGGATCGCAGATCGCGCATGCGCACGTCGAGCACTATGCTTTGACGCTTGGCCGCCTAATCTCCTATCGAAGACGGAGAAAGCCGCCACAGCCACGCAATTCCAGCAAAAGTCTCACCCAGCGCTAATCCAAAGGCAATTCGCGCTGCGGTTCCGCCTTCGGTCATGCCGGCGTGCGCAAGCACGGCGGTCGCAATCGCCGGTGCGGCGATCTGCGGCAGAACGATCGCGAGATTCCACACGCCCATCGCCACGGCCATCGCTCCGGGCGGTAGAACGCGGCAGGCAATCGCCCAGTCGGCAACGAGAAAAACACCCCACCCCAAGCCGGCCACCACCGTTGCAGCGATCGCCGTGCCGAGACCGTTTGCGACGATGAAGAGACAGAGCGCCACCATGAACGCAGCCGCGCCGGCCGTCGCAACGAGACGTTTATCGAGCCGGTCGCTCGGCCGCGCGGCGAGTGCCGCGCCGGCGACGCCGACGATCGTAAAGCTGACGATTAGTATTCCGGTCTGTAGGCGCGCGTCGGCGAGCGTCGCCGTATGCAGCACGCCCTCGACGAAGAAAAGCAGGTAGCCGAGAAGCGTGTAAAACCCGATGTAGATCAAAGCACGCGATATGAAGAGGTCCACGAACGGACGCGTTATCCGAAGCGGCTGGGCGGCGACGCCCTGCTCGCGCAGTGCGAATCGACGCGCCGTGCTCGACGTGATCGCGCACGTGACGACGAGCAGTGCACCCAGTGCGGCGGACAACGCCTTTGCGCTCGCGATAAAGCTTGCGCCCAGCGCCCCAACCGCGTTCCCCAACGACTGCAGCGCGGCCATCCACGACGAAGCCGCGCCGATGCGCTGCTTCGCGACGAAGTCCGGAATGATCGCTTGATAGGGACCGATCGCGACGTTGAGCGCGGCTTGAAGCGCTACGAACGCAAAGGTTAGTTCGGCAAACGTGCTCGCCGCGTAGAACCACGCGAGCGCGGCCGCGCCCCCGACGGCACCGAACGCGTAGAACTCCAATCGCCGGCTGCCGGCGCGGCGCCGGCGATCCGACCAGATACCGACGAGAATTTGCACGGCCGCGGCGGTCGCCGCGCCGAGCGTCGCCAACCGGCCGTAGGAAAGGACGGCCCCGCTCGAAACGAGTTCGATCGTGCGGGCCTGCAGTGAGATTCCGAGCAGTGCGCCCCAGACGGCCTGAATGCCGAGCCAAAACAGCGCGAGCCGAAAGGGACTCGGCGAGGCGTCACTCGTGCGCGCAGGCGTACCGGTATTCATCGATCGCATCGACGTCGAAGGCCAACTCGGGAGCGCAACCGCGTAGTGCCTGCGCGGGAACCTGAAGCACGTGCAGTGCCATCTCCTCGAGATCGGCAACGCGCAACCTTCCCGAGAGAAAACGAACGAGAACGCCGGGACCGACGAGACTGGCCATGCGCCACGGGCGCTTTCGCGCTTCGAAGAACCGCGTGGCAACCCCGGCGAGTTTCCCCGCGGCGCCTTGCGGTATTGCGAAGAGTCCGCCATTGACGACGCGTTCGCGGCCGAGCTTGATTCCAACCGGCGGCGCGCCGGGAAAGCGAGCCACGAACTCGGCATGCTCGGCAAGGGCGACGGCCAGCGTTCCCTGGCCGACGCGCCCCGCAAAATCGGCGACCGATGCGGCGTTGACGTAGGGCAAATCGCTCGTCGCATAGAGCAGGCGCTCGTCGCTGGGCCACGCGCGCAGCGCCCGCAGCAGGTTTTCGCTCCCCGAAGGACTCTCCTCGACGAAGCGATCGATCGCGCTGCTGCATGCGGCGCGCACCTCGGAACCGCCGACCACCGCGATCTCGTCGACGCCGGCCCCGCGCAATGCGTCGAGCATTCGCGCCAACATCGTCACGCCGCGCACCGGCGCGAGCGCCTTGACGGACGTGCCCGCGGCTTGCGCGAACGCGCCCTCGATCCGTCCCCCGGCGGTTACGACCGCCTTCATCGAAGCCGCTACTTCTTGGCGGCGACTTTCTTCTTGCCGGCGACGGTACGCTTGGGACCCTTGCGCGTGCGCGCGTTCGTCTTGGTTCGCTGACCGCGGACCGGCAGGCCGCGGCGATGGCGAAGTCCTCGATAACAGCCGATGTCCATGAGCCGCTTGATGTTGCCCTGCACCTCGCGGCGCAGATCGCCTTCGACTCGTAACTGCAGTGAATCGATCGCGTCGCGGAGCTTCTTTTCATCCTCCTCGCTCAGCGCTTTCACGCGGAGGTTGGGGTCGATCCCGGCGAACGCCAAAAGTTTGCGCGACGTCGTGACGCCGATACCATAGATATAGGTCAGCGCGACTTCGATGCGTTTCTCGCGCGGCAGATCGATACCAGCGATACGAGCCATACTACCGTTCCTTTTCTGTCCCGAGCTTGTCGACGGGCCTTTTATCCCTGAACCTGTTTGTGTTTCGGATTGACCTCGCAGATCACCCGCACCTTACCGTGACGGCGAATGATCTTGCACTTCTCGCAAATTTTTTTGACCGATGGTCTTACTTTCATGTCCTTGTACCTATACGTTACTCTGCCGTGCGTTAAATCGTCGGATGCCGTTCATTTCGAACGTTGCTTTAGGCACGTGCGTCAAGATTCGCCGTTGCTCGCCGCGTTCTCTCGCCACGTTACGCGATCGCTTCCTGCGGCGGCCGATACCGCTCGATCTCGGGGTCCTCGTCGTAATCCCGCAGCGTTAGGACCCTCGGGCCGTCTTCCGTCACCGCGACCGTGTGCTCGAAATGCGCAGCGAGTTTACCATCTGCGGTGACGACTGTCCAGCCGTCCTTGAGGATCCGGATCTTCGGACCGCCTTGCGTGATCATCGGCTCCAATGCGCAGAACGAGTCCGGGACGCAGTTCCAGGCCGGTTCCCGCTTCGCCGTAGTTGGGCACTTGCGGCTCCTCGTGCATCGCGCGGCCCACGCCGTGGCCGACCAGCTCTCGGACCACCCCGTAGCCGTGGTGCTCGGCGTGGGCTTGCACGGCGGCGCCGATATCGCCCACATGCTTGCCTGCCGTCATCTCGCCGATTCCGGCGGTCAAGCACTCCCGCGTGACCTCGAGCAGCCGTCGCGCGTCTGCGCCGATATTGCCGACCGGAATCGTCACCGCGCTGTCGCTAACGTAGCCGTCGAGCGTCGTGCCGATGTCGATCGAGAGCAGGTCGCCCTCGGCGAGCGCGCGCGAGCCGGGAATCCCGTGCACGACTTCATCGTTGACGGAGGCGCAAATCGATCCCGTAAAGCCGTTGATAGCCCTTGAACGTCGGAATGCCGCCGGCTTCGCGAATGCCGCGCTCGGCCATCCGGTCGAGCTCGCCGGTCGTCATGCCGGGACGCGCGGCCTTCATCAATCCGGTCAGAACGCGCGCGGTGATCTTGCCGCTGCGCGCGCATGACCTCGATCTCGCGCGCGGATTTCAGCGTGACCATCCTATTTGCTCGCGTGTTCCGGCGCGAGCGCGGACGCGATCTGTTCGGCGACGTCGTCGACGCTCGCGAGCGCATCGATTTCGACGAGTTTGCCCGCGCTGCGATAATAGGCGACCAGCGGCCGCGTCTGACGGTCGTAGACGTCGAGTCGCTCGACGACGGTCTCGGCACTGTCGTCTTCGCGCTGGACTAGCTCGCCGCCGTCCTCGTCGTCGATTCCGGCGACCTTCGGCGGATTGGTGAGCGCGTTGTACGTGCGGCCGTTGCGCGGGTTCGTCCAGCGCGATGCGAGCCGCTCGACCAGCGCCGCCCGTTCGCCCGCAAAGAGCACCGCGGCATCCAGCGGCGTCCGCCGGCTCGCGAGCAGCGCGTCGAGCGCTTCCGCCTGCGCGACGGTGCGCGGAAATCCGTCCATGATGAAACCCGTCGGGGGCTGCGCTCGAGCTCGTGCGTCGATCATCTCGATCACCAGGTCGTCGGGCACCAGTTGCCCGCGCTGCATGTATCCCGGCCTCCCGGCCGAGCTCCGTCCCGCGCGCGCAGTTGCTCGCGCAGCAAATCGCCCGTAGAGACCTGCTCGAGGCCGAAGCGCTCGTGGAGTATGTCTCGCTTGCGTCCCCTTGCCCGCCCCGGGCGGTCCGAGAAAAATTACCCGCATCGGCATCCGGCGTCACTATCGCTTGATGAAGCCGCGATAGTCGCGCATCGCCAAGTCGCGCTTCGATCTGCGTGATCGTATCGAGTGCCACGCCGACGACGATCAGCAGCGACGTCGATCCGAGATAGAACGTCGTGATCGAGAGGCCGCGTTGGAACGATCCCGGCAGCACGGCGAGCAATCCGAGATAGATCGCGGCCGCGGTCGTGATGCGAATCAGGATCTTGTTGAGGTAGTCGACCGTCGGCTGACCCGGACGAATGCCCGGAATGAAGGCGCCGGTCTTCTTGAGGTTGTCGGCCACGTCGCGCGTGTTGAGCACGATCGAGCTATAGAAGAACGTGAAGACCACGACCAACAAGAAGTACACGATGTTGTAGAGCGCAGCCGTTGGGTGAGAACCACACGTTGAAGCGCAGGCCGAGAACGCCGCAGCATTGGCCGGCAGCTCGAACGGCCCGAACAGATGGAAGAACGCCGGCTGCACTCCGGTGCTGCGGTTGAACCACGAGAGCGCCTGCTGCGGCAGCAGCAAGATCGAGATGGCAAAGATGATCGAGATGACGCCCGCGTTGTTCAGCCGGAGTGGAATGTAGGTCGAGCGCCCGGCGAACATCTTGCGGCCGACCGACGCGCCGCGCTTGCTGCACCGGCACGCGCCGCTGCCCTTGATACAGGAAGACGATCGAGATGATCACGAGGATGGCGATGGCCACATAGAGTGCGAGGTTGAGCCACGACTCGGCGCCTTGGCTCGTCGAGGCAAACGTTTGCTCACGTACTGCGGGTAGCGCAGCACGATGCCGATGAAGATGATCAGCGAGACGCCGTTGCCGATGCCTTTGTCGCTGATCTGCTCGCCCAGCCACATGAGGAAGAGCGTCCCGCCGACCATCGCGATGATCGCGTAGAGCAGATACCAGATGCTGGTATCGTAGAAGACGCCCGAGCGCTCCATCGAGATGGCCATGAAGGAGGCTTGCACCGTGGCGAGCACGATCGTCAGCCAGCGCGTATACTGACTGATCTTTTTGCGGCCTTCCTCGCCGCCTTTCTTCGCCATCTCCTCGAGCTGCGGGCAGCACGACGGTCATCAGCTGCATGATGATCGACGCGTTGATGTAAGGCGTGATCCCCATCGCGATGATCGAAAGTTTCTGCAGCGCGCCGCCGGAGAGGAAGCCGAGCAGGTTATAAAAGGCGCCGCTCTGCAGCACGCGCTGCCATGCGGCTTGGTTCACGCTCGGAAGCTGCACGTGGATCATGAAAACGAACCACGCGAAGGCGAAGAACACGAACAGGATGCCGCTTGCCGGATCTCCGGCACCAGCACCGCGGCCCGAAGGTTATCGAACATTATCCCCTTCGATGATCGCCCCGGCTGCAAGCAGCGCTTCGCGCGCGTTCTGCGAGAAGAGCAGGTCGCGCAAGCGCAGGCCCGGCGGGCAGGCTCGCGCTTCCGCCGCCGCCGAGAATCTTCACGCCGTCGTGCAGCGACTTCACGAGACCCCGCTCCTTGAGCGATTCGGGCGTGATTTCGACCGCCGGATCCCATTGCGCCAAGCGACCGAGATTGAGCACCGCGAGCCGTTCGCCGAAATGGCCGCGGTCGCGCGCCTTCTGCGAGTAGCCGCGACGCGTGCGGCAAGCGCCGCGCCCACGGCGGTCTGTCCGCCTTCGAACGCCGGGCCCTTTCCGCCGCCGGAGCGAACGGTCTGACCCTTGCCGCCTTCGCCGCCGGTCTTGACCATGCCCGAGCCGTGGCCGCGGCCGATGCGCTGGCGTTTAGGCCGGCTTCCCGGCGCGGGTTTGAGCGCTCCGAGTTTGAGAATCGTCGCGTCTGCCATTCTTATGCCACGTAGATTTCTTTAACGGTCTTGCCGCGCATCGCGGCGACTTGCTCGACGGTGCGCAGTGACTCGAGCGCCTGGACGGTCGCCATCACGACGTTGATCGGATTGTTCGTCCCGAGGCACTTGGTCAGAATGTCGTGGATTCCGGCGAGCTCCAATACTGCGCGCATCGAGCCGCCCGCGATGACGCCCGTCCCCGGCGCGGCCGGCTTGAGCAGCACCGTCGCGGCGCCGACTTCGTAGCGCACTTCGTGCGGAATCGTCTTCTCTACCATCGCCACGGTGATCATGCTCTTGCTGCGCCTGCTCCACGGCCTTCCGAATCGCCTCGGGCACCTCGCCCGCCTTGCCGATTGCGAAGCCGACCTTACCCTTACGATCGCCGACGACGACGAGCGCGCTGAAGCTAAAGCGCTTTCCGCCCTTGACGACCTTGGCGACGCGATTGACGCGTACGACGGTCTCTTCGAAGCCCGCTTCTGTCGCGATCGCGACCACGATATTGCATTAGAAGTTCAACCCCGCTTCACGTGCCGCTTCGGCGAGCGCGCGCACGCGTCCATGGTATTTGTAACCGCCGCGATCGAAGACGACCTGCGAAACGCCGGCGGCCTTCGCCTTGGCCGCGATCGCCTGCCGACGGCTTTTGCGGCGTCCACGTTCGTCTTCGAGGGAAGATCGCCGCCGAGCGACTTGTCCAGCGTCGACGCCGCGGCAATCGTATGTCCGCTTGCACGTCGTCGACGAGCGTTGCGTAGATGATGGTGCAGCGAGCGCCGCACGAACAGACGCGGCCGTTCCTGCGTTCCGGAAACCTTCTTCCGCAAGCCGGACGTGGCGCTCGCGGCGCGCTTCCGCCTTGCTCATTACTTCTTTGCCTGCCTTTCCGGCTTTACCGAGCTTCTTGCGAATCCGCTCGCCCTCGTAACGAATGCCTTTGCCCTTGTACGGCTCGGGCTGGCGCAAGCGGCGGATGTCGGCGGCGACTTGGCCGACGGCCTGCTTGTCGATTCCGTCGATGTGGATCTTGTTCTGTCCCTCGACCGTTAGCGCGACGCCCGCGGGCGCTTCGAACGACGACCGGATGCGAGTAACCCAGAGCTCAAGTTCAGCTTCTCGCCCGATTTTGCGGCACGATAGCCGACGCCCGTGAATCTCGAGGCTCTTGCGGAATCCTTTGCTGACGCCCTCGACCATATTCGCGATCAGCGTGCGCGTGAGGCCGTGCGCGCTGCGATGCGGTTTTGCGTCGCCCTTGCGCGCGACGACGACCTTGCCGTCTTCAGCTTCACGTCGACGACGTCGACGAGAATGCGCTGCCTGCAGCTCACCCTTCGGGCCCTTGACCAGCACTTCGTCCGCCTTCGACCTTGACGTTCGACGCCGCGAGGAACCGCAACCGGCAGTTTTCCTATACGTGACATATCGTCTAGCTTTCGCTTACCACACATACGCAAGAACTTCTCCTCCAACGCCGTGCTTCTTCGCCCGCTTGCCGGACATGATGCCCTGCGGCGTGGAGATGATCACGAGACCCAGGCCGCCGAGCACCCGCGGAATCTCGGTCTTGCCCGTATAGACGCGCAAGCCCGGGACGCGAGATGCGGCGCAGGCCGGTGATGATCTTCTCCTTTTCGGGCCCGTAGCTAAGCGCGATGCGGATCGTTGCCTTGCGGGCCTGCCGTCGACGCGCTCGAAGCCCTCGATGAAGCCTTCGTCCTCGCAGGATCTGCGCGATCGCGTGCTTCGTCGCGCGACGCGGGCACGTCGACCGTCTTGTGGTTGGCCGTGTTCGCGTTGCGAATGCGCGTGAGCATATCGGCGATTGGATCGGTTATGCTGACATTACTCAACGCCTTCCTCACCACGACGCCTTGGTCACGCCGGGAACGACGCCGGCGTGCGCGTTCTCGCGGAAACAGATGCGGCACATCGCAAACTTGCCGCAGATAGCCGCGCGGGCGGCCGCAGACCTTGCAGCGATTGTGATGCCGCGCACGGCGAACTTCGGTGTTCCGCTTCGATTTGACGATCAGACTCGTCTTGGCCATTACTCGCGCCCTCTTCTGCTTAGGGCGCGACAGGCCCGAGTTGGACGCCTATCGCAACGGGAGACTCTCACGAGGCGCTTCTTCGTCGTTCTTCGCCGTCGTAACGATCGTGATGTCCATGCCGCGCGTCTTGTCGACCTTGTCGAAGTTGATCTCCGGGAAGACGAGTTGCTCGCGCAGGCCCAAGTTGTAGTTCCCGCGGCCGTCGAACGACTTCGGCCGGCAGGCCCCGGAAGTCGCGGATACGCGGCAACACGACGTTGAACAGCTTGTCGAGGAAGACGTACATGCGGTTCCCGCGCAGCGTGACCTTGGCGCCGATGTTCATGCCTTCGCGCAGCTTGAACGCCGCGATCGACTTCTTCGCCTTCGTAACGACCGGCGTTGACCGGTGATCGCGACCAGCTCGTTCACGGCCAGCGTCGAGCGCTTTCGGATTCGCAATCGCTTCACCGACGCTCATGTTCGACGACGACCTTCTCCAGCTTCGGGATCTGGTTGACGTTCCCGTAGCCGAATCGCTCCTGCAGCTTCGAACGAACTGCTTGTCGTACATGTCTTTGAGTCGTTCTGCCATCTCTCGCTCCTACGCGCCCTTCGCCGAATCGCGCGCGGGCTCGCCGCACCGAACGCAGACTGCGGTGCGACCTTGCCGTCGGCGGTGCGGACGCGCCGCAGCCGGGTCGGAGTCTTGCACTTCTCGCAGACGTACTGCAGCGCTGCGATCGGCAGCGGCGCTTCCTTCTCGATGATGCCGCCCGTCTGCGCGGAGCCGCCCATGTTGCCGGACTTGGTCCCCTGCTTCGTGTGGCGTTTGACGATATTGACGCCCTCGATGGTCGCCGTGCGGCCGCCGATTTGCACGGCCTTGACCGTGCCGCGCTTACCGCGTTCCTTGCCGCGCCGGATCATCACCGTGTCGCCCTTCAGAATCGTTGCCTTCATAACTTTCCTACAGAACCTCGGGTGCGAGCGACGCGATCTTGAGAAAACCGCGCTCTCGGAGCTCGCGCATCACGGGGCCGAACACGCGCGTGCCGCGCGGGTCGAGGTTATCCTTCTCGCCCTTGATGATCACGCAGGCGTTATCGTCGCAGCGCACGACCGAACCGTCCACGCGCCGAATCGGCGCGCTGGTGCGGACGACGACGGCCTTGACGACTTGGCCCTTCTTGACGGCCGCGCCGGGAATGGCGCTCTTGACGGTTCCCACGACGATATCGCCGACGTGCGCGTACACGTGACGCCCGCCTCCGCTGATGTGGATCACCAGCAGCTCGCGGGCGCCGCTGTTGTCGGCGACTTTGAGCCGCGTCTCTTGCTGAATCACTTCGCTCGTTCCACGATTTCGACGAGCCGCCAGCGCTTCTCGCGCGAAAGCGGACGGCACTCCGCGATGCGGACGACGTCTCCGATGTTGGCCTCGTTACGCTCGTCGTGCGCCTTGAAGCGCGTCGACTTGCGCACGATCTTTCCATACGTCGAGTGCGGGACGCGCGTCTCCGCGACGACCACGATGGTTTTGTCCATCTTGTTCGAGGCGACGCGTCCCTGTTTGATGCGACGCCGGCCGCGAACGGCGGCCGTACCGTTAGGCTGCTCCATGCTCTCCCTCGGCGAGGCGCTTCTCGCAAATGACGGTCTGGATCTGTGCGTACGAACGGCGCATCGCGCGAATCTTGCTGAAGTCGGTGAGATGCCCGGTCCGCAACGCGAAGCGCAGGTTGAACAGTTCCGACTTCGTCTCGCGGGCTTTCTGCTGCAGCTCTTTGATGGTCAGATCGCGCAGTGCCTCAAAATCGTTTTCTTTGCACTAAGCCTCCTCACGCGAGAGGATCCGGGTTCCGATCGGCAGCTTTGCCGCCGCGCGGCGCAGCGCTTCGCGCGCGACGCTCGCCGGGACGCCCGAGAGTTCGAAGAGCACGCGCCCGGGACGGACGACGGCCACCCAGAACTCCGGGTTGCCTTTGCCCGAACCCATGCGTACTTCGGCCGGCTTCTTCGTGACCGGCTTATCGGGAAATACTTTGATCCAAACCTTGCCGCCGCGCTTGATGTAGCGCGTCATCGCGATACGCGCGGCCTCGATCTGGCGGTTCGACATCCAGCACGGTTCCATCGCTTGGAGGCCGTAATCGCCGAAGCTCAAGCTGCTGCCGCGCGACGCGGCACCCGTCATCCGGCCGCGCTGGACCTTACGCCACTTAACGCGTTTGGGTGTCAGCATCGATTACTGCGCAGCCTCCGTCGCCGTCGGACCGTCGGTCGCCGTCGGACCGTCGGTCGCCGTCTGACCTTCGGTTGCGGTCGAGGCCTGTGCCGCTGGCGGAGCTTCCGCTACCGAGGGTGCTTCCGACGGCGGCGTCTCGAACGCTGCGGCGGCTACGTTCGGCTCGGCCGGCAATGCGTTCGCTTCAACCGGGACCGGCGCAGCGGTCTCGGTGGATTCGACGACCGGTTCCGCCGGAGCGGCGATCGGCGCTGCGGCCGGCGGTCGCGCGTCGCGTCCGCGTCCTCTTCCGCCGCGATCGCGCCGTTCGCGGCCGCGATCGGGACGCTCGCGCATTCCGCCATCGCCGCGCGGCTGATCCGGCAGCACTTCGCCGCGGTAAATCCAAACCTTGACGCCGATGCGTCCAAAGGTCGTAAACGCTTCGACCTGCGCGTAATCGATGTCGGCGCGCAGCGTGTGGAGCGGGACCTTGCCGTCGGCGTTATGTTCGGTGCGCGCGATCTCGGCGCCGCCTAAGCGGCCGGAGACCTGCACTTTGATACCGCGCGCGCCGGCCCGCATCGTCCGCATGATCGCCTGTTTCATCGCGCGGCGGAAAGCGATGCGCTTCTCGAGTTGGTCCACGATATTCTGTGCGACCAGACGCGCGTCGAGCTCGGGATGCTGGATTTCCATCACGTTCACGGCGATGCTCTTGCCGGTCAGCGCCTCGAGGTTCTTGCGGATGTCGTCGATGCCGACCCCACGCTTGCCGATGATGATACCCGGCTTCGCGGTATTGACGATGACGCGTGCCTGATTGGCGCGGCGCTCGATCTCGATCTTGCTGATCGAGGCCGACCGCATCCAGCGATTGAACGACTTGCGAATCGCCGCATCTTCGTGAAGCCAGTCGACGTAGTGCTTTTTCTCGAACCAACGGCTATCCCACGTGCGCGTGATGCCCAAGCGCATGCCGACCGGATGAATCTTTTGTCCCATTAGGCTTCCTTGCTGTTGGCCACGGCCGGTTCGGCTGCGGCGGTCTTCGCGGCGGCACGCCCGCGGGCGCCGCCTTTCTTGCGCGGCTTCGGCGCGCTTTCGGAGGCGGCGGCGCGACGCGTCGAGCGCGCGGCCTGCACCGACGCTCCGGCACCGCGCTTACGCGGCGCGGCGGGCGCCGTCTCGCTCACGACCACCGAAACGTGCGAGAGGCGCTTGCGTTTGAAAGCCGCGCGGCCTTGCGCGCGCGGGTCGAGCCGCTTCGTGAAGCGTCCGCCCGGGCCGCCGTCCACCGTAATGCGCGCGATGTACAGGTCGTCGGCATTCATGTCGTGATTGTTGCTCGCGTTGGCCACTGCGCTGCGCAGAAGTTTCTCGATCGGCTCGGCTGCAAAGACCTCGGCGAACTTCAAAAGGACCAGCGCTTCGCGCACGCTCTTGCCGCGAATGGCGTCGGCGACGCGCCGAAGCTTGCGCGGCGCGGTACGGACGAAGCGCAGATGCGCGACGGCCTGCGGCGTCTGCGCGGTCACGATTTCACCGTCGCCTTCTCGCCGCCGTGGCCGCGGAAGTGACGCGTCGGCGCGAACTCACCGAGCTTGTGCCCGACCATGTTCTCCGTGACGTACACGGGAATGTGCATCTTGCCGTTGTGCACGCCGATGGTGTGCCCGACCATTGTGGGCAGCACCGTCGAGGCGCGGCTCCACGTCTTGATCACGCGCCGCTCGCGCGTTTCGTTCAGACGCTCGATCTTCCGTACGAGATGCTCGGCGACGAACGGACCTTTTTTCAGGGAACGCGACATTACTTCGAACCTCGGCGGCGGACGATCATTTTAGCGGTGCGCTTGTTGCGTCGGGTCTTTTTGCCCATCGTCATCTGGCCCCACGGCGTGGTCGGCGGGCGGCCCGACGTCGAGCGCGCCTCACCACCGCCGTGCGGATGATCGACGGGATTCATCGCGATGCCGCGCACGCTCGGGCGCTTCCCAAGGTGACGCGAGCGGCCGGCCTTTCCGATGACTTGATTCTCGTGCTCGATATTGCCGAGCTGGCCGATCGTCGCGCGGCACTCGATGTGAATCCGGCGAACCTCGCCCGACGGCATGCGCACTTGCGAATACTCGTTCTCTTTGGCCATCAGCTGCGCCGAAACGCCGGCCGACCGCACGAGCTTGCCGCCCTGTCCCGGCCGCAGCTCGATGTTGTGAATGACGGTGCCGACCGGAATATTCCGGATCGGAAGCGCGTTGCCGATCTTGATGTCGGCGCTCGGCCCCGACTCGAGAACGTCGCCGACCTGCAGGCCCAGCGGCGCGAGCACGTAGCGCTTCTCACCGTCGCGGTAGTTGAGCAGGGCGATGCGGCAGGAGCGATTCGGATCGTACTCGATCGTCGCCACCTTGGCCGGAATGCCGTCCTTCCCGCGTTTGAAGTCGATAATGCGATAGATCCGCCGCGTGCCGCCTCCGCGGTGGCGCACGGTGATGTGGCCGTTGTTGTTCCGGCCCGCGTTCTTCTTGCGGACTTCGACCAGCGAGCGCTCCGGCGCGACCTTCGAAAGCTCGGAGAAATCGATGGTCGTCAGGAATCGCTTTCCGGGTGAGGTCGGTCGATATTTCTTTACCGGCATCGTACCTATTGCTCGAAGTAGTTGACGCCGCCGAGCTCGATCTTTTGACCGGCCTTGATCGTCACGACGGCTTTTTTGAAATCGCTCTGTTTGCCGCGCGTGCGTACGCCGCGCCGCGCGAAGGTCCGCGACTTGCCGCGAACGTTGACGGTGTTCACGCGCAACACGTTGACTTTAAAGATCTCCTCCACGGCGTGGCGGATCTGCGTCTTCGTGGCATCGGGGTGCACGACGAACGTGTACTGCTGCGCGAGCGCGTCGGCCATAGACTTTTCCGTGATTCGCGGGGCGACGATGACGTCACGTGCGTCCATTAGCGGCGCTCCTCTCTCGCGGCAAATCGTTCCTCGAGCGCCTCATACGCGGCCGTCGTGAAGACGATCCGTTCGAAGCGCAACACGTCTTTCACGTCGAGCGCGCCATCGTCCGTAACGTCGACGCGCTGCAGGTTGCGGCTCACGCGCGCGATCTGTTCTCCGTGCGGCTCGTCGTGCCGGCAGACGATCAACGTCGTCGGCCCGCTGCGCGCCGCCTTCGCGCTGCCGAAAAGCACCTTCGCAAACGCGGCCGTCTTCTCGACGGCGAAATCGCCGGGATCGAAGAGCGCCACCGCGCCGTTGTGAAAGCGATCGGAGAGCGCCGCCTGAAGCGCGAGCCGGCGTTCCTTCTTATTGAGGCCCTCGACGTAGCTGCGCGGCTGGGGTCCGAAAACCACCCCGCCGTGGCGCCACTGCGGTGACCGGATCGATCCCTGACGCGCCCGCCCGGTGCCCTTCTGGCGCCATGGCTTGCGTCCACCACCGGAAACTTCGTCACGCTTTTTAGTCGAAGCCGTCCCGGCGCGGGGATTGGCGAACTCACGGTGCACGGCACGGAACATCAGCGCGAGCTTTCCTTCGGAGGGCTGGGCGAACGCGCCCGGCGTCTCAACGTCGCGAACGACCTTTCCGGTCGCGTCGATCACCTGCGGCATTAGGCAGGCGCCTTCTTAGACTTCACGCTGGCGCGGACGACCACGAGCGCGTTTTTCGCTCCCGGGACGGCTCCGCGGACGAGCAGGAGATTGCGCTCGGCATCGGCCCGGACCACTTCGAGGTTCTGCTGCGTGGTGCGATCCACGCCGTAGTGCCCCGGACGCCGGCTGCCCTTTGTCGTGCGGCCGGCGTTCGTATCGCCGTTCGAGGCCGGTTGACGGTGGATCATCGAGCCGTGACTCGCCCCGCCGCCCTTAAAGTTATGGCGCTTGATGCCGCCCGAAAAACCGTGTCCCTTTGAAATACCGACGACGTCGACCCGGTCGCCCGGCTCGAACCCTGAAACGGTGACGCTCTGACCGACCTCGAGTTCGTCGAGGCCCGAGCGAAACTCGCGAACGAAGCGCACCGGCTCGACGCCCTGCTTCTTGAAGTGTCCTCCGAGCGCGCGGGTCAGCCGGTTGCGCTTGAGGGGCTCGAAGCCCAGCGCGACCGCATCGTACCCGTGCGTCTCTTTCGTTCGCCGTTCCACGACCGTACAGGGACCAGCCGCAATCACCGTGACGGGTACGGAACGCCCGTCGGCGGTGAAGAAGCTCGTCATCCCGACTTTACGGCCCAGGATGTTCTTCATACTTCTCTTTCGGTCTCGGTGGGATTATGCCACGGATCCAGGCGTATTGGTCGCATGAACCGTAACCACGGAAGTTTACCAGGACCGTCCAGTCAGGTCAAGGTCGCGCCCAGCGCGATTAGGTGAAGGCGGAGAGGCCGGTGATCTCCTTGCCCACGATGAGGGTGTGCATTTCGCTCGTGCCCTCGTAGGTCAGGACCGATTCCAGATTATTCATATGGCGAATGACGGGATACTCCAGCGTCACGCCGTTGGCGCCGAGGATCGTTCGCGCCTCGCGTGCGATTGCGAGCGCCTCCCGCACGTTGTTGAGCTTCGCGCAGCTCACGACCGGCGCGTGCAGCTCGCCGCGGTCTTTCATGCGCCCGACGTGCAGCGCGAGGAGCGTCCCTTTATTGAGCTCGAGCAGCATGTCGACGAGTTTGGCCTGCGTCAGCTGATACGCGCCGATCGGACGGTCGAACTGCACGCGCGATTTAGCATACTCCAGCGCCGACTCGTAGCAGGTGCGTGCCGCTCCCATAGCGCCCCACACGATGCCGAAGCGTGCCTCGTTTAGGCAGGCGAGCGGCGCGCCGAGACCGTCGGCCGACGGTAACAATGCATCGGCGGGGAGTCGGCAGTCCGCCATCGCGAGCTCGCTCGTGACCGACGCTCGCAGCGAGAGCTTGCGGTGGATCTCCGAGGCGCTGAATCCTTTCGTCTCGCGCGGGACGATGAAGCCGCGGATTCCGCCATCGGTCTGCGCCCAGACGATCGCGAGATCCGCGATCGAACCATTGGTGATCCAAAGTTTCGTGCCGTTGAGAATCCAGTCGGCGCCGTCCCGGCGCGCGAAGGTGCGCATTCCGGCCGGATTGCTGCCGAAATCCGGCTCGGTAAGACCGAAGCATCCGATCAGCTCGCCGCGCGCCATCGCGGGCAGCCACGCCCGCTTCTGCGCTTCGTCGCCCCAGCGATAGATAGCGTACATCGCGAGCGATCCCTGGACCGATGCGAAGCTGCGCACGCCCGAGTCGCCTGCTTCGAGTTCGAGACACGCGAGTCCATAGGCGACGGCACTCGCGCCGGGGCAACCGTATCCGTCGAGGTGCATTCCAAGCAGCCCGAGTTTGCCCAGCGCAGGTCCAAGTTCGCGCGGCAAGACGCCGTCCTCGAACCATCCCGCTACGTCGGGAAGCACGCGCTCCCGCACGAACGCGCGCACGGTCTCACGGACCAGGCGCTCCTCGTCCGAAAGCAGCGCGCCGATGCCGATGAAATCCACCGCATCCGGGCCGCGCGCGGCCGCGGACGTCAACGCTTCAGAACCCGGGCGAGCTTATCGAAAAGCGCCTCCGTCGAGCGTTCGAATTGATCCTCGAAGCGCCGCCAGAGCAGCCGCCCGTCGGTGTCGGAGAGCATTGCGTCGACGCGGTACTCGAGCACGGTCTCCTTCCCTTCGGTAGCAAGATGAAAGCCGTGCGTGCCGTCGAGACCTTCGTTGCGAAAGCGCCATACGATGCGCTCCTCCGGAACCGCCTCGTCGAGAACCGCGTGCATGCCCAAGTGCCACTCTTCGGTGCGGCCCGGCGTCAGCGGCCCGGGCGAACGCATAAACGGCTGCGAGGCGAACGGCCAAATCTGATCGCCTGACGTGCCCATCTCCTCGAGGAGATGGTAGATTCGCCGTCTTGTCCCGTGAAACGACCGCGACCGCACTTCGTGGAGTTCGATGGGCATGGCCGGTCGTTCGCTTAGCGAAGCGTGACAACCCCTACGCCGCCGGCGAGGAGGATCATGAGCGGCGTCCCAAGCTTGGTGCGAAGCATCAAGAGCATGACGACGGCGGTGATGCCGTAGGCGATTGCATTGGCCGGCGCACCGCGTCCGATGGTAACGACGCTCGACCAGACGAGTCCGACAATGGCCGGCGCCAGGCCGCGCGCGATCACGGTGCGCCAAGGCGAGGCGGAAAAGCGCTCCCAGAAGGCATCGAACGCAATCATGATGGCACTCGATGGAACGAACATGCCGACGGTCGCGGCCGCCGCGCCGACGATCGGCCGCGCGGGAGTCGCCGCGTAGCCCACCAGTGCCGCGAAGATCGTCGTCGGGCCGGGGACGAGTTTGCCGATGGTGTAGAACTGCGTGAACTGCTCGGAGGTAACCCAATGGTAGCGTCCGACCGCGTCGTCGTGCATCTGCGGAATGATTCCCTTTCCGCCGCCGAAGCCGAGCACCGAAAGCTGGCCGAACGTCCAGAGCAGATGGAGGATCGTGTGAAGCGATTCGTTCACGCGCGCCTCGAAGCGGCGCGCGAACGAACGTACTCGCGCGCGATGCCGAAACCGCCGAAGACGACCAGCACCAGCAGCAGCGGCATCTTCAGCACCGAGACGGTCACCGCGGTAATTGCGACCAGCGCGAGCTTAACCCAATCGGTCCGCTCGTCCCAGGTGAGCTCGAGGGCGTTGCCGATGGTGAGTCCGAGCGCTCCGGCGGCGCAGCCGCGCAGCGCTCCGTGCACCCACGGATTGGCCGCATACCGAAAGTAGAGCGCGCCGACGACGAGCACGATGGCGAACGGCGGCAGGCTCGCGCCCAAGAACGCGGCGATCGCGCCGGGAACGCCGCGCACGCGCTGTCCGCAATAAATCGCTAAGTTGACGATATTCGGCCCCGGCAGCACCTGCGCGATTTCCAGCCCGTCCATGAAGCGCTCGGCATCCATCCAGCCGCGGTTAAGCACTTGCTGCCGTACGCTGGCCTTTTGGCCGCCGCCGAACGCCGTCGAAGAAATCGACGCGAAGGTAAGCGCGATACTCGCGAGCGAGGGTGCGGCGGTCTTAGCCGGCATCCGGCATCGGCCCGTCGATGACGGGCGACGTGTGCTTGCCGGAGAGGATGTGGATGTGAACGTGCTCGGTGTGCTGATAGGGCGGCAGGACGCCCATCCGGATCATAAAGCCCTTCTCGTAAAGACCGAGTTTGATTGCGACCTTTTGAATGCCGGAGATGAGGCGATGCCATAAATGCGCGTCGCCGAGGCCGAAATCGAGAATCGTCGGCACCCACTTTTTAGGAATGATGACGACGTGCGTCTCCCACCACTCTTCGCGGCTCTCGTCCACGTTGTGAAGAAATGCAAACACGTCGTCGTCCTGATAAACGATTTCATCGGCCTTCGCACGCGTGCCGTCGAGACGCCCTCGAAACGTGTGGTCGGGATCCGGCTTCTCCCACACGCGTTGCTCCGGACTCGAGATCATCTCCGATATCCATTGCGTCATGAACGCCGTTTCTGCGCGGCGCGGGCAGGCGTCCTCTTGCCAGCGGTGAAGCGTGCGGCATGAGCGGCGATCGTCAGAAGAAAGTCGTTACGCCGGCCGACGTTTTGGGCGCCGCGCCGAAATGGCCCAAAGAGTCGAAGGAGTGGGAGAAGCTCGTCGGCGACAACGAGGTGATCTATGAAGACCACCACGTCGTCGTCTTCCACGATCCGGTCGACGAAGAGCACGAATCCGCGCGCCAAGCCGGCGAGATTCGGCTGACGCTGCTCTCGAAAAAGCCCGGCGTCGAGACGTTGATGGATATCGGCGTCGCCGATGAAACGCTCAATGCCGCGATCCTTCACGGCATCCAACAGGCTGCGCTCCGCTTGGGATTACAGCGAAAAGGGTTCGAAGTTCGGGCGCATGTCTATCCGCCGCTCCAGCATCGGCCCGCCGTGGCGTTCAAGATTCGCGCCGGCAAGCCGCCGAAAAAAGGCGCCGCCGGCTAGACTACTCGCCCTGCTTCTTGCCGAAGGGCAGCTTCGCCGTGATTGCGGCCTCTCGTTCGGCGAGTTTCGCGAGCGACTGAACCACGACGATCGCTAGAATCGTCACGAGCACGGCGTAGATGAGCTCCGCCAGCACGCCGCTGCCCGGCTTGAGGAAGAGCCCGATGATGTCGCTGATGAATTTATTCCACGCACCCGCGGCGATGAGGCCGAACGCCACCGTCGCGAGCCCGATCATCGTTCCGATATAGGTCGGTTTGACTTCCACTATTGCTCCTTCCGGAAAAAAAGAAAACGACCGAATGCTCTTGACATCCGGCCGCGTCGAATCCTGGTAGATTGCCGCTTACGCCTTGAGTTCGATATCCACTCCGGCCGGCAAATCGAGGTGCATCAGCGCGTCCATCGTCTTGGGCGAAGCTTGCAGAATGTCGATCAGCCGCTTGTGCGTGCGCATCTCGAAGTGCTCGCGCGACTTCTTATCGTTATTGGTCGAGCGCTGAACGCAGAATCGGTTGATCTCGGTCGGCAGCGGCACCGGTCCGCTCACGAACGCGCCGGTGCGCTTCGCGGTTTCCACGATGCGCTCGGCCGATTGATCGAGGACTTTGTGATCGTACGCCTTCAGGCGTATGCGAATCATCTGCTTTGCCATGCTGCTGCCGCGAACGACTACTCGGCGACCGACGTAACGACGCCGGCGCCGACGGTGCGGCCGCCCTCGCGGATTGCGAAGCGCAGGCCTTCTTCGCATGCGATTGGCGTGATGAGCTCGACGTCCATCTGAACGTTGTCGCCGGGCATCACCATCTCGACGCCGTCGGGCAGTTTGATCTGTCCGGTGACGTCGGTCGTGCGGAAGTAGAACTGCGGCCGGTAGTTGCCAAAGAACGGCGTGTGGCGTCCGCCCTCCTCTTTGGAGAGGACGTACACCTCGGCTTTGAACTTCTTGTGCGGCTTCACCGAGCCAGGCTTGGCGAGCACTTGGCCGCGCTCGATCTCGTTGCGATCGACGCCGCGCAGCAGCACGCCGATGTTGTCGCCGGCGATGCCCGAATCGAGCAGCTTGCGGAACATCTCGATGCCCGTCACGACGGTCTTCTTCGTTTCCTCTTTGAGCCCGACGATCTCGACCTCTTCGCCGACCTTCACTTGTCCGCGCTCGACGCGGCCGGTTCCGACCGTCCCGCGGCCGGTGATCGTAAAGACGTCTTCCACCGGCATCAGGAAGGGCTTGTCGACCTGACGCTCGGGCTCCGGAATGTAATCGTCGACCGTATCCATCAACTTGAAGATCGGGTCGGCGTCGGGGTCGCCCTTCTTGCCGCTGGAGTTGAGCGCTTTGAGCGCCGAACCGCGGATGATCGGCGTGTCGTCGCCCGGGAACTCGTACTGGTTGAGCAACTCGCGGATCTCCATCTCGACGAGCTCCAGCAGTTCCTCGTCGTCCACCATGTCGACCTTATTGAGGAAGACGATGATTCGCGGAACGCCGACCTGGCGCATCA
This sequence comes from Vulcanimicrobiota bacterium, assembly GCA_963699435.1. Lineage (GTDB taxonomy): Bacteria > Vulcanimicrobiota > Vulcanimicrobiia > Vulcanimicrobiales > Vulcanimicrobiaceae > Cybelea. The sequence continues at coordinate 350,621 of CAVOTV010000001.1, forward strand.
GCAGAATGTGCTCGCGCGTCTGCGGCATGGGGCCGTCGGATGCGGCGACCACAAGGATCGCACCGTCCATCTGGGCCGCGCCCGTGATCATGTTCTTAATGTAGTCCGCGTGGCCCGGGCAATCGACGTGGGCATAATGGCGTTTCGGCGTCTCGTACTCTTGGTGCGAGATGGCGATCGTAATCCCGCGCTCCTTTTCTTCGGGCGCGTTGTCGATCTGATCGACGCCGACTTTCTGCGCCAACCCTTCGGTTGCAAGGCAGTGCATGATGGCCGCCGTCAACGTCGTCTTGCCATGGTCGACGTGACCCGTCGTGCCGATATTAACGTGCGGCTTCTTGCGCTCAAACTTTTGCTTGGCCATTAACCTCTCCCAGCTGGACTATCGTAAATACACGGATCCAGGCGTTTTGCCTGGCTCTGCCGCCTGACGCGGCAAACGCCCTCACCCTTGCCTCAGGGTCAGGGCGCAGGACCACGGAATCGTAACAGGCGCGACCCACCCTGTCAACGCGTTCTTCTCGGTCGCGCGTTGCTCGCCGTTACGCCGGAACCGGCTTCTTGCCGGCCGACTTCGCGACGATCTCTTCCTCGACGCTCTTGGGCGCCTTTTCGTAATGCGAGAACTCCATCGTGTACGTCGCGCGTCCTTGCGTCGCCGACCGCATGTCGGTCGCATAGCCGAACATCTCGGAGAGCGGAACGTGCGCCGTAATCACCTGCGCGCCGCCCGGAGCCTCCTCGGTCGCGTGGATGGCACCGCGACGTCGGCTCAGGTCGCCGTTGATGGCGCCCATGTACTCTTTCGGCGTCGTCACTTCGACTTTCATGATCGGCTCGAGCAGCACCGGACCGGCCGCCCGGTTTGCTTCCTTCCATGCCATCGATGCGGCGATCTTGAACGCCATTTCCGACGAATCGACCTCGTGGTACGAGCCGTCGAATGCTGCGGCTTTGAAATCCATGACCGGGAAGCCGGCAAGCACGCCGCTCGTGGCGGACTCGCGAATGCCTTCTTGAACGGCCTTTTGATACTCCTTGGGAATCGCGCCGCCGACGATCTTCCACTCGAAGACGAAACCCGTGCCCGGCGGCTGCGGCTCGACGCGAATCCAGACGTCGCCGAACTGTCCCTTGCCGCCCGTCTGGCGGATGAACCGGCCTTCCTTTTCAACCGTCTTGGTGATCGCCTCTTTGTACGCCACCTGCGGCTTGCCGACGTTTGCGTCGACCTTGAACTCGCGACGCAAGCGATCGAGAATGATCTCGAGATGCAGCTCACCCATACCGGCGATGATCGTTTGCTGCGTCTCCTCGTCGGTCCGCATGCGGAAGGTCGGGTCTTCTTGCGCCAACCGCGCGAGCGCCAGGCCAAGCTTGTCTTGGTCTGCCTTGCTCTTCGGTTCGATCGCTTGGTGGATCACCGGTTCGGGGAACGTGATGGACTCCAGCGCAATGGGCGAGCGCTCGTCGCAGAGCGTATCGCCGGTTCGCGTGTCCGAAAGACCGACCGCCGCGGCGATATCGCCGGCGCCGATTGAATCGATGTCCTCGCGATGATTGGCGTGCATCCGCAGGATGCGCCCGATGCGCTCCTTGCGTCCCGTCCGGGAGTTGAGCACGTAGCTCCCTTTGTTGAGCACGCCCGAGTAGACGCGGAAGTAGCTGAGATTCCCGTACGGATCGGTCGCGATTTTGAAGGCGAGCGCGCAGAACGGCTCCGAGTCGTCGGGCTTGCGAACCAGTTCGTTGCCCGTCTTGGGATCGAGGCCGACGATCGGCTTGGCTTCCAGCGGCGACGGCATGTACTCGACGATCGCGTCGAGCAGCGGCTGCACGCCCTTGTTCTTGAAGGCCGACCCGCAGAGCATCGGCAGCACGGTCCCTTCGATCGTCGCCTTGCGCAGCGCCGTCTTCATGCGATCGATCGGCAGTTCTTTGCCTTCGAAAAACATCTCCAGCAGCTCGTCGTCCTGTTCGGCAATCGCCTCGACCAAGTGCCGGCGCCACTCCATCGCAAGATCGCGAAGCTCGCCGTCCACCTCTTCGAGCGCCATAGTCGAGCCGAGATCGTCGGTGTAGACGATCTTCTTCATCGTGAAGAGATCGACGACGCCTTTGAACTTATCCTCGGCGCCGATCGGCACTTGGATCGGAACGGCGCGGGCGCCCAGGCGCTCGCGAATCTTTTCGACGACGTTGAAGAAGTCGGCGCCGATGCGGTCCATCTTGTTGACGAAGATGATCCGCGGCACTTCGATATTTGTTGGCTTGGCGCCACACGGTCTCGGACTGCGGCTGAACGGCCGCTACCGAATCGAAAAGCGCGACCAGCCCGTCGAGCACGCGCAGCGAGCGTTCGACCTCGACGGTGAAGTCCACGTGACCCGGCGTATCGATGATGTTGATGCGAGTGTCGCGCCACGTGGTCGCGGTTGCGGCCGACGTGATCGTGATGCCGCGCTCCTGCTCCTGGACCATCCAGTCCATCGTCGCGGCGCCGTCGTGCACTTCGCCGATCTTGTGGACGCGCCCGGTGTAAGAACAGAATGCGTTCGGTGCAGGTCGTTTTGCCGGCGTCGATGTGCGCGGCAATGCCGATATTCCTCGTGCGTTCGAGCGGATATTCCCTTGCAGCCATGGTTCTTAGTCTATGCGCTGTGTCTACCAGCGATAATGGGCGAAGGCTTTATTCGCTTCCGCCATCTTGTGCGTGTCTTCACGCTTCTTGATCGTCGCGCCGGTATTGTTCGACGCGTCGAGCAGTTCGCCGGCTAGCTTCTCTTCCATCGAACGTCCGCCGCGAGCGCGGGCGAAGCTGATCAGCCAGCGCATGGCCATCGCCTGCCGGCGATCCGGGCGAACTTCCATCGGCACTTGATAGGTCGCGCCGCCGACGCGGCGCGGACGCACTTCGACCAACGGCATAGCGTTGGAGAGCGCCTGCGAGAAAATCTCCATCGGATCGCGGCCGGTCTTCTCGGCAACGATATCCAGCGCGCCGTAGGTAATGTGTTCGGCGGTCGACTTCTTGCCGCACAGCATCACCTTGTTGATGAAGCGCGCCAACACTTTCGAGTTGAAGCTTGCGGATCGGGAAGAATCTGCCGCTTTGGAGCGGGACCTTTGCGCGGCATTTACTTCTTCTTCTCCCGTTTTGCGCCGTATTTGGAGCGGCCTTGTTTACGGTTCGCGGTTCCCGCGGTATCGAGCGTTCCGCGAATGATATGGTAGCGCACGCCCGGCAGATCTTTTACGCGGCCGCCGCGCACGAGCACGACCGAGTGCTCCTGCAAATTGTGGCCGATGCCGGGGATGTACGCGGTCACTTCTTCGCCGTTGGTGAGTCGGACGCGCGCCACTTTACGGAGCGCCGAGTTCGGCTTCTTCGGCGTTACCGTCTTCACTTGCGTGCACACGCCGCGACGCTGCGGATTGCCCGTTACCTCGAAGGTTCGAGTCGGCAAATCCGGATGCCCCGGCTTGGGACCGGTCAGGATCACGCGAAACGCGCGCGTTTTGACCTTTTGCTCGGTCTTCTCGCGCCCGCGGCGCACCAGTTGATTGATGGTCGGCAAAAAAGAGCTAGCTCCTCACACAAACAACGGCCTCACCCGCAGGTGGGACCGAGCCTCAACTATACCAAGGCCCTATTTTGCCGTCAAATGCTTGGCGCGCCTTCGCTCGCTCTGGACTAGGCTTGACCCAGCCCACGGCGGCGCGGCTTAGCGGACGTAGACTCCGTCGAGGAAGGACCAGAGGGCGTCGCAGGCCGCCTGCGTCGCCGTCAGGACTTCGGCCTGCTTCGCCGGCGAGTCCGCGGCGCGCTCGATCAGCTCCCACTCCGCCGCCGAGTGCCAAACGTCCGCTTGCTCGTGCACGGAGAAAAACTCGACCCCGGAGGGATCCTCGATCCCGTAGAGGCGCCGAAGACCGTCGATCTTGACCGCAGCAATCGCCGGCACTTGGGACTCAAAGGCGTGCAGCGCGGCCAGCCCGGCGTAGTACGGCCGGTTCCGGCAGAGGTCGCTAAAGGTTTCGATCAGCCGCTGCGTCGCCGGGAGCGGCGAAGCCGCCGCGAGATCCTCTTCGGTGACGCCGAGGGCCGCGGCGAACTGCTTCCAAAGCGCCGGATGGTTCTTCGGCCCCGACTCTTCCTCGACGAGATTTTGCAGGATCGTCTGCCGTGCAGTCAGATCGCTTTTTCCGTCGGCGCCGTAGTGCGGGGTGTTCGAATGCACCGCGCTCAGGTACGTCGGCTCGGCGAGCACGTGGTGCATGTACTGTTCCGCGTACTGCCGGAGCTGATCGAGAGTGAGCTCGCCGTTCGTCCACGCAACGTAAAACGGGTGGCCCAGGAGATGGCGCTCGGAGACGATCGAACGCACCGAATCTTTGAAGGAGTTTACTTCAGTCGTTGCCATGACGCGCGATCTTTACGCATTGCCTTGACGACTCCTCGTATCGAAGAATCGTCCAACCTCCGAAGTGATTTCGTCCAGAGTAAAGCCGCGATGCTGCAGCGACGTGACGAACTTTTCGGTCGCATCGCGCAGGTTACGCATCCGGCCGCGCCGGTTGACGGCGACGTCCCCCGCGACGCGCGTTCCACGGCGTCCGTCACCGACGAGCCAACCGTCGGACTGCAGCTCGCCATACGCGCGGGCTACCGTGTTGGGTGCGATGCCCAGGTCTCCCGCGAGCTGCCGAACCGTCGGAAGCGGCGAGTTCGGCCGCAGATCGCCCCGTTCGATTCCGGCCCGTATCTGCTCGACCACTTGTTGATACGGCGGGATTTCCAGATCCGGATTGACGACGAGATACGGCGCGCTCACGCCGCGACGATCGGCCGGCGCAAAGGCAGGATGCTCGCCGCAAGCGAGACGACGAATGCGGCGCCCACGACCGCCATCGCAACGTTGCCGACGGTCGCGTACTGGGCGGGGAGCGTCGGTTGCGCCAACGCGACGAACGCGAAGACCGGCGCGCAGGCAAGATTCGCGACCGTGCGCGCGCGGCCGATCCGAACGCGTTCGTCGACGGCGTATTCCCAGGCGGGATCGGTCCCGACCAAGAGCGCCGGCGTGACTGCGATGCGCCACGCGATAAGCCCGAGCGCGACGGTGGATGCGGCGACGACGATTGCCCCGAGCCGCTCGGGAGGATACGCGGCCACGGCGAGCGCGGCGGCAAAACTTCCGGCGACCGCGACGATGACCGCCGGCGGGAGCACCGCAAACGGCGAGCGGCGTACGAGCGGCGCAACCCGCCGTTCGGCGGCACGCCGATACTGCAGGTAGGCCAGCAACGCCGTGACGGCACCGGTGAAACAGAAGAGGGCATACGGCAGAACGAACGGGATCGCGCGAACGAGCTCGAGTCCGGCGAGAAGCAGCGCCGCAACGCCCATATACCGTCCGTACGCCGGCGAGATGCCCTCCGCGTCCTCGCGCGCCGAAACCACGCGATCGAGCCGCTCCTGCTCGGCCGGCGGCAGCTGCGGCGACCAGCGGGTGAAGTAGCCGGCAACGCCGGCGAAACATCGCGGCATTGCAAATGCGGCGATGCCGATGGCGAGCATCGCGAACGCCATCGCGAACCGAGTCAGATCGTCACGCAAGATGTGCTCGTGAAACATTGTATCACCACCATAATACAATATAGATCTTTGTGTCAACCACTTGGTTCAAAGTTCCGCAACGCTTGAAAGACCCGCCGGCACGGCTCACGTATCCGATGCCGATGGCCGCACCCCTAGCGCCCGGCCCCCGGCTCGGGGTTCTCGACGGTTTGCGCGGCGTAGCGGTGCTGCTCGTCGTCTGGTACCACGCCTGGGAGATATCGTGGCTCTCGCCGTGGCCCTGGCTGACCTTCGTGCCGGCGACCGGATTCATCGGCGTTCATCTCTTCTTTTTCCTGAGCGGATTCGTCATCGTCTATCCGTTCGTCCGCGCCGCCGTCGCCGGTACCCCGCCGCCGCAGTGGGGCGATTTTGCCTGGCGCCGTTTCATCAAGATCGTGCCCTCGTACGTCCTCTCGATCGCGATCGCATATGCCCTGGGCTACGCGCAGGTCCAGCCGAACGCATCGCTCGTCCGGGATCTGGTTACCCACCTGCTCTTCATTCATACGTGGTTTCCGCTCCGATACGGGACCATCGACGGCGTCCTTTGGACGCTCGCGGTGGAGGTCGAGTTTTATCTCATCTTTCCGCTGCTCTGGTGGTCGTTTCGGCGGTGGCCGTGGCTGACGGCGGCGGCGATGATTGCGATCGCCGGCGTGTGGCGAGCGGAACTCGAGCAATGCTGTTTCGCGACCCTCTTCGCACAGTGGTCCGAGAACTTGCCGGGCTATCTCGACCTCTTCGCCTTTGGAATGCTCTGCGCGTACGTGTACGTGCGTTTCGGGGGGACGCTGCGCGCGCGCGTCGGCTACGCCGGGCCGATCGTCACGATCGCCGGCGTCGTCTTACTGGCGGCACTCTTGGAGAATCTCTACGCGTTCGGCAGGCACGATCTCTGGTCGGCGGTATGGCAAGTCGACCGGCGACCGCTCATCGGCGCGTCGTTTCTGCTCGTCGCGCTGGGCGCGCTGGTGAGCCCCCGTTGGTGGCAGCGCCTGCTGGACAACGTGCCGCTGCGCTTCCTTGCCGCGATCTCGTATAACCTGTATCTGTACCATCAGATCGTCGCGCGCGAATTGCTCGCGCATCACATTCCGTGGTACTCGGGCGATCCGCACCGCGACGCGCGTTGGAAGCTCGGATATACGGAGGCCGCTTTCGCGATGAGTATCGCGGGAGCGGCCTTCGTGACCTATTGTTTCGAGCGTCCGCTGCTGCGGCTACGGCCGCCGCAGCGTCGCCGCTAGCCCAACTGGGATTTGAAGATCGCCTCGGTGAGCGAGGCGACGCCCGGAACGCGCACTTCCTTGCCCTGGAAGGCAGAGATGAACGTCCAGAGCCACACCCCCAGGCCGAGGAGCGGCAGCACCCAGATAACCAGCAGCAACAGCAGTGCGAAGACCCATGCATGCGCGAGAAATCCGATCACCCACCAGAGCACGAACCAGAGTGCCCAGAGCGTGATCGACTGCGCTGCAGCCCACTTGACGAATCGATTCGATCCGCCGCCGACGAGCATCACGATCCCGCCTAACAGACAAAAGAGATAGGCGAGCCCCGCCGCGACGTTGGGTTCGAGGCCGAACGGCGTATCTTTCGGGGGTTGCGTTACCGACATATCGATCCTTTCGCTTTCGAGAGTTCCCTCGGAGCTTTGGCACCTTGCTTTGCTTCACGAAGGGTGCTGACCTTTCGTTGCTCGTTAGACTTAAAAGGCCGCACGCCAAGCCTGCGTGAAACGACGGCGCATGCGCCGCGGCTGGTACGCGCTGTTGATCTTGCCGTTCTTGGGCACGCTGCTGCCGGTGTTCTACAACCACGCGCGACCCGCGTTTCTCGGGCTTCCGTTCTTCTATTGGTATCAGTTGCTGTGGGTCCCGCTTACGGCTGTGCTGCTCGGCGCCGTGGTTGCGCTGACGGACGAGCGCTGATGTCGGTCGGCGCCGCAATTCTCGCAATCGCCGTCGGCGCGGTCACCCTGATGGGCTTTCTCGCCTCGCGATGGGGGGACGCCGATCTGCGCAGCCTCGAGCAATGGGCGCTGGGCGGGCGGAGTTTCGGGACGCTCGTCTCGTGGTTTCTGCTGGGCGGCGACCTCTATACGGCATACACGTTCATCGCGGTACCGGCGCTGGTCTATGGCGTCGGCGCGCTTGGGTTCTTCGCCGTTCCGTATGCGACGATCGCATATCCGATCGCGCTCGTCGTTCTGAGCCGTTTTTGGAGCCTCGCACGCGAACGGGGATACGTCACCGCGGCCGACTTCGTTCGCGATCGCTACGGAAACCGCACGCTCGAGATCGCCGTCGCCGTCACCGGCGTCGTCGCGGCGCTGCCGTACGTCGCCCTGCAGCTCGTCGGCATGCGCGCGGTCTTCGGCGAGTACGGGATGCTGAGCGCAGGCGGCTCGCTGCCGGCCCTAACCGTCGCCTTCATGCTTCTCGCCGCCTATACCGTCACCAGCGGCCTGCGCGCGCCGGCGCTCATCGCTTTCGTCAAAGATACGCTGATCTACGTGACGGTGATTGCCGCGATCGTCGTGATTCCCGGCCGGTTGGGCGGCTGGGCACACGTCTTTGCGGTTTCCGCGACCGCGCTAGCGATGCGCCCGCACGCCTCGTCGATCCTTCTGACCCCTCCGCAGTACTTTACCTACGCGACGATGGCCTTCGGCTCCGCGCTCTCGCTCTTCATCTATCCGCATTCGATCACGAGCGTGCTCGCCGCGCGCAGCCGCGCGGTCATTCGGCGCAACGCGGCGCTGCTGCCGATCTACTCGCTGCTCTTAGGGCTGCTCGCGCTTTTAGGCTACTGTGGGATCGCGGCGGGCATTGCGCCGCGCGACGCCAGCAGCGTCGTTCCGCTCCTCTTCGCGCGGTATTTTCCGCCGTGGTTTACCGGAATCGCCGACGCGGCGATCGTCATCGGCGCGCTCGTCCCGGCGGCCATTATGTGCATCGGCGCCGCCAATCTCTTCGCGAGCAACGTCTTTCGCGAGTTCTCGCCGCAGCGCTCGCCGGTCGAGACGCGCGTTGCAAAGCTCATCACGCTCGTCATCTGCGGCGTCGCGCTGCTCTTCATCTTCTTCGTTCCCGTTCCGTACGCGATCGACTTCCAGCTGCTCGGCGGCGCGCTCATGCTGCAGATCTTTCCCGCCTTCGTTTTCGGCCTGTGGACGCGCTGGTTTCATCCGAAGGCGCTCATCGCCGGCTGGGGGTGCGGTCTGGCGGTGAGTTGCGCGATGGCATATGCCGGCGGCTTCACCTCGAACGTGACGGTACACGCGTTCGGCGTAACCGTCACCGGCTTCATCGCCCTCTACGGGCTCGTTTTCAACCTGCTCGTCAGCGCGCTGCTGACGCTGCTGCTGCGCAAAGGAGAGCACGCATGAGCAACACGATCAATCCTCCGGGTTGGCCGCGTCCGAAGGGCTACGCCAACGGCGTTCTCGCCGAGGGGCGCTACCTGGCAATCGCAGGGCAGATCGGCTGGAACGAACGCAACGAGCTCGTGGCCGGCGGGTTTCTCGCGCAAGCTCGTCAAGCACTCACCAACGTGCTCGCGGTCTTGCGTGCGGCGGGCGGAGGCCCCGCAGACTTGGTGCGGCTCACGTGGTACGTTACCGACAAAGAAGCGTATCGGCGAAATCTCGGCGAGCTCGGCGTAGCCTATCGCGAGATCGTCGGCGCGCACTATCCGGCGATGGCGCTCGTCCAAGTCGCCGGTTTGCTGGAAGAAGGGGCGCTGATCGAAATCGAAGCGACCGCCGTTCTTCCTTCTAGCCCCGCATAGCCGGCGTTTCGCGCAGCTTGTAACGTTGTAACTTTCCGGTCTCAGTTCTCGGCAGTGCGCCGACGAACTCGATCTCGCGCGGCGCCTTGAACGGCGCGATCTGCGCTTTGCAAAACTCGCGCAGCTCGTCGGCCTTCTCGTCGGTTGCCGCGCATCCGTCGACGAGCACCACGTAGGCCTTCACGACGTAGGTCTCTTTCTGCGCGTCGCGTTTGCCGACGACTGCGACCTCCTGGACGTCGCGGTGCGCGATGAGAGCTTGCTCGACCTCGGGGCCGGAAATATTATACCCGGCGGAAACGATCATGTCGTCCATGCGTGCGACGTACCAAAAATACCCATCGGCGTCGCGGCGATATGCGTCGCCCGGATAGTTCCAGCCGTTGCGAACGTAGTTCGCCTGCCGCTCGTCCCGCAGATACTTGCAGCCCGTCGGGCCCTTCACCGCGAGACGCCCCACCGTGCCGTCGGCGACCGGCCGGCCCTCGTCGTCGTGGACCTCGGCAACGTAGCCGTGCACGGCGCGTCCGGTCGATCCCGCGCGCGTCTCGGATGCGGGCGAGCCGATGAAGATGTGGAGCATCTCGGTGCTGCCGATCCCATCGAGAATCGGCAGACCGGTTCGCGCGTGCCACGCCTCCCAGACCGCTTTCGGCAGCGTTTCGCCGGCCGAAACGCAGGTGCGCAGCGACTTGACCGCGCGCCCTTCGAGCGATTCGCTCATGCTGCGGTAGGCGATCGGTGCGGTGAACAGCGTCGTGACGCCGTAGCGCTCGATCGCGTCGAGTAGCTCGGTCGGGCCGGCTTTCTCGAGCAGCACGGTCGCGGCGCCGGCGTGCAGCGGGAAGAGCAGCAATCCCCCCAGACCGAAGGTAAACGCAAGCGGCGGGCTCCCGCAAAAGAGATCGCTCGGGCGAGCCCGTAACACGTGCGTGCCGTACGTTTCGCACGTGGCGAGCAGATCGCGATGAAAGTGCATCGCGGCTTTCGGCGTGCCGGTGGTCCCGGAGGTAAACGCGATGATCGCGACGTCTTCGGCCGCCGTGTCGACGTTGGCAAAGCTCGTCGACTTCGCCGCCATTCGCGTCTCGAGCGACCCCGCGTCCGACGGCGCTTCGTTGAAGTACGCGCTGCGCACGCCTTCGTACTCGAGGCACGCGCGCTCAAACTCATCGCGCAGCCGTCCGTCGCAGAGCGCGTGTTTGACCTGGGCTTTCTCCATCATGAAGCGCAGCTCGCCCGCGCGATAAAGCGGCATCGTCGTCACCGCAACGGCGCCCGCCTTCAGCACGCCCAGCCAGCACGCTGCGAGCATCGGCGTGTTCGGCGCCCGCAGCAGCACGCGGTTTCCCGGCTCGACGCCCAGATCGTCCACCAAAACGTGCGCGATCTGGTTAGCGGCGTCGCGCAGTTGCGCGTAACTCCATGCCCCGCCCTCCGTCAACACGATGCAGCGCGCGCTGCCGCGGCCGCTCTCCACGTGACGGTCAACCAGTTCCGCGGCCGCGTTGAGGCGTCGCGCGTCGCGCTGGGGGAGTATGGCCAGCAGCACCTCGGGCAGTTCCTCGGCGCGGGGGAGTCGCTCTTCCGCGAAGCCGTCGACGTGCCCGGTGAGCCGCTCGCTCACTGCCCCAGCACCTGCCTCGCGATCACGACCTGCTGAATCTCGCTCGCGCCCTCGTAAATGCGCAGCGCGCGAACGTCGCGGTAAAGACGCTCGACGATCTCGCCGTGGGTCACGCCGCGGCCGCCGAAGAGCTGCACGGCCCGATCGCAGACGCGTCCCGCCGCCTCGGTGGCGAACCACTTGGCCATCGCCGACTCGCGCGTTACGCGCGCGGCGCCGCCATCCTTCTCCCATGCGGCACGGTAGACGAGCAGCGCGCTAGCGTCCACGTCCGTCGCCATTGAGGCAATGGCGGCTTGCGAAAGTTGGAGATCGCCGAGCCTGCCGCCGAAGAGCCGCCGCGAGCGAGCCTGCACGATCGACTCTTCCAGCGCGCGCCGCGCGAAGCCCAGAGCCGCCGCACCGACGGTGCTGCGAAACACGTCGAGCGTCGCCATCGCGATCTTGAAACCCGCGCCTTCCTCGCCGATTCGCTGCGACGCTGCAACGCGGCAGCCGCGGAGGCGCACCGTTCCCAGCGGATGCGGTGAGATCGTCTCGATGCGTTCGGTGACCGTACAGCCCGGCGTCGTCGCATCGACCGCAAACGCAGTCAGTCCCTTCGCGCCCGCTTCGCCCGTTCGCGCGAAGACGACGTAGAAATCCGCGATGCCGGCGTTCGAAATCCACGATTTCTCACCCTCGATGACGTAACCGTCGCCGTCGCGGCGCGCCGCGGTCGAGAGCGCGGCGACGTCCGAGCCCGCCTCGCGCTCGGAGAGCGCGAAAGCCGCGATGCACGTGCCGTCGACGACGCGAGGCAGATAGGCCTCCACGAGCGCGTCGCTTCCGAAGAGCGAGATCGGTCCGCTTCCGAGTCCTTGCATGGCGAATGCAAAATCTGCGAGAGCCGAACGCGCGGCCAGCGTTTCGCGCGCGATGCAGAGCGTCCGAACGTCCAGTTCGCCGCGCAGACCCCCGGCTCGCCGCGGCACGCACGCGCGCAGCCAGCCGCCGGCCGCAAGCGTCCCAACCCACGCACGCGTGCTCGCATCGGCATCGCGTTCGTCGTCGGTGACCGACGCGTCGCGCAGCCAACGCTCCAAATCGCCTGCGAACGACCGATGCGAGTCGTCAAAGAACGGCCAGCGCAGGAACGACACGTCAATCCCCTTCGAACGCCGGCGGCCGCTTTGCGACGAACGCTTCGTAGGCACGGCGGAAATCCGAGGTTTCCATGCAATGCGCCTGCGCGCGCGCCTCGGCATCGATTGCTTCGTCGAGCGGCATCGCCCATTCGGCGTGCAGCATCCGCTTCGTCATCGCATGCGCCCGCGTGGGGCCGTTCGCGAGCGCTCGCGCCACGCTCGTCGCACGTTCGAGCAGCTCGTCCGGGCCGGCGAGCTCGTTGTAGAACCCCCATTCGTGCGCTTGGCGCCCCGGCATCGCGCGGCCGGTGTAGAGCAGCTCCGATGCCCGGCCGAGACCGACGATGCGCGGCAGCATTGCGCACGCGCCCATGTCGCATCCGGCAAGCCCGACGCGTACGAAGAGAAATGCCACCAGCGACCGCTCCGTCCCGTATCGAAGGTCGCTCGCCATCGCGAGGATCGCTCCGGCTCCCGCGCAAACACCGTCGACCGCCGCGACGATCGGCTGAGGCGCGGCGCGCATCGCTTTGACCAGATCGCCCGTCATCTGCGTGAACGCAAGCAGTTGCTCGGAGGTGGATTGCGTGAGCGGTCCGATGATCTCGTGCACGTCGCCCCCCGAGCAGAAGTTGCCGCCGCTCCCGGTCAAGACGACCGACGCGACGGCAGAATCGTCGCGCAGCGCCGTAAAGCGATCGCGCAGCCGAGCGTAGAGCTCGAACGTCAGCGGATTCTTGCGTTCGGGGCGCTCGAGCGTAATCGTGAGCACCCCTCCGTCGAGGTCGAAGCGCGCGCCCGTCATCGCAGGTCGAACGGCACGTCTTCTTCGTACGCTGTCCCCGCGCTATTGCGCGCGATCAGGCGCAGCCGATAGCGGCGCACGAAGATGGGCGGCGTGTCGAGAACGTCGAGCGTGAAGCTGAAGCGTCCCGGCGCGCGTTTCGGCACGTTGATCGAAAAGAGGCTGGTCCGCACTTCGAGGCTTGCGACGTTCGTGCCCGTCACGAACGCGCCCGACCAGCGCTCTCCGCGCCGCACGTCGAGGGTCGAAAACTCGGCGCCGAGGATCCGCGGAGGCGCATCGTTGGGCTCGACCGGCGGCACGGGCAATCGCGCCATTCCGACGGTGACGTTTTCCGGCAGACCGGGAACGTGCGGCGCGCACGCCGCGAGCAGCGCGGAGAACGCGAGCGCTCCGATGCGAAGCAGCACGTGGTCATCGTACGAAACTTCCGACAGTGCCACCTGCTCCGCGAGAAGGCACCTGCCATACTAGCGCGTAAGCCTTGCCGTCACCTATGGCGCAGCAGCATGCCGCTCCGCGAAGCATCGCGCTCGATTATGCGGTCGGCATCTGCACCATCTGGATCGGGAGCGGTTTCTTTCTCGACGCATGGGCGCACGGTCACGTTCCCGTCGAGAGCTTCTTTACGCCGTATCACGCCGTTTTTTACTCCGGCATGCTCGCCGCGATCGTGGTGATCGCGGGTTTTGCCGCGAGCGCGCACTCCCGCGGCTATGCATGGCCCGACGCGCTGCCGCGATGCTATCGGCTGGCTGCCGTCGGTATCGGCGTGTTCCTGCTGGGCGGAATCGGCGATATGCTTTGGCACCGTGTCTTCGGCATCGAGGAGGGCGTCGATGCGCTGTTGAGCCCGACCCACCAAATTCTCGGACTCGGGATCTTCCTACTCGCGACCGGACCGATTCGATCCGTGCTGAGCGACCGCCGGGCAACGACGCTCTCCCGTCAGTTACCGCTCGTCCTCGGGCTGGCCGCCTGGCTCATCCTGGCGCATTTCGGAACCGCCTACGCTTTCGATCCGGCAGCGGGACGGACGAACGGTCCGCCGCCCGTCGTCCCATTTACGCCCAACTACCTCACGGCGCTCTCCATTGGATACTACAAGATCGCGACCGGCGTCCTCATCGTCATCTTTCAGAGCACGCTGATCGCCGGATTCGCGCTCTGGCTGGTCTCGCGGATGCATCCGTCTTTCGGCCTGTTCGCGCTGCTCCTGACGATCGGGAACGCGCCCGCCGCTGCGGCCTTTACGAACCAGACACCGCTGCTGGCGATCACGCTCCTGCAGTCGGTGCTGACCGGCCTGTTCGCCGACGTGCTCGTTGCGCGATACGATCCGCGTCCGGTCGTCGGCGGCATCACCGCGTTTCGTTGGTTCGCCGTCGCCGTGCCGATGACGTACGTCGGCATCTACCTCATCGGCATCGGAATGACCGACGGAATTTGGTGGACGTGGAACGTCGCCCTCGGCTCCTGGATATGGTCGGGAGTCTGCGGTTTCGCGCTCAGCCTGCTGATCGTCGCTCGCCGCGCGGCGTGATCGCCTTCGCGCTCGCCGCGCTTGCGCTGCTGCTTCACGCGGCGACCGCAGCACGATACGGCTACTTCCGCGACGAGCTGTACTTCATCGCGTGTTCGAAGCACTTGGCGTGGGGCTACGTCGACCAGCCGCCGATGGTCGCATTTGCGGCGTGGCTCTCTTCACCGGCCGGTTACGCGCTCTTGGCGTTGCGCGCGCTGCCGATCCTCGCGGCGGCGCTCACGGTCGCGCTCGCCGTCGAGATCGCACGCTGCTTGGGCGGCGGGCGTTACGCGCAAATTCTCGCCGGCACCGCGACCGCACTCATGCCTGCCTATCTTTTGCTCGGCAATACCCTGACGACGACCTCGTTCGAGCCGCTGTTCTGGACGGCGGCGTTCTACTGTGCGATTCGAATCGTTCGCGCCCCGCCGCAGCGACGGCCGCAGTGGTGGCTGCTGCTCGGATTTGCCGGCGCAGCAGGCATCTATGCGAAGTACTCGATGCTGCTCGCGCTCGCCGCTATCGCAGTTGGACTGCTCGCAACGCCGCAGCGCCGCGTCCTCTGGTCGCCGTGGCCGGTCGCCGCCGCCCTTGGCGCGGCGGCGCTCGTGCTTCCGAACGCCGTATGGCAAGCCTCGCACGGGTGGCCGATCGTCGAGGTCCTGCGCGGCGATGCGACGCACCGCCCGGCGTTTTCCAATGGCCTCGCGCTCGAATACCGCGGCACGATCGCGAACCTGCTTCCGTTCCTACTCGAACAACTCGTCTATACCGGTCCGGTGGCTGCGATCGTCTGGGCGGCCGGTGCGATCGCGCCGTGGCGTAGCAGACCGCTCGCCGATCTGCGATTCGTTTCCGTCGCCTATGGCGCCGTCGCGATCGTAGCAATCGCCTCCGCGGCGAAAGGCTACTACATCGCGGGCATCTATGCGACGCTCTTTGCTTTTGGGGCCGTTGCCTGCGAAAACGCGGCGCGTGGACTGCGCGCGGCGCTTCTCGCGGCAATCGCCGCGGTGGGTCTCGTTGCGCTTCCGCTCGCACTGCCGCTCTTGCCCGTTGACGACCTTATTGCGTATACGAAACTACTCGGATTGACAGGCCGCGACGGTTCGGCGCCGCATCTCATCCAGCCGGTCTTCGCCGAAGAGTTCGGCTGGCAAAGGCTTGCACGCGACGTCGCTTCCGTCTATTTCACGCTGCCGCCGCGCGTTCGCGCGCGCGCGGCTATCTATGCCGACACCTATGCCGACGCAGGTGCGCTCGACTTCTTCGGCCCGCGCTACGGGCTGCCGGCGGCGATCTCCAGCCAAAACAACTACTATCTCTGGGGGCCGCGCGGCTACGACGGGAGCGCCCTCGTAGCGATCGGGGCGACGCGCATCGACCGGCTACGGCAACTCTATCGCAGCGTCACGCTGGTCGGGGTCTCGACCGAGCCATATAAGTGGGTCGTCGAAGGCCCTTCCCCTATTTATGTTTGCCGCTTCCCGGTCGCGCCGCTCTCGCAGATCTGGCCGTTGCTGCGCTGGTACGGCGCCTAGGATTCGAACGACGGAGCCGGCACCGCACACCCGCCGGGGATCACGACGGCCAAGCCCGTCGCATCGCCGTTGATGAGCTCCAGCACGCCGCGCGCGACCTCATCGACCGTCGCAATCCGTCCGCCGGGGCTTGCGCGCGCCATCAACCGGCGTGCCTCTTCTTCGCTTCGGTTCGTGAGCATCGTGATGTTGCGCACCGAGCGCGCCATCATCTCCGTCTCCGTGTAGCCCGGGCAAATCGCATTCGCCGTCACGCCCGTCGAAGCGAGTTCCGCCGCAATCGCGCGCGTGAAACCGACCACGCCGTGTTTGCTCGCGCAATAGGCGGCTACGTACGCCGCACCCGCAAGGCCCGCGGTGCTCGCGATGTTGACGATGCGCCCCCACCCTGCGGCCACCATCCCCGGAACCGCCTCGCGGCTGCAGAGAAACGTTCCGGTGAGATTCGTCGCGATAATCCGGTCCCACATCGCGCGATCGGTGCGCTTCAACGGAGCGGATTCGGCGATGCCGGCGTTGTTGACGAGGATGTCGACGGGACCGTTGACTTGGCAGCATCGGGCGAACGCCGCGCGCACCGCCGCTTCGTCGGCGACGTCGGCTTGGGCGCTGGTAAATCGCGGCACCTCGCCGGCGCCGCCCTCGGGCACGGAGCGGCTCACGACGCTCACCCGCGCGCCGTTGCGCGCCAGCAGCGCGGCAATCCCGAATCCGATTCCGCGCGCGCCGCCCGTAACCAGCGCGTGCTTCCCCGCCACGCTCATGGCGTCGCCGCTCGGGCGCGCGCGGCGAGACGCTCCAGCTGCTCCTTGCCGGGAAGATACTGCCGCGGCCACGCAACATCCGCGTAGCCGAGGCGGGCCGCGGCGTGCAGCGTCCAAAACGGATCGGCCAAATGCGGCCGGCCAAGCGCCACGAGATCTGCGCGTCCGCCCGCGAGGATCGCGTTGACCTGGTCGGTATCGGTGATGTTCCCTACCGCCATCGTCGCGATGCCGACCTCGTTGCGAATCCGGTCGGCGTACGGCGTCTGGAACATTCGGCCGTAAACCGGACGTGCATCCGGCGACGTCTGTCCCGTCGATACGTCGATCAGGTCGGCGCCGGCCGCTTGAAAAGCGCGCGCGATCTCAACCGAATCCTCCCCCGAGATGCCGCCCTCGACCCAATCCGTCGCCGAGATACGAATCGAGATCGGGCGATCCTGGGGCCAAGCCGCGCGCACGGCTCCGAAGACTTCCAACGGATAACGCAAGCGGTTCGCGAGCGCGCCGCCGTACTCGTCGGCGCGACGATTGCGCAGCGGCGTCAGGAACGACGAGAGCAGGTAGCCGTGCGCGCAGTGGAGCTCGAGCATATCGAATCCGGCATCGACGGCCATCGCCGCTGCGCGTGCGAATGCGTCGCGGATCGCATCCATCTCGGACCGCGTCAGCTCTGCCGGCGTTTGGCTGCGCGGAGAGTACGGGATCGCCGACGGACCAACCACGGCCCAGTTCTCGTCGTCGAGCGGTTCGTCCATCCCATCCCACATGAGCTTCGTGGAGCCTTTCGGACCGCTATGTCCCAGCTGCAGGCAGATCTTCGCCGCCGACTGCTCGTGGACGAAACGCACGATCCGCTTCCACTCCTCGACGTGCTCCGGGAGGTACATGCCCGTGCATCCGGGCGATATTCGTCCCTCGCGCGTGACGCACGTCATCTCGGTGAAAACCAGCCCCGCCCCTCCGAGCGCGCGCGCGCCGAGATGAACGAGGTGAAAATCGTTCGGCGTGCCGTCTCGGGCGCTGTACATATCCATCGGCGAGACCACGACGCGATTGGGCAGATCGAGCGAACGCAGCCGAAAAGGCGCGAACATCGGCGGAACGACGCGGCCGGCAAACCATTCCTCCACTCGATCCACGTAAGCATC
This sequence comes from Vulcanimicrobiota bacterium, assembly GCA_963699435.1. Classification (GTDB taxonomy): domain Bacteria; phylum Vulcanimicrobiota; class Vulcanimicrobiia; order Vulcanimicrobiales; family Vulcanimicrobiaceae; genus Cybelea. The sequence goes on from CAVOTV010000001.1 coordinate 368,576, forward strand.
GTCGCGAAGGCGGAGGTTCTCGTGCCCGATGCGCTGGCTGCGCGTCAGCAGGCTGTACGCAAATTGCTGCGGCGGAAGCGTCGCATAGCGCGCGACGTTCTCGAACCACTCGGTTGAGTTGCGAGCCGCATTCTGCAGCTTGAGCACCTCGATCTTGCGAAGCTCCTCATACCGCTCGAGGGCGGCGCTCGTAGCGTCGCCGGCGCACAGCGCGTCGGCCAAGGCGATCGCGTCCTCCATTGCGAGCTTCGTTCCCGAGCCGATCGAGAAGTGTGCCGTGTGCGCCGCATCGCCGGCCAGCACCACGTTGCCGTGTACCCACCGCTCGTTGGCGACCCGCGCAAAGGCCAGCCAATCGCGTCCCCGCAGATGCGCGCTGTTGGCCATGAGGCGATGTCCGCGAAGATACGGCTCGAAGAGCCTCTCGCAGAACGCCAGCGTCTGCTCGGTATCGGCGGTGTCGAGGCCGTGCGCGCGCCACGTCTCTTCCCGGCACTCGACGATGAACGTGCTCGAATGCTCGTCAAAGCGGTAGGCGTGAACGGTGAACCACCCGTGCGGCGTCTGCTCGAAGATGAACGTGAATGCGTCCAGCGGCAACGTCGTGCCCAGCCACACGTACCGGCACCGCCGGTGCTCGATGCTCGGACCGAACTCCTGGGCGTAGGTCGTGCGGACGCGGCTATTCGCACCATCCGCGCCGACCAGCAGGTCGCAGGCGGCGCGCTCTGCTGCGACGTCGACGACGTCGCGCTCGAACCGCAGCTCTACCCCGAGCTCCGCCGCACGGTGCTGGAGTATCTCGAGCAATCGCTTACGCGCGATCCCGCAGAATCCGTGACCGCTCGAGCGCAAGGTATGGCCCTCGAAGTGTATTTCGATGTCGTCCCAATGCGCGAACGCCCCGGTGATCGCGCGATGCGTCGGCTCGTCGGCCTCGCGAAGATTTTCGAGCGTCGCGTCGGAGAAGACGACACCCCAACCAAAGGTGTCGAGCGGCCGATTACGCTCCAGCACTCGAACGTCCCACGCCGGGAAGCGGCGCTTGACGAGGATCGAAAAGTAGAGCCCGGCCGGACCGCCGCCGACGCACGTGATCCGCACTCGCTGAAACTTTGATGAGAGGCGCTAAGGAATCCCGCTCGCCATGATACCCTAACGCCGAGCCGAGATGAAATCAGTTCCGTTCCGCGCATTCGCTCTGCTGCTATCGGTCGCAGCCGTCGCCGCGGCCACGCACCATGCCGCGGCCTCGTCGGCGGTCGTGCTCGCCAGCGGCACGAACGCCACGCGAACGACGATACCCGTCACGATCGATGGCTTGCGCGCCACCTGCGTGCTCGATACCGGGACGTCGGCAATCATCGTCTCGCCCGCGCTCGCAGCCTCGGCGCGACTGATTTCCCGCGCCGGAACCTTCGAGCTCGCTCCCGACGGCCGGACCTACGTCGATCGTCAGACGAGCATCGCGCGGTTCGGAGTCTCGAGCTACTCGCTGCACGACGTTGCAGCGTTGATTTCACCGAACCTCGACGGCAGCAACGCCCTCTGCGGTTACGACTTCTTCTCGCATTTTCCGACCCTCATCGAGCGCGACCGCCGGCAAGTGACGCTCTTTCCCTCCGCGGCGCGATTGACGCATATGCGCTGCACGCCGGTTGACCTGGCACCGCACGTTCCGCTTGCAACCGTCGAAATCAACGATACCTGGCTCACGCACGTCGTCTTAGATTCGGGGATGGCGGGCGGTGGCGCGCTCTGGGACGGCGTCCGCCCGCAGTTGCACCAGCCGCTCGTCGCCAACGCCGAGTACGACACGGCGCCCGCGGCCGTTCGGGAAGGTTTCGCCTGCGGCGCGACCGCGGCGGTGCGTTACGCGGGCGGAACGCCGGCTAGCGCCATGCCGATCTGCACCGAGCCCCAGCGGCCCGACGGTTACAACGGAATCATCGAGACCAACCTCGCCACCGTTCGCGCGATGGACGTGGACTATCCCCACCACCGCATTTGCTTCGACGTGCTCGGCGAGACCGGCGGCGCGTGGGCCCGCTTTAACGCGCTGCGCGCCCCAAACCGCTAAGCGAAACCGGGCTCGCGCTTGCGCGCGATGAGAATGCCGTCGCAAACCGGAACGAGTGCGGCGTCGACGCGCGCATCCTTCCCGGCCTTCGCGCCGATTGCCCGCAGTGCGAGCGTGGACGGATCGGTCGCCGTTGGGTCGAGAACGGCGCCGTCCCACAGCACGTTGTCGATCAGAATGAGGCCGCCGGGACGGACGAGTTCGAGCGCTGCTTCGTAATACGCGTCGACGTTCGTCTTATCGGCGTCTATGAAGGCGACATCGAACGGTTCGATTCCCTCGGCCCGAACCTGCGCGAGCGTTTCGAGGGCCGGCGCGATGCGCAGATCGATCTTTTCGGCCACACCGGCGGACGCCCAATGGCGCCGGGCGACGCTGGTAAACTCGTCGCTGACGTCGCACGCCAGAATGTAGCCGTCGGGCGGCAGCGCGAGCGCCATCGCCAGCGAGCTATATCCGGTGAAGACGCCGATCTCCAAGTATCGCCGAGCGCCGATCGTCCTCGCCAGCAGCGCCATGAGCTGACCTTGCTCCGGGCCGATCGCCATCGTGGCGTTGGGGCGCGCCGCCGTTTCGGCTCGCAGCCGCGCGAGGCGTGGATCCTCTCGAACGGCATTGTCGACGATGTACGCCTGAATCGCAGGATCGAGAATCGAACTCTTTGCAGTCATCGTCGCGTCGTACCATCGCTGGATGCAAGCCATGCGTCGAGCGCACTCGCGAATGCCTCAAACGCGGTGCGGTGAAGATTGTGCCCCGCGCCCGGAAACTCCACGATTCGAACGCCCGGAGGCACGCCGCGTGCGATCTCTTCCAACGTTACGTCCTCGTTAATGCTTTCGCCGCGGGCGGCGAGTGCCAGCAGCAGCGGTTTGGGGTAACCCGCGAGCGTGGCGCGCAGATCCCATGTCGCAGGCGGATTTTCGTCGCGCAAACCCGCGATCGGCGCCGTCGTCATGGCATGCACGGCATGCACCTTTCCATCGACGTCGAGCGGCGACCAGTCCGCATACTCCTGCCGAACCAGCGCGTCGCGCGCCTCGCTCGACCGCGCGAAGAGGTCGTCGAGCTCTTGCAGAAACTCGTCATACCACTGCGCGTCGACCTGGCGAATCATCGGATCGATCGTTGCGACGCGTGCTACGGGCAGGGCCGCACCCGCGACGATCGCGACCGCTCCGCCCCACGAATGACCGAGGAGCACGTCGACCGGCTCGCCGAGGGCGGCGACGACGTCCGCGGCGTCGGCCACGCCGCGATCCAGCCTCATCGGCCCCTCGATGGAAGCGCTATCGCCGTGCCCGCGCTGGTCGTAGGCGGCGACGCGAAAGCGTCCGCCGAGATGCCGGGCGAGTCGTTCCCACGACCTGCGCGAGCTCGTCATGCCGTGCACGGCGAGCACCAACGGGCCCCGGTCGCCCCATACGTCGAGCGTGGTGACGGCGCCGTCGCTGAGGACGACGCGTTGCATCTGGGGAATTATCGTCCCGTCAGCTGCTTGTGAATCTCGTCGAGATCTTCGATCGTGTTCAAGGAGACGGCGTCCTTCACCGAGCGATCGTCGATCTTGGCGGCGGCGCCATGCATCTCTCCGAGTTTTTCGTCGCCATGATTGTAGCCGCGACTGCGGCGTTGTGCCTCTCGATCGTCGCCTTATCGGTCTTCCCATTGGCGACGACCCACTCCTCGAACTCCATATACGTGGTTTGTTCTGGCGAACGAAGTCGATCGTCTGTTGGCGGTCGAGCCCGAGCGCGCGAGGGTCATCGCGTCGAATCCGGCGCCGCACTCATCGTAGCCCTCGGGCAACTCCCCGGGCGCTCCAACGTGAGTTTGAGCCAAAGGCGAGGCAGATGGATCGACGCCGAGCGGACCGGCCGTTCCCGAACTGACGGCGGGTACGACTTTGCCTTGAGTTCCGCGGGCATGCGATTCCTCCAGAATCAAGCGTGCGCTGCGGCTTCTTTGCCGTGACGCGATTTAAAGGTGAGTTCCGAGATACCGGACTTGTCGAGCTCGCCAATGCCGAGCTCCTTCATCTGCTCAAACTGATCGAACGTCGCCTGCGCAAGCGGAAGACTGAGGCTGGCGTCGTCCGCGAGCGAGAGCGCGATCCCAGAGTCTTTCGCGGCGTGCGCTGCCGAAAAGTAGACCTCGTGTTCGCGGTTTTGCATGTCCGCGCCGTCGGTTTCGAGCACGCGCGAGTTGGCGCCGGTCTGCGAGAAGATTTCGCGCAGCACGTCGAGATCGAGCCCGAGTGCGTCGCCGAGCCCGAGACCTTCGGCCAGACCGGCGGTGTTGATGTTCATAACCATATTGACGAGCGCTTTGACTTGCGCGGCTTTACCTGCTTCGCCGATATATTTGAGCGAAGCGCTCATTTCTCGAGCATCGGCTTGACTTGCTCGAAGATCTCACGCGCCCGCCGACCATCAGATAGAGCGTGCCGTTGCGCGCTTGCGGAATCGAGCTGGCCATGCAAGCCTCGAGCGAGTCGGCGCCACGTTCTTCGGCCAAACGCTCGAACTCAACGTGAACCTTCGGCGATGATCGTCGCGCAGTTCACGAAGATCTTGCCGCTCGGGCACCCTCAAGCAGCGAGTCGCCGCTCGTCGCGAAGATTCGCATACATCGCCTCGTCGTCGGTGACGACGGTGAGGATGACGTCGGCCAGCTCGGTCACACGCGCGAGCGAACGCACCGCCTCGCCGCCGGTCTCCGCTGCGACCGCCGACGCGAGATCCCCAGCGTGTCGTAGAGCGCCACGATCGGATAGCCGACGTCGTGAAGACGCCGCGCGATATTTGCGCCCATTCGGCCCGTACCCACGATGCCGATCTTCGGAAGCGCGGTCATCGTTCGACGCGGATCTCCAGCATGCTGGTGCCGCGATGGCGGTCCGAGCCGGTGAATCCGATGAGGCAGTGCTGTTTCACCGAAGCAATGGGACGCACGAGCCAGAGCGAGGCGTAGCGATCCACATAGCGCTCGAGCGTGACGCTGACGCCGGGGCACTGGTTCGAAACCGCATACCGGCCCGCGAACCCGCGCTGCCAGACGCGCACCGGCGCCGCGGGGCTACGCTTTCCGCTGCGAAAGGCGATGGCGAACGGGACGACGTGCAGCGCGCCGACGACGACGCGAACGTCCGGCGCGCTCGCCGGTCCGATTGGTGATGCGGGCATTTGCCCCGAAGCGGCACACGCACTCAGCGCCGCGACCAGTATCGCGGCAACTCCGGCGATTCTCAACATAGGATACGCCTCCAAAATAGCAGCCGAATACGATACCACGCCGGCGGGGGCCGGCACCTGCTGCCGCGCACCGGTAAAGCAGGCGCGCCCGTAGCCGGCTGCAAAACCTGAAGGCAACCTATCTTGCTGAGGAGGTGCCCCGTGCGGCTATACCCCGCGCTTGCCGCCGCCGCCATTGCCCTGGCCGCGGCTTTCCCCTCTTACGCCCCCGCTCAAGTCGAGAGCACGCCGATTCCAGCACCCCAAAAACCGAACTTTTCATCAATGGCATTTTTGGTCGGCACGTGGAGCTGCAGTACCAAGAGCGCGCGCCGTCCGGCGCCCTACATGACGACCTCCACGTATGCGATGGATTCGACGGGCTATTGGCTCGAGGAAACCTCGACGACCAATACGACCTCTTGGATCAACCGGAAGCTGACGACTTGGGATAAGTACACTTACGATTCCGACTCGCATCGCTGGGTAGACGTTTCGTATGGCGACGGCGGAGCGTATGGGCTCTCGTTCTCTAAAGGTTGGGTCGGCAACAAGATGGTCTGGCACGACGTGAGCTTTGCCGCCGGACCGGACATCGCGTCGCAAACCGATAACACGATCGTGAAGATGAGCCCGACGAAGTGGACGTCGTCGTCGTCCTTCACCGAGGCCAAGACCGGCCGTAAAGTCGCCGTCACCGGCGTCTGCACGAAGCAGTAGCAAAACCGAAGGGCCCCGCCGCGGCGAGGCCCTTCCTCTAGGTCTAGAACTCTTCTTCTTGAGGGCCGCTTTCGGTGAACGGGGCTTCTTCGTCGCCTTCGTACGCCGGCTTGTCCTCTTCGTAGACTTCTTCCTCTTCTTCCTCGAGTTCGTAGCCTTGCGGGCCCTCGAGGTCGTCGTCGGCAGCGGTCTCTTCGTCGACGACTGCCGTGAAGATGTCTTCCGGTTCGGCGCCGCGCGGAAGCGGCGGGACCACCGGGATCGGGACCGAGGCGCTCGAGCGGTTTGCTGTCGTCCAGCTCTTCCTCTTCTTCCTCTTCCGGTTCGAGTTCCACGTCGGCAACGGCGCCTTCGATCGCTCCTTCCGCAACCGCTTCGGCGACGGCTTCGCGAGCCGCGACTTGCGTTTGCGAAACGGCGGTCTGATTCGTCGCCCATCAGCAGGCCGAACTCGCGACGTTCCGTTTCGCCCATCTCGTCGTCTGCGGTCTTGATCTCGACTTCTTCGCGGCTCTCGGTGAGAACCTTGACGTCGAGCGCAAGCGACTGCAGCTCCTTGATGAGGACCTTGAACGATTCGGGAACGCCCGGCTCCATCACGTTCTCGCCCTTGACGATGGCTTCGTACGTCTTTACGCGGCCGATGACGTCGTCGGACTTGACGGTCAGCAGCTCTTGCAGCGTGTACGCAGCACCGTAGGCTTCCAGCGCCCAGACTTCCATTTCGCCGAAACGCTGTCCGCCGAACTGCGCCTTACCGCCCAGCGGCTGCTGGGTGATCATCGAGTATGGGCCCGTCGAACGCGCGTGGATCTTGTCGTCGACAAGATGGGCGAGTTTGAGCATGTAGATCATGCCGACGGTGATCGGACGCGAGAACCGCTCGCCGGTGCGACCGTCGCGCAGCCACGTCTTGCCGTCGGGCGGCAAGCCGGCGTCCTGCAGCCATTCGGCGATGTCTTCCGAGTGCGCGCCGTCGAAGACCGGCGTCGCGACGCTCAAGCCGAGCATCGCGCGCCGCCCAGCCGAGGTGCGTTTCCATGATCTGACCCAGGTTCATACGCGACGGAACGCCCAGCGGGTTGAGCACGATGTCGACCGGCGTACCGTCTTCGCAGATACGGCATGTCTTCTTCCGGCAGAACCTTGGCGATGACGCCCTTGTTGCCGTGGCGTCCGGCCATCTTGTCGCCTTGCAGAATCTTGCGTTTCTGCGCGACGTAGACGCGTACGAGATGGTTGACGCCGGGCGAGAGCTCGTCGCCGTTTTCGCGCGAGAACACCTTGACGTCGATGATCTTGCCTTTTTCGCCGTGCGGCACTTTCAGCAGGTGTCGCGCACTTCGCGCGACTTCTCACCGAAGATCGCGCGCAGCAGGCGTTCTTCGGCGGTCAGCTCGGTCTCGCCCTTGGGCGTGACCTTGCCGACGAGGATGTCCTCCGGACGAACTTCCGCGCCGACGCGGATGATGCCGCGCTCGTCGAGATCCTTGAGCGCGTCTTCACCGACGTTGGGAATGTCGCGCGTGATCTCTTCGGGCCCGAGCTTCGTGTCGCGGGCTTCGCACTCGTACTCCTCGATGTGAATCGAGGTGAAGCGATCTTCCTTGACCATGCGTTCGCTGATCAGGATGGCGTCTTCGTAGTTGTAGCCTTCCCACGGCATGAACGCGACCAGAACGTTCTGACCGAGCGCGAGCTCGCCTTGCTCGGAGCGAGGACCGTCGGCGAGCACTTGGCCCGCCTCGATCTTATCGCCGACGGCGACGATCGGACGCTGGTTGATGCACGTACCGGCGTTGGTGCGCACGAACTTGAGCAGGTCGTACGTTTTCTCGACGCCCTCGGCGTTCTTGACGACGATGCCTTTAGCATCGACCGCGATGACGGTTCCGGCTTCGTCCGCGACGATGAGCGCTGCCCGAGTCCTTGGCGGCGCGATACTCCATGCCGGTGCCGACGATCGGCGCGTCCGGACGAAGCAGCGGCACGGCCTGCCGTTGCATGTTGGCACCCATGAGCGCGCGGTTCGCGTCGTCGTGCTCGAGGAACGGAATCAGCGCCGTTGCGACCGAGACGATCTGCTTGGGCGAGACGTCCATGAGCTGCACGCGCGCTCGCGGGCTCTTCGATGTACTCTTCGGCGTAGCGGCAGACGACGAGATCGCCGCGATTTTGCCGACTCGGAGTCGACTGTCGGTGTTGGCCTGGGCGATGATGTACTCGTCTTCGCGGTCGGCCGTGAGGTACACGATCTCGTCGGTGACGACGCCGTCGGTGCACGACGCGATACGGCGTTTCGATGAAGCCGAAGCTGGTTGACGCGCGCGTACGTCGCCAGCGAACCGATCAGACCGATGTTCGGGCCTTCCGGCGTTTCGATCGGGCAGATGCGGCCGTAGTGCGAGTGGTGGACGTCGCGAACTTCGAAGCCGGCGCGCTCGCGCGACAGACCGCCCGGCCCGAGGGCCGAGAGCCGACGCTTGTGCGTCAGCTCGGCCAGCGAGTTCGTCTGGTCCATGAACTGCGAGAGCTGCGAGGATCCGAAGAACTCCTTGATCGCCGCGACGACCGGACGAATGTTGATCAGCGCCTGCGGCGTGACCGTTTCGATATCTTGCACCGTCATGCGCTCGCGCACGACGCGCTCGAGACGCAGCAAGCCGACGCGGAACTGGTTCTGCAGCAGCTCGCCGACCGAACGGACGCGGCGGTTGCCGAGGTGGTCGATGTCGTCCTTCTGCACGATCCCGACCGCAACGTGGATCAGGCGGCGGATGACGGCGATCATGTCTTCGCGCGGCAGGCAGCGGGCGCCGTCGCCGATCGTATCGCCTTTCTTGACGCTCGCCCGCGCTGGATTCCCGGCGCGACGCGCGGCCGAACGCCGAGCACCTTGCGGATGCCCAGCTCCCGGTAAAGATCGTATGCGACCGTGTTCCCGCCCTTGTAGCGGATCGTAACCGTGCACTCCGCTGCTCCGGATGCTCTTTGTCGAACGCGTCCGCGACTTCGACCACCTCGCCGTCGTCGCTTGCCGTGACGATCGCCCGCGGCTCGGTCAGCCCGGCGTCGGAATATTCGTTGATCGCGACGTGCGGCGTATCCAGCGCGCCTCGGGATCGGGGTTTCAATCCGATAGTGGAACTTACTGTTGAGCTTGTAGCGGCCGACGCCGGCGAGATCGTAACGCTTCTCGTCGAAGAAGAGCGACTCGATGCAGCTTCTCGGCGTTCTCGGCGTTTTCGGGCTCGCCGGGACGCAGCTTCTTGTAGATCTCCTTGAGCGCGTCTTCGCGCGTCTTGATGTCCGATCTTTCTCGATCGAGTTGCGGATGATGGCGAGCCCTGCGGCGGCAGATCGTCGAACAGCGCGAGGATCGCCTCGTCGCTCTCCCAATCGAGGCCGAGGTCGCGGGCGCGAGAGCGCGCGGATGAACGTCGAGACGTAGATCTTGCGGTTCTTGTCGATGCGAACGCCGATCGTGCCTTCGGTGTCGTCGTTCTTGGTGCCGTTGTCGGTCTCGAACTCGATCCACGCGCCGCGGTTCGGAATGATCGTCGCGTTAACGTCGGACGCGAGTTGGTGTCGACGTCCTGGCTGTAATAGACGCCGGGCGAGCGCACGAGCTGGCTCACGATCACGCGCTCGGCGCCGTTGATCATGAACGTGCCCTTGTCGGTCATGAGCGGGAAATCGCCCATGAAGATCTCTTGGTCGGGGATGCCCTTGATTTCGCCCGACTCGGCGGTGATCAGACGGACGCGGACGCGCAGCGGCGCGCTGTAGGTCATGTCGCGTTCGCGGCACTCTTCGATGGAGTACTTGGGCTCGCCGAGCGAATGCTCGCCGAACTCCAGGATCAGGTTCCCGGTGAAGTCTTTGATCGGGCGAGATCGAGGCGAATGCCTCGGCCAGACCCTCCGTCTTGAACCAATCGAAGCTGGCCTTCTGCAGTTCGATGAGGTTCGGGACTTCGAGAACGTGCGGGATCTTCGCGAACGTGTGCCGTTCGCGCTTCGGACCCGGATCCGGGCGGCTGCTCGACGGTAAACGCGCCCGTCGGCATCGGGAAGGTCGTGGGCATAACCGTCGAGGCGCCGTTATCGGTCGTCACTTTGAGCGGCGCGACGGCGGAGCGTTTGGTTCGAGTCTTGCTAGCCCTCGGCGAGCTCGGGACAGTCTCCGGTGAACTCTTTGATGCGGACTTCGGAGCTGTCGTCTTCGCCATTACTCTCTTTCTCTGCGGATAATCTATCAATGAATTCCGGCGTGGCTCACCCCGCTTTTGGGCACACCAAAAAGACGAAACACGGGCTCCGAATGATGGAGGTGTCTCGCCCTTCTCTTTTCGGCGGCTTTCATGCGCCCCGGGGCATAGGGTACGAGTTTAGCACCCGTCGCCAGGAGCGTCAAGAAACCTGCTTGGTCCCTATGAAGGCGCCGACCTAAGTCGCTGCCCAGCAGCTAGCGAGCTGTCCCTAGACTGCTTCGTGGGCCGGAGCGGCAGGCACGCCCGCGAGCTGACGAATTCGCGCCGCCAGCGATTCGGCGTTAATGCCGAAGAGCGCTCGTTGCTTATCTTGCGAGTCGTGGTGCACCAGCATGTTCGAGATGCCGAGCCGTTCGACGCGCAGCTTGAGGCCGTGATCCGAGACGAACTCGGCGACCGCCGAACCGAAACCGCCCGCCAGCGAGTGCTCCTCGAGCGTGATGATCAGCGAATGGTCGCGTCCAAGTCCAACAGCAGCGCCTCGTCGAGCGGCTTAGCAAAGCGCGCGTTGACGACCGTGATGCCCTCCACGCCCGCGTCGAGCGCCAGGTCGACCGTTGTTCCGTACGCCAGCACGCAATGTCGCGGCCGCGGCGCAGCACTTCCGCTTTGCCGTGCACGAGTCGGCGCGAGCGGTTCGTCGTGCTTTCCGTTGGTCGAGCCGCGCGGATAACGGATTGCGGCCGGTGCATTGAGCGCCAGCGCGTGCTCGAGCATCGGAAGCAGCTCCTCCTCGTTGCGCGGCGCCATCAGCGTGATGTTCGGCAGCGTGCGCAGATACGCGATGTCGTAGAGTCCCATGTGCGTCGGTCCGTCGTCGCCGACGAAGCCCGGCGCGATCCATGCAGAAGACGACCGGGAGGTTCTGCACGACGACGTCATGCACGATTTGATCGTAGGCACGCTGCAAGAACGTCGAGTAGATCGCGCAGACCGGACGGAAGCCGCTGGTCGCCAGACCGGCCGCGAAGCAGACCGCGTGAGCCTCGGCGATGCCGACGTCGAAGTATCGATCGGGAAATCGCTTTCCGAACTTCGCCAATCCGGTGCCGTCGGGCATCGCGGCGGTGATGCCGACGACGCGCGGATCTTTTTCGGCGACGGCGATCATCGCGTCGCCGAAAACGTCTTGAAACTTCGGCCGGCCTGCCAGGCCGTTCTTCTTGTGCCGTTGCTCGGCTCGAACGCGTTTGCGCCAATGCCGTGGAACGTGCGCGAATCCCGCTCGGCCGGCTCGTAGCCCTTTCCCTTTACCGTGCGCACGTGGAGCAGAACGGGGCGCTCGAAATCGTTCGCGGTTTGCAGCGCGTCGACGAGCACGTCGTAGTTATGACCGTCGAGCGGGCCGATATACCGGAATCCGAGCTCTTCGAAGATCACCGCCGTCTTCTCGGCGGGACCGATGAAGTGCATCGCGCCGATTTCGGCGCCTTCGATCGCCTTCTTCGCGGCGCTGCCCAGCGGAATGCGCTTGAGCATTTCTTTCCCGGTTCGGCGCGACAAAGTTCGCGAACGGCTTGCGTGCGCAGCACCGAGAGATACGAGGCGATCGAGCCGACGTTCGGCGCGATCGACATCTCGTTGTCGTTGAGAATGACGATGAAACTGGTCTTCGAGCGCGCCGGCGTTGTTGAGCGCTTCGTAGGCCAGACCGCCGGTGAGCGCGCCGTCGCCAAGCACCGCGACGACCGTTTCGTCGCCGCCCGACGAGATCGCGTGCCGTCGCCATGCCCAGCGCCGAAGCGACCGACGTGCTGGCGTGGCCCGCCCCGAACGGATCGTACGGCGATTCGCTGCGCATCGCGAAATCCGGAGAGGCCGCCGCCTTTGCGAATCGTGTCGAACCGGTCGCGGCGGCCGGTGAGGATCTTATGACGTACGATTTGGTGGCTGACGTCCCAAACGAGCTTGTCGTGCGGGAGGTCGAGCACGCGATGCAGCGCGAGCGTCAGTTCGACCACGCCGAGGTTGGGCGCCAGATGTCCGCCGTTGACGGCGCACGTGCTGGACGAGCAGGTCGCGAATCTCGCTCGCGAGGACGTCCATTTCGTCGCGCTGCAGGCGCTTTGACGTCGGCTGGCGAGTCGATCCGCTCGATTACCATTGGCGCGTTATACGCATCCGCTCGCCGATGCCCTGCGCGGCCGCAACCACGCGTGCGGCCAGCGCCGCCGCGCGCGGAGCCTCGCGCGCGAGCCACGCCGCCTGCGGCCAGTTCCACGGTTTGAGCAGCGCACGCACCGGACGTTCCCAATCGCGCGAGAGCTCGCGCCGAGGCGTGTCCAAGACGACGCGCACGGCGGCGATGCGACGCGCGACCACGAGCCCCGTCTCCATATCGACGCCGGCATAGCCGAGCGCCGACCATTGCGCGCGCGACGCGCCGGTTACGACGTTCGTCGCGGTCACCATTGGATCGAAGACGGGCTCGATTCCGAGGCACCGGGCGCTCTCTGCGAAGAGCTCGACCAGCCCCGGATCGCAGCGCCTCGTGCTGCCGTCGGGGGCGCGCACTTCGCGCGGAATCAAGAGCGTCCCGGTCGGCAGCTCGTCGCGAAGGCCGCCGGCGAGCCCCACGCTGACGACGGCCTCGCCAAGCTCGGCGCGCAGATCGCGAAGTGCGATTCCGCTTTGGACGACCCGCGCATCGGGCGCCTCCCGACGCAGCGCTTTGTATTCGAGCGATGTTGCTGCGATGTACGTCACGTCCGCATCCGTCTGCCGGTTCACCGGGGGTTTGTTTTTGCGTGCGGTCGCAGCCTCATGCTCGGAACCGGCGCGAAGCTCGTCGACGCGCGAGCCGGTGCACTTCGTTCCTCGACTCCTAAACTCGGCCGGTCGCCCGAAACCACGCGACCGCGCGTTCGAGCGCGGCACGAACCGGCGTCGGGACGTAACCGAGATCGCGTTGCGCCGGCGACGAATCCGCATACATCCGGATGCGCGCGAGATGCACGCCTTCGACGGGTATTTCGGGCGCTGCGCCGGTCACGCGGCAACGCAGCTCGTCGGCATAGGCGGCTGCCAACGCGACCGCGTACGGAACGCGCCATCGGGGCATCGGTTTGCCGGTAACGTCGGCAAGCATCGCCCAGACTTCGTCCATCCGTAAGTTCTCGCCGCCGATGACGTAGCGTTCGCCGGGGCGTCCGCGGTGCAGCGCCGTCACGTGCGCCGCAGCGACGTCCTCGACGGCGACGAGATTCATTCCGCCGTCGCCCGGCGATTTGGCGACGATCTTGCCGCGCGCGAAATCGAGCACGAGCTTTCCGGTCGGCGTCGGTTTATGATCGCCCGGTCCGACCGGGGCGCACGGAAGCAGAGCGAGCAGCGGCACGCGTCCCGAAAACGCGATCCGTTCCTGATCGAACTTCGAGCGGTGATAGCCGCTATTGGCATGACCGAGCGTCCCCGAACTCGACGTGAGAACGGCGCGCTCGACGCCTGCCAGGTCCGCGGCACAGAGCAGGCTCGCGGTGCCCTCCACGTTCACCGCGTGCAGCGCAAGCCGGTCGCGCGGCGCAAACGAGTAGAGCGCAGCGCAATGGATCAAATACCGGCAGCCGTCGAGCGAGCGCGCAAAGGCGCCGACGTCGCGTAAGTCGCCCGCGATCCACTCCACGCCCTCCTGCGCCTGCTCCTGCGCGGCGCCGAGATCGCGTGCGAGAGCCCGCACCGGATAGCCGGCCGCGCGCAGTTCGCGCAGGATGTGTCCTCCGATAAAACCGCTCGCGCCGGTGAGAAAGACGCGATCCCCCGTTGCCATTTCCGCGTGATACTGCCGCGGCTCGAAGGGCTCCTCGCACGATGCCCGGTAGTACGTCGTCGAGGTAACGCTGATGAAACGTTCGATTGCCGCGTTTGCGGCGCTTTCTATTCTCGGGCTCTTCGGCTGCGGCGGCAACACCGTTGCGACCACGCCCGCGGAGTCGCCGGCGGGTGCCGACGCGCTCCAACAAGCCGCCGACGTTCCCGATCAAGCCGGGGCGGCCGCGTACTGCGTGAAGACTCACGGCGCCGTCGAAGTCCGGCATGCCGTGTACGGCAGTAACGGCCCGTCGCTGCTCTTTCTCGCGGGCGTGAAGACGTTCTGCCAATATACGAGCAAGAAAGACGGCTCTCGCATCCACATTCTGCTCAGCACGCTCTATACCACGAAGCCCACGCTCGCGGCGCTCGCCTATTATCAGAAGCCGTCGATGGGTTCGTGCGGCGGGAATCCCGCGTCGTGCTACTGCTCCCAGCTCGGCGCTTCCGATCAGTTCGGCGGCACGTACGGCGCCGGCGGCGGCTGGTACAAGAAAAACTCGATCGACCAGACGCTGGAGGCCTGTATCTTCCCGGATATGTCGTCTATCGATTCGTGGGGCTTAGCCTATCACGCCAATGGAATTATCCGCGGCATCGACCTCAGCAAGGTGATGCGGTATAAGTACCCACCCGCTCGTTGACGGCTATCACCCCGTACCGCCGGGGAAGCTCGCCGCCGTCCAAACCTTTCTCGAGATGCGCTCGAAGCCGCCGCTACGCCCGTCGCCTCAGCGCGACGACTGGCGGCTCGAGCGTTTCGAGGGGAGCGATCTCGAGCGTTATCGCGCGCTCTTCCACCGCGTCGGCGACGAGCATCTATGGACGCTGCGCATGCTGCTCTCCGAACCGGAGCTGCGTGGGTTGCTCGCCGATCCCGGTCTCGAAATCTACGTAATGGCGACCCGCGACGGCGACGAGGGGCTGCTCGAGCTCGACTTTCGCCAACCGCGCGAGTGCGAAATCGGCCTCTTCGGCGTCGCTCCCCCGCTGGTCGGAACCGGCGCGGGGCGCTGGCTGATGAATCGCGCTCTCGAGATTGCGTGGTCGGGGCCGATCGAACGATTCTGGCTGCACACCTGCACGCTCGATCATCCGCGCGCGCTCGAGTTCTATCGCCGCACCGGTTTCGTTCCATACCAACGCAAGGTCGAAGTCTTCGACGATCCGCGCGCGCTAGGGATCACGCGGCGCGATGCGGCCCCGCAGGTGCCGATTCTTTAAGGCCCTCGCCCTACCGGCCGATGGCGAAGAGCGCCATTGCCAGCACCAGCACGAACGCAACGACGCCGGAAGCGTGCACGGCGTGGGCGGCGTGATATCGGTGCGTTTGCCCGTGGTGCGTGACGATGCGAAGGTCGGCGATCGATACGACGATTCCGACGATCGCCAAAACAATCAGCAGCGGCAGCGAGTGCAGGTAGGCAGTCGCTCCAAGCACGATGCCGATCGCGATATCGCGCACGCCGGTCGCGCGTACGAACGCGGCGCCGTCGGGTCCGTGCACGGCGACGCCGTATCGGCGCGCGAGTTCGTGCGGGGCGGCAACTGCCACCAGGCCGACTGCCACTAACGCAACGGCGAGGATCCATCCCAATATGAAGGCGACGCTCATCATGCGGCAACCGATTCGGCAATGGAAAGCCCCGCCCCCGGCGAATGTGGCCGCCGGAGAGAGGTGGGTATGGGTCGATTTCGGACCATCACGCTTGCGGCAGCCTTCCTGATCGGCGGCTGCGCGGGAGCGCCGTTACCATCGCTTCCGGTTTCAGGCACGCAAGCGCGGCACGTCGCGCCCGCCAAGACGCAATCGCTGCTCTACGTGGGCGACCCCGCCGACGGCACGGTCGAAGTGTACGCCTATGCGCAGCACGCGCACGTCCAAACGCTGACCGGTTTCGAGAGCCCCGCCGGGCTGTGCGCCGACGCGAACGGTAACGTCTTCGTTACCGATGCCCGTGCGCGTACCGTCTTCGAGTACGCACACGGCGGCACGTCGCCGATCGCAACGCTCGAGACGACGATTTACACGCCCGACGGTTGTTCGGTCAATTCGCGAACCGGCGATCTCGCCGTGGCTGCATCTTCCAGCACGTCGGGGACCGGCGGTCTCCTGGTCTTTCCAAAGGCGCGCGGGAATCCGCTGGCCTATCTCGATCCTTCGCTCTATGACGACGCGGCGTGCGGATACGATGCCGGCGGCAACCTCTTCGTCGACGGGGAAAGCCGGACCGGGTCCTTTGCCCTCGCGGAGTTACGGAGCGGCGAAGGCTCGCTAATGCCGGTCACGCTCGATACGGCCATCTCCGTCCCCATCGGCATCCAGAACGAAGGCGGCTACCTTGCATTTGGGGCCGGCGGATCGGGCGCCCGCGGCGATCAAAGCGCGATCTTGCACGTGATCGTTACGGGCAAATCGGCGCGCGTGGTGCAGACGACGCACGTCAAAGGCGCCGAGCGCGCATTCCTCATCGACGGTTCGACGCTCGTGGGCAGCGACGGCGCCGGCGATCAGGTTCGCTTCTTTACCTATCCCAAGGGCGGAACGGCAAGCACGCCCATCCACCTGGTGCGGCCTTCCGGCGTCGCCGTGAGCGCTGCCAAGGACTAGTTTCCGAACGCCGCCCGCAGCGACTCTTTGATCGAGCCCGTCGTGCGAATCACCGCCGTCGGCTCGTATCCGCAATGCGCCATGCAGTTCTCGCACGATTCGTGCTTCCCGCGGCCGTACTTCGACCAGTCGGTCTCCTCGAGCAGCTCTTTATAGGTGCTCGCGTAGCCCTCTTTGCTCATCAAATAGCACGGGCCGTTGCCAGCCGAAGACCGTGTAGCACGGAATCCCCCACGGCGTGCACTCGAAATCGACCTTTCCTTCGAGGAAGTCGAGATAGAGCGGGCTATGATTGAGGCGCCACTTCGCCGCTTGCCGTCGGCGAAGACTTGGCTGAAGATTTCGCGCGTGCGCTCGACGCCGAGGAAGTGCTCTTGATCGGGGGCCTTCTCATACGCGTAGGCGGGCGAGATCTGCATCATGTCGACTTTGAGGTCGTCGTTGAGATAGTCGAGCACCTCGCGGATCGACTCGGGGCCGTCCTTGATCGAAGAACGTCGTGTTGGTGAAGACGCGGAAACCGCCGCCCTTCGCCTCTTTGATCGCCTCGATCGCTTTATCGAAAACGCGCCTTCCGGCAGACCGACTGATCGTGACGCTCGCGCATGCCGTCGAGGTGGATCATCCACACGAAGTAGATCGACGGCTTGAAGAGATGGATCTTCTTCTTGAGCAGCATCGCGTTGGTGCACAGGAAGACGAACTTCTTGCGCTTGACCAGCTCCTCGACGATCTGCGGCATCTGATCGTGGACGAGCGGCTCGCCGCCGGCGATCGAAACCATCGGCGCGCCGCACTCTTCGACGGCGGCGATGCACTCTTCCACGCTCAGGCGCTGCGCAGAATGTCGTCGGATGCTGAATTTTGCCGCAGCCGGCGCACGCCAGATTGCATTGCAGCAGCGGCTCGAGCTCGAGCACGAGCGGATACTTCGACTGCCGCGCTGAGCGCTTGCCGGCGATATATTTCGCGACTGCGATCTTTTGCTGGACGGCATGCTCATAAGGGGTAGCTGGCTCCATCAGGGTGTCGTTAACTGCTCCTTCCGTTGGGCGATGAAGGTGTTGGCGCGCAGCGTCTCGAGAGCGACATCTGTGGCAAGAGCCATCGTTGGGAAGAGATGCCGGTAGAGGTGATAGTTGATATAAAAGTCGCGCGGGAAACCGGTTCCCGTGCACTCCGGCTCGTCCCACGTGCCGTCCGGCCGCTGGCGCTCGCATAGATAGTCAAGATCCGCGCTGGGCCGCCGGATGTTGCGCGCGGCCGGCAAGTTGGAGCGCGAGCACGGCCCAAGCGGTTTGCGAGGCGTGCTGCGGCCGATGCCGGCAAACGACTCGTCAGCATACGAATGGCACTTTCGCCCCAGCCGCCGTCGGCATTCTGCACCGAGAGCAGCCAGTTCGGCTGCGCGCTCGATCATGTCGCCGCCGGATTTGCAGCGCCGCCGAGTGCGGAGATGACGCACCACGTTCCGTAAACGTGATTGACGCCCCAGCGGCCGTACCACGAACCCCCGGCTTTTGCGTCTCGCGCAAATACTCAAGGCCGCGCGCGACGGCACGATCGACGACGTCGTAGCCGAGCGCCGCGAGCATCTCCAGCACGTGCGCGGTGACGTCTTCGGTCGGCGGGTCGATCATCGCGCCGAAATCCGAGAACGGCATGCGGTAAAGCAGTCTCGCGCGTGTTGTCGCGGTCGAATGCGGCCCATGCGCCGTTGCGTCAGAGTCCATCGCGAGCGTCCATCGTCGTGGCGCGTTCGATCGACGCGCGATCTTGCTGCGCGGTCGCCGCCTTCGAGCAGCGCGAGCACGACGATCGTCGTATCGTCAATGTCCGGGATAGGCGTCGTTGTCGAACTCGAAGGCCCAGCCGTTACCGCGCGTCGCCCTTGCATTTCTGCGCCAGTCGCCCGGCGCATCGTCGGGAATCTGTTCGGCGCAGCAGCCAATGCGACGGCGCGACCATCGCGGGATGCGCTGTCGAAGCCCGCCAAGGCGAGCGCGCGCACCGCCCATGCCGTGTCCCAGACCGGCGACATGCACGCGAGGAAACGCCAGCCCTGTCGCGTCGTCCATGGTGAAACGCGGCGAAGCCGTCGATGCCTTTCTGCATCACCGGATGATCGAGACCGTATCCCATCAGGTCAGCGCGATCAGCGAATACGACCCACGGCGGTTGGATGCCGCCCCAACTGCCGTCGTCTTCCTGGCGCTCGATGACCCAGTGCGCGATGCGATGCTGCGCGTCGCCAGCGCAGCGGCTGCCAGCGGCAGCGCTTCGTAGAGCTTTTGCAGCTTCTCGACCTACATGCAGCCAGTGCCGTCTGCCGCGTCACGCGGGTGCAGTTCGCGTTCGCTGCCGGGAACGAATGATCTCGCCGACGTCGACGCCGAGTTCGCGCACCGGTTTTTTCGAGACGCACGATGGTCAGCGGCGCGACGGTTCCGCGCGCCCAGCAGGCGAAATCGTACAGAGTTGAACGGGACCCAGAGCGGGAAATAGACGAGTTCCGGCGGCAGCGACGGAACGCCCGACCATGGATAGATGCCGAAGAGCGCGAGCCAAATCTTCGTGAAGACGCGTGCGTTCGACGACGCCGCCGCTGCATGGATGACGGCTAGTGCCTTGTGCATCTGCGGCGCGCGCGGGTCGACGCCGAGCACTTTGAGTGCGACGTACGATTCGATCGTCGTGCTCACGTCGGCGGGGCCGTCGTAATACAATGCCCACGAGCCGTCCTGCGCTTTGGTTTCGCAGGATATGGGCGATCGCGCCGTCTTGTACGTCGTGAGACGGAGTCCGAGGAAGCGATAGAGCAAGCACTTGCTCCGCGGTCATAGTGACGTTGGTCTCGAGTTCGCCGCGACCACCAGCCTTCGGTCGTCTTGCGTTGTCGAGCAGCCACTGCGTCGCGCGTTCGAGGGTTTGTTTGCTGGTCATGCGTTGACTTCGCTTGGCGTTTGAACGGAAGCATGCGTAGCGTGCATGTCCTTGGTAGCGGTTGATTGCCGCGAGTCCTTCGACTGCGTTCGCATTGCTCACTACGCGCAGGATGCAGAAGCTTTACGCCACTGCGCACGGCGGATTCCATGGTGTCGGGCCAGCCGGTATTGGTCCACGAGCCCGCGATCGCGACGCGGGAGGTCGGTGTTTTGTGGCGGCGCGGGTCACGCCGGGTTTGCGGCAACCACGTGGCTTCGGGGTTGCGGGTGACGGCGCTTCGTACCAGCTCTTGCGTTTTTCATCGCAGGGAGTAGGTTTGCGACTTCGCGCCAGGCGAGCGATTCGAGTTCGGCGGTCGGGAGGCGCAAATATTCGTCGGCGGCGCTGAAGCTGCAGCACAGGTAGCCGGGGGCTTTTTCGAAGATCCATTGCAGCGGCGATTCGAGCGCGGCGGCAAAATCGAGACCGATCTCGCCGCCGTCGTGCCAAAGGTGGAC
The DNA here is from genome assembly GCA_963699435.1 of Vulcanimicrobiota bacterium. Taxonomy (GTDB): domain Bacteria; phylum Vulcanimicrobiota; class Vulcanimicrobiia; order Vulcanimicrobiales; family Vulcanimicrobiaceae; genus Cybelea. Next base: position 388,743 of record CAVOTV010000001.1, read on the forward strand.
GTCGAGGATCGGGAACGGGTCGATAGCGTCGAGGTCGCGCACGCCGTAACGTGCCGGGTCGCCGAGGAGTTTGCGCGACGGCGCGCGGCGGTACGGCGAGCACGACGGCGTCGAACGACTGCGCGCCGTTGTCCGGCAAGCGCAACGTGATGCCGCCGGCGTCCGCATTTCGATACCCAGTCACTGCCGTAGACAGGTGAACGGCGTCCAGAGTGGCCGCGGCCGCGGCGGCCAGGTGCGCGAGCGGGACGTTGAGAAACCAAAGCGCGAGGCGCTAGGGCTGGAGAGGAACGCGGTCTTGAAGCATGAACATCGCGTCGTCCAGCGACACCTGATCGAATGGCGCGTTGAGCGCGGGAATGAAGAACGGATCCCAGAACGCCCGGCGCTCTCCGGCGTTTGGCGGCGCGGCACAGCCACGATTCGAAGGTCGTCGCGTCGTCGGTGCGGCGGAACATGGCGCTCGCCAGCGCACGCGCGATCCGCAGTTTTGCGCCGGTGCTTAAGTGCGCGTAGTTGCGAACGACGCGAGCAAGATGAAACGGCGCAGGCAACGACGCGGCGCGCAGGCGCCCTTGCGTTCCGTCGCGGGCGAGAACGAGCGCTTCGAAACGCGGCTGCAGTTTGAGTTTGTCGTCCAAACCGGCACGGCGCGCGAATGCGACGAATGCGGTGCAGCAGGCAAGAAACACGTGTTGTCCGTTGTCGACTTCAATGCCGTCGATTTCGAACGAGGTCGCACGTCCGCCAAGCAGACGGCTGCGTTCGAAGAGCTCGACGTGCGCGCCGGCTCTTTGAGTTCTAGCGCGGCTGCGAGTCCGGCGAGGCCCGCGCCGATGACGGCTATGCGCTGGAAAGCCACGATTTCACCATGACACGCAGTTTCTCCGTAGGCGCGAGCGCTGCGCGCTGATGCAGCGGCAGCCACGGGTCGCGCTCGATTTTGTTCAGGAGTTCCTTCATAGATGCCGGCCATCGTGCGCACGCACGCACGCCGGGCGCCGCGGGATGTAGCGCGTGACTTCATAGCCGGTGTCGAAGTAGTTTGCGCGCACGCTCGGTCTGCATCGCGATGAGAGGTTTGCCAACCGGGGCCGGTGTCGCCGCGCAGCAGTGCTTCTTCTTCGAATGCCGAACTGCGCGAGCTCGTTCTGCGGCAAGTAGATACGCTCCAGTCGCCGGCGTCTTCCGTGATGTCGCGCAAGATGTTGGTGAGCTGCAGCGCGAGGCCGAGGTCGTCGGCGCGGTCGAGTGCGACCGGATCGGTGAAACCGAAGATGCGCACGCACATGCGGCCGACGACCGATGCGACCAGATAGCAATAACCGCGCAGGTCTTCCCACGTCTGCGTAACGCTTCTTGTCGTTGAATCCATCTCGACGCCGTCGATCAGCATCTGCAGCTCGCCCTCGGGGATCGAGTAGCGCTCGACTGCCTCGCCGAGGATCTGCATGATCGGATCGTCTCGCCGTAGACGCCGGCGGCAGCATTGCGAGATGCGCGCGCGATAGCAGCAGGCGGCCCGGCAGATATCGGGCACGAGGGTGTCGGCTTCGTCATCGACGGTCGGCCAAAGTTATAGAGCGCGTAGATCGCCATGCGCTGTTCGTGCGGCAGGGAGATGAAGCCCCAGTAGAAGTTTCTGGCTTCACGTTTGGCCATGTCGCGGTTGAAGCGTTCGGCCCGATGCTGATCGGATTGGGGGACGACGATGCCGCGTAGCGCGCGCAGACCGATCATCTACTCAGCCGCCTCGCGCGAAGAGTTGCGTCGCGGCGCGGAGTATCGAGCTCGGCCTTCTTCGATGACGAGACGCTCGGACGCTCACGTTCCGTTTCGTACCCGATTGCCTCGATCGCGTCGCATATGGCCAAGCCTCCCATTCGGTAGAGTACGAGCTGCACGCGCAGCGCCCGCGGAACGCGCCGTTCCAACTCGATTCCCGAAGCGAGCAGGTCGCGAGCCCGTTCCACCATGGCTTGCGCGGCGCCCGCAATTCCCCTTGCGTCCACATCGGCTATCCACAAGGTAGCGCCGGCCGATGGCGGCGTCGCGGCTAACGTCCTGGGCGTGATTGGCCAGCTGTAATCCTATGCACACGTCGTCGGAGAGGCGTTCCGCGTCCGCACCGGTGACGCCGAAGACGCGCAGCACCATCCGCCCGACGGGCGCGGCGGAGAGGCGGCAGTAGCCGATGAGCTCGTCCCAGCTCCGATAATGCGTCACGTATTGATCTTGAACGTTCGCCGCGATGAGATCGAGAAACGGCTGCGCCGGTATGGCGTTCGCCTCCACCGTCGGCTGCAGAGCGACCAGCACCGGATGGACCGGCGGCGTTCCCGCAAAGAGTGCCTCCACCTCGCCGCACCAGCGCTCGAGTCGCGCCGGTGCGGTTGCGTCGGGGCTTTCGTCGCCGAGATCGTCCGTGGTTCGGCAAAACGCGTAGATCCGCGTGAGATCGCGGCGCTTACGTGCGTCGACGAAACGTGACGCGACGCTAAAGTTCTCGTAGTGACGGTGCGTGAGGATGCGGCAATAGGCATCCGCCGCTTCGAGCGTCAGCGTCATGCGAGCGTCCCGCGCAGCTCGGCGCGGCTCGCACGCTCCAACGCAAAACATCGCGATACGCAGCGTCTCGACGAGCTCGCGCGCCAAATCTCCGCCGCCTCCACTCCGGCGTCCGCCGCTTTCAAAAACGGTGCCGCCATTCCCACCACATCCGCGCCGAGCGCTAACGCCTTGGCCGCATCCAGGCCGTCGCGAACTCCGCCGCTCGCGATCAGCGTCGTATCCGGGGCGGCCGACCGCGCGTCCACGACGGCGCGGGCCGTCGGGATCCCCCATCCGGCGAAGGCCGCCGCAACGTTGGCACGCCACGGCTCCGCAATCCGATACCGCTCGACCTCACTCCACGATGTGCCGCCCGCGCCCGCCACATCCACGCCGGCAACTCCGGCATCCACCAGGGCGCTGACTTCTGCCCGGCGCGATGCCCCATCCGACCTCTTTCACGACGATTGGAAACGGCGCGGCTGCGCACAGCCGTGCGATTGCATCGAGTACGCCGGCAAATGCCGTGTCGCCCTCGGGCTGGAGCGCTTCTTGCAGCGGATTGAGATGCAGCACCAGGGCATCGGCGCGCAACAGCTCTACCAAACGCCGGCACTGCTCGATGCCGTATCCTTTCTTCAGCTGCACCGCGCCGAGATTGGCGAAGAGCGGCACGTCGGGCGCGACCGGTCGCACGTCGAAGGTATCGACCGAGTCGGGCGATTCGATAAGCGCTCGGCCCGAACCCAGCCCCATGGCGAATCCAAACGTCTCGCGCGACGCGCGCGAGCCTCTTGTTGATGCGACGCGCTTCGGGCGTTCCGCCCGTCATGCACGAAATCAAAAACGGTGCGCGCAATCTATGCCCGAGCAGCTCGGCCGACGTGTCCACACGCTCGAGATCGATCTCGGGAAGCGCTCGATGCGTGAACCGGTACGCGCCGAAGCCGGCGTCGACGCCTTTCGCTCCGACGTCGCGCTCGACGTTGATGCGCAGGTGATCCGCCTTACGCGCCGGCGTTTCGTGCTTACGCCGTTTGTTGCGCAATGTAGCGTGCTACTTCTTTGAAGGCGGTCGCGTCGTCGCCCGACACGTGCGGCTGCAGCGCCGCCGCAGCGGCGGCGGGTTCTTTGGACAACAGATCTCCGGCTCGGGCAAACGCGCGCACGACCGGCTCCGCCGCGCCGGCGAGAAACGCTCCGGCCTCCAACGCTGCACGCGTGAGCGCGGCGTGGTTTCCTTCGATGGCTTCGAGCACCGATTCGCCGACCACGCGCGCCGATCTCGAGGCGGCGTTGCGGATTCCGTACGTCGCTGGCGAGCGTTCGGAATGCCAGCGCGTAGAGCGCGTCGCCGGCGTTGAGGCTCTGGCCGAGCCCCCATTTTGCAACGCTTGAGGACGTGTCGCTGCCGAGCTCCGCGTGCAGCACGAGAAAGCGGTCGAAAAGGTAGAACGCGGCCGCGACCGGGAGCGCGTCGTCAACGTCGCCGCTTCGTGCCGCGCACGCCCACAGCACGAGGCCCGGCCGCAGCGGGTCGCCCGCCGAATCGCCGGGAGACGCTCTGCGAGGATCTCGCTGCCACCGACCCGTCGCGAAATGCCACGCCGCGAAGGTACTGCGCGATGCGAGCGCGATGATGGCGTAAAGGAACCCGGTCGCGGAGTGCGGTCATGTACGGGATTCCTTCGACCGCTCTCCGGATCGTCGCCTTCCTCGCATTTTTGGATGGAGCAGTCGACCGTGCGCATTGGATCGAACGAACATAAGGAACTCTTCTGCCGCTCGTTCATGGGAATCGCACCGCCCGTACGACCGCGCAGGAGTGGCCGTGGCCGCAACTGGATGACGTCTCGCTCGCGCGGCTGCGCGCCATTCCGATCTGGACGCTCGCACTCGAAGTCGAACTCGGAGCCGGCGAAATGCTCGCCGAGTATGCCAAGACCGAGCGCGACCCGCTCGTCCGCCAGGCGTTGGAGCTCCAAGGGTACGAGGAGGCTCGCCACGGACGGATTCTCCAGTGCCTGATCGACCGGTACGGTTTGCGTGTGACGCCGAACGTGCCCCGAAAGCGTCCGACGCGCGACGCGTTCATGCTCTTTGGCTACAGCGAATGCGTGGACTCGTATGCCGGTTTCGGCATTTTCCGGTTGGCGCGCGACGCCCGCCTTCTTCCGGAGGCGCTCACCTCGCTCTTCTCGCGCGTGCTCGTCGAAGAGGCGCGCCACATCGTCTTTTTCGTCAACTGGATTGCGTGGGATCGCACGCGGCGAGGGCTGCGCGGGCCGCTGATGCAAGCGATCCCGGCACTCGCGTCGTACGTCGCGGCGATCGGCAGCAAGTTCAAAGACGGACGCGGATCCAAACCGAGAAAGGGCCGGCCGATGGCGCCAATCTCTTCGGCGACCTTCTCAAGGATCTGACCGCGGCGAAGTTCGTGCGCGCCTGTGTCGAGGAGAACGAGCGATACATGGCCTCGTTCGACCCGAGGCTCATCCGCCGCGCGCGTCATTCCCGCGCTGGGTCGAGCTGCACTCACCGTCATCGAGGCGATCGACCGCATTCGCGCGGCATTTCCGAAGTCGGCGTCGCGCTCGACCGGCTGAACCTAAAACTTAAAGTAGATAAAACTGGGCGAAACGCCCTGCCAGGTGAGCAGTTCCAGTGCGAGCAGCACGCCCGCCAGGGTGACGATGCGCGCCGCCGGGCGAAGCGCCGCCCACGCAAACGCCGAGAGCGAAGCGCCCGCCGCGAAACGGAACGCGCCGAACGCGACGATCCCACGGCGAGCAACGTTTGCCAACCGGAAAGAATCGGTGCCCCGCCCCCGCCGACGACCAGCGCTCCGATAAACGTCGATCGCCGCGCCGAAGGTCGGCGAGCGGAAGAGGCACCCACGCCAGCGAGACGAGGATGAATGTGAGCGCGACGCGTGCGGCGGTTGCGGCGTTGCGTCCCGCAACCGCCCGACCGGCGCCGCCGATCCGTTCGATGCAGAGCAGCGCGCCGTGAACGCCGCCCCACGCTACGAACGTCCACTGCGCGCCGTGCCAGAGTCCGCCCAGCAGCATCGTGATCATCAGATTGCGCAGCGTCGCGAGCGTGCCGCCCCGGCTGCCGCCCAGCGGGATATAGAGATAATCCCGCAGCCACGTGGAGAGCGTGATGTGCCAGCGATGCCAGAAGTCGGTGATGCTCGTCGCGAGATACGGCATGCCGAAGTTCTCCGGAAAGACGAACCCGAAGAGCCGCGCGCAGCCGATTGCGATATCGCTGTATCCGGAGAAATCGAAATAAATCTGCATCGAGAATGCGAACAGCGCGCACCACGCCGCCGGTGCGCCCGGATGACCGGCGGGAGCCGCCCAATAGGCATTTGCGACGCCCGCGAACTGATCGGCGATCGCCATTTTCTTCACCAGCCCGAAGCCGGCGCGGGCCAGCCCGTAGCCGATATCCTCTGGACCGGGGGGCGCCAGGCGAACAGCTCCCCGAAAAAGAGTCCGGCGCGCACGATCGGCCCCGCGAGCAGCTGTGGAAAAAACGCCAAATAGAGCGCGTAATCCGAGAGTCGCCGGATCGCGGCCATCCGTCCTCGGTAGACGTCGACGAGATACGAGATGCTCTGGAACGTATGAAAACTGATGCCGATCGGAACGAAGAGTGCGACGAGCCACGGATTTTGGTGCATGCCGACGAGCGCTGCAACCGTGCCGCTGGCGAAGTTCGCGTATTTGAAGGTGCCCAAGAACGCAAGGTTCGCCGCGATGCCGAGCGCTAAGAGCGCGCGCGGATCGCGGCCGCTGCGCTCTCGCGTGCGTTCCAAAGCCACCGCGATGAGATAGTCGCTCGCGGTAAGGATCCACAAAAACACAACGTACCATGCGTTCCAGCGCGCGTAAAAATAATAGCTCGCAAGCAGCAGGATCCATCGTCGCGCGGCCCGCGGCGCGAAGTAAAAGATCGCCGCGACGATGGCCACGAACAGCCAAAACTCGTACGACGTAGAAGCAGCGGGATACCGATGCCGGCGGCCGCGGCATACCACGAGAGCGAACGGTGCGGTCGCGGCGGCGTCGTGGCGGGCGACGCAGGCGCGGCCGGCGCGACGGACGCAACTCCCGCGCTCGACGGCGCAGCGGACGCCGCCGCCGCGGACACTCGAGCCGGCGCGGCCCTCGTCAGCACGTCGGCGACGTCCCGGCCGAGGAGACGGCTGAACTGTAGGCTCCCCGTCCGGTTGAGGTGATCTTCGTCGGCGAAAAGCTCGGGGCGTTCGAGCGCGATATACGGCGCAGCCGGAAGCAACGCCGCGTCCTGCGACTGCGCGATCGCAACAGCGATCCGCTCGGATCCTGGCTCGCTACGCGGTGCGCCGGGCGGGTGGGAATGCGCACGAAGATCACGCGAACGCCCGCGGCGCGATATCGCGCCGCGATCGGTTCGAGCCATTGCCGGCGATAGAGCGCGTACGACGCGCTCGGCTTCCCTTCTGCGAGCACCTGTTGCCCGATTGCACGGTGCTGGTCGTCGGAGAGACCGCTCGGATACCGTAGGGCGTTTCGCGCTAAAATCGACGCTCAAACCCGCCAGCGACTCCGGGCGCGGATGGGCGCCGAGCGGATCGTACAGCGGATCGGCTCGCGCCTTCGCGAGCGCTGCCGCACGCGCAGGCGGATCGGCAAGCAGATTCTGAACGTCGTCGCGCAGTTCCGGACCGCGCAAAAAGAGATCGATGCCGTGCTCGACGCGCTCGCGAGGATCTGAAAACGAGCCGGCCAGTTTCGGGAGATCCGATAATCGCGTTTGAAAAACGACGTAACGGAGATCCATCGGGCGGTCGTCGCCGTCGAGGCTTCCAATCGCGCTATCGTCGTCGGCATACGTGTCGACTGGAATTACGACCGCTTTGAACCGGTCGGCCCGCGGATCGATTGCGCGCACGAAGAATGGCCAGCACCGCGGTGTCGTGCCGGGCACACCGGCGTTGAGAAACCGCAGATGCATCCCTGCGGCGGTCGCGGCCGCCGCCGGATCGAGCCCGGAGTAGATTCGCGAATCGCCAAGGACGAGTACGTCGGTACTAGGATCGGCGCGGAACGCTCGAAACTGCGCGATCGCGGATTCAAAGCTTCCGGTGCTGGAGGCGGGGTCGAGGACGGCGCGGTAAAGGTTCGTCCGAAACGCCGCGACGTTCGCCAACCCGAAGAGCGCGAAGGCAGCGGTAACGAGAAAAGCGGCCGTCTTCTTTTGAGCAGCACTCAAACGGGGAAACACCGCAACGTCCCTTGTTCGAGCACGTGTTGGAGGCCTTTAGGAGATGGTAACCCGGGAGGAATGAAGAGCCGGCTCATGGCTCGCCACGGCGCGCCCGTGGCGCTCATTACGATCACCGTGATGCTCGGGCTCATCATGGCGATCATCGACAGCACGATCGTCAACGTCGCGCTCAATACCATCGGGGGCAATCTCGGCGCTACGGTCGACGAGGTCGGCGTGGGTCGCGACCGGATACATCCTCGCCAACGTCGTCATCATGCCGCTCAACGGGTGGCTCACCGCATTGCTCGGGCGCAAGATGTTTTACGCCACCTCGCTCGCGCTCTTCACCGTCGCATCGCTGCTTTGCGGCACCGCCCGTTCGATTTGGGTATTGGTCTTCTACCGCGTCGTCCAAGGCATCGGCGGCGGAGCGCTTCAGCCCACTGCGCAAGCGATTCTTTTCGAGACGTTCCCGGCCGAGCGGCGGGGGGCCGCGATGGCCATCTTCGGCATGGGCGCGATGGTCGGCCCGGCGATCGGCCCGACCCTCGGCGGCTGGATGGTGGATAACGCCTCCTGGCCGCTCATCTTTTATATCAACGTGCCGATCGGAATCGTCGCCTTCCTGATGACGCTGGCGTTTATTCCGAACCCGAAGTACATCGAAAAGCCGAAAGGCGGAATCGACTGGACCGGCCTCGCGCTGCTGACCGCCGGCCTCGCCTCGCTGCAGTTCGTTCTCGAGCAGGGCGAACGCGACGATTGGTTCTCATCGCAAACGATTCTTACCCTCAGCACGATCTCGGTGGCGGCGCTGATACTCTTCGTGGTCAAGACGCTGCGGGACAAGCACCCGTTGGTCGACCTGAGCGTCTTCCGCTTCCGCTCTTTCTCGGTCGGCTCGTTTCTGGGCATCATCATGGGGTTCGGGCTCTTCGGAACCTCGCTCGTGCTCCCGCTCTTCTTTCAGACGATGCTGGGCTTTACGGCGTTCGATACCGGCATGGCGCTGATGCCCGGCGCGATCGCCACCGCGATCTCGATGCTCATCATCGGACGCATGCTCAATCGGATCGACGGCCGCTGGTCGATCGTCTTCGGCACGCTGATCTTCGCGTGGTCCACCTGGCTATTGGGTGGGCTGACGGCGCAGGCCGGATATTGGGACGTCTTCTGGCCGCGCGTCGTGCAAGGTTTCGCGCTCGGCTTCCTCTTCGTGCCGCTCACCACGATCTCGCTCAGCGACGTTCCCGTGCCGAAGCTTGCGGGAGCGACGGGCGTCTTCACGCTCCTGCGTCAACTCGGCGGAAGTCTCGGCATCGCGATCCTCACGACCCTGCTCACGCACAAGACCGCGATCGCATGGAACGTCCTCGCCTCCGGCGTCACCGAGAGCCACGGATACTCAGTCGGGCAACTCACGCAGCTCGTCGCACAGCAGGCGACGATGATTGGCTACGATTACGTCTTCCGCGTTACCGCGATCGTCTTCGTGCTCTCGACGCCGCTGGTCTTTTTGATCCGGCGACACCCGCGCGCCGCGGCGGCGATGCCATCCGCCGAGGCCGAGCCGAGCGTCGCCTGAATCTACCCCGAGAGCCTTACTGCGAAACCACCATCGTGGAGGTGCTCGACATCGAGATGCTGCTCGGCATGAAGCCCATTGCGAACGAGAACGGATACGTCACGGTAACGGCGACCGTGCAGCCCGGCGCCGCCGTTGCGGTCACGCCGTTCGGGCAGCTGACCGGTACCGCGGTGACGGTGAACCCGCTGGTTTTCGTCGCGCCTTCATTGAGACTTCGCACGTAGGCCTGAACTTGATTGTTCGTGGCGTTGCAGTCCGGCAGTTGGTTCTTGCTGTTCGCGCACGACGTCGTGCCTCGCACGATGTAGTACCGCGCGCCTTCGCGCGCTAGCTGCGCGACGAACCCGTAGGTATAGAGCGCGCGCCCGAAATCGACGATGCCGAAGAGCAAAAGGAAGAAGACGACGGCGGCGACCGCCATCTCGGGCATCGAGGCGCCGCGCTGCGCGTGACGGCCCCTCATTGCTGCTCCACCCGCATGTAGGACGACCCGCTCACGGTTACGGTGGATGGCAGGAACGGATACTTGACGAGCGGGGTGTAGGTGCCGGTCGTGTTCACTTGCACGAAGACCGTCTCCGCCGTCGAGGTGCCGCACGCTACTACGGCGCCGCCGACCGTGCAGACTGAGGATGCCGCCACGTTGGTCAGGGTCAGTCCGGCCGCGTCGCCGTTCGCGGCGGCTTTCATGCCGTTGGTATCTCGTGCGGTCACGAGCGTCTGCGCACCGTAGGCAGCAGCCGCGCGCGCTGCGTTGGCGGCCAGGATCGCGTCGTACGTGTAACGGCCGAAGTCGATCAGCCCCGTGAGCAGCAGCGCGAGAAAGGGCGTGACGACCGCAAGCTCGACGAGCGCCGCACCCGACTCCGATTTCGCCAGCCCGCGCAGGCTCATTGCGCCAGCACCACGTTTTCGATCAACGAGCCGCCCGTCGGCGGCGCAGCAAACGTGTAACCGGAGCTATCGTTGAGATTCGCAGACCCGACGATGAGCAGCGTGTAGTTGCCCTTGGCGCCGTTGAAGTTGACGCCCGTGGCCGTCGGCGCGTAAACGAGACCGCTCCAGTTCACCGAGGAACCGCTGAAATCGGGAGCCTTGGTGTTCGCGGGGACCTGATAGTACAAGACACCAGTTTCGTTTCCGCTCGTCGGGGGCGTCATGACGGCGCTTTGCGCCGAGCTAAAGTCCGGCGGCGTCGCATTCGCGGTCACGTAAAACGTCACGCCGGATCCCGTGAAGGACGTCCCCGCCATGCTGCTCGTGCCGTTGAGCACGTAAACACCGGGGTTCAGCTTGACCGTACCGCAGCCGCCGACGGTAAACGCATTGTAGCATCCCGGCGAGAGCGTGTCGTTCATATTCGCTTTGAGCGACGTGCAGTTGGTCGTCGACGGAGGATTGTTCGTCAAGTAGTTGCAGCCCGCGATCGAGGGGCACGGATTCACGACGGGCCACTGCTGCTGCGGCGTCCCTCCCGTGAATTTCGCGCTGGTGCAGCTCGGGCTGTTGCCGGCATAGCCGATCGAGGCGACGTTGATCGTGTTCGAGCCGCACGTAAACGTGCCGTTCGTTTCGAAACTGATGGTGGGTCCGTTGATATTGCCCGTTATGGTCGAGTTCGTATTATTGCCGCCCAGCATAATTGCGGTCGTGTTGCTGTTGTTGACCAGCAGCGCCGTCGCCGTCGTGCTTTCGTTGAGTTGACCGAGCCCAAAGATCTGCGTGAAGAACTTCGGATACTTGCCCGTCACCGTTACCTGCACGGCGCAGGTGTTGCTTGCATACGGCCCGCTCTGGGGCGGATTGTTGGCCGTCACTTGCGTGCTTGCAAAGCCGTTGCTCGCAGCGTCGGATTGTGCGGCCGCTTGTGCAATGCTTTGATTGTTGCACCCGGGCGCCGAAAGCGCTTGCGCGCCGCCGATCGCGGCGCTGTCGGCCGCGTTCTGCTGCTGGCGCTGCGCGTATTGCCAGTACCCGTGGTCCACGGCCATGCCGCCGGCGCCCATCAGGACGGTCAGCGAAAGCGCGACTAACGGGATTACTTGTCCCGACTCGCCCTTGCGTTTCATCAAAGCTCCTCCCTCATATCGGATTGCGTGATGTGAGCCTGGGGTAACCGCCCGAGCATCGAACGCTCGCCGTCTCCCCCTCCAACCCCTTATGCCCTCGAACCCTACCTCTTACGCCCGCTAATACGTCAACGAACCTTAACGGCCTGCGGTTACGCGGGCGGCGGGTACCGGCTATAGGGCCCCGTTTGCCGACGGGTGGGCGTCGGCGAAAAGCAGCTTGACGTGCCGGCCGAAGACCCCGACGGACACGAACGCCACGATGGCGATGAGACCGGCCAATAAACCGTACTCCACCAACGTGGCTCCCCGATCGTCTAAGATCAACGATTTGATAGTATGCAGCATGTGATCTCCTCAAACGCGCTCGGCGCCCCCTTAAGGGACCGCCGTACGCACGGCTCCTCGCCGCTAGACTATTATGCGACAGAAATGTTAACGCGTCAACATTTCTTTACGTACGGACGGGGGGAGAGGCCCTCGAAGGGCGAAAGAGCGCCCCAGCGAGGGGCCGCTTTAGCTTAGCGGGCGCTCGCTTGCTGCCGAGCGCTATGTCGCCGGTGGTCTTTTATCTTGGGTTCAGTAATGCTCGCCAACAGTACAGTAAGGAGAAAAGAATGCTCAAGTCCCTAACGACGATGATTCGCGACGAAGAAGGCGCGACGATGGTTGAGTACGGCTTGCTGGTAGCGTTGATCGCGATGGTCGCCCTGGTTGCCGTCACCACGCTCGGCAAGAACCTCAGCACGCTCTTCAGCACGGTCGCGACCTCGGTCTAAACCTGCATTAGCCCGGCGTCCGGGCGCCCCCAATGCAAAGGGCACGACCCTCGTCGTGCCCTTTTGATTTCCTTCGTGCGCCGCGCTCGTTACGGCACGATCGTGATCGGCTCCACGATGCTCTCTTGTCCGAAGCCGTCGGTAAAATCGGCCTCCACAATGTAGCGCGTCGGCGCGGCGACCGACGGCGCGCGCAGCGTTACCACATCGCTTTGTCCGTTGGTCTGAACGCCGGCGACCTCGTGCGACTGCAAGTCCACGAGCGATATGCGCATGCCGTTACGCGGCGCGAGAATCTTGATCTCGACGTTATTTCCAGCGCGCACCGTCGTCGCACTCACCTTAAAAACGGAGTTTCCGTCGCCGGCCGTCGCCGCATCATCGTCGTCGGCAGCGAGGCCGGCGACGGCCGGTGCGGCTGCGCGCGTAACGGTCGGCGCAATGACGGCGCCCGCGATCGATTCGGCAGTCGAGCGTCCTTTCGTCACGTGCAGCCGCACGCGCAGCTCTTGACCGCCTGCGATGGGCGGCACAACGAACTGCGCCGCGCCGGTGCGCGAGAACGGCGCCTGCGCCCAGATCGTTCCGTCGGCACCGGTAAGCCGAACGTATCCTCGATCGCCGGTCGCCTGGTACGCCACGTTGAGGCGTTCGCCGGGACGAACGACCACCGGATCGACGGAGATATCCTGGATCTGCGCGCCGGCGCGTTGCCGCGCGACGACGCCGTTGAGCACGCGCGTTTCGGTTGCGCGACCGAGCGTGCCCTGCATCACCATCTGCACGGCATACCCGCCCGGCTCCGTCCCGCCCGGTATCGCGATCGGAATCGCACCCGAACGCGCGTTGAGCGGTCCGCCTTGAAGTTGTCGCCCATCCGGTGCGAGCACGGAATATGAGAGTGTGCCGGCGCCCGACGCCGCATATTCGGCACGAATCGTGCTCCCGGCCACCGCCTCCGACGGCACCGCAAAGGCGTTGATGCGCGGCACCGCCGTGTTGACTCCGACCGCCGCCACGATCGCGATGAATCCTCCGGCCAGGCTTGCCAGCGACCAGCCGTAGAGCGAGCGCTTCTTCAGAACCGGCGCCGGCGCTTCGACCAAACAGTGAACGCCCTCACCGGCGACTTCGGCAATCGCGCGCACGAACGACTCGTATTGTCCGGCCGGAACCGGAACGAGGGTTTCGATAGTGGCGCGCGGCGCGATCTCGAGCACGCTCGCCGCCGCAAGCGTCGCTTCGCCGCTACGCGCGATCGCCCACGTCCGGCAGATGAGCCCGTATTCGGTTTGATTGATGACGCGCAGCGAGTAGGTCGCGATGCCGGAACGTTGGTCGAAGCCTTCCAACGCGAAAAAAGCCGAGACGCCGCCGGTTTGGGTGCGAATCGCGGTCGCCGATCCGTGCGACCGCCCCGACGGTAGACGCGATGCGCGCGGCGCGAGCGCCCCGCTGCGCGTCGCGGGAAGATTCACTGCGAGATCACCATCTGGGACTGCGTCGATAGCGTCACCGGAACCGAAGCGAGGAACGGTATCAGCGTAAACCCGTACTGATACGTAACCTTAACCACGACCGGGCATCCGGGCGCGTTCCCCGTGCTCCCCGGCGGACATCCGGTGTTCGGCCACGTTGCGGTTGCCGTCAGGTTGGCGGGGTTCGTCACACCCTCGCTGAGGCTCGCGACGTAATTGGCGACTTGCGTGCTATTGGCTCCGCAAGCGTTGAGCACGGTGCAGCCCGAGCCGCGGACGATCGCCCAGCGCGCTCCCTCGCGCGCGATCTGCGCGATGTATGCGTACGTATACATGAAGCGTCCGAACTCCACGATGCCGAGAACGACCGCGAGCAGCACGCCGACGACGAGCGCCGATTCGAGGACGCTCGCTCCGCGCTCGTGATGACGCGCCTTCATTGCATGTTGACCCGCATGACCGCGGTTGCGGTCACGGGAACGCCTTGGCTCGAGTTATATCCGGGGATGCCCGGATAGTTGATCATCGGCTTGAAGTAGCCGCTGACCGTCACCTGAACGAAATAGACCAGCGCGGGCGAGACCGACGTCGCGTTGCTCTGCGGACACGGGGAGGTCGTGCCGTTCGTCGCGCAGCTATGGGTGGGCGTGACCGTCCACTGCGAAAGGCTCTGTGCGTCGGCGGTGGCGGCGTTTTTCATGCCGGTAGTATCGGCGGCGGTAATCAGGTTCTGCGCGCCGTACTGCACGCCCGCGCGCGCCGCGTGCGCGGCCATGATCGCAAAGTAGGTGTACCGGCCGACGTCGATCAGTCCGATCATCAGCATCGCGAGCATCGGCAGCACGACCGCAAACTCGACCATCGCGCTTCCGCGCTGCGACTTCGGCGTTCTCATTGTCCGAGCACCGCTTGTTTGATGTACGATCCGCCCGGCGGCGGCGATGCAAACTCTTCGGCCGTGTTGCCGTTGAAGTTCGCCGAACCGGCGACGATCACGAGATAGTTGCCGGTGTTGCCGTCGTAGTTGATCTGGGCGCCGGGACAATAGATCAGCCCCTGCATGTTGACCTTCGGCCCGTTGAAATTCGGATTGGACGTGTTGCTCGGCACCTGATAGTAGAGGACGCCTTGCGTGTTTCCCGTTGACGGCGGCGACAAGTTCACCGTCGCGTTATCGAAGTTCGGCGGGTTGCCGCCCGAGGGAATGTAGATCGTGACGCCGCTGCCGGTGAAGTTCGTATTATTGGTGTTGATGTTTTGGGTGATGACGTACGTGCCGGGATTCATCGTGATCGTGCCGCCGCCGCCGTTGATATACGTGTAGCAGCCGGGATTGATCGTGGTGCCGCCGCTGGGCGCGTTGAGCCCCGTGCAGTTGCTCTGCGGCGGCGGATTCGCTGCCAAATAGGCGCAGCCCGGAATCTGCGGGCACGGGTCGGCGACGGGAAGCATCGGCACCGGCGAGGCCAGCGGGAAAGTCGTCCCGCCGTAGTTGGGCGCGTTGCTGCCCGCGTACCCGATGAAGGGCGAGGAAACCGTCCCGCCGTCCCAGTCCGCGTTGAAGTTGATGTCGATCGCACAGTGCGGCGCCTGTATGTTGACCGGGCTATTGAAGCTCGACCAGGTGTTCATGCTGAGCAGGTAGATGCAGGCGCCGTTGTTTGCCGCGCTGACCGTCCCCACCGCTTGCGTGGATTCGGCCATGCCGTTGGGATAACCGAAGAGCCGCGAGAAGTAGGTCGCGACGTTGCTGGTCGTGATCTGAACGCTGACCGCGCAGGCGTTACCCGAGAACGGCCCGCTCGCCGGCGGACTCGTCGCCGAGATCGCCACGTTGTTGCTGCCGTTGGTAAACCCGTTGGTGCTCGCGTCGGCGAGCGCGGCCGTTACCGCGCCGCTCGGATTGGCGCAGTTGTTGTGTGCCAACTGCTGGGCGCCGCCGATCGCCGCGGCATCCGTCGCCGACTGCTGGGCCTGCTGCCGGTACTCCAGGTACCCGACGTCGACCGAGATGCCGGCGAACCCCATGAGTGCGCCGAGTGAGATCGCGATCAAGGGCAGCACCTGCCCGGCAGTTCGCCTACGCATTACCTGTTGAGTACCTCCGGAGTCATCACGAAGACGACGTCGGTTTGCTGATTTTGATATGCGGTTGACGTGAAGAGCTTTCCGAGAATCGGAATCGAGGAAAGGATCGGGATCTTCGAGATGGTCTTCATCTCCAGCCGATTGACCAATCCGCCCATGATGATGCTCTCGCCAGGACGCGTGATCACGTCGGTCGAGAGCCGGCTGACGAGCAGTGCGGGGATCGTGAACCCGGAAACGATGACCGCGTTGGCATAGTCGAGCCGCGAGACTTCCGGTGCTACGACGGCGTGGACCGATCCGTTGCCGAGAATCTCGGGCGTCACGTTGAGCTGAACGCCGTACGGCTGATACTGAACGTTGATTGCGCCCAGACCCGTGGAAGTGACGACCGGGATCTCGCCGCCGACCAAAAACGACGCCTTCGTGCCCGGGCTCGTGACCAGGTCGGGACTCGAGAGAACTTTCGCATGCCCTTCCTGCATCAGCAGGTTGAGCGTCGGCGCGAGCGTGATCGTCCGGAAGAACGGCTGAACCGTGAAGCCGAGGCCCGAGCCGACGGCCGACGGCGATTCCACCACTGGGAAGAGCGGCTGTCCGAGGTTATAGGTTCCGGTGGTCTGCGAGAACGTTGCCGACTGCAGCGAGACGCCGAGGTTCGACTGCGCCGTCTTGTCGACTTCGAGCACGTAGACTTTGATATCGATCTGGCTGTTGTTGAGCGAGTTGATCCGGTCGATCAACTGTCCGTTTGCTGCCAGATAGGGTCCCGCGAGTCCGCGCGCCCGGTCCAGGATCGCCTGGGCGGTGACGGCGTCGGTTGCGTTGCCGCTGACGATCACGTTGCCCCTACCGTCGGGATCGACCCGAATATCGGTCGCGCCCGGCATGTGCGCGATGGTTTGCTGCAGGCTCGCCAGATTCTGCGAGATCGTAACCGCGTTGACGAGAACCGCTCCCTCGCCTTTGGCGATGGGGTCGAAGCGGGCCAGAATATCGTTGATTTGCTGGAACTGCGCGCCGTCGCCGACCGTGCCGCGGACGACGATCGAGTGATCGAAGCTGACGATTTGGACGTTCGGTGCCGAAATCGCCGAGCGAAGCATCTGCGCGAGATCGTCGAGCTGCTGCTCGGTAACGGTCAGTTCGTACGTGATCCGCCGGCCGCCGGCCCATATGAAGATGGTGGTGTGGCCCGCCGCTTTGGCGTTGACCACGACTTGCGAGGTTCCGATCGGAACCGCTCCGGCGATCCGGCCGTCGCCGACGGCTACCCTCGTTAGACCCTCAGCCTTCAGCACCACCGAATGCCCCGACTGGACCGAGATCAAAGAGACCTGGTCGGCGGAAACGGGGGCTGCGACGGCCACGAGGATCGGCACGACGGCTGATGCGATGATCCGGGTAATTAATGAAATCATCAACCCTCCATGGGTATAGACGGCCGCTCATAGCGTCCGCCCTCACCGAGATTATTGCATGATTTTTCGCGTTGAGGCGTTAACAAAACCTCTACGTTGAGTTAGAATATCGGCAAGAGGATGCAGCATTTGTTGCAACCTGTCGCTGGTAATGGCATGATAGCGCCGCACCAGGAGCAAGGAGGTTCGCCATGCGGCCTTTTCGTCAGGTGGTCTTTCTCGTATTCTGTTCGCTGCTTTTGACGCCGCGCGTCTTAGCATCGGCGGACCCGGGAATTCCACTCGCCGGCGTAGCTCGAACAGCCCATCTAGAATACGGATGGCTGCCGACCACGCGGGCGGTACAACTGAGCGGCCCCGGAATCGTGCTGGTCATTCGCCCCGGCGATTACCTGTACGACGTGAACGATCGGGTTGAAGTTGCCACGGTCATACCTCGTTACGTCTCAAACGACATCTACGTCTCCCAGGCGCTTGCCAACCACATCATCGCACTAGCACGGCAAGCGCAACTCGCAGCCCAGGCGCAAGCCGATCAGCTCGCGAGAGCAGCAGCAAATGAGATCAACCTAGCACGTACCGAGACAATCGCACCCGAGATACATGGAAGCATCGTTCTCAACGTTACCCCGCTCAAGGGAGCAGAGGCACTACTCGTTACGGGCACAGCGCCGCCGACGGCACCCGTACTCATCACACTCCTCGCGACGCTCTCTTCGGATCTTCCCAACGTTCTACTGAGCCGAAACCAAATGACGGCAGGGCCGGACGGAAGATTCCAGGCGATCGTGCCCATTGCATCCGACTATATGCGCGACACATACATCCACGTTCTGGCGACCTCGTCGCCGGGCGTCATCTCTGCAAGCGCGCAGCTCCTGGTCCAAGCGCCGAACGACGGTCTCAAGGTTCCTGTTGAGGCCTTCCCAGGCGGCATCTGGTAAAAGGAGAGCTGAATGCATACCTTCTCGATACTGCGCACTGACCAAGATGGAGCGACGATGGTCGAGTATGGTCTGCTGGTAGCGTTGATCGCCATGATCGCCCTTGCGGCAGTGCAAGCACTAGGCCTCAACCTCAGCACGCTGTTCTCCACGACGTCCACCAACCTCTAACGCATGGATGCGATACCCTTACTACTCACTACCCACCACAACCAAGGAGATAGAATGCTCACCAACCTCACCTCGATGATCCGCGATGAAGAAGGCGCGACGATGGTCGAATACGGCCTGCTCGTGGCCCTGATCGCCATGGTTGCCCTCGTTGCCGTCCAGGCGCTCGGAAAGAACCTGAGCACCGTGTTCAGCACCGTGGCCTCCTCAGTCTAGAACCTAAGAGACCTCACAGGTTGCGAGGCGCGATATTAGATTGCGTCGCGCCTCCAAACCACTAGCGGAATACTGAAAATGGCGCGAGAAAGAACTACGCGAACTTCGCTTAAAGAGTTCGTAGGAGCTTCTCGCGCCTTACTATGTCGCTGACGCTTACGCTAACGCTCGCCGGTTGTCTCGCCGCCGCGTTTGTGGACGTGCGCAGCCGCCGCATTCCAAACTGGCTCACCGGCTCGATCGCCCTCGTCGCCGTCGTCGTCCATGCCTTCGGTGGATGGGCGTCCCTGGGCGTGAGCCTCGCGGTGATGGCCGTTCTCACTCTAGCCGGGACCCTCGTCTACTCGCGCGGTGGGATCGGCGGCGGCGACGTCAAGCTCGCCATCTCGGCGTCGGCCCTGCTGAGCTATCCGCTCTGCATTCCATTCCTACTCTACACCGCGATCGGCGGCGGAGTGCTCGCGATCGGCTTTTTGGCCGCGCGCGGCAAGGCGCGCGCCACCATCTCGCGCACGGTGCTCATGACGATGGCAGGAGCGCCAGGCCTCCCCCCCGGCAAAGCCGAAACCATGCCATACGCGGTGGCGTTTGCCTTCGGCGCAATTATGGTCGCCCTCGGGCAAACCATCGCACCATTCTTGAGGATAACGTTGTAATATGAACGTACGCCGCACGACGCTTTTGATCGCGATCGTCTTAGCCGTTGGGACGGGGTGGCTCACGCTCACCTATCTCTCCTCGCTGAAGCCGGCCGAGAATCAGCCGCGCCAGGTCCTGATCACCACGCAAGAAATTCCCGCGCGCGAGAAGATCACGGCGTCGATGTTCACCGTGCAGACGCGCTCGTCCGAGACGCTGCAACCCGATGCGATTTCGAACCCGAATCAGGCCATCGGCTCGCTGGCGCTGATTACGATCCCGTCCGGCTCGCAGTTGACGGCCTCGCAGATCGGCATGAATGCTCCCTCGGCGCTTCCGGTGCGATTGCAGCCCGGGATGCGCGCGGTGAGCATTCCGATTGACCGCGTTAAAGGCGTCTCGGGGTTAATCCAGCCCGGCGACCGCGTGGACGTCATCGCGATCCCGCCGACTCGCTCGAGCGGGCCGCCCGATAAGGCCGTTACGATTTTCCGCGGCGTCCGCGTGCTCGCGGTCGGCAGCGCGCTCGAGAATGCCTCCGCCACGCCGTCGCCCGACGAGCAAAGTGCCGCGACGGTCACGCTCGAAGTGAACCCGAAGCAAGCCGATCTTCTCGCGTGGGCCGATCAGAACTCCACGCTGCGTCTTGCATTACGCTCGCCGCGCGAACGGCTGCGTTCGGAGCCCGTCGAGATCCTGACGCTCGCCGGAAACTCCGGCGGCGGCGCGCCGGCGCCGTCGCTGCCCGAACCGATCGCCCCGCCCGCGCTCGCAATGGGACCGTTTCCCGCACCCGGGCCCGCGCGCCCCGCCTCCTCCAGCCCGGTCCAGCTCATCGTCGGCGATCAGATCGTCGATCCCGGCAGCAGTAAATGAGCGAACCCGCGTTTCTCGTCTTCGTCGGCTCAAAAGGCGGCGTCGGCACGACGACGCTCTGCAGCGAGCTGGCACGGGCGATGCGCGGATCCAACGTCGCGTTCGTCGATGCCGATCTGACGGCGAGCCGCAGCACTGCCATGCTCTTCGGAAGCGTTCGCGCGCTGGACTCGGCGCGGGCGCTCTCCGCGATCGCAACCACGCGCGTCGACGACGTAACCGTCGTGGAACTCGTCGACCGGTACGATGCGGCCTACACGCTCGATGAAGCGGCGGTCGATGCCTTCGCCGGCGGCATGGAGTTCGACACCGTCTTGGTGGATGCGCCCCAGCCGTTCGCCGCGCTCTCGCGGCCCTTCGTCGCGCGCGCGAAACGCTTCTTCGTCGTCCTCGAGCCGACGCTGCTGGGCGTTGCGGGCGCACAGTCCATGCTTTCGGATTTGCAGCGCTTCGGCGTTCCGCGCGCGCGCATCGACCTGATATCGAACGCGCGCAGTGAGACCGGCAGCGTGCTCGCCAACGAGATCGAGGAGGCACTGGGGAGCAAGATCGTCGCCGAGATCCCGGTGTCGAGCCAGCGCGGCTACGCCAAAGCGGTCGCCGGACTGCAGCGCTATCTCGAGTCGTTGCCGGAGGTGCCGAAGCTCGCCGAACTGCAGCCTTCGGCGACCGCACCCGTTGCGGAAGGCCGCTCCGACGGCGCCAAAACTGAGCGCAGCGGTTACTCGTTCGTCCCGGAAGGCCGTCCCGGGTATCAAGACGCCGGTAACGCCCGGCGCGATGCATTCAAGCAAGAGATTCAGTCGGCGCTGCTGCGCCAGGCCGATCTCGTCTCGGCCAATCTTTCGCAAAACGACGCGGCCAAGCTCGCCGAGCTGCGCGCGCGAGTCGAAAGCATCACCGCCGACTTGATCGCCCAACGGAAGTTTGTCGGATCGGCGGAGGACATCGCACGGCTGCGACAAGAGGTCCTCGACGAAGCGCTCGGACTCGGACCGCTGGAAGATCTCATCAACGATCCGGGCGTAACCGAAATCATGGTCAACGGACCGGACCACGTCTACGTAGAGCGACAAGGCGTCATCGAGCCCACCACCAAGCGCTTCAGCGGCGACCGCCAGCTGCGGCTGGTGATCGAGCGCATCATCACCCCGCTCGGCCGGCGCATCGACGAAGCCTCGCCGATGGTGGACGCGCGTCTCCCCGACGGCTCGCGCGTCAACGCCATCATCGAACCGGTGGCGATTGACGGCGCGACGCTTACGATTCGGCGCTTCGGTAAGCACCGTCTCACTGCCGACGATCTCATCAAGATCGGCGCGGCGCCCCCGCAAGTGATAGATTTTCTCCGCAGCGCCGTCCAAGCGCGCCTCAACTGCATCGTCAGCGGCGGCACCGGTTCGGGTAAGACCACGTTCTTGAACATTCTTTCCTCGTTCTTGCCCGATCGCGAACGCATCGTGACGATCGAAGACGCGGCCGAGCTTCTGCTCAACCAAAGCCACGTCGTCCGTCTAGAGTCGCGTCCGCCGAACATCGAAGGCGCGGGCGAGATTCGTATTCGGGATCTCTTCCGCAACGCGCTGCGCATGCGGCCCGACCGGATCATCATCGGTGAGTGCCGCGGTCCAGAGGCGCTCGACATGCTCCAAGCGATGAACACGGGTCACGACGGCTCGTTGACCACGATTCACGCCAACAGTCAGCGCGACGCGATCTCGCGCGTCGAAACGATGGTGCTGATGGCCGGTTTCGATCTTCCGGTGCGCGCCATTCGCGAACAGGTCGCGAGCGCCATCGACTTCGTCGTTCACACGGCTCGCCTGCGGGACGGCTCGCGAAAGGTGCTCGGCGTCAGCGAAGTCGTCGGCATGGAAGGCGACATCGTCACGATGCAAGAGATCGTGCGCTTCTCCCAGCGCGGCGTCGACAACGACAATCGCGTGCTCGGCGAGTTCTGCTACACCGGCGTTCAGCCGTCGTGTCTGCGGAAGTTCTCCGAATACGGCATCCAATACGACGCTCGAGGCCTGAACGAACTAGCCCTGCTGCAATCGGTCTGGTAAACGCGAGCGCGCCATGCTGAATACGCTCGTCCTGGCGGCGATCTTCCTCGGCATATCGGCAACCGCGTTCTTCATATTCTTTGCCTTTTGGGGCTCGCTCAACCGGCGAGCGACGGCGCGCGTCAACAGCCTGGGCGATCAGCTCGAACGCGCCGGCATCCGCCTCAGCTCGCAGGAGATCGTGCTTTCGCTCGCGGGTCTCATCGCGATCCTATGGCTCGCGATCCTCTTTTTACTGCGGCCGTCGCTGATCGTTTCGCTGCTGCTGTTGCCGGTGATCGCCGGCTGTACCGCCGGCGGCTTCTATCTCTTCGTCCAGTTTCGGATCCGCAAGCGGCTCGACGCCTTCATCGAACAACTGGAAGTCGCGTTGCGCTTGATTGCCAGCAGCGTGCGCGTCGGTTTGGGCGTCCGTCAGGCGTTCAACCTCGTGATCGAGGAGCTGCCCGATCCCGCTCGCTACGAGTTCCGCCGCGTGATCGGGCAAACCAACATCGGCGCCAGCGTCTTCGATGCGCTCGATACGATGGCGCAGCGCATGCCGTGCAGCGAATCGCTGATGGTCGCGCGAGTTTTTCGCGTTCAGGCGGAAACCGGGGGCGACTTGGCGCGCATCCTCGAGCAGCTCGCCGACACCATCAAAGGGCGTCGCCAAGTACAGCGCAAGATTCAGTCGCTCACCGCGGAGGGGCGCATGAGCGCCTGGGTGCTGATGCTGATCCCGGTTGGCTTGGGCCTCTTCATCTGGTCGACGCAGCCGGAGATGTCGCACTCCCTCTTCTACACGTGGCTCGGCCACATCGTCCTCATTGTCATCGCCGTCTTCGAGCTCTTGGCGTTCGTCTGGGTGCGAAGAATTCTACGGGTAGACGTTTAGCATGGAAATAGCTCTTTCGTATCTGATTCCGGTTTTCTGCGGCATCTCGGTCTTCTTCTTCGCACTCTCGCTGATCCCGTCGAAGAGCGTGCTCGCCGAACAGCTCGAGCACCTCAAGGCCCACGATCCGCTTCAACGCGATATCAGCTCGCCGCTCGCGGAGCGGCTCTTCAAAGGCGAACGCCGGGTTGCGCTGGTGCGTCAGCTCGCCGAGGCGGGTTGGTACACCACGACGCCGGCGAAGTTCGCAATGCGCGTCGTGGCCGGCGCGGCGATCGGCCCGGTGCTGACGCTGCTCGTATGGCGCGCGCTCAATCTGAATATCGCATGGCTGCTTCCTCTGCTCGCGCTCTTCACGTTCTGCGGGGCGTACTCGCCGTTTTATATGATGAATCGCGCGATCGAGGAGCGCCACGTCGCGATTCAAAAGGCGCTGCCCGAATTTTTGGACATGGTCTCGTCCACGGTGCAGGCCGGTCTCGCGCTCAACTCGGCCCTCGCGTACGCCGTCGAGGCCGCACATGGACCGCTGGGCGAAGAGGTGAGGGAAGCGCTTTCGGAAATTCGGCTCGGTCGATCCAGGTCCGACGCGCTCAAAGGCGCGGGCGAGCGAACGAATCAGCCGGCCTTCAAAAACGCACTGCGCGTCATGACTCAGGCCGAGCGTTTGGGCGCTAACGTCGCGAAGCTGCTCACCGAGCTGGCGGAAGATGCGCGCCACCAGCGCTTGATGGCCGTCGAAGAGATGGCGGCCAAACTCCCCGTTAAGCTCGTCTTTCCGATGGTGTTCTTCATGATTCCGTCGATCTTTACGATCATTTTCGGCACGGTCGCCGTCAACTATCTGAGCCAGCACCCGTGACGATCGTCCTGCCCGTTGCGGCCGCGGTCTTCTTCGGATCCCTCGCGTTCATCGCGGTAACGCTCAGCCGCATGATCTGCGCGGGTATCGAGCCCGCCGAGGACGGGCCTGAACCGGGGCGCGCCCCGGTAGCGCTCCTCATCGGCGGCGCCGCAATCGTCGGCGCATCGCTAGAGATCCTCGCCGCCCAGCCGCTGCAGATCGGCATCGGGGCGATCGTGACCTTCGCGCTCGTCGCGTGCTGGGTGAGCGACGCCGCGTGCGGCATCGTTCCAGATCTCTTTACCCTCGCGCCGCTCGCCGCGCTGCTGCTCTTTGCCGTCGCGCAGCGAGACTGGGGCACGATCGTCTCCTCGCTGATCGTCTTCGCGCCGTTCGCGGCAGCCGCGATCTTCTCGCGCGGGTATGGGATGGGCTGGGGCGATGCCAAGCTGGTCGCGCTTGCCGGGGCCGCGCTCGGCGCGCCGCTCGCGCTGATGGCACTGACCGTCGCGTGCGGAGCAGCCGCGATCATCCATCGCATTGCGGGCCAGCGAGGTAAGCCAATCGCGCTTGCGCCGTACATCGCGGCCGCCACGGGAATCGCGCTTCCGCTCGGTTTCGCACGCTGAGCATCGCGCGCATCGCGCTGCTGCTCTGGGGCGGGCTCTACCTCGTTCTCGGACCCCTGCATACCGCCGGCGACGGCGATCTCTATTGGCAGCGCTGGCTCGGCGATCTCGTGCTTGGGACGCATCGCCTGCCCGCGACCCTCGGCCCCGAAACGTTTACCGCAAGCGGCGCGCCGTGGGTACCGCAAGAATGGATCTTCGGCGTTGCGGTCGCGCTGGCCACAAACGCCGGCGCCTTCCTTGCGCTCTCGCTCGCCGTCAGCGCGATACCGGTCGCGATTCTGGCCTCGATCTTTGCGCGCGCACGCGCGCTCGCGTCGCCCGCCGCCGGCGGAATCGTCGTGCTCTTATGCGGCGTGGCGCTGCTCGAATCGTTCGGCGCTCGCGCGCAGGTGCTGGGCTGGGGCGCCCTCGCGGCATTCGTCGCCTGCCTCGAACGGCGCGACCGATGGTATTACGCGGCGTTCCCTACGGCCATTGTCTGGGCGAATCTACACGCGAGCGTTGCGCTCGCGCCGCTGCTGGTGCTGGCTCGGCTCGCCGCGACGTTCGTTGACGGCGGCGTGAGGGCCGTAGGGCGCAGCCGCGATCTCCCGATGCTTGGCGCCGTCGCGCTCGCGATGTTCTGCACGCCGTTCGGCTGGCGGCTGCCGTATCTCGCGCTTTCGCTCGCGTCGAGTCCAAATTCGCCACTACATTCAGGAGTGGCAGCCGCCCAATCTGCACGACGCATCGTTTGTCTACGGCGCGCTACCGCTCGCATTGCTCATCCTTGCCGGCGGACGAGCGACCCTCGCCGCGTGCAAACAGCAAAGCTTTCCCGCCGCGCTGCTCTTCGTCGCGGCGCTTTTCGCGTTCCGCAACACGGCACTCTTTGCCATCGTTGCCGCACCCCTTGCAGCGCGCGGACTCGACGCGATCGCCCCCCGGATCGCCTCTGCCGATGCCAAGGCGCGCGAGCTCGAACCCGTCGCGCTGGTCGCCATCGTGGTGGCGATCGCAGCCTCCGCCTTCGGCCTGGCACGGATTCAAGCGCACGAGCCGCCGCCGTTACCGGCCTCGGCGATCGCGTCGCTGGCGCAGGATCGAGCCGGTCATCGGCTCTTCTGCGAGAACTTCACCTGGTGCAGCATGGCGCTTCAATACTCTAACGTAAGAGTCTTCATCGATGGCCGCTGCGACGGCTACCCGCTCGACGTCTGGCGGCGGTACGCCACGACGATGGAGGTGCGTCCGTCGTGGCGGGCGCCGCTCGAGCGGTATCGCGTCGATTCGGTGCTCGCGCAGCGCGGCAGCCCCCTCGCAACGGCGCTCGGTCACTCGCAGGCGTGGCGCACCACGTTCTCCGACGAGCGGTTCGTCGTCTTCCGGTCGTGAGCGCCCCGATGCTGCAGCGGCCCGTCGCGCGTGCGGCGCTCGGCGTCGTCGCACTCGCGGTGCTCGCGTTGTTGTTTGCGCATCCACCTCGGATCGCGGCCCAGGACTTCAATGCGTTTTACTGCGCGGGGCGTCTGTTGCCAAGTGGCGTCGATCCGTATCGCTATGGCGCGCTGGAAACCTGCGAGCTCGAGAATCTGCGCAGCAGTGTCGCCAACAGCGTCGTCCCGGCACCGCTGCCGCCGTACGCGATCGCTCTGGTCGTTCCGCTCGCGCGGTTGACGTACGCGCAAGCCACGCTCGCGTGGTGGCTGCTGCTCCTCGCGGCAACGATCGTCGTCATCTGGGCGATCGTCGAGCTCACTGCGCTTCCGCTCGGTCTCGTGGCGCTCTGCGCCGTTCCCGCGACGCTCCTCAAATCGCTGCCGGTCGGGGCGCTCGCCCCAATTCCCATTGCGCTGCTCGCCGCTTCGGCCGTGGCGATCGTTCGGCAGCGTTGGAGCGTCGCCGCGCTGCTGATGGGCGCGGCCTGCATCGAGCCGCACATGGCGCTGCCGGCGCTCGCATCGGCGTTCGTGCTGGCACCGCGCATGCGCGTTCCGCTCGGGATCGTCGCAGTCGCGCTGGCGGCGCTCTCGCTCGCTGCGGGGCCCACACTCGGCGTCGAATATTTGCGCGATGTTCTCCCAGCCCACGCCGTCTCCGAGCTTGCGACGGCCGAACAGTATAGTTTGAGCGCGGCGCTCCACGCCGCCGGAGCCGGCGATCGCCTCGCAATCTTCCTCGGAACGCTGCAGTACGGACTCTTCGTGGTCGGCGGCGTTTGGCTGGCAGCGCGTCTACGCCGGCGCATGCCCGCAGCGGTCGTGCTGGTGCCGATGGCCTGTGCGGTTACCGGCGGAACGTTCATCCATATCACGCAGATCGCCGCCGCACTGCCGTTCGCGCTCGCGCTCGCCGCGCAAACTCAGACGCGACTGGCGTGGACGGCGGTAACGCTGGTAGCGATTCCTTGGCAATCGATGATTGAGAACGGAACCTTCGTCTTCGCCGGAATCGTCGTAGCGGCGGTGCTGGTGTATCGTCAATGCCGCTGGCCGATCGCCGTCGTCGGCGCGGCGCTCGTGGTCGCAGCAATGTGGGCGATTCACGCAATCGCGCCGCCGCCGCCCAACATCGTCGCAGTCGCAGCGCTTCCATCGGGGGCGCTTGCCGAGAGCGCATGGAAAGCGGTCGCCGACCAGTTTGCGCCCACGTGGGTGACGTGGCTCGGACATAGCGCAACGTACGTTGGACTCGGTGCGCTCTTCGCGAGCGCGCTCTCGACGCCGCCATGAACGCTCGGGCCAACGCAGCCGCAGCGGCGGTGATCGTGGCCGCCGGACTGCTCAGCGCCGCTTGGGCATTCATCGTTCCGATCTTTCAAGCGACCGATGAAGCGGCACACTTTGATTACGCCGCCTCGATTTTCACCGCCGGCCGGCTGATCGCAACTCCGGGTGCGCGTACGGCATGGGTCGTGAGCCCCTACACGCGCTATCTGCTCGGCTCGACCGATTATTTTCGGGTAGCATTTCATTCGTCGATGCGTCCGCCGTCCGGATACGGCACTGCCGCGTACTATCGCCGGCTGGATGCAAACGCGCCCAATCTGCAGCACGCAGCGCTGCCTGCGGGCGAAGTGAGCTATATCGCTGCTGTCTATCCGTTCGGCTTTTATGCGCTCGAAGCGGTCTGGATGCGTATCGCCGCCGCCGCGACGGGCTCGCTGGTGGCGACGTTCTTTGCGGCGCGTCTGCTCTGCGTGCTGCTGATGACCTTCGGCCTCTTCTGCAACTACCGAACGGCGCGCAACATCGGAATTCCAGCGTGGACGAGCGTCGCGCTCGTCGCCGCGGTGGGCTTCTTCCCGTTGACGACGCTCGTTTCGTCGTACATTCAGCCCGATAACCTCGCCTACGCACTCATTTCGCTCGCGCTGCTCCTCGCCTCACAGGTTGCGCGCTCGCGCCGGCAGTTCGCAACGACGGCTGCGCTCGGGATCGCGCTTGGATGTCTGGCGGTGACGAAATATCAGTTCTTCCTAAGCGCCGCCGTCCCAGTCTGGCTCTTGTCCTCGCGCGCCTCTCGACCGAACGCGCCGCGGCTCGCCGACGGTCTCGCGCGGCTATCAGCGCTCGCGCTCCCCTCGGCGGGGCTGCTGGCGGTACAGATGACCTTCGCATCGCCCCATTACACGCGCTCGAGCGGCGATGCCCCGCCTGGCGTCCTATTCGGATCGCTCTATGACGTGCTCCGGCTCGGCGTCGCGCCCGCCCTCGGCTACCTCGCGCACAATACACTCGCGGCATTCCTTGATTTCTGGGTCACGGGGCCCAATGCCGCGACCTATTGGGGCGAACTCGGACTCTGGGACGTCCCGCTGGTGATCGTCAATCAGCCATCGAACTCGCGATCCGCGCACTCATCGCAATTGCGAGCATTGCGGTGACCGGGATCGTGCTTTGGCGGTACGCGCGTAATGCCGGCCGCTTACACGCCGTTTCATGCCGGCGCGGCATCCGCCGCGCTGCCCTGCTTGCGACGAGCGATCCCTGCTGAACTCCTATGCGTTTTTCACAGCAATCATGTTCACGCTTTATGTCGTGAGCGGCCAACGTCTATGGCGCCGCGGGCCGGCAGTGGTACCCGTATGTCTTCGGACCGCTCTTCTGCGCGGCTTGGTACGCGCCGCGGACGTTTCCAAAAGCGCGTCGCATCGTGCCCGCGCTCGCCGCCGTGCTGCTCGCGTACGCCGTCGTCGCGTCCGGGCTATGCAACCGCCGCGATCATCCATCGTTATTATGGCGCTTCCGATGCGACGTCGACAAACGCGGTGCCGCGCACCGCCGAGATGCGGCCAGGCAACGCGCTCGGATCCCTTTGGCCGATTCAGGGGCTCGACTTTCATCCGCTCGTGGCGCGTTCGTATCGGGTCGCGTTCGCACCGGGCGCGCGTCTGTGGGCGGGCGGCGCCGCGATCTTCCCGGCTCGACACCGTGCGGCCGATGCCGTGGCCGTCGTGATCGATGGCCGCTATCCGGCGTCAACGATCCCGCGGCAGTATAACTTCCAGATTGGCGAGGCGACGCACGATCTTACCTACGCGTACAGCGGGTTCTTCGGCACCTTCGGAACCGCGGGACTCGCCGAGGGCGCGCACGTCGTCACCGCGTTTGCGCGCGTCCCCGATACGAATCTATACCAAGCAGTCGTCCCTGCGCGCCTCTTCTTCATTATGCGCGGCCCGCGCTTTTCCGATACGTTCCTCGCGCGGTTGGAGCGCGCTCCCGCGATCGCGGGAGCGCTCGACCCCGTGCAGCAGTGCAGCCGCGACACGGCGGCCATTACCGGGCGGCTTGCGGACGCGCCGCGCATCGGAACGGCGGTCTGGCTCTCGGTCGACGGAACCCCGTACGCAGCGCCGTTGCGCTCCGACGGCCGCTCGTTCGATGCAGCGATTTCGCTCGACTCGCTCGCAGCGGGCGTCCATCGCATTGCCGCGTACGTTGCCGATCCCCCCGGATACCGCCGCATCGGCGACCCTGTTACGTTCGTCGTCGGCGTGCAGCCGCGTCGTGCATCGCTGGTATGGTCGGCGCCGGTCTCGCCGCAATGCGCTCACGCGCTCGTAGGAGGCGCGCCGTGAACGTCGCGCCGGGCATCAACCCGCTGCGCATCTCGCTGGATCGCGTCTGGATCTACGGCGCCTGCTGCGCCCTGGTGGTTTCGGTGCCGTTTCTCGCGCTGCGGTGGTTTCCAAAGGTCGCATATCTTTACGATTTCGCCTGTTTTTGGTCGGCCGGAGCGACGGCGGGAACGCGAACGGTCACCGATCCTTCCGCGCTCAACGCCTGGGCACACCGGCACGGCATGATCGCGCAGCCGTTTTCATATCTTCCGGGCTTTGCGTGGGCGTACTGGCCGCTGAGCCGCGTCGGTCCGATTGCCGGTCTCGCGCTCGAAGAAGCGCTGATGGCGGCGCTCTTCGTGGCGGCGGCCTTGATCGCCGCGCGGGTCTACGGTTACAACCGCTGGTTCTGCGTCGCGGCGACGCTCGGGTGGGCGCCCGCGATCAACTCGATCGAGGTCGGACAGAATGCTGGGCTTGCACTGCTGCTCGTACTTGCCGCTACGTGGGCGTTGCGCGAAAAACGTGACGCCGCCGCGGGCTTCGCGACCGGAATGCTGCTCTACAAACCGACGGTCGCATTGCCGATGCTGCTCCTGCTGCTCGGGCGGCGGCAATGGCGCGCGCTTGGCATTTCGACGGCCTGCGCCGCCGGCTGGTATCTGCTCAGCGTTGCGGCGTCCGGCGGCAACTGGGGCTGGCCTGCGACCTATGCGCACACGATGGCATGGTGGCTGCCGATGGATTTTCTGGCCGGAAGCGCAAAGGCGTTCAGCGTCCCCACGCTCCTGATGGAGGCCGGCGCGAGCCTCGTCACCGCCTCGATTGCGGCTGCGGCGATATGGCTTGCGACCCTCCCCGCCGCCGCGCGTGCGCCGCTCCTCGAAGCCGCGAGTTTTATGCCGCTGGTGGGGCTCGCTGCGAGCGTGCACGCGTGGCCCTACGAAGCCGCCCTCGCCCTGCCGGCGTTATTCTATGCGATGGGGAGGCTGCCCGAACCGCCGCGCACAGCGCTCGTCGCCGTCGTCTATGCCGGGACCGCGATCCTTATGGTGACCCGCTATGGAACGGCCGCCCTCTTCCTGACGTGCGTCGGAGGGTCGGCCTGGTGGCTCTGGACCGGCTACCGCCGTGGTATAATGCCGGCATGGCCCGTCCCGCCCACGGCATAACCGGGGCTCTCTTCGCATGCGCCGCCCCGACTTTCTGACCGCGCTCGCGGCGACCGCATTCGCAGGCATGTCGCCGCTGGCAGTCCGCGCGGCGGTACCGTCGTCGGAGCGCCGCGTCTTATGGCTGCAGCGCTCGGGTTATGGCGACGAGATCATGGCGCCGTTTTGCATAGACGGACGCACCATCTACGATCCCGGCTACAAGATGATCTGTTGGCTCATGCGCGACCGGCGCGCCTCCGTGGCGGAAGGCTACGTGAAGATCGACATCGTCGAAATCGAGGCGATGTGGGAAGTCCAGCAAGTCCTCGCCCTGATGGGCGTGCACCAGCCGATCGTGATCACCAGCGGCTATCGTACCCCCGAAACCAACGCCGCGACCGAAGGCGCCGCCCGCAACAGCATGCATATCTACGGCAAGGCGGCCGATCTGTACGTGCCCGGCGTCTCGATGCGCGAGCTTTTCGACGTCTGCTGGTCGCGCGAGGTCTCCGGCGGCATGGGATACTACGACGACCACGTCCATCTCGATTCCGGCACGCGCCGGTGGTGGGTAGGAGAAATCCCGGTACCGGAGGTTCGCCCGGTCTAAGCCCCTACCGTATTAAGTTCCGACCCGATAGGGTACCATCTGGCCCATGCAGCCTTCGGCGTCGCCCACCGTTCGCGCCGGTCAGCGCGCTTTTTTCGGAATCTTCGCATATTGGGCGGTCAATCTAGGTCTCGTCCTCGCCGAAGCGCGATGGCACGTGCTCTACCATCTAACGGCCTGGGACGTCGCGGCGCTGCGGACGATCGCCTTAGCCGCCGTCCACCATCCGCACTGAGCAAAATTCCCGCTTTTTAAAGGTTTTTCCGAGCGAGCGCTCGTATTGCCCAGGTAGTTGGGCACCAAAGAGGTCGGACGCGTCGTCAGCGTCGCCGGGTCGCAAATGATCGTCGACGTCGATGTTAAGAACATCGACTGGCATTCTATTCGCGTTGGGTCGGTGGTCAAGGTCCGCAACGGCGAGCGGCACGTCTTAGCCAATATCACCGAAGTCGTCCCGGGCCAGAACGGCCGCGGCGGCCAGATGTTCGTCGCCGATCTCCTCGGCGAGCTCGTGCTTTCCGACCGCGGCGAATCCGTCTTCAGCCGCGGCGTTTCCATTCACCCAGTCCCCGGCGAAGCCGCGACGGTCGCGCTCGAGTCGGACCTGCGCGCGATCTACGGCGAGCCCGACCAGTCGAACGTCGCGATCGGAACGCTCTATCAGGATCCGTCGCGTCCAGCCTACGTGATGACCGACAAACTGCTCGGCAAACACTTCGCCGTATTGGGATCGACCGGTTCGGGCAAATCGTGCTCGGTGACCGTGATTCTCTCGGCCATCCTGGCGAAGCATCCCAAAGCGCACGTCGTGCTGCTCGATCCGCACAACGAGTATAGCCAAGCCTTCGGCGACGTCGCCGACGTCATCAACGTCGACAATCTGCGCCTGCCGCTCTGGCTGCTCGACTTCGCCGAAGCGCAGCGCCTGCTCATCCGCAGCGGAAGCCCCAGCGAACAGCAATCGCAGGCACTCATTCTCAAGGACGCGATGACGGCGGCCCGGATGACGTATAATGCCGACGATCCGCTGCTCAAGAGCGTCACCGTCGATACGCCGGTTCCCTATCGCGCGTACGAGCTGCTGCGCTCGATCAACGAGCAGATGGGACGCCTCTCGAAGCCCGACACCGCAATGCCGTACCTGCGCCTTCGCGAACGCGTGACCTCGCTCGTGAACGATCCGCGGTTCCGCTTCTTCTTTACCAACGAAGACGACATTCTCGAGGATGTGCTCGCGCGATTGCTGCGCGTCCCGGTCAACGACAAGCCGCTGACGATCGTCGATCTCTCCGGCGTTCCGTCGGAAGTGACCGACGTGATCGTTTCGACGCTGACGCGCGTGATCTTTAACTTCGCGGTGTGGTCGGAGCGCGAGAACATGCCGCCGATCCTCCTCGTCTGCGAGGAGGCGCAGCGGTACGTTCCGGCCGACGAACGCTTCGGCTTCTCCGAAACGGTCCGCATCATGACCCAAATTGCGAAAGAAGGTCGCAAGTACGGGATCTCGTTGGCGTTGATCACGCAGCGCCCAACGGAACTCTCGCTGCCGGTCCTCTCGCAATGCGGAACAGTTTTTGCGCTGCGCCTCGGCAACGAAGCCGACCAGAAGTTCATCTCAAAAACGCTTCCCAATGCGGCTCGCGAGATGCTCGCGTCGTTGCCGAGCCTCCCGCTGCAGCAGGCAATCGTCTCGGGCGAGGGCGTGATCGTGCCTATGCGCATCCGCCTCGCAGATCTCCCCGCCGACCGCCGGCCCCGCAGCGCGGGCGCCGAGTTTTCGCGCTCGTGGCAGACCGATACCGCAACCAAGGAGTTCATCTCGCGTGGCGTATGGCGCTGGCGCGCGCAGATTCGCAGCTAATCCGCTTCGCACGCTGATCCTCGTTGCCGTCGCCGCGGCAATCCTCGCCTATCTTCTCGTTCGACCGCCCGCAATAACGGCCGGTGGCATGGACTTCAGCGCGTTTTACTGCGCGTCTCGCGCGCTTTCCGACGGCGCGAACCCCTATCGCTACGAACCGCTGCATACGTGCGAGCACCGCGTGCGCGCTTGGCCGCGGCCGGCCGACGTAGTCGCGGCGCCGTTGCCTCCTTATGCGCTCGCGCTGCTTGGGCCGCTCGCGCGGCTTCCGTATCGGCAGGCGAGCTTTCTCTGGTTCGCGATGCTGGTTGGGGGCACCGCGACGATCATCTGGGCAATCCTGGAACTGACCCGATTGCCGTTGCTCGTCGTCGGCG
>CAVOTV010000002.1:0-159642 GCA_963699435.1 Vulcanimicrobiota bacterium
GAACGCCGGGCGGCGCGCAATGAACGCTCGGTCGCTGGGAATCGCGCTCTCGCTCTCTTCGCTCGCCGCCTGCACCGGGGCCGCGGCGCCCCCGCCAGCCGATCAATCCGCGTTCAATCGAGCGACGACCTCGGTCGCGCGCGGACCCTTCCGGCTGCACGCCGACCGGCGCCGCTCCTGGTTTGCAGCCGAGCTCGCACACAAACAAAGCTCGCTGCTCTTCGTTTCCGACTCGGGCACGGCCGACGTGTACGTCTACAGCTTGCCGGCGCTGAAGCTGATGGCGACGGTCACCGGATTCTCGCAGCCGCAAGGCGAGTGCTCCGACAACAAAGGCAACGTCTGGATCGCCGATACCAACGCGCAAACGATGTACGAGCTTTCGCATCACGGACGGCTCGTCAACGAGATTAAAACTACCGGCGCGTATCCGGTCTCGTGCGCGTGGGACGCGACGACCGGCGACCTCGCAGTGATGAGCCTTTTCAATGGGAGCGGCACCAGCGGCGACGTGCTGGTCTACGCGTCCGGCTCGGGCTCCGGGGTACCGTACACGAACCCGAACCAATATTATTATGACTTCGGCGGATACGATTCCGAAGGCAATCTCTTCTTCGACGGCTTGGATACCAACGGCAACTTCATCCTCTCCGAGCTTCCGCGCAACGCCTCCTCGGCCGAAACGATCAAGGTGAGCGGCGGCACTATCTATTACCCCGGGATGGTCGCTTGGAATACGGCTAAACGCGAGCTCGTCGTCGGCGACCAGTCGTGCGGCAACTCGTACGCAAGCTGTCTCTACACCCTCGGCATCTCTGGCAAAGCAGGGACGATCTCCAGAGAGATCGCGCTCAAGAACTCGAGCGGCGGCCAAATCTGCGACCTCGTGCAGGGCGCGCTGTTGAACGACGAAGTTGCGGGTTCGGATTTCGACTTCTGCGGCTCGTCGCCGAGCGCAACGTACGTCTGGGCTTTCCCCGGCGGCGGCAATCCGACGAACAGCAACGCTAAGAGCGACTCGGTGCCGGTCGGAGCGGCGGTGAGCAAATGAGGGACCACATGAGAAATACCGTTGCCGCCGCGATCGGCGCGGCCGTGCTCCTGACGGGCTGCACCGGAGCGCCGGCCGGCGTTGCGTCGCCGGGCGTCGTGCCGGAGGCGCTTCCGACCAGCCACGTGCTGCGCGGAGACCGCTCGTGGATGACCCCCGACGCTGCGGGTCAGGATTTGCTCTACGTTTCCAACGGCAATGGCGAAGTGACGGTCTACCGCTACTGGCAGCGCACGCTCGTCGGCGTGCTGACCGATATGACGCAACCGATGGGCGAATGCGTCGACAAGACGGGGGACGTATACGTTGCCGACTTCGGCGCGGAAAAGATCTTAGAGTTCGCGCACGGCGGGACCAAACCGATCGCAACGTTTAACGACGCACCCGACTCGCCGTATGCGTGCTCGATCGATCCGACGAGCGGTAAGCTTGCCGTGGCCAACGACGACGGTTCGTCGGCTCAGGGAAACATCGCCGTCTGGACTTCCGCGAGCAGCGCGCGCACGACGTATAGCGATTCTACGCTGGGAAACTTCCAAGGCTGCGGGTTCGACGGAAGCGGCAATCTGCTCGCGACCAACGGCGTCGTCGACTATAGCAAAAAGACCGGCTTTGCGTGGCTGCCCAAAAACGGCACCAAACTGATCAACATCAACGTTCCGGGTCCGAGCTCGAATTGGCGCTGGGGCGCCGTAATGGGAGTACAGTGGGACGGCAAGTTTCTGGCGATTGACGAGGAGTACGCGATCTATCGGATCAGCCTGATGCACGGACAAGCGTACTACGTTGGAACGAGCGAGATGTTTGCCGAGGAAGAAAACAACACCGGTCCGTACGCGATTTATAACAACACGCAGGGCGGCCAAGGCACTCAGGTGGTCGGCGGAATGCACGGCGAGTCCGTTAGCGAAGTCGCCTACTGGGATTATCCCGCCGGCGGTTCCGAACCGATCGCTACGATCACGCATGGCGTCGACAAGGCGTTTGGGGTTGCGATCAGCCTAAAGAAGTAGTGGTGCGCCCGGCCAGAATCGAACTGGCAACCTTGGGCTTAGGAGTCCCCTGCTCTATCCAGTTTGAGCTACGGGCGCACGTGACTCGTCTGTATTTAACAAAGGGTTTTCCCGTCTGCTCAGGGTTTCTGTCTGCTCAATCTTGCCCCTCCGGTGCATACCGACTGCAATCAGGGCGATAAAAGGACGGCGCCGTTTAAAATCCCGGCGGGCGTGTGTGTCCTAACCCCTGTGGGTCGGCTTGGAGCGCAAGTTCCCGGTCGAACGCGTCCAGCCCCGATCGTTCTACCATCGCGCTGAGATGATCTAGATACTTCTGCACCGCGGCGACCCGTGCGCGATCCGTGACGGAGCCAGTGAGATCGAGAAGCGCGGCACGCATACGCCGCAGCACTTGGAGCGCGCTCGAACCGTAGATGCGAATCTCATCGAACGCCAGCGACAGGTATTCGTCCCACGTCGGCATCGGAAAGACGACTCGCAAGTCGCCCCGGGCATCTTTGACGAGTCCAGCGTCCAACACCCGGCTGCCCAACCGGTGGAGCAGATCCTGAATTTGATCGATCGCCTGGACGGCGGTCGTTGGGTCGTTGACTGCCGGCGACAGCGCCATGATCGCGGTGTCGACAAGCAGCCGCAGCGGATATTTCGGGTCTTGTTCGAAGGTGCGCTCCGGCGATAGAACGATGCCTCGCAAAAGCGAACGTTCGTCGAGAGCCGCGTTGGCACCATACACTTCGAGCAGCAGCGTTCCTTGGGCGACCGTGTCGCCCACGGCACATCTCACGACGATGGTGCCGCCGCATTCCTGGGCCTGCCGTACAAAATCTTCGATCCGAAAGTTCGCGATCGCCAGCGGCACGCCGTCATAGATGACGTTTTGCTTTGGTGTCTGCGCCCGAAGCGCGTCCGCCTTTTCCCGGAGCGTCGCGAGTTCTGCGGCCGTATCGTCGTCGAGGCGCGGAAGTAGTTTTGCAATGACGGCGCGCCCTTTATCTGCGATAAACTGCAATATGTAGGTAATGCGGAGCAGAGCGATACGCTGAACGAGCAGCGTGAGCATCACCATGCTCACGACCAAGAGCGCTGTGGCAAACTCCATCGACAGCCAGGGGACCCGACCGTCGTGATTTCGATCGACGAACTGGAGCGTTCCGAGCGAACACAGAAACGTCGCGCTGAATATGCCAAGGGCGCGACCGAGGGGGCGCCCGAAAAAAGCATTATGAGGCGCTTCGAATATGCACTCGTGGTCATTTGCATCATTAGGAACATGACTGAAAACACCAGCGCCGTCAGCGTTATCATGCCCGACGATACGGCCGAGAGGTATGCCTGAGCCGATGCGACCGACACCACGTGAACGAAGCCCGGAAAATAGGCGAACTCAATGCGGGGAAGCACCACCCCCGCAACGATGCCAAGCAAGACGTACGGGAGCGGGATCATCCAGAGAGGCCAACCGCCCAGCCCGAAACGACGCTTCGCCATCGCTTCTATCTTGAGTGGCTTGCGCGCATCGCCCTGCGCTACGCTCCGGACGCGAAAGGAAGAATGGGGGTTAGCCGAACTTTTTCTCGCCGCCGACCCAGGTCTCGCTGACCTCGATCGCCATGATCTTCGCGGGATCCGTTTTGTAGGGATCGCTCTCGAGAATCGTCAGATCGGCCTCTTTGCCGCTTTCGAGCGTGCCGATGACATCGTCCATCCCGATTTGCCGCGCTGCATTGATGGTCACCGCCTTCATCGCCCGATCGAGCGTGATGGCCTGTTCGGGGCCGATCAGCGACCCGTCGATCTCGCAGCGGCGCGTGATCGCGGTTTGAACGAGGCGCAGGGGGCCGATCGGCGAGGCGGGTGCATCGGTATGCAGGCTGAATGCGATACCGGCTTTCACGCACGCGCCGGCCGGATTCACGAACTCCGTCCGCTGCGCTCCAAAGATCTCGTCGCGATAGGCTGCGCCGTATAGGAGCACGAGATTCATATGAAACGTCGGCTCGACGCCGAGCCGCTTCATTCGCTCGAGCTGGTCCTCGCGCGCCATCGTCGCATGTTCGATCCGGTTGAGCCCCGTCGTTGGATTTGCCCCGTAGGCCGACTCGATCGCATCGAGCGCGTCATCGATCGCCGCATCGCCATGGCAGTGGATTAAGATCGGCCATCCGGCATTCATCGTCGCGCGACACATCTGCGCCATCTGAGATTCCGCGATAGTTCGTCTTCCCCTTTCGCGTGCTGTGCAGGTATGGTTTCGTCTGCGCGCCGGTCTCGGTCTGGTTCGAACCGTCGGCCCAGAACTTTATGCCGTAAAGCGAGAGCCGGCTGCCGGCAATCATCCTCGCCTTGGAGCCCGGGCCTATCGAGGCGAAAGCTTTGCTTTCCTCGATCGCGTCGGTCGACAAGCTCGCGCTCAGCCTAACGTCGAGCGTGTTCGACAGCCTCGCGAGCGGCTGTACCCATTCCGGCTTGATCGTGCCCGGCTCGTGCAGCGTCGTATTGCCGACTGCCGCGACCTTTTTCGCATAGAGCACCAGCGCATTTGCCATCATGTCGGGCGTGACGTCGGGTACGGCGACCGCGGTGAAGCGCAGCAGCGCCGGCTCCTCATAGATCAGTCCGTTCAGCTTGCCATCGGGCCCGCGGCCGAAGTGGCCGCCGCCGGGAAGGCTGCCGACGTCTTGCGGGATTTTGGCAAGCTTGAACGCCAACGAATTGGCGGCGGCATTGTGTCCGTTCACGTACCAGACGAAGATCGGATGTCCGGTCGAGACGGCATCGAGCTCCTGCATCGATAGATCGCCGCCTTGCAGCACGTTGTCGAAATAGCCCGCTCGAATCCACTGGCCCGCCGGCGTCTTCGGAACGCATGCTCTTGAGCGCAGCGATTACGTCGGCGCGTGTCGAGTACTTCGCGTATCCTACATCTACGAAGAGGTCGGCCCAGAGCGCGGAGAGGCACGTGTGATGGTGTGGATCTATGAGTCCGGGCAACAAGGTGCGGCCCTGCAGATCGATGATTTTGGTCGTGCTGCCGCTCAGCGCTGAAACGTCCGCCGCGGATCCGACCGCGAGAATCTTACCGCCGCCAATCGCCAGCGCCTCGACCGGACCCGGCTGTGAGGTCATCGGGATGATCGTGCCGTTGCGAAAGATCACATCCGCGCCGCCCGCGGCGTCGGCTTTGCGGGCCGACGTCATCGCTGCGATTGCGGCCCCCGCCGCAGCCGTGCGGGTAATGAACTCGCGGCGACTTGGCGCAGGGTCCCAGCGATCAAACGTCACCCTGCCGGCGATCAACGAACTGCTGCATGCTTGGCACATGGGATTCTCCTCGAACCGCGATTTATGCCGCGCACAAAGGCGGAAAGACTGCTAAGGGCGATGTGATTGGTTGCGGCCTGCCGATCGAGCGGTCAGGCCTTCAACGAACGTATCGGTGGTGGTGCTCGCCGGCAGCCCGGTCTCTACGGAGTAGGCTTCAGTCTTCGAATACGTGATGCGGCAGACGATCGAACCATCCGATAGGAAGGTCTGAGTTCGACCCGTCGTGGAGGTGCCCGCCACGACGTCTACCGTCGCTGAGGACGAATCCACCTCTTCAACGCCGGACGCATGGCCCGAGGCTCCGCAGCGCGGCGGCAGCGACTGCGGCCCTTTGACGGTCTCGGTGGTGCTTGCAAGCGGCGACGGCGGGGCGGAGTTTCCTGGATACCAATCCGCCGCCATGTAGGAGGTCGAGACGCCGTTGAGGACGCGAACGACCGGAATGTGAAATACGCCGCTCTGCTCGATGGGAAGCGCGATGGTTTCCTTAAACAGCGAGGTGCCGCTGTTGGCGACGACCGCGGTTCCGTTCGCATTTGCTTTCACGCGCGTGGTTTCATCCGACGCGATCGATCCGGTCTCCGAAAAGGCGCCCGAATCGTCGAACCTGCTCGTCGTGTTTCGATCGGAGTAGACGTCGCCGGTTCCGTTGACCGATCGTTCGACGTCGGTAACGGTGCGCGCCAGCGGCACGCTCGTGGATCCGGCGACGAACGGAAACACGAAAAGAATCCGCGGGGCCGCGTATGTAATGGTGCTGTCGTTAGCAGACTTGTACGGGCCGTTTCCTTCGACGCGATTGGCCGTCTGATCGATGCCGCTGGTCTTGGTGATCACCGAGGCTTGTGCGATCGTTTGGGAGGTCCCCGTAACGGTCGAGGATTCGAACGAGTCGATGACCCTCTTTTGTAACTGAATGCCCGAACTCGGGACGGTCGTTGCGGCATACGTGATATCGCGATGCACATCGAACGGCGCCGGAGCGCTCGAGGGAGCGGCGGAGACCGTCTCAACGTCGGCAGTCGTATAAACCCCCGTTGAGTTCGGCTGCTTCGCCGACGGACTAGCGTACGTGATGACTTCGGAAAACGAACCCGCGTAATGCGACGTGCTTCCGGGGACGAGAAACGGGAGGGGAGTAAATGCGGTGCTGGGCGTCGCGGGCGATGCTGAGCCGTTACAACCCGATAGGCCCAATGCAAGAAGGCCCGACGCCAAGAAGGAGACTAAGGCAACGGTTCGCTTCATGGTGTGAAGTGTAAAGGACGCGGTGCGCGGCCCGATGAGGATGAGATTAGGTTGAAAGCACGGGAGCCCGGCCGAAACAACCGCCTGCCTGGATCGGTATCGCCTTTTGGAGGCGAGCCAATTGACGGTTTCCAGGGCGAGAACTACCGGTGCCGTGTATCTGCTGTATTTCTTGACGGCAATACTCGCCGATGCCTTAATCGGCCACGTGCCCGTCGCCTACAGCAATGCGGCGAACCTCATCGCGAACGCCGGATACGTCCTCGTTGCAGTACTTCTTTATCACATGCTCAGGCCGGTGAGCCGAATCGTCGCTTTACTGGCTTTGGCGATCGCCGTTATCGGGTGCGTCGTTCAGTCGCTCGTGCTCTTTCATCTCGCCCCGGCCCACAGTTCGCTGCCTATATTCGGCCTGTTTAATCTCTCCATCGGCTGGCTTATTCTCAGGTCAACGTTTTTGCCGCGCGCCCTCGGCGTGCTCATGGCCTTATCCGGCGTGGGGTGGCTCATGGTCGCCTCGCCGTACCTCCTAAGTCACGCCGCCGTCTTTATCGAAATAATGGGCGTCGTAGCGGAGGGATCGCTCATGATATGGCTTCTCGCAAAGGGCGTCAACGTTCAACGCTGGCGAGAGCAATCGTCGTTAAACGATGGAGGAGCCGCTCGAGCATGAAACACTATGGGATCACTTTACGCCAGGCCGCCGTTATCGCGGGCTTGGGCTATCTCCTGAGCCCGGTTTCGTATGCCGAGTTCACGCTCTATCCGAAACTCGTAATCCCGGGTCACATCGATCAAACCGTCCACAACATCGCCGCTCACCCGGCGTCGTTCGTCGCAATTATCCTCTGCTATCTCGTGACCTTTATGGAGGATATCGTGCTGGCGTGGGCGCTCTACGTACTGCTCGCACCGGTCAATCGCGCGCTCTCGCTGCTGGCGGCCTGGTTCCGGCTCGTCTATGCCGGGGTGGCGCTGGTCGGCCTGACGAATCTCGTGGCCGCCTATCGCATGGTCACGACGCCGGAATATTTGACTCTTTTCGGCGCCGGTCCGCTTCAAGCGCAAGTCTACCTTCTTCTGCACACCTTCCGCTACGATTGGTCGTACAGCCTCATTGTTTTCTCCATCCACCTGGTCTTGCTTGGTATTTTGATTTTCCGATCGGGCTACATTCCGAAGATCATCGGCATTCTACTCATCATTGACGGGCTCGGCTGGCTAATAGACTCCTTGCAGCCATATCTCTACCCGAATGCGCAGCTCGGATTTCTCTTCATCACCTTCTTCGGCGAACTGATCTTCATGGCGTGGCTCTTGATCGCCGGCTGGCGCATCAAAGAGCCGGACCGCACGTCGCCGCTGCCGAAGAGCTAGAGGCGAAGGAGCCCATTATGCTCGACCGAGTTTTACTCGCCTCTCTAGTCGCCCTCACACCACATGCAGCCGCCGATACGACGAAGGTGTATTTACCCGCCTTCTACGAGTCGGTGACGCACATGGAACCGGTCGGAAAGCTCGGCCAGGTGGTCAAGAAAGAGCGCATAGCAACGACGATTCCGGGCGCACGCGCATGGCGCATCGCGTACATCTCGTCGGACACGACGGGTCGGAAAACGATAGCTACGGCGGTGCTTGCCGCTCCCGTCGGCTCCGCGCCCTCGGGAGGACGTCCGATCGTCGCGTGGGCGCACGGAACCACGGGAACGGCGGAGAACTGCGGGCCGTCGCAGCAAGTCAATCCAGCGCAGCCGCTCAACGAGTATTTCTTGATTGGGGGAAACTCTACGACGGATTACGGCTTACCCGCCGTCAATCGGTTCATTGCGGACGGCTACGTGGTCGTAGCAACGGATTACCAAGGTTTGGGCGGCGGTGGGACGCACCAGTATATGGTTTCGCCCACACAGGCCCACGACGCGATCGACTCGATTCGCGCCGCAGGCGACATGAAAGAGACCGGCGCCGGAAAGAGAGCGGTTCTGTATGGTTGGTCGCAAGGCGCCGGCGCGGTAATCGTTGCCGCCGGCTTGCCTTCGTACCTTGCCCGGAAGGGGACGGCATTCGACGGAATTCATCTCGTAGGCGTCGTTGCTCTGGCGCCGCCCGACGTCGCCGCAACGGTGACGTCAATGCCAACCGACGAGGCGAGCGCCGAAACGGCACTCGAAGGCATGGAGAGCATGTTTTCCGACAACGTGTTTAACTGGTCGCATCTTGCCATGAACTTCTGGGCGCTTCCCACCGCGTTTTCGAACCTTCGGCTAACGGATGTCTTTACGCCCGACGGCGCGCAGGCGATGGACCGGATCATGACCGGAAAATGCATCCACGCCTTGGCCGATACGCTCAACTACAACTACGGTTCGAGCTATAAATCGCTGATGCAGCCCGAGGCCGCGCACGCTCTCGAGTGGGTCAGGGCGCTCGTTGCGTCGAGCGTCCCTGCGGTGAAGCCCGTCGCTCCCGTCATCATTTACTACGGAAGGGATGACGTGACGGTGCCGCCCGTGATGGGAGAACTCTACCGCAATCAAATGTGCAAGATCGGGGGAAACGTCGCTCGCGTGGAGCTTGCCGGGCCGCAAACGCACTACACAACGCCGCCCGTCTCCGAGCCGCTGTACGCGCCGTGGATCGAAGATCGGTTCGCCGGCAAAGCGGCGCCAAATGGTTGTTTGAGCGTTAACCCGTAGCCGAATCGGCTTCTGACCGAAAGCGTACTGTCCGGCACCCCGATTGGCGGTACCCTGAAGTGACGACGGTTGCTTAGCCCGATCTTGTGACGCAGCAATCGTCTCTTCACAGAGGCACGATATGCATTCGCTCGGCGGTTACCGATTCAAAGCACTGAGCTTGGCCACGATCCTTGGTTGTTCGGCGCTCGCGATCTCCGCGTGCGGCGGAGCATCGCCGGGGATAGCAGCCGCTGCCCCGGCCGATCCGCCGCTGCAATCAAACTTCACCTTTACGACGCTCGACGACCCGGGCAGCACGACGTTTACTCGTCTCCTCGGCATCAACAATCTGGGGAAACTTTGCGGCTACTACAGCACAGACGTATCGGGGAACCCGAGCACGGGCGCTCTCGTCTACAAGGGCTATGAACAACAGAATTTCAGGAACGAGAAATATCCTTCGGCCGTCTCAACCGTCGTCACGGCCGTCAACAACACCAAGATGATCGCCGGCTGGTACGTGAGCGCGCGCAACCCAGCCTGGATCTTCGGATTCACCGAGAAGCACGGCGTTTGGGACAGCTATCGCGACCTTAAGCTTCGCAAATCGCACACCTCGAACGTCACCAAACTGCTGGGCCTGAGCGATTCCGGCCTGGCGGTGGGTTATTACACCGACGACGCCGGCGTCGACCACGCCTTCGAGCTGGACGTGGGGAGCGACAAGTATCACGGTCTCTCTCCTCCTTCAGCCGTAAGCGCAGTGGCGTCGGGTATCAACGGCAAGGGCGACGTCGTCGGTTACCTCACCTTGGCGAACGGCTCGATAAAGAGCTTCCTCTACAAAGGCTACACCTACACGGAGTTCGCCTATCCGGCCGCGGTCGCGACCCAAGCCATGAGCCTCACGTGGAACGACGACATCGTGGGATCGTACGTCGACGCTTCGGGCAACACGCACGGCTTCGTGCTGTCCCAACTCTTGACGTCGCAGCAGTGGGAGTCGGTCGACGAAGACGACGCGGTCGGCACGACGGTGATCACCGGAGTAAACAACCACCACGCCATCGTCGGTTACTATATCGCCGCCGACGGAAGCAACAACGGATTTCGAGGGATCCCGAAAACCTAGCTCGCGCGCCCGCTACGGGCTAACGGCGACGCCATAGACGCTCTTCAAGCCGCTTGCGATCGCGTTCACGAGCTTTATGTGGGGATAGCGGTACTCCTCGACGACGCTGCGATCCGTGTTCGTCACGAACAGTTGGCCCTCGTTTCGACCAAATGCCAGCAAGCGCGGCGAGCCGGTCTTGCCGAACGTTGCCTTCGGCGTTTTTGCGCCCGGCGCGAAGATTTGCACGCCCGGGAGCGAGGCGTTCGCCACCAGCAGGTTCCCCGCAGCATCGAAGAGCAGCCCGGCCGCCTCCCAACGCGTTTTTCCAAGCTGGAGATCGAGGGCGGTACCGCTTGAAGAGCCCGGCGCGTATTCGTAGACCACGCTCTGCTCGTAGAACGTATCGTACGCGACGTAAAGATTTCCTTGCGCATCGAGCGTCAGCCCGATCGGGTAACAACTGCAGGGCGTCGCAATGATGCGCGACGGGCTGCTCCCCCCGGAAGCGAACTCCACGATCGAGAACTTGAACGAACCGAAGTTCGCGACGTAGAGCGTGCCGGCGCCGTCGATCGCAACGCCGACCGGGGCCACGAGCTGAGTCGAGTACGTCGCCACCGGTGCCGAGCCGCTCTCAGCATACTCCGTGACGGTATCGTTTGTCGTGTTTGCGACGTACAGGTTTCCCGCGCCGTCCACGGCGAGTCCCGCCGGACCGCTGATACCTTTCGTAATCGTCGCAACCGGAGCTTGGTCGTGCCCGAGCGCGCGGTAGACTTTCACAGCATTTTCGGTGGGCTCGGAAACGTAGATCAACGACCCGGAAGCACGAAACCGATCGGCCGGCGCCGCAGCGGGCGGCAGCGTTGCGCCACGCAGCGTGCAGGCTGCCAGAATAACCAGCGCAAGCGTTGCGGCGCGTCTCATTGGTCGTCGGGCTCGCTATTCGTCGCAGCGCGCACGACGTCGGCAGC
The DNA here is from genome assembly GCA_963699435.1 of Vulcanimicrobiota bacterium. GTDB lineage: Bacteria > Vulcanimicrobiota > Vulcanimicrobiia > Vulcanimicrobiales > Vulcanimicrobiaceae > Cybelea. Next base: position 11,406 of record CAVOTV010000002.1, read on the forward strand.
GGTAAACGGCGCCCGGATCGCGCGAAAGTCGCGCGCACGCTGCTGGAAATCGAAGCAGCTCGTCGGAGCCTTGGCGCGTGCGTCTGCGCGACCCAACGAGCCGAGGTGGAAGCGCAGCTCGATGAGCTTCAAGAGGCTTCCAAACTCGTACTGCGCGTGGTCCACATAGCCGGGTTTCGCGAACGGGGATACGCATAGCATGGGCACGCGAAATCCAAGCCCGTCGTAATCGAGCTGCGGCGGGACGACGTCGTCGTACCAGCCGCCCCAGTCATCCCACAATATAAAAATCGCCGTGGAGCTCCACGCATCGCTCGCTCCGATAGCATTGACGACGGATGCAACCCACGATGGGCCGCGCTTACTTTGGGAGCCGGCGTGGTCGGAGAGCGGCAGCGATGGGACGACCCACGTTACGTTGGCGAGCTCTCCGTTTCCGACGTCTTGCAAGATACGGGTTTCGGGGGAAACAACGTCTTTTTTCCAGTCGGGTCCATCGCGGATCTGCGAAATCGCGTCGAAGGCGGTCCACGAATGACCGAGGCCCGTCTTCGGCGCGTAGTAACGCCACGAAATGCCCTTGGCGTCGAGTTCGCCGGCGATCGTGCTATAGCCAAAGCACGGTGCGGTTAGCCCCAAGGGCTGACCGGCGCCGTCGAGCAAGCCGATCGCATTGCCCGAAGGTCCGTCGCAGCCCCACGGCTCGACTGCGGGATAATCGTAGGCGCCGCCGGCCCAGCCCGCGATGAGATATTGATGCGCGACGTAACTGCCGTCCATCTGCGACGCGAAGGTGTTATCGGCGAGAACGTACTGCCGAGCGAGATCCCAGTAGGGCTCGACCTGGGCGCGCGGCACGTATCCGTACTGCGGGTATGGCGAACGCGCGCCCCCGGCGTATTCATACGCGAAGCCGTCCATGTTGCCCGAATCGTACGACTGCTTCGCATCCTGAAAGCCGTGCGAGATGTCGTACGGTGCGGCGAGCGACACGGGTTTAAGCGGCGTCGTCTTGCCGTTGGGCAGCTTTCCCGCCGTCACGCTGTGCGCGCCTGGATAGCCTTCGAATAAGTCGTCGAAGCTGCGATTTTCCTGGACGATGATGACGATGTGATCGATCTGGCCGATCGTTCCCGGCGCCGGTGTGGCGCCGGCGCGCGCACCACTCGCCGCCAAGCCGCCGGCAAACGCCAGTAAAAACGCGCTGCGGTAGGCGAACGCCCTCACGCGGAGGCTCGCACGATCCAGTAGCCGGTCACGAGCGCCTCGGCGGATTCCTGCACCCAGCCGTCGCCATCGGCATGCAGGCCCCAGCGGTAGCCTCCGTCGTCGCCGGCGCAGCGCTCGCAGATTCGATCCAGCGCGCCGCGCGTTGCGTCGTCGAGACGGCCGGTGCCGGCGCCGAGCATGGAGTACATCGCCGACGATACGACGTCGAAGTAAGGCAAGTCGCCGGCTTGAAAGCCCGAGCCTCCGGTCTGCACGTCAATGTAGGCGTAAAACGCTCCGTCGACAGGCCTTGCCCACTGCAGAAACCGCTCGACGCCGTCAGCGTCACCGAGTCGGCGCGCGCCCATCGCCGACATCATCATGGTATCGCCGATACCGATGCGGCGACCGTCGCGCTCGATCTTGAACCAATGCCAGCGATCCGGCGAATAGCCTCGCGGCGGATACCCTGGATCGTAGTGGTCGTAGTAGGCGCCGTTCGGCGCCTGGACCGAGCTGAGCAAGAACGTCCGCCCTCGCTCGAAGAGTTTCGCGACCGCTGCGTCGCTCGCGGCGGCCGCGTAATCGCCCAACGCATCCCAAAAGAGCATCGCGACGTTGGGAACGAGCCAGTTCTGATAGACGCCCTGCGGAGTCACGTACTGCATCGGAAAGTCGAGATTGCGGACCAAGAAGCCGCCCGACTCGCCGTCAACCATGCGGCACACGAACTCTACGAATCCGGCCGCCGAGCTGAGATGCGCGCGATCGCCGGTGCGCACGTAGACGGTGATCAACGCCTTCGTCGCGGCCAGGGCATCGGAGGCGTAGAACAGCCGCGAGTCGTCGTTGGCGATCGACGGCACGCCGCCGCCGACATGGCGGCGCGACGCGTATTGCTCTTGTAATCGCATCAGACCGCCCGCGAGCCGATCCGAGACGTCGGGATGCGTCTCGTTGAGCAGCAGGATCGCATACGCCGTTGCAAGGGGCGATTCTTCACCTGCGTGCGGGCCGAAGCGGTAGTAGCGGCAGAGATCGCTTTCCGCGATCTGATAGTCCACGATCCATCGCTCGAAACGACGCCGGCGCTCCGCGCCCGCCGGCGGTGCGACGGGCGGAATCTTACTCGAAACGCCGAGCACGAGCGACGCACCTGCCATCGCGTTTAGAAAGCGGCGCCGCGGGATGCTTAGTATGTAGTCCACGCACCGAAGGTAAAACCGCGGCCGGTGTAGACCGCCGCGCTCGTCGTCGCTTGATTGATTTGCGAGAGGAATCCATTAGCCTTGATGCCCCAGCGTAAGCCGCGCGCCTGCGTGCGCCCAATCTGCCATTCGCCCCCAAGGGTATAGGTCTGTCCGGTGTAGTTTGCAAGTGAGAGCGGCACTCCCGGCAAGGACGTGAGATACTGCTGCGGCCCGAAAAGACCCGTGAGCGTGTACTTCGATCGCGGGTCGGGAATCACGTCCCAGGCGACGTAGGCTCCGCTCTTGGTTGCCGCTCCCGAGTTGACAGCGGCCATATAGCGAAGCTGCACCGTCCCTTTCTCGTAATAGTACGTCGGCCCGACCATCAACTGCTGGAGCGTCTGCCCCGACCAGTACGAGACGAAGTCTTCCGAAACATCCATCACGAGCCTCATATCCGGGGTCGTCTTATAAGCGGCTTCGAGGTGAAGGTCGGTCTTTCCATACGGATTCGACGTGCCATAGCCGAAGTTCACATTGGCATAGAAGCGCGAGGTAAAGTCGTGCGTGATGCCGGCTGCAAAGTAATTGCCGTGCGTGGGATAGTTGACGTCGCCGTCGGCCTGATGGGAGTATTCGAAGTTAATCGCGCCCTGTCCGGGTATGACGAAGACGTATCGCAGGTTTTGAAAGATCCACGGACCATACGCATTGCCGGGACTGCTGAAGCCAATGGAGGTGTCATCGAGTTCCAGACGAGAGTAGTCGTCGGCCATTGCGGCACGAGCCGAGGCGAGCATCGAGGCGGAGAGTAAGATAATAACGCTTGCAACTTGTTTGAACACTGCTTCTCCTAGGAAGTTGGCTGCGGCGCAAGCGCCGCTTCCTTCACATCGCTGACATGCGGAGTATGATAGAGCCAGTCACTCTTAGCGACGGACAAAAGCGCCCAGACCAGCGCCGGGGGCCAGACGAGAACCGAAAAAGCGACCACGTAGAGTGAGTAGACGACGACGCGCCGCGCGCGTACGATAGACGTCGCTCCGAGCGCCGGCGTTCCCCAAAACCCAACCACCTGATAACCGAGAATGAAAAAGATCCCGATCGCTTCGAACGCCTGCTGCATCGGGCCGACCGATAAGGGGCCGGTAACGTCCAAGGAACCGATCCAGATTCCGGCGAGCAGCGGCCAGGTGAGATAACTGATCAAGAGCGCGAACGGCACGAGGTAATACGCGGCCAACTCGATGAGCGCCGGATCGCGCCGCCGCACGCCCTGCCAGAGACAGCGCAGGAAATAATAGCGCGCGACCCGCGCGTGACCGACCATCCATCGCATTCGCTGACGGATTGCGACCCAGATATTGAGCGGCTTTTCATCGTAGATACGCGCCTCGGGCACGTAACCAACGTGGACGCCCGACTCGAGCGCCAGGATCCCGTTGAGCTCGATGTCTTCGGTTTGAGTCTTGATCTTCGGCCAATGCCGCCGAAGCAAACCCGCCTCGCAGCACCAGCCGGTGCCGCAAATTAGCACGTTGGACAGGCTGCGCATGCGGCCCGTCAGGTACAAGGCCGACGACGAGACGCACGCGCACCAGAGCGCCTTGGTGATCCAGTTGTCGGAACCGTTGAGGACGTCGTGAAAGGCTTGCATAGCCCGGTAACCGCGCGCTTCGATTGCGGCGTTCATCGCCGCAAGAAAGTTTGGGCTCACGACGTTATCCGCATCGAAGACGGCGACGTAGCGGTCGTCCTCGTCGCGCAAGAGTTGCCGGAAAGCGTAATCCAGGGCGCTGTGCTTGCCGTAGCCGTCGGTGGGCGTATTCAGGACGTTTGCCCCGAGACTCTCCGCCACTTCGGCGGTTCGATCGGTGCCGTCGAAGATGACCCAGATCTCGTAGAGATTCTTGTCATACTCCTGGGCCAACAGGCTGCGCACCGGATTGCCGATCACCCGCTCCTCGTTGTATGCCGGCACCATGCAGATGAAGCGCCTTTTTGCGGGCGCCGGCGGATTTGCGCGAATCGGTCGCAGACTGAAGAGCATGAATCCCAGAATAGGGAGGATCCAGATCGCGTACACGAAGGCGAAAGTCGGATAATAGAGCCAGTCCACATTGATGCGAATGCCGTCGATCCGCAAAACGCAAAGGCCCGCTCCGACGAGCACGGGAATGCCGACGATCAGCGCCGCGACAGCAGCCGGCATCTTAAGCGATGCCGCAAATGCGGATATCCGGTCTCGGAGCAAGAAGGCTCCTTTAAGAGTTCCGAGGCCTCCAACGGGCCAAACCCAGAGCCCCAGCATATCGCTACGGCGATGAGAACTCTGTACTACACCGCACACATCTCGAGGGAGCAGCTACTGTTGGGTGCTCAACTCCGTCATTCCAAGCAGCGGCCCGAACTGGTCGCGGGCGACGGCATAGCATTCACACGACGCCTTTTCTAAGCCCGGACGATCGATAATTTCGATATGCCCGTATGCGTAGCGAATGAATCCGGCTCGCTGCAGGGCTGCTGCTGCGATGGTCACGCCGGAACGTCGCGCTCCGAGCATCATCGACAGATATTCGTGGCTCAGCGCAATCTTATCGGAGTTGACGCGATCGTGCGTCAGCAGGAGCCAGCGCGCGCATCGCTCGTAGATGCTGTGCTTCCCGTTGCAGGCCGCGAGCTGGCCGAGCATGTTCACATAGGCTTGGAGAAACCGGTCGAGCACGCTGCGAAATGGGCCGTTCTCGGTGCGAAGCCATCGCCGGAAGTGATCGCTGTCGACGACCACGGCATGCCCGGGAACCTGGCAATAGCTCTCATTTGCCGAAGTCGTCGCGCCGAGCAGCAGCGGAATCGCCGAGACGCCCTCGCGGCCGACGGTCCCAACTTCAATGGAGCCGCCATCGCGCATTTGTGTAACGACGGAAAGCACCGAATCGATCGGAAAATACACGTGACGAATTTCACGCCGAGGCTCGTAGATTTGCTGCGCGCTTTTGAGCTCGATCAGCTTCCCCGCGGCGAGGACTTCGTCAACCAGAGAGCGGCTCAAGCCGGCGAGGATTGCGTTCTGTTTGAGTATCGCTTCGGTGAGAACGAGCGGCGGCGTAGCCGAGTGGCTCGACCGCGTTATCCCGGAGTGCGTGTCTCCTGAGAGGGGGTGATCGCCCCCGTCATCAGCGTTAACAGACGGCCCCGCAAAAATGCCCCCCACTACACCGCATCATTAGTTAACGGCGCCGCAAAAGCAACGGAAAGGCTCGCCAGTAAGCTTACCATCATGGATTCCTACACCATGGATAAGCACACCATGATCCGTCGTAACCTGCACCGACAGGTTCAAGTGGCTATTTCGTCAAAAATTTGTGCCGGAGCATTGACCTGAGCAGCGAAATCAACCCCGCCAATCTTCGACGACGCGAGCTAGGTGAGTTTCTTCGAGCCCGGCGGCTTGCGCTCGACCCTAATGGGCTCGGTTTGATTACGCATCCGCACCGCCGCCACAAAGGCCTAGGCCGCGAGCAGGTTGCAGAGCTTGCCGGCATTAGCGGGGATTGGTACGGACGGCTCGAGGGCGGCTTAGCGACGAACCCCTCACGCGAAACCCTATGGGCGCTGACTCGCGCCCTGCAGTTCACTGCGATCGAAACGAGGTTCGTCTTCGAGCTCGCCGGATTTGCCGAACCCCGAGATGAGCCATCGGATGCCCTCCGCGAGGAAGTTCTGACCTATCTTCTCGGCGATCCGCTGCAGGTCGGCCTTTACGTCATGGACGCCTATCTCACGCCGCTGCGATGGAATGCCATTGCCGACGCGCTATGGGAGTTTTCTCGAGCCGGTACACCCGCCGAACGGAACTTCATGTGCAGACTGGACGAGCCGCACGTCGTCTCACTTTTAGGCTCGTCGTACGAGGGCGCCGTCGCCGGGCTCGTCGGAATATTTCGTCGCTCTCACACGCTCCAGCCGACGCCGTTCTCACGCCAGATTCTCGAGATTGCGCTCCAGGCGCCGATCGTTCGCCGATTTTGGGACGAGCACGTGGTGGCAGAGCAAGTCTGGCCGGCGAGCGGACCCTACCCGAGGTGGCATCCGACGGTAGGCGTCGTTTGGATCAACTCGCTGAGTCTCTCCCTGGCGCCAATACGCGGTGAAGTCCTCGTCGCGCTCGCTCCAGCCGATCCCAGCTCCGCGAAAGAGTTCGCTCGGCTCCGCGCCATTGGAACGGCGCTGCAAAGCTCCCCGGCCAGGCGGCGTATACGCTGACCGGATACCCGTCAACCACCGATGCCGTCTATCAGCTCGCGCCGAGCAGCGGCGGCAGCCTCGGCACCGCGGGAGGCGGCGCCGTCGCAAGCTATAACAGCGTGGGCACGACCATCGGCGTCACCACACAGCCAACGGGCCAGTACTAGAAGCGCCGAATCGAGTAAAGCTGGCGCGTTTCGCGCCCGCTCCGGCGTTTCTCGCGGGGCGATTGCGGGAAAGCCCTGCAAGCTATGGGACCGCTCATCGCCCGTTACCCGCTCGCGTTCACGGTTGCATTTTTAGCGTTATCGAATACGTTCATGACGATCGCGTGGTACGGCCATCTCAAAAACACCAAGAGCCCGCTGCTTCTGGCCATTATCGCGAGCTGGGGCATTGCGTTCTTCGAATACTGCTTTCAGGTGCCGGCGAACCGGATCGGCTACGGCGCCTTGAGCCTCACGCAACTAAAGATCTTGCAAGAAGTCATCACGCTGGTGGTCTTCACGGTCTTCGCGCTGCTCGTCTTCGGCCAAGTGCCCAAGTGGAACTATCTCGTGAGCTACGCGATGATCGTGGGCGCGGTATACTTCGCGTTCCGCTTTTGAGGCGGCCGGCGGGTGAGCTTGGCCGCTAGGACGGCGAGGGTGCCGAGTCGCAGTACCGTTTGAACTCAAACTCGCTACTTCTCTAAGGGAGGCGCTTTGTGAACGCTTATACTTCGCGCGGTCTTCTCGTGGCCGCAGGGCTGATACTCGCCGGGTGCGCCGGCGCCGCGGGCGGCAGCGCGACCCCGGCAACCACGCTCAACGCATCATCCGATGCGACGACGGGACACCTCACCTTCCAGCGACTCGCGATCCATCCGGATGCGGGGGCGCCGGCGACGCTGATGAACTTCATCAGCAACGGACCTGCTCAGGGCGGCGTCCCATGCATCGCATGCGTGAACGGCGCATCGAGCAGCGATACCGTCGGGCTTACCGGACCTTCGAGCTACGTCTACGCCGGACAGGTTTGGCAATATACGATATCGTTCACCGATCTGAGCTTTAAGGGCAAATGCAAGATCGCGTTCACGATCGCGTCGGGAAAGAAGACGATCGATAGCTTTACGTCGAGCGTGAATCTGACGAGCGCGGGCGGATTCGTGATCTGGGGGATCGATCGCAACCGTCCCAAGTATTCTGGTTCCGCGACCGTGACCGGAAAGTACACCTGCGGAAAGGAAAGCGGCTCGCAGTCGGCGCCGATCGAGTTTCAGTAGGTCTATCTCGTCGCGTCGAGTCCGTTCCAAAACTCGCCGACCGCATCGAGCATCGCTTCGCCCGCCAAGAGAAACCGTTCGGTCGAAAAGCCCGGCTTAGCAAACGCTTCGCGAAGCTCTTCATCGGTGTGTGCCGCATGATTCTCTTCGAGCGCGTCATGCCACGTCCAGAATCCCAGCGGAAGATCGGGTAAGCGCGTCCCCTTCATCGCGCGCAGTCCCGCGATGAGCTCTTTCCAGAAGCCGGCCGCCGCCCAGTGCTCGATTGCGTACGACGCACCGGCGGCGGTCGACTCGTCCGGCGAGCTATACCACGACATGAGCGCGTCGCAGAAGGCCAGCGTCGACGCGCGCCCGTGGCTTCGCTTGCCGATATCGGCCCACTCCAAGCCGACGGCTGCCGCGAAGTTCGCCAGCCACTCAAAATGGCCGGCGGTAAAATGAAACGTACCGCCCTCGATCGTTCCCGAGGGGGTGAATACCACGCCGAGTTCGTTCATCAGGATCTCCTTGCCCGCCCGGTAACTCTGCAAATCGGGAGCGTTGATGCACTTGCGCAGCTGGGCTTCGATGAAGAGATGGCTGAAGACCGAGAACTGCACCGTGAAGTCGCGCAGTTGATCGAGCGACGCCTCACCGCGCGAGAACCAGCTCGTATAGGCGTTACGACGCACGATTGGATGCCGATCGATGCTGGTGGAAACGGCATCCTCGAACGCGGCAAGGTCGTTGACGAACGGGGCGACGGCGGTCATGGTCTGCTCCTCTACAAAAAAAGAACCGCCTCGCATCGGCGAGGCGGCTTTGCATCTTTACGAACTCGTTCGTTTACAGCAATGGCCTACCTAGCCGACTTCGATCGAAGTAGCCATAATAATAGTACGCCACGGCCTGGTGAACGAGCATATTGGAGCCGACTATAGCACAGGCATTTGCGGCACGCAAGACGTCACGCCGCAAATGCGACGATCGCCACTGCCCCCGCGATCGCGACGGCATCCTCGAGCAGCGCGGCCGGAACCGAACCGATCGCACCGATCGCGCGCCGCCGCAGCGCAAGCCCGCCGTAAGCGCCCGCGAGCGCGCCCAGCACGCCTAGGGCGGCTCCGAGCCAGGGTGACGCACCGGCGGCCACGACCCAACCGCAGGCGGCGCCGCTGACGATCCGGGCGGTTAAGCCCGGGATCCCGGTGCGGGCCGGAGCCTTTGGGTAAAGGTCGGCTGCGTACTCGGCGAGCGCCGCGAGCGCCAAAATATACGCCCAGAGCGAACGATGGCGCATCAGCGCGAGAACGGCCGGCGCGGTGAACGTGCGCAGACCGGCAACCATGCCGAGCAGCAGCGCGGCGAGGTATATCAACGCAGGATCCGTCCCGTCTTCACGACCTCGAAGGCGGTGTTCGGAACGTTTTTGAGCTGATCGAGGTCGTTGTCGTTCCAACAGGTCGACGCGCGGCCGCCCTCGCCTTGAAAGTACCAGTTGGATCCGTTGTCGGCGACGAACATGCCGTAGGTCTTCATCGCGACGGCGATCACGTAGGCTTGACCAGTGATGTGCGAGATGTCGTACGAGGCTTTCATGCGAATGCGCAAGCCCATCGGCGGAAGGTCGCGCGCGCGGCTGTTGCTGGCGTAGTGCGTTGCGGGATGGATGAAACCCGCCTGCGTTTGGTCGAACGTAACGCGCAGCGCGTGATCGATCTCCCCCGCTTTGACTTCCGCGCACTTCACCAACGCCGGCAGAATCGGCAGACCGGCTGCGTCGGCGGAGGTCCAGCCGTTGGGGCGCAAATGATTCGAATCGAGACGGAAGAGCGCTCCCGAGCCCGCCTTCCAGCGTTTGCCGCCATCCTCCGGATAGGCGTTCCACATTTCGTAGAGTTTGCAGACGCCTTGCTGCAGGACTAGCACGTGGCGATCGCCGCCGGCGTGACGGCCGCCTTCGATCTGCGCGTTTGGCGGAATCGGATACGGGCCCTTATTGCTCTGCGAGCTATAGCCGAACGAGACCGGCACCTTCTTCTGCGTCGCCGGAACGATGTTGAACGGGATCCCATAGTGCGGATTGCGTCCGAAATCGGGATGTAGGTTTCCGGGAAGCGCCGCGATATATTGCGCGGAGAGCGGATCGACCGGATACGACGAGATGTCCGCGTTCCACCAGTTATCGGCGGGGAAGATTTGGCATCCGCCGACGACGGGAACGTGCCCGGTCGCGGGGCGCTCGGGCGCGCTTGCATACGAACCGCCCGGCGCATACGGCATGCCGGTTCTGGCACATGCAACGAAGACCGCGAGCGAGAGAACGATAGTGAGTGTGCGGTACATGTCAGCCCTCCTGACCGGCTTCTTCCCTTCCGCACGGGCCGCGCACGCCCCCGCCGCGGGGCGGAGTCGAACCGGAACGCGCGAACGGACCGGGATGCCGCTCATCGCTGCGGTCGCATGCGCGATTACTATTTTCGCTCGGCACGGCGCCTACGCGCCGACGACGCACCTGCACGGACCCGGGCTGCTGCTCGATGGCGCCGGCATCACCGGTTCGCCACCCTCCTCAATCGAATGGCTCCATCGCCGGATCACCGGCGACGCAAAGAAACGCGGCGGCAACGTCGTGGTTCTTCGCGCATCGTACTCCGACGTGTACGACAAGGCGTTCCGTCAATACGGCAACTTTGCGTCGGTCCAAACCATTTTGATTCCGCCGTGCGCGACGCGCGCGCAGGTGGAGCGCGCCGCGCCGATCGTTGATAGGGCCGACGCCGTATACTTCGCGGGTGGGGATCAGGCGAACTACGTCGTTTGGAAGGGGACGTCGCTGATGGAGGCAGTGAAGCGTGTGTACGCGCGCGGCGGCGTCGTCGGCGGCGGCAGCGCCGGACTTGCGATTCAGGGTGCCGTCGTCTACGATTCGGTGGCCGGCGATCGTTTGAATCTCGAAACCACGACGCACGATGCCGTCGCCAATCCGCTCGAGCCGCAGATCAGCTTCACCACCGGGCTCTTCGCATGGCCGGCATTGGCAGCGACGATCACGGATACGCACTTCGCGGTACGCAATCGTTTCGGGCGCACGGTCGTGTTCTTAGCGCGCATCCTCGCCGGCGATCTCGTTCCGGGCGCGGCGCCCTTCTACGCCCTCGGCGTGGACGAAGGCAGCGCGGTGGTGGTCGATCCCGACGGCACCGCGACCGTCCTTAACGTCGGGCCGGCGCGCGGGGCCTATCTCGTACGTGCCGAGCCGCCCGCGCGAGTCGTTGCCGGCGAGCCCTTTCGCTACACCGTTTCGGTTTCGCACATCGCGCGCACCGGCGAGCGCTTCGACCTGCTGCACAAGCGGACGGCGGAGCCGTGGTACGACGTCACCGTTGACGCCGCAACGACGCCGATCTACAGCCGCGATCCTTACACGCTATGAGCGATTCGTACGACTTGCTGGAAGCACAGGCGCGCGCGCTGCTTGCGGGCGAGCGCGACTTCATCGCCAACGCCGCGAACTTCGCGGCTTTCGTCTATCACGAGCTTCCCGACGTCAACTGGGCCGGCTTTTATCTTGCCGCGCGCGACGGCGCTCTCGTACTCGGTCCATTTTGCGGGCGGCCTGCGTGCGCGCGCTTACCGGCCGGACGCGGGGTCTGCGGGGCCGCCGCGCGCGAGCGCGCAACGGTCGTCGTGGACGACGTCAATGCCTTCGGCGATCACATCGCTTGCGACAGCGCCTCGCGGTCCGAGATCGTGGTGCCGATCGTGGAAGGCAAGGAACTCGTCGGGGTTTTTGACTGCGACAGCCCAAAACCGGCGCGTTTCGGCGAAGCCGATCGCGCCGGCATAGAACGACTCGTCGCAGTCTTTACTGCATCGGTGGAGCGGCCGGTCCAACCTCGGGATGCATCATCATATTCATGAGCGGATGCGGCGCCAGGGCCATCAGCAGAATGGAACCTGCGTCGGTGGGCGGATGCATGTTCGTCATCGTGTGATTTCCGGCCATCATCGGATGTCCGGCCGGCATTTCGCTCGCCATCGCGGCGCGCATCTGCTCGTGCAGCTGCATGCTTTGGTTCTTGAACGTCTCGTGTGCCGAAAGGATTCGCTGCTTCTCGGCCGGCGTCAGCGTCTGATCTAGCTGTCGGGCGGCCGCCTGCAGATCCGGATTCTCCGCGACGGCGAGGTTCCCGATGGTTGCCGCGACGGCGCGGCGATGGACGGGGCTGAGCGCGGAGAGAATCTGCGAGCGCATCTGCTGATGGAGCTGCTCCTCTTGCTGGAAGAACTGCTGCGCGGTCTGGCGCATCGCCTGTCGCTGCGCGTCCGTGGGCGGCGCCGGCGCGGGCGCGTTGGTTTGCTGTGCGAGCGCGACGACCGGCATTAAACCGAGCGCAAGCGCGAGCGCGAGTATGGTTTGCTTCATACTACCATCCTACCGCCGGCCGCCGGAGAGGTTGCTGAGAAGATCGCGCCAGTCCGTCGCCGCGAGGCCCACGCGGTAGTATTCGGCTGCGGCCTTGATGTTGGCGAAGGCTTGCGCGCGCTCCAGATCCGTGACCCCGCGCACCTGATCGAAGCGCGCGACTGCGCTTCGGACGTGCCCGGCGTCAACGAGCGGCTCCTTCCGTTCCTTGGGAAAAGCGAAGGCGCTTGCGGGGAGTTTTGCGCGCGCGCTCGCGCGATCTGCAACGGGCTTCCACGTCACCTGCATCGGCGCAGCATACGCCAGCCCCGTGAACGGGCCGGCGACGCGAGATTACGGCGCCGTTGCGGCGGCGAGATCGCGTTCGACGGCGCGCGCCGCACGCTTGCCGGGAAATCCGCTCACGCAGCCGCCGGGATGCGCGCCCGAACCGCAGAGATATAAGTCCGTCGACCGGCGTGCGCGTCGCAAAGCGATCCTGTAGATCTGGCCCGGCAAAAGCTCGCCGTGGAAAATGTGGCCACCGATAAGCCAAAGCGCGTACTCCAAATCGGGCGGCTGCGAGAACCTGGCGGTGCTCGATCGCATTGGGAAGGTTCGGCGCGTAGCGGCCCGAGGATCGCGACGATCTTATCAGCGGCGGCGTCGCGATCGGCGTCGCTCCAGCCGCCCGGCCGGTCGTACGGAAAGTACTGCGCGAAGATCGAAAGAATGTGTTTGCCCGGCGGCGCGAGCGACGGATCGGTCGGCGTCTGCAAGAAACACTCGATCAGCGGCTCCTCGCTCTCGCCGGCCGTCCAGCGCATCCTCGTAGGCTTTCTGCAAATAGTCGATCGTCGGTGCGACGTGAATGGTCGCACGATGATGCGATTGCGGATTCGTTCCCGGGCGGCACGTGAAGTCGGGCAACTCGCCGAGCGCGAGGTTGACTTTCAGCGAGGGGCCGACGCTGCGCCAGTTTTCGACGGCTGCGACGAACGCCGGATCGAGCGCACCCGGCGTCAAGCAGATCGAGAAATGTCGTTCGCGGATGCGCATTCGACGATGACCGCATCGGCGCGTATCTTCCCGACGTGCTCAGCCGGACGCCGCAGGCGCGAACGTTTCGATCTCGATCCCCGTGACGTCCGTGCCGGCAAAGATCTCGGCGCCGTGCGCCGTAGCGGCGGCTGCCATGGCCCGCGAAACCGATCCCATGCCGCCGCGCACGAACGCCCACGACCCTGCGTGCCCAAGAGCCGGCCGGCGAGGTGGTGCGCCAGCACGTAGTCCGGTGCCGGGATCGCGCGGTCCGAGATAGGTGCCGATCAAACCGTCGTTCACGAGCTCCGCTTGCAGAACGGGCGTTGCAATATACCGCTCGACGAGCTCCGCTGCCGAACCGCGCAGCGCGGCTTGGGTTTCGGCGTCGAAGCGGTCGAACTGCGGCTCGTCGTCGGAAAACGAATCGAAGAGCGCGCGGCCGAGCCGGTCGGTTCGTTCGACATACGCAGCGAAGCCGGCGACGTCGCGCGGTTCGAAGGCGGCGATCTCGCGCGCGTTGCCTCGCGATCGGTGCCGAGCAGGAGCGAACGCCCGTCGAGCAGGGGCGTAAACGCGTACGGATCTTTGCGGTAATACGAAAGGCCGCGTCGTGCAGGCCGAGCTCTTCGACCAGCCACGGATCGAGCAGACTGCAGACGTACGATGCGGTCGAAAGCGTAAAACCCGGCCAGACGTCGCGCTCGCTCACGGCCGCTCCACCGAGCGCATCGCGTCGCTCGAAGACCGCGACCGAACGCCCGGCTTTTGCCAATAGCGCAGCACACGCGAGGCCGTTATGGCCGGCGCCGACGATGACGGCGTCGTAGAACGTTTTAGGGTGCTGCGTCAGCGATACGACGGACGCGAGGCGAAGCAATCCCGGCAGTAGACCGGCTTGTCGCCGCGCGGATTGAACGGAACCTCGGCGACGCCTCCGCAGTTGCTGCACGTTGCGGTGAACATCTCGCGAGGACGGCCGCCCGTCCGGTCGCCGCCACCGCCGCCGTTGCCTGCGCCGTTGGAACGCATTTGCTTGCGCGCTTGGCGACAGTCGGGGCAGCGGTTCGGCTTATTCTGAAAGCCCTTTTGCTCGTAAAATCGTTGCTCGCCCGAACTGAAGACGAACTGGCGTCCACAGTCCACACAGTTGAGCATTTCATCAACGTACACGAAACGAGAAACTCCTTAGACGACTCTGCCGACGGTGTGGACTTCTAATGCGAGGCAACCGAGAATCCGACCACGTGACGAGAGCAGCATTGTTGTGCCCCGATTCTGCGACCTCGGCGCGTTCCGTCCCTGCCGTCAGCGGAGTCGGCGACGGCTTGAGCGTACTCGCAGGCAATGGCCGAAACGATACCCGAGGTCATCGCGCCGACATCGCTTGCCGACTACCTCGAGGTGATCGCGAGAGCGGTCTTTCAAGCGGGCGTCGCATGGCGGCAGATCGCGGCGCAGTGGGAGAGCTACCGGCAGGCATTTTCGAGTTTTGACCCGGTGCAGGTCGCGGCGTACGACGAGATCGAGATCGAGCGCGTGCTCCAGACACCCGGGATCCTGCGCGCGCCGCGCAAAGTGCGGGCGACCGTCGCGAACGCCGCGACACTGCTCGCGCTCGAACGCGAATATGGCCAGTTTATCAATTACCTCCGCGCGTTTGCGTCGTACGACGAGCTCGCTAAGGATTTCAAGCGGCGGTTCGCGCTAATCGGGGAGATGAGCGTGTGGTACGTGCTCTTTCGCACGGGCGAGGCCGTGCCGCCGTTCGAATCGTGGGTCGCCACCATCCGCGGCGACCATCCGCGAATGCGCGAGATGGTCGAGCTTGCCCGCCGTGAGGGCCGTTCGCCCGAACGCCTAGACTGAAGGCGAGGGCGAGGGCGACGTTCGCGGCGCCGGCCGCACCAAATAGATGCCCAGGCTCGGAGCGTAGTTGAGTTCGGGGACGGGCTTTCCGGCGAAACCGCGTTGGGTAAGCTCGTCGGTGGTGGTCGCAGCGATGCGGCCGCAGACGATCACCGCCGGAATGACCGTTGGATCGCCCGGCTGCAGGTCGTACCAAGTTCCGGCCTTCGCCGCGTTCGCCGTAATCGTCCAGCTCGGCGTCGCGGCACCGGAGGCGAAATGGTTCTTCAACTCGGTCAGCGCCTGCGTTGCAAAGTTCTGCACGTCGCCGGTGCACGTCGTCGCGGTCCGCATCTCAAAGGATCCTTCGGCGGCCGTCGCCGGCAGCGTGTAGAAGCGGAACATCTCCTGACCGGCCTGCGGCTGACGCGCGACGAAATAGAACCCGACCGCCGGCATGAAGATCAGCTGCGGCACGAAGAAGAGTGGCTCGACGGCGCGTAGAGCTTGCGCTGCGTCACGTCGTCGGCGCGCGCGATATGCAGCGACAAACAGCCCGCGAGCGCCCGCAGCATACCGGTCCCTTTTGGCACGATCGCCAGCGCGTAGGTGGTCCCGAGACCGTGATAGGTGATCGTCGCATCGGCTAAGGGCCGGCGGCGCCATCGTTGCCGGATAACCGGCGGCCGTGCGCGCCGCTTCGATCTGCGCGACGTAGGCTTTCAATTCGGCCGAAAGCCGGCGCGCTTTTGCCGCGTTCTCGCTGGTGCAGGCCGCCGCGTTCGCGCCAACCACGAACGGATCGGCCGGCGGCGTCTGCGGCAACGGCGAAAGAGCGAGCGGAAGCCGCCGTCCCGCCCGGGCCGCCAGGCGCGCCACCAGTCGCCCCCGGCGGGCCGCCGAACGCGCCCGGGCCGCCGCCCGGTCCGCCGCCGGTGCTGCGCGGACGGAAGGCCGTACCGGTTTGCGATGTGGGGCACCTGGACCGAATCTCGTACCGAGTACGTAACCGAGATACGTACGCGGCATCAGCGGCCGCGCGATATTCGGGATGACGTACCCGCCTTCAGTTCGTGAACGGACGGCGTTCTGCGGGCTCGAGAAGATGCCGGAATAGGTGTTCGGTGATGTTGCTTGCGGCGAGCGTCAGCGTGCCCCGCGTGAGCTGCGCGGTGACGCCGGCATCGTAGGTCGTATACGCGGGAAGGTTATTGGGATTGTTCGACCCGACGTGCTGCGCGTCGGCGAGCCACTCGAGAATCGAGCGCGGCGCCTTATAGTCGAATACGATGCCCGCCTTCTGCAGCGGCACGTTGGGAAGCTGCTGACCGGGAATCGTGATCGGACGCGGATTGTTGAAGATATACGACGTCGAATCGCCTGCGCGCCGGTGAGGTTGTAGTACGGCTGAACGACCAAGTCGCCGAGCGTCACATAACCGGTCAGCTCGCGCGCCTTGATAGACCCGCTGCACGCCGGAGATCGGCGTCGTGAAATAGAGCTGCTGCGGCGTAAAACGGCGTGTTTACCGGCGCGTTGCAACCGGCCGGCGAGTTGTAGAGTCGCCGCGACTTGCTCGAAGATATCCCGATCGGGAGCTCGCCAGGCGGTTGATGATCGTGCCGTTCACGTAGACCGGCAGCAGCACGCCGTTTTGCACCTGGCGGTAGAGCGTGCAGCGAGACGTTGCCGCCGTGCAGCTCGATGCGTGTAGCCGACGCGCAACGAGATCGACGAGCTGTTGCTCGGCTCTTCGCCCGGTGCGCTGCCGTACGCCGACCTTGCCCGTTGCAATCGAAGCGCAGCGAGGCTGGATCGCTCAGGATCTGCGAGCGCCCTTGGCGTTGCCGCGGCGCCGCTCGAGCGGCGAACGACGCGCTGTAGGTGTCGCTGGCGTCGTCGGGCGCCACGTTGCCGCCGAGGCTCGCGAGCTCCGAGATGCCGGCGTTGCCGGTCGCAGTGCTGATGCCGGCCGAATCCGCCAGCGTGAGCTTGTCGCTCGAATGAATCGTATCGGTCGCCTGCAGCGACGTTAGTAACTCGGTGGTGTACGATCCGTTGTAATAGAGCGAATGGCTTGCGGCACAAGCGGCGTCGTTTCGAACTGCGATGCGTGCCGTAGGCTTGAAACGAGATCGTGTGGCGCTGCTTGAGCCGGCAGCGTCGCGTTGACGCGTAGCCGTTCGAGCGGGTATCGCTGGAATAGCCGTTGGGCGACGGGCGCCCGTTCGACATAGCGATCCAGCTCGTTGTAGCAGGCTCGAGTAGTCGAGCGAGTAGATCGAGGCTTGCACCTGCGTCGCGCCGAGCAGCGCGTTATCGGTGAGCGAGTACAGCTGGACGTTGCCGTCGTCGTAGTTGTTGGGGCCGTACGCCGCACGGCAGCGTCGTCGGCGGGTCGCCGTTGTAGCGCAGGCAGACGACGTTGGTGTTGCGCGTCGAGTTCATGAAACGATCGCGCTGAGCGTTTCGAATCGCCGAACTCGTAGCGCGGCTTCATGAGGTTGCCGGAGATCGCTGTCGCCGTCGTGATCGTAGTCCAGGCCGCTGGCGTCTTGAGAAGTGCTCGCCGTCGATCAGGCTCGGATAGCGCGCGATCGACGGTCTGCACCGCGATGCCGAGCTTGCCGATCGGAGCCGGTCTCGGCGAGCGAGTAGTTATAGCGGCCGTTGCTCCCTGTCGAGGCGGCGATCTGCGTGATCCAGCTCAGCGTCGGCTGCAGCGTGCTGAAATTGACGGAGCCGCCGAGGCCGCCGAGCGTCGGCACCCATGTGCACGGACGCGCCGGAGAAGAGGTCGGTCGCGAAGCCCCGAGAGTTGCCGGCGGAGCCGGGCGCGTTGAGCGGGATGCCGTCGAGCGTGAGCGCGGTCTGCGTCGGCGTCGTGGCCTTCGAGCGAGATGGTCTGCGTCGCGTCGCTGTCGTCGCTCGGAGGTGGAGACGCTGACGCCGGAGAGCTTGTTGAGCGCGTCGGCCAGATCGTTCGAGAGCCGCCGCTGCGGCGAGTTTTGGTCGATGCTGGTCGACGAGATCGTCGCCGACGCCTTGGCCGTAACCTCGCCGATGACTTTCAGGCCGCCGGTTGTCCGCGCAAGCGAGAAGCTGACCGTCACGAGCGCGGCCATCGAGCACTTCAAACGACGCCGAGGTGAGGCTCGTATACCCGCGCTTCACGATGCGCGCGCGATAGATGCCGTCGGGCACGTCGGTGAAGGTGACCTTCCCGTTCTTTCCGGTGAGTTCCGAGGTGATGACCGGCCCGTCGAGCAGACACGCGCGCCAGCGCGAGCGGACGCCTTGGTCGACGGCGTCGACGACGGCGATCGTCGATCTCGCCCGTAGTCGGATTGCGAAAACGCCGCCTGCGGGAGTACGGCGAGAAGCATCAGCAGCAAGGCGAGAAATCGCGTCGCACCATCTGCACGATTATACGGAGGCGCGCTAAAGCGTTCTGACGATGCACGCTGGACGTTAAAGCGTGATGATGACGGCGGTGCCCTGTCCCGGCGCGCTGTCGATCGCGATCTCGCCGCCGGCGCGTTCGACGCGCGCTTCGCGATCGCGAGGCCGAGGCCGCGTACCGGTGATCTCTCCGCGCTGGTCGCCGCGATAGAATCGCTCGAAGCATGCAGGCGCTCCGATTCGGACATGCCGGGGCCTTCGTCGCGCACGCTGATGACGGCGTGGCCGTTGTTGCGCGAGCGCGCAAGTGAATCGGCGCATCCGGCGCATACTTGAGCGCGTTCTCGATGACGTTCCAGACGGCTTCGCCGAGCTCGCCGCGGTCGGCTTCGATCGTCTTCGACGCCTTCGACGCTGTAGTCGATCGGCGCGCCGGTCGTCGAGACGGCGCGCGGCATCGACTTGCTTGCGCAGCAGTTCTGCGACGTCGATCTCCTCGAGCTGCGGCGGCGCTTCGGAATCCAGGCGCGCCAAGCGCATCAGCCGATCGATCAGGCCGCGCATGTGCTCTTTCTCGATCGACATCGTCGCGAGAATCTGGCGCGCGATCTGCGGCTCTTCGATCGCGCCGCGGCGCAGCACGTCGATATAGCCGCCGATGACGGTCAGCGGCGTGCGCAGCTCGTGCCCCGCGTCGGCGGCAAACTGGCGCATGCGCTCCTCGGCGTGCTTGCGGTCTTCCATCGCGGTCGCGACGCTCGCGACGGCATCGTTATATGCTGCCGTCAGCGAGGCGACTTCGTCGCCGCCCTGCCATGACGAAGCGGCGCTGCGTGTAGTCGCCGTCGGCGAGCGCGCGCAACGAATCGCTGACTTCGTTGATCGGCCGCAGCGCCTGCCGCGGCGAACAGACGGCCGATGAACCACGAGAGCAGAATCGCGGCGCAGCGCGATCGTGAGCACGATGCGCCAATACGGGATCGAGCGAAACGAGCAGCAGCGGAAACGACGGTCCGAATCCGACATAGCCGCCTTCGACATAGCGTGAGCGACAGCGGTTCGAGCGTGTCGGATCGGGCGGCAGCGGCGGTAGGGCCCGTGTAACGTAGACGTGCGGTGCACTGCGTTGCGGCCCGCGCACGCGCGGCGGGATGAAATGCTGCATGCCGCCGGCTGCGAGACTCGGCCAGCGACCGTGGACGCAGCGTCTTATCGCCGGCGAGAAGCGGCCCTTGATATCGAAGACCGTCACGCGCATGACCGATGCCGCTCAGCGCGTTGACGATTTCGGGCGCGGCCTTGCGCGAGCGTCATGCCCTCGCGCTGATATGATCGACGAGAATGCGCGCCTCTTCGTGCTTGGCGACCATGATATCGCCGAGAACGCCAGCAGCTCGAAGACCAGCGCGATTGACGACGCGAGGATGACGATCAGCACCGTGACGCCGAGCAGCGCCGCGTACAGCGCCGAGAGCGCGCAGCGACGCTTTACCTTTATCGCTCGAGCCAGCTCAGATTATTGCGAGAGGCCGTATCCGACGCCGCGAACCGTTCGGATGAACGAGCCCGGCTCGCCCGGGCCGGTCGATCTTTGCCCGAAGGTACGAAATGTACGTTTCGACGATGTTCGGGCCGCCTTCAAAATCGTGGCCCCAGACGATTTCGAGCAGATGGTCCTTGCTGAAGACGCGACGCGGCTCGCGCATAAAGACTTCGAGCAGATCGAACTCGCGCTGCGTAAACTCGAGCGGCGTCCTTGCCGCGCCAGGCTTCGCGCGTGCCGGGATTGATCGAAATATCGCGCCAGCGAAGGACATTCTCTTCGATGAGTTGCGGCCGGCGCAGCTTGGCTTGCAGCCGCGCGATCAGCTCTTCGAAGACAAACGGCTTGACGAGATAGTCGTCGGCGCCGGAGCTCAGCGAGCGGACCTTATCTTCGGTCCCGCCCTTGGCGGTGAGCATGACGATCGGCGCCTGCGTGATCTCCCGCAAGCGCGGCAGCAGCGTGACGCCGTCGATCTTCGGCATCATGATGTCGAGGACGATCAACTCCGGATCGAAGATCTTGACGAGTTCGAGCGCGGCCATGACCGTCGGTGGCGGTCCGGACCTCGTAGCCTTCGCGGGAGAGTCCCAGCTCGAGCATCTCCCGCACCATACGATCGTCGTCGATGACCGCAACGCGGGCGTTCGGCATAGTGTGCATGTCTACGCTGCATCGTGCGTTCTCACCCTTGGAGGGGCTGCTGAACGGCGGCGCTGACCCGCTGCACCAGCGCGGCCTGTCCCAGCGGCTCGAGTGGGTGTACTTCTACGCGATGCCGCGCCGGCCAAGATCGGCCAGCGTCTCCGCGTCGGGCGGCCAGTGCGCGAAGAGATGGACTTCGTTCGGTCGCGGTCGCCTCGCCGAGCGTGGCGATCACATCGGCGAGGGCACAGTCGCCCAGGCTGCTGAGCCGCGCGACGACCGCGGCTCGGAACCTCGGCGCGCTCCAGCCGGAGGCTACGATAAGGATGCGCGAAAGATCGCCCCGGAGGTCGCTTCAAAGTCGACCAGGGCCGCCCCGACCCGCTGCGCGAGCTCACGGCCCGGCTGCGGCGTGGAGGGTGGCTCCGCGATCGAGCCGGCCGGCCCCGCCGTGAGGAGCGCGCCAGCCCCGATAAAATACTCGTCCATGCTGCGATTCTGGCACGGATGAGTGCCAACTGGGTGGCCTACAAGTGGGCCTCCCGGAGGGTCAGTGCGCCTAGGCCAGCGGGTCGGGCGGCGTGACTGCCAGAGCGATTATCAGGCCGATAAGGAGTCCCAACATTTTGGAAACCCTCCGTTAACATGCGAACCCGTAACCAGGACTATACCGGCATCAACCGACCTCGGCTCTAATCAAATGTGATTACGCCGTGGCGAAACTAAATCAGACCCCTTCGCCGCGCCAGCTGCACCGCTTCGGCTTTTCCGTGGCATCCCAGTTTGGCGATCGCGTTGGCAATATGAACCCTTATCGTGTTCACGCTGCGTCCCGTCCTATCAGCAATTTCTTTTGGTATGGCGCCGTCCGCCAGGTCGCGCAAAACGCCAAGTTCCGATTCGGTCAGCTCGCTCGGCTCTGCAGCGCTACCTTCTCTCGTGACAAGCGCTCTTTCGACGGCAGCAAGGAGTCTTGAAACGTCCCCGTAGCCGGCCATGGTGAGCGCCTCACGCGGCCCGGCAATGTCAGAGCGCCTACTACTATCTTTCGTTCCGAGCCGACGAACCAGCACGTCGACTACGCCCGCCGCAAGCAAAATGACACCGTCAGCGCCCTGGGTTACTCTCCTAAGGATTCGATATGCTCTGGTTGACCGTCCATTAACTGCCTCCGTTAGCGCACCAAGGACCCTCGCAAGTTCGACTGTTCGGGTCAGAAAAAGCCCTTCCGCCCTCGGCAAATCGAACAGTGGATTGATCTCCGTAAGTACGTCAATGGACGACTGCCGTTCTCCGTCCATCGCTAAGAACAGGGCCAGTTGGCTACCGCAGTACAATCGATCAAAATCAAATGGGAGTTGCCTCCAAGAAGATGAGAGCATCTCGCGCGCTTCTTGAAAACGGCCGCCCCACGCTAGCCTCATCGACCCAAAACTCGGTAAATATCTCTGAGCGAGGTCTCCCGGTCTGTTTCTCGCAATCTGCAGCTCTACGTCGATGCTCTCCTCCGCCAATCCCAAACGCATTTTCGCGCTCAACTTTTGCAAGAGTGACACCTGAAGCGCAAACGTGTCCCCGCACCGCTCAGCGGCTTTAGCGGCCGCCTCAGCGTAGCCGAGTTGGCGTTCGAAATCATCGCATTCGTGAAGCGCGAGGTTGGACATTACGGAGTTTGCCCGACTTGCCACGCCGTACAGTTGCAGCTCTGACGCTAGATCGGCCGCCTGAGCCAGAGATCCGAACGCCTTACTTGCCATACCGAGATGATGATATGCAATGCCCATGTGGTGTAAGGCTTTCGCGCGTACCGTGTCGGTATGCAATTCCTGGAGCAGAACGGTCGCACTCGCCAATGCCACCAATGATGCTTGATGATCGCCGGCAACGGCAGCACGAGCAGCGAGTATGGCGTACGCTTCACTTCGATGCGATACGGATTGCCCGCTGTCTTCCGCGACTGCGGCAAGGAGCACGGTGGCGTCCTGGCCTTGATTTGCAAGCACAGAGGCAAGCCGCAGACTTACCGTAGCGGTGAGATCGCGGTCTCCGTTGGCACGGGCGAGTGCGCGGCGGAACAGCGATTCGGCCCGAGCGAACTTACCAGAGGTCGCTAGCAGCGAACCTTGAAGCGCCAAAGCATAGGGATTCTCTTGGCGAGCCCTGTCGCCTAGACTTCTCCATTGCGGCGGCAACAACGTCGCTGCGCGCCCGCTCCAATAGGCCGAATCCGTGGCTAACCAGTAGGCGGAGCACGTCGCCCCGGCATTCTGCCGCGACATACGCTGCAATCGCATGCTCGACATCGGCATTGGCCTCGAGAGCCCTGGCTGCGCGTTCGTACGCCCTTCGCAGCGACTGCTTTCCGCCAAGTGCAGCCTGATGGCGAAGAAAGTCCCGGAAGAGATCGTGGCATTGATAGATGCCGGGCGATTCTTCCTGAATGAATCCCGTGCGCTCGCGGAGGCGTTCGAGCATTCCCAGCGCCTGGTCGAAACCGGCCTTCTCGAGCACGCTGATGTCCATCGCGGGAAGTGCTGTGGCTACGTGGAGCACTTCGCGTTCGTCATCCGACAAGCCGGAATACACTTGCTCGGCCAACAGCTTGTAGATCATGCTACGGGTCAGCGCCGAGAGATTGCGCAACTCCGACGATCGCGTCGCGCTGCGCAAAGCAAACATCATCGCAGCAGGCCAGCCGTCCGTCAGCCGCAGCAGTTCCGCCAGCTCTTCGTCGCCGATGGGCGAATCGAGGAACGCGGCAGCAGCGCGGGCCTCATCGAACGAAAAGCTCAAATCGCGTTCGTCAATCGGAACGTCCGCATCCCCATATCCCAGCCATGTCGCCGTCGGGAGACCCGCGCTCGCGCGCGACGCGAGAATCCAGCGCACCGGACCCTTCGTTTGTTCGATCAGGGCAGTGAGAAAGTGCGTGATGCTCGCCTCTTCACCAACGATATGCAGATCGTCGAGCGCGATGGTACCGGAGAAACCATCGAGATGGGCCTGGATCCATCGCGCTAGGTCAGGTCCCGGGGTTTCCGAGTTTGCATTTCGCTCATACGCATCGGCGAGCGCGTCGCACGCGTGTGGCGCATGCATCGCCAACGCGCCGGTAAAGCCGCGCAAGAAGCCCAATAGCGTACGGTGCTCCGCGCGCAAAGCAAAATAAACGCTCGGCGTCCCGAGCGCGCGAAGATGCTGTCGCAGCGCGACGGATTTTCCGTAGCCGGCGGGCGCGATGACGAGGACGATCGGAAAGCTAGACGAGGCGAGCAGCCGTTCCGCAACGCGAGGGCGATCGATCGGCGCAGACGGCGTCCGAATCATCGCGTTCCGTTCTAAGGGTACGTGGGGGCCGCCTCTCGCTCGTAGGCCGGCGGTACCGGCACGTCTCCCTTATCTATAAGCCTGCTCAAGAACGACGCGATCAGCGCGCCTTCCCATTGCAGGCGCGGCGCGAGCCACGCGTGCTGCGCGGGACACGTAATTTCGCCCAGTTCTAGAACGAAGTCGCCGTTGCGCGCATCAACTTGGCGATAGGCGTAATACTCGCGCAATCCGTCGGTAAAATCGTCCGGTTCAAATCCGAACGGCCAGTATCTGCCGTAGAGGGCTCGCCACGCTCGCGCTCCGCCGCTGCTTTGCTTTGTCGGATATCCAATCGAGGCGGCGCTGCGGCAGGGCGGGTCCGATCCATCGAAGTGGATGAAAACCGCTGCGCCGACGCGATACGTACCGGCGAAGTCGGCGGGAACGCGGGCGACCGTGACTCCATGCGCGCGAAGCACGCGCGCGACGGTATCGGCCACGATCGGCGTCCATGCCCGTTCTCCGGCGGCGCCGAGATTGCAACGGTGCGTTGGGAAGTGCGCGCAGCTCGCCGGGCGCCCTTCGTGCCCGGCTGAAACGAGGACGTCGTAGGTCAAGATCGAGACCGCGAGCAGCAGCGCGTGCATGAGGCTGCCATTGGTTCGCCGTAAGAGCGTCCGATGCTGCGCCCGCTCCTCGCTGCAGTGCCTGTCGCGGCGTTAACCGTTGCGATTCCGCTGGTAAACCGGGTCGAGCCGCGCGTGTTCGGCGCCCCGTTTTTGCTCTGTTGGATCGTCGCCTGGGTGCTGCTGGCGCCGGCATTCCTTTGGACGATTGGACGCCTGGAGCGGCACTGGTGATCGCCCCTTCCACCACAGCGCTTGCCATTGTGGCGGTGGTCGTCCTCGGGACGATCGTATTCGCGCTGCTGGCGGTTCGTCGCGTCAAGATGGATCCTTCGCAATATATCGTAGGCGGCCGCTCCTTCGGAACGCTGTTCTTGTGGGTACTGCTGGCCGGTGAAATCTACACGACCTTCAGCTTTCTGGGAATCGCGGGTCTGAGCTATTCATCGGGCGCACCCGCCTTCTATGCGATGGCCTACGGCGCGGTGGGATACATCGTCGGATACTTCCTAACGCCCGCCGTCTGGAAGGTTGCGAAAGAACACAACCTGCTCACGTGGCCCGACTTCTTCGAACTGCGTTATAACAGTCGCGCGCTCGGCGTCGGGGTCGCGCTCCTGCAGTTCCTCATGGTGGTGCCGTACGTCGCGCTGCAGCTGAGCGGTCTGCAGATTCTGCTCCGCGTCGCCGGATACGGAGCGTATAACGCCACGATTACCGTGGCCGTCATCTTCATCGTGCTCGCGCTTTTCGTCTTTAGCGCGGGTTTACGAGGCACCGCCTGGGCGAGCATCGTCAAGGACGTTTTCGTGCTGGGTGCGGTCATGTTCGCCGGAATTGCAATTCCGATCCGGTTTTTCGGTTCGCCGACCGCGATGTTCGATCGCCTATTTGCCCTCAAACCGGAGATGCTGGCGCTCCCGCACGGCAGCGCGCCGCACGGCGAGGTCTGGTTTGCCACAACCGTCTTCTTGACCGGCATTGGATTCTTCGTCGGACCACAGTCCGCAAGCGCCATCTATAGCGCACGGAGCGCCGATACGCTACGGCGCAACGCTATGCTGCTTCCCTTCTACCAAGCCTTTCTCACGCTCATGATCTTTGCCGGCCTCTCGGCGGCGATCGTGACGCCCGGACTCAAAGGCACCGCGGTCGACCAATCGTTTTTGCTCGTGGTGCAGCGCTTCTATCCGTCGTGGGTTCTCGGTCTCGTGGCGGCGGCCGGCGCGCTGGCTGCACTCGTCCCGGCATCGGCACTGCTGCTGGCGGGCGCCAGCGTCATCACGAAGAACGTCGCGGGTGATGCGCTCGGCATTGCGACGAGCGACGCCGCGCGGACGATGTTGACGCGCGTGCTGGTGATCGTCGTCGCGCTGCTGGCGCTTGGCGTTTGGCTCGTGGCGCAGCGCACGGTCGTCGAGCTTCTTCTTCTCTACTACAACGGCATCGTGCAGTTTCTCCCGGGCATCGTGGCCGCGTTTCTCTGGCGGAGGGCGACTGCATGGGGAGTCGCCGCGGGCATCGCGGTCGGCTTGATCGTGGCGCTACCGCTCGCCGTTGCGAACGTCACGCCGTGGGGAATCAACGTTGGGCTGCTGGGCGTCGTAGCGAATACCATCGTTCTCGCCGCCGTCTCGCGGCTGGGCAAATCGCGGGCGCGCGAACAACCGGTTCATACTTTTCTTACTTCTTGACGCTACCCTAACGCGTGGAGGGAGTCGCATGGATCTGTCGAGACGAACGTTTCTGGGAAGTTTCATCGTGCTGCCGGCCTTGGCTGCCGCCACCGGCATCGCGCGCGCCGACGACTCGAAGGCGTCGCAAGCCTCGATGCATTATCAGACGACGCCTAGCGGCAACGCACACTGCGCGACGTGCAAGTTTTTCATACCGGGGAGCGATGCGTCGTCGAACGGCGCGTGTAAGATCGTCGACGGAACGATCTCGCCCAACGGATACTGCATGGCTTACACCGCGTCGTAAATTAAAGAAGGCCCCCGGGAGGGGGCCCTCATTTTTGGTGGTCCTTCGACTGCGCGCCCTGCGGGCGCTTCGCTCAGGATGACACGTTAGTGGTCCTTCGACTGCGCGCCCTGCGGGCGCTTCGCTCAGGATGACACGTCAGTGGTCCTTCGACTGCGCGCCCTGCGGGCGCTTCGCTCAGGATGACAGTTAGTGGTCCTTCGACTGCGGGCGCTTCGCTCAGGATGACAGTCGGTGGTCCTTCGCTCAGGATGACACGTTCAGGCTTCGCAGTGCTTAGAGATCTTCGGGTTGATGCCCTTGAGCCGGTCGTACTGCGTCTTCTTGGGAACCGCGTGCGGACTTACCGTTGTCTTCGTACTCACCTTCGTACTGCACGGTAAGCGGCTCGCGGTTGCGTTCGTAGGCGCTGACGAGGCGGCTCATTCCGTCGCCATTGGCTGCCCATGACTTCGGCGAGCGCCGCATCGTCGGCGGTCATCTGCGTACGGCACCTCGTACTCGTGGCGCGGACGGCCGTCGTCGTCGACATCCTGGCCTTCCGGCACGATCTCGACGTTGCGGTACCGCGACATTCCCGTACCGGCCGGGATGAGCTTGCCGATGATCACGTTCTCCTTGAGCCCGAGCAGCGGATCGTACTTGCCTTTGATCGCCGCATCGGTGAGCACGCGCGTCGTCTCTTGGAAGCTCGCCGCCGAGAGGAACGACTCCGTTGCCAGCGAGGCCTTGGTGACGCCGAGCAGCACCGGATTCGCGGTCGCAACCTCCTTGCCGGCGGCCTTCATCTTCTCGTTGGCCTCGTGGAACGCGCGGCTTCGACCAACTGACCCGGCAGCATCAGCGTATCGCCGCCTTCGACGATCTTCACCTTACGAAGCATCGAACGGACGATGACCTCGATGTGCTTGTCGTTGATGTCGACGCCCTGCGAACGGTAGACCTTCTGCACTTCCTGTACCAGGTAGTTCTGCAGCGCAGTCTCACCTTTGATGCGCAGAATGTCGTGCGGGTTGAGCGAGCCTTCGTTGAGACTGATCGCCCGGCTCGATTTGCTGGCCATCCTGCACGATCAGATGGGTGCCCGGCGGGATCTCGTACTCGTGCTCTTCGCCGTGTTGCGTCGGCCACGTAGACGATGCGCTTGTTGCGCTCGTCGCCGAGCCGGACCGTACCCGCCACCTCGGTGATCGTCGCTTGGCCCTTGGGCTTGCGCGCTTCGAAGATTTCTTCGACACGCGGAAGACCGGTGATGATGTCTTCGGTCGCGACGCCGCCGGTATGGAACGTTCGCAGCGTAAGCTGCGTGCCCGGCTCGCCGATCGATTGCGCCGCGATGATACCGACCGCCGTGCCGATGTCGGCCCGGTTTCCGGCCGCGAGATCGCGCCCGTAGCAGATCGAGCAGACGCCGTACTTCGATTGGCACGTCAGCACCGAGCGGATCTTTACCTCGCGCGATCCCGGCATCGATAAGCGCCTGCGCTTTTTCTTCGTCGATCTCGTCATTGCGCGCGACGATCGCCGTCGTGGGCCGCTTTGGATCGAGGCGGATCTCTTCGGCAGCGCGCCGTCCGACGATGCGGTCGATCAGCGGCTCGATGATTTCCTTACCGACGCGAATATCGCTCACCGCGATGCCGTCGCTGGTGCCGCAATCTTCCTCGCGGACGATCACGTCTTGCGCGACGTCGACGAGACGGCGCGTCAGATAGCCGGAGTCGGCCGTGCGCAGCGCGGTATCGGCAAGACCCTTGCGCGCGCCGTGCGTCGAGATGAAGTACTCGAGCACGGTGAGGCCTTCTTTGAGCGACGCCTTGACCGGGAATCTCGAGAATTCGGCCCGACGGGTCGGACATGAGCCCGCGCATACCGCCGAGCTGCTTGACCTGTGCGATCGAGCCGCGCGCGCCCGAGGTCGCCATCATGAAGACCGGATTGAGCGGGTTCTGCGCCGCTTGCATGGCGCCGGTGACGTCTTCCGAGGCCTTCGACCAGATGTTCGATCGTCTTGTTGTACGTTCGTCGTCCGAGATGAAGCCCTGATCGTAGAGACGATGCAGTTCGTCGACGTCGCTCTGCGCTTTTTCGACGATCTCGTACTTGTTCTGCGGGACGACGACGTCGCTGATCGAGACGGTCGTGCCCGAGAGGGTCGCGTAGTGGAAGCCGATATCTTTGATCGCATCCAGGAAGCGCGCCGTTTCGGCGTTTCCGTACTTGCGATAGCAGTCGGTGATGGTCTTCTTCAAGCGAGCCCTTGTCGATGATCCGGTTGACGAACGCGATGCTTCCAGCGCTCGGGAAACGCGAGGTTGAAGATCACGCGGCCGACGGTCGTACTGATCAGCTCGCCTTTCCAGCGAACGTAGATCCACTCTTGCAGCGCGATTTGCTCCGTGTCGTACGCCATGACGGCTTCCTTCGGACCGAAGAACGTCGGGATGCGCCCGGCTACGTCCGCGCCCGGACGGAGCGTTTTTGTTCGCGAATGCGTTCGATAAGCGATCGAACTCTTCGGTGATCGCGGCGCTGCGCCGGACCGGCGTACTCGTCTCTTTTGGAACGTGAGGTAGTACAGACCCAGCACCATGTCTTGGGTCGGAATCGAAACCGGATTGCCGTACGCCGGCAGCAAGATGTTGTTCGAGGAGAGCATCAGGATGCGCGCTTCGGCCTGCGCTCCGGCGGAGAGCGGAAGATGCACCGCCATCTGGTCGCCGTCGAAGTCCGCGTTGTACGGCGTGCAAACGAGCGGATGCAGATGGATGGCTTTACCTTCGACCAGCACCGGTTCGAACGCCTGAATGCCGAGACGATGGAGCGTCGGGTGCGCGGTTGAGCAGAACCGGATGCTCCTTGATGACCTCTTCGAGCACGTCCCAAACTTCCGGACGCACGCGCTCGACCATGCGCTTCGCGCTCTTGATGTTGTGCGCGAGGCCGCGATCGACGAGCTTCTTCATCACGAACGGCTTGAAGAGCTCGAGCGCCATCTCTTTCGGCAGGCCGCACTGGTGCAGCTTGAGCGACGGACCGACCACGATGACGGAGCGGCCGGAGTAGTCGACGCGCTTGCCCAGCAGGTTCTGACGGAAGCGACCTTGCTTGCCTTTGAGAATATCGGAGAGCGATTTGAGCGGCCGGTTGTTCGGGCCCGTCACCGGACGACCGCGGCGGCCGTTATCGATCAGCGCATCGACTGCTTCTTGCAGCATGCGCTTTTCGTTCTTGATGATGATCTCGGGCGCGTTGAGCTCGAGCAGCCGCTTCAAGCGGTTGTTCCGGTTGATGACGCGGCGATAGAGATCGTTGAGGTCGGACGTGGCGAAACGGCCGCCGTCGAGCTGCACCATCGGGCGCAGTTCGGGCGCAATGACCGGAACGGCGGCGAGAACCATCCACTCCGGACTTGTTGCCGCTGGAGAGGAACGCTTCGACGACTTCCAGCCGCTTGATCGCCTTGAGGCGCTTTTGGCCGGTCGTATCCTTGAACTCCGTGCGGAGCTCTTCTTGAATCTTGCGCAGGTTCAGATCGCGCAGCAGCTCGCGGATGGCTTCGGCACCCATGCCGGCTTTGAAGCGTTGCCGAACTTGTCGCGCGCTTCGCGATACTTTTGCTCCGAGAGCACCTCGCGCTTGTCAGCGTGGTGTCGCCTGGATCGATCACGACGTAGGCCGCGAAGTAGATGACCTTCTCGAGCTGGCGGGGCGACATGTCGAGCAAAATGCCGATGCGGCTCGGAACGCCTTTGAGATACCAGATGTGGCTGACGGGCGTGGCGAGCTCGATATGGCCCATGCGCTCGCGGCGCACTTTCGCGCGCGTGATCTCGACGCCGCAGCGGTCGCAGATCATGCCCTTGAAGCGAATGCGCTTGTACTTGCCGCAGTGGCACTCCCAGTCTTTGGTCGGGCCGAAGATCTTCTCGCAGAATAGCCCGTCGCGCTCGGGTTTGAGCGTGCGGTAGTTGATCGTCTCGGGTTTCTTGACTTCGCCGAAGGACCACGCGCGAATTTGCTCCGGCGATGCCAGCCCGATGCGCATGGCGTCGAAGTTGTTGACGTCGATGAGGTTCAAAGGAAGGGACTCCGTCCGGCCCACCGCTGCCGCCGCTTACGCAGGGAAGACGCATCTCACGTCGTCACGTAAGGAGCTCCCACCGTCGCTGCTGGCAGGGGGCACAGACGCCGATTGTATCACGGCGTCCAACGGCTCACAAGCGGCCGTGAAGGGGCCCGCTCGCGGGGCGTCGTCGCCGGGTGGGTACGACATATGGCATGAGAATAGGCATCGTAGGCTCTGACGACCGCGCCGTGGCAATCGGCCGGCTGCTCCGCAGCGGCGGCCACCAACTCACACTGAGCGATCCGGCGACCCCTGGGCAGGCGCAGCGAGCGGCGTCGCTGCTCGGCGTTCGCGACGAGACGCCGTACGCGCAGGCGATGGCTGCCGATCTCCTGGTTTTGGCGGTCCCAGCGCGGGAGCTCGACCGAACCCTGCGCGCCTTTGGCTCAACGCCCGTGGGCGTGGTGGTGGACGCGGTAACGGCCGAGCACGGCAAAGGCGCCCGAAGCGGCGCCCAGCTGCTGGCGCGGAAGCTGGATTCGTACGGCGTCGTGCGGGCGCTCATCAGCGCGCCGCAGCCGGGAGCAAACGTCCCGATCTGCGGCGACGATGAGGAATCCAAGCGGCAGGTCGAGGAGGCGTTCCAGGCGTGCGGCTGCATCGTCACCGACCGCGGGACGCTCTCACGTGCGGCGGAGCTCGAAGCCCCGCTCGCGGCCTAGCTCTTCTTCCTCTTCGGGAGCTTCGCGCCGGCGCGCCGGGCCTCGCTCAACCCGATGGCGACCGCCTGCTTTCGGCTCGTGACCTTCTTGCCCGAGCGTCCTGAAACGAGTTCCCCCTCTTCCATCTCGCGCATCGCGCGTTCCACGCTCTTCCCGGCCACGGGACCATACTTCCGCGCGCTCTTCTTGCGGGTCGTTGCCTTCTTGACGGTCGCCTTCTTCATTAGACCTTAAGCCCTCGGCCGGTCAGCAGATTGACGACGATCAGGATGACCACGACCAGGAGCACGAGGTGAATCAGGCCGCCGCCGATGTGAAACGCCAGAAATCCGAGCAGCCAAAAGATGAAGAGCACCACGATGATCGCCCATAGTAAGCCAGCCAACATTGCCTCCTAACTCGACAGCGTTATTGGGCTCTTCTTCCCCAATTTGGCGCTTACCGAACCGGAGCGTACGCGAGTGAGCTCGACGACGCAGAATCCCGCCGCATCGAGATCGATTGCAAATCCGGCATCGAGCTGGGGCGCGTCGAGGTCGTCGCGTTCCGTCCATTCCCCCAGCAGGCTGGTGAAGTACCGCACGCGATAGCGCCCGCGCAGCGGACGCGCGAATCGCAGCGGCGCGGTGACCGTCCGCGACGCGGTGTTGCCGAGAAAGATCACCAGGTCGTCGCCGCGCCGCAGGGCGATCTCCGTGACCTCGCTCTCGAGCCGGAGCATGGGCGTCACGTCGCGGGCGTAGGGTTTGAGTCGAAGATCGGAGGCGCATGCAAAGTTGGTATAGAGCATGGGCTCGGGAGTGCGGGCCACGAACCAGGTGAGCGATTTTTTGCGAAACGGGACGTTGCGCGCGCCGAGCCACTTCCATTGGGGCGGCAGCGACGGCTTGCACGTCACCTCCGACTCGCGGAGCTCGAGCCCGCACGCGCCTTCGACGGCTGCCCAGATATAGTGGGGCGGATACCAGGGTGAGAGCATCATGCCCTGATTGGCAAGCGTCTCGCCGTGAAGCCATTCCGAGAACTGTCCGGGGACCGTGTTGTTGCGACCCGGGTCGCGCGAATAGTGTTCGAACGTCGTGCTCAGCGCGTAGGCCATGAAGCCTGGATTGAAGCGCGCGGCCGCAAACGCGTACACGAACGACATGCCGACCCAGACTCCCCCGAGCAGACCCCAGCTTCGCGTCGGGCTGTACTCCAGATCGTCGCGGGCAACGGTGCGGATACCGGCCTCGGTCCAAAACGTCGGTACGCTCAGGCGGCTGATGATGCGCGCCGCCGTTTCGTGGTCGGCAACGCCGAGAAATGCCGGAAAGAGCATGTCGGCGGTGACGTTCGAGCGCGGCTGGCCGTCAACGTCAATGTTTAAGTAGTAGAGCCCGGTCTTCGGATCGATCAGATGCCGGTTGATAGCGGCGCGCAGCGCAATCGCCTCGCGCTCGAAGCGCTCCTTATCCTTCCGTTTGCCGAGCGCCTCGGCCATGTAGGCGAGCGACGCGAGGGCCGCATAGCACTCGGCGTTGACCTCCGTCGATGCGCCGGAGATTCGGTAGTCGTCGATGATGTTACGCCAACCGACGATGCCCGACTCCCAGGTGCCCGTCGCCGTGCACCAGATCAGACCCCGCTCGTCGCGTTGGGAAAGCAGATACTCGGCAGCCCGTTTGGCCGCGCCGTAACACT
Source organism: Vulcanimicrobiota bacterium (assembly GCA_963699435.1). Taxonomy (GTDB): domain Bacteria; phylum Vulcanimicrobiota; class Vulcanimicrobiia; order Vulcanimicrobiales; family Vulcanimicrobiaceae; genus Cybelea. The sequence continues at coordinate 44,581 of CAVOTV010000002.1, forward strand.
CGCGCAAGAACTCTTTATTGCCGGTCACCCGATAATGGTGGCCGAGCGCCAAGACGATCAGCGGCGTATCGTCGTTGACGTTGAGCCCGTAATCGTTCGGCTTGCCGTTTCGTACGTCGTAATATTCGACGATCTTGCCGCTGCGCTCCGCGTGCTTTAGATACCAGCGCAGCGATTCGCGCGAAAATTTCAGGCGTCACATAATCCGAGCCGAAGGAAAACGTGGCCGTGTCGCGACCGACGCTGTTATTCGAGCGGGTCGGATCGTTGACGAAACACCATCCGGTCGGCGCGAAGAGCTCCGTTCGGAGCATGTTGGCTTTCGCCCACAGGACGCCGCGATTCACGTTCTGATCGGGCGTGACGACGATCGAGCGGCCTAATACGCTCTCGTAGTGGCGGCGCGTTCGCGCGAACGCCGTTTTCGAGTTCGGTATGGCACGGTAGGCACGGGCGGCGCCGGCGGCACCCTCGTTTGAACCGACGAGCGCCACCCAGAATCGCCGCTTCGACCCGGCCGGCAGCCGATGGTGGTGATGGAAGAGCGCGACGGGATCGGCGAGGCCCTGACGGATGCGGTCCGAGAGTTTTCCGGCGAAGTGCGCGCGGTTCATCTTTCCGTGATCGGCGGTTACTTCGAAACTCGTGGGCGCGACTGACGGGCCAAACGCCCGGCCCGCATCGGGCACCGATTCGTTCCAGGCGATCGCCGCGCGCAGCCGCCGGTCGTAGCGGGCGCGAACGTCGCGCGTCGTGTCGCCGCGAAGCATCGCGCCGATCAGCGTATCGAACTCGCGCGTTTCGTCGGAGCCGTTTTCGATTTCGATGTGGAGGTAGGCGGCCAAAGGATCGACGCGATCGCCGCGCGGCGCGCCGCTGAGCACGAAGATGCGCTCGCGTACCGTCACGCCGTCGTCGATCCGATACGTATACTCTTGGCAATCGGGATGAAAACGGAATCGGCCGCCGATCTTTGCGCGGGCCGCGCCGGTCGGACCATCCCAGAACTGGATCGAGATACCAGCCAGCAACGTCAGCCCCAGGTCGGTCGAATAGAGCTTCTCGATCGCTCCCGAGGCTTTGACGACGATCGCGCCTTTGGGGCCGCCGAGCGTGCTGCCGGCGGCCAGTTGCGTGTCGTCAATTTCGTAGACCGCGATACGCTCGCCCGAACCGAATATCCGCGCGTTCACGCCGACGCGATTGCCTGACCTGGAGGCGCGCTCCTCCCGAAGGCTAATTTGACTCAAACGATGCTGCTGCTGGCAATCGAGACGTCGTGCGACGATACGGCGGCGGCCGTCGTGCGCGACGGCCGCCGCGTGTTGTCGAGCGTCTCCACGAATCAGGACGAGTTTCACGCAAAATACGGCGGCATCGTACCCGAGATTGCGAGCCGGCGGCACGTGGCGCTGCTCTCCGCGGCGGTCGAGGACGCGCTCGAACGCGCCGGAACGCCGTTTGAAGGCATCGACGGCATTGCGGTAACGAGGGGGCCCGGGCTCATCGGCAGCCTCGTGGTCGGGGTCGCGGCTGCCAAGGCGTATGCGTATGCGCTCGGGCAGCAACTCTACGCCGTCAACCATCTCCACGGGCACGTCTTCGCGGCGTTTTTGGATCGCGACGAACCGCCGCCATATCCGTTTCTCACGCTCCTGGTTTCGGGTGGGCACTCGCAACTCGTGGCCGTCGAATCCCCGACGCGCATGCGGGTGCTCGGCCGCACGCACGACGACGCGGCCGGCGAGGCGTACGATAAAACGGCGCGGCTGCTGGGGCTTCCGTACCCCGGCGGCCCGGCGCTCGACGAGCTCGCGAAGCGTGGAGATCCAACCGCGCATCCGTTCCCGCGGCATCGTCCGGCGGGCGATTCACTCGATCTCTCGTTCTCCGGTTTGAAAACCTCGGTGCGTTACTTTTTGGAATCCGAGGCCGGCCGCGATGCCGCGCGCGAAGACGTCGCCGCATCGTTTCAAGCCGCCGTAGTGGACGTACTCATGGCGCGCGTCCAATCGGCGTACGAACGCGGCTCGTATAAGGCCGCGGTTCTCTCGGGCGGCGTCGCGGCAAACTCCGCGCTGCAAGACCGTTTTCGCGCGTGGGCCGAGCGCAACGGCGTGACGGCCTACATTCCGCCGCCAAAATACTGCACCGATAACGCCGCCATGATCGCGGCGGCGGCCTACTATCAGGGCGACGCGGCGCTCGTGGATCCGCTCACGCTCTGCGCCGATCCGAACTTACCGTTCGAGATTTAATCCGCCGAGGCGTCTTTAGGAGATTCGAGATAGCTCACGTCGGCAAGGTCCCCCGGTTTCGCCGAAGCCTTCTTATTCGCGATAAGCTCGTCTCGGCCAATATACGCGACGGGCACTCCTCGGTAGGATGACTGCACTTTGCTCGACCGGGCATCTTCGACGATTCCTGCGACCCCGTGCTACCGCACGACCAGAGGTGCGTCCACGCCTTTCGGGTTCGGGCCAAAGCGGTTCGAGCCGGCTTCGCTATCCAGGCAATACATGACGATCAGCGCAATTCCACCGAAAAACGGCAAAAAGTAAAGCAGGAGCCACCAACCGCTCAAGCCGATGTCGTGCAGCCGCCTTACGCCAACGGCCAAACTCGGTACGAGCGCGAAGAACATGTACGCTACGAGCGGCAGCTCGATGAGGGTTTCTAGCCCCTTATTGCTCGCGCCCGAGAATCCGGCGAAGAATCCACCCACAAATCCGAAGAGGAAACTCAGCACGAAGGCAACGAGAAAATTGAAGAGGAAAAAGTACCAGTATTCGCTGCGCGTGGAACGGCCTTCGAATACCGCGTACTTCCTGAATGCCTCGATATAGTAGTTCATCTCTGCGAGCTCCAAATCTTAGCGACTGGGCGCCACACTCACCGCCAAAGCGCCTAGGTAATCGTCTCTGCCCTTGGCGATGCCGTAAAACTTCGACTTCGGCTCGCCCGCAGCTGGATAGGGCCAAACGGCGATAGCGTGATTGTTCGGCTTCTTGATTTGAGCATCGAAACCGAACATTAGGCTGCCTTGAATCGCTATGGCCTCCGCGCCGTGGTCCACGTTTTCAGTTCCGGCGACCGTGCCCGTATTCCCCGCGATCTGCAGTTGGTAGAGCGTGGGAGGCGACTCGAACACGACATACTGCCCGTCCCAGTGAAGCGCTGCCGGGATGTCCAGTTCGGGATTGAACCGAATGGTGACGAACGTATTCTTCCCCGCGGCCAGTTCGGCGAGCTTGAAGCCGATCTTTTTCGTGGTTATCTGAACAAAGACGTCGCCGGCATTATCGTAGACCGGAGATGCAAACATCCGGACCGTTTTGTCCGTGTAGACCGTTGGGGTTCCCCGAGCAGCCTGATAGATCAGAAGGGCGCCGTTTTTGTAACCGCTCTGAGCCGCACCCACCGCGAGATTCCCGCTTAATGGGTCTACCGAACATCCGGCGAGATTCGTATAGCCCGCCGGCACGGCGAGCGTCGCGATTGGGGTCGTGCCGCCGTGTGCGTATTCGAGAAGCTCTTGGGATTGGGCGAATGCTGCCGGCGCCACGAAGACATTGCCAGTGTTTGGATCGGAGCAGAGTTCATCGTTGCTCCAATCCCCAGAGACTGAGCCCACGATTTTCCAATCGGGATACGATACCAAAAGCATTCCGTGCGCGGTCGTGACGTAAATGAGATCGTCGCTCGATCCCGAGGCTCGATGCGGGCGGCTCTGCGCCTGAAGCGCGCCTTGCGGGAGAGCGCTCTGCGATCCGCTGCCGCATCCGGCGAGCAATGCGGCTGCCAGCCCTACACCTAAGGCACGGTAGATCCGGCCTGCACTCTTCACGTGTGTGTTCCCTTCGGGCCCCTCCGGGCTCATTAAAGAGAACGTTCGACGGGGGGCCGTTGGTTCCGGGGAGTTTTTAATCGCGGTCGGAGGGACTCGAACCCCCAACCTACAGGTTCGAAGCCTGGTGCTCTATCCATTGAGCTACGACCGCGTATCAAACCTCGAAAGAAACGATCTGGTTGGCTTCGCGATGGTTCGTCCAGAATCTCGATCCGTCGAACGCGAGGGCTCGCGCCGCAAAAGGAATCCTGGCAAGATCCTCGGCGGCATGATTGCCGTTCGCGGACACCTTGGTTAGGAAGTAATCGTTCGTCGCTTCGTCCTCGGTGGTAACGAGATAGAAGCTGCCGTCGGCGAAGCATTGGCCGCAGATCTGATGCGGAACGGCGATTTCGCGAACGATGGATCCGGCTTCGTCGAGCGCGACGATGCGCCGGTTGTACCACTGGCTAAGGTAGAGATACGTCCCGTCGTAACTGAGGCTGCGAACCGGTCGCATCGGGACATTCGAGATCGCGCCGTGGCTCTTGAAGCCGTGTCCCGGAACGAAACGCTTGATCACGCGGTCGTCATCGTCGACCGACGCCGCACACCACGCGCAGCTCGTCGCCGACGACCGTCATGCCCCAGGGCTTGCCCGGCACCTTCTCTTCTTCGATCACCGTCCATTGAAGCGGATTGATCGCGTACAGGCGGTCCGTTTCGATCGAGCCCATCCAAAGTTTTTCGCCGTCGAAGGCAAGCGCTTGAGGGCGCGGCGCGGGAGACGGTAACCGCAACGCTTCGTTTACGTTCTGCACGGTGAGAGCATACGTCGTTACCGAGCGACAACCTCTTGCGGCGCGGCGGCAACCGCGAGCACGGTAGAGGTCAGTTCGACTGGGTGTTTTGCTGTGAGGCTGCTCGGGACAAGCGATTGAGTTCGTAATGCGCCATTGCCGGGTGGGTGACGACGAAGTACGCCGTCGCGATCGCCGCGCCGGCAAGCATCGCTAAGACTAACGAGGCTATCCGCATAGTACGCGTGGGTCGCCTTCTCAACGTTACGGTTTAACTCCCCCTCCGGCCGCGCGGCCGGGCAGGAGTGAGCGAAATCGCATCGGAGCATCGGGCATGCCGATCGTTCCAATCGCGCAGGCGCAGCCCGTCACCCCCGGCGGAAGCTTTGATTACGTCACCGTAGACGCCGCACGGCGACGCGTCTACGCCGCGCACGGAGGGGGCGGCGGATTGCTGATCGCCGACGCCGACACGGGTACGGTGCTCGGCATCGTTCCGGTCGGACCGATGCACGGCGTTGCCGTCGATCCCGCCACCGGCCACGTTTTTACGGGCAACGGTACGAATCGAACGGTGAGCGAAGTCGATCCCGTCACGAAAGCCATTCTTCGCACCGTCGCGGTCGACGGGCCCGTGGATGCGATCGCGTACGACCCCAGCCTTCATCGCATCTATGCCGACGAGGACAACGGGACTCGCATCTTCGTGATCGACAGCACGACGTTCACGCCGATCTCTGTCGTCAATCTCCCCGGACACAAACCGGAATACGTTCAAGTAGATCCCGAGACGCACGACGTCTATCAAAATATTTCCAGCAGCGATTCCGCCGTGAGTCAGATTGCAGTCATAGATCCGACGACGCTCGCGGTCACCCGCTCGATCGCAACGCCGATTCTCGCAAGCGACCACCCACTCCAGTACGATGCCGCCGATCGCGCGCTGCTCGTCGCCGGCGAGAACGGCGTGCTCGCCGTCTACGATCGGTCGGGAGCGTTGGCGCATCGCGTTCCATTTGCGGGGCAGGTGGATCAGTGCAGTTGGGATGCGACGCGGCGCCGGCTGGCCTGCGCGGGCGGCGGCCTAACGCTCTATTCGTACGACGGAGCGTCGGACCCGAAGCTGCTCGCGCGGGTGGACGTCGCCCCCGGACTTCACAGTACGGCAATCGATCCGAGGACCGGCACGATCTGGGCGGTGTGGAGCGACCGCACGAGCGGCGCGGCGTGGCTCCAAGGGTTTACGTACAAGCCTTGATCTAGGGCGTCGGCAACGGACTCGGCACGGCGTTGGAACAGAGCGCCGCGCTCGACATGACGGCCTTTGCCGCGTCGTTCTCGCGGGTTGCGGTCGTATCGATCGTCCAATGCAGCGCCTCGATCAGTCGCGTCGTCGGATTGTAGCCCAGCGTCAGCCCGGGCACGTTCGCCAAATCGATCGAGTACGGATTGGGCGGAAGCCCCGCATAGTTTGGGTTGGTCTCGAGGGAGTTCGGTGCCGGCGTCGCGATCTTCGCATTGGTATCGGGTTGCGCGATGGAGTTGATGTATGCTTCGCCGGCGTGCTGTAAATCGGCCATCTGCTGGGTGTCGACGAAACCACTGATGATGTCGAGCGACGCATTTTGGGCGGCCAGCGCTTTGAGCAGCTTCTCGCGGATGTCGCGAAGCTGCTGGTCATCCTCCGGCTTGCCGGTACCGTTCATGAGCTGCGGCGTGTCGAGCGCGGTCTGGATCGCGATGATGTTGTTGGCGATCGGGCGGATCAAATTCTCGAGCCCTTGGAGCGCCATGTTCTGAGCGGCGTTCGACCCGCCGCCGGGGTCGCCGGCCACGGGATCGTTTTGTCCCGAGGCGCCGGCATCGTTGCCGTAGAGCGCGGCATCGTTATACTGCTTGAAGAGCAACGGACTGCGTTTGATCGTGGTGTCGTTCTGAAGCATCATGCCGATGGCCGGCGCGATGTGCTCGTGAAGCTCGCTGCAAAGCGGCCGCGTGACGACATGGTAAATCGTCGGCGGCGGCGTAGCGCCGACCGCGAGCATCAGTGCCGGCAGCGCGATCGCTCTTCGAAACACGATTCCCTCTACGGCTACGACGCCCGGCGAGCCCTGCCTGTGACCGGCGCGCCGGCTAGAGATACCGCTGCAGCCAATCCAAGATGAGGTGCAGGCGCTCGACGCGGTGGATCGGCGAGCCGGTTCGCGAGAGGTCGTGCGTTTCGTTGGGTACGGCGACGTACTCGACGGTTCGTGCCCAAGGATCTTGAGCGACGTGAACTCTTGCAGCGTTTGGTCGATCGGCGTCTCGCGTATCGTTCGTCTGAGTGAAGGATCAGCAGCGGCGTGTGCACGTTGGCGACGTACGTCAGCGGTGAGAACTTCGCATAGTCGGTGCTGGCTGGATCCCACGGCGGGCCCCATGTGTAGTAACCGCCGCCCAGTCCGTTCTTCCGGCGAAATCGGCCGCGAGATTCTCGCTCTGCATGTTGCTGACGACGCGTTCCGCAACGGCCGCCTTATAGCGATTGGTATGCGAGACGACCCAAAGCGTCGCATAACCGCCGTACGATCCGCCGAGCACGGCCAAACGCGCGGCGTCGACGTCCGGCCGTTGCACGCGGCGTCCATCACCGCCTGAACGTCTTGGAACATCGCGTCGCCGTAGTTGTTTTCGAGCGCCTCTTCGAAGGCGTAGCCGTGCCCGGTGCTGCCCGCCGGATCGGAGAAGACGACGTTGTAGCCCAGCGACGCGTAGATCTGAAACTCGTGGAAGAACGTATCGCCGAACTGCGTCTCGGGGCCGCCGTGAATGTCGAGCAGCGTCGGATGCTTCGTCCCGCGGTGCCGCCGATCGCCGGCATGAACCAGGCCTGCACCGTGAAGCCCGACGGATCTTTGACGGTGAACTCTGCGGCTGCGAGAGCGTCACCGACGCTAGGTAGGCCGGCGTTGACGTCGGTCAGCTTGCGCGGCGACCGCCGGCGAGCTGGCGAGACTACACGTCGGCCGGGTGCGTGAATCGCTGTACAGATACGGCGATTTGCTTGCCGTCGCGCGATATCGCTGCACGACCAGGCTTCGCCCTTGCGGCGGCGTGATGTCGGCGACGCGCCGTTCGTCAAGATCGAGCGCGCGCAGGTTGGCGTAACCGGGCCCGTCGATGTTGAGCAGCGCGCGTTCCGACGGTAAGCGGCGCGCCGCAAAGGCCGCCGCCTTCTTTCATATCGGCGAGCAAGTGTGTCGCCCCAGCTAAGATGTTGCGCGCGACGATGACTCGCGGGTCGGAGCCGTCGCGATTGGCCGCAACGAGCGCGGGCCGTTCCGCCGCGTCTTTCACATCGCCGCTGAAGAGATACACGCGCTTGCCGTCGGCGCTGAAGAACAGGCCGCCGTTCGAGGGCATCGGCGACGAAACTTCCTGCATCGTGCCGCCGGCCGATGCGATCGTGTACACGTCGCCCTCGCCGGCATCGACGGTTTCGTGGCGCAGCGAGTCGAAGAGAATCGTGCGATCGTCGGGCGACCAGGCATCGAAGTTCTCCGAATATTGCCCCGAGGTCAGCTGCAACGGATGCGAGCCGTCGGCGTCGATCGTCCAGATGTGCTGGTGGTCTTGATACGTATAGCCCTGGCCGTTGGCTTCGAAGAAGAGCTCGTCGATGACGTTGATGTCGCTCTTCTTCTGCGAGTCTTTCGGCGTAAAGCCGGCTTTGCGAAATCGATGTAGGCATCGTGGGCCGGATCGGTTTCGGTAACGGTCAGCGCGATGCGGTCGCCCGCATGCGAGACGACGGGCGAGGAAACGCCGTCCTTGATATGCGTCAGCTGGGTGAGGCGCCGGTGGCGATGGCGTAGCGATAGAGCTGCGGTTTCGCCTTCTCCACGGTGCGCACGAAGACGAAACTGCGTCCGTCCGGCATCCAATCGTAATCGCCGTCGCCGACGTGTTTGGTCACGTTGTGCGTCAGGTTCCCGGTCGCGACGTCTACCAGATCGATCGTCCGATCGTAGCCGTTCTTCGGACCGTTCATCTTCGACGATTCCACGAGCACGTGCGAGCCGTCGGGCGAGATGCTCGCGGCACTGAGATAAGTGAGTTTGAAGAGGTCCTCGGGGGCGATCGGCGCGGCGCCCGCGGCGAGCGGAGCGAGCCCTAGAACCAGAATTGCAAAGGCGGCAAATTTCATCACGTGCCCTTCTGCGCGCCGGCGTAGAAAATCACCTTGAAGATCGCTTGCGGGACGGTCGTCAGCGCGTTGGGATCGCCGTAGGCGAGATAGAACTCGCTGTTGCGCAGGCGCAGGTGGTAGGCCACCGAGACGTTCGAGCACGTGCCGACGCAGTCGCCGCCGCCGTTGGGGGAGGGCGGATCGCCGACCACCCGCCGAAGACCAATGGCAAAGGACGAGTTCCGGCCGATCTGATACGCGTAGCTGAGGCTTTCGAACCATTGAACGTTGTCCGGCGCCGGCGAGAGCCACTGCGCCGTGTTGTCGAGCGCTAAGCGTCAGCGCGCCGTGATTGCCGACGCGGATCGTCGTGGAGCGGAACCACGTGTCGAGAATTCCGTCGCCGTAGTGGCCGGTGTTGTACGCGATCAGCGTGGGGGTCGCCGAGGGTCCGTGGTAGGGGAACTGTCCGGGATTGTTGGTCTGCAGGCCGCTATCGTAGGTCACCTGGAACCCGCTGTTCTGCGTGATGGGCGTGAGAATCTCGCCGAAGCGCCAGTAGTCGGACCCGCTGAAGAGCTGCACGTCGATCGCGCTCTTCGTCAGAACGTCGAGCTGGAGCGAGTTGTCGCTCTGGGCCTGACCGTAAAGCGGCCCTTGATAGCGGTCGAGAAAACCCGAGACTCCGACGGATACCAGCTTATCGTTGCTGTCGAAGTCCCAGATCTTCGCCGCATAGAGGGCGTAGCCGGCGATGCCCGGATGCGAGATGAAGCCGTCGGTCGGATCGTAATACGCGCCGACCTTTCGCGTCGCGCCGAAAAAACCGAAGGTCTGATTCGCCCAACCGCCGCCGACTTCGTAATACTGGCCCTCGTTCGGTACGAGCACGTTCGTGCCGGCGTCGTTGCCGTAGTTGGCGTACGCGCTCAAATGCTTGAGGTCGGAGTATCCGAACCCGGCTTCCGTTGCGGTGTCGATGAAGCCGGGCATGCTGACCGAGATCCGCTGCAGACTCGAGAACCAACTCGTGTTCGACGAGGTGTAGTCGAGCGCGCTGGCGAGATCGTTGCGGTTATCGCCGATGGCATCGAACGAGGCGAATCCGAACTGTCCCTGCTTGCCCTCGACGGCATACCCTTGCGCGGGCGTTGGAATCGCCGGCGTGTAGAGCGACTGGATGTTCTGGCACGCGTTGCAGTTGAACTGATTGTAAAAACTCGCGGCCTGCGTAAAGAACGGCCGCACTTCGTTATAATACCGCTGGTAGACGGTCGGCGAGATCGTTTGCTGATCCAGCTCCACGTTGGAGTAGTCGGGATGGAAGGTCGAGTAGAACGACGCAGTCGGCGTGATCGGAATCGAGAGGTCGGCGCCGACGCGCGAGGTCGAGCCGCCGATGGTCTTGCTCGCGGCTTCCCCGAGTGCGTAGACCGCGGCACGCGGCTTGGGACGCGCGAAGCCGACCTTGAGCTGCGGGAGCTGGATGCTGCCGGCGTGGGCGTAATCGGAGCTGCCGTAACTATCGGGCTGCATCTGCACGGGATCGTACGACCAGACCTGCTGCTCGCCGGTCGCGCGCACGTACCGCACGAACTGGGCCTTCCACGTGCCTCCGTGCGCGTTGCGGATGACGTCGAGCGGGATCCTCATCGTCACCGTGTAGCCGTTTCCGTTCACCGCCCCATGCGACTCCCAGTCGGGCGAGTAGGCCGTGTTCTCCGACGAGTACTCATAATGCGTGCCGTTGGGCGTCGCGATAAACTGATAGAAATATCCACCGACGCCGTTGGGCCAAAGATCCACCCAGACTTCATCATCGCTCCCCTGTCCGACGTCGTTGCTGTGCTGCAGCGCGGCGATCGGCTCGCGCTGCTTTGCGTCGAATCGCAGATAGAGCGCGTGGCCATCGGTCGCGATCCAGGCCGTCGTCGGCTCGCTCGCAGCGCGGGATTTGATCGGATTCCAAGCCAGCGTCACGGTGCCGGCGCCGGCCCAACTCGTCGCGGGCGCGGTGGGATCGAGCGGTGGATCTTCCTGCGGGACGGCGACCTGCGGAAACGCGATCGCGCGCGCCGCGGTTGCCGCAAGCGCGGCGAGGACGGCGACGAGGACGCCTCGCCGGCTCACTGCAGGAGCGCTCCGTCGAGGTTGGAGTGCGCGGCTCGGCGCAGCGTCGCCGCGTCTACCGTCGCGCACCCGGCGGCTTGCCGGGCGCCTTCACAGACTCGCGCGCCGCGCAGATCGGCGCCGCGAACGTCGGCGCCGCGAAAGTCCGCGCAGCCGACCCGTCCGACGCTATCGTACGAGCAGAGCGCCGCGTCGCGAAGGTCGGCATCGCGCAGATCCGCGTTCGCGAAATCAACGCCTATGAGGATTGCGTCGCGCATATTCGCACCGCGAAGGTTGGCCCGCGAGAGATCGACGCCGACGTAGGTTACGCTCGAAAGATCTGCGCGGTGCAGGTCGCGTCCGGAAAGGTCGCAGCCGGTGCAGTTGACCGGCACACCCGGGCCGGCGGCGATGAGCAGCGCGAGCACAAAGAGTGGAGGCAGCAGGTTGAGCATCTTCTTTCCTCGCTATCTCGGTTGAAAAAAAGGGCGCATTGAACCAAGCCTCGTGCCGCGAGGCGCTTGAAAGGGTTGGGCGAGTTTAAGGCGTTAGGCCGCTAGAGGACGGATGCGATCATCGTTCTCGCAGGTCGACGCCGATGAGTTTGGTTTTCGAGAGATCCACCCGCGAGAGATCCACGCCGCTGAGATCGCAGCCGTTGATCGTCGCTCCGGCGAGATTCGCCCCGTCGAGCTTTGCATTGCTGAAGTCGGTTCCGACGAGCATCGCGCCGGCGAAGTTCACGTTGCGCAAATCCGCGCCGGAGAAGTCGTCGCCATTAACGTGAACCCCGCGAAGGTCGAGCCCGCTGAGATCGGCGCGGCCGAAATCACAGCCGGTGCACGCATCGAGCACGTCGCGCAACTGCGACGAACCGAGACGGGCGCCGGGGAACTGACAGCCGGACATCTTGACGCCGGTGAAGTCGACCCCGGTCAGGTTGGCGTGGGAGAAGTCGCAGCCCGCGAGACGCGCGTTTCGGAACGATGCGCCTTCAAGGTTCGCGCGGCTGAAATCCACGCCGTTGAAAGATCCACCCGCGAAGTTAACGCGAACGAGGTTGGCTTTGGAGAAGTCGGTGCCGTCGTAGTTGGCGCCGTGCAAGTCGCGACCCGCCCAGTTGACGCCGCTGAAATCGCCGCCGACGTTGGAGTCTTTCGCTGCGCCCGCCGCTTTGAGCGCGGTCGATACGCCGGCGCCGACACTCTGCTGGATGCTTTGCGCGAGCTCTTTGCCGATGCTCGCGGGGAGTGCGACGTTGAGCTTCGGCGCCGACGGAACGCCCGGCGCGGCCGGCGCCTCGGAGACCGCCAGGCGTCGCGGCGGCGCGGTTGCGGCTACGCGCACGATGCGCGTGATTTCGCGCACTTCCCGCACCGCAGGGGCCGGCGTTTGCGCGGTGGTCTGCACTTGCGCGGCCATCGGAGCGGCGGCCGGCATCGGCAGGGCCGATGCTGCAACCGACGGCGCCACGAACGCGATCAGCAAACCGATCACCCCAACGATCGCAACGGCGGCCGCTGCGGGCGCGAATGAGAGATTGGTCGCGATGTTGCGCCCCGCGCCGAGCAGTCGCTCGATGCGCAGCGAAATGTGCTTGCGCGTCGCAAAGACACCGGGCGCCGGCATCGGTTGGCGCGGCCACGTTGCAGTCTCGGCCATCTTGGTGAGGCAGAGCGCGTAGGGACGCACCTTGCCGACGAACGACAAGACCCAATCGTCGCAGGCGACCTCGCGCTCCAAGTCCAGCTGCTGACCGATGAACTGCGCGGCCGGATTCCAGCCCAAGAGCGCGCCGATCATCCGCTGCACGCCGTTGGTCCAATCGTCGGCGCGACGCAAATGCGCGAGCTCGTGCAGACAGATCTGGTCCACTTCAGGCTCCGAGAGCCGTTCGAGCAAGGAGCGCGGAATCAAAATCATCGCATCGAAGAGGCCGACCGCGACAGGGACGTCGGTTTCGTCGCTAACGCAGAGGCGCACGTCGCGCGCGCCTTTGTTGGCGCGCAGCCATTGCGGCATCGCATCGCGGTACTCAACGGGAAGCGGTAATGCATCGCGTTTGAGGCGCTCGAGCCCGATCAGGCCGGCCGCGAGACGTACCAAGGCGTAGATTGCGAGCACGAGCCAGAGCGCGAAGACCGCGAGCGCGACCGCGAGCGGAATCGTCACGTGCGCCCGCTCGGGAAGGCGCGCCGGCGCGGCCGGCGTCGCGTCCGACACTCTTCCTTGCGCGCGAGCGCTGCGAACGCGCGGAGCTTGCTGCGCACGATCGGAGGGTTCCGATGCGGCGTAGCGTTCCGTGTGGTTCAGCGTCGTCGCGACGCGCGCGGCCGGAGCCGGCTGCGGCGAAAAGAATGCGGCCGTCGTGGCAATCGGGACGACGAACGCCGCTACCAGCGTCGCGCTCCAAACGGAGTAGCGCGTCGCGGCGTTGACGCCCGGCCAGAGCCGCAGCAGCAGCCAAACGCAGAGCACCAGCAGCGCGTCCTGCCAGAGTGCGTTGAGGACCGTCGCCGAAATGGCGCTTGCGACGGTGGTGAGTCCTTGTAGCCAAACGTTCACGAGCGTGGTTCCTCGTATTGTTCGATGAGCGCTTTGAGGCGGAGCAACTCGTCGTCGGACGGACGTTCCGTTTCGATCAAGCGTAACGCCAACGTGCCGGCGCTGTTGTCAAAGAATCGTGAAAGCACGTGACCGACCGCGTGCCCCGCGGCTTCGTCGCGGGCGAGCAGCGGCCGGTACACGAAGGCGCGTCCCGCTTCAACGTGCGCCACATAGCCCTTCCTCTCGAGGATGCGCATGGTGGTGAGCACGCTGTTGTAGGCGATCGGCGGCGGCGGAAGGGCGGCGGTCACCTCGGCGACGGTCGCTTCATCCTTCTGCCACAGCACTTCCATCAGCCGAAGCTCGGCCTCGGTGAGGGTCGCGGAACGCCGGCGCGCCACTAGGAGCGCCCCAGGCCGGGACCCCAACCCGGAAAGAGGGTCGCCGAGGGGAACCGCTCGGGGAGCCGGACCCGGCTGCGGGCCGTTGCCGGCAGTTCTGCGTGGATTGAGTCGAGCGAGCGAGTCATGGTCTGCCTCCGTGTCTACTAATGATTTAATAGCATAATACTCAGCTCACGGAGGGTTGTCAACTAAATATTTAGGATTAAAACCCCGGCCCGCGTGGGGCCCCTGCGCTCCGCGGTGCGGGAAAGCGGAAAGGGGCTGCCAATAAGGGAGGCTGACCATTCGATTTGCAATCGTAAGGAGAGTATATTGTTGCCGACGGCGCGCGTTGCGCTCATAGTTTTGGCCGCGGCCGTCCTCGCCGGGTGCGGTGCCGGAACCCCCATCTCGAGCGGCACCCCGACCCCCGCTCCCACGCTTCCCCCGGCCGTCACCAGCCAGTACCCGATTCCGACGAAATCGAGTGAGCCGGCCGGCATCGCGCTGGGCAGCGACGGGAACCTTTGGGTTACGGAGTTCAGGTCGAGCAAGATCGCTCAACTCAACACGGCCGGAAAGTTCTCCGAAAACGTGACGCCGTCGCGCAATGCCGGCCCCAACGGCATCGCGTCGGGTCCCGGGCCGAACCTCAACGTTTGGTTCACCGAGACCAACATCGGGCGCGTCGCGCAGATCACCGTGGGCGGACCCCCCTACGTTGAGTACACCCTGCCGGACAAAACGGCGAAGCCGGTCGGCATCGCGCTCGGCTCCGACGGCAATATGTGGCTGACCGATCCCGGATCGAACTCGATCTGGCGCGTCCAGCAGATCAAAGCAAAGCCGCACGTGCTCTTCCGGCAGTACCATCTTACGGGCAACGCGCAGCCGCTCAACATCACCAACGGGCCCGACGGCGCGCTGTGGTTCACCGAACCGGGAACCGATAGTATCGGCCGGCTTCCGATCAGCGGCTCACCGCTGAGCGAGTATAAAATACCGACGGCCAACGCCTATCCCGCCGGCATCGCCGCAGGCAACGACAACGCGCTCTGGTTCACCGAGCAAAAGGGACTCAAAATCGGGCGCATCGCCATCACCGGCGACGTGACCGCGGAGTATCCGCTCAACAACGCGATGGCGCCCGACTGGCTCGTTCAAGGCATCGACGGGAACTTCTACTTCACCGACACGGCGAAGAACAAGATGGGGCAGTTCTACTTCAAAGGCCACAAGGTTGCGTATTACGGAATCTCAACCAAAGACTCCGGACCGACGGCGCTGACGCTCGGCAACGATCGCCAAGTCTACTTCGTCGAAACGTACGGCAACAAAGTCGGGCAGTTCCGCTACTTCAACGTCTGAGGCTCGTTGGGCACGTCGGCTTCGGAAACGTCAGTTAGGAACGTTACCGCACCGCTCCCGACGATGAAGCGGCGCCTGCCCGCGCGCACGAGGTGCAGCCAGGCATGCGGCGAGAGCGCCGTCGTCTCGAGCACGGCG
The DNA here is from genome assembly GCA_963699435.1 of Vulcanimicrobiota bacterium. Classification (GTDB taxonomy): domain Bacteria; phylum Vulcanimicrobiota; class Vulcanimicrobiia; order Vulcanimicrobiales; family Vulcanimicrobiaceae; genus Cybelea. Next base: position 59,929 of record CAVOTV010000002.1, read on the forward strand.
AGCGACCCGCTTTCGCGACCGAAAAACCGGGAACGCCGCAGCGCCCGCGCCGCTACGTAAAGACCGGCGAGCAGTAGCCCGACGACCGCAAGCCGCTGCGCATATCCGATCCAAAAACCCGGCGGCACTCTACTGCGGGCCTTGGCGCCCGTAGACTCTCTGTTTGAACTCCACCACCTTGCGCTCGATCTCCGCCAGCGGCTCGCGCACGACGACTGCATTCCCGGTCGTCAAGGTGACGACGGTATCGGCGTCCGACTCGACCGATTCGATCAGATCGCAGTTCAACATCACCGGTTGTCCGTTGAGGCGCGTCAGCGTAATCACGTCGCCGCTCTTTCGGCCGGGCATCGTGCGAGCCTCTCCCGCAGGGTCCGCTCGTGGAGGCGAGCGTTGGCTTCGTCGATCTCGAGCTCGGCGCGCCGCAACTCCGTCAGGTCGAAGGCGCGGCGGCGCCGCTCCTTGAGTTTTTCGACGACGCGCCGGTGCCGGCTCGCGACGACGAGCTCCTCGCGCGCGAGATCGAATGCAACTTGCAGCTCGCCGCGTCGCCCGCGCGCGACGTCGAGCGCCGCCGCAATCGCCTGCAGGTGGCCGTCGCGCGCTCGAAGCGCGACGGTCGTGCTCGTAAACGCCGACGCCGCAATCTCGCGAATGCAGCGCCGCTGCGCGCCGACGAGGCGCTCGAGCTCGGCGTCGGCCGCAGCAACGGCGCGACGCGCGCCGGCGAAGGTTCGATGTTTGGCGTCTTCGTCGCGCCGGCGCGCGTCGAGCAAGGGTTGCAAGGCAAAGACGAATTTCGCGGCCACACCGGATGAGAGTTCCCGCGGCGCGCCCTCAGCGAGCCAGCTGCGTCCGTTCGCGTCCCACCGAAACCAGCTCGATCGGGACGCCGAGCAGATCGCGCACGCGCGCCACGTAGCGCTGCGCGTTCTCGGGCAGATCCTCGATGCGGCGACACTCTTCGATCCGCTGGTCCCAGCCGGGCAACTCTTCGATCTCGAGCTCGAGCTCCGGTTCGCCGGCGTCGCCGAAACCGGCCGGTTTGCCGTTGCGGCGGTATCCGGTGACGATGCCGATGCGATCCAATCCAGTGAGGACGTCGAGTTTCGTGACGACCGCGCTCGTCAAACCGTTGATCGCCGCGGCATATCGCGCGGCAACGGCATCGAGCCAGCCGCACCGCCGCGGGCGGCCGGTCACCGTTCCGAACTCGCCGCCCTGACGCCGCAGCCGTTCGCCGCGCTCGTCGAGCAGCTCCGATGGAAACGGACCAGCGCCGACGCGCGTGCAGTACGCCTTCACCACGCCGACTCACGCGGCCGATCGCGTTGGGTCCGATTCCTAAACCCGTGCACGCGCCGCCCGCAATCGTGTGCGAGCTGGTGACGTACGGATACGTTCCGTAGCCGACGTCGAGCAGCGAGCCTTGCGCGCCCTCGAGCAAGATGCGCTTCGAGCTCGCGAGGCGGTCGTGAATGTAGGTCGACGCCGTCTACGATGTGCGGACGCAGCCGCGCCGCTGCCGCGACGATGCTGCCGGCCGCGTTCACCTTCACCGGCGAGTCTCTCCGCGAGCCGTTGGGGGGCGAGGAGATCCACGGCGCGCAGATGCCGGTGCGCGCGACGCGATCTACGTAGGCTGGGCCGATGCCGCGGCCGGTCGTGCCGATGGCGTTCTTCCGCGCCGCCTCGCCGGCCTATCCCGCTCAACGTGGCTTGGCAGCACGACGTGCGCGCGGTCGGAAATTTTGAGGCGCGAGGTGTCGATGCCGATCGCGTCGAGCGCGGCGAGCTCCTCGAGCAGCGTTTGCAGATTAACGACGGTCCCGCCGCCGACGAAGAGTTCCACGTGGGGATGCATGACCCCCGACGGGACGATGCGCAGCGCCAGTTCGCGATCGCCGACGACGATCGAGTGGCCGGCGTTATCGCCGCCGCCGAATCGCGCGACGACGTCGTAGTCGGCGGCGTAGAGATCGACGATGCGGCCTTTGCCCTCGTCGCCCCATTGAAGCCCGAGAACGATATCGGCTCTGGAAATTGCGGTCGTTATTCCGTCGTGAACTCGAGATCGCCGGTATCGCCCATGGGGATCGGGGCGACGCCTTCGAACTGCGTCATGACGAACTCCGAGAAGAGCGCGTTCGGCCAGCCGAAATTCTGGCGCGTGAACTGCTGCGGATTATCGGGATTGAAGGATTCGTGCAGCAGATGGTCGCCGGGATCGCTCGCGAGAAGCTGTTCGAGCACGTCCTGTTTCTCGGCCCCGCTCGTCGCGGTCATGCCCTCGACGATCAGCGCGAGCGGCCAGACCCAGTGGTCCGGGCGTGTGGTAACTGCCGATCCCGCGCGCGACGTGACCCTGATAGAACGACGGGTTGTCCTGCGAGAGCAAGAAGCGGCGCGTGTTTTCGTAGTAGCGATCGCGACGCCGTGGTGTAGCCGAAATACGGCGCGGCCAGCAGGCTCGGGATGTTCGCATCGTCGGTGAGGATCGCGTGGCCGAGGCCGTCTACCTCGTAGGCGTAGATGTAGCCGTACTTCGGAACGAGCACCAGCCCATAGGTCTGGATTCCGCGCTGCACTTCATCGCGCAGCGCCTTGGCCTCGCGGGCTTTCATCACGTTGTGATAGACGTTGCGCTCGATTTCGGCCATATCGCCAAGCGCGACGACGGCGAACATCTCCGACGGAATCAGGAAGTTGTAGTGGCACGCGTCGTCGGAGGGGCGGAAACCGGTCCAAATCATCCCGGTATAGCCGACCGGGTTGCCGCGGCCGTCTTGCGGGAGCTCTTTGTGCGCGTAGCGCGAGTCGCGCGGGTGGTTCTGCTCGCGCTGCATCGTCGCGAGCACGTCGTCGAGCATCGCCGAAAAATCGGGCGTGAAGATGGATCCGTCGCCGGTCGTCTTCCAATAGCTCCAGGCCAGCGCCGTCGGGATAGGCAAGCGAGTCGAGCTCGAACTTTTGCTCCCAGACGCGATAGTCGAGCGTGTAGGCGTTGGCGTAGGGGTCGATCTGAACGTACTTAACCATTCGCGCGAGGATCCCACGCAGCAGCGCGCGCACGTCGGGATCGTCGCTCGCGAAGAACAGATAGGGCCGCGCTTGGGCGCTGGCGTCGCGCAACCACTCCGCCGGGATATCGCCGGTCATGATATAGGCGGTGCCGTCGGGTGCGTATTGCGCGAGGCGGCTCGTATCGAGAAGGGCGGCGCGAAACATCTCTTCGAGGTGTTCGTTGGGGTTACGGTATTGAGCGGCGGCTTGTTCGATCGAGCGCAGTTCGAGCGCCGACGCCGGCTGCGGCGCCGAGACGACCGTCCCGGCAAGAAACGACGCGAGTAAGGCACTCGTGAAAAACGAGCGGCCGGTCATGCGGGCCAAGTTCCATGTGCGTACAACGCGGGCAACTCCCTATAGCGTCCTAGGTAATCGAGCCCATAGCCCACGACGAATACGTCGGGGGCCTCGAAGGCCCTGTACTTGATTTCCATGCTGGGCGATTCTCCTGTGCGGGCGGTCGAGCAGGGTGCAAACGGCCAGCGATGCCGGAGCACGTTCGAGCAACCGCTTGACGACGTATTGGAGCGTCAGCCCGGTATCGATCGTATCGTCAACGAGAATGACGTGCCGACCGCAAAGGTCCATCGCGACGTCCTTCTCAATTTCGATTCCATCGCCGTCGCCGCATCCGCTCACCGAGATAAAGTCTACGTGACACGGGATCGTGACCGCGCGCAGCAGATCGGCGAGAAAGGTGGCGGCCGCGGCGAGCAAGCCGATCATGCAGCGGCGTCTTGCCGGCGTAGTCGTCGGAGATTGCGGCTCCGATGGCGGCGACCCGCCCCGCGATCGATTCGGCGTCGAAGAGCGGCTCGCCGATCACGATGCCCGCTTCAGCCGCGAGACGACGCGCTCGACGTCGCGACGCGTGAAGAGTTTCAGATTCACGCAGGGATGGTGCGAGCGCAACAAACGCACCTTGCGGTTCTTGCGGCTATTGCGAACCGGTTTCGCGACGGTGACCTCAATGTAGAGATCGTATTCGGGGAGGTAAAAATCCGGGGTGAAAAACTCGACCGCTCGTCCGCGTTCGTTCCACGCAATGGGGAAGGTGCGGGGCTCGTATAGCCAGACTATTCGATAGAAGTCGAAGATGCGCGCCAGCTCGGCTTCACTCGCGTGTGCGAACGGTGCCCGCGACATCGCCACGGACTAGCATCTACGACGTACCCCGGGCGTTATCCCGCCGGAAAGCGCACGACGAACCGCGCGCCGCCAAGCGCCGACCGCTCGACCCGAACGTCGCCGCCGCTACGCTCGCTGATTGCCTTGACCACCGCAAGCCCGATACCGCTTCCCGGCTGCGACGGCGCGCTTGCGCGAACGCCCAGCTCGAAGATTGCGTTGCGAGCCGCGGCAGCGACGCCCTGCCCGTCGTCATCTACGGCGACGGCGACGAAGCGCTCTCCGGCAACACACTCCACGTGGACCACGCCGCCCCAAGCGCCGTGCTTGATCGCATTTTCCAGCAGGTTTGCGACGGCGTGCACGCACGCATCGCGGCCGACCCGAGCACGCGCGACCGCAGGCAAGCGTCGCCGGATCGTCACGCGCCGCGCGCGCGCCGCCGGCGCGAGCATCTCAATGGTCTCCGCGATCTCCGTGACGACATCGCATCCTTGCTCGCCGTCGCATCGCGCGCTGCCAACCGCAGGGAGGCGCAACATGCCGTCAACCATGCGGCCGAGCCGGAGCGTCTCCCGCCGCGCCGTTTCGAGGAAACGCCGTTTCGTCGATGGGTCGAGGTCGCTTTCGAGGAGCGCCTCGAGATAGCCGCGGATCGAGGTCAGCGGCGTACGCAGCTCGTGGCCGAGCGTCGCGATCAGCGCGCGCGGCACCGGGCGGCCGCGCTTACTGGCGTACGAGCTTGTAACCGAATCCATGAACGGTCCGCAGCATCGACAACTTCCACGGCGCTTCGATCTTCGCGCGGAGACGGTGGACGTGGACGTCAATCGTCCGCTCGTCGCCGTTAAAATCGAAGCCCCAGACGCGCTGGAGCAGCCAGTCGCGCGAAAGCGCGACGCCGGCGTTGGAGGCGAGCTCCATGAGCAGCGCAAACTCGCGCGGTTTGAGCCCGACGTCGCGGCCGTCCACGCGTGCCTCGCGCGCGCCGGGATCGATCTCCAACGGGCCAAATCGCAGCAGCGCCACTTGTGCCGGCAACGACCGGCCGCTCCGGCGCAAGATCGACTTCACTCGCGCCACGAGTTCGCGCGCCGAAAAGGGCTTGCAAACGTAGTCGTCGGCGCCGAGCTCGAAGCCCAGCACGCGATCGATCTCTTCGGTGCGCGCCGTCAGCACGACGATCGGGAGCGCGCGCTCCTCGCGGCGCAGCGTTCGGACGACGTCGTACCCGTCCACGCCGGGCAAGCCGACGTCGAGCAGCAGCAAGTCGGCCGCACCGCGCGCATGGCGAAGCGCCGCATGGCCGTCGGCAGCGGCGACGATGGCGAACCCCTCGCGTTCGAGATGGTGCGTCAGCAACTCGCGTGTCGCGCGATCGTCTTCGGCAATTACGATCGTCGGCGTCGCCATGACGCGCAAAGTGCCCGCCGCGCATCGGCGGTGAGACTTAAGCTTCGGGCGCGAGCGGGCCGTATCGCGCGGCGTGGCCGCGCAGAGTGCGATAGATGGTCGCCGCCGGGAATCCGAGACGTTCTAAACGCCGCGCCGCCGACGGGTATTCGAGCTGCGGATGCTTGACGAGCAGCTTGGCGTAAGCCGCAGCACAACGCGAGCCTTCGTCTTCTTCGAGCGACGCGACGGCTTCGGCCGCGGCGTCGCCGTCTATGCCCTTGCGGACCAACTCACCGACAAGCCGGTCGTTTCCGACCGGCTTGCGCTTCGTTTCGACGTAGAGCCGCGCGTAGAGGCGATCGTCGAGAAAGCCCTCGAGCTTACACCGTTCGATCGCTGCACGCGACGTTTCGTCGTCAAAGCCCTTGCGTTGGAGATGCTGCCAGAGGCGCGCCTCCGTGCAGCGTTGCCGCGCCAAGAAGGCGAGGGCTGCCGAATACGGGGTCATTTAGGTCGTTCGTCCTTCTCCTTCGTCCTTCGTCCTTCGTCCTTCGTCCTTCGACTGCGCTCGCTGCGCTCGCTTCGCTCAGGATGACATGATTGGAGCCGGCTGCGCTCAGGATGACATGATTGGAGCCGGCTGCGCTCGCTTCGCTCAGGATGACATGATTGGAGCCGGCTGCGCTCAGGATGACATGATTGGAGCCGGCTTCGCTCAGGATGACATGATTGGAGCCGGCTGCGCTCAGGATGACATGATTGGAGCCGGCTTCGGGCAGGTCAGGCTGCGGCGGTAGCTGCGGGTCAGGATGAGGCTGCGGCGGCGGCCGGGGCTTTGCCGTTCGTGGAGGCCGTCTTACCCAGCGCTTCGCGAATCTTGCTCTCGATCTCGAACGCCAGCTCGGTGTGCTCCTCGAGGAACGCCTTCGCGTTCTCACGTCCTTGGCCGATGCGCTGCTCGCCGTAGGTATACCACGAGCCGCTCTTCCCCACGATGTTCTGGTCGAGCGCTACATCGAGGATCGAGCCCATCTTCGAGATGCCGTGGCCGTACGTGATATCGAACTCGGCTTGCCGGAACGGCGGCGCGACCTTGTTCTTCACGACCTTCACGCGGGTGCGAGTGCCAACGACGTCTTGTCCGATTTTGATCGTCTCGAGCTTGCGAACGTCGAGCCGGACCGAGGCGTAAAACTTCAGCGCGCGACCGCCCGACGTCGTCTCGGGATTGCCGAACATCACGCCGACCTTCTCGCGAAGCTGGTTGATGAAGATCATGACGGTCTTGCTGCGCGAGATCGCGGCGGTCAGCTTGCGAAGCGCCTGCGACATCAACCGGGCTTGCAGCCCCACGTGCGCGTCGCCCATATCGCCTTCCAGCTCGGCGCGCGTGACCAGCGCGGCGACCGAGTCGACACGACCACGTCCACGGCGTTGCTGCGCGTCAGCATCTCGGCGATCTCCAGCGCCTGCTCACCGGTATCGGGCTGCGAAACGAGCAGGTTGTCGAGATCAACGCCGAGGGCGGCAGCGTAGTTGGGATCGAGCGCGTGCTCGACGTCTACGAAGGCCGCGGTTCCGCCGGTCTTCTGCGCTTCGGCGATCGCGTGGAGGGCTAGCGTCGTCTTTCCGCTCGATTCGGGGCCGTAAATCTCCACGATACGGCCGCGCGGAAACCCGCCGACGCCAAGCGCCAAGTCGAGCGCGATCGAACCGCTGGGAACGATCTCGAAAGCCATGCGCTCCTGAAAATCTCCCATGCGCATGATCGAGCCTTTGCCGAACTGTCGCTCGATCTGAGCGAGGGCGTTCGTGAGGGCAATTGCCGTTCGTCTTCTGATGCCATGTTGTTCCTTTCTTCTCGTTTGCCTACTATCACGCTCTCATGGCTGGGTGCCAAGGGTATGGCATTTCTGCTCGTCGTCGAAGAGCGCATCGATGAATTCGCGCCGGGACGAACGGCCGCAGGTCTTCGGCGCCCTCGCCGAGCCCGACGAACTTGATGGGGACCTCGAGCTCGTCCACGATGGCGACGAGGACGCCGCCCTTGGCCGTGGAGTCGAGCTTGGTGACGACGATTCCGGTCAGCTCGGTCGTGGCGTGGAAAAGCTTCGCTTGGGAGATGGCGTTCTGGCCGTTGGTTCCATCCACGACCAGCAGCGTCTCCGAGGGTGGCTCGCCGAGCTCGCGCTCGATCACGCGTCGGATCTTCTTGAGCTCTTCCATCAGATTGGTCTTGGTTTGCAGCCGGCCGGCGGTATCGACGAGCACCACGTCCACGCCGCGCGCTTTCGCTGCGCGCACGCCGTCGAAGACCACCGATGCCGGATCCGCGCCTTCGGCTCCTCGAACGATCGCGGCGCCGCTTCGCTCCGCCCAAATCGCCAACTGCTCGGCTGCGGCGGCCCGAAACGTATCGCCGGCAACGAGGAGCACGCGCTTCCCTTGATGGTGAAGGAGCGTCGCCAGCTTGCCGATCGTAGTCGTCTTTCCGCTGCCGTTGACGCCGACGACGAGCACGACGGACGGCTTTCGATCGAGCCGCAACTCGGCGCCCGGAAGCGTGAGAAAGCGTTCGACGTCTTTACGAAAGCGCGCGATCGGGCGATCGGCGGTCTTCCACTCTTCTTGCCGCGCGACGGTTTGCAGCCCAGTGAGAATCTTCTGGGTGGCGGGTACGCCGAAATCGGCGACGATCAGCGTCTCTTCGAGCTCCTCCCAGAACTCGGGAGTCAGCGGGCGCTCGGGCCGTCCGAGCCGTGTGACGGCGGCGAAACTCTCGCGAGCGCGGCCAAGCGTCGAGCGGAGTCGCGACAGCCAGCTCATCGCGCGCACCTCACGTTCACGATTCCGACTCTATCATGCGAACGTACGTTCGGTCAATCGCCGCGCTATACTCGGCGGTAAAGGAGTTACCGCCATGCGTCTGCGTTCGTTCGCCGTTTTCGTTCTTTCGGGAGTGCTCGCGGGATGCGGAGGCGGCAGCGGCGTCCCGCCGACAGCGTCGCTTCCGGGCACGCGGGGCGGCGAGCGCGCCGGTTCGACGCCGACTATCACCCTCGATGCGAGCTCGAGCGGGCCGGCGGTTTCGGGCGACGTTTACGGCGCTTCCCTCGACACCTGGTACGACTTCTTGCAGCACTGGGTAAATCCGTCGCTGCATCGCGGGCAAATCCAGCTGGTGCGTTTTCCCGGCGGATCGGAATCGGACGCGTATCATTGGGAGAACGGCGGCACAGTCTGCAGCAGCGAGGGCTATATCCAGCCCCAATCTACCTTCGACCATCTGATGGGCCGCGTCGCCAAACCGCTGGGAATCGATATCGCGATCACGCTCAACTACGGGAGCAATCGCGCCTGCGACGGCGGAGGCGAACCGAGCGAAGCGGCGGCGTGGGCGACGCACGCCAAGAGCAACGGCTATCACGTTTCGTATTGGACCGTCGGCAACGAAGTCTACGGTTCGTGGGAGTACGATCTGCACGCACATCCGCACGATCCCACCACGTATTCCGACGCGGTGCGCACCGGATATTATCCGCAGATGAAAAAGGCGAATTCCAACGCGCAGGTCGGCGTCGTGGTGGACGTGCCCAGCGATCGTGCATGGAACGACGTCGTTCTGCGCAAGGCGCAGCCGTTCGATTTCGTCGAGCTTCATTACTACCCCGAATACGACAAAGACAGCGACGAGTTTTTGCTCGGAGCGGCGATCGACACGTTCGCACGCGATCTCGTCGGGCCTGCGCACCGAAATGAACGCCGCCGGCGTTGCCGAAAGACTTTCCGATCTATCTTGGCGAGTACAACAACGACGCCGGGAACGAGGGGAAGCAGTCGGTCTCGATCGTCAACGGTCTGTTCGTGGGACAAATGCTCGGCACGCTAATGCGCGCGGGAGTGCCCCGTGCGACGTGGTGGGTCGCGTACGGAAGCTGCGACGAGAACGGCGACTACTCGAAGAAGCTCTACGGCTGGCAGCACTTCGGTTCCGAAGCCCTCTTCTCCGACGGCTTGCCCAACCCGTACGAAGGGTGCGCGAACACGCCGAAAATCCCGGGCGGCACGCCCTTTCCGACGGGACGCGTGATGGCGCTCATGGCAACGGAGATTCCGGCCGGATTGAGCGCGCGCAAGACCACGGTGCCGAAGGCGCTCGGGGAGAGCGTACGGGCCTACGGATTCGCGCACGAGAGCGGGTACGCGATCGCGCTCTTCAACAACACGCTCTCGGGCGAAGCCATCAACGTCGCCATCGCCGGCGGCAGCCGCAACGGTTTTACCGCGACGATCTCGACGTACGGTAAAGCTCAGTACGACAAATCGAAGAACGACCAGTGGGTGGGGCCGGTGAAAAAGAGCCTCGGCAGCGTGGGAACGACCATTCCGCTGACGCTGCCGCCTTATAGCCTGTCGATATTGACGCTAGAGTAGTCCTTCGACTGCGCGCGCTTCGCGCGCTTCGCTCAGGATGACACGGCGGGGTGCGCGGAGTCCTTCGACTGCGCGCGCTTCGCGCGCTTCGCTCAGGATGACACGGTGGTGCGCGGAGTCCTTCGACTGCGCGCGCTTCGGGCGCTTCGCTCAGGATGACACGGTGGGGTGCGCGGAGTCCTTCGACTGCGCGCGCTTCGCGCGCTTCGCTCAGGATGACACGGTGGGTGCGCGGCGTCCTTCGACTGCGCGCGCTTCGCGCGCTTCGCTCAGGATGACACGGTGGGTGCGCGGAGTCCTTCGACTGCGCGCGCTTCGCGCGCTTCGCTCAGGATGACACGGTGGAATGCGCGGCGCTCAGGATGACACGGTGAGTGCGCGGCGCTTATGATGACGCGGCGGCGGTCGCGGCGGTACGCGCTTCTTCGCGCTGCTCGCGCTTGCGCTCGCGCAGGAAGTGGAAGAACTCCTTACCCTCGCGCAGCCGGCGCTTCATCACCTGACGGTCGCCGAGCATCCCGCCGAAGAGCGAGAACATCTTGCGCGGCCGGAAGTAGAACCGCCGGTAGAACTCGTCCACCGATTCGAACATCATCGTCGAGTTCAAGCCGGGATAGTTGAGCGATGCATGCTGTACACCGTGGGTATTTACGAGGTCGTCGCTCTGCGCCGCTTCGAGCCAGCCGTTCTCTTGCGCTTGCTTATACAGATAGGTGCCCGGATACGGCGCGGCGAGCGACACTTGGATCGTTTCGGGATCCATCTCGCAGGCAAAGTCGATCGTTTCCTTGATCGTCTCCGGCGTTTCGCCCGGCATGCCCAAAACGAACGTGCCGTGGACTTTGATGCCCAGCTCGCGGCAGTCTTTCGAGAAGCGGCGGATGATGTCGAGCCGCGTGCCCTTCTTCATGTTGTTGAGCACTTGCTGATTTCCCGACTCGTAGCCGACGAGCAGCAAGCGCAGGCCATTCGCGCGCATGATCTCGAGCGTCGAGCGCGGTACGTTGGGCTTGGCGTTGCACGACCAGGTGATGCCGATTTTTCCAAGCCTCCGCGCGATCTCTTCGACCCGCGGACCGTTATCGGTGAGGGTGTCGTCGTCGAAGAAAAACTCCTTGACCTCGGGAAAGATCGACTTTGCGCGGCGCATCTCGGCCTCGACGCTATCGGCGCTGCGAACGCGATAGAGGTGGCCGCCGATCGTCTGCGGCCAGAGGCAGAACGTGCACTTCGACTTGCAGCCGCGACCGGTGTAGAGCGAGAGATACGGATGCTGCAGATAGCCGTTGAAGTAGTTCGGAATCGTCAGATCGCGACGGTAGACATCGAGCACGGAGGGAAACGCCTCCATATCCATGATGATCGGCCGTTCGGCCGTCCGCACGATCGAGCCGTTCCGGCGATAGGCGAGCCCGTCTATCTCGCTGAGCGGCTTGCCCATCGCGACGTCCACGCAGGTGTAATCGAACTCACCGACGCTGACCCAATCCACAGCCGGCGCACCCTTGAGCGACTCTTCGGGCAGCACGCTGACCTGAGCGCCCACCATGCCGACAACGGCGTTGGGGTTCTCTTCCTTCAACCGTACCGCGAAGCGCGCGTCGTTGCTAAAGGACGGCGCGCTGGTGTGAATCACGACGCGCTCGTACTCTTTGGAGAGGGGCGCGACCTCGTCCACGCTCAAGCCGTCGGGAGGCGCGTCGACGAGCTTACTTCCGGGCACCATTGCCGCCGGCTGCGCGAGCCAGGTCGGATACCAGAACGATCGCACCTCGCGCCGGCATTGATACCGCGAGCCGGCGCCGCCGTCAAACCCTTCGAAGGTAGGCGGATTCACAAACAGGGTTTTGAGATAGTCGGGCATGCGGTTCTATCCTCCGGCCCGAGTGCCGGCCCCTCTCGGAGCGAAGCGAGATAGGTCGCTTAGAGCGCGGCCAGCGCGCTCTGCAAGTCGGGAAAACGGCGAAAGTCGGAGTACGTCGTTTCGACCGTTCCCGACCCCGCAAACGGACCGACGCTTCCTTTGTATTCTTGCGTCTCTTGCGTCGAGGCCCAGTAGCCCGGCAGCACCTCGGCGCGCTGGGCGGTGATGCGGCCCCATTTTGCGTGCGGCGGGAGAACGTTGGGCTGATACGTGTACGAGACCACGTCGTTCTGGGCGTCGTAGGTAAAGCTTCCGTTGCCGTGTCCCTGCTCCTGAACGCTCGTGGTAAAGCTTATCGCGGCGTCGCCGTCGGCGCGATATTGATACGTATCGAGATTGCGCTCGTCGAACGGCGGTGAGAACGCATCGCCGGGCTTTGGATGGACCCAGGACTCCTCGATGCCGGCGATGTCGGCAGCACTTGCCGGCTTGCCGTCGATCGAATCCGCCGTTACGTGCACGCGCACGAGCACGCCGTCGTTGTAGACGCCGTTGAGCGCGAGATCCTCATGCCGCGCAGCGACCGCATCGTGAACGTCGAACAGGCGATGGAGATGAAAGAAAACGATGCCGCGGTTGGTTTCGGCGTAGCGCTGCACGACTTGCGCTAGGGCCGGCGGCGCATCGGCGCAGGGCGTCACGTGCGCTTAGGGCGGCGCGGTATTGACGTACATGAACCGATTGGGGAGGTCGAGCGTGAAGGTGCGGCCCGCCCAGAACGAGTTGCCGACATCACAATCGTAAATCAGATCGGCGAAGCGCACCGCCGGCCCCGCCACCGCCGTTTGGGGCGCGCCGTGCAAGCCGATGCTCGCCAGCCGTCCGCTCGCAGCATTGGGGTCGAGCCCGATCGCCGAAGCGAAGGTCTTGTCGAGGGTGATGCCTTGCGAACCCGTGTCGATCTCGCATAATCCAGTCTTACCGTTCCCAAAATCGAAGCGGGCAAAAACCGCGAGCGCGATTCCGAGATCGTCCTGCAGTACGATCGGCAGCCGCACGGCGGGGCGAATGCGATCGGGGAACGACTGCGCATCTTCGATGACGATCTGATCGTTGTGGAAATCGAAGGTGGTCGCGATGGTGCGAAACGCCGTCGCTCCAATCAGGCCGTCTATTCCGGTGCCGTCGAGCCCCTTCCAGATTCCAACGTGCGGCGCGTCGATCGCGACGGTGCCGAGGTCGAACGAAACGACCTTTCCAATCGGAAGATCCACGCGTTCGCCGGTCAATCGCAAGCTGACGTATTTGCCGTTGACCGCGACGAAGCGCCGTCCCAGATCGGTCGAGAGAATCTCCAAGCCGGCGCCCAGATTGACGAGCATGGTGACGGGCGGCTGGCCGTCAATCGAACCGTGCACTTGGATGAGCCCCCCGTTGACCGGCGTGAACGGAATCGTCTCGACGGCAAGCGCGGGCATGGGGATGGCGCAAGCGAGCGCCATCCCTAACGCGAGTCGGTGGAGTCTGCTAGAACGCCCCGATGCCGTTGGGGGTTCCCAGTCCGGTGGGACCATCCCAGCCGGTACCGGCCTTACAGAGCGGGGCTCCACAGGTGCCGTTGCTTCCACTCGTGACGTCGTTGAGACTCGACGTGTGCGAGTAGAGATTACCCGGAGTGTTCGTGGCGGTGTTGCCGGCGAGCGCGAAGACCGACGCGATGATCGGCGTTGCGACGGAGGTGCCGCCGAAGACTTCCCAGCCGGGCTGATGGAACGAGTCGTAGACCGCGACGCCGGTGTTCGGATCGGCGACCGCCGATGTGTCGGCTTGCGCGCGATCGGAGCAGCCGGTGCTGATGCCGCTTTGGAAACTCGGCTTCGCATAGATCTTGCTGCAGCCGCTGCCGGCGCCCGACCATGCCGTTTCGGTGCGCGGGTTGGTCTTCGTCAAGCTCGTTCCGCCGACGCCGATGACGGTCGGCAGGATCGCGGGCCACTGCGCGGTGCTGTTGTAGCCGTTGTCGCCGGTCGCCGCAGTGATCGCGACGCCGCTGACATTGAAGTCGCCGTCCTTTGACTTCGAACCTTCGTTGCCGCTCCAGCTATTGCTGACGTAGTTTGCGTGTTGAGTCGCGTAGACTTCGGCGGTCGCGAGATTCGCGGTGGTCGCGGACTTCGCTTCGACCAGGATGATCTTGCAGTTCGGACAGATTGCCGAAACCATATCAACGTCGAGCGACTCTTCTTCGGCCCAGCCGGTATTCGACGCCGTCCCGAAGGCCTTGGTCGAGAAGCAACCGCTCGAACCGGTGCACGCCGGAAGACCGTACTGCGCGCGATACTCGGCCAAATCCGACGCAGCGTTGGGATTGACGTAGGCGTCCACGATCGCGACCGTTTGGCCGGTGCCGTTATTTTGGCTGGACGACGTGAGGTCGTACGCAGTTTGGAGATCGCTGGGACCGTAGCCCGACGGCGTGCCCGGCTTCACCATCCCTTTGATGTCGGTGCGGATCCAGGCTTGGCACCGCGCAAATCCGATCGGAACGTCGCCGCAGACGCGCACGGCCGAACCGGGGCGCGGCCAGAGCCCGAGCTGCGCGGCGGTGGGGTGCTCGACGACGCTCGAACCAAGCGACGATCCCGTCGCCGAGCTCGGCAGCGAGTTCGACGTGCCGTTACACGCGGTTAGGGCAGTAACCAAAGTCACCGCAAGGATGCCAGATAATTTCATGAACCCTCCGTTTTCCTTCAGATTGCAGGCTGGCTGCGACAAGTCTTTATGTTTTCCTGCGTCGAATAATGGAGTAACGTAACTCGGTGTTTGGAGGTGCCATGAAACGGTTCGCCCTATTCTTGTCGGTCGCGCTGCTCGCAGCCGGCGGTTGCAGCAGTTCCACGGGCTCGACGGCACCGCCGACGGCGTCCCCGCAAAAGGGGATTACGCACATCGTCATCATGGTTCAAGAGAACCGCAGTTTCAACAACATCTTCGCCGGCTTTCCGGGCGCGCGCAGCGCGCTGGAAGGTGCGTGTCTGCCCGCCAAGTGGTGCCACTCGAACGTCGCCAAGCTCCACTCCGTTAAACTCGAAAGCTCGGGGAGCCCCTATTTCGGCACGGATATCGATCACAGCCATCACGGCTTCGAGATCGAGTGCAACGCAACGGCGTCGGACGTCTGCCAGAACAACGGCTTCGATCTGATTCGGTTTGGCGAATCGGGTCAGGGACTTCCGGCGAAGCTCTATCCGTATGCGTACGTCGACCGCGCGGAGACGGCGCCATATTGGAAGCTGGCCAAGCAGTATTCGCTCGCCGACGAAATGTATTTCACCGAGACCGCATCGAGCTTCATCGCGCATCAGGCGCTACTCTCGGGAAGCGTCGAGATCAACGACCACGAGTCGCTCACCGATCAGCCGAACAACAATCCGTGGGGATGCGACGCGCCGGGACCGCATAGCGGCCCGAAGCAATACACGTGGACGCCGGTGCTCTTCAAGAACGGCCACTACGATTCGCAAGGCCCGTTCCCGTGCTTCGATTACGGCACGATCGCCGATCTCCTCGATGCGAAGGGCGTTTCGTGGCACTACTACGTGGATTCGTTCAAGAGCGGCCCCAACTTCGATTTCTCGGGCGCCGTTTGGAACGGCTACGACGGGATCAAGAAAGTCCGTTACGGTCCCGATTGGAAGAACAACGTCAGCATCCCGAATACGAACGTCTTCACCGACCTCAAGGGCGGAACGCTGCCTTCCGTTTCATGGGTGATTCCGACGCTCTTCGATTCAGATCATCCGGCGAGCGGCTGCAACGGCGGCCCGTACTGGGTCACGAAAGTCGTCAACGCGATCGGAACGAGCAAGTATTGGAATAATACCGCCGTCGTGCTGCTATGGGACGACTGGGGCGGATGGTACGATCCCGAGCCGCCGGCACAGATCTGGTATACGCGGTTGGGCTTCCGGGTCGGGCTCGTGATGATTTCGCCGTATGCCAAAGCCGGTTCGGTTTCGCACACGCAGTACGATTTCGGCAGCATTTTGAAGTTCGTCGAGGATACGTTCGATCTCGGGTCGCTCGGCACGACCGACGCGACGGCAAACTCGCTCAGCGACATGCTCGACCTCACCCAAAAGCCGATCAAGTTCACCAGCGCGGCGCTCCCGCCGGTGCTGAGCTGCGGCAAGCAGACGAGCAGCCCGAACGCGACCAAGGCCGTCATCGAGCACGACGGAGGCGTCCCCGAGTAGCGGTGTACCTCTTCGCAGATCGGGCCGACGCGGGGCGGAAGCTCGCCGAAGCGCTTGGCGCGTTTGCCAACGAACCGGGCGCGGTGGTGCTGGCGCTGCCGCGCGGCGGCGTACCGGTCGGCTACGAGGTCGCGACGCGGCTGGGTCTCGCGCTGGACGTCTACCTCGTTCGCAAGCTAGGCGTGCCGGGACGGGAGGAGCTTGCGATGGGTGCGATCGCAGGCGACGGCACGTGCGTGATGGACCGCGATCTCGTGGATTCGCTTCACCTCGGCGAGGCCGACATCGAGCGCGCGATCGTTCGCGAAACCGGCGAACTGCGGCGGCGCGAGCTTGCATATCGCGACGCCCGGCCACCCGTAGCGATCGAGGGCGCGCAGGCGATCGTGGTTGACGACGGGCTCGCTACCGGCGCGACGATGCGAGCGGCGGTGCTCTCGCTGCGCGCACGCAAGCCCGCGAAGATCGTCGTCGCGGTTCCGGTCGCGGCGGCCCAAACGTGCGCCGCACTCGAGCTCCTGGTGGATGCCGTCGTCTGTCTTCACTCGCCCGAGCCTTTCGGGGCGGTCGGTTTCTATTATGAGAACTTCGAGCAGACGACCGACGAGCAGGTGCGAGAGCTGCTGGCTCGCGCCGGGTCCGGCGAAACAGGGCGCCGCATCAGCGCGTAGTATGGTCAAGAACATGAATCGCCCATCGGCGGCCGCGGCCGCGTTCGTCCTTCTCGTCGCGCTCGGTGCCGGCGCCGCCTCGGCCGAGACGATCCTCTATTCCTTCACTGGGCTGCGAGGGGCGGTGGACACGTGCAAGTGGTTCACCGATAGCCTCGGGGACCGGTCGGTCGGCGCGCTCACCCGCCAGACCGATTTGCTGTACAATCGCGTCGCCTTACCGCCCGGTGCATCGGTCGCCGTCGGAGGCACCGCGGTCAGCGCCGAGGGCGAGCAACTGGTTGACTTCAAGCTCAACTCGGCGACGATCTGCAGCACCGCCGAAGTGGTCTACGGGGCCACGCCCTCGCCTAGTCCGTCTCCGTAGGGACGTACCTTCGTCCTTCGACTGCGCGCCTGCGGCGCTGCGCTCAGGATGACACCGTCGATGCGCCTACGACGACGGCGCGATGCGCTGCGCTCAGGATGACACAGTCGATGCGCCTCCGACGACGGCGCGATGCGCTGCGCTCAGGATGACACAGTCGATGCGCCTACGATGACGCGGGCGGGCGCACTCTTAGCGCGACGCTGATGCGCGGCCCGACGGGTGCGCGCGTTTTCGGGATCCCATGATCGTAGTGCCGCTGCGTTTCGTAGCTCATCAGCAACAGGCTGCCGGCTTCGAGATCGAGGTCGAAACGCGCCGGCGGCCGCCCGTTGCGCTCGCGCTCTTGCTGCGAATCGTCATCAAGCGCGTCGCTCCAAGCGAGAGCAGCGCGATCGGATACCCGGCTGAGATCTCGTACAGAGTGGTCGTTGTGCGGCGCGACGCTGTCGTGCCCGTCACGATAGAGGTTGAGGCCGGCGCTGTTAAACGGCGCTCCCACGGCCGCGCGAATGCGGTCCGACGCCTCGGCGAGCGCGGGTGGAATAAGCGGGTCGGCGAGCGCGGTAACCCGCAATCAGACGCGGCACGTCCACGTCGCGGTCGTACATCCGGCGCCGCTCGCTCTGCCAGGCGACGACTCGCGCAGGCTTTCGAACCAGCCGCGCCGCGGTGAAGATCCACGAATCCGGGACGTATTCGATCCGGCCGGTCTCGTCGTCGACGAGCGCGCGCGGCCCGTCGCCGAAGAACCCGAGCTGCGTCAGGGATAGAGGCCGCGGAGCTTCGTCGCCTCGGCGACCCGCGCGACGGCGACGCAGTACGCTCCCTTGCGCATCGAGACGCCGTGACGTTTCGCCTGTTCGTGAGGTATCGCGGAAGGCGCGCATCATCTTGCGCTTGAGGCGTTCGTTGATCTCGTCTTCTTCCCAGAAGTTCGCCTGAAGATCTTGCACCCACTCGAAGTACGAAACCGTGACGCCGCCGGCGTTGGCCAGAATATCCGGCAGGACCATAATGCCGCGATCGAAGAGAATGTCGTCGGCATCGGGCATCGTCGGTCCGTTGGCGGCTTCGGCGACGATCGCGGCTTTGATGCGCGGCGCGTTCTCGCTAGTGATGACCTTTTCGAGCGCCGCCGGGACGAGCACGTCGCACTCGTACTCGAGCACCTCTTTATTGTCGATGCGTTCGCCGCCGGTAAATCCGACGACCGAGCCGGTCTCGGACTTGTGCGCCATGAGCCCCTTGACGTCGAGCCCGCGATCGTTGGCGACGCCGCCGTGCGAATCGGAGACGGCGACGATCCGATAGCCGCGCTCGCGACATCAGCTGCGCGGCGTACATGCCCGCGTTGCCGAAGCCTTGAATGGCGACGCGGGCGCCTTCGACGGGTTTGCCGTGCGCTTCCATCGCTTCGTCGACGACGTACATGCAGCCGCGGGCCGTCGCCTTGTCGCGTCCCAGCGATCCGCCGATCGCCACCGGTTTTCCGGTAACCACGCCCGGAATCGAGTAGCCGTGCTGCATCGAGAAGGTGTCCATGATCCACGCCATGATCTGCGGCGTCGTGTAGACGTCGGGCGCCGGAATATCTTTCTCAGGTCCGATGATGATCGAGATTTCGGTCGTGAAGCGACGCGTGAGGTTCTCGAGCTCCTGCATCGACATGTCCTTGGGATCGCAGATCACGCCGCCCTTGGCACCGCCGAACGGAATGTTGACCAGGGCGCACTTCCAGGTCATCCACATCGCGAGCGCTTTGACTTCGTCGAGCGTCACGTCGGGGTGGTAGCGGATGCCGCCCTTGCCCGGGCCGCGCGACAGATTGTGCTGCACGCGATAGCCGGTAAACATGCGAAACGACCCGTCGTCCATACGGACCGGCACCGAAACCTCGAGAACGCGTTTGGGCTGGCGCAGATAGCCGTGGAGCGATTCGTTGAGCCCGATGAGCTGGCCGACCTCGTCGAGCTGGCGCTGAGCCATCTCCCAAACGTTGATGCGGGACTGAACGGCGGAGAGATCTTGAGTCATGCCGACTCTATACCGCCTCCTTGCGGCAAACTCCGGCTTAGTGCGGCGGGCTCGAGCCTCGCGTGGGCAGAGTTCGGAGCGGAGCGCGCGAAGATACGTCCATGCTGAACCGGCTGCGCGGCATAGGCGCGGCGCTGGTCGCCATTGGCTTGGGCCTGGTGGTGATCGGCTACCTCACGACGCGGCCGTACGTTGCCCGCGTTTGGCACGTCGGGTGGACGCCGTCGCACGCGATCCGACACACGGCGCCGCCCGCGACGCGGTTTGCGACTCGCGAGGATTGCATCGAAGCAATGCTGCGATTCGAACAAACCGCCGACGTAGACGGCGCGCGCTGCGTGTCGGAGATCGCGCTCCTGTGGGGCGGCTAGCGGCCTAGTGGTGCGGCGGCCCGTACATGCTGGCTTTATACGCCGGCAGGTGCGGGTTCTTCCATTTCGTGCCGTCCTCGAACGTGATCTTCAGCGGAACGCATTTTGCATAGCTGGTTTGAATCGGAAACACGTTGGGACTCAGGCCGAACTTGTGCTTGATCTCGGCGCCCGGGGAAAACGTGCCGACGTCTTTGACTTCGGCGACGAGCGCGCCGCGCACGATGAGCCCGAACTCGATCTGTTTCATGACGGCCTGCGTGGCGTTCACATAGTCGATGCCGAGCGTCGGGTCGTTCTCGACGGGAGCTTGGTAATAAGTCGGGCCGTAGACCGACGGCCATCCCCAGTAGCCGCCGTAGACGGCGGGGCCATAAAAGCCGGGCGTATAGCCTGCCCAGTTATAGCTGACGTTGCGCTGCGGATTGCAGGCGTTTACTTGAATCGGATGCGAGTTGGTCACGTGCGAGGACATGGCCATGTTCGAGCTCTGCGCGCTCGCCACGGCGGTCAGCCCCGCCGCGAGACATAACGTCGCGACTCCGAGTGAAAGACGGGCCGGATTCATTAAGAGTATTTCTCCTTGTAGCGTAGTTATCTACACGTTCTGCAAGCAAAAGGGCGGCGCCTTGACGCCGCCCTTTCCTCAGGTCGAGAGGAGCTTATTTGCTCGGCGGCCGACCACCACCGCCGCCGCCGTGGGCGCTGCCGCCGCCCGACGAGTGCGGCGCGGAGTATCCTCCACCGTGATAAGACGAGGGATACGATCCGCGCGAGTAGTTGGGATAGGAGCCGCCGTGCGAATATGACGGGTACGACCCATGCGAGTAGTTGGGATAGGAACCGCCGTGCGAGTATGACGGGTACGACCCATGCGAGTAGGACGGATACGAGCTGCGCGCATACGACGGATACGATTCACGTCCGTACGAGTCGCTGCGTCCGTATGATTCGGTCCGCCCGTAGCCTTCGCTGCGCTCATAAGGATCGTTGCGTCCGTAGGAATCGTTGCGTCCGTAAGAGTCGCCGCGGCCATACGCTTCCGTTCGTCCGTATGCGTCGCCGCGTTCGCTCGAGAAGCGGCTCCACGAGCTCGTGGGCGCGCTGCGTTCGGCATTCCCTCTCGCCTCGTTGAAGCGATCCCACGAGCCCGTTGCCGCGTGTTCGGGCGAAGGCGCAGACGACGCTGCCCGCGCGGTCGAGCCGGTGATTGCGCGCGAGACCGCCTTTTGCTGTTCGTCGAAGTTCATACGCGAGGCCGCGAGCGTGTGGTTGACCGATGCAAATCGCGGTGAATCGAAGGCCTTCGACATCGTCACCGGCGAGGAGATCGAGTGACCGCCGAAGCCGAGATTGTCGCGTGTCGGCGTAACCGGAACGGCTCCATGAATGATCCCGGCATGACCTGAGATGTCGTGCGGCGTCACCGCGAAGGTGTGACCCGCGATCGTACCGTGCTGGAAGTTGCCGATGGTCGTGCCGTGGATGGACCCGTGCGCGTAGTAGCGGTTGATGTTATAGATGTTGGTGATGTGCGTAACGTTCACGTTGCGGCCCCAGCCGTAGCCGCCATAACCGCAGCATCCCCAACCGCCCCAGCCCCAGGCAAGTCCACTCCAAGCCCACCCCGGGTACCACGGATAGTACGGCGCGTACGGCGCCAAAGGATACCAGCCGATATACGGGTAGCCGAAGCCGCCGTAACCATACCCGCCGGTCCCGAAGCCGACCGAGAGACCCCAGCCCGCGCCGCCGACGCCGAACCCGAAGAATCCAACCAATGCCGGCGACCATGCCGCCGCGGCCGTGTAGGCAGGCGGATACCACGCCCAGCCATAGCCGTTGGCGTAGTACCAGCGGCCATAGTGATAGGGAGCCCAGCCCCACGGTTCGGAGGCTACCCACGTCCAGCCGTATCCATCTTCCCACGTCCAGGAGCCGTCGCTATAGGGCGCCCAGTTTGAGGATTGATTGGGGACCCACGACTGCCCGTAGCCCGGCACGTTCTGCCATTGGCCGTACGCGCCGAGATTATCGTAGCCGGCGATATCCGGATTGACGTTCGGACTGGCATCGAGCGCCGCGACCATCGCCTGGTCGCGCTTAGCATTGAAATCGTCGAACGAGTCGAAGCCGATGGCCGTCGTATACGTGATCGACGGATCCGAGGCCGAACCGCGCGCGACCAGCGTGCGGCCCGACTCGAGCGTATAGGTGCGTTGCGGAGTCACGATCTCGACCGTGCCGCGGCGAACCGAAATCCAACTCGAGCCGTCTCTTCCAATCGACACGCGATAGTCGCCGACGTCTGCCGCGCGGACGGTCACCGACGGCGTGTCCACCTGAATCGGTCCGCCGGCATGCACGATGCCGACCTCGATGGTTCCGTCGGCAAGCTGCAGCTGACGGTTATTCGGATCGTCGTTGGTGATCCGCGCCTGAACGTTGCCGCCCAGCCGAACGGCTGCCTCGCCGTTGAACTGAAGCTCGCCGCGCGAGCTGGTTCCCGTCGAAATATAATCGCCGGGCAGCAGCGGCGCGTTGACGACCGCGGCAACCTGCTTGTTGCCGTCGCCGCGCTGGACGACGACCGAGCCCTGCACGACGCTGACGCGCGTCACGCCGGGTCCGGTTTTGTCCGGCGCCTGCTCGGCCCCGGCCGGAAGTGCGCTGCCAAGGCTCACCGCAATGAATGCGGCGCCCGATACCAAACCGACGATCCTGGTGCTTAACATCGTTCTCCCTAGTTTCCCCACAGCAACATTCAATCTCAATATGACGCCCGAAGCATCGAATCGTGATTAGCGTACCATTAAGGGGGCGTGAGAGGAGGCCGAACGCCCGCTCTGCTAAGATTAGGGAACGGAGGTATCTTCATCAATGAGAGAGTCCCATATGACGCGCCGCTCGTTCGTCGCCAACGCGGTCGTCCTTCCCGCGCTCGCCGGGCTGCTGCTTGCCGAGACCACGGCCGCGCAGGCGAAAGCCTCGAAGGCGCAGTTCAAATATCAGTCCACGCCCAACAACGGTCACAAATGCTCGGGTTGCTCGCTCTTCATCGCCGGCAGCTCGGCAAAGGCGAACGGCACGTGCAAACTCGTAGACGGATCCATCAGCCCCAACGGCTGGTGCACGGCATTCGCGGCTAAGTCCTAACTGCCGCGTAAGCGAGCGATCATCTCGCCGATCGCGTACTTGATCAGACCGCCCTGGTAGTCGAAGATCTGCCAATGATCGTCGCCGGGGGCGACGGCGATTTCCGCGTCGCTCCCCAGCTTCGTCAATGCATCGCGCATGAGCATGACGGAACCCTCGAGATGAAACGTATCGCCACTGCCGACGAAAACGTGGAGCCTTCCCTGCAGCAGCGGACCGAGCTCGCTCCAGCGCGTTTGGAGCAGATGCGTCATGTCGTAATGCTGCTCCCAATACGCAGCCACCGCTGGGTGGATCGCGCCGGTCGCGCGATCGAGCAGCGGCGCCGGCTTTCCGTCGGGCTGCGCGGGACTGAACACATCGTCATAGGTGTCCATCTGCCGCTGCGCCCAGGGCTTCTCGCCGCCCCGCGGCGTTTCGGTGCCCCAGCCGCATCCGTACGGTCCGGTCACGAGCCGCTCGAGCGTGGTCTCGTCGTGACCGCCGACCCGGCAGATGCCATAGGCATTACCGTCGGCGTCGCGATAGAAGTTCTGCCCCGGCTTGGTGAGATCGGGGCCGAGGAAATCGTGGAAATCTACCGGGTCGGGCGAAACGGCCCACGCGCCGTTGAACATGGCCGGATAGTTGATCTGCAGCCAGAGCACCGACCATCCCCCCGACGAGTGACCGAACAAGAAACGTGCGTTCCCCGACGGCATCGTTCGAAAGTGCGCGTCGGTCGCCGGAATGAACTCCGTCGTCAGCGCGCTGCCCCACGGTCCGTCCCCGGCCGAGTCGGCGAACTCAATGTGAACGTCCTCGCCGTCTATATTCATCATCGCTTGCAGAATGACGACGATGAAATCGGTTCCGAGCGATCGAATCGGCCGCTGCCACTCAAGCTCGATATCGCGAGTGACGGCATCGGTGCCCTCAAACGCCGGCACGACGTAAATCACCGGATAGCGGCGGGTGGGTTGTTTATAGTACGAGTCCGGCAGCAGCACGCTGGCCCCGATTTGGACGGGCTGCTTGAAGAACTGCGTGAGCATCGGGCTCTGAAAGCGTATGTCGAAGAGCTCGGGGCCGGCGCCGGCGCGCGCCGGCGTTGCCAGCATGCAGCAGACGATCGCGATGGCGCCCCAGCGAGCGCTTCGCTTCACGCCACTTGGAAGAGTGCGGCGGCGCCGATGCCGCCCGCAACGCACATCGTGACGACGACGTGCTCGACGCCGCGACGCTTCGCTTCGATCAGGGCGTGCATCGTCATCCGCGCGCCGCTCATGCCGTACGGGTGGCCGATCGCGATCGCCCCGCCGTCGACGTTGAACCGGTCGTTCGGGATGCCGAGCGAGTCGCGGCAGTAGACGGTCTGCACGGCGAACGCTTCATTGAGCTCCCACAACCCGATGTCGCCGATCGTCAGCCCGTGCTGCGCGAGTAACTTGGGAATGGCGAAGATCGGCCCGATGCCCATTTCGCCGGGTTCGGTGGCCGGCGACGGCGAAGCCGCGATAGATATCCGAGCGGAGGGAGACCTCGCCGGCGCGCGTGTTCGGCATCCATCACGACGACGGCCGCCGCGCCGTCGGAGAGCTGCGAGGAGTTTCCGGCGGTGACGCTCGTGTCCGGGACGCCCGGCACCGCGCCTTTGAGCGCGGCTAATCCCTCGATCGTCGTATCGGGACGATTGCCTTCGTCTTTCGTGAGCTCGACGCGGCGCTCGACGACGGCGCCGCTTTCGCGATCCTGTTCGTACTTCCACGACGGCATCGGGACGATCTCGGCATCGAACCGGCCCGCCGCTTGCGCGGCCGCCGTGCGCTGTTGGCTCTGGAGCGCGTACTCGTCTTGGCGCGCCCGCGAGACGTCGTATTTCTTTGCGACGAAGTCGGCCGTATAGAGCATCGGCATGTAAAGGTCGGGCGCGTGGCGGAGCAGCCACTCTTCGGTGAAAAAGTGCAGGTTCATCTCGTTCTGCACCATGCTAGATGGACTCGACGCCGCCGGCGGCAACGACCGTCGCAGCCGTCGGCGATTACGCGGCGCGCCGCGGCGGCGATCGCATCGAGTCCCGACGCGCAGAACCGGCTGACGGTCTGGCCCGGCACGGTCACGGGACAGCCGGCGCGCAACGCCGAGGTTCGGCCGACGTTGTTTCCGGTCGCGCCCTCCGGCAAGACCGCACCCAAGGATGACGTCGTCGATTTCCGCGGGATCAACCGCCGCGCGTTCCAT
Organism: Vulcanimicrobiota bacterium; assembly: GCA_963699435.1. GTDB lineage: Bacteria > Vulcanimicrobiota > Vulcanimicrobiia > Vulcanimicrobiales > Vulcanimicrobiaceae > Cybelea. The sequence continues at coordinate 84,894 of CAVOTV010000002.1, forward strand.
GGCGTGCTTCAGCACGTGCCCCGCCAGCGTCGCGCCGGGCGTTTGATTGAACGCGCCGCGGAACGCGCGCCCGATCGGCGTGCGCGCCGCCGAAACGATTACCGCCTCACGCATGCGCGCCTGCTTTCCACATGGGGCCACCGCGATGGGGCGGGAATCCGTAGCCGTAGACGTAGACGATGTCGATATCGCCGGGACGCAACGCGACGCCCGTCCTCGAGCAGCTTGCGCGCCGCGCGCTGAGCGCGCCGAGCAGACGCTCGCGAATCTCTTCATCGGTGACGTCGCGCGGCGCGATGCCGGCCTTGCGCGGCTCTTCGCGCAAAGAGCGCGTCTACGACGGGATCGGCAATCGGCTCGCGGCCTTTGCCGACGGCTTTGTCGTATTTGAAGAAGCCGGCCATCGTCTTCTGCCGAGACGTTTCATCTCGACGAGCCGGTCGATGCACGTCGTGCGTCCGAGCGCCTCGGCGTCGCCTTGCGCCTTCTGCATGTGCCAGACGCGACGTCGAGTCCCGAAAGATCGCTCATCGCAAACGGTCCCATCGGGAAGCCGAAGTCTTGGCATGACCGCGTCGACGCGCGAGCGGGCGCGACGCCCTCCTCGGCGAGTCGCGATCGCCTCGCGCAGCGTAGTCGAAGATCATGCGGTTGCCGATGAAACCGAACGCGTTGCCCGAGAGCACGGCCGTCTTGCGCAGCGTCTTGCCGAGTTTGAACGCGGTCGCCAGCGTTTGCGGCGACGTTCTTCGCACCGCGCACGATCTCGAGCAGCGGCATGATGTTGGCCGGCACGAAGAAGTGCAGTCCGACGACCTGCTCGGGACGCTTCGTCATCGGCGGCCAGAGCGTCGATATCGAGCGTAGAAGTATTGCTGGCCAGGATCGCGCCCGGCTTGGCGACGCGCGTCGAGCTTGCGAAAGACCTCGCTTCTTGACGTCGAGGTTCTCGAACACGGCCTCGACGACGACGTCGGCATCTGCCAGGTCGGTCCAGTCGTCGCTGAAGCGAATCGACTGGCCGCGCTTCCACGCCTCTTCCTGCGTGAGCCGGCCCTTCTGCACTTGGTACATGAACATGCCCATCACCGTCTGGCGCGCCTTATCGACCGCCTCGTCGTTGCTGATCGACGATCACGACCGGAATGCCGGCCTGCGCGAACGTGATCGCGATGCCGGTGCCCATCGTGCCGGCTCCGACGACGCCGGCGCTCTTGACGTCTTGCAGCGTGCGTCGCGCGGCGGCAACGCCGGGAATCTTCGCGAGCTCGCGTTCGGCAAAGAACAGATGCCGCAGCGCGGCCGACGGCGCCGAGCGCACCAACTCGTCGAACAGCCGGTCTTCGCGCGCGATGCCCGAACGGAAACGGCAGCTCGACGGAGGCCTGCGACCGCGTCGATTAGCTTGTGCGCGGCGAAGCCGCCGCGCTCTTCCGGGGGCACCATCTTGTGCGCTTGCGCGACGACGAACGGACGCAGCTTGCATCGGAACGTCCTTGGCGATGATCGCTCGCCGCTCCGAGACGCGACGCTTGGGCACCACCGGCGATTGCCGTTCGCCGCCTCGACGACGTCGCCCGGGGTTACCTCGTCGAGCATGCCGAGCTCGAGCGCGCGCGATGCGGCGTGCGACGATCGCCCTTGAGCATGAACTCGAGCGCCGCGCTGCGCGCCGATCAGCCGCGGCAGCCGCTGCGTTCCGCCGGCACCCGGCAAGAGACCGAGCTTGATCTCGGGCAGACCGAGCTTCGAGCCCGGCGTCGCGACGCGATAATCGCAGGCCAGCGCGAGCTCGAGTCCGCCGCCGAGCGCGTTGCCGTCGATCGCCGCGACGTAGCATCTTACCGCTGCGCTTCGACGGCCGCGATAACGTCGCGAATCGTGTTCGCATCCGGACGTCGGATCTCGGCGTTGAAGTCGTTGACGTCGGCACCCGCGCTGAAGAGCCCGTTTGCGCCGGTCAGGACGACCGCACCGACCGCGATCGTCGGCGTCGCGCCGCGCGCAGCTCCGCCAGCAGCTTCGCGCAATACGCGAACGAGAGCGCGTTGACCGGCGGATTGTCGAGGGTGAGATGCGACGCCGGATGGTCCGCTCATGACGTTAAACAGCCGTTGCCAGCATCGCTTCCGGTCGAGCTCGAACTGCTCATCGGTCAGCCGCATCACGTCGCCCGAGCCGTCCACGATCTGCCGTTTGAACCACGCCGCTTGCGAGAGGACATGCGAGGCGTAGAACGCCGCCGTCGCGAGCTTCGCGCGGTAGAACTCCACGTCGGCGTCGCCTGCCGCGATCCGGTCGGCCGCGATCTTCGCCGCGCGCGCCATCTGCCAGCCGCCGGCGACGATGCCCCACAGCTTGCAGGTACGGCACCGAGCACGCGAAGCGCGTTCTGCAGATCGCCCATCGCGTTCATGCCGATCCACTGCGACGTCTCATCGACCGCGGCGAGCGCACTTCGCGAGCGCTTCGCCGATACGCTTGACGTCGGGATCGGCGTGCGCCGCGCACTCTTTGGCCACGGCCTCGATCTGCTTGCCGACGGCCGTCGCGCCGGCGCCCATGTCGCGCATCAGCTTGCGCCCGATGAGATCGAGCGATTGGATGCCGGTCGTTCCTTCGTAGATCGTGATGATACGAACGTCGCGGTATTGCTGCGCGATACCGGTTTCTTCGATGTACCCCATGCCGCCGAAGACTTGCAACGCGGTCGAGCAGAGCTCGACGGCGCTTTCGGTGCACCAGCCTTTCACGACCGGGATCATCAGCTCGACGAAGGCCTTGTGCTCTTTACGCACCCGTTCGTCGGGATGCCGGAGCGCGTAATCGAGCGAGGCCGCCGTGACGTAGGCGAGCGCGCGCATCGCCTCGATCGTTGCCTTCTGCGTACATCAGCATGCGGCGCACGTCGGGATGCTTGATGATCGGCTCGGGCGCGCGCGATCCGGGCTTGAGGTCGCGTCCCTGCACGCGCTCCTTTGCATATTCGAGCGCGCTCTGGTATGCACGATCGGCAAGCGCAATGCCTTGCACGCCGACCGAGAATCGCGCGGCGTTCATCATGATGAACATGTATTCGAGCCCGCGATTGGGTTCGCCGACCAAGTAGCCGATCGCGCCGGTTGCCTTTCTCGCCGTAGTTGAGCGTGCACGTCGGATTGCCGTTGATGCCGAGCTTGTGCTCGATGCTCGGCGCAGACGACGTCGTTGCGCTCGCCCAAGCTGCCGTCGTGCGTTGACGAGAAACTTCGGAACGATGAAGAGCGAGATGCCCTTGGTTCCTTCGGGCGCGTCGGGGAGCCGCGCGAGGACCAAATGAATGATGTTCTCGGCCATGTCGTGCTCGCCGAAGGTGATGAAAATCTTCGTCCCGGTGATGCGATACCGATCGCCTTCGGGCACGGCGCGGGCGCGCACTTGCGCGAGATCGGATCCGGCTTGGGGCTCGGTGAGGCACATCGTCCCCGTCCACTTGCCGGAGACGAGGTTGGGGATGAAGCGATGCTTCTGCTCGTCGGATGCCGACGAGCTCGATCGCCTCGATCGCGCCCTGATTGAGCAGAGGTCCATTCGCAAAGCCGATGTTGGCCGCATTCCACATCTCGAGCGTCGGCCCGAGGAGAATCTGCGGCAGACCTTGGCCGCCGTACTCGGCGGGTACGGGCAGACCGATCCAGCCCGCGTCAGCGAACTTCTTATAGGCCTCCTTGAAGCCTGGGGGCGTCGTCACCTCGCCGTCGTGCCACGTGCAGCCGGCTGTGTCGCCGACCCGATTGAGCGGGTCGAGGACGCCGCTGCGGCAAAGCCCGCGGCCTCTTCCAGGATCGAATCCAGCACGTCGAGGCGTCTCCTCGCAGCCTGGAAGTGCGGCGATGCCGTCTATGCCGGCGAGCTCGCGAAGGACGAACTGCATATCCCGCAGTGGGGCTCGGTAGACGCTCATGGGGTCTCCTCTCCGACGACTATCGTACCGTCCGAGGCGAACGTGTGCGAGAGTGATAAATAGTACATTATTAAAAATAATAGTTCAAGGCGGCCCGATCCGGCCGCTTAGGCCGCCGGCGGGGAATTAGAAATCGCACAAAACTTTCCGCCTGCTTGCGAGCAATCGCATCGCGGCAGCGTATCTTAGTCAGAGACAATCGCATACTTCGCAAGGAGACAACGACCAACGATGTTCCTGCTCTCACTACTTCTATCCGCGGTATCGTTCGTGCCGGCGACGGCGCCGCACGGGATGACCGCCGGACAAAGCGGCCAAATCTTCGCAATCTCGGCCGACTCGTCGTGCAAGCCCGGCGCGATCTGCGCCTCGAAGAAAACGACCGTCGGTAAAGGCTGCTTCTTCAACAACGCCTACAAAGCGAACTCCTACGGCGGCACGCCGCTCGCCGTCAACGTCACCGAAACCAACACCAAGACGACCTACGTCTACTGGGTCAACAATACGAACCAGACGATCGGCATTACGGGAAGCGCCAGCGCGAACTACTACTGCCCGCCCTCGTCCTAAGCCCAACGCTCGTCAAGGAAGGGCTCGCAGATGGTGCGGGCCCTTTTCTTTTTGCGCGCTACTGCGCGACGGTCAACGTCGCGGCGGCGCTGCGGCCGAACTCTTCGGGCGCGTCCTTGAGATACGCGCGAGCGCCGGGCCACGCGAAGGTGCCGGGCGTGACCGAGCGCACGAGATAGTGCAGATCGTAGATGCCGGGGTCGAGGTGCTGCGCGTAGGCGACGACACGATCGCGGTAGATCTCGCTGGTATCGATCGCCCAGCTATTGCTCTGCGGCACGATCGCCTGCAGCGAAGTGCGAAACGTCGTATCGACGGCCTCGAGACCGGCCGGGAGCGGATCGTCAATGACGACGCCATCCATCGGATGGTCGACGACGACGCGCACGCCCACGTCGAAGACGCGCCCCGCCGCGAGTGAGACCGGTAACGCCGTTGCCAAATCCATGGTCGCAAGAGGCGGAGACGCAGCCGTCGTCGTGGCGGCGCTCGGGTCGTTGAGCGTGCGGATCACGCGCAAGGCCGCGAGCTCGCCCGGAGCATTCGGGGCTACGGGATACGTGTACGAGACGAGATAATGCACCGTGCCGTTGCCGCTGCCGGCGATGGCCAGCGCGTCGCCATGCAGCGACGATGCGGCAACGGCGAACGTGGTTGACGACGCGGTCGTTTCGAAGCGGGCGGTGCCGATCGCGCGACCGCCGACCGTCGCGGTTGCCGCGCCCGGCGTGAAACGCTCCGTCGCCGCATACGCCGCGAGCGCGGTCGTCGCCGCGGCCGTATCGTCGGTCGTCGGCCAGCCGCACTTGCATTGCTGGGCCACCAGCGCGCGCACGGCTCCGTCGATCTGCTCGGACGGCGCGCGCTGCTCGACGAGCAACTGCAGCATTTGCGCCTGCGCGTCGGAGCGCGATCCCAACCGGCTCCACTGCTGCGACGGATTGGCGACGGCATACCGTCCGGTGACGTAGAGCGTCGCGCGAAGACGCTGCGCCATCGCCTCACCGCGCGCTTGCCAACCCGGCGCGCGCAGCAAGTAGCGCGCCAGACGGATTTGCGTGGCGCTGTCGAAGCCGCCGGACTGCGCCACGACGTCGCTGAGGAAGTCCGTCCGCGGCGCGGAGAGCGTCGCGAGCGCCCAGAGCGCCGCAAAGCGTAACTGCGCCTTGCAGAGCTCGTCGCGCGCGCACCATTTAAAAGTTGAGGGGTCGGCCAGCGCGCGCGATAGGAAGGCGGATGCATTCGCGGTCGCTGCGGAGGCAACGTTCACGCCGCGAGCGCGCGCAAACGACAGCGCTTCGAGCGCGCCGGCCGTCACAAAGGGGTCGCTTTCACGCGCGTCGCGGTACGCGCCGAATCCGCCGTCACCGCGCTGATACGAAAGCAGCTCCGCCTCACTCGCCGCGATCGCCGCGACGGGATCGAAGGCGAGCTGCAAACGGTACGGCCCGCGCAGCGCTGCGCAGCGCGGCCGCGATCGTGAGGCGCGAGGCCGCCTCATCGGCCAACGGCAACGGATTTGCGGTCATGACGCGCTCGGAGGGCGTAACGAACTGCGAGACCACCGTGTTGGCAAGGGTCACGCGCAGCGTGCCGCCGGAATTCAAGCCGAGCGGGATCGAGGCTTGCGAACGCGTCGCGCCGCTCTCGATCACCGAATCGGTGCTCTCGCGATCGCGCACCTCGAACGGAACGCTGAACGCGTCACCGTCATTGCCCAAGTTCATTTGCGCTCGGACCGAGGTCGCCGCGGGCGTCCCGACAACGACGGGAAATCGGTACGCCTGCATTCCGTTTACGGCGTTTTCTTTGGCACGCAGCGTCGAAGCGTCGCCGCCTGCAAAGCCAAGCGCACCGCGCAGCGCGAGCACCAGATCGAGCGCGCCGCCGGCGCCGGTTTGATTCGCGACCGAAATGCCCAGGTCGAACCGGTCGTCGGGGCGCGCGAACTGCGGCAGCAGGGCGTTGCCGATGAGCGGCTGCGTTGAAACGAACGTCGCGTCGGCGGTGCCGAAGCGCGAGGTAGTCGAGCGCGACGGCCATCACGCGCCACGTCGTGAGGTCGTCGGGCATTGCGAAGTCGGCACTCGCACGACCGCCGGCGTCGGTACGAAGGACGCCGTAATAGGCGAGCGGACGAAAGTTCGCGCGTACGCGCGTGCTCGCCGCTCCGGCGAGGAAGCCGCCGCCGTAACCGTAACCTTTCTCGAGCGGCGGCGTCGGCGTCTTGAGCGTTACGTTCTCGCGATTATCGGCGAAGATCGTCGCAATGGGCTGCTGCGCGAAGACCGTCTGCACGAGATCGGGCAACCGGTAGCCGGAGAGCTGCAAGATCGCATCGTTGACCGCCATCGCGACGATCTCACCGCGCACCGGCGCGCCGCGCGAGTCCGCGAGGGCGAACGCGACGTGCTGTTTGCCGCCGGGCAGCACGGTCGCGCTGCGCGGCAGGATCGCAAGTTTGAGGTAACGCTCGGCGAGATCCACGGTGAAGCCGGCCATTCCCACGACCGCGAGCCGCGCGTCGCTGCCGCGCGACGCGCCGCGGTGCACGACCACCGCCTCGACGGCGGCGTTGGGCAGCATCTCCGGCGTCACCTTAAAGGCGATCCGCGCCGAACCGCTCACGTCGCGCAGCATAGTGCGATAGATCGCATCGTTGCGGATCACCGCAAAGTAGACGTCGGCGTGCGCGTAGGGCGACGCGACGAGCGCGGTCGCCGTTTCGCCGGCGGCGTACTCCTTCTTATCGAGTTTCACGGCAACGGCGTTGGGATCGGTCAGACCCCAATCGGCTTCGCCGGCGCCGAAAGCAAAGACCTGAATGCTCGATGCGCTCGCCGTGCCGCGCGGCCCGCCTGGGAAGGTTGCGAGGACGCGATACGCGCCCGCGTCGCTGGGCGTGAGCTGCGCCGTGACGGGCTGCTCGCCCGAGGTTACGTCGGCGCCGGCGACGTTGTCGTACTTGATGGCCTGCTGCGCGTCTTCGCCTCCCTCGACTTCCTGCGTTGCCGAGAGATAGGTCATCTTCTGCAGATCGAGATGCACGCTGCGTCCGGCGAGCGCTTTGCCGTCCGCATCGGTCACTATCACGCGAATCGGCATCGGCGACCCGGCTTTTCCTACGGCGCCGGAGGCCAAACCAATGACCGCATCGGCGGGGAGCGCGAGGAAACTCTTGCGAGTCGGCGACCGAGAGATTCGAAACGTCGCTCGCCTCCATATCTACTCGGTAGGTCATCGGAAACGGCAGGTCGCGCGGAACCGCAACGTCGAGCGCCGCCGCCCCCTGCGCGTCGAGCGGAATGTCCCGCTGGAGCACGTCGGTATCGAACGACGGCGTCTGCTCGGGATAGTACCACTGCGGCCCAAACCAAAAATCGTCCCAACCGTTCGGCTGGACCGTCGCGACGTCGCGCGTAACGTAGGCGTGCGCGCGCCCTCCTTGCAGCGGGGCACCGAAGAGATACGACGCCGCCACCGCGGCGCGAACGCTCGCGCCGGCCGTTGCCGAGGTTGCTCCCAACGTAAGTGCGACTTTGAAGTTGGGCGGCTTGAACTCCGCAACGCGCACGGCGCCGCTGACGTCGTTGCCGTTGGCTCCCTTTGCGTCGATCGTGTAATATCCCAGCGCCTGCCGCTTGGAGAACGCCACCGGCAGCGAGAATACGCCGAAGGCGTCGGTTCGCACGGTGCCCAGCGACGTGACGGCGTTGTTGGGATCGGTCAACGTGAGGGCATAGGGAGCGTTCGTATCCGCGACGACGTTCGCGCCCTTCACGTAGTAGGCAACGCCGGTGATTTGGGCGCGCTCGCCGGGCTGATACATCGCACGGTCGCTGAAGATCGTTCCGCGCGAGAGCGGCGCGCCGCTCGTCCAACCGCCGTTGACGTCGAACCGGTAAACGCCGCTGTAGTTCCAGACCGTCACCGTCGCAACGTCGGTTCCCTGGCGCACGACGATCCCGAGATTCGGCGGCTGATTTGCGCTCGCCGTTGCGGCGCAGAGCTCGATTCCCGTGCCGGAGATATCGAGCTCACCGCGCGCATCGGTCGTGCCCTGCGCGCATTGCTGCGGTTCGACCTTTCCATCTTGGCTGACGCGATAGACGGCCACATCGGCACCGCGGACGGGAGCGCCGTCGCTCAGATGCTGGACGAGCACCATGCCGCGCGACGGGAACCACTGCGCGAAGACGCCGAGGTTGGTGAGCTGCACGATTCCGGTATTGGACGGATCGGAGCCGGGCGCGTCGAGCGCGGTCCGGAAACCGTAGGCGAGCGCGCCGTATGCGCTCCCGAGCGACGTCTGGATCGGCACGCTCACCGTGCTCTGCGCGTTGCGGTGCGCCCCGCTCAACGTTCGCGCGGGCCAACCGGCAGAAGGCGGCAGCAACGACAGCGCGGCCGGATCGCCGAGCAACTGCAGCGGCGTCGCGCGCGCGTACGCGGCCTGGTACCGATCGCCGGGAAGGTTCGTCGCGTAAAAGTTGAGCGCGATCGAGGCCCCAGCCGGAAAGACGTTGGTGCCCGACGGCGCCCACGCGCCCGGCGAAAAGCCCGAGGTGCGAATATTGACGCGCACGTCCCGGCCAAGCGTTTGACCGAAAACGTCTTTGACGCTTCCGCCGATGGTCGCCGTGTACGCGCGGTCGGGCTCGAGCGCATAGGGGTCGATGGCGATCGAATCCGGCCGGTCGTCCGGGACGGACGCGATGGCTTTGGTCTTCGCCGGCATCGGCGAAATCGTCACGGCCCCGGCGACGGAGCCGGCGTCGAGCGGATTGCTGAACTGCACCAACGGATCGCCGCCGGCGAAACGGCCGGAGTTATCCGGACTCGCGCTGGGCGTCGGAACGACCGTCAGCGTGCCGTACGTACGCACGCTGCCTCCGAAGCTGCGCCGCGTCGGCAAGTTGCCGTAGAGGGGCTCGACGCCCGCGCCGATTGCGATTTGGTAGGTGGTACCCCGCCGCAACGCGCGGGTCGGTTTGAGATCGTAGACCCACGAGTTGAGCGACGGGTCGAAGAGTTCGCCTGCATCCCCGCCCGAATCCGGCGTCGGCTGCGTCTCGAGCGAGGCGGTCAGCGTTACCGTGTCGCCGCCGCCCACCAGCGATGCGTGCTCCGCCAGCGATTGCGGATCCACGGCGGCGTTCGCCGTGACCGCGAGCTTGGGAAGCACGTCAACCGGCGGCGGCGTGGAATCGTCGCCGGCCGCATTCAACTCCGGCATGCTGGTGATCTCCAGCGGCGCGGTCTCGAACGTCCAGGCGAGATCGCCGTCGAGCCGGTCGCCGTCGAGATCGTGCAGGCCCGCGGTCAGCGTGATTTTGACGCGCGTGCCGATCGGCAGCGCCTGTTCGGGAACGAAGGCAATCATGCGCGGCGTCAGCACCGCAAAACGCCCGCGAAGAGCCGGGGCGATGCGCACGTGATCGAGCACGTCGCGCGGACCGGGACCTGAGAGCGCGGTCAGCGGCACGAGCGGTTTTGCAAAGATCACGCGCACCTGCGCGAGGTTCTCGGTGGTTCCGGCGGGCGATATCGCCGCGATCCAGGGCGGCAGCGACGGCATCGGCAACGCGTCCACGGCCGCGAGCTTGGTTCCGCCGGGTGACGGACCCGCACAGGATGCCAGCGCAAGCGCGACGAGCGCGACGCCAGCGAAGCCGAGAGTGCGCAACGGCGAGCTCCTTCGCAGCAGCAAGTTTCTTCTCGGCGTCGTAGATTCTCGGCAGTGACGCGTAAACTCTTTGGGTGGGCGATTCCCGGGGCCGCATTCGCGGCAATCCTCACATCGTATCTCGGCGGCATTGACGTCGCTCGGCTCCGCAACGCTCCCGAGTCGGTGACGTTCACCGATCGCAACGGCGGCGTTTTGGGCACGCTCCTCGGCGGAGGCTCGTCACACGTCACGCACGTGAGGTTAAACGACGTCTCGCCGGTCTTTCTCGAAGCGATCGTCGCCGCCGAAGATGCGCGGTTCCGGCATCACGGTGCCGTTGACGTCCCGGCGCTGGCGCGGGCCGCGCGCGATTTGCTGCTGACCGGCGACGCACGCAGCGGCGGCTCGACCATCGCGATGCAGCTCGCACGGCTGATCGGCGCGCCTGCCTCGGGCGCCGTCGCCGACGATGCCGGGATGGGTCTTCAACTGCGGAGGAAGCTCGCGCAGATCGCGGCGGCCGAACGAATCGCGGCGCGCTCGAGTAAGGACGCAATGCTCGAAAGCTACGTCAACCGCATTCCGATGGGCGGCAACGTGTATGGCGTCGAGGCGGCGGCGCGAACGTATTTCGGGGAGCCGGCCGGCGATCTCGATCTCGCGCAGGCCGCGCTGCTGGCCGCGATTCCCAACGACCCCACGCACCTCGCGCCCGGCAACGATTGGGCGTTGCTGCGCGCCCGGCAGCGCTTCGTGCTCAACCGCATGGTTTCACTCGGAGAGATCTCACGCCCGGATGCGGAGCTTGCGTACCGCGAAACGCTGCACGCTCGCATACGCGAAACGGGGATCGCGGGCGCTCCGCACGCCCTCTTCTTCCTCGCAAGCGCCGGCGGCGCGGCCGGCGGACGGGTTCGCACGACCATCGACGCTGGCTTACAGCGTTTCGTTGCGGCGCAAACGGAGGACGTGATCGCGGCGCTGCAGCGCTATCACGTGACCGACGGCGCGGCGCTCGTCGCCGACAATCGCACCGGCGAAGTGCTCGCCTACGTCGGCTCACCCGATTATTTTGACGACGAATCGCTCGGGCGCAACGATGGCGTCCAAGCGTTGCGGCAACCGGGATCGTCGCTCAAGCCGTTTACCTACGAGCTCGCGCTCGAGCGCGGAACGATCGCGCCGACGACGATTCTCGCCGACGTTCCCGCCGCATACGCGCTTCCCGGCGGTCGGCTCTACGAGCCCGCCGATTACAGCGGACGTTTCAGCGGCCCGGTTCGCGTGCGGTACGCGCTGGCCAATTCGCTGAACGCGCCGGCCGTGCAAGTGCTTTCGCAGCTCGGCGTGGAGCCGCTGCTGGACCGGCTGCACGAGTTGGGATTCACCCATCTCGACCGGCCCGCAGCCTACTACGGGCTCGGGCTGACGCTGGGCAGTGGCGAGGTAAGCCTTTGGGAACTCGTGCAAGCCTACGCGACGCTGGCCCGCGGCGGCGAGTTCGTTCCGCTCGCGCTGGTCTCGGCGCCGGGCGCGGCGGAAGCGCGCCGCATCGGTCGAATCGCGGATTGGCAACTCGTTACCGACATGCTGGCCGACGCGCACGCACGCGCGAAGTCGTTCGGCGTTGCGTCGGTGCTGCAGATGCCGTTTCCGGCTGCGGTGAAGACGGGCACGTCGTCGGACTTCCGCGACACCTGGACGATCGGATTCACGCGCGACTACACGGTCGGTGCCTGGGTCGGAAACTTCGACGGAACTCCGATGCGCGGCATCTCGGGCGTTACCGGCGCCGGGCCGCTCTGGAACCGGATCATGTTGCATCTGTACGAACACAACGACGACCCGCCGCCGTTTTCGGCACCGCGCGGCTTCGTCCGCGCCACGATCTGCGCGACGACCGGGCACGCGCCCGATGCACGCTGTCCGGGCATCGTCCAGGAATGGGTCGCGGCACGCGACCTTACGGCGATCCGGCGGCCGCAGCCGAATCCCGCAATGCGGATTGCCTTTCCGCGCGACGGCGACGTGTTCGTGCGCAACGACGCAGCGAGCTCGCTCGGACGGCGTGAGGAACAGCTCGCGTTACGCACGGCGGGGGCACGGGGACCGGTGCGATGGAGCGTGGACGGCAATCCGCTCGCGCCCGATGCGAGCGGGACGGCGTTTCTTCCGCTGCGGCTTGGAACGTGGCGCATCACGGCAAACGATGGGACGCATCGCGATGCGGTCGTCATTCGCGTGGTTCCACCGCCGCGCGACGCGCGGCCGGGATTCACCCGGCGCGCGCCGCACCGCTAAGCGCTAATAGAAGAACTGCTGGATCTGATTGACGCCGGGACCGGTGACCCAACCCATTCGCTTGCTCGGGTTGATCGCCGGCGCGCCGACGCCGATGGGGAACTTGAAGCCGGTGATCGACTCGACGACGTTTCCGCTCTCGTCGTAGACGACGATCGCGCTGCCCTGACTGCCGCTGCAATAGTACGTGTCGGTCACCAAAAAGAGCCCGTTGACCGGATCGTTGGCGATGCCCGAACCGCTGTTGAGCTGTGACGTATCGCTGGTGCAGGGCAGCTGGGCGAAAGCCGCCGACTGCGTTGCCAGATTGTAGAACTCAACTTGCGCGTTGAGCTCCGTGGTGGTCGCCGCAATGCCGGCGCTCGAATCTACGGCCAAGCCGTTGACGAAACCGGAGCCGTAGTAGCCGTTGTTGAGCCCATCGAACTGCGTCTCTTTCCCGGTCTTGAGATCGATCAGGATGTTGATTGGAGGCTCGCCCCCGACGCGTCCGCCGTCGGGCGTGGTTGCGATCACCGCCTGGTTCGTCGCCGTATCTTGCGCGAACTGGGGTGAGTCGCCGATTCCGACCGAGTTGGGGTTGGGGTGAAAGATCTTGCCGAACGTGTTGGTCGAGACGTCGGATGAGAAGACGTCGATCCGGTCTTGATTCTTGAGCTCGATTGCGAAGATCGCGGTAGTGCTCGTGCTCTGATTCGGGCCGGCCTGCTCGACTTGAATATCTTTGACCGGCGGCTTCCACTTGCCGGTGAACTTATTTTTGGTGACGGGGTCCATCACGTCGTAGAAGCGCTTGGCATAGATCGAGCCGTTCGGAGTGACGTACCGGATCACCAAGCCGAGATCGTCCGCGAGGATGTTAGCGACGCTATAGGACGTCCCGCTGGGAAGTTTCTTGGGGAAGACTTTGGCGATCGTGCCGGTGTCCTGGTCGAAGGTTTCGACGTTGGACGCCGTCGCGAGGACGCCATCGTCGCCGTTGCGATCGATATCGAAACCGAAGATCTGGCCGCCTTCCTGCGACGACAGCACCTTGCCGAGGCCGACACGATGGTGCGCGAAGGGTGCGCGGGAGGCTGGAGGTATGGATGCGCCAAGCGGCGGCGCCGAAGCACCGCCGCCGCATCCTGCCAGGAACGCCGTCGCGACGAAGACGTGCGTAAACTTCATCGCTCCAGCACCTGCAGATTGTTGTCGTTGTCGTCGTTGAAGTAGACCTTTGAATCGGCCGCCGTGGTTCCGGTGGCGACGATGCCGAAGAGCGCGCCCGACGCGCCTTTATCTACGTTGCGGACGTCCATCACTTTGCCGCTCGGCGAGAGCTCGACCATGATATTTTGACCGCTTGGATTCGACGTATTTCCAACGACCAGGTTCCCGTTGGCGAGCAGCGCCGCGCTGATCGGACCGTCGAGCGGCTTTCCGCTGAACACCGCTCGCGCGTCGCCGGCCGAAGGACCGGAGAAGGTGGTGCCGTCTTTGCCGACCGCGATGCCGCCGGCGGGAATGGTTGACACGTTCTTAAACGCGACGACCGTGTCGTTCGTTCCATCCACGATATAGAGCGTGTCCACGCTCGGGTCGTAGGTGAGGCCCGACGGCCCAAAAATGCCTCCCGGCTTGCCATGGTTGACCGCAAAACCCTTGGCGATCACGTCGTACGTGAACGTAGTGCCGAGGTTGATGCGCACGACCGTGCCATTGCCCGCATTCGACTCATAGAACGCCGCGCTGCCGGTGGCGGGTTGCGCGTAGACTTGTCCCCACGGACGATCGAACGGTTTGCCCTTGATGTTGACGTCGAGGGTGCCCGCAGGAGAGAGCACCGGATTATCGTTGGCCGAGAAATCCGCGGCCCAGATATCGTCGTTGGGATCGAGCGCCAGGGCGTCGCATCCGCGTAACGCCTTGGTATCGGAGACGAGCGTCGGCGACGAGCCCGGAGTGGGATGGAGCGCCACGATCGTGTAGCCGGTGCCTTGCACGTTGCTCTTGGCGTTGAAGTTACAGACGACGAGATCGCCCGCTTGGAAGTCTCCCGCGGTCGCCGGCGCGATCGTCAATCCATACGGATTGAGCTGGTGGAGCTTCGGATCGATCGTCGAGCCGATCACCACCTGTTTCTTGAGCATCTTGAGGATCGAGAACTCTTTCCCCGGCGCCGCCGAATCGCGCGTGGTTTGCGCTGCGGCGAGCGGCGAAGCATTGCTGCTAGCCGGCATCACGCCGGCGGATTGTTGAGCGCAGGCCGTAACGAGCAGCGCGGAAACGGCGAGGGTTGTCGGTCTAAGCATGTGACCACCCTAGGGTCGCGGCATGAAAAAACTCTGAAACGCGGACGCCACACTGCGACAAGCGTGGTGCGCGACGATGGCGCTCATGCACAAGGAGGCACTCGCGACGGCGCGACGGCTCTTCGATTCCGAGCGCGGACGGCCGCCCGAACACGACGTCGTCGAAACGCTCCTGCGCTTCGGAAAGGGGGCGCTCGCGTACGCGCTGCGCAGCCGCATTCGCGTGACGCTGCTGCGTTCGGGCGAGTTGTACCGGCAGGCCTCGGGCGCATTGGCACGTTTGGGAATCGACGTTGACGCATGGCCCGCGCCGCCGGCCGGACTCTTCGTCGTCGAGGAGCGCTCGCTGTATTTGCGATCGCGCAGTCCGATGACGGTGGCGCACGAGTTCGGCCACGCGCTCGATTGCGCGCTCGGCGGCGGCGTCTATCGCAGCGGCATCGATCCGCAGGTGCGCGGCCTATTCGCCAATGCGACGGCCTTCGTTACGCCGTACGCGGCAACGGGAGTGGACGAGTATTTCGCCGAGTCGCTGCGCGCGTTCGTCGAAGCGAACGACCCGGCGTCGCCGTGGCCGCGCGCGACGCGCGCGCGTCTGCGGCACGCCGATCCCGGCATGCACGACTACGTGGAGCTGCTCTTCACCCGCGAGTTCGGCGAACGCGTGCCGGCGCGCAACGTGATTTCGATCTAGCGTCGCTCGGCGGTACGCCGCGCTGCTCCGCACGGGATGAGTGCCGGCCGAGCGGTCCTTCGACTGCGCGCCTGCGCCGCTCAGGATGACACGCTCGTTGCTCCGCACGGGATGACACTGGCTGAGCGCTCCTTCGACTGCGCGCCTGCGGCGCTCCGCTCAGGATGACACATTTGTTGCTCCGCACGGGATGACACTGGCTGAGCGGTCCTTCGACTGCGCGCCTGCGGCGCTCCGCTCAGGATGACACATTTGTTGCTCCGCTCAGGATGACACATTTGTTGCTCCGCACGGGATGAGCGCTGGCTTGAGCGGTCCTTCGACTGCGCGCCTGCGGCGCTCCGCTCAGGATGACACATTTGTTGCTCCGCGCGGGATGACACATTTGTTGCTCCGCAGGATGACACATTTGTTGCTCCGCTCAGGATGACACTTGGGGTCTACTTCAGCGAGGAAACGTCGGAGACGCTCACCGGCGCGGCGGTGTTTTTCCAGGATGTGCGGATGTAGCTGATCACGTCGGCGATCTGCTCGTCGGTGAGCAGATTCTTCCAGGCGGGCATGATGCCGCTGTACGCCTGACCGTTGACGACGAGCCGGCCTTCGAGACCGTCCTTGACGATCGCGATGACCGCGACCGGATTTCCCGTGACGGTGGGATTCTTGGCGAGCGGCGGAAACGCGCCGGGAATTCCTGCGCCGTCGCTTTGGTGGCAGCTCGAGCAGTTCGCGAGATAGATCGCGCCGCCGTCACTCGCCGAGGCCGGATTATTTGCCGCAGCCGCGGATGCCGTGGCGGCTGCTTCCTGCGAACTCTTCGCACAGCCCGCCAGGGTAACGATCAGCGCAAACACTGCGGCAATTTTCATGGGGTGCTCCTTGGACGTGCGCTCATCGCCCAAACGAGCGAGACGAGCAGAAAGTTGGCGACCAGCGAACTGCCCCCGTACGAAATGAACGGTAACGTGATGCCGGTGAGCGGCAAGACGCCGATCACGCCGCTGACGATGATGACGACTTGGAATCCGAGCGTTGCTCCCAAACCCGTAGCCAGCAGTTTCGTGTAGAGATCGGGCTGGCGCAGACCCGTGGCGAGCAGGCGGCGGACGAGATCGAGAAAGACGGCGAGCACGATCAGCGCACCGATCAATCCAAACTCCTCGGCGATCGCGGCATAGACGTAATCGGTTTCAACGTCCGGGATGAATTCGGGATGACCGAGCCGGTACCCGCTGCCGAAAACGCCGCCGGCGGCCATCGAGTAGTAGGCCTGCGACGATTGATATCCGGCGCCGAGCGGATCGGAGAACGGGTTTCGCCAGACCGCGATGCGGGCGCTCGCGTACGGATAGTGGTGGACGGCCCAAAATGCGCCGAGCGCAAAGAGCACGGTGCCGAAGAGCACGATATCTACGCGACGCGTCGCGACGAAAAGCAGCGTGGCGAACGTGGCGAGCAGCAGCGTCGCCATGCCGAGATCGCGCTGGACCACGAGGATCGCCATTGAGGCGCCCCAGCCGACGAAGAGCGGCCCGAGATATTTGACGTTCGCGCGCAGCGACCACGGACGCGCGTTGCCGATTACGTCGGCGGTTTCGGCAAGGTATGCGGCCAAGAACAGCACGATGAAGAGCTTGATCAGCTCGATCGGCTCGTATTGAATCGGCCCCAGCCGAATCCAGAGCCGCGCACCGTTGACCTCTTGACCGAAGAGCAGCAGCATCGCGAAGAGCGCGAGCGAGGCGACGACCCAGAGATACTTGTACGCCGCGAAGCGGCGATAGTGGCTAAAGAGCGGGCCGAGCCCGATGGCCAGCGCGAGCGAGACGAGAATCCAAAGCTGCTGACGCTGCGCCAGCGCCGGCGCGAGGCGCGCGACCATGCCCAGACCGAAGGCCGCGAGCACGACGGCCAACGCGGGCAGCACGTCGTCGCGCACGGTGGTTGAGGGCTGCCAGAGGACCCACAACATCGCGAGCGCTCCCAGCAACGCGAGCATCCACGGCGGCCCAATGGTGTGCGGGGGAGCGTACGACAAGATCAGCGCGGCGATCGCGAGCGCGCCGGCCATCGGCGCCGCACGCCGCGCTACGAGCACGATTAGTCTCGGCGGACCGACGCCACGATCAGGCGCGTCGTTCCAACATCGATTTGGTCGCCCGCGCGCACTTCGAGGGCGTCGCGCAGCGGCCGGCCGTTCAAGAACGTCCCGTTGCTGCTCTTGAGATCTTCCACATAAAGCACGCCGTCGTGTCCCTCAAACCGCGCATGGCGCCGGCTCACTTCCGGATCGCGCAGCACCACATCGGCTTCGCCGGTTCGGCCGACTTCAAACGGCGCGCCGACCTGCGCGGTGCGGCGCACGCCGCGCTCGAGGATCTCGAGCTCGACGTGCATCGGCGTGAGCTCGCCGATCTCCGCGGCGGCGCGCGTTCGCGGTCGCGCGGCGAGCAAAGCAACCACCAGCAATGCGGCCGTGATTTCCAGCGTGCCGAGCCGCATCTGCCGCTCGAACCCCGCCGCCGCGGCGAAGAGCGCGATCACCGAGCCTCGAGCAACATGCGGGTATTCCCAAAGCGCAACTCGTCGCCGCTCTTGAGCGAGCGCGACGTGACTCGCCTGCCGTTCACGAAGGTTCCGTTGGTCGAATCGAGATCGCGCACGACGGCGGCCCCGCGGACGATTTCGATGACGGCGTGCGCGCGCGAGACGCTAGGATCGAGCAGCACGATCTCGCCTTCGTCGCTGCGCCCGATGCGAGCGCGCCGTCCGATTTCGTAGACGCCGTCGGGCGGCACGCCTTTGATCGTGAGCAGCCGAAAGCTGCGCTGAGCGTCCCCGGCATCGGCGCCGGCGACCGTAATCTCGATGGCGCCGAGCGGAATGCGCTCCGCAGCGGACATCGTTACGGCGACGCGCCCTCCGTCGAAGGTCACGCCGACTTTGCGCGCGAGATTGCGGAGCAGATCGGCCCACGCGCGTTCGAGATAGCGCCGGTGTTCCGCGAGCCGCTCGTAGTCGTCGCGGCTCATCGTCACGGCGTACGCGCCGGGGGCGTGCAGATTGCCGTCGTCGTCTCTCGTTTGCGCTTCCATCGTTGCCACGAGCTTGCGCGCGATTTGCGCCGGCTCGAGATCGGCGGGGAAGGTCTTGGCAAACGTGCGCTCGATCAGATCGGCGCAGAATCGCTCGATTCGCGCGAAGAAGCTCACGGACGCCGATCCACGCGCGCGATGTAAAAGCCGTCGCGGCCGTCGATTCCCGGCGCAACGAGCACGTCGCCGGCGCGCGTCACGAAAGGAGCGTACGCCGACGGAATCAGTCCGCGTTCGAAGTTCTGCGTTGCCAAAAACCAGTCGATCACTTCCGTCGTTTCGCGCGGGTCGGTCGAGCAGACCGCATAGACGAGCGCGCCGCCCGGATGAACGTGCCGGGCCGCCGACTCGAGCAGCGCTCGCTGCGTCAGCGCGAGGCGTTCGCCGTCGGTCCCTTGCTTCTTCCACCGCGCCTCCGGATGGCGCCCGACGATACCCGTTCCCGAGCACGGCGCGTCGACCAGGACCCGGTCGAAGCGCTGCGCGGCGGGGAGAACCTCACTGGTGGCATCACCGGTTATCATCGCGGCGGCGATGCCGGCCCGCTCGATGCGAGCTTGAAGAATCGCGACTTTTCGCGCGTCGCGCTCGACGCAGACCAGGGTGCCGTCGCCATCGAGACGGCCGCCGATTTGCAAAGCCTTGTTGCCGCGGCCGCTGCAGAGATCGAGCACCGCCTCGCCGGGCTGCGGATCGAGCACGTCGACGGACATCGCCGAACTCTCCGACTGGAGCCACCACGCGCCGCTCGCCGTCGTCGCGCGGAAGGCCGCCGCGTTCGATCACGAGCACGCCGGGCACGAACGCCGAAGCCGCGTCTCGATGCCGCCGGCGCTCAACCGGCGCGCGACCTCGCCGGGCGCGTCTTTCGACTCGTTGACGACGATCGCAGAGCGCGCGGGCTCGTTCACGCCGGCGCAGACTGCTTCGAGCCGGTCGCCGAAGATCTCGCGCCACTGCCGCACGAGCCACGTCGGCAACGAGTAGTGCGTGGCGAGATACTCGTCGTCGCCGGCAAACGACGCGCGCTGCGGCTCTCCCGGGTTGGCGCGCAGCAACGACCGCAAGACCGCATTGGTGAGGCCGACGAGCCCGCGGTGTCCGAAGCGTTTCGCGAGATTGACGAACTCGAAGACGGTTGCGTGCACGTCGGCGCGAGTGTAGACGAGTTCGTAGGCGGCCAGCCTCAAGATCTCGCGAATGACGCTGGGGAGATCGGGCGTGCGCTGACGAACGGCGCGAGATCCCAGTCGAGCGCGCGCCGCATTTTGATCGCACCGTAGGCAAGCTCCGCCGCAAAGGCGCGGTCGCGCTCGGCGAGCCCGGCGCGGCGCGCGCGGTAATCGAAGGAACCCTGGGCGGTGCGCTCGACCGCGCGCGAACCCGCCGGCGGAAAGACGTCGCAGAGCACCGCGAGCGCGACCTCGCGCGCGCCGCTCACGGCGTCCCGCGCAGACGCAGATATTCGGCGCCGGTCATTCTTCCGCGATTAGGCGCGATCAACTCGTCTATGACGAGCTCGCCGGCTTCGCCGGCGTGGGCGCTGCAGAAGCTTCACAACCTCACCGCCGAGCTGCGCGCGCGCGCCGGGCTGCGGCGCGAAGGCGCGCACCGCGTCCACCACCCGCGCGACCGGCCACGATAGATCCACGACGAGATCCTCTTTTGCAAGCGGTCGCGTCACCGTCGCCTCACCGCGCTGCGGCGCGCGCGGCATGGCCCCCTGCGCTGCGAGATCGAGCGCCGTGCCGAGCAACTCCGCGCCGGCGCGCGCCAGCCGGTCGTGCAGCTCGCCGTAGGTTTCGCCGGGCTCGATGGCCACGCGCTCCTGCAGCACGAGATCCCCGGTGTCGAGCCCAGCGTCCATCAGCATGATGCTGACGCCGGTCTCGCGCTCGCCGCGCGCAATCGCACTCTGAATCGGCGTAGCGCCGCGATACTTCGGCAGCAGCGATGGGTGAACGTTGAGCGCGCCGAGCGCCGGCACGTCGAGCAGCGATTGCGGCAAAATGCGGCCGTACGAGGCCAAGGCGAAGAGATCGAACGACTCGGAGGCGATCTCGCGCGCAAACTCGCGCAGCTTCACCGGCTCTAGGACGCGCACGCCGAGCGCAAGCGCGGCCGACTTTACGGGACTCGGCGTCAGCCGGTGGCCGCGTCCCGCCGGACGGTCGGGCTGCGTCACGACGCCCGCGAGATCGCGTGTGCTGCGCGACGACGTGGAGGCTCGGCACGGCAAAGTCGCTCGTGCCAAAGAAAAGCGTTCTCAAGCCTCGCGCCGGCTTCTTTCTCCTCGTCCTCGAGCGACCGGGCGGACGTTCTTCGGCGCGATCGATGTAGAGCTTGCCGTTGAGATGGTCGATCTCGTGCTGCAGGCATTGCGCGAGCAGCCCCTCGCCTTCGATGCGAATCTTGTTGCCGTGGCGGTCGAGGCCGGTCACGGCGGCCTTGGTGCGCGAACGATCTCGCCGACCATGCCCGGAACCGAGAGACAGCCTTCGCGCAGCTCGATCTCTTCGCCGAAGACTTCGATCTTCGGGTTGATGACGACGGCCGGCTCGTGCTCGTCGTCGTGCACGTCCATCACGAAGATGCCGCTTCGAAACATTGACCTGCGGCGCGGCGAGGCCCACGCCCGGCGCGGCGTACATGGTCTCGAACATATCGTCGATCAGCTGCTGAAAAAGCGGATCGGCGAATTTCTTCGCGGATCGACGCGCTTGGCGACCCTGCGCAGCGTCGGGTGGCCGTCGGTCGAGGATTTCGCGGACGTAGGGCATGGCGGGCGGCTTATTCTCGCTGCAAGCCGCCCGCTACTCTCTGCCGCTGTCGTCGCGCGGCGCCTAGCTCTTCGTGCGGAACGAAGAGACCAGGTAGTGCGGGGTGCAGTTCTCGTCCGCCGTTGTTCCAAAGGAGACTGACCGACTGGTCGGGCCCGATAACGTAGCTCGATCCGTATGGCCCCGCGATCGCCGATGCATAGTAGCACGGATTCGAGTAACTCGGCGTGGCATGAGGATTCGAGGAATCTGCGACTTGTTGATCGGCGTAAAGAGCCCGGTGAACGTGATCGCCCCGTTCGACTGCGCCAAATAGAAGTCGAACTGATTGCTGGGCGGCAAGCTGACCCTTGGTGGAAACGTAGATGTTCGCGAGCGCCGGCGGCGCCTTGCGCGTGTTGGGAATCGGGTAGAGCACTTCGAGCTTGTTCGGGCGGGCCGCCGCAGTTACCGGTCGGCCCCGAGGTCGGCCCCGGACCCGGCCCGATTGCATTGCCGCCGTTGCATGCCGCCAATACGCCGCGGCGGCGACGAGAGCGAAGAGAACGCCAATCGATCTTTTCATGCCTGGGAAATCCTCATGCGCACGCCCTTGCCCTGTCCAAACGCTATGGGAATCTCCTTAGAGAATGTACCCGGAAAGGTCGGCGTTCTCCACGACGTCTTGCAAGCCGTTCCCGAACGTAGGCGGCGTCGATCACGACGGTGCCCGACGTTTTCGGGGGCGTCGAAGCTGACGTCTTCGAGCAGCCGCTCGAGGACGGTGTGCAAGCGACGGGCGCCGATGTTCTCGCTTTGCTCGTTGACCTGCATGGCGAAGGTCGGCGAGCTGCTCGATCGCGTCCGGGCGGAAATCGAGCGTGACGCTCTTCGGTCGCGAGCAGCGCTTTGTACTGCTCGATCAGCGCGTTCTTGGGCTGGGTGAGAATCGTTTTGAAATCCTCGGCGGTCAGCGAATCCAGCTCGACCCGGATCGGCAAGCGGCCTTGCAGTTCCGGGATCAGGTCCGACGGCTTGCTCATGTGGAACGCGCCGGCCGCGATGAACAGGATGTGGTCGGTCTTGATGGTGCCGTGTTTGGTGTTGACGGTCGAACCTTCAACGATCGGCAGAATGTCGCGCTGCACGCCTTCGCGCGAAACGTCGGGACCGCCGCGCCCGCCTTCGCGTCCGGCAACCTTGTCGATCTCGTCGATGAAGATGATGCCGTCTTCGCCGGCGCGCCGCAGCGCCTCGCGCTTGACCGCGTCCATGTCGATGAGCTTTGCGGCTTCTTCTTGCGCGAAGATGCGCCGCGCGTCGGCGACGGTGACGCGCTTCTTGCTCTTGCGTTTGGGCAGAATGCCGCCGAGCATCTCGCCGATGTCGGCGCCTTGCCCTGATCCATGCCCCATCATGCCGATCGGCATGTCGGGCGTTCTCCTCGACTTCGATTTCGATCAGCCGGACGTCGTAGAAGCCGCGCTCGATCTCGCCGCGCGTCTGATCGCGCACGCTGCTGCGCATCTCGGCGCTGGGCGGCGCCGACGGCGGCACGGTCGCTCTGCTGGTGCTGCATCTGGAAGTTGTTGCCGAAAATCGACCCGAGGGCGGCGCCGAACGGATTGCCTTGACCGGGCGGCGACGGGGCGCGCGTCTCGGGCTGAAGCACGTCGATGATGCGCTCGACGGCTTGGCGTGTCGGCGAGTTCGCGCACTTCGTCGCGGCGCTCGTCGCTGACGGTGCGGATTGCGGCTTCGACCAAATCGCGCACCATCGATTCCACGTCGCGGCCGACGTAGCCGACCTCGGTATATTTGGTCGCCTCGACTTTGACGAACGGCGCGCCGACGATGCCGGCCAGGCGCCGCGCGATTTCGGTTTTGCCGACGCCGGTCGGGCCGATCATCAGAATGTTCTTCGGCGTGATCTCGTCGCGCAGATCTTCGCGCACGTTCGGTTGCGGCGGAAGCGGTTGCGCAGCGCGATCGCGACGGCGCGTTTGGCTTTGCCTTGGCCGACGATGAATTGATCGAGCGCCGTCGACGATCTGTCTGGGCGTCGGCGTGGCGCGGTCGATGCGCGGGCGTTAGCGTGCTGGTCACGGAAGGGTCTCCACGATGATGTCGTCGTTGGTATAGATGCAGATCTCCGCGGCGATGCTCGAGGCCGCCTTGCGCGCGATCTCTTCGGCAGTCAGTGCGGTGTTGCGCAGCAGCGCCGCGGCCGCGGCTTGCGCGTATGGTCCGCCGCTGCCGATTGCGGCGATGCCTTCGTCGGGCTCGATCACGTCGCCGGTTCCGGAGAGCACGAACAGGTTCTCGGGCGTGCCGACGATCAGGAGCGCCTCCAGACGGCGCAGCGCGCGGTCTTGACGCCAGTCCTTGGCCAACTCGACCGCGGCGCGCGTCAGGTCCTTGTACTCGCGCGAACTTCTTCTCGAACTTCTCGAGCAGGCTGATGCCGTCGGCGGCCGATCCGGCGAAGCCGGCCAGCACCTTGCCGCCGGCGATCTTGCGAACTTTGCGCGCGCCGTGCTTGACGATGGTCTTATCGAGGGTCACCTGGCCGTCGCCGGCGATCGCCAGCTTGCCGTCGCGGCGTACCGCGAGAATGGTGGTCGATCGAATCTTCATGCCTAGCGTCAGTACCCGCAGGCGCGGTAGCAGGGTTTCAGCGGCGAACCGGCCTCCACCGCGGCGAGCGCTGCGTTCGGCCAGCAGCCGCCGGCGCTCGCGCTTGCCAGACGCGCGCCGGCTCCCGCGGCCTCAACGCGGATCGAGCGGCGAGAAGGACGCCCAGGTGACGTTCGAGGGCTGAAAGTCGGGCGATGTCGCGATTCTGCAGGTGCGCGACGACGGCGCCGAGCGCGGTGTCGCGGGGGAACTCGATCGGCGGAGGCCCAGCGATCTCGCGCGCGGCGTGGATGCCGGTCATCGCGCCGCACGCGGCCGCTTCGACGTAGCCTTCGGCGCCGGTGATCTGACCCGCGAAGTAGAGCGCGCGCGTGCCGCGCAAGCTTGCAGGCGCGCGTCGAGCAGGCGCGGCGAATCGATGAACGTGTTGCGGTGCATCACGCCCAGCCGCAGCCATTCCGCGTTCGCGAGCCCGGGAAGCTTCCCGAACGCCTCTTTCTGCGCCGGCCACGTGAGGCGCGTTTGAAAGCCGACGAGGTTATAGGCCGTGCGCTTCGGCGTTTTCTTTGCGCAGCTGGACGACCGCGTACGGCGTCAAGCCGGTGCGCGGATCGCGCAGGCCGACGGGCTTGAGCGGACCGAAGCGCAGCACGTCGTCGCCGCGATCGGCCATCTCCTCGATCGGCAGGCAGCCTTCGAAGTAGCGCGTCTCCTCGAAATCTTTGGCGGGGTGGCGCGTCGAGCGTGCGCAGATCGTGCGAGCAGCTGCCGCATATGCGTCGCGGTCGAGCGGGATGTTGAGATAGTCGTCGCCGTCGCCTTTGTCGTAGCGCGACTTGCGATACATCGCCGACTCGTCGATCGAATCGGCCGCGACGATCGGCGAGGCCGCATCGAAATAGTGAAGGCGTCCTTCGACTGCGCGCCTGTCGGCGCTTCGCTCAGGATGACAGTGGCTATCGCTGCTTCGCTCAGGGTGACAGTGGCTATCGGTGCTTCGCTCAGGATGCCCTTCGACTGCGCAGCTATCGCTGCTTCGCTCAGGGTGACAGTGGCTATCGGTGCTTCGCTCAGGGTGCCCTTCGACTGCGCGCCTGTCGGCGCTTCGCTCAGGATGACAGTGGCTATCGGTGCTTCGCTCAGGATGACAGTGGCTATCGGTGCTTCGCTCAGGATGACAGTGGCTATCGGTGCTTCGCTCAGGGTGACAGGAGCGGAGCAGGGCGTCGAGGCTCGACAAAAATCGGTCGTAGGGAGCGGCCCGCAGGCGACGATGACGGGACGGTCGAGCGGAATCTCGCGGATCTCTTCGCGATGGAGCGCGATGCGCGGCTCGGCGGCGATGCGCGATTCGACGAGCGCGACGAAGCGTTCCCGATCGACGGCGAGCGCGCCGCCGGCGGGGACGGCGGTCTCGCGCGCCGCGGTAACGATCAGCGAATCGAGCCGCGCGAGCTCTTCTTTGAGCAGGCCGACGGCGTTCTCCAGCGCCGCGCCGCGCAGCGAGTTGCTGCAGACGAGCTCGGCGAGCGAGCCGGTTCGATGCGCGGGCCCGCTGACCACGGGGCGCATCTCGTAAAGATCCACGGCGATGCCGCGGCGCGCCGCTTGCCACGCGGCTTCGCAGCCGGCGAGACCGCCGCCGATAACGGTCAGCCGTTCGGCGACGCTCAGGACTCGATGCGGCCGGCGTCGAGACTCGCGACGTTGTGCGTGCGGTCTGCGGCGCATTGGAACGCCACGTTCCCGCCTCGCCGCGTCTTCACGAGCACATGCGAGCCGCAGACCGGGCAGCGCTCGGTGACGACGGCGATCCCACGAGACGAAGTCGCACTTTGGATAGTTGGCGCAGCCGTAAAACGTGCGGCCCTTCTTCGAGCGGCGCTCCACGATCGTGCCGCCGCATTTGGGACAGGTCGCGCCGGTGTCTTTGACGATCGGCTTGGTGGTTTTGCACTCGGGGTAGCCGCTGCACGAGATGAACTTGCCGAAGCGGCCGGTCTTGATCACCATGGGGCGCCCGCAGGTCGGGCAGATTTCGTCGGTCGGTTCGTCGCGAAGCTCGAGCCGCGGCAGCTTCTTCTCGCGCCTCGTCGAGCTCGCTTGCGAACGGGCCGTAGAAGCGGCGCAGGAGGCCGATCCAATCTTCGTGGCCCTCGGCGACGCTGTCGAGATCGCCTTCCATTCGCGCGGTGAAATGCGAGATTGACGATCTTCGGAAAGTGCTCGACGAGCAGATCGTTGACGGCAATGCCGATGTCGGTTGGGATGAAAGCGACGCTCCTGCTGCGTGACGTACCCGCGCGCCTGGATCGTTTCGACGATCGAGGAGTAGGTCGAGGGCCGTCCGATGCCGTTATCTTCGAGCGCCTTGACCAGCGCGGCCTCGGTAAAGCGCGGCGGCGGCTCGGTGAAGTGCTGCTTCGGCTCGAGCTTGCGGCAGTCCACGCGTCTTCGCCTTCTTCTAAATCCGGGAGACGGATGCGACCCTTCGCGGCGTCCTCTTCGCTTGACTCGTCGTAGACGCGCGTGAAACCGGGAAACCGCATGATGGTGCCGGTTGCGCGGAAGCCATACTCGCCGGCGGAGACGTCAACGATGGTTTGATCGAAGAGCGCCGACGCCATTTGCGACGCGACGAAGCGTTCCCAAATCATCGTATAGAGACGTAGGTCGTCGCGCTTGAGCACGCCCGCAAGATGCTCGGGCGTTCGCAGGACCGACGTCGGCCGGATCGCTTCGTGCGCGTCCTGGGCTCCCTCGCGGACTCGGTAGAGCCGCCCGCCGTGGAACTGTTCGCCGTACGTGGCGACGATGAACTCGCGCGCCGCCGGCGCGGGCTTGATCGCTGATGCGCGTCGAGTCGGTGCGCATGTAGGTGATCAATCCGACGGTGCCCTCGCTGCCGCCGAGGTCTACGCCTTCGTAGAGGGCTTGGGCGACCTGCATCGCGCGCCGCACGCGCATTTTGAGCTTTCGCGAAGCCTCTTGCTGGAGCGTCGACGTGGTGAACGGCGCCGGCGCGATGGCGGCGGATCTCGCGCCTCTTGACGCCGGCGACGCGATACTGCGCGCCGTCGAGCGCCCGCAGGATGCTCTCAGTCTGCTCGCCGGTGCCGATCTCGATTTTCTCGCCGCCGCGCGTGACGAGCTCGGCCGAAAAAGCCAGCTCGGAGTGCACGGTCGCCCGCCAGCAGCGCGGTGATGCTCCAGTATTCCTTTGGAACGAAGGCTTCGATCTCGCGCTCGCGGTCGACGATCAGCTTGACCGCGACCGATTGCACGCGCCCCGCCGAGAGGCCGCCGCGCACTTTCGCCCAGAGCAGCGGCGAGATTTTATAGCCGACGAGCCGGTCGAGTATCCGCCGCGCCTGTTGCGCGTTGACGCGATCCATGTCGATCGTGTGCGGCTCCTTGAGCGCCGCGAGCGCCGCCTCTTTGGTGATCTCGTGCAGCTCGATGCGCATCGGATCCGGGAGTTTGAGAAGCTCCGCCAGGTGCCAGGCGATCGCCTCTCCTTCGCGATCGGGGTCGGTCGCGAGGTAGACGTCGCTCGCGCTTTTGACCGCGCCGCGCAGCTCTTTGATGACGTCGCCTTTCCCTTTAATCGTAAGGTATTTCGGGCGCGAAGTCGTGGTCCACGTCCACACCCAGCGTACTCTTGGGCAGGTCGCGCACGTGCCCTACGGACGCCTTCACCGCATAGCGCGCCGGCAAGAACTTTTTGATCGTCCGCGCCTTCGTCGGCGACTCCACGATGATCAGGGGCTTTTTCACGGGGCCTAGTATACCGCTGGGGTCAACCCCCAGACAATCCTTTGGCCGTCGCGCGCGGCGCGCGCGCATTTGCGACGCACGCGCGCGCGTACGTTAATTTGCATCATTTTACGAAATCATCTATGATGCGTTCAAAAGCGCGCAGTGCGCTTGTCCACAACGTTAATCGTCCCCGGGGACGAGGAGGAATGAATGGACTCCGATTCCACAATGAACGGCGCTCCGAGCGCGGAAGAAGCAGCTCCGCGACGAAAAGGCGGACGCCGTAAAGCCGCGGGCGCGAAGAAAGCCGTTCGCAAGGCGGTGCGTAAAGTTCGCAAAGCCCGCAAGGTTCGCAAGGTTCGTAAGGCCGTTGCGAAGCGCAAAGTCGCGCGCAAGGTGGGCCGCAAGGTCCGCAAAGCCGCGCGCAAGGTAACTCGTAAACGCCGTAAGGCCGTTCGCAAGGGCGTCCGCAAGGTCCGTAAGGCCGTCCGCAAGGGTGCCCGCAAGGCACGCAAGACGGTACGCCGGAAGGGCGTGGCTCGCAAAAAGACCGCGCGAAAGGTTGCGCGCAAAGTGAGAAAGGGCGGCCGCAAAAAGAAAGCCTAGACGCTCCAACCACTTGGGGATATGAGAAACGGGTGGCCGCCGGCCGCCCGTTTCTTTATATCGTCGCGAGGTCGGGACCGTTACCGCCGTGCTCCTCCACCCAGTGGCACGCCGCAAAATGGCCCGGCCCGTACTCGCGCAGCGCGGGTTCCTCGATACTGCAGCGATCGAACGCGATCGGGCAACGCGTGTGGAAGCGGCAGCCCGAGGGCGGATTTACGGGCGACGGAATGTCGCCGGTCAGGACGATGCGCTTGCGGCGCTGTTCGACCGACGGGTCGGGAATCGGAATCGCTGAGAGCAGCGCCTGCGTGTACGGATGGAGCGGATTGCTGATAGAGCGCGTTGCGGTCGGCGAGCTCGACGAGCTTGCCGACGTACATCACGGCGACGCGGGTCGAGATGTGCCGGACGACCGAAAGGTCGTGCGCGATGAAGAGATAGGTCAGGCCGAACTGCTGACTGCAGATCCTCGAGCAGATTGATGACCTGCGCCTGAATCGAAACGTCGAGCGCCGAAACGGGCTCGTCGCAGACGATGAACTTCGGGTCCACGGCGAGGGCCCGGGCGATGCCGACGCGTTGGCGCTGGCCGCCGGAGAATTCGTGCGGGATAGCGGTTCGCGTGATAGGGCTGAAGGCCGACGAGCTTGAGCAGCTCTTGACGCGTTCGTCGACGCCCTTGCCCGACGCGAGCTTGTGGATGCGCAGCGGCTCGCCGACGATGTCGCCGACGGTCATGCGCGGGTTGAGCGACGCGAACGGATCCTGGAAGATGATCTGCATCGAGCGGCGGATTTCGCCGGATGCTGCGTGCCGGCGCATCGCGAGCACGTTCTGACCGTCGAAGAACACCTCGCCGCTTCGTGGCGGCGAGCAAGCGGAGCAGAGCCGGCCGATCGTGGTCTTGCCCGAGCCCGACTCGCCCACCAGGCCGAGCGTCTCGCCCGCTTGCGATCGTGAAGCTGACGCCGTCGACGGCCTTGACGTCGGCCGACATGGCGCGACATCAATCCGGCGTGAATCGGGAAATATTTGACGAGGTCGCGTCGACCTGCGAGCAGTGTCGCTCATGGCGCGGCCACCGGCCGGAGCGGTCGGCGAACTCTGCGCTCGAGTCGGGCGCTGATCCTTGCGCGCGCTCGTCGTAGAGATAACACCGCGCGACGTGCCGCCGCCGAAATCGTAGAGCGGCACGGGTTCGGCGCAAATCGGCATGCGATAGGCGCAGCGCGGCGCGAAGGCGCATCCGGGCGGCAGGCGCAGCAGGTTGGGCGGCTGGCCTTTGATCGGTTCGAGCCGGCGATGTTCGGTATCGTCGAGGCGCGGCAGCGAGGCCAGCAGCCCTTGCGTGTAGGGCATGCGCGGGCTGTCGAAGAGTCTGCTCGGCGCGTGCCGTACTCGACCATGTTTCCGCCATACATGACCAGCACGTTCCGGCAGACTTCGGCGACGACGCCGAGGTCGTGGGTGATCAGAGATGATTGCCGCGCCGGTTTCGCGCTGCAGCTCGTTCATCAACTCGAGAATCTGGGCTTGAATCGTCACGTCGAGGGCGGTCGTCGGCTCGTCGGCGATCAGCAGCTGCGGATTGCACGATAGCGCCATCGCGATCATCACGCGCTGGCGCATGCCGCCGGAAAACTGGTGCGGATAGTCGCCCAGGCGAGTCGCGCGGCGAGGGGATGCGGACTTTCTCGAGCATCTCGACGGCGCGATCGCGCGCGTCTTTCTTGCTGAGGCCGAGATGAAGCCGCACCGCCTCGGCGATCTGTTCGCCGATCGTCGAGCACCGGATTGAGCGAGGTCATCGGGTCCTGAAAGATCATCGCGATCTTGTAAGCCGCGAATCTTGCCGCATCTCGGCTTCGCTCGCGTGGAGCAAGTCTTCGCCTTCGAAGAACACGCCATCGGCGGTGACCGTCGCGGTGCGCGCCAAGAGGCGCATGATCGAGAGCGACGTGACCGACTTGCCCGAGCCGGACTCGCCGACGATGCCGAGCGTTTCGCCGGCTCCGAGCGAGAACGAGAGGCCGTTGACGGCCGTTACCGGGCCGTCTTCGGTTCTGAAGGTCGTTCGGAGGTTCGTGACCTCGAGAAGCGGCACGCGTGTCTCCTTCGGTCCGCTAGATGCCGGTCAGCGAGAGAACGAAGGCGGCGACGACGAACGAGACGGCGACGATTCCGGTGAGCGCTTGAACTGCTCTTCAGCGCCGAGCCGTCCGCGATAGTTGGACTCGACGCGGCCGCCGATCGAGCCGGTGAGTCCCTCTTGTTTCGTCGTTTGGATCGCGAGCAGGAAGATCAGAAGCGAGCGCCGCGAGGACGAAGAGCCCGGCCAAGCCGTGCGTCAGCCATGGCGGGATGCTGCGCGAACCACGTCTTCGGTGCGAGCTGCGGCACACTGGCGGGCGCCGCTTGCTGGGGCAAGAGAGTCGCCAGGGCCGTGGGAACGGCCTTGGGCGCCGCCGCAGCGGCGAGTACACAGGGAAGTGCATTGCGGCACTTGACTACGACTGCCGCAGTCCGAGGCCCCTTCGGCGGAGAGTACGCGTGCGCGACCGCAGCCCACAAGAGCGATTCGTGCCCGCATCGGGGAGGCTGAGCCGATCCGCACGGGACCGATCGTCCCGATCAAGCGGCGCCGCGTCTGGCGCGACCTCGCGCGCAGCCTCTCGACGATTTTCAATCCATTCCTGACCGCATTCGCGCTGTTCGTCGATCTCTCGCCGACATCGAGCGCGAAGAACACCCACGACTTCTGGCGGCTGCTCTTCCTTTCGACGTTCTTCATCTCGATCGGGCCGATGCTGTACGTCTTCTGGCTCGACGCAACCGAGCGGATCTCCGACCTCGATATGTCGGTGCCGCGAGGAACGCGAGCTGGTCTTTACGGCGTTCGTGGTCTTCGACGTGCTGCGGCGTGGCGACGCTCTGGATCGTCCATGCGCCAAGGCTGATGATCGCGGCGATGCTCGGCTATCTCGTTTCGACACTCGATCGTCCAGTACATTACGCGGTATTGGAAGATCAGCACCCACGCCATCGGCATCACGGCGCCGCTCGCGGCGATGACGCTGCTGTACGGCCGCCAGCCGCTTCCGTTCTTCGTCTCGTCCCGATGGTCTGCTGGGCGCGGGTCTATCTCAAGGCGCACACGGTCGCACAAGTTCTGGCGGGCATCGGGCTGGCCGTCGCGACGACCGCGTTCTTCTTCTCGCTCTTTCACGTCGGCATACTCTCGGCGCATTAGGCGTGGAGGCAGACGTCGTCGTCATCGGCGCCGGGGCGGCGGGTCTAGCCGCCGCGCGCCGGCTGGCGGAAGCATCGCGGGACGTCGTCGCGATCGAAGCGCGGGAGCGTTTGGGCGGCCGCGTCTGGACGCGCGCGACGCCGCGCGCGTCCACGCCGGCGGAGCTCGGCGCCGAGTTTATCCACGGGCCGGCCAAAGAGACGATGAGGCTGTTACGCGAGGCCGGCGGCGCCGCGGTGGATATCGGCGGCGAATCGTGGAGACAAACGGAGTCCGGGGGGCTCGCGCGCGACGACAGCAACTTCATCGAATCGGCGAGGATATTCGAGCAGGCAGCGCGCCTCGACCCCGACGAGAGCGTCGATCGTTTCCTGGCGCGATTCGCGCATTCGCCCGAATCGGCGGCGGCCGACGACGCGCGCGCGTTCGTCGAAGGATTCGAGGCGGCGGATCCGGCGGTCGCCAGCGCTCGCGCGATCGCCCAAGAGTGGCTATCGGGCACCGACTCCACGAGCGCGCGACCATTGAACGGCTACGCGCGAGTCTTCGAGCGTTTGCGCGCGGCGTGCGACGCCGCGGGCGTGAGGTTCCGTCTTTCGACGATCGTGCGGCGGATCGTGTGGCGGCGCGGCAGCGTCGTCGTGGAGTGCGTTGACGCGTCGACCAGTGAGAGCCGGACGATCGCCGCGCGCGCCGCAGTGGTGACGCTGCCGGTCGGCGTGCTGCGCTATCACGGCGACGAGACGGCCGTGGCCTTCTCGCCCGAACTGCCACCCCGAAAGCGCGAAGCACTGCGCTCGCTGGAGATGGGGGCGGTTGTGAAAGTGATGCTGTGGTTCGAGAACGCGTTTTGGGAACGCGTTGACGGCGGGCGCTATCGCGAGGCGGCGTTCTTTCGTTCGGAGCGCGGGCCGTTTCCGGCATTCTGGACGCTGCTGCCGGTGCGCTGCGAGTTGGTCGGGGCGTGGGCCGGCGGTCCGCGCGCCATCGCGCTGCAAGGTCTGAGCGACGAGGAACGGGTGGAGGCCGCGCTCGACGCGTTCGGCAAGCTGCTCGGCGAGCCGGCGGCGGCGCGGCGCGCATTCGCGGCCTCGTTCACCCACGATTGGAACGCCGATCCGTTCGCACGCGGCGCCTACAGCTACGTTGCAACGGGTGGGGGCGACGCGCGCGCCGGCCTGGCGGCACCGATCGACGGCACGCTGTTTTTCGCAGGCGAAGCGACGTCTACCGACGGTGGGGGCGGCACGGTCAACGGCGCGCTCGAAACCGGCGAACGCGCCGCGGACGAGGTGCTGCATGGCTGAAAGCGCGACGGCGCTGCTCGGAAGCTGGTCGAGCTTCTACGTGATGACGGGCTCGGCGGCGGCGGCGCTGACCGGGCTCATGTTCGTCGTGATCAGTTTGACGATGGGTCGCGTGCGGCCCAACAACCGCGACGGAATTTCGACCTTCAGCACGCCGACGGTGCTGCATTTCTGCGCCGCGCTGTTCGTCTCGGGCGTACTCGTCGCACCGTGGCACGAACTGCTTCTGCCGTCGCTCACGGTGGCCGGCTTTGGTCTCTACGGCGTGATCTACGTGACGCGAATCATCTTTAGAACGCGCAACCTGCACGAATACACCGCCGACGCCGAGGACTGGGTGTGGTACGGTGTGATGCCGCTGCTCGCGTACGCCATCACGCTGGGCGGCGCGGCAGCGCTGGCCGCGGGAGCGGTCAAGGCGCTCTTCGCCGTCGCCGGGGGCGTGCTGCTGTTGCTCTTCATCGGCATCCGCAACGCGTGGGACGTCGTGACATACATCGCCGTGGGCGGCCCCGACGGCACCTAAGCGGCGCTAAAACCAGCCGCGGCGCGCGCCGGCGACGCCCAATCCGATCCAAACGCCGGCGGTTCCGATCGCCGTGGCGAGCAGCGCGCCTTCCAGCGCCATGACGACGAGCCACTGCATCGTCCATCCCGGCACGTAGCCGGGGCCGATCAGTGAGGCGACGTACCAACCCAGCGTCGCTTCGATCGCCACCGCAATCGCAACGACCGCAATCCCGCTCCAACGCTTCTTGCGTCCCGCATAGACGCCCATGAAGAAGACGATGACGAGCGAGAGCACGAGAAACGAATCGTACGAAATCGTGAGGAGACGCGCGATGACGGCGGCGATGGCGTCGTAGGCGACGAGGATCGCGGCGAAGATCAGCGCGAGGCGAAGCACAAGCGCTCGATGCTCGCCCGAAATGCGGCGTCGTCGCCGCTCGTGACGTACGTCGTGTGCCCGCTTCCGTGACCGCCCCGCCCCAGAAGTTCGGCCGCACGTTCGGCCTGCATGACCGCGGGATCGATCAGGATCACGTTATCTCCCAGCGCCGCGCGGAAGTGCGCTTCGAGGAGCGGATAATGCGTGCAGCCGTAGACGAGAGCTTCGAGATCGAGCGGCAGGTGCGCGCAGACTTCTTCCACCGCAGCGCGGGGAAGATCGCCGCCGTTCGGCCGGCCTCGACCAACGGCACGAGTGCCGGCGCCGGGACTTCGACGACGTCGATGCCGCCGACGCGCGCGCGCAGCGTGCGGCCGTAGGACCCGGCTCCGACGGTCGCCGCGGTCGCGACGACGCCGACGCGCCGACATCCGCCGCGCTCGACGGCGATCGCCGCCGACTCGATGAGGTCGAGAACGGCGCGCGCGTCGCAGGGCCAGCCGTAGCGCTCGGCGATCGGCGCAGCGAGGTGTTGCACGCCATGACGATCGCTTCGACGCCGTGCTCGTCGAGCCGCGCGAGATTCGCGCTGCAGCAGCTCCAGCAGCTCTGCGTGCGTTCGGTCGCCGTACGGCACGTGCGCTTGATCGGCGAAAAACACGATGTCGGCCGAGCGGCAGCCGTTCGCGGACGCGCGCGAGAACCGTAAGGCCGCCAAGCCCCGAATCGAAGAGACCGATCACTTATTGCGCCGGCTGGTTGGGAACCGGATACTCGCGGGCGTACTGCGCCGATGCCGTCGGCGATCTCTTGGGCGACTTTTTGCCGCCAAGCGGCCGACGATGAGCAGCGCGTAGTCGGCGGGATTGGTGAGGAAGGCGGTCTCGATTAGCACGGCGGGCATCCGCGCGTGAAGCGTGACGTAGAGAGTGGCTCTTGATGATGCCGTCGTCTTTCGTTCCGTCGGATGCGAGGCTGCGTTTCCACGAGTTTGTGCGAATGCGACGTCGTCGGGCTTGGAGATGTACGTCGTGGTACCGTACGGGCCCGGAGTTGATGAACGCGTTGACGTGGATGCTGACGAACAGGCGCGCGCCGGCATTGTTGGCGATGTCGTCGCGGGCTTGAAGTTCGTCATGCGCGCTGTCGTTGGGCTCGATAGACGTCCACGTCGGTCTCGTGCGTCATGCTCACTTGCCAGCCGCGCGCGACGAGAATGTCGCGCAACCGTTTGGCCATGTCGAGCGTGAGATGCGGCTTCGCGAGACCGCCGTGCGCGATGCCGATGTCGCTGCCGCCGTGCCCTGGATCGATCACGATGAGGCGCGGATTGGTCGGCAACGTAACCGCTGCGCGGGCCGAACTTCCAGGTCGTGTCGCCCGGGCTGTTCGAGTCGCCGGAGCCGAGTCGTCGAGCGGCGCCGGCGTGACGGCCGCGACCGTTTGCTGCTCGGCAGAGACGACGGTGCCGACGCTGCCGTTTCCGGCGCGCGGCGCGTCGGCGACGTCTTGCGAAGCCGACGTCCACGATGCAATGCCCGTCGCCGAGGGCGTGATCGCAACGGATTTTGGTCCGTCGAGCGATGAGCGCGACGCGCACCGTCGTGCGGGTCGATTTGACGGACGCGCATCGAAAGAATCGGACTCGATCCGCCGCCGGTGGGCGCAACCGGCTAGGATTGGTCGATCGGCGGCCCTTGCAGCTGCGCATTCGTCGATATCCACCCAAAAGCGATTGTCGGGATCGCGCAGGCGATGCCACTCGTAGGCGGCGTCTGCCGGTCACCGCGATCGCGACCGCAACGCCGTCACTCGACGGCTGTTGGCTCACGCCGGTCACCGTCGCGCGATGCCCCGGTTTGGGCGGGCGCGGGCTCGGGCGTCGGCGATGCTTCGCGCCAACGGGCTTCCTGCTCCGGTTGCGCTTGCCGGCGGCGCGCCCGCGCCCGTGAAGCGAGCAGGACGTCGCGACCGTCGCCGTTCTGCGAGGCGCGTCGACGACCGTGCCGGGATCGAGCGCGACGTAACGAGCGTCATTGGATCGCGAACCGATCCGGTGGTTTGTGATCTGCATGCTGCGCACGCCGCCGGCGCTGACTTGGCGGGTTCCGTCCAGCGCCGTTCCGACGCCGTCGAAGGCGTAGGTGACCGGCGTCGGGTTTTCTTGCACGACGCGCGGCCGAATCGGCGCGCCGGCGCGCAAGCGCCAGCGTGACGCCGTTGTCTTGACGGCGGACGTCGAGCGATGCGAGCTGCGGCTGCAGCACCTGCACGCCGCCGTCTTGGCGGAGCGCAAGATCGAGCGCGCGCAAGCACTTCGTCGCAGGGGCAGATAGGCTTCGTTACCGCGCGCGTACGGCGCGAACGTGGCTTGCAGGGCGATCGGTCCGACGTCGTACCGGCGATCGCCGATCGCAAAGCTGACGACCACCGGCACGGAGGTCGTGATCAGAACGTAGCGCTCGCCGGGCTTCCACGTCAGGCACGCTCCCGCATCGCGCAAGGAGCGTCACGAAGCCGGGATCGTCCACGCCGACGGCGATGCGCCGCCGTTGAGTGTCGAGATGCGTGAAGCGGATCGCATGCCCCTGATAGACGCACGACGAGCGGCGCATCGGCCCGAACCGGACGCGGCCGCAATGCGCCAGCGTCAGCGCTGCGGCGAGCGCGCTACCAGTCCGAGCGATGAAGCGGTTCGTCCAGCTCAAGATGTCCCCCCGGCAGCGTCTCCAAGTCGCGTTTCCGTCAACGGTGATCGCGCACGGCGTCGATGCCGGGAATGCCGGTCACGTGTAGACGAGTCCTTTGAACTCGCCGTTCTCCCCGAACGATCCCGCCGGTTTGCGGCTCGACGTTTTTGAGAGATCGACCGTTGCCGTGTTGAACCGTGCAACGCGCGACGTCCGGACGCGGTGCCGGGCGGAAAGCGGATCGCTTGCACGTCGTTCGGCGGCCCGGCAACGGCTTGCGACCGCAGCATACAGCACGAGTTGTGCAGATGTTCGGCGGCGCTTTCGCCGGCTTGGCGGCGGGCGCATCGAAACGCGCACTTCGCCCAGCGTTTTGCCGTCGAGCTTCGTGTAGTAAATCGCGATGGTTTCGCCGTTGGTCGGTCGCGCGGTGAGAGTGATAGATACCACGTAGGCCGCTGCGACGATGGCCAGAAGCGCGACGAGGACGGGCAGGCGCGTCGTTCTCACGTCGGAACGGATACTTCGCGAAGGTCGCCCAAATCACCCCCGTCGAACGCGGCGCGGCATGAGCCGCTATTCGTTATGAAGTGGCTAAAGCAAGCCGTCGCGACGCGAACGCCGCGCGCTCGAGCGGTGCACGGCGGCGATTCCTCCGCCAGCCGAATGAGAAGCGGCTGCACGCCGTGCGAACGGCCGGCCGACGATTTCGCTCGCTGCTCCAGGACGTCGCCGAGCATCGCGCGGATCGCCAAGCGCCTCCTGCGCCGCGTAAAGCGCGCGGCGCGACCGCGACCGATTCGGCGCGGGACGCCGCGGTCATCGCGGGGTTGCTCGAGCGCTGCGTCCACACCGGCGAGGCTCATCTCATTGACGAGCTGCTCCGGCATTTGCGGGAACGCGAACGCTTCGCGACGCAGCGCGCCTGCCGCGAACTGCGCCGCCTGCGCTTCGATCGGCCGTCGTGAAGCCGCAGCGCATCGATCTCTCGGCCGCACGCGACGTCCGCGAGCTCGCAGGCCTCGTGCTGCAGACGCGACTGGGTGAAGCGCGGGCGCTCGCGCACGCACTGGAGCGGCGCGAGGGCCGCGAGCTGCACCAGTTTCGCATCGCTTGTAAGCGGCTGCGTTACGCGGTCGAGCGCTTCGAAACGCTCGATCCGTCGTTGCAACCGGTCGCCGAGCGGCTGGCGCTCGTTGCGGACGCGCTGGGCGAGGCGCACGATCGCGACGTGCTGCTGGCAATACTTCCGCCAACCATGCCGGCAACCGAACGCCGGTTGCGCGAAGGGCGCGAAGCGTGCGTCGACCGCGCGGGCGTTCTGTGGCGCGACGGGCAGCAACTACTGCAAGCGCTCACTCTCATCGGATCGCAATGATGCTTTAATCGGGTTGACCGCGAGACCATGGCGCCATGGTGGTACATAGAGTGCATGATGTACTTACGAAATCTTCTCCTCGCTGCGGCACTCGGCGGAGCGGCCGCTTCCGGAATGGCGATTCCCGCTGCCGCACAGGTGTACGGCGGCATCTACGTTCAAACCGCACCGCCGCCTCCGATCTACGAGACCGTTCCCGCGGCACCGGGGCCGGGCTACTATTGGGTCGGCGGATACTGGCAGTGGAACGGCTACCGCTACGTCTGGATCCACGGACGTTATCAATATCCGCCGTACGGCGGCGCCGTCTGGCACGGCGGACACTGGGCGCACGGCCCCAACGGCTGGTACTGGCGAGGCGGACACTGGGGACGCCCGTACTAGATCGCTAACGCAAGGCACACGCAGATCGCCCACCGTCACCGCCGGTGGGCGATTCTCTTTCGGCGTTGAATGCGCGCACGATGCAGCTTCGGCGCACCCTTGGATTGGCCGACGTCATTCTCTTTTTCGTCGTCGCCAGTTCGAACTTGCAATGGGTCGTAACGGCCGCAGCCGCGGGCCCGAGCTCGATTCCGGTCTGGATCATCGGCGCGCTGACGATGTTCGTCCCGCTCTCGATCTGCGTGGTCTTCCTCTCGTCGCACCATCCCGATGAGGGCGGCCTCTACATTTGGAGCAAGCGCGCGTTCGGGCCATTCGCCGGATTCATCACCGGATGGACGTATTGGGCGAGCGTCTTGCCGTACTTTCCGGCGCTGCTCTACTTTGCGGCCGGCAACGCGCTCTTCATCGGAGGCACGCGCGGCACCGCACTCGCCGCGGCGCCGCCGTACTTCATCGCCGTCGCGCTCGGCGGATTAGCGCTCGGAACGATCGTGAACGTGTACGGGCTCGAGGTCGGCAAGTGGCTCAACAACGCGGGAGCGATCTCCCGCTGGACGGCGACGCTGCTGCTCGTTGGGCTGGGAGCGCTCGCGTGGTGGAAGTTCGGCGCGGCGACGCCGATCAACGCGACGACGATGCGCCCGGGCTTTGCCATCAAAGATCTGATCTTCTGGTCGGTGATTGCCTTTGCATGGACCGGCCCCGAAGCGATGCCGTTCATGGGCGGCGAGATCAAGAATCCGAAGCGAACGATTCCGCTCGGCCTTGCGCTGGCGGCGCCGGCGATCGCCATCATCTATATCGCGGGCACCGCTGCCGTGCTCGCCGTGGTGAAGCCGCACGACGTGAACCCGTCGTCAGGAGTGATGCAAGCGATCGCGCACGCCTCGTCGCAGTTCGGCTGGAGCATCCTCACGCCGATCGCGGCCGCACTGGTTTTGATTAGCTGTTTGGGAAGCACCGGCGCGTGGCTGGGCGCCGTCGCCCGTCTGCCGTTCGTTGCCGGCATCGATCACTATCTCCCCGCGTGGTTCGGCCGCATGCACCCTCGCTGGAACTCGCCCGTCGCCGCCTTGGTAACGCAAGCGGTCATCGCCGCCGTCTTCATCTTTTTAGGTCAAGCCGGCACGAGCGTGCGCGGCGCGTACGACGTGCTCGTGAGCTCGACGGTCGTGATCACGCTGGTGCCTTTCCTCTTTCTGTTCGCATCGGCGCTGAAGTTCCGCAACGCGCCGCGCTCGCCCGATATGGTGAGCATTCCAGGCGGGAAGTGGACGGTTGCCGCGGCCGCTGCCATCGGTCTTTTGACCACGTTCTCCGCGATCGTCTTTGCCGGTTTCCCCGCCGACGACGATCCGAACAAGACGCTCGCGGTCGTTAAGGTGATCGGACTTACCGCGATGATGCTGCTCGTGGGCGCCGGCATCTATTTAGCCGGCCGCCGAAAGGTCCACGCCGGAATCTAAGTAAAGCCAACCTACACTTACTCCCGAGCTTCTTCTAAAAGGAGTCCATCGTGCACAGGAGCCTTCTGATTGCCGCCGTCGTCGCCAGCCTCGGGCTTGCGGCGTGCTCGGGCGGCACGTCACCGTCCATTCCGGGCAGTGCGCCGCTCGCCGCTCAGCGGGGCGAGCGAGCATCCATGCAAATCGTCAACGGCGAGCTGCCGCCGGCAGCGTGCCCGTCGCAATACATCGGCTGCATCACCGTCGCCAAGGGGCATCCGGCGAAGTATCAGATCTGCATCACGACGACCGGAAACTGCACCTCCGGGTCGTTTCCGAGCGAGAAGTGGAGCAATAAGATCGTGACGCTCAAAGGCAAGGCCTACAAGGGAATCACCGGCTCGTTCAAGCCGAATCCCGGCAATCCGACGGAAGTCACGGTGACCGCCAAAGTCGCCCTGAAGAACAGCAAAGGCAAAGTCGTCTACGCACAAGATCTCAAAGCGTGTCCGACCGGCAGCGGAAGCTGCACGACCGGCGCAGTCGGAATCGCTACGAAGTAGCGCCCGGGTAAACGCGGCGGCCCGCGAAGTAGGTTGCGACGACGCGCGTCGCCGCGATCTCATCGAGGGCCGCCGACATCCAATCCCGATCGAGAATAACGAAGTCGGCGTACTTCCCCTGCGCAATCGAACCGATCGAGCCTTCCTGGAAGTTCGCGTAGGCGCCCGCAGCGGTCATCGAGACCAGCGCCTCGCCGCGCGTCATACGGTGATCGATCGCACCGTGCGCGGAGATCGAAGCGAGAAACGTGCGCCCGGTATCGACCGGCTCGACCGGCGCATCGGTGCCGTTGGCGACGACCGCGCCGGCATCGAGCAGCGCGCGCCAAGCGTACGCGCCGGCAAGACGCTCCGCCCCTAAACGCTCGCGCGCCCACCGCATGTCGCTGCTCGCATGGGTCGCCTGCACCGATGCGATGGCGCCGAGCCGCGCAAAACGCGAGATATCGGCGGGCGCAACGATCTGGGCGTGTTCCACGCGAAAGCGCGGCGCGGCGCTGCCGCCCGGCGGCAAAGTTTTCTCGAAGGCGTCGAGCACGAAACGATTCGCCCGATCGCCGATGGCATGCACGCAGAGTTGGAAGCCGGTTTTAAGCGCGCGCACTGCGACGGCTTCGATCTCCGATTGCGACGTTAGGACGAGGCCTTCGTTCGCGGGATCGTCGGCGTAAGGCGCGAGCAGCGCCGCGCCGCGCGAACCGAGCGCGCCGTCGGCATACATCTTGATCGCTCGCACCGAGAAGCGCCCGTCGTATGCCCCGTCCACGATCCCGGCGCTCGTGCGCCGCTCGATCGTCGCGGGCTGCGCCTCGATCATCGCGTGGGTTCGCATCGAGTACTCACCGGCTTCGAGCAGCGCCTCATGCGCCGCGAGGACCGCCTCGTCGCAGCCGGGTTCGGCAACGGCGGTGACGCCCCAGCGATTGCATTCCGCGATACCGGCGCGTATGGCGCGCATCAACTGCGAGCGATCCGGCTTCGGAACGCAATCGTAGACGAGCGCGAGCGCGGCGTCTATGAAGAGCCCGGTCGGCATGCCGTCGCGGTCGCGCACGATGCGACCGCCCGGCGGGTCCGCGGCGGCATCGGCGATTCCCGCGAGCTCCATCGCGCGCGCGTTTGCGAGCGCCGCGTGACCGTCCACGCGCGTCAGCACGACCGGACGATCCGGAATCGCGGCACTGAGCGCGCCGTGCGACGGGAATGCCCCGTCGCGCCAGAGGTTCTGATCCCAGCCGCGCCCGAGAATCCACTGCTCGTCGCTCGTCGCCGCAAACGATCGCGTCGCTTCGATTGCTTCGTCGAATCCGCGTACACCGTCGAGCGCAACCTGCTGCAGCGAAAGTCCGAGATTCGTTAGGTGCAGATGCGCGTCCACGATGCCGGGCAGCACGGCCCCCTCGCGCAGCTCGAGCACCTCGGTGCCGCTTCCTCGCCATGCCATCGCGCCCGCGACGTCGCCGACGTACGCGAAGCGTCCGCCGCGGACGGCGAACGCACGCGAATTCATGCTCGCGTCATCCATCGTGTGTACGATGGGCGCGATGACGATGAGATCGGCGACGGGTTGCTGCATGGTTAAGCTCGACCGTTCATGCGAAGACGTGCTCGTCCTTCGACTGCGCGCCTGCGGGCGCTCCGCTCAGGATGACACTGCGGTACATGCTCGTCCTTCGACTGCGCGCCTGCGGGCGCTCCGCTCAGGATGACACTGCGGGCGCTCCGCTTAGGATGACACTGCGGTACATGCTCGTCCTTCGACTGCGCGCCTGCGGGCGCTCCGCTCAGGATGACACTGCGGGCGCTCCGCTTTAGGATGACACTGCGGTACATGCTCGTCCTTCGACTGCGCGCCTGCGGGCGCTCCGCTCAGGATGACACTGCGGGCGCTCCGCTTTAGGATGACACTGCGGTACATGCTCGTCCTTCGACTGCGCGCCTGCGGGCGCTCCGCTCAGGATGACACTGCGGGACATGCTCGTCCTTCGACTGCGCGCCTGCGGGCGCTCCGCTCAGGATGACACTGCGGGACATGCTCGTCCTTCGACTGCGCGCCTGCGGGCGCTCCGCTCAGGATGGCATTGCCGGCTAGAGCATATAGGTTTTTGGCGGATCGAGCTGCTGCAAGATCGGGCGATCGATCTTGAAGGCGCCGACATCGGACGCCGTCGCGCCGTCGAGCGCAAGATCGCTCAGAATCCGTCCGATCACCGAGGCGAACTTAAAGCCGTGGCCGCCGCCGACGGCGACGCTCACGTTCGGATGATCCGGCAGCGTATCGAGGATGAAGTCGCGGTCGGGCGTCAAGGCGTAGAGACAGGTCTTGAGCCGCACGATCGGTCCGAGCGCGGCGGGAAGGTAGCGCTCGACGAAGCCGGTGACACGCGCGGTGAGATCGGGATCCTCCTCGAAGCCGCGCGTGTCGGGATCGACCGACTTGCCGCCGGCATCTTGCGTGATTTTCACGGCGCCCTCTTCGCCGAAGACTGGGAAACCGTAAAACGACGGATCGTCCATCCAGATCCAGATCGGGAACGAGCCGAAGGCAAAACGTTCGTGCGCCGGGCTCGCAAAATACATCGCCTGTTCTTTGGTGACGTCGAATGGAATCCGGCCACCGAAGTGCGCGAGGACGTGCGGAGTCCAGGCCGCCGCCGTAACGATCAGCTTGCCGGCACGGTAACGCTCGCCACCGGCTTCCACCTCGATCTCGCCGCGCTCGTCGCGGATCGCCGTGACGGGAGCGTTCTCGCACAGCGTCGCGCCGAACGCCGCCGCCGTCGCGCGCAACGCGGCCGTCGCTCGATCGGCCGCGACGATGCCGCTATCGGCTTGAAAGAGGCCATGGACGTCGTCGCCGATCTGCCAGACCGGCCAGCGCTTGCGGATCTCCGCGGCGTCGAGACGCTCGAACGGCACCCCGCACGCGCTCATCGAATCGGCATATCCCGCGAGCGGAATAGCGCCGTCGCGGGGCCCGATATCGAGCCCGCCGGTCTTAAAGATAACGCGTTCGCCGGCATCGGCCTCGAGGGCGTTCCACGCATCGTAGGCTTCCTTGGCGAGCCGCACGTATGCAGGCGTGAAGTACGACTTGCGAATGATGCGCGACCAGTCGTGCGAGCTGCCGCGATCGTGTCCGAACGAAAACTGCTCGATGCCGAGCACGCGCGCGCCGCGCTTGGCGAGCCAGTAGGCGGCGCCGCTGCCCAGCGCGCCTAAGCCGACGACGATCGCATCGTACTCGCGGCTCACGAGTTGGGCGCCTTCATGACGCGCGCGAGATAGCGGCGGATATCCAAGCTCGCATCCTCCATCGGTGCGTAGTAGCCGTAGCGAAAAGCGCGCGAGCTCATCCCGGCCTGCACGGATTCGCAGATCGCCCAATCCTGGCGATTGACGAGATCCCAAAACTCGACGGCGTCGCGCGGATCAAAATCCGGCTTCGCCATCTCGGCCGGGTCGAAGAGAAAATCGCAGACGATCGTCGTGGCGTTGGGCGCGTGGGGCCAGAGCGTGAACGCGGCGACGTGCTCGGCGGAGAGACTCAAGAGCAGGTTGGGATAGATCAGTTCGCCTTTGTGGCGCACCTTCTCGTCGTCGTCGAGCGTCGCAAAGGGCGCACGCGCGCTCGTGCCGTCGGCGGTGAAGGTCCACGCGCCGTCGCGGTGCGCGATGCCGCGCTCCCAATCGAGATCGGAACCGCCCTGGCGTTTGAAATCCGGCACGAGACGGCAGAGCTCGGGATGGACGCCGGCGCAGTGATAGCACTCGTTATAGTTCTCGAGCATCACCTTCCAGTTTGCCGCGACCTCGTAGCGAATCGTCTGCGCGATTCGCAACCGGTCGAGAGGATAGCGCCTCACGCGCCCCGCGATCGGTCCGAGCTGCTCTTCGAGCGTCTCGTCGCCGCCGTTGCGCGGCGCGACGCGCACGAACAAGAAGCCCGCCCACTGCGCGACGGCGACGGCATGCAAGCGGCGCGATTCGCCCGGCACTGCGGAGTCGGGAACGAACGGTGAGGCGATAAGGCGTCCGTCGGGCGCGTAGGCCCAGCCGTGGTACGGGCAGCGAATGCTCCCGCGCAGTTGCCCTTCACCGCAGAGCAACCGGCTGCCGCGGTGCCGGCAGAGGTTGAGGTGCGCGTAGAGCGCATCCTGGCCGCGCACGACGATGACGCTTTCACCGGCGACGTCAAGCACGCGATACGCGCCCGGAGATTCCAAACCCTCAGTACGGCCGGCGCAAAACCATTGCCCGAAGAAAATCGCCTCGCGCTCGCGCGCATAGAACGCCTCGTCCCAGTAGGCTTCCCGAGTAAGAGACGGCTCAAGGGTCATATTTTCCGAAGGTTTCATTGCTAGATTTACCAAAAGGCCGAACAAACTATTGGTCGGAAGCGGATTCCGTCAAATGAGCTAGAACCCTCCGCCGATGCAGACGTTTGTGAAGCCGAAGGTTGGTTCCGGCGCGATGACGCTGCCGGCATCGTGGTATACGCAGCCGGATGTTTTCGCGCGCGAGCGCGAGCGCATCTTCTCGCGCGAGTGGCTTTGCGTGGGGCGCGAAGAGTCGATCGCAACGCCCGGCGAGTTCTTCACCGTCGAACTCTTCGGC
The DNA here is from genome assembly GCA_963699435.1 of Vulcanimicrobiota bacterium. Taxonomy (GTDB): domain Bacteria; phylum Vulcanimicrobiota; class Vulcanimicrobiia; order Vulcanimicrobiales; family Vulcanimicrobiaceae; genus Cybelea. The sequence continues at coordinate 129,749 of CAVOTV010000002.1, forward strand.
GAGAGTCTGATCGTAACGCGCGACGCCGCGGGTGTGGTGCACGCCTTCTATAACGTATGCCGCCACCGCGGGACGCGCATGTGCGAAGCGGCGTCGGGACGATTTGCGGGCTCGATTCAGTGTCCGTATCACGCCTGGACCTACGGGCTCGACGGCGAGTTGAAAGTCGCGCGCAATATGGCCGAAGTTCCGGGATTCGACCGTGCGGAGTATCCGCTCAAAGAAGCGCAAACGGCGCTTTGGGAAGGCTTCGTGTTCGTGAACCTGGCGCCGGAGGCAACGCCGTTCGCTCAGGCCTTCGCGCCGCTGATCGGCCGCTTCACCGATTGGAACATCGGCGGCTTGCGGACCGCGGGGAGCCTGGCGTACGACCTCGCGTGCAACTGGAAGCTGATCTTCATGAACTATTCGGAGTGCTATCACTGTCCGCTCGTTCATCCGCAACTCGACAAGCTCTCGCCATCCGACAGCGGCCGCAACGACCTCGCCGAAGGCCCGTTTCTCGGCGGGTATTCGGAGATGCGTCAGCCGGGAGGCGCGCTCACGATGAGCGGAGCGCGCACCTATCCGCCGGTCGGCACGGTGCACGGCGAGAATCTGGAGCGCGTCTACTACTACACGATCTTCCCGTCGCTGCTGCTGAGCCTGCATCCCGATTACGTGATGGTGCATTACGCCAAGCCGCTCGCGCCGGATCGAACGGAGGTGGTCTGCGCGTTTCTCTTCGATCCCGCGACGATAGCGCAGCCGGGCTTCGATCCCACCGACGCGGTCGAGTTTTGGGATCTCACCAACCGGCAGGATTGGCACGTGAACGAGCTCACGCAGCTCGGTTTGGGGTCGCGCGCGTATTCGCCCGGTCCGTATTCGAATGCCGAGGGTCTCCTGAGCGCCTTCGACCGCCACTACCTGCGCGTCATCGGAGGCTAACATCACGCTCGGGCTTCTGCTCGCAGCCGGCGTCTCGATGCCGGCACTGCACGACATTGCGTGGCGTAACGTTGGGCCGGCGGTTTCGGGCGGCCGGACGTCGGGCGTGGCCGGCACGGATCAAGATCCCTATCTCTATTATTTCGGCGGCGCCGACGGCGGCGTGTGGAAGAGCAGCAACGGCGGACTCACGTGGCGCAATACATGGCCGCGAGACGCCGTTGGAGCGATCGGCGCAATCGCAATCGATCCGCACGACCGAAATACCGTGTGGGTGGGCACCGGCGAACCGAACTTTCGCAACGACATCTCATACGGCGACGGACTTTGGCTCACGCACGACGGCGGCGCGCACTGGCGCAACGTGGGGCTTCGCGAGACGTGGGCGATCGCACAGATCGTCGTGGACCCGCGGAACCCCCAGCACGTGCTGGTAGCGGCGGTGGGCAACCCCTATCGCGACAGCACCGCTCGCGGCGTCTATCGCACGACCGACGGCGGACGAACGTGGCAGCGCACGCTTTACCTCGGCCCATCGAGCGGCGCCTCGGACATCGCGATCGACTCGCGCAATCCCAACGTGGCGTACGCCGGAATCTGGCAGTTCCGGCGCGTTCCATGGAGCTTCACCAGCGGCGGCCCGCTCGACGGGCTTTTTAAATCTTCCGACGGCGGCGCGTCGTGGCGCGAACTCCGAGGCGGCGGTCTTCCGGCGGGCACCATGGGACGAATCGGTATCGCGGTCGCAGGACGACGCGTCTATGCGCTGATCCAATCGAAGGAGGGCGTGCTCTGGCGCTCGGACGACGGCGGGACCACGTGGCGACTGATGACGCGCGATACGCTGGTGAACCAGCGGCCCTTCTACATGACCCGGCTCGCGGTCGATCCCTCGAATGCCGATCGCGTCTTCTTCTCCTCCGAGGATCTCATCGAGACGCGCGACGGCGGCAAAACATATCGTGACGTGCTCGGCGCCGTGCATCAGGATCATCACGGGCTCTGGATCTCGCGCGACGGGCGGCGCATCATCGAAGCCAACGACGGCGGCGCGCCGATCTCGATCGACGGCGGCACCACGTGGGATTGGCGGTTCAACGTGGTGCTCGCGCAAGTCTATCGCCTCGGCTACGACGAGGAGAATCCCTACCACGTTTGCGGCGGGATCCAAGATAACGATGCGTACTGCGGGCCATCGGATTCGCTCAGCCGATTCGGCATCGAGAACTCCGACTGGCGCGCGGTCGGCAACGACGGCGACGGTTCCTGGGTGTGGCCCGAACCCGGTAATCCCGGCTCGATTTGGAACGTGGGCGTTAACGAGCTCAACGGGCAACTCGGAATCTTCGACTTGCATTCGCGGCAGAACTACGACATCTCACCCGACGTCACCGATACGAACGGCCGCGCGCTGGCGGGATTGCCGTATCGCTCCAACTGGGAGGCTCCGATCGCCTTCGCGCCGCTTCGCGCCGGAAGCATCGCGACCGGCTATTTCGGCGCCAACGTGCTCTTCGCGACCAACGACCGCGGGCGCACCTGGACGGTGGCGAGCCCCGATCTCACGCGCAACGATCCCAACAAACAACTGGTGGCGGGCGGACCGATCAACACCGACGTTTCCGGCGCGGAGTTTTACGATACGATCTTCGATATAGCGCCCTCGCGCGTCGCGCCGGGGCGCATTTGGGTGGGCACCGACGACGGGCTGGTGCAGCTGACGCTCGACAACGGCACCTCCTGGCAGAACGTGACGCCGCCCGGCATCGCGCCGTGGGGACGGATCGATACGGTGGAAGCGTCGAGTGCCGATCCGCAGCGCGCGTACGTCGCGATCGACCGTCACGTGATGGGCGACCCGGCACCGTACGTGCTCGTGACCGACGACGCCGGTGCGACGTGGCGCACGATCGTCAACGGCCTGCCGCGCGATCAATACGTGCACGTCGTTCGTGAGGATCCGGTAAATCCCGACGTCCTGTTCGCAGGCTTGGAGCAGGGCGTGTGGTACTCGCTCGACCGTGGCGCGCACTGGCAGAGCCTGCGCTTAAACATGCCATCGGTGGCGGTGCACGATATGCGCATCCAGCCGCAGCGGCACGATCTCCTGATCGCCACGCACGGCCGCGGCTTCTGGATTCTCGACGATCTCACCGCAATCGAAGGAATTCGCGGCGCGGCGGCCGGCTCATCGGCGACGCTGTTTGCAATTCCGACGGCATATACGTGGTATCGCTGGTGGACGTCGTATTACGGAACGCAGCCCGACGAGTGCTGTCTCTCGGCCGGCTCGTTCGCCGGCGAGGATCCGCCCGAGGGCGCGACGTTCACCTATTATCTTCGGTCGCCGGCGAACCCCGAGATCGAGATCTTCGATGCGTCGGGACGGCGCGCACGCTGCATTTCGGCGCCGGGCGAAGCGGGCATCGAGCGGACGTCGTGGGATCTCACGGAGACGGCGCCGGTGGAGTGGCTGAGCGCGCGCGACTGGAACCGCGGGAGCGACGGGCCGACGGTGGTGCCGGGGCGCTATACGGCCGTCCTTCGACTACGATCGGCTTCCCCTCGCTCCGCTCAGGATGACGCCACGGAACTGCGGCAGCGGCTCGACGTTTTGCCGGATCCGCGCGCGGCCTGGACGCAAGCGCAGTACGAGCAGCGCTATGCGTTCGTCAAAGAGCTCGACGACGAGCTTTCTTCGATCGATACGGCGCTCAACCGGCTCGACAGGCTCGCGACGATGCCGGGCTCGGCCGAGGTACGCGCGCTGTTTACATCGGGGATCGTCAACTCGGAGGACGACTTGCTGAAGCCGGACCGACTGCGCGAACGGCTCACGATCCTTCAAGGCGCGGTGGCGCTCTCGCAAGGGCCGCCTCTTCCGCCGCATTTGCGCGAAGCCGCTGCGGTGCGCGCGCAGTATGACGCCGCGATGGCGGCGTACGACGCATTCTTACGGTCGCACCATCTCCCACCCGATACGAAACAGGAGGTTTGTGAATGAGCTATGTGTTTGGCAAGCCGTCCTTCGACTACGCTCGGCTACGCCTCGCTTCGCTCAGGATGACACATTGGGGGCTCAGGATGACACGTTGGGGGCGCGGCGTGACACGTTCGGGGCGCGCCAAGAGGCATGACCGGTGCATCGTTGCGCGGATTGGGAGCGCGGTTGCCGCCTTGGCAGTAATGCTCGTGAGCCTGGTGCCGGATGCTGCGTTCGCGGGCACGACCGGCGGGATCAGCGGCGTCGTGAACGTCGCGGGGAGCACGACGCCGATCGACGGCGCGAAAGTCACCGTCACGAGCCCGTCGCAGAACGCCACGACCACGACCGACGCGCGCGGTCACTTTGCCTTCGTCTCGCTCGCGCCCGACGAGTATACGATCTCGCTGCAAAAAGACGGCTACGATTCGTTCTCGTATGCCGGGGTCGCCGTGCTCGCCGACGCGCAGCAGACCCTAACCCTCTCGCTAAAGCCTTCGCTGCGAACGATCGCACACGTTACGTCGCAGAGCGCCGCGAGCCTCGTTCGCTCGGGCACGACCGCAGACGTCTACTCGATCAATGCCGCCCAGCAGGATCGCACGGCCGTGCTGGGCGGCGGCGGCGCGCTCAACAGCGCATACTCCGCGATCGCATCGGTGCCGGGCGCGTACGTGCCGGCGAATCAAAACGGATACTTACAGGCCGTCCACATTCGCGGCGGCGACGCATCGGAAGTAGGCTATGAGTTCGACGGCATTCCGGTCAACCGCGCGTTCGACAACTACCCGTCGGGCTCGCTCTCATCGCTGGGACAGCTCGAACTGCAAGTTTATACCGGCGCGACGCCGGCCAACGCCGAAGCGCAAGGGCTCGCGGGCTTCATCAACCAGGTGATCAAAACGGGAACGTTCCCGGGGTACGCTTCGGCGAATCTCGGCGTCGGCTCAACCGTCTTCTACCATAGTGCGAACGTCGAGGCCGGCGGCGCAACCCCCGACCGCATGTTTTCCTACTACGTCGGGATCGGCGGCTACAACCAAGATTACCGATACGTGGATCAGTTCGGCGGCGCATCGTACGCCAACGAGTTCGGACAGCAGCTCGGGCAGTGCCCCGCAGGCGCTCCGGTGCCGGGAACCGAGTTGCCGTCGTGCTTTACAAACGGCGCGCGCAACGTGGGTCTCAACGGCCAACCGGGCTGGGTGCTCGGCCCGATCGGATTCGGAACGATCAATGCTGCCAACGTCGCGACGCGCACCTCGGTGGTGAACTTCCACATCGCGATCCCGCACAAGAACGACGGGCTGCGCGACGACATGCAGCTGCTCTACGACAACGACGAGATCTTCACGACCTTCCTGAGCTCGGTCAACGACGAAGGATACGATAACTGGATCGATACCGTCGGCTCGTTTCCGCCGTACTATCTCGACTCATGGCAGTATAAGGGGCACGTCGGAACCTTTCTTCCCTCGAACTACGCCTCGCTGGTGACGCCGTACTTCTATCCGTCGTCGCCGCCGCATCCGTTCGACGGACCAATCCCCGACCCGTATAATCAGCGCGACCGCGGTTACAACGGCCAGGCGATCGTGAAGCTGCAGTATCAGAAGAACTTCAACTCCAACGCCTACCTGCGCATCTACGGCTACACCTACTACTCCGACTGGATTGAGAACGGGCCGATGATGTCGCTGCAGCCGTACGCCTATTACGACTCGGGCGATTACGAGATCAACAATCACACCCGCGGCATCAGCCTCTCGTTCGCCGATCAGCTCAGTCCGCAGAATCTTCTCGAGGCGGAGGGGTCGTACACCACGTCGAGCGGCGCGCGCATTTACAACGAGCAGATGTTCCAATACGGCAAGGCCTACGGCAACGCGTTCGCCGTGCTCGTGAACAAGAACAACCCCTTCAGCGGCACGTGTTACCACATCAACGGGGGCGGCGGCTCGCCCTTCACCGTCCCGACGACCTGCGCCGACGGCCAAGGCGGCGGCGTGACGTACGGGCTCCTGCCGACGTTTCTGCACCTCAACGAGCCGCTCTTTAACTCCAACGTTTCAGGCTTGGAGTGCGGCAACGGACCGTGCGCGTACTACGCGGTCGAAAACGGCGCGTATGGCTACAACAACACGGTCATGCCATACTTCACCGGCTACTCGATCACCGACCAGTGGCGTCCCAACGACAAACTCTTCGTCAACGTCGGCCTGCGCGTCGACAATTACTCCTACGTCGGAGCGAATACCGACTTTGGAGCGGCGCGCGACTTTTGGTTCAACGCGTTTAACCAGGACACGTGCTTCGATACGAGGACGCTGACGCTCGTGGACCGCAGCGCGCTGGTCGGGTCGAGCGGCTGGAGCACCAACTCCCAAGCGCCGTGCTCCGTCGTTCGGCAAACAGTACCAGAACGCGAACCTTCAGAACACGCCGGGCGCGTTCGATTACAACATTCCTCAGCCGCGTATCGGCGCGACCTACACGCTCAGACCCTAACACCGTGCTGCGCGCGAGCTACGGAGCGCTACAACGAACAGCCGAGCGCCGCGTACGAACAGTACAACGCCCTGCAGCAGAACCTGCCCGATACGCTGGCGCAGTTCTATCCGCTGGGATTCACGACGCCCGGGCACGAGGTCGCGCCATCGGTCTCCTACAACAGCGACTTCTCGCTCGAGCACCGCATCCAGGGAACGGACATGTCGTTCAAGCTGACGCCGTTCTTACGGCAGACGCAAGACCAGATCGAGAACTTCTACATCAACTACACGACCGGGCTGACGTCTCGGGCCTCAACGCGGGTACCAAACGTCGCGCGGCTTCGAGTTCCAGTTCGACAAGGGCGACTTTAGCCGCAACGGCTTCGCCGCGCAGCTTTCGTTTGCGTACACCTACGTGACCGTGAAGTACAGCACGCTGCCCAACGGTACGACGGTGCTCTCGCCGATCAACTCGGGCATCTCGCAGTATAACGCCTATACCAACTCGTGCGCGCCGGGAGGCGCGGCCTACGGAAAATCGCAGTTCGGAACGCCGATGTGCGGCAGCACCACCAATGGCTTGGCGGCGGCGCCCTGTTACCGGCCCGGCGGCAAGCCCGATCCAACCTGCAGAGCCGGCGACATCGCGAATCCCTACTGGCGTTCGCCCGCGTTCGGCCTGTTCGATCCGACGGCGCCGTATCTGCCGTACTCGGTTTTCCCAGGCCCGATCGGTTCGGGCGTAAACGCGTTCAACTATCCGTACGTCGCGACATTGATCTTGAATTACAAACACGACAAGTTTGCCGTGACGCCCTCATTCCAATACGTCGCGGGCAACCGCTACGGCGCGCCGATCACCACGCCGGGCATCGACCCGGCCGCAGGATGCGGACGCGGACTGGCCGGCTCGACGAGCGGCGATCCGCGCTATCCTTACGGCGCGTCCGGCGGCGCGCCGTTTAATGCCGACAACGCGACCTGCGCGGCGACGCTTTCGATTCCGGATCCCTACACCGGGCAGTTCGACGGCATCGGCGCGTTCCGCGAGCCGGCGCAACTGCTCGGACATCTTCAGCTCTCGTACCAACTGACGCCGCGGGTGAGCGCGTCGGTGACCCTGGCAAACCTGCTGCAGTCGTGCTTTGGCGGCCAGCACACCGCCTTCACGTACTTCTGGAACAGCCAAACCTGCATCTATACCAATCTCGCGGGCGGTCCGTCGACGCCGCCGGTGGGCAATGCGTATAATCCCGGGGCCAACGTGCAGACGTTCCTGCGCTATCCTTACGAGCCGTACTTCGGAACCTACAACGATCAGACCAGCTCGCTCTCGGAGCCTTTCAACGCTTACTTCAACATCAGGGTGAAAATCTAACGTGAAATACGACGCAATCATCATCGGCGGCGGCCACAACGGTCTCGTGACGGCCTGCTACCTCGCGCGCGCCAAGTGGAAGGTGCTGGTTTTGGAGCGGCGATACGTCGTGGGCGGCGCCTGCGTCACCGAAGAAGTCTTCCCCGGATTCAAAGTCTCGACGGCGGCATACGTGAACAGCCTCTTCCGCCCGGAGATCATCCGCGATTTGCGGCTGAACGACTACGGGTTTGAAGCGATCGAACGCAATCCGGCGTCCTTCTCGCCGTTTTTGGACGGACGATACCTGATGCTGGGGCCGGCGTCGGCGCAAGACGTGCTACGAGATCGCGAAGTTCAGCCGGCGCGACGCCGAAAACTATCCAAAATACGAGGCGATGCTGGAACGCGTGGCTTCGGTCGTCGAGCCGACGCTCACGCAGATTCCGCCCAATCTCGTTCGGCCGCGAGCTCGGCGAGCTGCTCGAGGCCGGCAAGATGGGTCGCGCGCTGCAGCGCCTGGGTCCCGGGATGGGCGAAGCGATCGAAGTGCTCACCGGGGCGGCGCGTCCGATTCTCGACCGCTGGTTCGAATGCGAAGAGCTGAAAGGCACGATCGCCACCGACGCGATCATCGGCGCGTTCATGGCGCCGTCGATGCCCGGCACCGCATACGTGCTCTTCCATCACGTGATGGGCGAGACCAACGGCAAGCGCGGCGTTTGGAGTTACGTTCGGGGCGGCATGGGCGGATTGACGCAGGCCCTCGCCAGCGCCGCGCGAGATCTCGGCGTCGAGATTCGCACCGAAGCCGAAGTCGCGAAGATTCTCACGCGGCGACGGACGCGTGACCGGCGTCGCGCTGACCAACGGCGATCGAGTTCGAGAGCCAAACGCGTCGCAAGCGGCGTCGATTGCCACGTCACCTTCGAGAAGCTGCTCGATCCGGCCGAGCTGCCGCCGAACGTTCCGCGATGCGGTCGCGCGCATCTCGTACAGCAGTGCGTCGTGCAAGATCAACGTCGCGCTCGAGCGGCTGCCGAGCTTCACCGCGATGCCCGGTCACGAGCCGGGCCCGCAGCATTTCGGCACCGTGCATCTCTGCCCGGATCAAGACTTCATCGAACGCGCCTACGACGACGCGAAGTTCGGCTCGATGTCGCGCGAGCCGGTCGTCGAGTGCACGATGCCGTCGTCGCTCGATTCGACGCATCGCGCCGCCCGGCAAGCACCTGATGTCGATGTTCACGCAGTACGCGCCGTACGAGCTCAAGGACGGCCCGTGGACCGACGCGCTGCGCAACGAATACGCGGATCGCTGCTTCGACATCGTCGAACGGTATGCGCCGGGGTTCAAAGAGTCGGTGATCGACCGTCAGATCCTCACGCCGGTGGATCTCGAAGACGACGTTCGGATCTGACCGGCGGCAGCATCTTCCAAGGCGCGATGCCGCTGCATCAACTCTTTGCGTTCCGTCCCGTGCCGGGTTTCGCCGGATTACACGACGCCGATTGCCGGACTCTATCTCTGCGGCGCGGCCGCGCATCCGGGCGGCGGCGTGATGGGCGCGGCCGGCTGGAACGCCGCTCGGGTGATGCTCCGGAGCTAATCGAGCTCGTCGGCCATGGCGCGCGCGGTTTCGCGATCGGCTTGTTCCGGCGACGCGGCGAGACGTTCGATCACGCGCAGGCGATCCGTGCCGGTGCGATTCTGACTCAACTTGGCCTTCGCATAGATGGCGTCGGCACGGAGTTTGAATCCGACGATTGCGGCAAGCTGCCGATCTCGGTACTCGGGCGCGAGACGATCGGGATCCCACGCGCCGGCGGCATCGCCTTCGATCCCCTCGGTCAGCAGTTTCACAGCTTCCCAGGCATCGAACTCGTGCAACCGGCCGTAGACGTGAACCGCAGTATAGTTCCACGTCGGCACGGTTTCGTACGGCTCTTCATACCACGAGGCGGAGACGTAGGCATGGGGGCCTTGAAAGACGAGCGTTGCGGGCGATTCGGCGCGGATGGATTCGGCGTGCGGGTTGGGGCGCGCAACGTGGCCGACGATCCACAAGCCGTCGTCGCGGCTTTCCGCGACGAGGGGCAGGTGCGTGACGCGCGGATACTCCGCATCGCCGGTAGCGAGTAGGCCGAACGGATGGCGGCCGATCAGCTCGAGCGCCCAGGCCGGATCGACGACGTTAAACTGCGGCGGAACGTACACGGAGCGAGCCTTGCGTCACGGGTTTACTGCAAAAACGGTGCCGTGGCCGCCAGTACCGCCGTTTTCCGTGGTTCCGTAAAGCACGCCGTCGAGCTCGTGCAACGCCGCCACTGGATTCTTGCCGTCGCTGCCGGAGCCGAAGCTGTGCAGAATGCGTTCGTTGGAACCATCGGTCGCGAGGCTAAAGACCGTGCCGCCCTTGTCATACGCGCCGCCGTAGCCCGTCGTTCCGAAGAGCGTCGTGCCGATTGCGATCAGGCCCGCGTCGGGTTCACAGCCATCGTTCGCGGCCGAGCCGAAGCTATAAAGCACGCGTTCGCGACCGCCCGTGCTTAGGCTAAAGACGGTGCCGCAACCGTACGCTCCGCCTTGCGCCGTGGTGCCGTAGAGCATTCCGTCGACCTGGATCAGCGGAGCCGCCGGCGTCAGACCATCGGAACCGTTGCCGAAGCTGTGCAAAATCCGAACTTTGCCGGCCAACGTTATGGCGAACGCCGTGCCGTCACCGGGGCAGATCGAACCGTTGCAACGCCTCGTACGTCCGTAGACGCCGCCTTCATAGGTGGTGCCATAGAGCGCTCCGTCGAGCTCGAGCAAGCGCGCCGCCGGATGTTCGCCGTCGCTGAGATATGGACGTCCGAAGCTATGCAGAGTCTGCTCCGTGCCCCCGGTCGTCAGCGCAAAGACGGTGCCGAGGTCGGACGAACCGCCGAAGTTCGTCGTGCTATAGAGCAGCCCGTTTACCGCGATCAGATTCGACGACGGCTGCATTCCCGACGGTCCGAGCTCGCCGAAGGCATAGATCACCCGCTCGTCGCCGCCGGGCGTAATGCTGTAAACGGTACCCGTGTTGGACGGATTGCCCAGCCCCGTGGTTCCATAGAGCGTGCCGTGAATATCGAGCAGCGCCGCCATCGGGTAGGTGCCGTCGTTGCGTGTTGCGCCGAAGTTGTGCAGCACGCGTTCCGTGCCGGCAGGCGTGAGGCTGAAGACAACGCCGTCTTTCGGAGCGAGGCCGCGCAAGCCACCTTCGGTCGTCGTGCCGTAGAGTACACCGTCGACCGCAATCAGGTTGGCAACGGGGCGAGCACCGTCGCGCCCGTGAAAATTATAGATTACGCGATAGTTTGACGAATCGCGATCGGCACTCGCGCCGGCACTGCCGATGCTCACGACCGCACCGCCGGGAAAAAACCTAGCCGGCCACGCGTGGTCCGGATCGCCGCCGCGAGGATAGCGCCAGGCGTCGATCGGCGCCGGATAACATTCGTAGTTTGCGCCGAGCACGGTTTGGCCTTCGCGATCGTTGACGGGCGTGTTTTTCGTGCCGACGACGAACGGCTGAGTGACCTGCGTCGAGCCCCCGTTGCAGGTGTCGCCGAGGGTCGTCGTTCCGATCACCGTGAGATCGCCCGATGGAGCCTCGCTGACCCGATAGAGTAACGTGTTTCGCAGATTCGTCGCGTTTTGCCAATCGGTGAGCATCAAGTGTTTGCCATCCCACATGACGCCGCCGCCGACGTTCAGCGCCTCCCCGTTGAGGTTGACGGTCTTGAGCGCGCTTCCGCCCGACGGTAGCTCGCAGATCGCGGTCCCGAAATAGAAGCCTTCGACATAAAGATTGCCTTGCGGGTCGTATCCGGGCGACTGCATCGTTCCGCATTCTTGATCGGTGTAACACGCGACCCGGCCCTTACCGCCTTTCCACACGCAGAGCTTTGCCGGGCCCGAAGCAATCGGCTGCGCGACCACGGCGAGATCGCCCTTACGGTCGACGGAGCAGCCGATTCCCGACGGACCGGTGCGATAGACGTGGATCGGCTTGGTTGCGCCGTTGGCGAACTCCAAGGTCTTGCCGTTTCCTTCGTTAGTAATAAAGACGTCGCCCCGCGCGTCCACGCAGCCGCCGGCCGGCGAGTTAAAACCTGTCAGCTTTCCAACGAGAGCACCGCTCGCATAATCGTAGACCGAGACGGTGCTGCCGTTGGAATCGCCGACGTAGAGCAGTACGGACTTTCCGAGGGCCGCGTCAGGCAGCATCCACGACGCGCGCTGCGGCGCGATGCCGGAGGTGCCGCCCGGCAATGCAGCGCCGCCGCATCCGCTAAGCGCAAGGGCCGCGATGCCGAAGAGAAGCGCGTTACGGGAACGAGCGCGGTTCATCAATCGTCGTCGATCGAAAACCCGGAAGGCCTCCGATGAAGAAAGTACGACTCGTCGTGCTCCGCGTGAATCGGCGTAAAGGCTCGCGGCGGCTGCGAGTAGTCGAAGCAATCTATGATGCTGTTGGCATCGCGGTCGCCGTGCCCTAAATAGCCGAGCCCCCAGTTCTGCTCGATGTAGTGCAGAATGCTGGCAAACTGATACTCCGTGGTGGAGATGTAACCGGCCTTCGCATACGGCGAGATGATGAGGCCGGGTACGCGAAAACCGAGTCCGCCGTAGGGGTGCTGCGGCGGGTCGAGATTATCGTAGAGCCCACCCCAATCGTCCCACACGACGACGATCGCGGTGGAATCCCAATAGCGGCTGCGCCCGATTGCATTGACGATGCTGGCAACCCAGGCGGGCCCGTTATCTACCTTCGCGCTGGGATGGTCGGAGTTATCGGTGTCGGGAATTACCCACGAGACGGCAGGTAACGACGATAGCGAGATATCAGCGAAAATGTTCGTCTCCGGCGACGAGATGTTCGTCTTCCATTCGGGGCCGCGCCGCACGGGATAGATCACGTCGAAGGCATCGAAGAGACGGCCGTTCGTGCTGCAGCACGGCGCCGGCAAGTAATATTTCCAAGAGAGTCCTCGCGCATCGAGCAGGTCGCGAATGGTCGGATATTTCATCGGGAAGTCGCGGCTGCAAGGATACGGCCCTTTTCCAAGCTGCAGGACGTCGTGGATGCCGATCAGCGACGTATGCGTGTTCGGCGGAGCATCGCAGCCCCAGTGACAATGTCCGCCGGAACAGGTCGGAAAGTTCACCATGGACTGTCCCGGCTCGATGAGCGTGCCGTCGGTGATGAGATCTTGATGGTTCGTGAACCCGCCGCTGCCTTGCGAGGTGAACATGCGCTCGGCGAGCACGTATTGCTTTGCCATATCCCAGTACGGCCGGACGAGCGACGGGTTCACGTACTGATAGGGAGCCATGCACGCGTTGGTATCGTCTTTATATCTGATGGTGTCGAAGCCGTCCATTTTGCCGCCGTCGCGGGCGGTGTGATAGGCCTGGAAGTAGTGATTAAAATCCTGTTGGTTGACGAGTCCCATCACTTTGAGTTTGACCGTCTTATCTTGGTCGATGCGGCATTTGGAGTCTGCGATCACCTTACCGGTGGTCGTGCCGTCGGCACCGGGGAAGGTCGCGAAAAAGTTATTGAAGGTGCGATTCTCTTGCACGATCACGACGACGTGCGCGATCGGGCTGTGGTGCGCCGTCCATCGGCCGGCCGGCCCTGCCGGCGGCAGGCCGCGCCACGCAAGTTCTCCGCCGCAACCCGGGAGCAATGCCACAGCGGCGCCGACGATCAGTGCGTAACCGCAACGAACCAGCAGCTTCATCTGCTCTACCTTTCTGAAGGCAAAGGGGTCTGAAGGCAAAAGGGGCAGCGCGCGAGACGAGTGCAAGATTCGGCGCGCGAGGACGGGCGCCCCGGTGCGCACCAAAGAGGCCCGAGCCCGCTCAGCCGCGCAGGTGACCGCATGAAAGCTTTATCGTATGGAAAGGCCGCCGCCGCCGGCGCGGCGTTGGCAAGCTTCGCCCTCTCGTGCCCCGTCGCCGCACGCGCCGAGACCCCGTCGCCTGCAGCCATCGAACGCATCGTTCGCAGTTCTATGGCGGCGAATCACATACGGGCGGCGATCGTCCAGGTGCGTTCCAACGGAGCCGACGTATACACTGGAGCGTTCGGCGAATCAATGTCGGGCGTGCCGGCGACGGTGGACATGCACTTTCGCAACGGGGCGCTTGCATTCACGTATATGGCGACGTTGCTGCTGGAACTCATAGACCAGAACAAAGTTACGCTCGACACGAAGCTCGCGCAGTTTTTCCCCGACCTGCCGCACGCGAGCGAGATAACGCTCAAGGATCTCGTGCAGATGACGTCGGGATATGCCGATTACGTGTATCAAAAGGAGTTCCAGGATGCATTTTATCGCGATCCGTTTCGCCAGTGGACGCCTGAGGAACTGATCCAAACCGGCGTCTCGAAGCCGTTGCAGTTCGCGCCCGGAACGAACTGGGGCTACTGCCATACGAACTATGTGATTCTCGGCCGGGTGCTCGAGAAAATCACCGGCATGCCGCTGGCCGATGCGCTGGCTCGGTTCGTTCTCGCGCCGATGGGACTCAAGCAGACGACGGCTTCGACAACGCCGGCGATTCCGCAGCCGGTTTTGCACGGGTTCACTTCAGAACGGCGCGAGGTGCTCGGAATCAAGCCCGGTCTGCCGTTCACCGAAGAGGCAACGTATTGGAACCCGTCGTGGACGACGATCGAGGGCGCGGTCGAGACGACCGATATCTCCGATCTCTCAACCTCAATCGAGGCGGTGGCATCGGGCAAACTCTTATCCGCCGCCTCGTCGGCGGCGCAGATTACGCCGCGACTGATCGGTTTCGGTCACGCGCAGCCGGGCTGTCCGGCATGTCAGCCAAATACGGCGGCATTTAGCTACGGGCTGGGCGTGATTTTTTGGGCCCGTGATCGCGCAAACGCTCGGGTTCGCCGGCGCGTCGGGCGCCGTCGGTACGCTGCCGGCGCAAAAGCTGACCATCGCCGTCGAGGCGACCAACGCCGCCGACGCATACGACGCGAAAGGCAACGCCGGGCTTGGCGCGACGGCGGTCTTCCGCGCGCTCGCGAACGCGCTCGCTCCGGCGACGATGCCGGCGGCGCAGTAGTCGTGCTCGAGCATATCGCGCACATTCAACCGTGGTTGGCGCTCGGGGTCGTGGCGAGCACCGCGGCAACCGACGCCGTCTACGTCTTCTTCACCGCCGCGGTTTCGGGCAAGCGCCGCGTTTCAGCGGCAACTGGAGCAGCGCGTGGTATTTGCTGTCGTCGTTTGCGGTGATTACGTACACGCGCGACTGGACGTACGTGATCTTCGCCGCGGCCGGCTCCTGGCTTGGCGCCTATTTTTCGATGACGCTGCTCCATCCGCCGTCGCGCAACGCGCCTGCGGCCGTCGCGCCGCCGTTGGAGTAGCGTGGACGAGCGCCGACGAGGTACCTTGCGCAACGTCGTCGAGACGCTGGCACCCGACGACGCGCGCGTCGAGCGCGTGACGGAGTATGCGGCTGCGGCGATGGCGGATTGACCCCGGACGCCGCGGCGATCTCTTGCGGCTGCTCGATCTGTTGTGGCTGCCGATGAAGGCGGCGACGGCGTGCGCGCCGCGACGCTGCGAATGCTTGCGAGCTCGCCATCGGCGCAACTGCGCGCGGGCTTTGCGGCGGTCAAGCGGCTCGCGCTCTTCCTTGCCTATGCCGAGAGCGAGCCTGGGAATGAGAATCCGACCTGGGCGCGCATCGGCTACCCCGGACCGCGCGACGACGCGCGCGCCAACCCCGTGCCGCTGCCTTTTGCAAACGCGGGCGCGGGAGAGCGCGTGCGCGCCGACGTGGTCGTAATCGGCAGCGGTGCGGGCGGAGGCGTTCTGGCATCGTCGTTCGCGCGCGCCGGCAAACGCGTCGTCGTGCTCGAAGCCGGCAGCGCATTGGGGGCGCGCGCCTTTACTCAGCGCGAGATGATGATGGCGGAGCTCTACCTCGATGGCGGGCTTACCTCTAGCAGCGACCTCGGCATAGCGATCCTCGCGGGCGCGACGGTCGGCGGCGGGACGACGGTGAACTGGTGCACCTGCCTGCGGCTTCCGGAGCGAATCGCCGCCGAATGGGAGGCGCACTCCGGCATTGCGGGGCTGGGCGCGGAGCTGGCGCGGCATTACGACGACATCGAGCAGCGTCTCGAAATCGCGCCGTCGGCGAGTCACAATGCGAACAATCAGGCGATACTCGACGGCGCGCGCGTGCTCGGCGTGCACGCGGCGGCGCAGCCGCGCAATGCCGCACGGGATTGCGGCGACGGGTGCGGCTACTGCGGCTACGGATGCGCGTATAACAAGAAGCACTCATCGGCATGGGGTTTGCTGCCCGACGTCGCGCTCGGCGGCGGAGCGATTTATGCCGATGCGACGGCGCTGCGCATTGAGTCGAGCGACGGCCGCGCGCGCCGCGTGATCGCGCGGCAGATGGCGGCCCCCGACGACGCGCGCGAGTTCGAGATCGCGGCGGATCTCGTAGCAGTGTGCGCGGGCACGCTGCGAACACCGGGCCTTCTCGCCGCCAGCGGGTTTCGTGCGCCGATGCTCGGACGCCGGCTCTTCCTTCATCCCGTGGCCGCGGCGATCGCCGAGTTCGACCATCCGGTGGAGACGTGGAGCGGACCGATGCAGAGCGCATATTCCGACGCTTTTAACTATCGCCGAGGAAACTACGGCACCAAGATCGAGGCGGCGCCGGCGCATCCGGGAATGGCGGCGCTCGCGCTGCCGTGGCCAAGTCGCGCAGCGCACGCCGAATGGATGGGGCGCTTTCGCAATGCGGCCGCGCTCTTTGCGCTTACGCGCGATCGGGATGCGGGCTACGTGGAGTTGGATGCGGAAGCCGCGATCCGCTATCGGGTCTCGCCGTTTGACGGCGAGAACGTGCTCGCGGGCCTGGCCGGACTCTTCGACCTGGGCTTTGCGGCGGGCGCGGTTCGCATGGGAACGCTGCACACGGCGCCGATTCAGGTCGAGCGCGCGCAGTGGACCGCCGCCTTCCGCGACGAGTTCGCGCGCCGGCTGCAGCGGATCGGCACCGCGCCGAATCGCCAGATTCTCTTCTCCGCGCACCAGATGGGTACGGCGGCGATGGGCGGCGATGGGGCGACCTCGGTGGTGAATCCGAACGGACGCGTGTGGGGCTATGAGAACCTGCTCGTTGCCGACGCGTCGGTCTTTCCACAGTCGAGCGGCGTGAATCCGATGCTGACGATCATGGCGATGGCGGCCAGGATCGCCGCGCAGAACGGCGGAGTGTAAGGCGTGGATAGGGCCGGTCTCTGGCGCATCGTCGCGCTGATCTGCATTGGCGCAGCGGCGGCATTCGTGGCGTACAACACGCTGCAGCCGGCGCTTCCCGATTACGGCATGCAAACCACCAACGTGACGCGGCGGGTGCGAAACGACCGCGTCCTCTCGGTTACGCCAAACTCTCCGGCGGCACGCGCCGGCATTAAAGCCGGCGATACGGTCTCGTTTGGACGCACGCCATACGAACGAACGGTGAACTATCTTCAGACGCCGGGCACGCCTGTGAGCGTCGTGGTCAACGGCGCGCGCCGCGCGATCCTGGTGGCGCCGAGCCAGCCGTTCGCATCGGAGTTGATCGGCGCGTTCCTCGTCCGGCTGGCATTTTTGGCCGTCGCGGCTTTGCTGGCATGGCGCCGCCCCGACGATCCTGCGGCGCGATCGCTAGTGCTCTTCTTGCTCTGTTACGGCCTGCTGATCGGCTTGCAGAACACGCTGATGCCGTCGCCGGTGCTCTCGATGTTCGTGCAGCAGACGGCGAGCACGTCGCTGCTCCTGATCGGCATCGCCGCGGCTGCAACGTTCGCGGCGCAGTTTCCGTCGGGCATCGCGCAGCCCGTTCCGCGACTGCTCGCGCGCGTCGCGCAGGTGCTCGCGGCGGCCGGCGTCGCGCTAGCGCTGGTCGCTACATTCCTGTTCATGGACTCGGAGAACGCGGTGCTCGTCGCGTACCAAGCCATCTCATGGATATTCATCGTCGCGTCGGCGCTGGTGGTTGCGATACTAGTCGTCGCCTACATTGCGGGCGCGCCATCCGAGCGGCAGCGCCGGCGATGGGTCTTCCTCATGCTCGGCATCGGCCTCGCGGCCGTCGCGATCGACATTGTGGTGCAGGCGACGCTGGGGTATTCGGGCGCAGTGGATGCCGCGGCGGGACTCTTTATCGGCGCGGTTCCGTTTGGGCTCGCGTACGCGATTCTTAGGTATCGCGTGCTCGACGTTGGCTTCGTGGTGAACCGGGCGCTGGTGTATGGCGCCGTTTCCGCGATCGTGGTTGGGATCTTCGTCGTGGTGGAGGCGCTGGCGTCGCAGTTCATCGAGCAGCATAGCCGCGCGGGAAGCATCGCGGTGCAGCTCGCGGTCGCACTGGGGCTTGGGTTTTCCATCCGCGCCATTCACGCTCGCGTCGACCGCGCGGTCGATCGCGTGCTCTTTCGACAGCGTCACCTCGACGAAGCGGCAATTGAGGACTTCATGCACGACGCGCATTACGTCACCAGCGCCGACGCGCTGATCGAGCGCTGCGTCTCGATCGCGATCCGCAACGGGCACGCGACGAGCGCCGCAGTCTGGCTGCGGGAACCGGACGGCGGATATGCGGCGTGGGAATCGCCCGCCGCGGGCGAAGCGGCGGTAAGCGAAAACGATCCCGCGCTGGTGGCAATGCGCGCGCGCAGGATCGTGGCGGAGCTTCACGGGCTCGAGTCGCGGCTGCCGGGAGCGCTCGCTTTTCCGATGATCGTCCGCGGGGAACTGCTGGGCGCGCTCGTTTGCGGAAACAAGGAGCAGGGCGAGAGTTACGCGCCCGACGAGATCGCGTCGCTGCGCGGAATGGCGACGGCCGTCGGCCACGGGCTCGATGCACTGCGCATCCGCGACCTCGAGGAACGATTGCGCCGGCTCGAGGCGTGACGCACGTTTCGCTGCCCTTCGCTCAGGATGACACGTTGGGTGGTGCGCTGGTCCTTCGACTGCGCGCCCTTTGGGCGCTCCGCTCAGGATGACACATTTGGTAGTGCGCTGGTCCTTCGACTGCGCGCCCTTTGGGCGCTTCGCTCAGGATGACACAGCGTGTGATGCCCTCCGTGTCAACGCCGCTATTGCTGCTGGGTGAAGTCGCTGGGGATTGAAAAGGCCGGGTCGTTCGCGCCGATTGCATGCAGGTTGCCGCGCTCGGTGACGAAGGTCGCGGCGCCGCGCTGTTCCGACGAGAACGTTATGGCATCGAACATCGCAAACTCGTTGAGCGGCAGCGTCGGGCCGGACTGCTTCACGCTGAAGCGCGAGCTCATCCCCGATGCCGCGAGCGCCTGCATGAGCCGCTGATAGCCGGCCATCATCATGCCTGGACCGTGTGCGCCGCCGGCAGCGGACGCGCCGCCGAAGCAACTCATCATTGGGCGTGAGATGCCCGTGTAGTAGCCCAGCATGTTCGCGTTCTGCGTGTGCGATTCGCCGGTCGAGGGTTTCGTTTCGACGATCGTCATGTCGGCGCGGTAACCTTTGGTGGCTTCTCCGCCGACGTCGCGAGCGCCGAGCGCGGTGTTCGTGAGCGTAATCGCGACGTGCGTATCGTCGTCGGAGCGTCCTGGTCCGCTACCGCCGCCGCCCGTGTCGTGCCCCGCCGGCTGATCCATCGAGACGACCCGGTAGGTCTTCTTCCTAAGGTCGAGCGTCGTGATCGTGCGCGCGGCACAGTCGGTGATCGTGGCGGTCTGCAACGCAATGTCGTCGGTGCGTTCCTTCGTGCCTGCAATATAATGATGCTGGGCCATGCCGGTCTGCATCATCTGCTGCATCCCTTGACCCATCGCCATCGCCTGATGAAGCTGGCCGAAGATTCCGCCACCGCTTTGCTGCTGCGTTTGCACGGCCGACGCCGCTGCGAAATCGGAGTTAAAATCGCCTGGCTGCAGCGACGATTGATCGGCATTCATCTCGATCTTCGTCACGGAATCCCAGGCGTAGCCGCTCGTCGCGGCCGACGCAGCGATTGGAAAACTTACGGTGAGGGCGGCGAGAGCCGCGCAAATTCGACGCATGAGCGGCGATTCGTCGCATCGGGCTCCCCCGCCCTCCCATTGCGGTTGCTTACATTCCCTGCATCTGGCCGGCCGCGTTGAGATGATACGCGGCGGCGAGATCCTTCATGGCCGTCGTGAGGATCGCATGATACTGCGCGTCGGCGGCGAGACCGTACTTGACGTCGATATCGCTCATGACTTTGAAGTGGATTGGATGCGAAACCGCGCGATCGAGCATGACTTCCACGTTGAAGCCGTCGCCGGTTTGACCGGCGGCCCACAGCGCGCCCGCGAGGGCCTCTCCGTTCTTCGGATCGGGATTGGGCTGGCTCGGCAACGCGATCTTCTTCTCCGCTACGATTTTGAGCGAATCGTCTACGACGAAGTTGAAGGTCTTGATGAACTGTCCGACTTGGGCCTTGCCGTATTGACTCGTGAGTTTTGCAACCTCGGCATCGAAGTGAGCGCCGGCGAGTGTCTTGAGCAGCGTCACCGTGTCGAAGTCGCTGGGACCGCCGCCGGCCTCGACCATCGAGAGCGTGACCGCGAGAGCGGGCTGCCCGTTATAAACGCAGCAAGATCCGGAGAACCGGGTCGGGGCGTCGATCACATTGGGCATGAGGGCTGCTGCGGCGATGCCGGTTCCGATCGTCGCGAGCGCGATTGCGGCAACGGCGGCCAATCGCAGGTTTTTCATGGGTTCCTTTCCGAGCCGAGGCTCTGCATGAAAGCGTTCTGTCGGAAAAGAAACGGGCGAGCCGCGCGCTTAGATTTAGATGCGCACCACCGCGATGGGTTTGGTCGTGGGCTGCTTCGAACCGCCCTCGGGCTCGACGCTCACCGCGACCGCCGTCACCGCCGTTGCCTGTGCCGGAAGTCGCAGCACCGTGACGCCGCCGTTTTCCGGCGTGAAGGTGGACGAGGGCGCCATCGTTTTCGAGCCCTTCGGGAGCGTCCAGGCCTGATAGACGTGACCGGCCGGCGGCGCGGGGAGATTGCGCATCGTGAGATAGAGGCGATCTCCCGCGGTTACGACGGCGCCATCGGCAAACGCGTAGCGCTGCGCGTCGGGCGCCGCGAGATCGGCCAGCGTCTGCACCTGCGCCGCGCTCTGTTCGCGCGCACGTGCGAGCCGGTCGTTGAGCGAGATGTCGGCAAGCCCGGTGACGATTGCGAGCGCGAGGCACGCGGCGGCGAGCGCGTACGCGCCCCACGCCCGCGGAACGCTCGAACGCGCCGGCACTTCCGCGCGCACCTGCTTCATAATGCGCGCTTTGAGCAGCGGGCTGACCGCGGTGGCGCCGGCACCGGCTTCGGCGGAATAGGCGACTGCCGTCACGGCGGGCTGCAGGAAACGATACTCCTCGCGACACGCCTCGCAGGTTTGCAGGTGCTGCGCTATTTTGGCCGCTTCGCCCGGCGGGAGCGTGCCGAGCGCGTATGCGGCGACGTTATCGAGCATGTCGTCGTGCGAGTTCATGCGACCACCGCGCCTTCCAGCGCGTTGCGCAGCCGGCGCAAGCCGGTGCGCATGCGAGTTTTGACCGTACCGAGCGGCAAGCCCGTTTGGCGAGCGATCTGTTCGTGCGTCGCGCCGCCGAAGAAGCCGAGCTCGATGGGCTCGCGCTGTTCTGCCGGAAGCTGAGCCAGCGCTTCCGCACGCGCTCGCCGTCAAGGCGCGCCATGGCCGTCTCTTCGAGCGCGTCGTCGGCCGGAAGCGACTCGGGCAGCTCGGAGCCCGCATGCACGGCGCGGCTGCGCGCCGCATCGAGCGCGCGATTGCGCGCGACCCGCGCAATCCACGCAGCGAAGTTCCCGCCGCGAAAGAGCGACGGCTCGTTCCAAATCTTTAAAAACACGGCCTGCGTCACATCCTCGGCGGCGGCCGGGTCGGCGAGGACGCGCAGCGCGAGGCCGTAGACGAGGCGGTGATACCGGTCGTAGACGCCTTCAAATGCATCGGCGTCACGGTCCTGCACTCGCTCCATGAGCCGGCCGTCGTCTTCCACCATCTGCCTCTTCGCTGCGGTTGGGTTTCTGCACTTCCCTCGATAAACGCGCCAGGTTCCCGGTCGGATTCTGCCCTTACGGCGTTCCGAGCGCCTCGGGCAGGTTCGGCGCACCGGTCAGACCCGACGGATTGCGAACGATACCACGTTCCATATCGTTCCACGCCTGCGAGAGAATCGGCCCCAACGAGCGCAGCGCGTGCGTTCCGTCGGGTTGGGAATAAAAAGCGACGGCGAAACCGGCATCGCGCAGATAGATCGCGGTGGCGGTGGGATAGGCCGTCGGCACGTTGTCGTCGTGAAAACCGGTGAGGACGTAGAAACGCGCGCGCGCCATGGTTGCGAGCACGCGCGGACCGCGCGAGGCGAGGAGCGAGCCGGCGATCGACATTATTGCCGTCCAATCCGACGGATGGAGCGGCGCGATGCGAAAGACCGAGAAACCACCCATTGAGTAACCGGCGAGATAGCGTTTGCGCGAGTCAATGGAAAAGGCGCGCTGCACGGCATCGAGCGCGTCGTAGACGTCGCTCTCTGCGCCGTCGTAGTCGTAACTCCCGCGGCCGTAGGGCGCGACGACGATCGTATCGGTGCGCTCCGCGAGATCTTGAACGGACGACGATGCGAGCAGATGCGATTCGGCCTGATCGCGTCCGTGCAGGAAGACCAGCGCTGCAGCGGGGTGCGCCGGTGAATAGCCGCGCGGCACGTAGACGGCGACCGGCTGCATGGTGCCGTCTTTCGACGAACGCACGAGCGTTTCGCCGAGGCCGCGAATCTGCGCCATCGGGCGATACGCGCGCGCCAGCAACTGTTGGGCGAGGCTGAGATCGAGCTGCGACTCGGCTCGAATCGCCGTGCGCCATGCATCGGGCGGATAACCCGCCGGCGGCGCTTGATGCAGCAGCGCGGCGTCGGCGACGAGCCGATCGTAGTAATCCATCGTGGTGTCGGGACCGGCGACGACCGCCACGGTTCCCGCGCCGGCATAATATTGCGCGGCAACGGCGCGAAGCGAACCCTCCAGATCGTCTGGGCCCGCGGCGACCAGCAGCATCGCCCCGATCGCGCTCACAGCCGCAAGATTATTCACGCAAAAGATAACGCTCGTCGCCGACGCCCAGTGATTCTTCAGTCACGAACTCTACGCTGGTTACATGCTGCGATGGCGGAGACCCGTCCTCGCGCTGCTACTCGTGAGCTCATCTTCGTGCGGGGGAGCCGCAACGCAATCCGCGCTACCGGTAACGGGGGGCGCAGCGATTGCCACGACCGGTCGCGCCTGGCGCGACGAGGCATCGGCACAGGTTTCGACGCCGATCCGGCACGTGGTGATCGTCGTACAGGAGAACCGGACGCCGGATTATCTCTTCCAAGGGATTCCCGGTGCCGATATCGCCAAATACGCCACCGGTTCGCACGGCGAGCGCATCGAACTGCACGCCGTATCCCTCGCCGATCGCTACGATTTGCATCACAATCACAGCGCGTTCGTGCGCGACTACGACGAGGGCAAGATGGACGGATTCGATGCCGGACTCTCTTCCAAAGACCGGCTGCATCCGTACGGCTACGCGCCGGAGTCGGAGGTTGCGCCGTACCACGCGATGGCGACGCAATACGTTTTCGCCGACCGGATGTTTCAAAGCAATCAGGGGCCGAGTTTTCCGGCCCATCTCTACCTCGTGAGCGGAACGGCGACGAGTGAATCCATTCCATCGTATCGGGTTGCCGACAACCCCTTCGATCGTCTTACGGGACACCCGCGCCCCGGCGGATGCGACTCGCCGTCGTCTGTCGCCGTGCCGACGATCGAAGTGACGAGCGGTGCGCAGGGACCGACGCCGTTTCCCTGCTTCGATCAACCGGTGCTCACCGATCTCCTCGACGCGAAGAGCGTGTCGTGGCGTTACTATCAGGAGAGCGGCGGTCCGGGACTCTGGCATCCGTTCGATGCGATCTCTCACGTGCGATACGGCAAAGAGTTTGCCAACGTCATCGACTCGTCGCCGCGATTTCTCACCGACGTTCGCCGCGGCGATCTCTCAGGCGTCACGTGGGTCGTTCCGGCCGATCAATGGTCGGACCACGCGGGGCCGCACGATAGCGCCGAGGGACCCGCATGGGTGGCGGCAATCGTCAACGCGATCGGCAAGAGTCCGTATTGGAAAGACACCGCAATCTTCGTGACGTGGGACGATTGGGGAGGCTGGTACGATCACGTCGCCCCGCCAATCGACGACGCCTACGAGCTGGGCTTCCGCGTGCCGCTGGTGGTGATTTCGCCCTACGCCAAACACGCCTACGTTTCGAAGGTGCAGCACGAGTTCGGGAGCATTCTCGCATTCACCGAAGAGGCTTTCGGGATTCCCAAGGGGGCGCTGCACGCGACCGACGAGCGCGCCGACGATTTGCAGGATGCGTTCGATTTCTCCCAGAGCCCACGAGCGTTCGTGCCGATCAAGGCGCCGCCGTTCGTGCCAGGCGGGGATCAGACCTCAGACGAAGATCCGTAGCCTTTGCGCGGAAGCGCCGCGATCGCGACGGCGATGACCGCGGCGATGCCGACGATATTTGAGATCAGCGTGAAGCGATCGTTAATGGCCATCGAGCCCATGGCGACGCCGCCGAAGGTCGAGCCGATCACCTTCTCCATGATTGCACCGGCGAGCATCGCGCCGAAGGTGAAGAGCGCGACGAACGTCCACGCGATGCGCGGCGGAAACGACTTCCGATAGATCGCGATCAGCGGCAGAATCAGCAGATCGCCATAGATGAAGGCCGTATTCGCGCCCAGCGGTATGCCGGCGTTGGCGAGAAAGCGCGCGACGGGCACGTTGCCCATCGAGCAGATAAAGGTCGCCACCGCGAGCAACAGGCCGACGAGCAGCAGCAGCACGTAGCCGATGCCGGGAACGCCGCCCACCGCGCGCAGCACGCCTGCGAGCCACTCGGGCGGAATAAGCGCGGCCGCAAAACCGGCGATGAGATAGCCGACGACGAGCTCGGTGCGCAGCATGCGAACGTCGGCAAGCGCGGTTGCCGCAACCGTGGCCCACGTGCGCTGCGACGGGGCCGCATGATGCGCGCAGCCTTCGTGACCTCCGTGACCTTCGTGATCGGAGGCATCGCCGGCGAAGGCACCGAGGTACTCGCGCTGCATTCGCGCGAGCTCGCCGCGGAAGATCAGCGAGAAGCCCAGCGTCACCACGACGATAATGATCGCGCCGCCGAAGAACTCGGCGAAGGCGAACTTCCAACCGAGCAGCGACCAGAAGAGAATCAAGATCGCGAGATTCATATTCGTGGACGAGATCAAGAACGAGAAAACGGAGCGCACGTCGGCGCCGTTGCGGTAGAATCCGCGCGCCGCGGCGGCGGCGCCGTACGAACAGGCCGAGGAGATGATGCCGAAGCCGGCGCCATAGAGCAAGCCTTTGAGGCCGGGGCCGAGATAGCGGTGCATGGTCTCCGGCGCGAGCATAACCTGCACGAAGGCCGAGACCAGGAAGCCGAAGATCAAGCCGAAGAGACTGTCCCAGAAGAAGCTCGCCGCTTGCAGCAGTCCCGCCGCGAGTGCGTGAACGATCGCCGCCATCAGCCTCCGACCGAGACGGGAGCGTGGCCGAAGAGCGGTGGGATGTAGTGGCCGACCAAATAGGAGACGGCGAAGACGCCGCAACCGTAGACGGCGACTTCGAGTCCCTTGCCGATCGGGTTACGCTCGCTGAGCGTTCCGGCATAGTAGCCCACGGCGAACAACCCAACGAGTGCGAAGAGCAGCGAGGCCAGCGTCGAGCCGAGGACCGAGAGCGGGAGCATGAAGGCCAGGATCGGCACCAGCGAACCGACTGCAAACGAGCCGCCCATCGAGAGCGGCGCGCGCAGCCCGCTATCCTCGGCTTCGCGCGGATCTATGCCGAACTCGTCGCGCACCATCTCGTACAGATAGATATCGGGGTGCTTCGTCAGCCGGCGCACGATCATCTCGGCCTCTTCGGCGCTGAAGCCCTTCAGTTTATAGAACGCGACCTGCTCGGTAAACTCGCCCTGCGGATCCTCGGCCATCTCTTTCTTCTCGAGGTCGATGGTGGCGCGGACGACTTCGCGCTCGGACTTGCGGCCGAGATACTCACCGACGCCCATCGAGAGCGCGCCGGCGAGCAGCGCGAGAAAGCCGCTGATGAAAACGGCCGAGCGGTCGCCCTCGGCAACGCCCACGCCGGTAATGATGCCGAGCGTCGTGAGGATGCCGTCTTGCACGCCGAAGACGATCTCGCGAATGCTGCGGCGCTTTTCCAGCGTCCGCCGCTGCTGCGTATCGGGAATGCGCGGACGTACTTGTTGCCAACCGGGAACGTCCATGACGACGTCCTGCACCGGCGGCGTGAGATTGGCAGCGTCGGGGTTCTCGGGCATCGTCGTTCAGCCTTGGCCGTCGCACGGGGCGATACCCTCGTGGGGTTCGTGTTGTAAAGGCGGCGGAGGAGGCAACCGCCAACCTTCGGCCATGGGCAGAGCGCTTATCACGATGGCCGCGGTCGCCGGCCTCTCACTCGCGACACTGCTTCCGGCACGCGCCGTGGATTGGCCGGTCTTCGGCTTCGATCCAGCGCGCAGCGGATTCAACTCCTCCGAAACCACGATCACCGCGCATAACGTGCACCGGCTGCGCGAGCGCTGGCAGACGTCGCTCGGATATACCGCCGATTCGACACCGATTCTGCTGCAGCGCGTCCGCGTCGGCCGCACCGAACATGCCATGCTCTTTCAAACGACACTCAGCGGCGAAACGCTCGGCATCGAAGCGACGACCGGTAAGATCGTGTGGCGATACAGCTCGCACGGGCCGAACTACACGCACTCGACGCCGGCCGCCGATCCGTCGGGGAAGGCGATCTACGTGCCGGGTCTCGACGGCAAAGTGCACAAGCTCAACGCGTCTAACGGGCACGAGATCCACGGGCACGGCTTCCCGGCCAAGGTCACGCTCATTCCCGCGACGGAAGCGAGCGAATCGCCGCTCAACGTTGCCAACGGGTACCTCTACGCGACGATCTCCGGATACAACGGCGACGGCACTCCCTACGACGGTCACGTTGTGGCGATCAATCTCAGCACCGGCCAGCGGACCGTGTTCAACTCGCTCTGCAGCAACCGGCATCAACTGCTCGGCGGAAGCGGCTGCGAATCGCAGCGCTCGGGAATCTGGGCGCGCGGCGGCGCGGTGGTAGACCCTTCCTCTTCGATGAACGGGCGCGTTTATGCCGCGACCGGCAACGGCGACTTCAACGCCAATGACGGCGGAACGAACTACGGCGACTCGGTCGTTTCGCTCAGCGCCGACCTTTCGAACCTCTATGGAAACTACACGCCCTCGGATTACCAGCAGTTGCAGAACGGCGACGTGGATCTCGGCAGCACGTCACCGGCGATGCTTCCCGAACAAGGCTCGAGCCAGAGCCCCTGGATGCTGGTCGAAGGCGGGAAAGATGCAATCCTCAAGCTCGTGAACCGCGCGGCGCTCCCCGGCGTCGGCGGCGAACTGCAGACCATTGACTTGCCGGGGCCGTTGTTCTCAACGCCCGCCGTGTGGACGACGAGCTCGTCGCAAGCATGGGTCTTTCTCGGCTTCTCGGACGTCGTTCAAGCGTACCGGCTGCAGACCAGCGGATCGGGTCAGAGCAGCCTGGTCGGCGTTTGGAACGCGAATCCGGGTCAAACCGGCGGTGAGGGCACCTCGCCGGTCGTCGCGAACGGCCTCGTCTTCGTTGCGTTCGACGGCGCGATCTTTGCGCTCAACGCAACCAACGGCGCGGTGCTCTGGGATAGCGCCAATCACGGAACGTCCATTGGACGGGTCCACTGGCAGAGCCCGATCGTGGTGAACGGCTGGGTCTACTGCTCGGATGAAAACGGCAACCTCACGGGCTTTTCCTTGCGATAGCGACTGCGCGCGATGAGAACGCGTTCGATTCTCGCCGCAACCGCCGCGCTGCTCGGCACGACGCTCCTCCCCGCCCGCGCCGTCGACTGGCCCGTTTGGGGATTCGATCCGGCGCGCAGCAGCTTCAACTCGTCGGAAAAGACGCTCACCGTGGCCAACGTGCACAACCTGCGCGAACGATGGCAGGTTCCGCTCGGCGACGTTTCGGATAGCGCGCCGATCCTCGTGCAGCGGGTTCGAATCCGGCGCGCCTACCGCTCGATGCTCTTCGAGACGCTGCGCAACGGCAAAACGCTCGGCATCGACGCGGCGAGCGGACACATCGTTTGGCGATTCACGACGAGCGGCCCGAACTACACGCACTCGGCACCAGCCGCCGATTCCTCCGGCAAGGTGATCTATGCGCCGGGCGTCGACGGCCGCGTTCATAAGCTCAACGCAGCCAACGGCCACGAGATCCACGCCCAAGGGTTTCCGGCGGTCATCACGCTCATCCCGGGCACCGAAGCGAACGAATCGCCGCTCAATCTCGCCAACGGCTACGTGTACGCGACCATCTCGGGCTACGACGGCGATCGCGCGCCGTACGACGGACACGTCGTCGCGATGGACGTCAATACCGGAAAGACGACGGTCTTCAACTCGCTCTGCAGCGAGAAGCACGAACTGCTCGGCGGCAACGGATGCGTGCAGCAGCGGTCGGGAATCTGGGCGCGCGGCGGCGCGGTGGTGGATCCGTCGGCGTCGATGGGCGGTCGCATTTACGCCGCGACCGGCAACGGCGACTTCAACGCCAATAACGGCGGCCACGACTACGGTGATTCGATCGTCTCACTGAGCGCCGACCTGTCGCAGTTTTACGGCAACTACACGCCGACAAACTACGTGCAGCTCCAGCACGGTGACGTGGATCTCGGCAGCACGTCGCCCGCGATGCTTCCCGAGCAAGGATCGAGCCAAACGCCGTGGATGCTCGTGCAAGGCGGCAAAGATGCGATTCTAAAGCTCATCAATCGGGCCGCGCTGCCGGGCGTCGGCAACGAACTGCAGCTCATTGATCTCCCCGGCGCGCTCTTCTCGTCGCCCGCGGTTTGGAGCAACGGCGCACAGACGTGGGTTTTCCTCGGCTTCCCCAACGTGGTGCAGGCGTATCGTCTCGAAACGAAGTCGGGCGAGAGCCGGCTCGTCGGCGTTTGGAACTCGAGCCCCGGCGAAACCGGTAAGGAAGGCACGACGCCGGTGATTGCCAACGGCATTCTCTTCATTGCCTACGACGGCGCGATCTTCGCGCTCAACGCGCTCAACGGCAATCTGCTTTGGAACAGCGCTCAGCACGGTAAAACGATCGGCAACGTGCATTGGGCGAGCCCCATCGTCGCGAACGGCTGGGTCTACTGCTCGGACGAGAACGAGAACCTTACGGCGTTTTCACTGCATTGACTACCTGGCGCTCTACGGGCTGACGGCGACGCCCGTCCACTTGCCTGCGGCAATTTTCTTTGCGGGGAGGCCGCCTGCTGGATATTTGCAGAGGTAGAGCGTGTTTAGCTGCGCCGTCGCTACGATCTTCGCCTCGCCGTTTTCGATCTTTGCGCGATCGATCGACGCCGTTCCACTGCAGGCTGTTGATATAGTCGTCGCCGTCGATCCTAACCGACTGAAAACTCGACGAACCTTTTGCCAACTCGGTGAGCGTGCGCGAATGGCCGCTCGAAAAGAACAGATTTCCCGCACTGTCGTACGCGCACGAGTTGAAGTACGTCCAGTCCGAGTCGACGTAATAGACCGGATCGCCACTCGCCTTAGAATACACGGCGACGGTGCCGGCCTCAGTCGTGCCGGTAAGCTCGTCGCCGCAAATCGCGAGATCGCCGCTGCTCGGATCGAAGGAACACGCACGCGCATAATACCGCCTTTGTCGGACTCGTATGCTCCATACGTCCCCCCATTGCTCGTAACGACGATGTGACTGGCGTTGTCGGTGCAGATTCCCTGGGGATAGAAGCTTTGACCGAAACCACCGAGCGTGCCGGCCGGCGTTCCGGCCGGGTAGGTAAAAACGTAGACGCTGCCGG
>CAVOTV010000003.1:0-748976 GCA_963699435.1 Vulcanimicrobiota bacterium
TCACGTATTGATACGTGTACGTGCAGGTGGGGAAGCCGCTGCCGTCCGGACCGCTGAGTGCGAGATCGAAGCCATCCATCTTGCCGCCGTCACGATCGAGCTCGTAGCCGCTGTGTATGTGATCGAGGTCGGTATTTTCATCGAAAGTCCCGTCCTTGCCGAAGCCGGCCCCGAAGAGATTCGTCTCGGTAAGCGGCACGCTCGTCGCCTTGGCGATCACCGGCATGCCCTGGCTCTTGCAATACGCCGCCTCGGCCTGCGACATGGCCGCGGCCTGACCGCTGGTTGCCCCGTCGGCGTTTGGAAATGTGGCGAAAACGTTATCGAAGCTGCGATTCTCTTGAATGACGATCACGACGTGTTTGATCGGCGACGTGTTCGGCGCGACGCGATCCGAATACGGCAGCATCGGCGAGCCTGCCGGCGTTCCGCCGCCGCACGCAACGATCGCCGCCGTCATGGCGAGCGCGCAAAAGCCGAGCGCGCCCGCGCCCGCACGGATCCGCATCGGCTCAGTCGCTATCGGGCGCCAGCCCCGAGGGTTTTTGGTGCACGAAGTGCCACTGCGAATATTTCGATTGGATCTTCTGAAACGACCGCGGTTTCTGACCGAAGTCAAAGGCGTTGCCGAGGCTCGCCGCCCGCCCGTCCTCCTGGCCTAACGACGTCAGGTTCCAGTTCGCTTCGATGAACTCCAGAACGCTCGCCGATTCGTACTGCGTAATGCTCGACGTGCGGCTTTACGTACGGCGAGAGATCAGCAGCGGAAGCCGAAAACCCAAGCCGCCCTGGTCGTCGGTGAAACGGCGGCGCGACGTGATCTAGTAGCCGCCCCAGTCGTCCCAGAGCACGATGATGGCGCTGCTAGATTTCCAGTACGTACTCTCGCCGACCGCGTTGACGATCGATGCGATCCACGAGGGCCCGGTGTCGCCAAGCGAGCGGATTGCGCCGGCTTCGCTGGCAAGGTTTGTGGTATCACGGTCGGGGTGGTCGGAGTCGAGGCCGTCGGGCGTCAATCCACGAAACCGCCGGAAGCTTCCCTCTTCAATATCGTTGAAGAAGATCTGAAGGTTGCTGCGCGTAACGTTCTTGTCCCACTCTTTGGCTGTACCGCACGGCGTGGATGGCGTCGAAGGCGCTCCAGATGCCGGAGTGTCGCCGCGTTCGCAGCGTTCCCTTTCTTCCACGAGTAGACTTTATTCGCGTCGAACTTCCACGAGATATCCTTTGCGTCGAGCAGATCGCGCATCGTGCCGTTCGGATAGGTCGAGACATGGCCACGGGCCTTCCATGCGGACAGACTGCCGCCCTTCTCGATGATCGCCGACACGTGCGAGTTCGGGTTCGAATCGCAGCCCCACGGAAAAAAGGACGGATCGTCGATCATACTCTTCCGTCGGACGAGATTGATTTCGGTACCCCCGGCGATGAGATCCTGATGGGCGGTGAAGCTCCCGCTGCCCTGCGTTTGAAACGTATGTCGGCAAGCACGTACTGCTTGGCCATGTCCCAGTACGGTTTGATGTCGTTGGGATCGACGTATTGATAGGTGTAGGTGCACGTCGCTTGCGGGCCTTCGCCGTTGGGACCGAACTTGGTGACGTCGAATCCATGCATCCGGCAAGGCGACGAACCGCTCGGCGCCCCGCCGGCGGAATGGCATTCCATGAGGTAACCGTCGGCATAGTTGTGCGCGAGGTCGTTATCCCACCCGAACGGACCGCCGGTCGGCGCCGCCGTCGGGAAACCCGAACCCGTGAGCGACACTTTGGTGAGCGGAATGCTGGTCGGCTTGGTGATAACGGGCTGGCCCTTTGCCGCACACGAGCTTGCGATCGGCGTCGGCATCGGCTCGGCGTAACCGACCGTCGTGCCGTTGGCCCCGGGGAACGTTGCGAAGAAATTCTCGAAACTGCGGTTCTCTTGAATGATGATGACGACGTGCGAAATCGGCGTGCTCGCCGTATCGCCCGCGGCTTTCGCATAAGGCAAGAGACCGGTTGCCGACCCGGCGGAGCGATCGCCGCTGCATGCGACGATTGCGCCGGCGGCGACGAGCAACAACAAGAAGAAACCCGAAGCCCGGTATCGCGTTACGAGGCGGTGCATTTTCAGCGCGCCTTCTTGGCCGAAGCCGCGATTTCTTCCCCTTGCTTACGCGAAGAAGTTGACAAAGTTCAACGTTTACCGCGCGTTTTAGTCGTAACTCTCGCGCACGGTTTCGAGCAGCGTTTGACCGAACTCGACGATCTGTCCGTCGCCGTCGAGCACGTCGACGGAAATCCGGGATAGAGGTTGACAAATCGCTCTTGTTTCCAATGCGCGACCGACCAGCGGTCTCGCGCCGCCTTCTCATACGGCCACGGCGGCATACCGTCGCGATCGGAGCGAATGTCGCGTCCGTCGAACGTACGAATGCGCACTTGAAATCCCTCGACGCGCGCGATCTTCATCTCAAGGGTACCGATTCTCATCGTTTCAGGATTCCTCGCGCAGTAATCGGACGCGTGTGGGGTGGTGAAACTTTCGGGCTGACTGGATTCGAACCAGCGATCTCTAGTCCCCCAGACTAGCGCGATAACCAAGCTTCGCTACAGCCCGCTCGATCTAATGTTTGCCAGTCCTAGCGCCGTTCCATCTCGGCAAGCGCGCGCAGTGCGAGGAGGTACCCTACCGGCCCGAGTCCGCTCACGACGCCGCGGCAGGCGGCGGCCGTCACGCTCGATCGACGAAACGTTTCGCGAGCGGCGACGTTGGTCAGATGCACCTCGATCGCCGGAATGCCGATCGCTGCGATTGCGTGCCCGAATCGCATACGAGTAATGCGCGTATGCTCCCGGATTGATCACCACGCCGTCGCACTCGGTACGCGCGCCATGGAGCGCGTCGATGATCGCGCCTTCGCCGTTGAACTGCACGCAGCGCGTGGTGATGCCGAGACGCGTCGCCTCGGCGCCGATTGCCGCGTCGATTTCGTCGAGGCGCGTGGAGCCGTAGAGGGCAGGTTCTCGCTCCCCCAGCAAGTTGAGATTTGGGCCGTGCACGACGAGAACGCGCATCGTGCTCGCTTTCTTTGGAGGAAATGCCGCCGCCTCTGGGTCAGAGGCGCTCATGCCCGATACGATTCTCTCGGCCGTTAATCTCGACGCCGGGATTGCGCTTGCCGCCGCGGTTTCCACCGACCTCGTCGCCGAGATACGCAGCCGGCACGATTTGTGGCCCACCGCAACCGCCGCCGTTGGCCGGCTGGCAACGGGCGCGGCGCTGTTCGAGGCCGGCTTTAAAAGGAACGAGCGCGTCACGCTGCAGATCGGGGGCGACGGGCCGCTCGGAACGATCGCTGCCGACGCTTGGTTTCTCGACGACCGCACGATCGGTGCGCGCGGCTACGCGCGCAACGGCCACGTTGAACTGCCGGTCAATGCGCGCGGGAAGTTCGACGTCGCCGGCGCGGTCGGTGCAGGTTCGCTGCAAGTGACGCGTTCGAGCGACGACGGGCAGCCCTACGTCGGCGTCGTACCGATTCATTCGGGCGAGATCGCCGAAGATCTCGCACTCTATCTCGCCCAGTCGGAGCAGATCCCCAGCATCGTCGCGCTCGGCGTCCTCGCGGGTCCAAACGGCGTCGTGTGCGCGGGCGGGATTCTCGCACGCGCGCTCCCCGGTGCTAACGAAGGGACGCTCGAGGCGTTCGAGGCCCGCGCTCTGCAGATGCCGCCGGTGACGACGCTAATCGCGGAGGGCGCAAATGCGCGAGACCTGATTGGCGAGCTCAGCGTCGATTTGGAACTGCGCGCCTACGACGAACTCGATTTGCGCTTCGCCTGCCGATGCAGCCGCGCGAAGGTTGAAGCGGTGCTCTTGGGTCTGGGTGCCGACGAGCTGCTGGAGTTGACGGAAGAACGCGACCACACCGAAGCGGTCTGCGAGTATTGCAAAACGGCGTATTCGTTTAGCGCCGGCGAAGTGCGCGAGCTAGCCAACCGTCTCTAATCGACCGCGCCTTTAGCGCGGCAGTACGCGCACGAAACGGCGCGCCCCGACGGCAACCACGGCCGGTTCCGTCGCGACCCATGGCGCGTTTGCGTCGGTGACGGCCTCGCCGTCGACCTTGACGGCATTCCCTGCGATGAGCCGTTCGGCCGCGCGCCGGCTCTCCGCAAAGCCGGCCTTCACCAGCACTTCGGTAACGCGCTTGCACTCGCCGCGCTCCATCTCCGGCACGTCCTGCGGGATCTCCCGGCGCTGCACGGTTCGACTCGAAGTACTCGCGCGCCCGCGCCGCGGCAGTCGCATCGTGATACCGCGCGACGATATCCTGCGCGATTCGTTTCTTCTCTTCCATCGGATTCGCGCGTCCCGCGGCCAGATCGTCGGTCAGACGTTTCGCGTCCTCGGCCGGCCAAAACGCCGCGAGGCGGGCGTAGGTGGGCAGCAGCTCGTCGGAAATCTTCATTAGCTTTCCGAACTGCGCGTTGGGCGGCTCCGCGACGCCGACGTAGTTGTCGAGCGACTTGCTCATCTTCTTCTCGCCGTCGAGTCCGACCAGGAGGGGAACCGTCGCGCAGATCTGCGGAAGCTGCCCGAACTCGCGCTGGAACTGGCGCCCGAGCAGCAGGTTGAAGAGCTGGTCGGTTCCCCCGAGCTCGACGTCGGCCTCGATCGCGACCGAATCGTACGCCTGCGCGACCGGATAAAGGAACTCGTGCAGCGAGATCGGCACGCCGGAGTTATACCGATCGTGGAAGTCGTTGCGCTCCAGCATCTGGGCCACGGTCGTTTTTGCCAACAGTTTCACGAGATCGGCGAGCGATAGCCGATCGAGCCACTCGGAGTTGTAGCGAACCTCGATGCGCTCTAAATCGAGCACCTTTCCGGCTTGCTCGCGATAGGCGCGCATGTTCGCCTCGATCTCCTCGCGCGAGAGCTGCGGACGCGTCACGTTGCGGCCGCTCGGGTCGCCGATGCGCGCCGTGAAATCGCCGATGATCAGCGTCACGCGATGACCGGCCTCCGCAAAACGCTGCAAAGGATGGAGCACGACCATGAACCCGAGGTGCAGGTCCGGGCTGGTTGGATCGATGCCCAGCTTGACGCGCAGCGGACGCCCCGCGCGCAGCCGCTCGTCGAAATCGGCAACCGTCTCGACGTGATCGAAGCCTTCGAGCAGCGGGTGCACGCTCACGTGCGCAACTCGATCAGCGTCACGCCGGTCGATCCTTCCTCCTCATTTCCGTAGCGCAAGCTCTTCACGCCGGCGTGCGCGCGCAGATACTCTTGCAGCCCGCGCCCGAGCAAGCCCGTGCCTTTACCGTGGATCAGCCGCAGCGGCGAGTTCCCGGCGAGCAACGCATCGTCGATCCATCGGTCGACGATCGGCTCGGCCTCCGCATACCGCTTCCCGCGAACGTCGAGCTCCGCCGACGATCGCGCGGCGGCCGCCATACGCGTCTCCGCGCTGCCGGTTCTCGACGCACGCCGAACCGGCGCGCCTTCAGCCCGGACGTCGCTCCTCTCCACCATCATCTTCATTGAACCGACCGAAACGAGCAACCTTTCGTCCCAATCTTCGGCGACGACGCCTTGCTGATCGAGCGAAAGGATCCGCACGGGATCGCCGGGAGCGAAGCTTTGCTTCGCGCGCTCTTGCGGCGCTTCCGGACGAATGCCGAGCTCTTGCCGCATGGATGCGACCAGCATCGCCCAATAGTTTCGCCTGCGATCGCGTCACCTTTTGGCCGTGCAGCTCGCCAACGAACTCGCGCAGGCTCGCCGAGAGCCGCTCTTCGGCGCGGGACGCGAAGCGCCGGCGCTCTTCCTCCAACTCCCGGCGCTGCGATCGCAGCCGTTCGACTTCAACGTTCGCCGCTCGCTGCTCGGCCTCGAGCCCGGCCCGTTCTTCGCGCAACTCGGCGCTGCGCTGCGCGAGTTGCGCCGAGAGCCGTTTCGTAGTCGCGCTCCCGGCGCTCGAGCAGTGTCTCGGCGCGTTCGACGATCCCGGCGTCGATGCCGAGCCTCGTCGCGAGCGGAAAAGCGAGCGACTGGCCCGGCGTTCCGACATCGAGTTCGAACGTCGGCGCAAACGTCGCCGGATCGAAGCGCACGCTGGCATTGGCGACGCCGGGTGCTGCGTGTGCGAAGAGCTTGAGTTCGACGGAATGCGTCGAAACCACCGCGCGCGCGCCGCATGCGAGCAGCCGCTCCAGCATCGCGATCGCTAGCGCGGCTCCGGCGCTGGGCTCGGTGCCGCCGCCGATCTCGTCCACGACCAGCAGGGTCCGCTCGTTTGCGCCGTCGAGCATCTCGCGCATACGCTCCAGATGCGCCGAGAATGTGGACGTATTCGCCGCGAGCGACTGATCGTCGCCGATGTCGGCGACGACGCGCTCGAAACGCCCCACTCGCGCGCGGTTCGCCGGCACCTGCATGCCGCAGTACGTCATAACCACGAAGAGCCCCGCCATCTTGAGCGCCACCGTCTTGCCGCCCATGTTCGGCCCGCTGATGATGAGCAGGCGCGTTGCATCGTCGAGCTGCGAGCGACTGCGGCACGGCACGCTCGTCTAAGAGCGGATGGCGCCCGCGAACGATGGCGAGCTCCGGCTCGTCGCACAACTCCGGGGCTACCGCGCCGGTGCGATCCGCCACCTCGGCCTTCGCGGCAAGCAGATCTAGTCGCGCGAGCACCTCAATGTCGGCATCAATGGCACCTGCGTTCGAACCGACGGCGCGCGAGAGCCCCTCCAGAATTCGCGCGACCTCCCGCTCTTCCTCGACTTGCAGCGTGCGCACGCGGTTGTTCGTTTCGAGCGCGGCAAGAGGCTCGACGAAGAGCGTCTGACCGCTCGCGCTCGTATCGTGCACGATGCTCGGCAGAGTCGAGGCGAACTCCGCTTTGATCGGAATCACGAGCCGACCGTTTCGGATCGTGACGATCCGGTCTTGAATCGCCTTTTCGTACCTGACGGAGTTGAGAATCGAGCCGACGCGATCGCGCGCGTCCGCCTGCGCCTGCGAGAGCGCGCGCCGAATTCGTCCGAGCGCCGGGGAGGCGCGATCGAGAACCGTGCCGCGCTCGTCGATCGCGTCGACGATCGTGCGCGCCAGCTCCGCTAGCGGCGCGTATCCTGCGATAACGTCGGCGAGGC
Source organism: Vulcanimicrobiota bacterium (assembly GCA_963699435.1). Lineage (GTDB taxonomy): Bacteria > Vulcanimicrobiota > Vulcanimicrobiia > Vulcanimicrobiales > Vulcanimicrobiaceae > Cybelea. The sequence goes on from CAVOTV010000003.1 coordinate 7,152, forward strand.
CGGGCTGGTCGCGCGCCGCGCGGACTGCCGCGGCGGCCGCCGCAATGGCGTCGCCGATCGAACGGAGCTCGCTCGCCGCCAGCGTACGTCCGGCTTCGGCCGCTTCGGTGAGTGCCACGGTTTCGATCGCCGGCATCACGCGGAAGTCGGCCGCGGCGACGAGCGACCGCATCGCATCGGTGCGGCGTTGTTCGGCGGCTACGCCCGCGAAATCCGCGACTGGTGCGAGCTCTTCGGCACGTCTGCGTCCGCGCTGCGTTCGGGTTGCGCCGACGACGCCGTTGCGGACGACGCTGAAATCGAGCGCCTCGAGCGTTCGGTCGTCGGCTAGCAGAGTTTCTTCCGCACCAGCTCGTTGACGAGCGCGGGGTCGGCCTTTCCGCGCGACGCCTTCATGACCTGACCGACCAGAAATCCGAGCACGTTGGTCTTTCCCGCGCGATACTCGGCAGCCACGGCCGGATGCGCAGCGATCACATCGTCTACGAAGCGCTCGATCGCGGCGGGATCGCTCGTCTGCGCGAGGCCTTCGCGCTCGACGATCGCCGACGGCGAGCCGGCTCCGTCCCACATGCGCCCGAGCAGTTCCTTGGCGATCTTCGAGTTGATACGTTTACTCTCGACGAGCGCGACGAGCTCGGCCAGATGTTCGGGCGCGACCTTCGAATCGGCAACCGGCACGCCGGTCTCGTTGGCGAGGCGCGAGAGATCTCCGAGCACGAAGTTGACTCGACTGATGCGGGTTGCTGCTCTCGGTGACCACCCGATCGAAGTACGCTCCGAGCGTCGAATTGTCGATCAGCTGCGTCGCCTGTTTCGCGGCCAGTCCATACTCCGTCGTGTATCGCTCGAAGCGCTGCCACGGAAGCTCCGGCAGCGTTGCGCGCAGGCGCTCGACCTCGTCGCGCGATATTTCGAGCGGCACGAGGTCGGGATCGGGAAAATACCGGTAATCGTGCGCTTCTTCTTTACTGCGCATCGAATGCGTCGTGCCGTTGACTTCGTCCCAGCCTCGCGTTTCCGCAACGATGCGTCCACCCGAGCTCAGGATCTCGATCTGACGTGCAACTTCACTTTCGATCGCGCGCTCGACCGAACGAAACGAGTTCATGTTTTTGATCTCGGTTTTCGTGCCGAGCCCCGAGGTCCCCACGGGGCGGACGGAGACGTTAGCATCGCAGCGCAGCGAGCCCTCTTCCATTTTTACGTCGCTCACGCCGAGGGTCAGCAGCGTGCGCCGCACCGATTCCAGATAGCCCACCGCCTCTTGCGAAGTGCGCAGCTCCGGCTCCGACACGCATTCCATCAAGGGCACGCCGGCACGGTTGAAATCCACCAGCGAATAGGAACTGCCGGCGATTCGCCCGTCGTCCGAACCCGCATGCGTCGACTTTCCCGTATCTTCTTCCAAGTGAACGCGGGTCAGACGGCACTCGCGCATCGTGCCGTCGTCGAGCCAATAGCGCACGGTTCCGCCGTCGCAAAGCGGCATATCGTACTGCGAGATCTGATAGTCTTTCGGCATGTCCGGATAGAAATAGTTCTTTCGGTCGAACTTAGAAAACGGCGGGATCGTCGACCCGAACGCGAGGCCGGCCGCAATCATGTGCTCGATCGCGCGCCGGTTCGGAACGGGCAGCGCGCCCGGCATACCCAAGCAGACCGGGCAGACGAACGTATTCGGTTCGCCGCCAAACTCGTTGCGGCAGCCGCAAAACATTTTCGTATTGGTTCGCAGCTCGACGTGACACTCGATGCCGATGACGGCCTCGTACTCGGTTTTCACGCCGGCGCTTCCTCCAGCGGCAACGCTCGTTCCAGCGCGTGATGCGTCGCCGTTTCGTAGGCATGCGCCGCGCCGAGCAGCAGGCGCTCTTCGAAAAGCGGAGCGCAGAGCTGCAGGCCGATCGGCATCGGCGTGCTGCCGCCCGGAGGCGTGCTCCAGCCGCACGGCACCGAGAGCGCCGGGAGGCCGGCCAACGACATCGGAATCGTATAGTAGTCCATCAAGTACATGCTGTACGGATCGCTCTTCGCGTCGAACTCGAACGCCGCGCAGCTTCCCGCCGGACACGCGATGAGATCGCATCGTGCGAAGGCGTTCTCGAAATCGCGAGCGATGAGCGTGCGCGCTTTCTGCGCCCGCACGTAGTACGCGTCGTAATAGCCGCTCGAGAGCGCGTGCGTGCCGATAAGAATGCGGCGCTTGACTTCCGGACCGAATCCCGCTGCGCGCGTGCGGTCGTACATCGTGCGCACGTCGTTGCCCTCGACGCGCAACCCATAGCGGACGCCGTCAAAACGCGCGAGGTTCGACGAACACTCCGCCGGCGCGATCAGATAATACGTCGCTAGCCCGTAGTCGGCAGTCGGCAGCGATACGTCGACCAGTTCGGCGCCGAGATCTTCGAGCTCGCGATAGGCCGTCCGATAGATCGTATCGAGATCGCTGCCGAGCGCCGCGGTATCGAACTCCCGCACGATGCCGATTCGCAGTCCGCGCAGATCCTCGCGCAGCGCGTTGGCCGTAGCGTCAACGCCGCGGTCGATCGAAGTGGCATCCATCGGATCGAAGCCCGCCATCACGTCGTAGGCCAGCGCGGAATCTTCAACCGTTCGCGAAAGCGGCCCGATCTGATCCAGGCTCGACGCAAAAGCGATCAGACCGTAGCGCGAGACTCGCCCGTAGGTCGGCTTGAAGCCGACGAGGTTGCAGAACGCGGCCGGTTCGCGAATCGAACCGCCGGTATCGCTTCCCAATCCGATGGCCGCTTCATGGGCGGCAACGGCCGCTGCCGACCCGCCGCTCGATCCGCCCGGCACGCGCGTAAATCGTATGGATTGCGCGTAACGCCGAGCGCGGAGTTTTCGCACGAGCTGCCCATGGCGAACTCGTCGCAGTTCGCTTTGCCGATCGGAACGGCGCCGGCTTCGAGCATCCGCGCGACCGCGGTCGCCGTGTACGGCGCGATCCAGTGTTCGAGAATCTTGCTGCCGCACGTCGTTCGCGTGCCTTCCAGACACATGTTGTCTTTGACCGCGAGGGAAACGCCGGCAAGCGGAAGCGATTCGCCGGCGCTAACGCGTTCGTCGACGCGGGCGGCGTCGCGCGCGCGAGCTCGGGAGCACGCGTAAGATACGCGCCGATGCCGCCGTCGGCGGCGCCGACCCGCTCGAGCGTCGCTTCGGTGACTTCCGATGCTGAGGCTTCGCCGGAGCGAACGAGCTCCGCGATGCGCGCGGCACTCTGACCGAAGACGCGAAGCCATCGTGTTACTCGGCGATGATGCGCGGAACGCGAAAGAAATCCGCCCTGCCGTTGCGGAGCTTGTTCGAGCACGACCTCGCGATCGAGGCACGGACGCGGCGTATCCTCGCGCCACACGTTGCGCGATTCGACGACTTGCGCCGTCGCCGAGAACGCGCCGTGTCGAGCCGGCTAGCGCGTCTACGTGCGCGAGCAGGTCGCCGAGCTGCGCCCCAAAGCGTCGATCTCGTCCTCGGTCAACGCGAGGCGAGCGAGTGCGGCGACGTAGCGGATGTCGATCGAATCGGATGGCAAAATACGAATACTCCCGATGGACGTGCGCTTCGACGTGTCCCGTTTGCGGAAACATGTCGAACGGCACCACGATGCCGAGGCGGTAGCCTTTGGCCGCCAGGAACTTCAAATCCCGTGCGAGCGTTGCCGGGTCGCAGGAGAGGTACCAGACGGCCGGCACGCCCGCGTCGGCGATCGCGCCGAGCGTAGCCTCGTCGCAGCCTTTGCGCGGCGGATCGAGGAAGACGACTGCGCCTCGCGCATGGCCTCGCGCAACGGCGGCCGCTCGGCAGCCGCTCGACGCGGCCGGCCGAAAGAACTCCACGCGGACGGTCGAGTGCGTTGAGTGCGCGCGTTCTCGGCGGCTTGGCAACGGCTTGCGCGTTCTCTTCAACCCCGAGAACCATGCATCCGTGCGCGGCGAAAAAGAGCGCAAACGTGCCGACGCCGCAGTAGAGATCGACGATGCGGCACGGCATCGCAAGCCGGCTTTCGAGATAGGCAAAGATGCGCTCGAGCATCTCGACGTTCACTTGGAAGAACGAATCGGCCGAGACGCGGAACCGAACGCCGCCGAGCGACTCCTCGATCTCGCCGGCTCCGGCGACGACTTCCTGGCGGCGTCCATGATAGCGTTCGCGCTCGAGAGGTCGAACGAGTTCGTGATGCCGGCCACGCGCGGCATCTCCCGCAGCAGCGTCGGCGCTGCTTGCCGTCCGCGCTCCGAGCGCGGCGCCGTCGTAACCGTCACGACGCTTGCTCGCTCGCGCGCGCGCTGCGCGCGACGAAGTGCCGCGCGTCCTGAGCATCGCGGCGGACGGGCGCCGCCTCTCGAAGCGCTCCAAGCCGCGCGAGATCGCCGTTCAGCTGCGGCGTAACGATCGGACAGGCGCTGATCGGAACGACGTCGTGCGTGCGTTGCCGATAGAATCCGAAGCCTGTCGGCGAGCGCCGATGATCCACGACGAGCGACATCTTGTTCCGATACGCGCGCGGATCGCGCCATGCCGATCGTTTCGGCGACGTCGAATCCGGCAAACCCGCCGATACGCCTCAGCGCTTCGCGCAACCACGTCGCGTTTCCAGCGAAGCTGCGCGCGATAGTCGAGATGTTGCAGCTGGCAGCCGCCGCACGCGCCGAAGACCGGGCAGAACGGCGACGCACGAGCGGGGGACTCCACCAGCAGCTCGATCAGCTCGGCGACCGCGTACTTCTGCTTGACGTCTTTAAATCGACGCGGGCCCGTTCTTCCGGCAGCGGTCCAAAGCAAAAAATGACGACGCCGTCGGCTCGCCCGACGGCTTGGCCGTTGGCGAGCAGATCCGTGAAGTCGAGTTCGAGTTCGGCGCCCGCACGCAGCGCCGCGGAACGGTTAGGCGCTGTTTCTTTGTTCGTCAAGCGCCTTGAGCAACGAGTTAGCCTCGTCGATCAGCTGTTGAATGCGGTGCGTCGTGGGATCCTCGCGGCGTTGCGACGCGGCGATGCGCAGCGAGACGTACGCGAGCGTCGCGCCGATGGCGGCGACGCCGATCCCAAGACCCACCCAAAAGAGCGTGCGCGCAAGCCGCGGCACTTCATGCTTATCGAGGCCGTTCGGTTCCGGCCGTGACTCCGGCGATTGCATGAGACTGTGTTCGCGACGCGCCCAGGCGGCCTCCTAGCGCGGGCCCGGAGGCGTACCGCCGGTCAGCATGACGTCATCGACGAACTGCCGCGCGGCGAGCGTTGCGACGCAACGAGGAGCGTTGCCGCGAAGGCGGCAACTATGCGTGCCGGAGAGGTGGTCGAGCGGTTGAAGGCACTCGCTTGGAAAGCGAGCAGAGGTGTTGAGCCTCTCGAGGGTTCGAATCCCTCCCTCTCCGCCACCAGCGGCTGTCACGCGCCGGCAACCCGATCGACGTGCGCGAGCCAAAAATCGAAGCTCGCGCGCGCCTGCGCCTCGAGCATTGCATCGCCCGGCACCACGTCGCGGCCGATCTGTCGCGCAAGCCTCGCGCGCGGGCCGTAGTTCGCATCCATCACGAGATCCGGCAGCCGTAGCGCCGTAACCAATACCGCAGGGAGCTCCGCCTCCGGCGGCAGCGTGCTGACGACGATCTCCGGCGGATTCTCCTGGGGCCACGCGCCGGCTTCGAAAAGGGCGCAGGTTGCGCGGACGCGTTCCTGATCGCGCCCCCATACGAACGTGTAGGCGTCGTTTTCGGCAAGCTCGGCGAGGATCGCGCGCGCGGTCGCGCCGTATCCCAGCACGCCGATCCGTTTGAGTGCGACCGGTTCGTCGAGCAGCGACTCGATGGCCGTGCGCGCGCCGATACCGTCGGTATTCGTGCCGACGATCTGCCGGCCGAAATAGATCGTGTTGACCGCCTGCGCGCGGCGCGCTTCCTCGGTCGTCTCGGCGCACGCACTCAACGCTTCTTCTTTGAGCGGAAAGGTGACGTTGCATCCGGTGAAGCCGTCGCTGCGGAGGCGGGCGATCGCGGCGGCGCCGTGACCGCTCGCTACGCGAATCGCCACGTAGGTCCCGTCGATCTCCGCTTCTTCGAGAAACTGCCGGTGCAAGCGCGGGCTCGCGCTGTGCTCGACCGGATCGCCGATGACCGCCAGACGCATCATCGCCGCTCCGCGCAAAATCAAACGCTCGAAAAACCGGAAGACGCGCGTAACCGCGAAGTCTTTCGTCTCGATCGGCTCGGTGAGGATCGTGTAGAGACCGCAGAGCTTGCCGCCCAGCACGTCGGTAAAGAGCTGATCGCCGACGACGGCGATCTCGCGGCGGCGCAGCTGCAGCGACCGCTTCGCGCGTAGGAATCCGAAGGGCAACGGCTTGAGGGCGTTGGGAAAGCAGACGACGTCGAGCTGCGCCGCGAGTGTGCTCACGCGCTCTGAGAAATTGTTCGAGAGCATCACGATCCGAAAGCCCCTCGCTTTGGCCTCGGCGACCCACTCAACGTGTTCCCGCGCCAGCTCCGTCTCGCGGAATCCCAACAGCGTGTTGTCGAGGTCGACGATGAGGCCGCGAATCCCGGCCGCCGCGAGCTCCGCGTGCGGGACGTCGTGCAGGCGGGGTGCGAAACGGTCGGGTCCGAGCATCGGCCTCAAGCCTTGTTTACCGGTTATCCCCGGTATCCTCGGGGCTTTCCACACGCCCTCCACCCGCTCGCCTGCTTCGGGCGATCCATCCACCCTTTGCTCACCGCCGGACCACAGCCGATGCACAAGGATTCTGATAGCGACCCCAATATCTTGTGGCGAGCGGCCCAACATGCCACAATAGGTATCCTATCGACCAGCAAAGCAACCTATCGAATACGAACGTGTGTTCGTAAGTGGTATAACGGTAGTTCCAAGGAGCGTCGTATGAAGTTTTCGCGCACCTATTCCGCCCCCGGCGATCCATATGCCGGCCTCGACCTTCGAGCCCCGGACGCTCCCGCATCGTCAATCCCGACGGCTCGGTGATTTTCGAGGCTAAGGACGTGATGGTGCCGCTCAGGATGGAGCCAGGTTGCGGTCGACGTTCTGGCCCAAAAGTACTGCCGGAAGGCGGGCGTTCCCAAGGCGACCTTGCGCGTCGCCGAGGAGGGCGTGCCCGAGTGGCTCCGGCGGTCGGTAGCCGACGGTTCGGCTCTCGAAGCACTGGGTCGCGACGAACAGTTCGGCGCCGGAGCGCGACGCGCGCCAGGTCTTCAATCGCATGGCCGGCTGCTGGACCTATTGGGGCTGGAAGAACGGATACTTCGATTCCGAGAGCGACGCGCAGGTTTATTACGACGAGATGTGCGCGATGCTCGCGCGCCAGATCGGCGCGCCGAACTCACCGCAGTTCTTCAACACCGGGCTGCATTGGGCGTACGGAATCTCCGGCCCGGCGCAAGGTCACTGGTTCGTCGAGGCCGCCGACGGTACGGCGCGGCCGTCGACCGATACGTTCTCGCATCCGCAGGTGAGCGCGTGTTTCATCCTGGGCTTAGAAGACGATCTGGTGAACGAAGGCGGCATCTTCGACGGCGTCATCCGCGAGGCACGCATCTTTAAGGGCGGCAGCGGCAGCGGCGCGAACTATTCGAAGATTCGCGCGGCCGGCGAGAAACTGACCGGCGGCGGAACGTCGAGCGGTCTCATGTCGTTTCTCAAGGTCTTCGACCGCGCCGCCGGCGCGATTAAATCCGGCGGTACGACGCGACGCGCCGCCAAAATGGTGGTGCTCAACGCCGACCATCCCGACATCGAAGAGTTCGTGAACTGGAAGGTGCGCGAGGAGCGCAAGGTCGCCGATCTCGTGATCGGTTCGCGTATTTTCGAAAAGCATCTCAATGCGATCATCCGCGCCGCGCACGATACGCGCGTTCCCGAGCCCGCGCGCCTCGATCCGGCGCTCAACGTGTCGTTGCGTTCGGCAATTCGCGAAGCAATCTCCGTCGGCGTACCGTCGGGTGCGGCGCAAAACGCGCTCGACTACGCGCGCCAAGGCTACACGCGCCTCGAAGTCGAGCAATACGACACCGGCTGGGATTCCGAAGCCTACGTCACCGTCTCCGGCCAGAACTCGAACAACTCCGTTCGCCTCACCAACGGCTTCTTCAACGCGATCGACCGCGACGAAGATTGGCTCCTCACGGCGCGCACAACCGGCGACGTGGTCAAACGGATCAAAGCGCGCGACCTGTGGGAGCAGATCGGCGTCGCCGCATGGCAGTGCGCCGATCCCGGGCTGCAGTTCGACGACACGATTCAAGAGTGGCACACGTGCTCCAACGACGACCGCATCAACGCAACAAATCCGTGCGTGACGGGCGATACGCTTGTAGCAACTGCCGATGGTCCTGCAAGGATCGCCGACCTCGTCGGAAAGGCTGCGTTCGTCATCGGGGCCGACGATCAACCGCATCTCGTCACCAATATTTTTCCGACCGGAACGAAGCCGGTCTTCCGTTTACGCACGAAAGCCGGCTATGAGTTGGATCTCACTGCGGACCATCGGGTTTGGACGGAAAACCGCGGCGACGTTCCGGCATCCGAACTCCGAGAAGGCGACCGCATCGTTCTCGGTGGCTCCGGCTTCGGCTCTGGCACGCTCGATAAAGGCTTAGCTCTCGGCATCGGCACCGCAGTCGGCGATGGTTGCGCGACGTTGGGCGGAAACCCGGCGCTGGTCGTCACGATGCACCCGGATGAGACTCCGATCCTCGACGACATTGCGAACGCAATCAACCACGCCGAGGCCGGGTTCCACGATGCCGGACGTAGCCGGCGGCCAACGACGGTCACGATGCCGCCGAGCGCGACGGGTCCGCGCATCTCCACGGGCAACGCTCGAATCGTCGAACTCTTTACTCGATACGCGGTCCTCAACGAAGGAAGCGCAAAGAAGCGCTTCACGGATGCAATCTACCAGCTCGATCGCGCCAGCACTGCGGCGATACTTCGGGGCCTCTACACCGCAGATGGTACGGTCGCCAACTACGGATCAAAGTCGCAGTATGTCGCGCTAGATTCGTGCTCGTTGACGCTGCTCAACCAGGTGCAACACCTGCTGCTATCGTTCGGCGTCAAGTCGAAGCTCTACATGAACCGTCGTGTCGATCTTGTGAGCAAATGTCCGGATGGCAAAGGCGGGTTAGCCGAATATGACGTCGCGCAGATGCACTCGTTGCGCGTCTCTCGTGAATCCCGCCTTCGCTTCGCTCGGGAGATCGGCTTCCATCCTGCATCCCATAAGACTCAGGCTCTCGAGACCCTCAACGGGCTCGTCAGCACATATGCAGACCGATTTTCAGACGAGTTTTATTCGCTAACCCCGCTTGGCGAACGTCTCGTATACGACCTGACCGAATCCGACACTCACCACTTCATCGCGAACGGCCTGCAAGTACACAATTGCTCGGAATACGTTTTTATAGACGACACCGCGTGCAATCTGGCGAGCGTTAACCTCGTGAAATTCCTCAACGACGACGGTAACTTCGATGCGAAGCGCTTTGCCGAAGCCGCGCGCATCTGGACGACGACGCTCGAGATTTCCGTTGCGATGGGGCAGATGCCGTCGAAGCGAATCGCCGAGAAGAATCACGACTATCGCACGCTCGGCCTGGGCTATGCAAATCTTGGCACGATGCTGATGCGCATGGGGCTTGCCGTACGACTCCGAGGAGAGCTTCGGCTGGTGCGGTGCGATCAACGCGCTGCATGACCGGCATGGCGTATCGCACCTCGGCCGAGATGGCGCAGCAACCTGGGCTCGTTCGCGCGCTTCTTGCCGAACCGCGAGTCGATGCTGCGCGTCATCCGCAATCACCGCCGCGCCGCTTACGCGGTCGATCCCAGCGAGTACGAAGGCCTGACCGTCACGCCCGTCACGCACGCGCCGACGCTCTTCACCCAGCAAACGTGGGCGCTGGCGCGTAAAATGTGGGACAAGGCGCTCTCCATCGGCGAGGTCGCCGGCTACCGCAACGCGCAAGTCACGGTCATCGCACCTACCGGCACGATCGGCCTCGTGATGGACTGCGACACGACCGGCATCGAGCCCGACTTCGCGCTCGTGAAGTTCAAGAAGCTCGCCGGCGGCGGCTACTTCAAGATCGTCAATCAGTCGGTCGAGCCGCGCTGCACAAGCTCGGCTACTCGCAACGAGCAGATCGCCGCGATCGAGACCTACGCCAAGGGAACCGGCACGCTCGAGGGGGCGCCGCACATCAACCGCGCGACGCTCAAGGCCAAAGGCTTCGACGACGAAGCGATCGCCAAGATCGAGGCCGCACTTGCCGAGCGCGTTCGAGCTTCCGTTCGTCTTCAACAAGTTCGTGCTGGGCGAAGAGTTCTGCAAAGAGAAGCTCGGGATCACCGACGAGCAGCTCAACGATTGGAACTTCTCGATCCTGCGCGACGGCCTCGGCTTCACCGACCCAGCAGATCGAAGAGGCGTCGGCGCACATCTGCGGCCGCATGACCTCGAAGGCGCGCCGTACCTCAAAGACGAGCACTCGCCGTCTTCGATTGCGCGACGCCGTGCGGCAAGTACGGCTCGCGGTACATCCGCCCGCTCGCGCACGTCGACATGATGGCGGCCGCGCAGCCGTTCGTCAGCGGCGCGATCTAGCAAGACGATCAACTTTCCGCAGAGCGCCACGATCGACGAGGTCAAGGAGGCCTACCGCTACTCGTGGGAGCGCATGATCAAGGCCGTCGCGCTCTATCGCGACGGCTCGAAGCTCTCGCAGCCGTTGGCGGCCTCGCTACGATCTCGGCGACTCGACCGGCGACGAGGCTGCCGTCGACGCCGCAGCCCGTTTACCACGCCGCTGCAGATCGCCGAGAAGATCGTCTACCGCTACATCGCCAAGCGGCGCCGCGATGCCGCAGCGGCGCAGCGGCTACACGCAAAAGGCAACGATCGTCGGGCCACAAAGTCTACCTGCGCACGGGCGAGTACGAAGGCGGCCAACTCGGCGAGATCTTCATCGACATGCATAAGGAAGGCGCGGCGTTCCGCTCGTTGATGAACAACTTCGCGATCGCGATTTCGCTCGGCTTGCAGCACGGCGTACCGCTGGAAGAGTTCGTCGAAGCCTTCACGTTCACGCGCTTCGAGCCGAACGGTCCCGGTCGTCGGTCACGATCACATCAAGATGGCGACCTCGATCCTCGACTACATCTTCCGCGAGCTCGCCGTGAGCTATCTCGGCCGCTACGACCTCGCCCACGTGCAGCCGTCCATGCAGATGGATGCGATGGGTCCCGAAGCCCAAGAAGAGTACATTGCCGAGGAGGAAGCGGGCGTTCAGGTCCGTCCCGCGGGCGTTGCGGAGCGACTTCATCCCGTCAGCGCGCACTTGCATCCCGGCCATGAGCCGCCGCAAGGAGCCCAAGCTTCCGTTACGGCTGTCGCATCCGATGCTGCGCCGGCACCGGCGCCGCCGCGCTTTCCGGCCAATGGAGGCGGCACCGCCGTTATGGCGCTTGCACGCACCGAAGCGATCAACGCATCGAAGGCCAAGGGCTATACCGGCAACGCGTGCTCCGAGTGCGGCCAACTGACGATGGTGCGCAACGGAGCCTGCGAAAAGTGCGATTCGTGCGGGGCGACGAGCGGCTGTAGCTAGCGCCGCTCACCCCAGGTAATAGCGACCTGCATTTCACGCTCGAAAAATTCCACGACGAGTTGCTCTCGCGGGGCGATCCGCCGATTCCGCTGCTACGTCCGTTCATTCCGGCTCCGGCGACGACGGCAAGCCGCTCTAGACTGCGGTAGGCTCGACTCTCAACCACCGTACGAAACCGTACGGTTGGATGGCAATCTCCGTGCCGTTACCGGCTTCTTCTCACCATCTTCATCGCGCGCTGGCACCATCGGCTCGTACTGAGGCGGCTCGTTAATCCTGCTGCCGCCTAGTGCTAAGGAGACGCACGAATGAATAGGCCAAATCTTCTCGCCGGACTGCTTGCCGCGCCCGTAGCGATGAAAGCGAGGGGAGCACTGGCATTTAGTTCTCCGCCGTTGCCTGACGATCCACTCTGCTACGCATCGGTCGACGACCTCATCGCGATGTTCCGAAGTGGAAAAGCCTCGCCGGTCGATCTGCTGAACGCGCAGATCAAACGGATCGAAGCGCTCAATTCGAAGGTCAACTGCATCACGTATACGCACTTTGACGAGGCGCTGACGGAGGCCAAAGAGTCCGAAGATCGCTATCGGCGCGGTAACGCAAGGCCGCTCGAAGGCATCACCGTCGGTATCAAGGATGAGTTCAGTCGCCCCGGCTGGCGAATAACGCAGGGCTCGCTCATCTACAAGAACTCGCCTCTTGCAACGGAAAACTCGGCGATCGTCGACTTCCTCGAAGCGGCGGGCGCGATCATGCCGTTTCAGACGACCGTGCCTGAGTTCTACCTCTTCCTCGGCGCCTCGACCCGCGCGTGGGGCACGACGCATAACCCATGGAACCTCGAGTACTCGCCGGGCGGATCGTCCGCAGGCTCTGCGGCGGCGCTCGCAGCCGGTTTCGCAACCCTCGCCATGGGATCGGACATGGGCGGATCGATCCGCATCCCCGCCTCGCAATGCGGCATCTACGGCTTTCGACCCCCGTTCGGACGTGACGCAGGTGGAGAGATCCCCTTCTCGACCTCGGGGCCGCTTGCGAGACGCTTCGACGACCTCGTGCATTTCCAAAACGCCATCGTCGGACCATCCGAGAAGATCATGGCGGCAATGCGCCCTCGCCTCGACTATCCTTACCAATACTCAGATATTTCGGGCTGGCGCATGGCCGTGGATTGGGGCGCGGGCCTTGCCGACCTCGTTCCCTCGGTCAAGGACGCGATGCTCAAGGGCATCGAGACGTTACGCTCCGCCGGCTGCACCGTCGACGAAGTTGATTGCGGCTTCTCCAAGGCGGATAAATGGATTTATATCCGTGGCCTCCTGGCGACGTCCATTGGAACCTTTGTCGAGATCGCAAACTCCCACCGGGATCTGCTCTCGCCTTACATGGCGGAGATACTCGATCAGGTCGGACCCATCGGACCGCGCCAGGCTGCGGAAGCCGACGACCTGGTGGAGCGTTACCACCGAGCGGTTCAGCAGCGCGTCTTTGAAAAAGGCTACCGCGTGCTCCTCATGCCGACCATGGCGACGCCGCTCGTTCGCGCCGATATGTTCGAGAGCAAAGCGAAGGGCGTGGATATCTGGTCGGGCACAGGCTTCGGGTTCGCGATGACGTGGCCGTGGAATCTTCTCAACCGTTATCCCGTCGTCGACGTTCCACTTGGCTTAGTTGAAGAACGTATGCCCTCCGGCATTCAGGTTATCGGGCAGACGTATGCCGATCTCGACACCTTTCAATTCGCTTCCAACTGGTCTCGACTTCAGCCGGCGCTCTTCGCCGAGGGGCGGGTCCCGGAGTTCGTCTGACGCACGAGTCCGAGACTCCGCGTCGCCGTAATCACTCAACCGCGGCGCGCAACCGCGCGAGCGCGTCGTCCCACTGCTTCGAAATTCGGTCGAGGTAGCGGCGCACTTCGTCAAGGCGCTTTGGCTCGAGCCGCCAGATCTGCTCGCGACCGTGACGCTCGCAACGCAGCAGCCCCGCGCGATGAAGCGCGTGCAGGTGTTTCGTCACGCCTTGCCGCGAGATCTCGGCGCCCTCGGTCAATCGCGCGATCGATTGCGGTCCGCTGCGGCAGAGGCTCATGACGATTCGCAAGCGCGAATCGTCGCCGAGCGCTGCGAGGGCCGGCACGACCTTCATGAGTTCGCCGCGAGATGCTTTCCGAGCACGCTCACCATCAGCTCCCAGCCTTCGTCGTTGGCTTCGAACGCGTCCGCGCGCCGAGCCAGCGGAATCGCATCGAAGCCGGTCTCGACGACGCGCACCAAGGTGTGCTCTCCCTGCGGTTCGAGCGTGAACGTGACGAGCGTCATCGGCTCACTCGAATAATCGACCGTAGGGTCGATTGCGAACGGATGCCAGCGATACGAAAACAGGCGCCTCGGCTCAATGCGATCGACGACCAGCGTTAGCTGCTTGCCTTCGTGCCGCTTCTGAATCGCGGCCACCTCGGTATCGGCCGAGGTCGGTTTGATGCGCCCAACCATCGTCGCGCCCGGAGCGAACTCCCCGTCGAGTTCGATGCCGAACCAGTCGCCGAACTCCGCGGCGTCGCTCAATGCGCGCCAGACGCGCTCTTGCGGGGCGCGGATCAGCAGTTCGCGCTCGATGCGATCGGTAGATGAAACCATATGCAACCTCCCAGTTGCTCATCATGCTACCACGGCGCCTGGCAATACGCAACCCCACAGTTGCGCATCTGCGCTCGTCGGTAGGAATATTCGCGCGTTATCGGTACGGACTTGGTGCATGAAGCTCGCGCGCCGACCCGCACTTCTCGTCGCGGCCTTACTCGCGCTCTCGTTTGGAGGGCCGGTTCGAGCCGTGGTGCCGCCGGACGGATTACATACGATTCAGCACGTGATCGTCATCATGCAGGAGAACCGCTCGTTCGACAGTTACTTCGGCACGTTTCCGGGCGCCGACGGCATCCCGATGCGCGACGGCGTGCCGCAAGTCTGCGTTCCGGATCCGCAGACCGGCGAATGCGTAAAACCGTATCACGACACGAACGACGAGAATACCGGCGGCCCGCACGGCGCGAAAGCCGCCGACCTCGACGTCGACGGGGGCCGGATGGACGGCTTTATTACCGCCATGCGAGCCGCACAAGCGACGGGAGGATGTCCGACCGACATTCCAACGTGCGCCGTCAAAGGGCACGAGCGCGCCGTCATGGGCTACCACACGGGGCAAGAGCTCCCGTACTACTGGGCTTACGCGCGCGACTTCGTTCTCCAGGACCATATGTTCGAACCCGTCGGCTCGTGGAGTCTGCCCACGCATCTCTACATGGTTTCGGAATGGGCGGCAAGTTGCGCGCGGATCGGCGATCCGATGAGCTGCGCGCGCGAGCGAACGTATTTCACCCCTCGCGATTTCCCGCGCGATCTGTTCGACACCGAGTCGCCGCAGGCTGCGGGAAGGCCCTCCTATGCGTGGACCGATCTAACCTACCTGCTGCACGCGCACGGCATCTCGTGGTCCTACTACGTGATGGATGGCTTCGAGCCGGATTGCCTCGGCGACCAAATGCAGCTGCAAGCTTCACCCCCAGAGCGCGCGAACGCCGGGAATCTGGAATCCGCTGCCGTCATTCACCGACGTTAAAGACGATGGCGAACTCGGCAACGTCAAAGACGTCAGCGCGTTCTTTAGCGACCTGCGCGGCGGCAAACTCCCCGCGGTCGTTTGGCTCGCCCCCGGAAATCGCTACAGCGAACATCCGCCCGCACTCGTTAGCACGGGCCAGGCGTACGTTGCGGGAGTCGTCAACGCGGTGATGCGCAGCCCCTATTGGGACTCGACCGCGATCTTCTTAAGCTGGGACGACTGGGGCGGCTTCTACGATCACGTCGTGCCGCCAAAGGTAAACTTCTTCGGATATGGACTCCGCGTTCCGGCCTTGGTGATCAGTGCGTACGCGCGCAAGGGCTACATCGATCACCAAACGCTCAGCCACGACGCCTACGTGAAGTTCATCGAAGACGACTTTCTCGACGGGGCGCGCCTCGATCCAAAGACCGACGGGCGGCCCGACCCGCGAGAGAGCGTGGCTGAGAACGCACCGCAACTCGGCGATCTACGCAACGATTTCGACTTTAGCCAAGCTCCCCGAGCACCGCGTCCAATGCCGGGCGGAATCGAGCCGCCCTATAAGCCGGGTTATACGGGGCCGCCGTAAGAGCCCCTATACCACTTTAACGATCGCCATCATGCCGCGATCTTCGTGGAAGAGCATGTGGCAGTGGAAAACGAACGTGCCGCGCTGCACGTTGCGAAAGTCGAGCAAAATCTTGGTGATCCGCGGCTTGATCAACGGATAGTTCGGGTCGTGCGGGTTCGGCAGCAGCGTCCCAACCGGAACGAAGACGGTATCGGCCATGAGCGGCACCCCCTCGACGGCGCGGCTCTGCGCAAACGACATTTGGTGAATGTGAAAAGCGTGCGCCTCCATCGTTGCGTTGACTAAGTACCACTCCTCGACCGTGCCGCGTTTGACGACGACGTCGGCATTCGGATGGGACCGTCTCGCCGGTCCGATAGACGGGCCAGAACGGATGCTCGTGAAAGTTCGGATTCGTCGTCTCCGTGAGGTAATAGGACTGATGCAGCGGAATCTTGCCTTTCTTCGGAAAGACGTACTCCGTGAACGTAAAGGCGCGCCGCCGTACCTGTGACGGATTGGCCCGGACGTAGGCGGCGAGCTTTCCTCCGGCGTCTCGGCGATCACGGCCGGCGCGGTGGTGACGGCCGGCGCCGGCGGCGCGTCGCTGGCGACGCCGACGATCTTCACCAGGTCGTGATGCATTTCAAAGAAGGCGTCCTTGCCTCCGCAATAGTGTTCCGACGATAGCGTCAGTTTCTCGCCTTGCGAGACCGTGATCAGGATGTCGGCACGCGACATTGCTGTGAGCATGAGTTTCGTCGTCGCCACGTACGACGCGAGCGGGTGCGACGAATCGCCGGAGATCGGAATGCCGTCGAGCGCGACCAGATGCAGCGGGACGAGCGTCCCCGCGGCGTCGCGCAGCTGCAGCGCCGACGCCGAGTCGGACGTGCCGTTGGCGATCCGAAGCAGCTGCGGGCGACCGGCCGGAACCGGCATCGCGACCGGCGTGTCCGCTCCGTTCGCCGCGACCATCACTTCGGACGCGTCCCCGTTGCAACCGGTCGGATCGAGCGTCACGCCGCCGGCCGTCATCGGAAAGGTTACCGGCCACGGCGGCGGCGCCAACGGATCGTACGGGGCGGGAGGCGCGGGTTTGAGCGCCGCTTCGTGTTTCATGGCGACGTCGCCGATCGCGTCCTCGTCCGGCGCGTAAGGATTATCCGAGATCACGGGGATCCGGTAGCGCAGCATGATCACGTGCTCGTCGGAGCGCGGCAGCTGCGGCGTATCGGGCTCGACGATCCAGACCCCGTCGAGGCCTGCTGCCACCTCCGCGCCCGACGACCCGTGAGCGTGCGGATGATACATGTAGGTGCCCGCGGGCTGCGTTGCGGGGATCGTGACGTGGTACTCGCACGCGTGGAGCGGCGAGCTCAAGGTCGAGAGGAAGACGTTCTCCTCGGAGGCCGGTCCCTGGTAACCGTGCAGATGAAGGTTCGTGTCGAGCGCGCCGGTCGGCATAAAGCGATCGTCGATGGTGTGGTTGAGATAGCCGACGTAGTGGGTCACCGCCGACGTGGGCATCGGCATCGGCATGCACGGCGGGATCTGCGTGGAGGCCAGGCGCGCGGCCTTGCTCGGGCCGCCGATTTCGTTGACCACGCGAATCGCGAAGTGCTCTCCGCGCCTGACGCGGATCGTCGGCGCGACGGTCTGCTCGACGCCGTCCTCGACGTAGTGGTAGCAAAAGCGCTGATTCAAAGCTTGCCCATCGGTATGGACCGTGAGAATCAGCTCGTGCTCGTCCCCCGCGTTGACCGGGAGCGTCCAAACGTCGACGTCCGGCGGTTCGGCGAATTGGTGAGAGCCCCCCAGGGCCCCACAGACGAGCGGTGCCGGCTTCGGCGTCGCGGGCGTACTCGCCGGCGACGCTGCTCCGCCGAGCCACGCCAACAGGATCGCGAGACCAGTCCACAAGGAGCGGCGTATTTGCATATCGTCGAGCGTTTTCGCGCTCCGAACCCCGATTCCTCAAAAGGTTTTTGACGTCCGGAGCCGCGATTATCGCTTCATGAAGCGTCTCCTTAGCGCGGTGATCGCCGCATCGTTCATTCTCTCGCCGCTCGCCGCGCGCGCAGCCGGCGCGTCCACGCCGGCCCAGCAGCTCATGAGCAAACTGAGCTGGCGCAGCATCGGCCCGTACATCGGCGGCCGTTCCGTCGCCGTCGCGGGCGTCCCGAGCAACCGAATCTCTTCTACATGGGCGGCGTCGAAGGCGGCGTTTGGAAGAGCACCGACTACGGCTTGAGCTGGACGAACATCACCGACGGCAAGATTCCCGGCATCGCCGACCCGATCGGTGCGCTCGCGGTCGCCGCCTTCGAATCCCAGCGTCATCTATGCCGGAACCGGCGAGGCCGACATTCGCAGCGATTTCGACACCGGCGACGGCGTCTACAAGACGACCGATGCCGGCAAGACGTGGTCGTACGCCGGCTTGCGCGACACGCACATGATCACGAAACTCGCCATCGATCCGCGCAACACGAACGTCGTGTATGCGGCGTCGATGGGGCACGTCTTCAGGCCCAACTCCGAGCGCGGCATCTTCAAGACGACCGACGGCGGGAGCGACCTGGAGCAAGGTGCTCTTCGTCGACGACAACACCGGCGGCGTCGACCTCGCGATGGACTCCGCGCAATCCCAACGTACTCTACGCCGCAATGTGGCAGGCGCAACGCTTGCCGTGGAAGCTCACGAGCGGCGGCCCGGGCAGCGGGCTTTACAAGACGCTTGACGGCGGCGCGCACTGGACGAAGATTTCGACCAATCCGCGGTTTTGCGACCGGGATTGCTCGGCAAGATCGGCGTCTCGGTCGCCGCGAGCGAATCCGCGCATCGTCTACGCGATCGTGCAGGCGCACGACGGCGGCGTCTTCCGTTCCGAACGACGCCGGCGCCGACCTGGAAGCACGTCAACGCCGAGATGGAAGCTGCGCCAGCGCGCCTTCTACTACATGGCGATCTTCGCCGATCCCACCAACCCGCAGATCGCCTACGCGCCCAAGTCGACGGCGTCTACAGCACGAACGACGGCGGCAAGACGTGGACGCTCATCGAGACACCCCGCACGGCGACAACCACATCATTTGGGTCAACCCGCACAATCCCAAGATTCTGCTCGAAGGCGACGATGGCGGCGGAACGGTTTCCGTTGACGGCGGCGATACCTGGAGCGACCGATCACAATCAGCCGACCGGCCAGTTCTATCACGTCGCGCTCGACGACCAGTTTCCGTTCCACGTCTTCGGCGCGTCGCAAGACGAAGGCGCGTACGAAGGGCCGAGCGCGGCGGTCGGCGCCGGCATCGGCCCGGGCGAGTGGCACGCGGTCGCATTGGGCGAGAGCACGTTCGTCGCGCCCGATCCCGGCGATCCGCTACGTAACCTACGGCAGCGGCTACTTCAGCTCGTTCGTGCGCAGTTCAACCGCAACACCGGCAACGACGAAGAACGTCAGCCCGTGGCCGCGTTATATGGCCGGCGCGTCGGCGGCCGAAACGAAGTATCGCTTCGGCTGGACGCATCCGATCTTCTTCTCGCCGGCCGAATCCGCACGAACTGCTGGTCGCGTCGCAAGTCGTCTTCTCCAGCATGGACCGCGGGCAGACGTGGAAGATCATCAGCCCCGATCTCACGCGCAACGATCCGTCTACCGAAGGCCCGACGCGGCGGCCCGGTGACGACTCGACCAAACCGGTGCCGAAACCTTTCCCGACATCTCGTCGCTTGCGGTTTCGCCACTCGATGGCGACGTGCTCTGGGCGGGCTCGGCCGACGGTCTCGTGCACGTCACGACCGATCACGGCGCGCATTGGAAGCTCGTAACGCCGCCGCAGCTTCCGCGGTGGGCGCAGATCAGCTCGATCGAACCGTCGCATACTCGAAAGGGCACGGCCTATCTCACCGCGTCGCGCTACAGTGGGACGACTACCATCCATACGTCTTACGAAACGACCGACTACGGCGCGCACTGGACGGCGTTGACCAACGGCATTCCGGCCGACCAGTACGCGTTCGTCGTACGCCAAGATCCGAGCGAGCCGAACTTGCTCTTTGCCGGAACGCGCAGCACGGCGTACGTGAGCTTCAACGGCGGCGCGCAATGGCAGCCCCTCACGCTGAATCTCCCGGGCGTGCAGGTCCGCGACTTGGCGATCGACGTTCGCGAAGGCGAGCTCGTCGCAGCGACGCACGGGCGCGCCTTCTGGATTCTCGATAACCTCTCGCTGCTCGAGCAGCTGGCGCGGCAAGACGCGCTCTCAACTGCCGGCGTGCAGCTTGTTCACCCCGCAGACCGCGTGGCTCTCCAACGCTTACGGCGGCCCGAGATTCGGCGATCCCCGACTTCGGCGACAATCCGCATTACGGCGCGGCCGTCTTCTTCAATCTGCCGGCTAACTATAACGGCTCGACGCCGGCGAGCATCACCTTCCTCGACGCCAACGGCGCCACCGTTCGCAGCTTCACCCTGCACGTCAAGAACAAGCACGAGCACAAGCTCACGCCGGAGCAAGAGGACAATCTCGATGCGGCGCAGCAGCGGCAGCGCGACGTGAGCGATCTCACCGCCGTCGAAGCGCGGTACCAACGTCTTCCGGTGGGATCTCCGCTACGCGCCGGCCTACGATCCGCCCAGGCCTTCAAGCTGGTTCGACCGACGATTGGCCAGACTCCGCCGACGGTCCGACCGTCGTGCCGGGCACGTACACTGCCGTGTTGCAGTACGGCAGTCAAACGCTTCGCGCGCCGGTGGTCGTCAAGCTCGATCCGCGCATGCATCCCGCCGCCGGCGATCTCGAGGCGCGGCTCGCGCTCGAGATGGAACTCCTCGGAGCGATCGACCGTTTGGACCGTTCGATCGCCGCTGCGTTGAACGCGCACTCACTCGCGGGCGCGCAGCGCAGCCAAGTCGACAGCGCGATCGCGAACATGGTGATGCTCGACGTGCATTCCAGCGAAGCCGACGTCATGAAGCCGACCAAGATTCGCGAACAGTTGGCGTTCCTGTTGAACTCGCTGGAAGGCGCGTACGCTCGGCCGACGGCGGCCGAGTATGCGGCGGCCAAAGATCTCGAGGCGCTTGCGAGCGCCGGCGAGACGCAACTACAGCAGCTTACCACGCGCTAACGCTTGAGAGGCATAACGATGCAACGCCGATTCCGTCTGCTCACCGCGCTCGGTTCGCTCGCCGCCGCGGCGCTCGTGAGCGGCTGCGCGCACGGCGGTGCCATGGCTTCGCTGCCGTCGCTCGCGACACCGCAATGGGTTGCGGCGCCCGAGCGCAAGCCGCCCAACTGCAAAGGCCAACAGAACGCCAAGCAGTATGCCGAGCTCACCGAAACGCTCTCGACGTCGGGCGGATCGCTATGCATTCCCGAGTTCGGCGGCTTCGGCGGCAAGGTGGAGTACCCGGCCGTCGATCCCTCGGTGCAGCTGACCATCATCTCCAGCACCACGAACTACAACAATCAGCCGCAGCTCGGCGAAGGCACGGCGATGTTTTACTTGCAGCTCGCACTCTCCGGCGGAACCGCCTTTGCACAAAACTCCCCCGCCGGCGGCGGCCTCGTCTCCAAACACATCAAGCCCGGCGATTCGTACACCGCGTACGGCGAAGTCGTCATTTCCGGCTTCAAAGTGAAGATCGGCCCCTGCTATGCGGTGGCGGCCAAGAGTAAGTACGGCGGTGAGCTCGGCGGGCTCGGAAGCCTGCTCGAAGGCCGCGACGTACCGGAAGCGGCCACCGGCGTGATCGAGATTTATGCCGGTCAGCAGACTAGCACGGAGTGCTAAGCGACCGCGCTCGGTAGGATGATGCCCGCGAGATTGAGCGGGTCGTAGGGACCGAGGTTTACCGCTTCGGCATCGGCCCCGCTGCGGCGGACCGCACGCAGCGCGTCGATCGCTTCGGGCAACGCAAACTGTTCGCCGACGAATCCCGCGACGAAGCGTCCGCCGCGAATCTCGCCGCGCGCTTCCATCCGCCGCAGCACCTGCAGCAGCTCGCGCCATCGCGGCGCGAGGCTTTCCCGCGCGATGACGTCGCGGAAAACGACGCCCCAACGCGCGAGCAGCCGGCGCGCGAAGGCTCCTCGCGGTCGATGGCACGGCGCGCTCGCCTGCAGCAGCGTCCACCGTCCGCTCGACGAGCGCGGGCGCGCGCGCAAGCCCTTCTCGCCCAAGCGACGCTTTGCGTCGCTGAGCGAGCGCAGCGCATCGAACCCGTCGGCCGTCACGAGGCCGGCGGCGACGAGTTGCCAGAGCGCTTCCTCCACCTCGCTCGGCAGCCGCTTCGTAGCGCGCGCAGATCTCGGCAAAGAACGGGGCGCGAAGCAGCTCGAGCTGTTCGAGCACTTCGCGCGCCGCGTGCGAGAGGGCTTCGCAATCGCCCTCGCGCCGTACGATCAGCGTCTCGGCGTTCGCGCGCAGGAACAGCGCGATTGGCGCGAGGCGCGTCGGACGCACGCGCCGTTCGTTCCGGCGAGAAGCCGGCTTCCAGCGCCGGATGCGGCGTAAGACGCCCCCACATCACGTCGCCGGCATAGCAGAGCCGGTCGAGATAGTTCCGGACGGTAGCCCGCGACGCGCGTGAGGGCAAGATATGATCTTCCCACGCGAAGGCGGGAATTTCGTAGCCTTCGAGCTGGCGGACGATCTGGAGGGTGCCGTCGAGGCCGTGCAGCCGCGTCGCGGGTGCGACGTGCTGCCAGCGATGCAAGAACGTGACGTATTGCGCCGCGCTCACCGGCTCGATCTCGCGGCGAAGCGTACCGATCGTCAAGCGATGGATGCGCGCGAGGACGCGGCGATTGCACCATTCGTCGGCGTCGCCGGTGAAACGGCCGCGAAGCACCTGCCCTTGCGCTTCGAGCCGCAGCAGGGCTGCATCAACGTGCTCTTGCCGCACGTCAAGACGTTCGGCAATCCGCGCGCTCGTCGTCGGGCCGCCGCATTCCAGCCAGCCGCGCACGATTTCGGTGACCGCAAGCTCGCGCGCTTCGGCATCGTCGCCATATGCGCGACGTGCGACCTCGAGCCGCTCGGCGCAGACCCACACGCTCGCGTCGCCGGCCGAAAGCGGCATCGCGCGCCGCTCCGCGACGAGCTCGTCGAACCATTCCTGCCACGCGGCAACCGGCGGCAGGACGACGAGCGAGGTGAGCGCGTCGTGCAGCTCGTCGGCGTCGCGCACGACCGGCCACGACATCCGCCGCGACTTGCGCGATCGCGGCCCGGTCGAGCACGCCGGCGCCGTCCATATCGTCGCGCAGTCGTCCGGCGCAGCGTAACGGCGCGGGCGCGGCGCTCTTCCAACGGCGCATCGTCGAGATACGCGTAGGGATTGGCGTTGAGGATCTCGTGGCAAAACGCCGACGGTTCGGGCGTATCGATCGCGACCGTGCGCATCGTCCGCTTTCCACCGCGCGCAGCACCTCGAGAAAGCCGTCGATATCCATCGCTTCGTGCAGACAGTTGCCGATCGTTTCCCGCACGAGCACGTGATCGGGAATCCTGATCGGACCGGTGAGATTCTCGGGGCACGCCGCTTGATCCGGAAAGACGGCCGCAAGGAGATCGTCGGCGCGCATGCGCAGGAGCTGCGGCGGCACCTTGCGGCCGCCGCTGAAGCGCAGCATCGGCCAGCGCCCGGGTCGCGTTCCAGCGCCAGCGCGCGGCGAACATCGGCGCGGGAAGCATGCGCCTGAGTCAGCGTGTTCTCGGCGCTCTGCCGACTTGACGAACTCGAAGACGGCGTCGAGCGGAAACGCGTGCTGGTCGCTCAGCGAGAGCACGAAACCGTTATCGGTCGCGGCGGCTTGCAGTTCGAGATTGAACGACCGGCAGAACTTCTTGCGCAGCGCGAGGCCCCACGCGCGATTGATGCGCGCGCCGAAGGGCGTGTGCAGGATCAACTGCATGCCCCCGCCTTCGTCGAAAAAACGCTCCGCGACGATGGTGCGATCGGTCGGAACGACGTTCCGAGGATCGCCTTGCCGGCGCGGACGTACGCGACCGCCTGCTCTGCGCCCGCCCGATCGAGCGCACACTCGCGCTCGAGCCATTCGTAGGCGCTCTCGTCGTCGCGCTCGTCGATCGCTCCGCGCACGGCGCAGACCTCACGCGAGAGCTCGATGGTTCGGCCGCAGCCCTTCGCCGTTCCAGAACGGAATCGACGGCGGCGCGCCATGGGCGTCTTCAACCCGCACGACGCCGGCCTCGACGCGCCGGACCTTCCACGAGTTGGTTCCGAGCAAGAAGATATCGCCCGCCATGCTCTCAATCGCAAAATCCTCGTCGAGCGACCCGATGACGTGCCCTTCGGGCTCGACGACCACGTTGTAGTTGGCGGTGTCCGGTATCGCGCCGCCGCTGGTGATCGCCGCCAGCCGCGCGCCGCGCCGCGCGCGCAGCCGTCCGTTGACCCGATCGTAGTGCAGGAACGTTCCGCTTCGGCCGCGCGACGTTGCGACGCCGTCGGCGAGCATCGCGAGCACCTCCTCGAACGTCTCGCGCGGAAGATCGCGGTAGGAGTACGCGCCGCGCACCATCGCATAGAGAGCGTCGCTCGTCCACTCGTGCTGCGCGCATGCGGCCACGAGCTGCTGCGCGAGAATGTCGAGCGGCGCGGCGGGAATCCTCAACGCGTCGAGATCGCCGGTGCGAATCGCACGGACGAGCGCGGCGCACTCCAACAACTCGTCGCGCGTGGTGACGTAAAAAACGCCGTCCGGCTTCGCCCCGACCCAATGGCCCGAGCGCCCGATACGCTGCAACGCAACGGCGATCGCCCGCGGCGACCCGAGCTGCACGACCAGCTCGACGGAGCCGATGTCGATGCCCAGCTCGAGCGAGGCGGTAGCGACGACCGCGCGCAGCTCTCCTGCGCGCAGCCGCTTTTCGACGTCGAAGCGGGTCTCGCGCGCGAGGCTGCCGTGGTGCGGCATGACGAATCCGTCGCCAAGCCGCTCGTTGAGCGCGAACGCCACGCGCTCGCTCATGCGGCGCGTGCCGACGAAGATCAGCGTCGTCCGATGAGCCTGGATCTGCTCGGCGACCCGGTCGTAAATCTCGGCCCACATTTCACCGCTCGCGACCGGACCGAGCTCGTCGCTCGGCACGCGAACCGAAAGGTCCATCTCGCGGCGATGCCCGACGTTCACGATCGTCGCGCCGGGACTCAAGAAGCGCGCGACGTCTTCGAGCGGCCGAACCGTCGCCGAGAGACCGATGCGCTGCGGTCTGCGCCCGCCCTCGCGCTGCACGAGATCGTCGAGGCGCGCCAGCGTCAGCGCGAGGTGCGCGCCGCGCTTATCGCCGGCCATCGCGTGGATTTCGTCGACGATAACGGTCGTTACGCCGGAGAAAAGCCGCCGCGAACGCTCGGCAGTCAGAAGAATGTACAGCGATTCGGGCGTGGTAACGAGCACGTGCGGCGGCTTGCGCAGCATTGCTTGTCGTTGCGCGGGGGTCGTATCGCCGGTGCGGACCGCCGTTCGAATTGGCTGTAGCGGCATCAAACGCTCGTTGGCCAACGCGGTGAGCGCCGCGAGCGGCTTCTCGAGATTCTCGCGCACGTCGTTGGTCAGGGCTTTGAGCGGCGACACGTAGACCGCGAGAGTCTGATCGAGCAGCGTGCCGTCGTTGGCGCGCCGGAAGAGATCGTCGAGCGTCAGCGTAAAAGCCGCGAGCGTCTTGCCCGACCCGGTCGGGGCGGAGATGAGGACGTCGTTTCCGGCGCGGATCGCAGGCCAGCCTCGCTCTTGAGGCTCCGTCGTCGCGCCAAACGACGCGCCGAACCACTCGCCGGACCAGCGGATGGAAATCCCGCATATGCTGCGCTCAACACCTCAACGGCGCGCGGCGATGCGGGGTGGCGCGGCGCTTCGGCCCGAACCCCGCTCGCGATGCCTTGCCTCCTTCTGGCTGCGGTGCTTCAGATCGGGGATATGGCGCGCTTGGTCGACCTCGAGGAGCCCGCGATCTCGCCCAACGGCTCGCGAATCGCGCTCGTTGCCATCGACCAAGACGTCGCGCACGCGGCCTACGTGAACTCGCTGGTGCTCGTAGACGTGCGCACCGGGGGGATTCGCACCCTTACCCGCGGCGGCGACGTCGCCGTGCCGCGCTGGTCGCCCGACGGAACGCGGCTGGCCTATCTCGCTCGCCCGAGCGAAAGCGGGGTCCGTCAGCTCGACGTCCGCTCGAGCTCCGGCCGCAGCCTGCAGCTCACGCATGCCCGCGGCGACGTCATTGACGCGGCCTGGAGTCCCGACGGCGCGACGCTCGCGTACGTCGCCGCCGATCCACCGGCGCGAACCGCCATTTTTTTACGCCGGCGATAACGACTACACGGCGACGGCATTGACGCCGGCCGACCACCTCTGGGTCGTTCCGGCGGCGGGCGGCGCGCGCGCGACGGCTCACCAGCGGCTCGTGGACGATCGCGCCGACCGATCCCGGCGGAATCTTCTCACCGCAAATCGCCTGGACGCGAGACGGACGGCGATATCACGTATACCACGGGTCGAGAACACTTTTAGCGGCGACAGCGAGTACTCGACGCTCTGGCAGATTGACGTCGCCACGCGCGCGACGCGCAAGCTCACGACACACTCCGCAGTCGAGCTCAGTCCTTCGTATTCGCGCGACGGCACGCAGTTGTCATATTGGTATCCGCTCGGCGGCGACTTCAATGCCGAGAACACACTGCGCTTGGCCGGCGCCGACGACCGGCAACTGCTCCCTTCGTTGGACCGCAACATTGCGGGTTCGCTCTGGATGCCCGACGGCCGTCACGTGCTGCTCTGCGCGACCGACGGCACCCAGGAGGGCGTCTGGACCGCCGACCTAACCGGCCACGCGCAACGGCTTTCGCTCGGCGATCTGCACGTCGTCTGCGATCCCTACTCGAGCAGCACCTTCGACGCGGGAATCGCGGCCGGCGTGGCACGCGACGGCACGATCGCGTTTCTGGCAACGTCGGCGCGTAGCGCGCGCGAGCTCTATTATCTTCCCGCCGGCGCCGCCGTCCCGCGGCAACTGACGCACTTCAACGCGTTTATCTCCAAGATCGCGATCGGTAGGATGACTGAACTGCAATGGACGGGGCCGGGCGGTTACGCCGAAGACGGCGTCGTGACGTATCCGCCCTCGTTCGACGCGGATCGCGCCCGCGGTGTCAAAGATCCGGTCGTGCTGCTGATTCACGGCGGCCCCGGGCTTTCGAGCACGCGCGACTTCGTTTACGAGCAATGGCCGCTCGCGCAAATGATTGCGTCGCGCGGCTACGTGGTGTTGCAGCCGAACTATCGCGGCAGCGATAATCTCGGCAACGCCTACATGACCGCAATCGTCGGAAATACGGTCGCCGGTCCCGGAAGCGACATTCTCGCCGGACTCGACGCGCTCGCACGGCTCGGAACCGTCGACACGTCACGCGTTGCGGTCTCGGGGTGGTCGTATGGCGGCGAGTTGACCTCGTGGCTGATCGGACACGACCACCGTTGGCGCGCGGCCGTTTCCGGTGCCGCGGTGAACAGCGAGTTCGACGAGTACAATCTCTCCGAATCGAACGTGCAGGACCGCTATCCGCTGCTGGCTTCGCCGTATCGCGGCGACGGCTGGCGCGTCTATAGCGAGAACTCACCGATCACGTATTACGCGCAGATTACGACGCCGACGTTGATTTGGGGCACGACGCAGGACCCGGTCGTGCCGATCACCCAGTCCTACGCGCTTTATCATGCCCTCGCGGAGAACCACGTACCGGTGCGCTTCGCAGTCTTTCCGGCATCCACACACGGTCCGGCGGACCCGCGTCAAACCGCCGCCCTCACGCAGCTCTGGCTCGATTGGCTCGACGAGCACCTGCGCTGAGCGCGCCTCATCCGTCGGCGCACCTGGAGCGTTGTAGGAGTATGAACCGTTTGATCGCCATCGCGATGCTCTTCGCTCTCAATCTTGCCGGCGCGGCGCCGGCTCCGGCCGCAGCCCCCGCACCGAGGGTCGTCTTTGCCGGCGGCTGCTTCTGGGGTATGCAGCTGGTCTTTTCCTCGCTCAAGGGCGTAAGCGCGGTCGCCGGCTATGCGGGTGGAAACGCCGGCACGGCGCAGTACGAAGTCGTGAGCACCGGGGCCACCGGCCACGCGGAGTCGGTGGAAGTCACGTACGACCCGACGCGCATTTCGTTCGAGCAGCTGCTCGACGTCTATTTCCTCGTCGCCCACGATCCGACGCAGCTTAACCGTCAAGGGCCCGACGACGGCACGCAGTATCGCTCCGAGATCTTCTACACCTCGGATCGGCAGCGGTCGGAGGCGCTTGCGTATATCGCCCAGCTTGAAAAGCGCCACGTCTATTCGTCGCAGATCGTCACGATCGTCGCGCCGTTGCGTGGCTTTTATCCCGCAGAGGCGTATCATCAGGATTTTGCCGTCCACAATCCGCAGAATCCCTACATCGTCTACAACGACATCCCCAAGATGCAGAAACTGCGCGCCGAGTTTCCGCAGCTGGTCAAGGCCGACGCTCCGTTTAAGGAATAGCGCGCCCTAGAGCGGCGCGTCGGCGGTGTGCCCGGCGTACGAACGCGGGTCGAAGTACCATTCCGGCAGCGACCCCGGAAACGTGATGTCGTTGAAATCGTAATCCACGGTCGCATCGCGGCCGAGATACTCCGCATCGGCCTGATAGGTCGGAGTCCCGTGAATGTGCGTGACGACCGGCATATTGTTCATCATCGCCAGCGTTACGGTGAAGAGCATCGGGTAGACGTGCGTGTTGCTCCCGTCCTCGTCGTAGAGTTTATCGGTCGCGACGACCTCCTGCAGCTCGAGCGTTTTTCGATCGACGTAGAGCTCGCGCAGCCGATTACGGTCCGGATCGCGCCGCGGCAGGAGGCTGACGTGAATCTGATCGCCTTCGTCCTGCACCCGGACCACGCGATAATCGAACTCGCCCAGAACGTGAACGCTGGCGATCAGCGGGGGAAGGCTCCCGGTGGGTTCGGGTGTCGGAACGAAATCGCGCGGGTTGGAGTGCGGCTTTACCGGCGCCGGCTCGAAAAGGTCGGCGGTCGGTGGACCTGGATCCCAGGGCTCGTTGAACGACGGACGCAGAAACTCGAGCGTTCCGCGCGACGAGCCGCGATAGACGCGCCGGCCGAGCGCCGCGCGATCGTACGTTCGGCACCAAATGTGGTAGGTGTAGCTGTTGAGCAGATCGGGATATCCGTCGTCGAGCGTTTGCTTGCGAACGAGCGTGTAGGTGACGTACGGAGGCGGCGGGCGATGCGAGCGAAACTGCCGACGGATCTGATAGAGCAGTTGTTCGGGCGACGGCAGCGCGATTGGCGTTGCCGTCGGTCCCGGCCGAGGAGATGCGTGCGTTGGAGCGATCGCAATACTTACGGCTGCGAGCGCCAACGCGACGATGAGCGCGGACTTCACGCCGTTGTGTTGGCTATGCGTGCGTTGCGGCTCCTACCGCGGCGCCATACGAATCGCGCCGTCCAGACGGATCACCTCGCCGTTGATCATCTGGTTCTCGGCAATGTGCCGCGCGAGCGCCGCATACTCAGCCGGCCTGCCCAACCGCGAAGGAAAAGGCACTTGCTTGCCGAGCGACTCGCGTGCCGCTTCCGGCAATCCGGCGAGCATCGGCGTATCGAAGATGCCCGGCGCGATGCTGGCAACGCGAATCTGATGCTGCGCGAACTCGCGCGCGACCGGAAGCGTTAGGCCGACCACGCCGCCTTTTGACGCCGCATATGCGGCCTGGCCGATCTGTCCGTCGTAGGCCGCGACCGACGCCGTGCAGATGATGACGCCGCGATCTTCGCCCGGCTCCACCGCGCGCTCGATCATCTTTGCCGCCGCCAGGCGAATCACGTTGAACGTGCCGATCAGATTTACCGCAATCACTTTCGTGAAGTTCTCCAGCGGCAACGGGCCGTTGCGTCCGATCACGCGTTCGGCCGTCGCAATACCGGCGCAGTTGATCGCGCCGTGCAGTCCTCCGAACTTCTCGGCCGCAAGATCGACCGCGCGCTGCACCTGCGCGCCGTCGGTAACGTCGGTCTTTGCAAAAATGACGGCGTCGCCGAGCTCGCTCGCGAGCTCGGAGCCGCGCTCGTTCACGTCGCAGATCACGATATTGGCGCCGTTTTTTGAAAACTCCGTCGCGCAGGCGGCACCCAGCCCGGACGCGCCGCCGCTCACTAAGAACGTCTTTCCGTTTATTTGCATAGGCGCGGTGGTACAGCCTAGAGCGGCAGATATCCTACGACGCGGCGTGCAAACCCGCGCGTCGCGCCGGGGTCTTACCGTGCAGAATGGAGGGCTAAAATGGCTATTGCGGTGAGCATCGCATTTTTAATCGTTCGATTGCTCTTGGGGCTGGGTTTAATCGCCCATGGCTCGCAGAAGCTTTTCGGCTGGTTCGGCGGCTATGGTCTCGCCGGCACCGGCGGTTTCTTCGAAAACCTCGGCTTTCGTCCGGGCACGCTCTTTGCGCTGATGGCCGGCTTGGGCGAGACCGTCGGCGGCCTACTCACGGTGCTCGGACTCGGCGGCGCGCTCGGTCCCGTGCTCATCGTTCTGGTGATGCTCGTCGCGGTCGTATCCGTGCACATCACGAAAGGCTTCTTCATCAGCAACGGCGGTTGGGAGCTCAATGCAATGATCGTTGCCGCGGCGCTGGCGATTGCGTTCGCCGGGAACGGCGCGTACTCGCTCGATAGCGTGCTGAATCTCAGCTTCCTCACGGATCCCGTACAGATTTGGTACGCGCTCGCCGCGGCGGCGATCGTTGCCGCGCTCAATTTGCTCGCGCGGAGGCGTCCCGCGTGACCGTCGCGTTCTACGGGACGGGCATGCTCGGGTCGGCGATGATCAGGGCGATGCTTCGACGCAACGAGCAGGTGCGCGTCTGGAATCGAACCCACACGAAAGGGCGGCTGCTCGAAGACGAAGGCGCAAAGTTCTTTGCCGATCCGGCGGAAGCGGCGCAGGGTGCCGAGCGCATTCACTGCTGTCTTCACGACGATGCAAGCGTCGACGCCGTGCTCGATGCCGCGCTCGACGGCATCGCGCAGGAGGCCCCGATCCTCGACCACACGACCGTGCTTCCGCAGCACGTCGTCGAACGCGCCGCTCGGCTCGGCGCGCTCGGCTATACGTTTCTGCATGCGCCGGTCTTCATGGGGCCGCCGATGGCGCTCGAGGCAACCGGCGTAATGCTCGCGTCGGGCGATCCGGCAATCTTCGAAACCGTGCGCGACGCGCTCGAAGCAATGTGCACCGACCTCCGCTACGTTGGCGAACGACCCCAGGACGCGGCGGTTTATAAGCTGATGGGCAATGCGATGATCTTAGCGATCGTCGGCGGCCTCAACGACGTGATCCGCATCGCCGAGGAGCAGGGACTCACCCGCGAGCGAGCCTACGCGCTTTTCGATTACTACGATCCGACGGGACAGATCAGAGGTCGCGGAAAGCGTATGTTCGAGGGCGAGTATCGCCCTTTCTGGACGATAGACATGGCGCACAAAGATGCGGTGCTGATGCAGGGTGCGGCGCGCCACGAACGCTTACCGGTGATCGACGCCGTCGAGTCGTTGCTGCGAAACGCCTCGGAACGCGGACTCGGTCAGCTCGATCTCGGAGCCGTCGCCGCTCGTTGACGCGAGACCTCAATGCTCGCGTTGCGGTCGAAAAGCGCGCGGCGGATATGGAAGCGCGGTACGGCGCGGCAGCGGCGATCCGGTCCAGACCGGCCGCGGCGTCGGCGGCGCGACCGGCGTGAAGACCGGGTTCGGCGCGACGCCGCGCTGCGACGGGTCGAACGGCGACGGCGACGCAAGGGCGCGCTCTTTGGGCAGCGTCACCGCAAGGCGGCGCGCGCTTGGGTCGTATCGTACCGCCGCGCCGAGCGCGCGCAAGACCGGGCCGGCCGGCACGTACGTCCCATCCAACTCGCCTCGGAAGCGCGGCTCGAGCCGAACGCTCACCCCGCGGCCTGCCCGCTCGATGTGCAGCGTATCGCCTTCGAACCAGAAGCGGTCGGCGAGGCGCGTGAGCAGTGGAGCGACCGGCGCGTAGACGCGTCCGTCGCTTTCGTACGCGCGCACGTAGGCGGCGAGCGGACGGCCGTCGACGAGCACGGTGACCGGAACATCCGGTGGGAATAGCGGCACGTTCCCCCGATATACCGCCTGGGATGCAACGACTCATCTCGACGATTCGCGAGGCCCTGGTGCGCTTTTCAACCGACGGGTGCGCCTTCCACGCACAGTCGATTGCTTTCAACGCGCTCTTCGCGCTCTTTCCGCTCAGCGTGTTGGCGCTGAGCGCCATCACGCTTCGTACTGCCGGAATCGCAGCATCGCACGCTGGCGTTTTTCGATACACTCGCGCCGACGCTGCACGACTATATCGTGGACAACCTCGCAGACGTACATCTACGGACGCGGCATCTCGAGCCTGATCGCGCTCGCCATCCTGCTGTGGTCGGGGAAGAATCTTTTCTTGGGCCTCGCCTATGCGCTCGACCGTGCGCTCGATGCTCCGAAGGGACGGCCGCTGGTTCACAACCTCGCGCTCTCGTTCGTAATGCTGCCGGTAACGGGGATTCTGCTTACGATCGCGATCGCGTTGCCGATCGTGCTCTCGATCGCGTTCCGCATCGCGGGCTTCCACGACCCGCTTCGCCTCACGCACATTCTCATCTATCTGCTCTCGATTGCTCTGGTCTTCATCGTGGCCGTCGTGCTCTATCGCTGGCTCCCCAATCGCACCGTCTCGTGGGCCTTTGCCGTGCGCGGAGCGAGCGTGGTTGCCATCGCGTGGCCGGCGGTCCAGTACGCCTTCGCGCAATACCTGACGCACGTGAACTTCACGCTGGTGTACGGCGCGCTCTCGGCCCCGCTCGTCTTGCTGCTGTGGTTTTACTGCATGGGTTCGATCTTTCTCTTCGGCGCCGAGTACAGCATCGCGTGGCCGACCGGACATTCGGACCCCCTGCCCGAAGCAGTCGGCGCTCGATGCCTGAGAGACGTCTCTCGCGCGCCGGCTGCCTCGGAGTGGCTCGCGCTCAGCTGTGCGCGGCTTCTTGCCACGGCCGCTGCCCTCGCCCCCAGCGCCCGCCGCCGCAGCCTCCCCGTCGCCCACGCCGACCCGCCGGCAGGGCTCGAGCAACTGCCGATCGTCCTGGTCTATCCCTTCGACGTGCAAACCGGCGCGGATCCGCGCATCGGCATCGCGATCGCGCAGATCCTCGGCCAGGAGATGGTAGCCGCAGGCGGCATCAACGTTCTGCCGATTCCCGCAAGGCGTTGAGCGCGCCGGACTTCCTCGACGAACGCCCGCAACGAACCACGCCGACTTTTATATCAGCGGGTACGTGACGCCGGTCGGCGAGAGCGCCGCGGTCGTGGAGCAAGTGGTAAGTGTGGAGAGCGGCGTCATTCTTTTCTCGCAGACCGCGCAAGTATCGAGCGTCGCCGACGTCGCGTCGCAATCGCTGCTCGCGCGCTCGCAGATTCTCGCCTTCGTCGGCCGCGGCACCGAGAGCGTGGCAGACGCAGGCGGCAAATACGCCCGCGCCGACGTCTACCAACGGAGCGCAAGTGCCGATCGCGGGCATCGGGCAGCATCGTCAACTCGGTTTTCAAGCAAACAAGGGCGGCGCACACCCGACGCCGGCGCCGGTGGTGAAGCCGACCGCGGCATCATCGTCGCGCCGGTGGTCGCGCTCGGGCGCGCGTCGCCGCGGCCGACTGACCAACGCGACTACACGAGCTCTACTTCGCGCTCACCACGCGCTTCAGTACCCAGATGACGGCCGTCACGACGAGCGTCGCGCAATCGGCCGACGCCATCTGCGGAGCCAATCGCAACAACACGATCGCGACCGGAACGTTGGCGCAGGCCGCCGGGCGCCCATAACAAGATGACTGCTCACCTTCCAGTTGCACGTCTACACGTGCTTCGGCGCAGCGCTCGATCACGAGACCGGAAAGGGCCCGACGATCAAAGCGGCCGTCGACGCCGCGGTCGCCGCCTACGCGACCGCGCATCCCGACAACAGCTAGTCGAACAATCCGGCCGGCGGATCGATCGCGATCGCCGCGCGCCGCGAGATCGATCGCGGTAACGATCGCGCGCACCATCGGCACCATGCGTCCGGCGACCACGAGCATATCGCTCGAAGGATAGTGCTCCACGCGCTCGACCATGCCGTGCTCCGTGCCGTCGATGCCGACTACCGCGCAGCCGACGAGATCGGCGTCGAGATATTCGCCTTCGCGCAAGCGCGATCGCGTGCGCGCGGGGCGTAGAGCGTGGCGCCGGCGTAGCTCCGCCGCGGCGTCCGCGTCGTCCACGCCCTCGATGCGGACGAGCAGGCGTCCTTTGTGCGGCGCGCGCCTGCATCGATGCGAATCGTTGACGACCGCTCGTCGCGCTCGCAGCGCAGCTCGCGCCCCGGCGTGAAAAGACGGTGCGACCCGCACTAGTCGGGTCGCACTTGAGCTCTCCGCGAACGCCGAACGACACCGGCGATCCGTCCGACCGGAAGCTCACTCGCGTCGTCGGTCATTGCGTCGTCATCCTCGAGGCCTTCGGCGGCCTCGTCGCTATCGAGAATGTCGACGGCGACGCGTCCTTCGGCGGTCGCGCGAACGATCGTACGCAGCGCATGCGCGACGCGGCCGCTGCGGCCGATGACCTTGCCGAGATCCTCCGGATCGACGACCAGCTCGATCACCGGCTGCGCCTGTTCGTCGATGAAGAGCTCGACCGTGACGGCATCGGGTTTTGCACGAGCTTGCGCGCGAGAAAGCTCCAGCAGCTCGGTCGCGCGACGGTGTCCGGCCCACGGATCGCCGGCGTCGTTCGCTTCGCGGCGCGTCGCGTCGCGGCGCCGTGGAGGGCGTCGCGACGGCGCGCGGTGTGCGACGCGGAACGCGGCTCAGACTCCGAACGCGGTGGCGGTCTCGCCGACGCGCGGCGCTGCGCGCGTCGCAGCGTCGGCTGACGCTCGGCTTCCTCGACGACCGATTCGCTAAAGAGGCCGAACTCGTCGTCGAACGCGCTCACGACGCCGCTGCCCTTCTGCGCTCTTGGGCTTGCGCTTCGTCGTCGGAATCGGGCCGCGCTCCACGATGCCCTTTCTCGGCGAAGAGACGGCGAACGGTTTCGGACGGCTGCGCGCCTTTGGCCAGCCACTCGCGCGCCTTCTCTTCGTCGACGACGACCGTCCGCGGCTCGGTGCGCGGATTGTAGTGACCGAGGATCTCGATGAATCGGCCGTCGCGCGGCGCCCTCGCGTCGGCGACGACGAATCGGTAGGTGGGTTGCTTCTTGGCGCCCATGCGGCGCAGTCGAATTTTTACCATGTTCTTCTGTCTTTCGTTATCAAGCAAGCCGCGCGGAGGCGAGAGCGCTCGCCGCTTCTTGCCGCCGAGGTGTTTCGTCATTTGACGTGCCTGATCGAACTGTTTGACGAGCCGGTTGACGTCGGAAACTTGCGTGCCGGAGCCGCGCGCGATGCGCTTGCGGCGCGAGCCGTTGAGCACGTCGGGATTGCGGCGCTCGCCGCGCGTCATCGAGCAGATGATCGCTTCGATCTTGCTCGAGCTCTCGCTCGGGAATCTCGAAGTCTTTCGGCAGGGCGCTGCGAGAGACCGGGGACCATCTTCAAGAGGTCGGTCATCGAGCCGAGCTTGCGCACCTGGCGCATTTGATCCAGAGAAATCGTCGAGCGTGAAGGTCTGTTTGAGCAGCTTCTCTTCGAGCTTCCTGGCCTGCTCGTCCGAGTAGAGGCTCTGCGTCTTTTCGATCAGCGTAAGCGCATCGCCCATGCCGAGGATGCGCGACGCGAGCCGGTCGGGATAAAACGGCTCGAGCGCCGAGAGCTTCTCGCCGACGCCGACGAACTTGATCGGCGCGCCGGTGACGCTATGAATCGAGAGCGCCGCGCCGCCGCGCGTATCGCCGTCCATCTTCGTCAGAATGACGCCCGTGATGCCGAGGCGATCGTGAAATCCCTTCGCAACGTTGGTCGCTTCTTGGCCGGTCATCGCGTCGGCGACGAGCAGAATTTCGTGCGGGCTGCCGCGACGCTTTGATCCTCTCCAGCTCGTCCATCAGCGCTTCGTCGATCTGCAGCCGGCCCGCGGTATCGATGATCGACCGTCGAGATGCCCAAGGCGCTCGGCCTCGGCGAGGCCGTCGCGCGCGATGCGAACCGGATCGCCGGCGCCGTGTTCGTAGACGGGAAGATCGATCTGCTTGCCGAGCGTCTGCAGCTGCTCGATCGCGGCCGGACGATAGACGTCGGCGGCAATCAAGCAGCGAGCGCCGCCCTTGCTCCTTGAGCCGAAGCGCGAGCTTGCCGGCTTGCGTCGTCTTACCCGACCCTTGCAAGCCGACGAGCATGATCACCGACGGCGGCGCGTCGGAGAACTGCAGGCGCGCCTCGCCGGAGCCGGTCGGCGGCCCGAGCAGCTCGACGAGCTCGTCGTGGACGATCGTGAGGATCGTCTGCGCGGGCGTGAGCGATTCGAGCACGTTCGCGCCGACCGCCCGCTCTTTGACGCGCGCGACGAACGCCTTGGCAGCGGCAAGCGAAACGTCGGCTTCGAGCAGCGCGACGCGAACTTCGCGCAGCGCCTCGTTGACTTCGCCTTCGCTGATCCTACCGCGTCCGCTGAGGCGATCGAAGATCGCGCCCGAGACGGTCATTGGAGTTGATCGAACAATGCAGGTTAGGAGGCGGTCGAAGCTCCGGCCGTCGCCGTCTCGTCAATGCGCTTGACCGCATCGCCGACCGTCTTGATCTTCTCCGCTTCCTCATCGGGGATATCGATGTTGAACTCCGTCTCGAACGCCATCACCAGCTCGACTTGATCGAGCGAGTCGGCACCCAGATCGTCGGTAATCGACGCTTCGGGCGTCACTTCCGACTCGTCGACGCCGAGTTGCTCGACGATGATCTTCTTGACTTTATCGAAGGTGGTGGACATTACGTCTCCTTTAATATGTCGTATCGTTACGAGGTTACATCGACCCCGCCATCGACGACGAGCGTTTGTCCGGTTATGTACCCGGCGGCATCGGAGCAAAGAAACGCTACCGACCCCGCTGACGTCCTCCGGCTTCCCGGCTCGGCCGAGAGCGGCTTGTTTGACCAAAAACTCCCTGGCAGCGTCGGGCATGCTTCTCCGTCATGGCCGTCTCGATGAGACCCGGCGCGACGGCGTTGACTCTTATATTCCTCGAACCCAACTCCTTTGCCAGCGATTTGCAGAGGCCGATGAGCCCTGCTTTCGAGGCGGCATATGCGGCCTGGCCGGCATTGCCCATCATCCCCACGATGCTCGTCATCAGCACGATCGAGCCCGAGCGCTGCTTCATCATCGGCGTCGCGACCGCGCCGCACAGATAAAACGCCGACTTCAAGTTCACGTCGAAAGCATGGTCGATCGTCTCCGGCTTTGAGACGAAGCAGCAGCCCGTCGATGGATTGGCCGGCGTTCGCGATGGCGAAGTCGAGCCGTCCGAACCGCGCGACCGTCTCGTCGACGATGCGGCTCGACCGCGCTCTGATCGGTCACATCCGCCTCGAAGATCTGCGACCGCAGCACCGGCGCGCGCCTGCAGCGCATGCGGCTTTCGTTTCGTCGAGTGCCGCTACGTCGCGTCCAACCAATGCGACGATCTGCGCCGAGCTGCCGCGAACTCAACGGCGATCGCGCGCCCGATGCCGCGGCTTGCGCCGGTGATCAGCGCGGTTTTGTCGGCAAAGATCATACCTTCGCCTCCGCGTCGGCGCCGATCTGCGAACGCAGGCGCTCCACGCCGGCGAAATCGCTGACGATGCTGGACGGGCGGCGCGTTCGGCATGCGTTTGAGCAGCGCGCTAAGCACTCCGCTCGCACCGAACTCGACGACGGCGTCGAGGGCGTACGTGAGGAGTCGCTCCGCCGTATCGTGCCAACGAACCTCGTCCACGACGGAACGAATGAGACTGCGCTTGATCGTCTCGACGTCGCGATACGGTTGACCGTCAACGTTCGAGATCACGTCGAACTCGCAGGAATCGCAAAGGTGCTTGCCTCGACTGCCGCGCCGAGCCGTTCGACGCGCCGGCTCCATCAGCGCGCTATGCCATGCTCCCGAGACGTTGAGCGGAACGACGCGCTTTGCGCCGGCCGCGAGCATCGCTTGCCCCGCCGACTGCACGCCCTCCAGCTCGCCGCTGATGACGATTTGCGTCGGCGAGTTGAAATTTGCCAATCCGACGCGCCCCGCCGCACCGCTGCGCTCGAGCACCTCGCGCACCTGCGCCGCATCCAACCCGAGCACCGCCGACATTCCTCCGCGCCGCGCGCTCCGCTGCAGCTTGCATCGCTTCGCCGCGCTCGCTCACGATATGCAGCGCGTCGTCAAACGAAAGGGAACGCCGCAATCACGAGGCTGCAGAGTTCGGCGAACGAATGCCCCGCGGTCACGACCGGTTGCAGCCGGTCGCCGACCGCCGTGTAAAGCGCGAGGTTCGTCGTGAAGATCGCCGGCTGGCTGAACTGCGTCTCGCGCAGCTGCTCTTCGGGACCGTAGCGTTGCAATGCAAGCAAATCGTACCCAAGCTTCGCCGATGCGCGCTCGAAAAGTGCGCGCGCTTGCGAGCAATGCTCGGCCACGTCGCAGCCCATGCCGACACCTTGCGAACCTTGGCCTGGGAAAACGACGGCAACGCGCACTAAGCGGCCCACCGCCACGCCACCGCGCCCCACGAGAGGCCGCCGCCGAATGCGACGAAGACGATGACGTCGTTGGGTTTGATCAGTCCCGCCCGCACCGTCTCGGAGAGCGCCATCGGAATCGACGCCGCCGACGTATTGCCGTATTCGGAGATATTGACGACGACTTTGTCTTCGGGCAACTCGAGATAGCGTGCCGTCGCATCAATAATGCGCCGGTTTGCCTGATGCGGGATCAAGAACGTGACGTCGGCTTTGGTGAGCTGCGCCTTGCCGAGCACCGAATCGGTCGCTTCGACCATCTTCTGCACGGCGAGCTTGAACGTTTCGCGGCCCTTGCATGTGAATCGAGATGCACTTTTGCATCGAGCGCGGCATGGTCGAGCGGGCGGCGCGCGCCGCTGCCTTGCGCGTAGAGCAGTTCCGGGCGGCTGCCGTCGGCGCCGAGCTCGGAAGCGAGAAAACTGAATCGCTCTCGCTGCGCTCCAGGATCACCGCGCCGGCGCCGTCGCCGAAGAGGATCGCCGTGGAGCGATCGTTCTTGTCGAGAATCTTCGAGAGCGTTTCGGCGCCGATGAGCATGATGCGCCGGTAGACGCCCGACCGGATGAGCCCCGACGCGACCGTAAGCCCGTAGATGAAACCACTGCAGGCGATTGCGATATCGAAGGCGGCCTTTTCGGTGACGCCGAGTCGATTGGCAACGAGACACGCCGTCGCGGGGAAATAATAGTCGGGCGTGACGGTCGCAACGATGAAGCAGTCGACGTCCTGCGGTTGGAGCTCGGCGTGCGCGAGCGCGGCGCCCGCGGCCGCCGCGGCGAGGTCGCTGGTGGCTTCTTCCTCCGACGACCAGTGGCGGCGCTTCATGCCGGTTCGCGTCGTGATCCAATCGTCGGTCGTATCGAGCCAAGCCTCGAGATCGTGATTGGTGACGATTCGGGGCGGCGCGTAGTGGCCGACGCCCGCGATCTTCACGCCGCAAGGGGGCACCGAAGTCTAACCGGCCGTGCTCTTCGCGCATCTTGATGACTTGCCGGCCTTTATACGTGCCGCAGTTCGCGACATGCGAAGTGCGGCCGCTTGGGCTGATGGCACTGCGTGCACTGCACGGTCGTAACTTCGCCGAGCTTCCAGTTCGCCGCGCGTCGGCTGCGCGTCTTACTGCGCGGCGTTTTCCATTTTAGATTCGCCACAATACTCTCCGTTCGAAATAATCGGTTACGCGGGCTGGCACGAGCATTCGCCCGTGTTCCGATTCGCCCCGCATACCGGACAAAGACCACGGCACTCGGGGCGGCACCGTAAGCCCCATCGGCAAGGCGCTGAGCACGGCTCTGCTGCGCCAAGTCCGCGACGTCGAGGCGTTCGCCTCGTCAAGACGTTGCTCTCGCCGAACGGATCGACGTCGCGCCCGTGCGACGGGTCGAGCCGTTCGTCGACGTCGACGTGAATCTCCACGGTCGACGCTCTTCCAGGCAGGCGTCGCACGGTCCGTGAGCCCGCGCGTCCACGGCTCCCTCGACGACTAGCAAGCGATCTGCTTTATGCACGTCGAGCTGCACGCGAACCGGCTCCGGAAAGGCGACACCCTCGAACGACTCGATCGGCACCTCGTCGGTGACGACCATGTGCTGGCGACTGCCGGCGAGGAGCCCGCTGATGTCGACCCTATGCGAACGATCCATACAACTCAAGCCACCGCAGCACGAGGCCCCGCCTACCAGGCAGGGCCGCCACGGACTTTTGCCATTCTAGAGACCCCCCGTCCAACCTTGTCAAACGCCGTCGCCGGGGGATAGAAGGCTGCCATGAACATCGATCCTGCCGCATCGAGACTCGCCGCGGACGGCGTGGCCTACGCCCCGCAAATCGCTAGCGCGGCTCGCCGCCATGGGCTCGATCCCGAGCTCCTCGCGGCCGTCGCAGCCCAAGAGACCGGCGGCCCGGATGCTAACGCCGGGCATAACGTCGTCGGCGACGGCGGCCACGGCCGAGGCCTTTTCCAGATCGACGACCGCTGGCATGCTTTCGCAACGAGTCCCGCGGCGATGGATCCCGGCCAGAATGCCGACTATGCCGCCGGAATGATTTCGGGCCTTCTCAAGGAGTACGGCGGAAATGTCCACGAGGCGCTCTCCGCCTATAACAGCGGATCGCCGACGGCGACGGGCACAAAAACCCGCTGGTCCGACGGCGAGGACCTCGGCTATGCCGACTCGGTCTTGCGACACTATCAGCGTCTGACCGGCTCGCCCGACCCGGCCTCGAGCACCCCTTCGGAGCCGGATGCCCCGGCTACGCAGCTTACAATGCAAGCGCAACGGCTGCCGCTGTTGCCTTCGATTGCCCCGGCGATTGCCGCCGGCGCCCCGCACTTCGCACCGAGCTTCCACCGAACGGCAACCGACTATCTCGGCTTGCTCAACGACGACGACACCGACGAGATTACCTCGTAGAAACGGAGCGATTACGTGTCCTCACTCTCTTCCATCGAAGGAACCATTTTTGCCAAGCCGTTGGCCGGCGCGATCGCCGGCGGATTGAAAGAAGCGCCGGTCAGCGCCGTTGGGCGCGTATCGGGTTCGATCGCCGGCGAAGTCGGCGAATCGGTGCAGGGCTCTGCCGTGGCGGAGCTCGGCAACCTCGTTAGCTCGATCGGCTCGCTCTCGGCACAAGCCCAAAGCCTGCCGCTTAGCCCGCCCACGCTGCCGGGTCTGCCGCAGAATCCGAGCTATCAGCCGCAGGCCACCGATTACACGCAGTTCAGCGACGACGCGAACTAAATCGGCGCAAAGGAATAAACGAGATGGCCTTTCTTCTTCCGATTCTGGAAGGCGTCGGCAGCGGATTGCTTGGCAATGCCCTCGGCGGTGCGCTCGGCTGCGGGTACGGCCGGCAACATGGAAAACTCGGCAATGAACGCGCTCAACTCGCAAGACGAGAGTTTCCAGCTCGGCATGTATGCGTCGGAGATCCAGAATCAAGAGCAGCTGCAGATGCAGTCTGAAGCCTTCGATCAGATGATGGACGAGCGCAGCGAGAACATGCGCGAAGTCGACACGCTCCGCAACGTCGACATGGCGCAACGTAAGATGGACGACTCGATCACTAAGAAGTTCATCCAGTCGATTACTGAGTGATGGATGGCCCGCTGCCGGCGCTACGCAGCGAACGAACGACCGTGGGGCGCGGTACCCTTGCCGCGCCCCGAAGTGCTGCCGCCAAGCCGGCCGGCGGGGACGATCTCGATGCCGAGCAAGCCGATCGGATTGCCGTCCAACGTCAAGCCTTCGACTTTGAAGCAGCCGAACGCGCCGAGATCGTTCGCGAGCACGAGGTGCTCCAGGCGCTGCTCATGGCCCACCTCAAGAACGAAGACGAGATCACGAAAAAGTGGATCGCACTGATTTGAAGGGAGCGTCGCGCCGGTGTGCTATACTTTCCCCTTCGCCGGGCCGTTAGCTCAGCTGGTTAGAGCGCATGCTTGATAAGCATGAGGTCCCTGGTTCGATCCCAGGACGGCCCACCAGCGCATCTATCCGCCGCCGTTAGCGCCACTGTCGTTGGCGATGCCTTTCGCGTCGTCGTCATTTTCACGATCGGGCTGCGGGCTCTCTTCGGTCTTGTTCGGGTCGACCTCATCACGGCTCGAGCCCGCGCCGCCATCGCTCGGGCGCCACGGCCCTTCCTGGGACGAGTCGCGCGCCTCGGGATTCTCGTCGGGATCGAACGGGCCGGGAATTGGTGCTGACATACGTCCTCCATCGTGCAGCGCATTGTATGACGATGGCTTTTACCCAATAACGGAAGCAGTCGACCATCGGTCGCTTTTCAAAGCATGCGGTCGGCGGCCGGCAAGTTTAGCTCTCTTTGCGGCGCGGTAGAGATACCGTCAAACTTTATGAGTCGATTTGCTTTGCAAAGGAGTGCCGTATGAAACCATGGATACCGCCCAGCGCCGCGATCGTTGCATTAGCGCTCGCAGCCTGTAACGGGAGCTCGGCGAGCAGCCCGTTCTTCCCTAGTACACATTCGTACGTTCGCGTCGTCGGGGGCTCGCCCGACTCGGGAGCCGTCGACATATTCGTTGACGGCAAGGTTCTGCAATCGGGGCTTACATACACTTCGATGTCTGAATTA
Organism: Vulcanimicrobiota bacterium; assembly: GCA_963699435.1. Classification (GTDB taxonomy): domain Bacteria; phylum Vulcanimicrobiota; class Vulcanimicrobiia; order Vulcanimicrobiales; family Vulcanimicrobiaceae; genus Cybelea. Next base: position 49,888 of record CAVOTV010000003.1, read on the forward strand.
CACGTCGCTGAGCACAGGCGGGCATACGATGGACGTCTATTCCGCCGGGAACGATTCGGGAAAGGCGCTCGCCTCGTCGAGCTTCTCGCTCAACGCCGGACAAGACAGCAGTATCGTCCTGACGGGTGAACTTCATCCCAGTTATGCGTCAAAGCGGAATCTCGCGTTGCGGCTCTTCACTGAACAACCCTACGACACGCCGAGCGGAGGCGCAGCCGTCGACGTGCATCATGCGTCCTTAGCGGCACTGGCAGCCCTGCATTTATCTCACGTTGCTTTTGGCTACACCCTGACGTCGTCTCCAGGCAAGCACGCACTCGGAACGCTGCAGCCCTATGGCGGCGCGACCGGCGCAGTCGGTTTACCTTCGGATGCGCTCAACGTGCCGATAACGTTCTACGCGCACGACGATAAGTCGGCGACGATTACGCCGGAAGATGCAATGCCCGGCTGCACCGGCCTCCCTTGCAACGGTCAGAGTAACCTATCACTCTATTACATCGACGGGCCTGCGGCTTCGACGCAGCCGACGAATAGCTATCCGAACTATTTCTCAGCGAGTTCAAAGGCCGACTTCATCGGAGTCTTCGATGGAAACGGACTCATCCAATAGGACGCGTTACCTTCTGTCCCGATCTTTTTTGAATCGCCTCTTCGGCACTCTTTGCCGGTCGGGGCGCTTCATTATATTCACGCTGGGGATAGGCCGTAGGGTCGATTGGCGGATCGCCGACCGGATCGATCGGCGGATCGCCGACCGGATCGATCGGCGTCGGGTACTCTGGCTCGGGAATCGGAGTCGACATGCTCTCCTCCTTGAAAGCTAGGGCGCGATCTACACGCTATCCTACCCAGCAGCGCCCGTCTCCGAATCCTCGCGCGCCGACCTCCGAAGCGAGAGGGCTGGGCCGGCCGAGGGGCAATCCATGGCGTCGAAATGACGAAGCAAGCGACGGCGGCGTTCGAACGATACGTGGCTGCCTGCCCGGCGCGCGTGCGACCGCTGCTGCAAGAGCTGCGAGCGGCCATCGTGTCCGCTGCGCCCAACGCCGTTGAGGGCATCAGCTACGACATGCCGGCGTTTACCTTGGAGAACGCGACGCGCATTGGGTTCGGCGCCTTTAAATCGCACGTTGGATTTTATCCGGGTGCCGCGGCCGTTAAGGAATTTAAAAGAGCGCTCGCGTCCTACAAAACGACGAAAGGATCCGTCGCGCTGCCGATCGACCAACCGTTGCCCAAAGCTCTCATTATGAGAATCGTACGATTTTGCGGCTCACGCTCTAAAATTCGCACCTGAATCCGGCTAAGCGTTCGCGTTATCGCAGATAACGATTGAACCAATTGACCGTCTGTGTGAGCACGTCGATCTGGTCGGCGATCTTCTGCATGCCATGCCCTTCGTCGGCGTAGACGACCAGTTTCGTCGGTACGCCGAGCGTTTCCATCGCGTGCCAAAACTCGAACGCCTGCGGGGCCGGCACCTCTTCGTCGCGCTCGCCCTGCAAGATCAGCACCGGCGTCTTCGAGTTGGTGATGAACGTAATCGGCGAGCTGCGAGCATAGACCGCGGGGTCCTGGTAAACCGATGCTCCGAAGAACGGGATCATCCACTGATCGATCTTATTTTGGCCGTAATAGGATTGCCAATTGACGATGCCTGCGCCGCCGACGATCGCCTTAAAGCGCGCGGTCTGCGTCTCACCCCACATCGCCATGTATCCGCCGTAACTCCAGCCGAAGAGTCCGAGCCGGTTTGGATCGATCGGTGCCGCTTTGATCGCGGCATCGATACCGGCGAGATCGTCGCGCCAATCGCCGTAACCGAAATCCTTGACGTTGGCTCGCGTGTAGGCTTCGCCGGCGCCGAAACTTCCACGCGGGTTAGGCATCAGCACGAAGTAGCCTTGCGACGAAAGCGCGTTCAGGTTGCGATTACCGAACGACGGAACCGAGATTGCCGAAGGGCCGCCGTGCACGATCGTCACCATGGGATAGCTGCGGCCGGGATCGTACTCGAGCGGGATAAATCAGCCATCCCTGCACCGCTGCGCCGTCGCCGCTCCAATGCAGCGACACGGCTTTGCCGCACAGCCGCGTTTGGCCGGCGTTGCTCGACGTCACCTGCCGCAATGCCGACGGCGCGCCGGCCCAGACTTCGCGCGGGATCGGCAAACGACGCGCGCACCAGCGCCACTACGTTTCCGTTCTGCGCGCTCGACCAGCTCCAAAGCGATTCATCGCGTTGCGTCAACGACGTTAGGGCGCTCGTGCCGGGGGCGGCGAGATCGAGCCGCATCAGGCGCATCGCGCCCGCGACGTGCGCCACGACGTCGAGGCTGGACGCATCGTTCCAGCGCAGCGATTGAACCGAGACCGGAGCTCCGTCGGTCACATCGCGGGTTTCACCGCTGCGCGCATCGACGAGATACACATCGCCGCCCGTCGAGCCGAAGTCGCTCATGATGCCGCCGATGAGGGCGATCCGATTCCCGTCAGGCGACCACTGCGGATCGTTGATTTGGTAGGACGGCGCGAGTAGATCCCGCATCGCTCCCGTTGAGGCATCGACCGTAGCCAGCCGTGCGACCCACCAATTGTTGTCGCCGTTGCCCTTGGCATAGGTCGCTGCGAGCTGACGGCTATCCGGCGACCAGCCGTATTCGTACACGTACGTATCGGAGGGCGTAACGAAGCGCGGCGTCCCGCCGGCCGAGTCGACCGTCGCAATGCGCTGCTCGTCAGTCTCCGACCCGATCACGCCGACGTCGCGCGCCCCGGGAGCGATGGCGCCGGCCTTCCGATGCGCCGCTGCGATATAGAGAAACGCGAGCAGCTTTCCATCGGGCGACCAGGTGAGCCGCGCGGCGTTGCCGGCGATCGTGGTGATCTGGCGCACGTTGTTGCCGTCGGCGTCGGCCGCATAGAGTTGCAGCTGACCCCTCGATCGCGCGTCGGAAAAGAACGCCAGTCGCCGTCCATCCGGCGAAAAGACGGGTTCCTCTTCATCGTACAGACCGTCCCGCGTGCCCGCACTCACGCGCGTGCGGTCGCCGCCGTTCACGCTCGCGACGTAGATCGAGTCGTACGTCAACGACTGCAGCAACCGGGCCGGATCGTGATACCCCTCCTGCCAGGCGATACGTGCACCGTCGGAGGAAAGCGCCACGCCGCTCAAATCGCGGAGTTTATAGCTCGCGACGAGCACGTCGCGCATGGATGGCGCGGCGCCGGCGACGGTTACGCATGCCGCAAAGAGCGCGCCGATTTGCGCGGCGACCGCGGCGGCCTTCAGACCGCGCCCGGTCGTATCGAACTTCATCCTCGAGTGCTCCTTAATTCAATCACAAAGCGCTTGCGGCGGCTGCGCGCGCCGCCCAGCAGTTGCACCGCGCTTGGCGCTACCCCGAATGCGTCGGCCAGCATGCGAACGCACGCAGCGTTCGCCGCACCTTCGATGGCGCGTTCGCGCACGCGAAGCACGAGTACGCCGTTCTCCTCCAGCAATCCCGGCCGTTTCGAGCCCGGCTTCACCGTGACGTCGATCGTCCGCGACGTCATAAGCGCGATAACCCGAAGAGCCGCGGCGCGAGTGCGTAGTTGAGCTGGACGACCACGATGAACGCAATGCTGACGTACGTATTGATAAAGCAGAGCGCCAGGCCGCAAGCGTAAAGCGTCTGCGCGATGACGATCCGCCGCCGTACGGCTGCATCGAGCCCGGGCGGCGTTTCGTCTTTTACGAGTCCGGCCTTCGCAACGTACGCCCAGCTCCAATAAAGGGTAGCGCCGAGGCCGACGATATTGACCCAATAAATCACCAGTGCCGTCCGGTACGTAATGAACGCGGCCAGAAGTTTCGTGCTGAACGGTACGAACGTGACCATCAAGAGGAAGACGAGGTGAATCCAGGTGAGACCGCGATCCGAGCGTTTAATCTTCGTCAGCTGGGTGTGCTGCCCGACCCAAAATATCCCCAGCGTCATGAAGCTGAGCAAGTAGGTCAGGAGATTCGGCGCCAGCGCCGCGAGCCCGTGGCGCAGGTCGGACTCGGAATGAATCGCGTCAGCCAGCGGGAGTCGCAAGTCGAGCACGAGGAGAGTCATTGCGAACGCAAAGACGCCGTCGCTGAGCGAGCCCAGGCGCTCTGCGCTGCGGCCGGCGATATCGTTGTAGGAAAGCGCCATGCGGGAAACGCCCTTCCCCCAACGAAAACTGCGACCCTCTGGAGGAAACGATGAAGAGCATCATTGCAGCGGCGCTTTTGGCTTCACTGGCGTTCGCCCCAACCGCCGCGCGCTCGGCGAACCAAATGGCGGCGATGCAATATTATGTCGGCAACTGGAGCTGCGTCGGCGGCGAGGTCGGCAAGAAGGCTACTACGGCAAACGTTCGCTATTGGCTGGACAACGGCCTAATGCGCCAATGGGTTAGCGTTTCCGGCCAGGGCATGATGAAACCGTACGAGCTTAACGCCACGATTACGTGGGATGCCAAGAATGGGCGCTACCTTCAGGCCGGCCTCGATACCGAGGCCCAATGGTGGATTAGCTACGGCAAGCTCTCCGGCTCGACCGAAACGTGGACCGACCACGCAACGGGGAGCGGCAAGCTCGGCCGGAGCGTAGCGACTCGCACCAACGACACGCAGTTCACGTATCAAACGTTCGATACGATCGCGGCGGCCAAACCTTATTTCCGCGTGGTATGCAAGAAACAATAGCCGCGCGCAGCTTCGTTCTCGGCCGTTACGCGTTGGCTCTCGGGCTCGCGCTGCTTGCCGGATGCAGCGGAGCGCCCTCAACGGCCTCGTTGCCGGCTCGCGCCGACGACGCACAAAGAATAGCGCATCGAACCTCGGGTTCGCCAAGCTCGCTGCTCTACGTCGTCACCAGCAATTCCACCGTTATGCTGAGTTATCCGGGTTATGAAAGCGTCGGATCCCTCAACCCGCAAGGATTTCTAGGCTTCCCTTGCTCCGGCGGCCCCAACGGAAACGTCTTCTTGGACGACGGCAGCGACGTACGACAGTACGCCTACGGGGGAACCAACCCGATCTCGATCATTGCGCTCAGCGGCAACGATTCTTCCACCGGATGTTCGGTCAACCCAACGAACGGCGACCTCGCACTCGCCGGCGTGCACATGACGGAAGGAACGATCTTCATCTATCCCGGCGGGACCGGGCGGGCGAGGAGCTATGGTGATAAGAGGATCGTTCAGTTTTATTACTGCGGCTACGATAGCAACGGCAATCTTTTTGCCGACGGCCTCGATAAACACCGCGCACTTACGTTTGTCGAGTTGCCCAAGGGCGCGAGCGGGTTTACCGAAATAGCCCTGAACGGCGTAATTAAATCTCCCGGCAACGTGCAGTTCGACGGCACCTACATCACCATCCGGAGCGGCACCACCCTGTTCCGCCTCAAGATTGAAGGCTCCAGCTCGAAGATTGCGAGCAAGACGAATCTCGATCAGCTCTGGGCCTCTGCTCCGAGCACGTGGATCCAAGGCGGCGCGGTCGTCGGCTCCCAAGGCGGCGGCAATCATCCGGGCCACGGATTAGGATTTTGGAACTATCCCGCGGGCGGCAAACCGTTCATGGTCATCACAACGCTCAGCGGAAGCAAGAAAGACCTAATCATGGGAACGACGATTTCCGTCGCTCCTTCGGATTGATGGCGCGCATAGCAGATAGCGCAAACGGGAAGGTCACCAAAGAGTGAGCTTCCTGGATCGTTCAACCCTTTATTACCGCTTGTAGCAGTTCACCGCGAAGTAGATCGATCAACAGCGTGTAGAGCGGGCAAATGGTCCGGACGCGCCCAGCGAGAAAGTTCGGCGGCAAGGAGCGTACGCACGATGTTTTTTAAATCGAAGCCACGTTGGGTTCGCTCGGCATTTGCGGGCGCGTCGCTCGCCGGAATAATAGCGACCGCCTCTTGTTCGGGGCTCGGTATGGCGCCGACGACGGTCTCTGCGGCGTCTTCGCCGAGAGAGGCAACCGAGCCGGCGTTCGAAAGCTGGCGCTCCGTTATGCAGAGACTTCCGAAACCCAACAATGCCTGTCTCGTTGCAAGTTATCCGGCGTTGGAATGGCATCAGGTTCCGTGCGCGCAGCCGCCGACGAGTCCGCTGCTGCCGGCATTTGGCGCAAAGCACGAGACGGTGGGCGACGGCAAGGATTTCGCCGCCGTCGTGCCGGGTCAGATCAGCTTTGCCGAGGGCGGATTCAGCAATCTCAGCGGCGTCAAGAGCGAGTACGTGCTGAAGCGCAAGCATCACATTGCAAATACGTACTCGCTTCAGCTCAACACCCAGTTTTTTAGCACCGAGTCGTGCGCGACGCTCGGATCGCCCGATCCGCAAGGTTGCTACGGATGGGAGCAGTTTGCCTACGACACCGGACCGCCGATCGGTTTATTCATCGAGTACTGGCTGGTGGACTTCGGTCCGGTCCCTACGCAATGCCCGTCCCACTGGCATAAGTACGTCGCGCGATCGCAAAACGAGGTGAACTGCTGGATCAACTCGCCATTGATCACCACGCCGGTCGAGCCGATCACCGCTCTCGCGAAGCTGCGGCTGCTGGGCTCGGCGGCGTACGACTCGCGGAGTCAGGATTTCGCCGAGTTGACGGTCGGTTACAGCGACCTCTATTATGTCGGCGGCCAGAATTGGTTCCCGGATCTCAGCACGCAGTGGCAAGACGTGGAGTTCAACATCCTCGGCGATTGCTGCGGCGACCAAGCGGTGTTCAACGCGGGATCCACGATTGACGCGCACACCGAAGTCGATAGCGGCGTAACGTCGGCGCCCACGTGCGCCATCGAAGGCTTTACGGCCGAATCGAACAATCTCTTCCTCACGCAAACGTCCGGCAAATGGAAGAAGCCGCAATATCCCTCGATCGTATTCACCGAGACCAACGATAGCCACAAGCATCCGTCATGCGTGAAAGAGGCGTCGTAGGCGGGGTCCTTAGACTGCGCGGCCTTCGACCGCTATGCGTAGGGCGAAAAATGCGGCTACGACGACAGAGTCTTTTCGAGAAGGGCGCGATGGTTGGGGCCGATCTCCTTCTCCAAGAGTTCGTTCAGCAGGGCGTTCATGCGAAGGATTTGCGCTTGGTTCTTCTCCGGCTCGAGTGCGAGGTTGCGCGTTTCGCCGGGGTCGTTGGTGAGATCGAAGAGCTGGACGTCGTTGTTGTCGAGAATTTCGTCGAGCGTCTGCGGCGTATTGCAGGCGGCCGGCGCGAAGAAACGCCCGAACTTGTAACGGCCGTCGAACGCCACCGACAAGAAACCGCGCTTGTTTAAATTTGCTTCGGATAGCGGCGGCGTGGGCTGATTTTTCAAAACGCCGCCGATCGTCTTCAAGAGAAAGCCTGCGTCGATCGTGCCGGGGCTGATGTAGTTGAACAAGATGCCGTCGCGCGCTGCGGCCGCGTTCGCAACGTTGGGCTTGGTGACCAATGCCGAGAAGTCGCGTCCCGGCAACGAGTTGACGGATTCGGGGTGCTTCTCATCGGGCACTCCCGACAAGCCAACGAAGGTCGGAAGCAAGTCAATGTGACTGGTGAGCGCCGAGCAGGTCGCACCGGCCTTGGCCTGCGGATGCGTGATGATCAGCGGCACGTGGATGTTTTGCTCGTACGCAAACGGGCCTTTGCCCTTGAGGCCGCCGTGCGCGCCGCCCATTTCGCCGTGATCGGCGGTGAACACAATGGCGGTGTCGCGCCATAAATCCATCTCATCCATGACGTCGACGATCTTCTGCAGGCTGCGATCGACGTCGGCAATCGCGTTGAGATAATAGTTATAGAAGATCGTCCACATATCGGGCCGATCTGCGGGGATGCCGCCGGTCCAGGCGTCCCAGCCTTTTTTATACTCCGCAAGCGCGGGGGGCATCCCGGCAGCGGCGAGAGATTCGCCAACGCTTTCCGGCAGCGTGAAGTTCCACTTCTTCTCGTAGATCGAATCCGAGGGCGGCGGCGGCATGAGCGACGGATCCACGGCCTGCTGCACTTCCTCGCCGGAAACATTGGCGTTTCCATACATGATGTCGTGTGGGTTGACGAGGCTCGTCACCATGAAGAACGGCCGGCCCGTCCGGCGCGCTTCTTCCGCCATGCCGTGCAGCCCGCGAACGGCCTCGCCGACGATGAACGGATCGTTATCGAACCCGCTGTAGGGTCCGCTGCCGATATCCCCGCCCGCGCTAAAAACGTCGAACCCGTAGGATTGGATTGCGTCGCTGTAGTTGACCGTCGACTCGGCTGCGAGGATGTCTTTGTCTAACTCGAACTTGCCGAAGTAAGCAGTTTTATAGTCCATCGCCTTGAGCACGGATCCCATGTTCGGCATCTTGGGATCGAGGCTCCGCACGAACGAGTAGTACATCTGATCGGTGACGCCCGTGTGGTGCGGGTGCTGCCCGGTGAAGAACGACGCCCGCGAAGCGGTACACATCGCGGACGAAATATAATGGTTTTGGAAGGTCACGCCGCGGCTTGCAAGCGCGTCCATCGCCGGCAGAGAGTAGCCGGCCGCGGCAAGCAGTTTATCCACCCTCTGATCGAGGACGATGAAAACGAGGTTAACGGGTTGGCTCATAGCGTGCCCTTCATACAGCGTTCGAAAACGTCTCGCGCACGGTTCGGCTTCGTGCGCGGACGCCCCTGGAGGTGCATTGGGACTTTTAGTCGGCGTTCGGCAATCCACGCGCGTGCCGAGCACCCGGCCGCAGTTCTTCGACCTCGCATCTAAGCTCGCGCCGCGTCATCGCCCCCCATCATACCAAGTACGCGCGATCGCGGCGATGCGATCCCTGCGACTCATTTCCGCCGTATCCGCGCCTCCAACACGCGCGCCGGTGCGCGCGCAACGCGCCACAGCCCGCCGCCGCGTGGGGCCCTCGCGCGATGCAAGGGGCCCGGGCGGTGCGACCAGCCACGCTACCCTTCCCTTGTTGGGTAGGTAAACGTGCGAACGGCACCGCATAGTTGGGCACTCGATTCGTCCTAACGAAGGAGCGTTCAAATGTGGAATTTTACGATCAGCATTAGCCGGCGCGCCGTAGTTTCAGCGCTCCTCGTCGGCGTCGCCGTTGCGTTCTCTAGCCTGAGCATCGTTCGGGCCGAGCGCGAACGCATCACGCACAACGACCAAGTCTACCAGTGTAGTTCGGGAAAGGCGTGCGTCCAAGGTGAAGCCTCGGGAAAGAACGTGCTCGGCGTATGGGGCACGTCCGCGTCAGGGACGGGCGTTCAGGGCAGCTCGACGGCAACGAACAAGAACTCCGGGGTCGCCGGCGTAAACAGCGCCACATCCGGCACCGGGTACGGCGTTTACGGACGTTCGTCCAATGGGCCCGGAATGTACGCGACATCGAGCAATGGGCCCGGCATGTACGCCACATCGAGCAATGGCCCGGGCATCAACGCAACGTCCAATACTGGTGACGGCATCGATGCGACCTCGACCTCCCTCGGCGGGAACTTTACCGGATACGATGGCGCGGCGGCCAGCGCGACCTCTGGTTCCGCCTTTTTTGGGGTGTCTACGAGTAACGCGCCCTATAAGGGCGAGGGCGTTCCGGTGATTGGCGGCGTTTCTTACGCGGCACAAGGGTGGCTCTTTGCCGTTCTGAACTATCAGAATAATTCGGTTCAATGCCAGATCGACGAAGGAGCAAATCTCGGATGCTCCGGCTCGATTCAAGGTGGCTCGGACCTCGCCGTGCGCCATAGGACGAGCGAGGGGCGACACGTGCTAACGTACGCATCGGAGTCAGCGTCCCAGACCGTCGAAGATGTCGGCACCGGACGCATGTCCGACGGGATTGCAAACGTTCGGATAGATCCGGCGTTTGCTTCTGTGACGGACCATCGCTGGTACTACGTCTTCCTCACACCTCTCGGCGATACGCGCGGGCTCTACGTCAGCATGAAAACCGCGTCGGGCTTCCGAGTACGCGAAAACGAGCGTGGGCGCTCGAACGTGGAATTTGACTATCGCATCGTCGCGCATCCGCTCGACGCAAAATACGAGCGACTTCCCGACGCGCTTCCGCCAAAGCGCCCACGCGTTCCAACCATAGCGAAGCGCTAGAATCTCATTTCGCCGCGCGCGACTGAATCCTTAGGATACTTGGCGCAAAAAGAATGCGGGCTAATTTTAAAGCAAGTCTCGGACAAGAAATAGAGAAACTGCCGCGGTTCCGCAGCGTTGCTGGATAGGAGTTGGCGAGGGCAAAACGGACCCCCTCCGCTGAGCGCTAAGCTCTCGGCGATCCAGGGCGTCGCGATCCAAGCCGCGACGCGTTAAGCGCCGCGCTCTAAGCTGCGAGACTGCGAGCACACCGCGAGGCGTTGCGAGGCATCCATGCTGCGAGCCTGCGCTACGCCTCTAGCGCGATGCGGCCTCGCGGGCGCGGCGACGGGCGTTTAACGCGCCAGTTGTGGCAATCTTGGCTTCGGTACGGTGGGGGCTTGTGGTAGCCGGTCGTTCCCCGCGCCGAAGGGGTGCGCGACGATGCGATAATCGAACTCCAAGTTGGAGCGTCCGTGCTCGGTTTCGCGTACCTGGAATGCCGACGCCGTCTTCATGCTCACATAAAGCCCGCGGGTGTCGCCCAGCGGCGTGAGAAACACGTAATACCATTTGCGATCCATCACAGAGGCAAAGGCCGGGTCGATCTGCACGTTCGCAAAACCGCCCGACATCCGCCCAGTCCCGACGTCTTCGATCGTTCGCGATGCGGATTCGGTAGGGTAGGCGAGGACGTGCCGCCCTTCGCTCGTCTTGCGCCGGATGCTAATGTCTTTGCCTTGGATAGTGCCGGAACAGGTTAGGTTAGCATTGGGATCTATAGTACAAGAGTAGCCTCCCTCGGAGTCGACGTAGAAGAGATCCGTATTTGTGTCGATGGTAAGGCCGACGATCGCCGCACTACCGCCATAATATGTCGATCCTCCGCCAGCCAAGGCTTCCAATGCTGGCCCGCCTCCAATGTTATCTCCGTAAACTCCCGCCCCTTGGGGCCAGTCCACTCGGCCGGCAACGCCAAAGCCGAAGGCATTATATCCTCGCGAAGTGGTAGGAGGGGAGTAGAAGCCTGCAACACCCGCAGCGCAGTAAGGCGGCTTGCCAAAATAGTCGCAAAGGTTATTTCCTTGTATGTTAGCGTCCGAATGGCCCTCGACGCCGTTTTCGGCGGAAGACGTCCCGTACATGCCCGACCCGTTGGACGAACGGCCGTAGACGCCGTAGCCTCTGCCCGTCGTTGCGCTGTTGACGCCGGCCACGCCGGAGTTGGAGTTCGTCGCAGTCGAGTTACCTTGAACTCCGGTGCCCGATGCCGAGTTACCAAAGACGCCTTCGATGTTCTTCCCGGTGGCGTTGCCCTCGACGCACGCCTTGCCGGACGTGCAGTTGAAAACTTTGGTATCGTGCCTGATGCCTTCGCGCTCGGCCCGGACAATGCCGAGGCTCGAAATCGCAACGGCAATGCCGATAAGTGCTGCGCCTGCAACGGCGCGGCCGCTAATGTTAATCGTCACGCTCAACATCCGACTGCTCCTTCTTTGCGAACGGGATGGGGTGCGGACCGTTCGTGGAGCGGTCATTCCTCTCCCTCGGCTGGAGTGCGAGGAAGCATCTGGAGTTGCCGCTATCCATTCTCACGATGAGCCTAGCAGCGACTCGGGCAGTCTGCCTCACACCCTTCTCCTTTTACAAGCTCGAGCAAAGCGTCCCAATGGCGTGCGTGTGGAACGCGTGTGGCCGCCCGAATCCGCGAGCAGGCCGCGAGCGATGGGCCCGTAGCTTTGCTGATTTCCTTGAGCGAGAACGCATAGAGCTTCGGCGCGATCTCCCGCTTGAACCGCGCCTCGTTGCGCCGACCCGGATGCTCGCGCGTCCAGCAGCGATTGCGTCGATGCTTTTCGCTCATCGCCTCACCTCGCGCGCGGTTCACGGCAGCACTGCGGCGCGGATGATTTCCGGCGCGCAGCGATCGGCCGCAGGCATTCGCGCCAATGCGGCAGCGTGAGCGCGAGCTCATGCGTCAGCGGTGCCACGATCCGGCAAATGCCGTTCGGAAGCTCGCCGAAGTCGCGAGCCGCGAATGTGCGATCTTCCAAGAGGTCGAGCAAGAATGCATACACGTCCGCGCGCACCGGCTCCATGGCGTCGAGTGTGAGTGAATCGCGATTGCGCTGATCTGCGTGCAAACAGCCCATCGTCGCAGCCATACGTCGCTTTCGACGCCCACTATGCTTGACGCCGAGTACGGGATCTATCCCGTTCCGCAGCGTTGCGTTACAGCTTAAGGGGCCTTCTTGGTGGAGATGTGGGGGTTCGAACCCCAGACCCCCTGCTTGCAAAGCAGGTGCTCTACCAGCTGAGCTACATCCCCGCGGCGTTGTTTCTTCTCGCCATCAGACCGGCCGCCTCCGCAAGAGGACTCGGTCTGCCGTCGGACGCAATAGGGCGGGTCCTGGAGCCTGCGGGGGCATAGCTCAGCTGGTAGAGCATTACGCTGGCAGCGTAAGGGTCAGGAGTTCGAGTCTCCTTGCCTCCACCAAAGAACGCTCGTTTTACGAGCGTTTTTTCGCTCTCGTCGACGCGACGGTTGCCACTCGGTTGCCGCCGGCCGAAAAATTGGCAGCGGGATCGCACACCTGGTGGATTACGGAAGTCTTACGATTCCACGCCGAAAGCGAACTCGACCGCGCCGCGATTCCAAGTCACCTCAACCGTTGGCTCGGCTGGGACCCGCGCCTCCAGCGACGAACTTCTGCTGACGCCGCAACGCTCTTGGGGCGGGGAGGACAACGTGAGGAGTTTGCGCTTCGCTTACGCATTCGGCTTCGGCATAGCCGCCGCGTCGCTCGCGGCCTGTGGCGACCTTCGACAAGGGCCGACAGGGGTCGCGCCGCTCACGGCGGCCGGAGGGTTTTCGCGCATCGCGCGCGGCACGGCGTCGTACCAGGTGGTGTTCCGCTTCGACCGCCGCAACGGCGAGGCGCCCGTAGTGGGGCTTACTCCGGTCGACGGGACTCTCTACGGCACTACTTTTGAAGGCGGCGCGGTGCATTGCGACCGCAACTCCGGTTGCGGAGCGGCCTATAGCATCACGCCTTCAGGAAGTGAAACGCTGATCTACTCGTTCAACGGCGATCACGGCGTGGGACCCGAATCGCCGTTGATCGACGTGAACGGTACGTTTTACGGTACAACCCAACGTGGCGGCACGAGCATATACGGAGCATTCTTCAGCCTTACACCGAGCGGCACGGAGACCGTGCTGCACGACTTCCATTTGTCCCGTCCCGACGGACAGTTTCCGGAGGGCGGCTTGCTCAACTTGAACGGCACGATGTACGGCACGACTGAGGCCGGCGGTCACGTCGTCGCCGATCCGCATTGCAAGCGGGGCTGCGGAAGCGTTTACAGTATGACCACGGCTGGTGAGGAGGAAGTTCTCTACCGCTTTAGAGCGGGCGATGACGGATCGGTCCCCTCGAGCGGTTTGATCGACGTGCACGGAACGCTCTACGGCGTGACGCGCTACGGCGGCACCATCGCATGTTCGTACGGTCAGAGTTGCGGAACCGTCTACAGCATCACTCCCAAAGGCGTTTATAAGCAGCTGTACAGGTTCGCCGGAGGCAGCGATGGAGCGAATCCTTCAGGCGAGCTGCTGGACGTCAACGGGCTTTTGTACGGTACGACCACCGGCGGCGGCGCGTCGGGTAACGGCACGGTGTACACAATGACGACGGCCGGAAAAGAGCGAGTTATCTATAGCTTCGCAGGCGGCAGCGACGGCGCATATCCGCGCGCGCGCCTGATCGACGTCAACGGCACGCTCTACGGCACGACGGGCGGGGGCGGCGGCAGCAGTTGCGCCGGCGGTTGCGGAACGGTGTACCGCATTACGCCGGCCGGTGCGGAGACCGTGCTGTACCGATTCGCCGGCGGCTCCGACGGCATGTCACCGGCGGCGTCTTTGATCAACATTAAAGGGACGCTCTATGGCACCACCGCAGGTGGCGGCGATGGCCGTAAAAACGGGCCGGAAGGTTGCTGTGGAACGGTCTTCGCGTTGCGCCCGTAGCGCTTCGCTGCGCGGCTGCGACATCGGAGGCTCGCCGCCCGGCTACTCGCGCTCGTAAAGCCAGCGCGCGATCCCCGACGCAACGACGCCGCGCTCGAGCGCGTGCACGCGTTCCATCAGGTGCGCTTCTTCTTCTCGCGGCTCGACGCGGAGCGGCTTGCGCGCCACGACCGCGCCGCGGTCGGTCGCCGCCGTAACCCGGTGCAGTGTCGCTCCCACCCACTCACTCGACGCCGCCAGCGCATCGCGCACCGCGTGCGCCCCGCGATACGCCGGGATTGACGCGCCGTCGGGCATCACCACGTCGTCGCGCGTGGAATCCAGCGGCAGAAACGCGGGATGAAGATTGACGATCTCCGGAAACGACGCGACGAACTCAGGCGCAAGCAGATGCATCCAGCCCAGCAGCATCACGAGGTCCGGCTGCGAAGCCTGGGCGGCGTGCAGCAGTCGTTGGTCATAGGTCGCCCGCGACTCGGTGCGACGATCCCACGCCACGATCTCGACGGCGTCCATCGCTGCCGCGCGGGCGCGTTCGATCGCATAGGCCTTCGGATCGCTGACCAGCAGCGCGACGACCTCGACGGGCAGCGTGCCCGCGCGCGATGCGTCGAGTACCGCTTGAAAGTTGCTGCCGTTTCCCGACGCCATCACGAGCACGCGTCGCCCGGCACGATAAAGTTGCGACGGTTCGAACTCTTCCGCAACGCGCGCGCCGGCCATCTCAACGTAGTAGCGCTCGAGCCGCGCGTCGCCGACCGCCGGTATGACGGCCCGAACGTAACCGCGCGCGCGTAACCCCGACAGCGCCCGCACCAGCAATGCGCGGCCGATTCCCGCGCCGCGCGCTTCCGGCGCGACGCCGAACGGGCCGAAGACACCGACGTCCGGCTCGCGTGAAATGCCGTTTAGCCACGCAAACCGCAGTCCGCGCGGATCGAACGTCGCGAAGCCGACCGGCGCGCCGTTGCGTCGCGCTACGAGCGTCGTTCCCGCGAACGCTTCGCTGCTCCAACTTCCGCCGAAGACGTCGTCGATCCATGCCAACGCGCGCTCGTCGCCTGCGTCGATCTCGACGCCCGCAGGCGGCTCGCCGTCAAGCTGCTTATCCAGATCGACGATGAGGTTACGGAGCACCGGTGCTAATCGTAGAGCGGTCGGAGCGCCGCAGCGCAGGCTTCCAAGAACGAAACGTCCTCATCCGACAATGCATGCGCCCCGCTCTTCGCATCAAGCGTGCCGATCACGATGCCGCTCTCGGCGCCGAGAACCGGCACGATCGCCTCGGAGCCCGTACTCGCAACGGCGGTTGAGCGCGTTCGTACGGCCTCGCCGCTCAACCCACGATCCAGCGGAAACCGCGGATCCGCCGGCGGCGACTCGCCGGTGAAGCCGATGAGCGCGAACTCCTCGTCGCCGGCATCGTAGATGCCGACCCAGCGATAGCCGCGCGCGCGCCGCACGATCTCCGCGGCATCCTGTGCCCGCACGCCGCGTTCCCGTTCCGAATCGACTGCCTGCGCGAGCTCGCGAAGCGTCTGGTTCATCGCTCGTCACGCGCGGGATGAATCACGACCGCCGAATCCCCCTGCGCACGGCTTTCAATCCACCCGATCACGGCGGCGCCCGGTACGGCCTCGAGTGCGGCCGGCGCGTCGGTAAACGGAACGACGAGCGTGTAGCCGATTCCCATGTTGAGCACGCGGTATCTCTCTTCCGCGTCGAGGTGTCCGCGCCGTACGAGTTCCGCCTCGATGGGCGGGACGCGCCAGCGTTGCTGCTCGAAGACGGCCTTGCACGACGGCGGGAGCGTCCGAGCAACGTTTTCGAGCAGACCGCCGCCGGTGATATGTGCCATCGTCTTCACCGTCGCGACGGCTTGGATCGCGCGAACGGCACGATAATACGACGGATGTTCGGCCAGCAGCGCATCGCCATAGGTCGAATCGCCGAACGGCTCGTCCCATTCCGGCCGCGGAATCAGCGCGCGCGCGAGCGAGTATCCGTTCGTATGAAGCCCGACGGCCGGAAGCCCGACGACCGCGTCGCCCGCCGCAACGGTCGCGACGTCGGGAATAGCATCCACCCGTACCGTGCCGACGATCGTGCCGGCGAGATCGAAGTGGTCGCGCGCGTAAAGCCCGGGCATCTCCGCCGTTTCGCCGCCGAGCAGCGCGCAATCGTGCGCGCGGCACGCGTCGGCGCATCCTTGCACGATGACCGCCGCCGCATCGGGATCGAGCTTCCCCACTGCGAGATAATCCAAAAAGAAGAGCGGCGTCGCATTGCAGACGAGGATGTCGTTGACGCAATGGTTTACCAGATCGCGGCCGACGCCGTCGTAACGCCCGAGTTCGCCGGCGATCAGCACCTTCGTGCCGACCCCGTCGGTCGATGCGACGAGCGCACGTTCGCCGTCGCCGGGCAAGCGGAAAAGCCCCGCGAACCCCCCGATTGCATCGAGCTGATCGGGATGCCGCCACCCCGCGAGGACGTCGCGGTACCGCGCAACCGCTTCATTGCCCGCCGCAATGTCGACGCCGGCTTCCGCGTAGCGGTCGAGCGCAGCCGCTTTTGCTTCCGAACGAGGATTCTCTAAGCTTTCCGCCATAGGCTGGCAGTAGTTCACCGTCCGAAAGGTCCACCATGCAAGTCTCTCTCACCGCTGACGGTCCTTCTAAGGTCAGCGCGGGGGCGCTCGTCGTCCCCTTCTTCTCCAATAGCCCGCTCGACGGCGCCGCAAAGGACGCCGATGCCGCCCTCGGCGGCGTCATCGCCGACGCGATTGCGTCGGGCGAGATACGCGGAAAGTTCGGCGAGCACGTCCTGGCATACGCAAAGGACGCGCCGTATAAGCGGGTTCTCGCGATCTCACTGGGCGAGCGCAAGAGCTTCGAGCCGTATTTGCTGGCGCGGTATGCCGGCAGCGCGGTTCGCTATCTCGGCCGCCGCAACGTCGAGCGGATCGCCGTCGCGCTCCCGTCCGAAGCCAAAGGTGCGGAGGCCGCCTGCGCGTCGTTCGTAACCGAGGGCGCGATCGCGGGCTCCTTCGACATCACGCTCTATCAGGAACGCCCCGAACGCGGGCTCGCCACCACCGAGATCGCGCTGTTGGGCGACGGATTTGACGCCGCAGCGCTCGAGCGCGGCATCGCGCGCGGCACCGCACTGGGCGAAGCCGTGAATCTCGCGCGGCGCCTCGCCGTGACGCCGGCCAACGATATGACGCCATCGCATCTCGCCGAGGAAGCGACGAAAGTCGCCAAGGCCTATGGGCTCGATATCGACGTACTCGATGAAGCCCGCGCACGCAGCGAAGGGATGGGTTCCTATTTGTCGGTCGCGCAGGGAAGCGTCCAGCCGCCGAAGTTCATCGTTCTCCGCTATCAAGGAGATCCGTCGAGCAAAGAACTGCTCGCGCTCGTCGGTAAAGGGATAACGTTCGATACCGGCGGCATCTCCATCAAGCCGGCCGAACGCATGGAAGACATGAAGTACGATATGTCCGGCGGCGCGGGCGTGATCGCGGCGATGAGCGCCATCGGACGCCTCAAGCCGAAGCTCAACGTGGTCGGCATCGTCCCGGCAACCGAGAATATGCCGGGTGGAAAGGCGACCAAGCCGGGCGACATCGTGAAAGCGATGAACGGCAAGACGATCGAAGTGATCAATACCGACGCCGAGGGCCGGCTGATTCTTGCCGACGCGCTCTGCTATGCCAACAAGCTCGGCGCAACCAAGATCGTCGATGTCGCTACGCTCACGGGGGCCTGCGTCATCGCGCTGGGGCACGCCTCTTCGGCGGCGATTACCAACGACGACGCCTTCGGCGCAGAGTTCCTTGGCGCTGCAAAGACCACCGGCGAACGGTATTGGCAGATGCCCTACTACGACGATTACACGACGGCGATGAAAAGCGACATCGCCGACCTCAAGAACACCGGCGGCCGCGCCGCGGGGACGCTGACCGCAGCGGCCTTCTTGCGCGAGTTCGTCGGCAGCACGCCGTGGATTCACCTCGACATCGCCGGCACCGCATACCTCGATCAGGAGTTTCCGTGGCAGGCAAAAGGCCCGACCGGTACGCCCGTGCGTGCCTTCCTCGCACTCGTCGAATCGCTCACTCACGACGCGAAGGATGCGCATCCCAACGGCGCGCGAGCCGAGCTGAAGGTGTGACCAGCGAAAGCGCCCGTCCGTACGAGCCGGAGAAAAATCCGGCCATTCGACGGCTCACGGCGGGCGCGATCAAACGCCGGAAGGGCAAAACCGCTTTTCCCATCGCCACGGCGTACGACGCCCCGTTCGCACAGTTCGTCGAAGCCGCCGGCATCGACATCATCTTGGTCGGCGACAGCGTCGGCAACGTCGTGCTCGGCTTCGATGAGACAACGCCGGTAACGCTCGAGAGCATTCTCTATCACACGCAAGCCGTCGTCCGCGGAACGACGCGCGCCCACATCATGGCCGACATGCCGTTCGGCTCGTATCAGGTCAGCAACGAGGACGCGCTGCGCAATGCGATCCGCCTCGTCAAAGAGGGCGGCGCGTGTTCCGTCAAGCTCGAGGGCGGCCAGGATCAAGCCGATCGCATCCGCGCGATCGCACGCTCCGGCATTCCGGTGATCGGCCACATCGGCGTGACGCCGCAGACCGCCGGGCTCGGGCCCGGCTTCAAGATGCGCACGCACCGCGATCGCTTGATTGACGACGCGCGCTCGGTGGAGGCCGCGGGCGCATACGCCATCGTGCTGGAAGTTGTGGACTACGAGATCTCGCGGGAGATCACCGAGATGCTCTCAATTCCGACGATCGGCATCGGATCGGGTCCGCGCTGCGATTCGCAGGTCCTGGTGCTTCACGATATTCTGGGCATGTATCCGCACTCGCCCAGTTTTGCAAAACGCTACGCCGAACTGGGAAACATTGCCACAAAAGCATTGGAGGCATACGCCGCCGACGTGCGCGGCGGCACGTTTCCGCTTCCCAGCCTCGTCGAGAAAGGTTCGATATGAGCGACTACCACGAGCACGGCGATCTTTCGCTCGTCCCCGAGTTGAAAAAACTCGATCGCGAAGGCTTCGACGGATTCATCGCGCTCGACAAGACCGTCGGCCGCACCAACGGCGCGATTCCGCAAAAATACCGCGAGCTGATCGCGCTCGGCGTCGCTCTAACTACACAGTGTCCGTACTGCCTCGAGGTGCACGCCGGCAATGCAAAAAAGGCCGGAGCGACGCGCGAAGAGCTTGCGGAAACGGTGCATATCGCCGCCGCGCTGCGGGCCGGCGCGGCATTCACGCACGGCTTGCTCGCGCTGAAACTCTTCGACCGGTCCTAAACGCGCCGCGCGGGTGCCGCACAGTTGGCACTCTGCGCTGCTATTCTCGGCGAATGCTCGAAACCGGCGATACGCCCGATCCCCTCGTTATCGCGATGCGCGCTTTCGCCCGCGTCCTTCTTGCGTCCGGCGCCACGCTTCCAGCGCGTCCAGACGCCGGCGAACCACTTGAAGCTCGTCAACTAGCGCAAGACCCCCGGTCGCCAGCTGCGCTTCGGCCGGGAGACGTGATTCAGCTTCGTCCTCGCCGGCGTCGGTAGGGGCCGCCTCGCGAACGCGCGCGCCGGCGCGCTCCAAGGCGGCGATCACGAAGGCTTGCGCCCGCGAGCGGGCGGCTTCGCTAAACTTGCGGCCGAGCGCGCGAACTTCGACGAACATCGTGGTCTTGTTGGCTTCGACGAACAGACGCGTTTCGTCACGCTCGATGCCGTAAAGCGTCTCGGCGCTCGTGCCAAGTGCCCGCGCGATGCGCACGACGACGCCGATCGACGGATTGAGCCGTTGATCGGACTCGATCTTATAGAGCGTCGGATGATTGACTTCAGCGCGGCGAGCCAGTTCGTTCTGCGACCAGCCCAAGGCGCGGCGCCGCGCCGTGATTCTCTTCCCCAACGTCACACATCTGGACTGTAGCAACCACCCGTGGAGGCCCTTGAACCATTCGGCCTTGCCGAATGGTTCTACCGCGCGATGGCCGGGGCGAGTGCGATGCGCCGCCGGAACGTTCGGATATTCGTCCGATCAGGCAGCCTAGACACATGTCGCTCGCGACGTCGTCCGACCGATGCGATCAATCCGTCGAGACTCAGATAGCCCAGCGAATCCGCGCCCGGTCTTCTGCCGGATCTCTTCGACCGTGTAGTTCGCGGCGATGAGCTCGTCGTACGTGGCCATATCGACGCCGAGATAGCAGGGATGCTTGATCGGCGGCGACGTGATTCGCAGATGCACTTCGCGCGCGCCTGCCTCGCGCAGCAGCGCGACGATCCGGGGCGTCGTCGTTCCGCGCACGATCGAATCGTCCACCACGATGACGCGCTGGTCGCGTAGGTTCTCGACGACCGGGTTGAATTTCAAGATGCACGCCGCGCGCGCGCATGTGCTGATCGGGGCTGATGAAGGTCCGCCCGATATAGCGGTTCTTGATCAAGCCCTCGATATAGGGCAGTCCGCTCTCGGCCGCATACCCGATGCCGCCGGCCACCGCCGAGTCGGGCACCGCCATCACGACGTCGGCCTCGACGGGATGCTCCTGCGCGAGACGCCGGCCCATCGCATAGCGCGCCATGTAGACCGACCGCTCGTTGAACTTGCGAATCGGGGCGCGCGAAATAAATGTACTCGAACATGCATAGCGCCTGCTGCTCGCGTTCCACGGGGGTTTGATACGAGTCGCAGGCCGTCGGCCGCCGATCCGAACGATCTCGCCGCGCCCGATCTCTCGCACGTACTGCGCGCCGACCGTTCCTAACGCACACGATTCCGAGGCGACGACGATATCCGCCGCCGTCGTTTAGCCTGTCCGAGGCAGAGCGGCCGCACGCCCCAGGGGTCGCGAAACGCGTAGAGCTCGGTCTTGCGTGCAGAGCACGATCGAGTACGCGCCGCGCGCACGCGCGAGCACCGACTCGATCCGCTCGACCATCGTGCCCTTCGACTCGACGATCAGCTTCGCCATTACCTCGGAATCGGAGCTGGCCTGGAGTACGGTCGTCGGCGAGAGCGTTTCGCGAAGCTCGTCGGTATTGGTCAGGTTGCCGTTGTGCGCGAAGGCGAAGTCGCCGAGATCGGATCGTTCTAGCAGCGGCTGCGCGTTGACGACGATGGAGGAGCCGCGTCGTCGAGTACCGGGTATGGCCGATCGCGATGTGGCCGCTGAGTTCGCTGAGGATATCTTCGTCGAAGATGGCCCCGAGCAGCCCCATCTCTTTATGCGAGCGAATCGTGCCGCCGTCGGCGGCGGCAATCCCGGCGGACTCCTGTCCGCGGTGCTGCAATGCGTACAGTGCGAAGAACGCAAGCCGTGCCGCATCGCGCCCTGGTGCGAAGACCCCCGTTATCCCGCACATCTTACGCTAGTATACCATGGGAACGGCGCGTCAGTCGGACGAGCGCCTCCCGCCGAAGATCTGCAGCAGCGCCAAAAAGATATTGATCGCGTCGAGGTAGATGCTGCGTCGCCATGAGCACCGGGGTGAGACCGTCGCCGCCCGCGCGCAGCCGCGCGAAGTCGATCAGCACCAGCCCCGAAAAGATGACCAGCGTAATCCATGCATACGTTTCGGGATGAATGAATCGAACGAACATGGAGACGATGCCGACCACGATGAGGCCGAGCAGTGCAATCATGAAGATGCCCTGGAAGCGCCGCAGGTCGAGTCCGGTCGCATACACGATTGCCGCGAGCGCAAACATCCCCAAGCCCGTCGTCAGCGCGGCGTTGACCACAACGTCGGGCCCTAACGCCCGAACGTACTGTCCGATAACCGGCGCAATCCCGACGCCCTCGCAGAACGCGAAGGCATAGAAAAGAACCAGCGAGAGCAGCTCGTTGCGCCGCGTCGCATTGATCGAGATGAGCAGGATGAATCCGACGATCATCGCGACCAAGCCAATCCCCGGCGCGATGCTCTGCAGCAGCCACGCAGCGAATGCGGTGACGCACAGGCCTAGCGCAGTGATGCCTAAGACTTGGGCGAGCAGCGAATGCGTGGGCACCGCGGGGGCGAGCGGCGTGCCATATTGGTTTTGCTGTGGATATCGATAACCCATGACGTTCGTTAATAACCTCCCGACCGGGTAGAGGTTACACCGCAGCTTGCCTGCTTTCCGCTATGGCGGCGATATCGGTGCGGTAGGTCAGGTTGGCGCTGCCCAAACGGCCCGCTAGCAGCCTCACGGCGCCGTAGGCACGCTCGCGGGCGCCGCGCAGATCGTCGCCGAGCGCGGTAACCGTTAACACCCGCCCTCCGCCCGTCTCGACCGTGCCGTCGCGCAACCGCGACGATCCCCAAAACGCGCGGCATCCTTCGCCGAGGTCGACGTCGGCATTGAGCCCCCGAAGCGGCGTGTTGCTGCGCGGATACTCGCCGGTTGCCAAGACCGACGCCCACGCAGTGCTGCGCGCTAGCCGTTACGAGCGAGAGATCGATCGCAGCCGCGCGCGACCGAGTCGAGCAAGAGCGCAAAGTCGCCGCGGATGCGCGGCATCAGCACTTGCGTCTCGGGATCGCCGAAACGCGCGTTGAACTCGATGACCTGCGGTCCCGTCGACGTCCACATCAGGCCGCAATAGATCACGCCGATGTACTCCTCGCCCTCGGCGATCAGTCCGCGCAGCAGCGGCGCGAGGATGCGCTCGCGGACGCTATCGTCGAGGTCGTCGGCGAAACCCGCCGGCGGCGAATACGCGCCCATGCCGCCGGTGTTCGGGCCGGTATCGCCGTCGCCGGCGCGCTTATAGTCGCAGGCGCCGCCAAGCGGCACGATCGCGCGGCCGTCGCAGAGCGCGAAGACGGAGACCTCGCGCCCTTCCAAGCGATGCTCGAGCAGCACGTCCGAGCCGCCGCCGGGGATGCGCGCGCCCCCGTACCATTCGGTCGAGAACGGCGCGCGCGGCGTTCCGCGTCGTCGGCGATCACGACGCCCTTGCCGGCGGCGAGCCCGTCGGCTTTGATCACCACGGCCCCCGCCCACGCTTCCAACGCCTTGTGCGCTCCGTCGTGCGAACGCACGACGACCGCGCGCGCGGTTGGAATCCCGTGACGCTCCATGAATCGCTTGGCAAAGATCTTGCTCGACTCGAGACGCCCTGCCGAGCGATTGGGTCCGAAGACTGCGAGGCCGGCGTCTCTGAGACGATCGCCCACGCCTGCTGCGATAGCGGTCTCCGGTCCTAGAACCACCAGATCGATGTGCTCCTGGAGCGCACGCTGCGCGAGTGCTTTACCGTCGGTCGCGGAAATCTCCCAGTTCTCACCGCGCGAAGCCGTACCGGCGTTGCCGGGTGCGGCAAAGACCGCATCGCACGAAGGCGACGCAGCGAGCCGCCACGATAGCGCATCCTCGCGCGCGCCGCTGCCGACGATTAAAATCCGCACGTTACTCCCATTCCACCGTGGCCGGCGGCTTCGTCGTCACGTCGTACGCCACACGATTGACGCCGCGCACCTCGTTGACGATGCGCGCCGATATCCGGGCGAGCAGCTCGTGCGGCAAGCGCGCCCAATCGGCCGTCATTCCGTCTTCGCTCGTGATTGCGCGCACCGCCACCAGATGCGCGTAGGTGCGTCCGTCGCCCATCACGCCGACGCTCTTGACCGGCGTCAGCACCGCAAAATACTGCCACGGGTGCGGGTCGAGCGTGGCGCCGTCGATCTCCTGGCGGACGATTGCGTCGGCCGCGCGAACGATCTCGAGGCGCTCCGCGGTCACGTCGCCGATGATACGAACCGCGAGGCCCGGGCCGGGAAACGGCTGCCGGTTGACGATGGCGCTCGGCAGTCCGAGCGCGCGGCCAAGTTCGCGCACTTCGTCTTTGAAGAGCGACCGAAGCGGCTCGATCAGCTCGAAATCCATGTGCTCGGGCAGGCCGCCCACGTTGTGATGCGACTTGATTTTGTCGCCGGCTTTGCTCGAGGGCGTCTTCGATTCGATCACGTCCGGATAGAGCGTGCCCTGCACGAGATATTTCACGCCTGGGATCTTTGCGGCTTCGCTTTCGAAAACGTCGATGAACTCGTGGCCGATGATCACACGCTTGCGCTCCGGATCCTCGACTCCGGCGAGCTTCTTCAAGAAGCGTTCGCGCGCGTCCACCAAGACCACGTTGAGATGCAGCACCCGCGAAAGGCGGCAAGAACTTCATCGGCTTCGCGTTCGCGCAGCAGCCCGTGATCGACGAAAACGCACGTGAGCTGATCACCGATCGCGCGAGCCACGAGCGTCGCCGCCACCGCCGAGTCGACCCCGCCCGAGAGCGCGCAGATCACGCGGTCGCTACCGACGCGCTCGCGAATCTCTTCGACGGCGCGATCGAGGAACGACTCCATCTTCCACTCGCGGCCCAGGCCCGCCACCTGGTGCAAGAAGTTCTCGAGCACGACGCGTCCGTATTCGCTATGCACGACCTCGGGATGGAACTGCACGCCGTAAATCCGCTTCTTCACATTGCCCATCGCCGCAACGTGACACCGCGCGGTCGAGCCGAGCGCGCGATATCCGGCGGGAAGCTCCATCACCGTGTCCCCGTGCGACATCCAGACGCGCGACTCGTCGGGGACGCCGTCAAAGAGCGGCGTCTCGCGATCGCCGACGATAAACGACGCGGGACCGTACTCCGCGTGATCGAGCTTGACCAGCTCTGCGCCGACGTCCCGCGCCAGCAGCTGCATGCCGTAGCAGATTCCCAGGATCGGGAACGCCCGATTCGACGATCGCTGGATCCATCGCCGGCGCGCCGTCAACCAGCGTGCTTTCGGGTCCGCCGGAAAGCACGAGTGCCGCGGGATCGCGAAGCGAGAGCGTCGCCCACGGCGTGTCGTAGGGAACGATCTCGCAATAGACGCCGAGTTCGCGGATTCGGCGAGCGATCAGTTGGCCGTATTGAGCGCCGAAATCGAGGACGAAGACCGTCGACGGCATCGAGCTCGCCGTTAGCCGGCGGCAGCCGCGGCCGCCAGGGCCGCGTCATAGTCGGGCTCGTTTGCGACTTCGGGAACGATCTGCACGTACCGAACCGTCCGATCCTTGCCGATCACGACGATGGCGCGCGCCAGCAAGCCGAGTTCGGCGATGAGCAACCCGTAGTTGACGCCGAAGCTGTGATCGCGGTAATCGGAGAGCATTTGCAGCGAAACCTCGCCGCTCTGCGCACCGCACCAGCGGCCCTGTGCAAACGGCAGGTCCATGCTCACCACCGCCGCCCCAACGCCCGCCGGAAGCTCGCCCAGCCGGGCATTGAACTTGGCCGATTCGATCGAGCAAACGTTGGTATCGAGCGACGGTACGACCACGAGCATCGCGGCGCGCTTGCCGCCGTCGAGCAGAATCTCCGGCGTTACGGTCGAGAGGTCGGATGCGGTGAGGGTAAAGTCGGGCGCGGGATCGCCGGCATTGAGTTCCGGCCCGCGCAAGGTCATGGGGTTTCCTTTGAAAGTAACGATTCCGGTCCGTTCCTGAACGCGGTCGACGGTCATGAAGTACCTCCTGGCGGCGAGTTCGATTGGCTAGGTCAACACATCTTCGAGGCGATCGGTGTCGCGCGCCATCACGATCTCCATCGCAATGCGCTCCCCGACCGACACATCGCGCCCCCACCGGTAGGCCGAATACGGCGTATACCGCGTCCCGGGCGACCCTGGGATGCGCAGCGATACATCGTAGCAAATCAGCTCTTTCGGCGGGCCGGCCGCAATGACGCATTGGAGCGCGAACGGGCCGATGACGCCCGGCGGTTGCGCCTCGCGCGCGGCGGCAACGAAGCGTTCGCCCATCGCAAACGCGGGCTCCAGCATCGACTCCAGGATCGTTGCCGCGATGTGGCCGGCCTCTTCGAGACGCACCGGCACGTCGCGCGCGGCTAAAAATGCCTGCGGCGGTAAACTCTTAAAACCTTCGAGATTCGTCTGCCGCCGGGTGTCGGTTCCGCACAGCTCCAACTCGCCCAGCACGGGCGAGTAAAAGAAGTTGAGGTTGACCGAAGGCCCGAGCGCGTACTCCTCGATGATGGCCGACGCGAGGCCGTCTTCGGTAAGAACGCCCTGCGCCATCAGCCTGGCGCTGGTCTCTCGATACTCCTGCGGGGACGACACTACGAAGAACGCGCGCTCGAAGCTCACCCGTGCGTGCGGCGCTTTCACGATGACGAACCCGTCGATCTCGTCGGGCGACGACAACTGCCTCGGATGGCGA
The DNA here is from genome assembly GCA_963699435.1 of Vulcanimicrobiota bacterium. Taxonomy (GTDB): domain Bacteria; phylum Vulcanimicrobiota; class Vulcanimicrobiia; order Vulcanimicrobiales; family Vulcanimicrobiaceae; genus Cybelea. The sequence continues at coordinate 76,268 of CAVOTV010000003.1, forward strand.
ATACCGGCCCGGCGCAGCAGCGCGTACTGATCGCGCTCGTCGCTCTGCGCTCCGGCGGTCGACCGCTCCTCGGCGCGCAGCAGATGCCGGTTGCCGAAGAACGGAACGAGCATGCGGCGTTCGATCTCGTCGTAGTCGTAGCGCTGGCGCGCGTAGACTTCGAACGAGCGGTTTGGTACGAAGAGCACGTTGCGCGCGAGCATTTCGCGTTGAACGTCGTCGCCGAGAATCTCAGCAAAGGACGCCAGTTCCAGCGTCTCCTCGACGCAGCCGCGCGGCACCGGATCCTCCGCGACCGCAAAATGGCGCGCGTAGGTCTGATCGCGGCCGGTCATGGTAACGACGAGGTTGCGCAGTCCTTGCGCGCGCGCGCCGTAGGCGACCTCGAGCGCCGAATGGCTCCCGATCGAGCAGAGCGTCAAGCGCGAACGGTCGTATCGAGCCAGCGCGCGTGCGACGTACTCGGTGCTCACGCTACGTCCCGAGCAGTTTTCGGGCCTGGGGGCTGTCTTGGTACTCGACGGTGAGAATCGCTTTGACTTGGCCGGCCGCTTCGCGGGCTTGCTCGTCGGTCATTCGCTGGAGCGTCGTGTAGCACCAGTAGAGGAGCATCGGCAGGTCCCGGTCGCGCGGGTAGACCTTCTGCATGTCCATGATGGCGTGGGCGACGTCGGCGCCTTCGCCGCTCTCGTTGTTGCCGTAGTTGTAATCGAGCATGAAGTTGATGTGTTTGAGGCGATTCTCGATTTCGAGAATCGACATGCCCATCGGCCCGAAATACTCGTCGGCCGGTGCGAGGGTCGTAAGGTAGACGTCGTGCGGCACGGCGTTCACGGTCGCAATCACGCGGATGGGATCGACGGCGTGCAGACGCGCGATAAAAGCGCGCGCGTTCGCGACGTCGGCGGCGGTGTAGCCGCGATCGGTCGACGCATTGTTCGCCGAGTTCACGAGCTCGTTGCCCCAGTTCGTCGGCAAATGCGCGACGGGAAAGCTCGGGACCGCCGCGCGCTGGAGTGCCAGCGAGCGCCACGCCGGGTCGCGCGTGAGCAGCCAGGAGCGCCAGTCCGCCTCGACCTGGATGAGTCGCGCGTCGGCATCGCCGGGATAGGCCTTCACGTTTGCGCCGGCATCGGCGTCGGCAAACCGCGCGAGTTGCTCGGGGTCGTCCTCGGAGTTGACGCGCAGCAGGAGCGCTTGCGATTGGGAGACCAGCGCAAGGTCTTCGGAGTGCTTCATCACCCAGTCGGCCGCCTCGCGCACCCACCACACCGCGCCGTCGTGATTCGTCAGCGGATTGTAGTGCAAGCCCGGCCCCGATCCGCACGGTCAGCGTCGCGAGCTCGCCGTAGTTTGGATCGTCGGGATACTGCAGCGAGTACGCGCGGCCGGCGTTGAAAATCGTGGCGAGGTAAATCTCCTGCGATCGCGAAATCCCAGCCCGCCGCCGCGCCTTTGGCATACGCATCCTTCATTTGCGGCATAGAGCACCGCCGGATCGACTTCCAGCGTGGCGCGTGCGGCAATGGGAAGCGCGACCGTCGCCGCGAGAACCAGCTGCCGCTATCGCGGCGCTAGAGAACGCTCGAATCATCGAGCACCAGGCTGAGATTGTTGGTCAGCAGTGCGTTCTTGATCTCGCGAGCGATCCGCCGCCCGGTCGACATCGGCTCGGAGTAGTTGAGATACGAATACGGCGAGCCGTCGATGAAGAGATTCGTCCCGGCGACGATTCGAGCCGAAATCTCCATGACGTAAAACTGAATGTCCGGCGTGATGATCGTCTCGATGCAGAACGCGCCGAAGAGGCCCTTCGGGCCGCAAATCTCCTGACTCACGCGAACGACGTCGTCGCCCATCCGCAGCGCTTCGGCGAGCATCGACTCGCGTAGCGAGACCGGCTGGTTGCCGACCACGACGTAGGAAGGGCTTACGTCCATGCCTTCCTGCGCCGCGGCCGGAATGCGGCCGAGCGAATCGACGTTCGTCTCGTAGCGCCGGTCCATCGACATGATTTCGAGCTTGCGCTGGAGCGGCGAGTAAAAATAATGAATGTAGAGCGGAACGCCGATGATGTATTCCTGGATGATGTAGGCTTCTTTGAGATGGGCCGCTCGCGCTTCGAAGTCGTGCGCATCCCTAATGAACATGTAGCCCTTGCCGCCTGCCGCGCCGTAAAGCTTGACGATCACCGGCCGGTCGATTTCGGCGCCGCTGCGGAACTGGCGCGGGCAGCTTGAGCCCGGCGCGCGAGAGCCACTCGCGCTGCAGCTCGCGGCTGGCTTCCCAATCGAGCACCGCCTTGTTGCCGAAGTACGGGATCGTCATCTTCTTATGCTCTTCGAGCGAAGATACGCGACGAACGAGCCGTGCGGAACGATGATGACTTTGCGCGCTCGCAGCTCGTCGATCAGGCCCATGAACTCGGAGTAGTCGTTGAGCGCGATCACTTCGTCGACGAACGCCGAACGAGCGGTAGAGCCGCTCGGTATCGCGATTCGAGATCGCAAGCGTGCTGGAAACCCTCGTCGTGGGCGCCTTTGAGAATCTGCAGCGCGGAATGCGAGCCTAGCGTCGCAATCGTATACGGCCGATTCATCGAAAATCTACTACTCGCGCGCGAACTCGATTATCCCGGTGGTCGCAGCGCGGTCGTTCACGACGGCACGATCGATCGCCGGATTGCGCAACAGACGCTCGATCGCGGCGTCGAGCGGTCGCGCGCTCGACCGGCGTCGCCATCGATGCCGAGAAGCCGCCACGCAACGGCTCCGGGAGCGTCGCGCGAACGGCTGCAGCGGCTCGATCCACACTTCGCCGTCGCGCGGCGCGCATTCGCTCGAGCACCGTCAGGCGATGTTTGTTCGGGTTGAACATCGCTTCGTCGGCGGTCAACGCGCGCGGCGAGCTCGCCGGGATCGCCGTGCTCGAAGAACCAAATCTCGCTGCGCTCGACGTCGGTCGACGTGCGACGCCAAGCCGGCGCAGCGCGACGAGCGCCGTATAGGCGGCGTTATCGGGAATCTTGAGCGCGATCGCGACGCGCGTCGCTTCATCGAGCCACCGCCTGCCACGAAGCTGCGAAAGAGCGCCGCTCCGCCGGACGGTCGCGAGCACGTCGTCGCCATCGCGGCGGTCGAGATGATTGAAGTTCCAGCCGTCGCGCTCGGGATGCGGCATGATCGCGAGCACGTTGCCTTCGCGGTTGACCAGCCCGGCGCAGCCGAGCGCCGACCCGTTCGGGACGGCCGCATCGTCCACGCGCGCCGTCGGCATGGGCGTAGACGAAAGCGAGGTGGCCGCCGCGCACGATTTCGTCGCAAATGCTCCGGCGTTGCTGCGAGCCGTCCTTCGGCGTGCGCGGCCCAGGCCGGCACGAGCGCGCCGTGCGGCGAGCGCGGCCGTAATCGGCGACCGCGCGACGGCTCGACGCGAGCTTGACGATAGACGTGACGGCAAACGAAGTGCGGCTGCGGGCGCGTTGCGCGTAAACGCGGCGGTCGGCCGGCGCGCGCAAGCCGGTGCCCGGCACGAGTCCGGCCTCGAGCAGAATCTGCGCGCCGTTGCAGATGCCGAGCACGAGTTTCCCTTGCGCGCGCGCCCTCGATCACGAAGTCCATCATGCGGTCGTGCGCGGCAATCGCGCCCGCGCGAACGCGATCTTCGTACGCAAAGCCGCCCGGGAGCACGTACGCGTCGTACTGCGCGAGCGCTCCGCGCGCGCGACCAATGCACGAGCTCGGCGTCCGCCGCCGCAATCGCGCAGCAGCCGCAGCGTTTCGTCTTCGGAGTTCGTCCCGGGAAAGACCAGCACGGCGATGCGCGCGCTCACGGATAGAGCTCCGCAAGCGGCGGCGACCAGATTTCGATAGAGCTCGCTCGACGATCGAAGCGTCGTGCCGTTGACGACGAGCGTCGGCCGGCGCGATCGTCGTGCCGATCTGCAGCGTGCCGGTGAGGTCGATCTCGCTCTCGTCGCTCGACTTCGCAGACGAAGCCGCCGGCTTCGCAGAGCGGATTGCCGAAGTCGATCTCGGCGCCGAGGTTGCGCCCGCGCAGCATCGCATCAAAGGCCAGCCGCGCGAGCGCCGTCAGCATTCCGCCGTCGCGCGATCGCGCGGCACGAACGCAAAACGCCGCGTGCGATCGCATCTCGCACGATCGCCATCGCGGCCGCGTTCCGCGTCATATGAGATCTGCGGCAAGCGGCCGTCGATACCGAGCAGCTCGGCCAGCACCGAACCGCCCGCGCGAGAGTTCGCGGCTGCCGATCCACAGCAGCGCGGAGTTCCGGCTGCCTTCAAACCCGGCGTGACGGCGTACTCGATGTCGTCGAGCGACCCGATGCAGGCGACGATCGCCGATGCCGGCACCGCGTCGCCGGCTTGCCGATTCGTTGTAGAGGCTCACGTTGCCCGAGACGAACGGCAGGTCCGAGCTCGCGTGCCGCGCGCGCCAAGCCGTCGACCGCGGCGACGAACGTCGCCGTACTGCTCGGGCTTGCGCGGATTGCCGAAGTTCAGACAATCGGTGAGACCCGATCGGCCGCGCGCCGACGGCAACGACGCGGCGCATCGCTTCGAGCACCGCGACTCGGCGGCATACGCGGGTCGATCGCGTCCGTAGCGCGGATTGCCCGCAACGGCGAGCGCCACCCCGAGGCGCGAACCCGGAACCGGCGCAAGCACGCCCGCATCGGCGGCGCCGCGCGGCAGCACGGTGCGGCCGCGCACGACCGCAATCGTAGCGGCGATAGAGCGGCTCGCGCGAGCAGACGTCGCGATGCGCGAGCACGCGCGGAAAGACGCGCTCGACGTCGACCGCGGGAAGCTCTTCGCGCCGGCGCGCATGGCGAATCATTTCAGTATACGGCAGCTCGTCGTCGAATCGAGCCGGTGAGGAACTCGCTCTCGACGTCCATCACGACGTGCGCCGCGATAGCGCAGGACGTAGCGCTGCTCGCGCGGTCACGCGGCCGACGACGATCGCGCGCGCGTTGTGCGCGACCTCGCGGCAGCGTGAACTCTTCGTTGTAGATACGCAGCAACTTCGTCGACGCACGTCGGGCGGCAGCACCCAAAGCAGCCGCTCCTGCGTCTCGCCGACCGCGATGACTTCCGGGCGGCATGCCGTCGACCGCGACGTTGACGCGCGTCGAGATCGATCTCGCGCGCCGTAGCCGCCGCGCCGACGTGATCTCCGCCGAACATCCCATGATGCCGCCGGCGCCGAGATCCTTGAATGCCGCCGCGATCTTGCGTCTCGCGCAGCAGCGCGAAGACGCGATAGCTCGCGCGCATCAGCACGTTTTTTAGGAACGGATCGGGAACTTGCACCGCGCCCTTGTTGAGCTCTGCGTCACTGCGCGTCCAGCGTCAGCGACGAGAACGACGCGCCGCCGAATCCGCTCGGATCGGTCGCCTTTCCGACGAGCACGATCTCCCAGCCTTCCGCGCCTTTCGGTGCGAAGGAGTGAATGATGTTCCGACTCTTTGACGATCCCGAGGGCGACGACGTTGACCAGACAATTCTCGTCGAAACCGCTCGTCGAAATACGACATCGCCGGCGAGATTCGGAACGCCGATCGCGTTGCCGTAGGCGCCGATGCCGTCGACGACGCTGCGCGCGACGTAGCGCGCTGATGCGATCGGATCGTCGGCGCGGCCGAAGCGCAGCGGATCGGCGACGGCAATCACCTCGCGCGCCCATGCACAGCACGTCGCGAACGATCCCGCCGATGCCGGTCGCCGCGCCTTCGAACGGGACGACTCTGCGACGGATGGTTGTGCGACTCGTGCGCGACGACGATGGCGTAGCGTTCGCCGTCGTGCGTGCCGAGATGCAGCGATGCCGGCATCCTCGCCCGGACCGAGCACGACGTCCGGGCCGCTCGTCGGCAGACGCTTGAGATGGTGGCGGCTCGATTTGTAGCTGCAATGCTCGCTCCACTGCGCGTCGAACGCGTGGAGTTCGACGATCGGTCGGTTCGCGTCCGAGCCGCTGCGCGATGCGCTGCAGCTCGTCGTCGCGCAGCGCGACGTTCGAGCTCCGGAGAGCCCGCTAACCAAGGGCGGCACCGGACCCGGCGGGCCCGATTGCTGGAGCGACGCGTCGGCATGAAGCACGCTCGAGCGCGCGTTGGCCTGCATCAGCAAGCGTGCGTCCGATAGAGGACCGTGTCTTCCAGCCCGAGCAGCTTCGCGCACTGCAACGCGAGCCGCTGCGGCTCGTCGTCTGCCGTCGAGCACCGGCGCTGACGAGGACCGCATCGAGCATCGAGCGCAGCAAATCCGTTCTCGCCGACGGCGATGAGAATGAGCCGCGCGAAGCTCGCTTCGAGCTGCTGCACCAGCTGCAGCACGTAGTCCCGGCGTCGCCGCGGGGCTCGCGACGTGACGCACCGTCGGCAGGCCGAGTTGGCCGAGCGTCTTCACGACGTCGTTCGCGCGCTCGACACGGCCCGGCGAGTCGGCGATGACGGCGGCCATGCCCGGGCCGCATCACCGGAAACGTTCCGACAAAGTCGGCGACGCGCTCGTACGCCTCTTTGACCCGATCGAGCGCCGGCGTCGTCGACGCTTTCGCAGATTACGATACATCTGCTTGTCGAGCATCAGATCTTCGCGGCCTTGCGGCCAGATGCGCCACGAATCGTTGTCGATCACGTCGGCAATCACGAGCTGGCCTTTGATTCTCGCCGCCGGCGAGCCGGCCGAACTCGATCTTTAAGATCGACCAGCAGCACGTCGCGCCTGCGCCACGCATGCGCGAGAATGTCGAACGTCAGCCGCGCCAGCTCGGTCATCGCGCCGACTTCTTGCGGCGTCGCGATGCCCTGCGGGCGACGATCTGATCCGGCGTGATCAGCGGGTCGTGCGCCGCGTCGTCTTTAAAGAAAAACTCGATCACGTGCGGCACGAGCAGCGTTCCGCGCTGGAGGCCGGATTGCGCTTGACGAACGAGCCGGCGGCGACGCCGCGCGTTACGACTTCGAGCGGAATCATGTTGCAGCGCCGGACGACCATCTCGTTGTTGTCGTCGTCCTCGCCGCCGTTGAGATAGTGCGTCGGCAACCCGCAGAGATTGAGCAAGCGAAAAACGCGCGCGGTCGTTTGCGCCGCGAGGCGTCCTTTTCCGGCGATCTCGTTGCGGCGCGCGCCGTCGCCGGCCGAGATGCTGATCCGTCTGCGCGACGACCACCTGATGCGGCTGCGCCGGGATTCTCGTAGAGAATCTTCGTCTTGCCGCGCGCGATCTCGATGCCTTTGTTCACGTGTCCTACACCCGTACTTCGGTTTGCCGCGGAAACGGCGCGAGCCGTTCGATGCGGTCGGCCAAGCAGGCGCGCGCGCTGCGGCGCCGTGCCGACGTGGTTGCTCGGGATCGAGCAGCCGGCGAATCTCGGCCGGATCGACGCGCGCGGTCAAATCGCGTGTCCTCGGCGAGCAACTGCGAAAGCGGATTATCCTCACCGCGCCGTACCGCAGCCCACGCTTCCATCGATGCACGACGCAGCGTTTCGTGCAGCTGCTGCCGGTCTCCGCCGGCACGAACCGCCTCCATCATCACCGCCTGCGGTGCCCGCGAACGGTGCGTAGGTGCGCAGGTTCGCCGCGATGCGGCGCTCGTCGACGCGCAGACCCGTCGATCGACCGTTCGCGCGAGCGAGACGATCTCGTCGGCGCAGAGCAAGCGCCTCGGGAAGGACGACGCGGCGGTTGGCGCTGTCGTCGAGCGTGCGCTCGAGAAAGTTCGTCGCCGCGTTCTGCCACGCGACGTCGGCGTAGCCGGGCAACAAGCCGCGCGAGCGAGCCGATCCGTTCGGAGAGAATCGGATTCTGCTTGAACGGCATCACCGAGCTGCCGACTTGCGACTGCGCCGAACGGTTCGGCGACTTCGCCGAAGCCCGGGCTCGCGAGCACCCGAACGTCGGCTGCGAACTTCGAGAGCGATGCGCCCAGCCCGGCCAGGGCGGAGAGCAGCAGATAATCGAGCTTGCGCGGGTAGGTCTGCGTGCTGATCTCGCGCGCAAGTCAGACCGAATCGCTCGAGGACGTACGCTTCGATCTCGCCGAGCGGCCGCTCTGATCGAACCAGCCGCTCGTACGATGCCGCCGGTCCCGACGGCGCCGCGCAGTCCTTTCGTCGTGAGGTTTTCGAAGACGAATCGCAAGTTGGCATCGTCCACGAGCAAGTCTTGCGCGTATCCGGCTAAGCGATAGCCCAGCGTCGTGGGCTCGGCCGGCTGCAGATGAGTGTATCCCATGCACGATGAGATCGGCGTAGCGCGCGGATCGCGCCGCCGAAGGCGGCGAGCAGTTCGACGAGGTTCTCGCCCACGTATGCGAGCGCAAGCCGCAATCGGTAGGTTTCGACCGTGTCCTCGACGTCCATCGAGGTTGCGCCGAGGTGCAGCTTACCGCCGCCGCGCTCGGCCTGCGATGCGAAGACGCGGATTTCGGCCATGAGATCGTGATGGATCTCGCGCTCGATCTCGAGCGCCGCCTCAAGGTCGATCTCGCCCGCATGCGCGCGCAGGTCCTCGACCTCGGCCTCGTCGATGAGGCCGTGCAACGATTGCGCTTCCGCTAACGCCACCCAGACGGCGCGCCAGAGCCGCCGGCGCGACTTCTCAGAGAAAAGCGCGCGAAGCGCCGCGCGTCCGTATCTCCACGAGAACGGCGAGGCGTAGGTCTCGTAATCCATGAAGGACGCTGGCCTTCGCTCCACGGGAAGGCGCGGCCTCGTCACCGTACTGCAGCTCCATGAAGGCAGTCGCGGCGTTCGCGCTCGTGATGGCGGCCGTTCTGGCGGCGTGCACGAAAGTCGAGGTTGAGAGCCGGGCCCGTCACTCGTGGACCCGCGCGGGCGTGCTGCGGATCGCCATCAACGAGGAGCCCAAGAATCTCAATCCGCTGCTCGCCGGGACGACGACCGAGATCTTCATCGGCCGCTTGATGTTCGAGCCCCTGCTCTCGGCCGACCCGCAGCGGCAATCCGATCCCGATGCTCGCCGCCGTTGTGCCGAGCCAGGCCAACGGCGGAATCAGCCCCGACGGATTGACCATCCGCTATCACCTGCGGCAGGCACGCTGGACCGATGGCGTCCCGGTCACCGCACGCGACGTGATCTGGTCGTGGCAGGCGATCGAGAATCGGCAACAACGACGTCGTCTCGCGGCATGGATACGACGACGTCCGTTCGATCGACACGCCCGATCCGCGCACGGTCGTCGTTCATCTCGTGCGTCCGTTTGCGCCGTTCGTCGACACGTTCTTCGCCGAGAGCGACCAGCCGTATGCCGTGCTGCCCGCGCACGTTCTCGAGAAATATCCCGACATCAATCACGTTGGGTTCAACGCGCAGCCGAACGTCAGCGACGGGCCTTTTCGCTTCGTCGCGTGGGAACGCGGCGATCGTGTCCTGCTCGACGCTAACCCGTCCTTCTTCTTGGGTGCGCCGCGACTGCGGCGGATCGAAGTCCATTTCGTTCCAAACGAGGATTCGGCGATCAATCTGATGCGTACCCACGCAATCGACTACTTTTATCAGCCGTCCATTCAAACGTATCCGGCCCTCCGTGCGCTCCCCGACGCTCGCACCGTGTGGACCGAGGTGAACGGCTTTGAAGGCGTCGAGCTCAACCTCTCGCACCGGATTCTCGCCGACGCTGCGGTACGCGCGGGCATTGCGGCGGCGCTCGACAAATCGGCTCTCGCGCGTCAAATCACGCACGGCCAGATGACGGTCGCAAGCGAAGACCTTCCGAGCTGGATCTGGGCCTTCGATCCTTCGGTGCGGGCGGTGCCGTTCGACCCCACGGCGGCGCGAGCGATGCTCGCCCGGGCCGGATGGACGCCCGGGGCCGACGGCGTCCTGCAAAAGGACGGCCGCCCGCTCGAGCTTTTGCTCGCGGCCGATGCGTCGTCGGCGACGCAGCGCTCGGAGAGCCTCTTGGTTCAGGCCGCCCTGCGGCGGATCGGCATCGTCGTGGACGTCAAATACTACCCGCAGGATGTGCTCTATGCGCCGGCTGGGATGGGCGGAATTCAACACGGCGGGAAGTTCGATCTCGTGCTCTACACGTGGTTCTCCGGCATAGACCCGGACGATTCGTCGCAGCTCATGTGCGCGAATATCCCGCCGCACGGCTACAACGACGCCCGGTACTGCAGCCGGGCGATGGACGCGGCGCAGGAAACGGCCTTATCGCACTACGACCGTGCGACGCGCAAGCGCGCGTACGCCGCGATCGAACGGCTCCTCGCCGTTGACAATCCGATCGTCTATTTTTGGTGGGAACGCCAGTCGGATGCGATCAGCGTCGATTTTCATGGCTTTGCGCCGAACCCGGGGATGGAGTCGTGGAACGCGTGGCAGTGGAGTATTTGAGCTAGCGGGCCATCCGCGCCAGCTCGACCGTCAGCCGCGTCACCAGCGTGCGATGGTCGTCCGGATCGCTCCCGAGCCGGCCCGTCACGATCGCTTCCATCCCGCCGATCGCGCGCTCGTAAGCAATCCGCGCGCGCCGTTCGCCGACCCGCTGCGCGAGCGGCCGTAGCGTCCGTTCGCGAAAGCGCAATCGCTCCGGAAGCCGGCCGCCCGGGCGCGTCATCTCCCAAATGTACGCGCATTCGTGAGCCAGGGCCGAAATGAGCGGAACGGCGCCGCCGCGCGGATCGTTTTCGAGCAGCTCGTACGCAATCGCGAGCGCCTGGGCGACGCTGCCTTCTGCGGTAGCTTGCGCGTACGCGTAGGCTTTGGGATTCTCGATCGAAAGCGACTCGCGCTCGAGATCCTTCAGCGTGATCTTTTTCGCGCCCAGTGCGAGCTTCTCCAAATCGTTGCGCACCGCCGCGAGATCCGCGCCGCCGCGTGCAAGCTCGTTGACCACGCGGGGGTCGGCTTTCGCATCGAGGATCTCGAGCGTTTCGGCGATGAATCGCGCGCGCGTCTCCTCGCCTGCAGTCGTATCGATGCGCAGCGCGCCGCGACCCGCCATTACGCCGAACGATTGCGGACCTTTACCGCGCGGCGCGAGGAGGTCGACCAGCACCAGCGTGCTGCCGTCGGGGACTTCCTGCGCGACCGCCCAGAGATCGCGGCGCGGCGCGGCGCGCATCGTGTGCGTCTCGGAGACCACGACGACGCGCCGGTCGGCCAGAAACGGCATCGCCTGCAGCGCCTCGGCGACGCCGCTCGAATCGCCGGCGTCGTCGGCCGAGAACCGCGACAGGTTGAGGTCGCGCACGTCGGGTGGAAGCAGACGATCGAGTACGATCTCGAGCGCGCGCTCCGCGAGTACGCGCTCGGTACCCTCGATGACGACCAGTTTGCCGATCGCCGGTTCTTTATCGACGAACTCGTAGAACTTCACGACCGGGTAAAGAATTCGGCGCCCGGACGAAACTCCAGCGAAGGAATCGATTCGAGGAACGGCGAGCCGCAAGATGCCGCATTCCGTGATGAAAGCAGTAATCAGATGTCCAGGCGTCACGTCGAACGCGGGATTGTAGGCCGCTGCGCCTTCCGGCGCGACTGCGCGCTCCCGCGAACGAGGTGACTTCGTCGGCGCAGCGCTCCTCGATCGGGATTGCCTCGCCGCTTCGGTCGCGAGGTCGAACGTCGAGCGCGGCGCCGCAACGTAAAATGGAATGCCGTGATGGGCCGCGAGAATCGCTAGACCGTAGGTGCCGATCTTGTTCGCGGTGTCGCCGTTGCGCGCGATCCGGTCGGCGCCGACGATCGCGAGATCGATGCCCTGTTGCCTGCATCGCGATTGCGGCAGCCGAATCGACCATCAGGACCGCGTCGACCCCGGCCATTCGCAGCTCGAGATAGTTTAGCCGCGCACCTTGCAGCAGCGGCCGCGTCTCATCGACGAAGACCCGCGGCTTCTTTCCGGCCCGCTGCGCCGCATGATGACGCCGAGCGCGGTGCCGCCGCCGGCGGTCGCGAGCGGCCCGGTATTGCAGTGCGTGACGATCCGCGCGTCCTTTAACGATCAGCTCGCACACCGCTATTGGCGATGGCCTCGTCGATCGCAATCTGCTCGCGATGGATTCGTTGCGCTCTCCAGCGGCGCGTCCGCGAGCGAGGACCCGATCGACCGCCCATGCAAGATTGACCGCGGTCGGGCGCGCTTCGCGCAGCCGGCGGGCCGCATCGTCGAACGCGGCGCCCTCGCTCGGCGACGTCGCGACAGCAGCGCGACGCCATACGCAGCAAAGACGCCGATGCACGGCGCCCCGCGCACAGCAAGCGTCCGAATCGCGTCTTCGAGATCGTCGACGCTTTCGGGGCGCTGCGTAGCGCACTTCGTGCGGGAGCAGGCGCTGATCGAGATAGCGGACCGCGTCGCCGTCCCAGGCGACGGGCTGAAATGGTTCAGACGCCGGCAGGCACCTTTGCGGTGTAGCAGGAGCGGCAGTAGATGGGACGGTCGCCGCGCGGGCGGAACGGAACGGTCGTCTCCACGCCGCAGGCCGCGCACACCGCACCGTAGCTCGGCCGGCTCTGCGCGCCGAAGCTCCCGCCGCTCTGCGAGCGACGCGCCTGACGGCACTCCCGGCAGCGCTGGGGCTGATTCGAAAAGCCCTTTTCGGCGAAAAAACTCTGCTCTCGACCGGAGAACACGAACTCCGTCCCGCAGTCCTTACAAGTCAGGATCTTATCTTCCACGCTGAACTCCCTATGCAGCTCGAGCAGGCCTAGATGCGACCAAGCGTTCGGAGTTCCTGCACTAGCGAAGCGGCCGCCATGGCCGCCGCATAGCCCTTGTCGCCGCCGTCGCGATCCGCCCGCCGGCGTGCCTGTTCGAAGTCCTCGGTCGTGAGCACGCCGAACCCAATCGGCGTCCCCGTTGCCAGCATGACGTCCATGATCCCGCGCGCGCATTCGCCCGCGACATACTCGAAATGCGGCGTCTCGCCGCGGATCACGACCCCGAGCGCGACGATGCCGTCGAAGGCATCGGTTTCGATCGCTTTACGGCACGCGAGCGGAAGTTCGAAGCAGCCGGGTACCTCGATCACGCGGACGTGTTCGGCGGCGACGCCGCACTCGCGCAACGCCCGCAAGGCGCCGTCGAGCAACTGCTCGGCCGAGATCCTCGTAAAAGCGCGCGACGACGACCGCGAAACTGCGTTCGCCGCACTGCGGCGCGGCCGCGTCGCCCAGCGGCTCGCGCTTCACGAAGCCGCGACCTCGTCGATGATGTGACCGAGCTTGGAGCGCTTGGTGTCGATGTAATGCTTGTTATGCGCCGTGGGCGGCGTCTGCATCGCGACGCGTCCTACGATTTTAAGACCGTACCCTTCGAGCCCGAAGATCTTCTTAGGATTGTTCGTGATCAAGCGCATCTCGCGCACGCCGAGGTCGGCCAGGATCTGCGAGCCGATGCCGTAGTCGCGTTTGTCGACCGGCAAGCCCAGCGCGAGGTTCGCCTCGACCGTATCGGCGCCGCGATCCTGCAGCTCGTACGCGCGCAGTTTATCGGCAAGCCCGATACCGCGTCCTTCTTGGCGCAGGTAGAGAAAGACGCCGCGCCCTTCGTTGCGCGATGAGCTCCATCGCACCGTCGCGCTGCGCCGCGCAATCGCACCGAATCGAATGCAGCGCATCGCCGGTCATGCACTCCGAATGAACGCGCACGAGCAGCTCCTTGCCGCTCCCGATATCGCCCATCACGAGCGCGACGTGCGTGTTCTCGTCGATCGTCGTCGTATAGGCGATGCCCTTCCAATCGCCGATCGTGGTCGGGCAGCGCGAACTCTGCAATGCGTTCGACGAGTTTCTCGGTGCGCAGACGATAGGCGATCAAATCCTTCACGGTGATCAGCTTGAGGCCGTGGCGATCGGCGTAGCTGCGCAATCCTTCGAGGCGCTCCATCGTGCCGTCGTCGGCCATGATCTCGCAAATCACGCCCGCGGGATAAAGGCCCGCAAGCCTCGCCAAATCCACGGCTGCCTCGGTTTGCCCGGCGCGCACGAGGACGCCGCCATCGCGCGCGCGCAACGGAAACGTGTGACCCGGACGCAAAAAGTCGGCCGCGCCCGCATCGGGATCGAGCAATCGCCGGATCGTCGCCGCGCGGTCGTGCGCCGAAATGCCGGTCGTCGTTAGCCCGCGCGCTTCGACCGAGACGGTGAACGCGGTTTCGTGCAGCGCGGTGTTCTCGCGCACCATCGGCGGGATCTGCAGCTCGTCGAGACGCGCACCGGCCATCGGCACGCAGATGAGGCCGCCGGCGTGCTTGCGCATAAAGTTGATCGAGTCTGCCGTCGCCATCTGCGCGGCCATCACGAGATCGCCCTCGTTTTCGCGATCCTCGTCGTCGAGCACGACGACCATCTTGCCGGCCCGAACGTCGGCGATGGCATCTTCGATCGAGTCGAACGGACCCTCTCGGCCGGCCAGCTGGCCGCCGAGCACGGGAAGCAGCGCGGTGAGCCGCTGGAGGGTGCGATACGACGGCTCCCGCCGGCCCGAGCGGAGCAGCGAAATCGCCGACTCCGTCAGCCCCGCACTCTCGGCAACCTCGGCGGCAGAGAGGCCGGCATCGTCCATGGCGGCGTTGAGCACGTCGGCAAATCGGTTCATGCGTCTAGACTGACGGACTCCCTTGACAAATGTCAAGCGCCAAAGCAGGAGCGGTGACTAGGGATATCTTATTGCGAGAGAGTCCCCCAAGAAGGTCGTGCATCATGCCCATCGCCCGTTCGCTCCCCATCCTGTACGCGTTCGCCATCGTCGCTGCCGCTGGCTGCGGCGGCGGAGCCTCGCCGAGCAGCGTTCCGCCGGTCTCGCTGCAAGCCTCGCACTTGCGCGCGGCATCGCTTCAGGAGCCCGCGCTCGTTACGTTCGATCTTCAGAACCAGTCGCTGGCGTATTGGCCGATCCGCCACGGCGGCGGCGAGCAGTTCGATCCGCTCACCGGCTCGCTCGGAATCGACGGCGTCTACGCCATGGCGGCCAACGGCGACACCGTCGTGATTGCGAACTATTCGCCGGGCGAGATCGTCACCTACGATCTCAAAACGAAAGCCGAGACGACTGGCGCCGATCCGTACGGTCAGCCGTTCGACGTCGCCGTCGATCGCAAGGGCGCGATCTACGCAATGAACGCTACCAGCGTGGCCGTTTTTAAGACGGCATCGTCGCAACCGACGGAGCTCACGTGTTCGCAAATAGACGTCTACGAAGCGATCGCGGTCGACAATGAGGGTGACGTCTTCGTCGACGGCTACGGACCGAAGAAGTTCATGGGCGTCGTCGAGTATCCGCACGGAACGGCCAAGTGCGCGGTTCTGCACCTGCGCGCGACGCGTGGCTACGTCGCGGGCGTGGGGGTCGATCCACTGACCGACGATTTGATCGTGGTTGACAACCCCGACTTCTGCGCGGGGGGAATCGAAGGGCGCATGACGATCTATCCCCGGCCGTACGAACAGCGCACGTCGGTTCGCCGGATACTGCCGACCGTGTACTGCGCCGGACAATTCCGTCTCGATGCGACGTCGACGCACATCTTCTACTCCGACGCCACCATCAGCGACGGTTTCCCGCTGATCGATCAAGCGCGGTACCCGTCGGGCAAGTATGAGGGCACCTACCAAGACGGCTACTACTCGGGCGGAAACTTCGCCGGCTTCACCACGCTTCCGAACCGGCTTCCAAACTAATCCTTCGACATATTCGACATACTTGAAACGACTGTTTCAAGTATGTTAGCATGAGGCGTGTCGCGAACCGCGGACGACGCACGGCGCGCCGAGCTGCTCGACCGCGCCGTCGACTACGTCTGCCGCGTCGGCTTGGCGGATCTTTCCTTGCGCCCGCTCGCGAAAGCGATCGGTTCGAGTCCGCGCGTCTTACTCTATTACTTCGGATCGAAGGAGTCGTTGGTGGTCGAGATCGTGCGACGCGGCCGCGCTCGGCAGCGTTCGATGATGGCGGAGCTCAAGTGCGTCGTGAATTCGCCGAAGGACGTCGCGCGCGCCCTCTGGCGCGAGTGGAGCAAGCCGGAATGGGAGCCGCTCACTCGCCTTTCGTTTGAAGTCTACACGCTGGCGCTCACCGATCCGTCGCGCTTTCCCGGCTTTCTCGAAAGCAGCGTCAAGGAGTGGCTCGACGCAATGCAAGGCTGCACCGCGACGCAGGCGACGATGCTCATCGCGGGGTTCCGCGGTTTCTTGCTCGATCTTTTGGCGACCCACGATCGCGCGCGCATCGACCGGGCCGTCAAACGCTGGCTGGAGGCGGTCTACGATGTCTGACGGACCGCGCCGCGCCGCAACGACGTTCATCTTCGTCACGGTGCTCATCGACATGCTGACGTTCGGCATGATCGGTCCCGTCCTGCCGAAACTCATCGCCGGCTTCGTCTCCAATAACTACGCCTCGGCCGCGGAGATCATCGGTCTCTTCGCCACGGCGTGGGCGATCATGCAGTTCTTCTGCTCTCCGCTGCTAGGCATGCTTTCCGATCGCGTTGGCCGGCGGCCCGTGATTTTGATTTCCAACGCCGTCACCGTCGTGGATTATGCGATCATGGCGCTCGCGCCGAACCTGGCGTGGCTCTTCGCCGGCCGCGTGCTCTCCGGCATCGCCACGTCGAACATGAGCGCCGCAAGCGCCTACATGGCCGACGTAACCCCGCCGGAGAAACGAGCGGCCGCCTTCGGCATGCTCGGCAGCGCTTTCGGTCTGGGCTTCGTGCTCGGTCCCGCCATCGGCGGCTTGGTCGGCAACGTCAATCCCCGTCTAACCTTTTGGGCGGCGGCTGCATTTGCGCTGGTCAACACGCTCTACGGCCTCTTCGTTCTGCCCGAATCGCTGCCGCGCGAACGCCGCACGCCAAAGCTCGAGTGGAAACGCGCGAACCCGGTGGGATCGCTGCGCTTACTGCGTTCGCACCACGAGCTGTGGGGTCTGACCTGCGTGAACTTCATCACCTATCTCGCGCACGAAGTCTTTCCGAACGTCTGGGTGATCTATTGCATCGCCGCGTTCGGTTGGAGCACCGGCAGCATCGGTTTGACGCTCGCCTTGGTCGGCGTGGTCTCGGCGATCAATCAGGCGACGATGGTCGGCCCCGTGGTCAAGCGCCTCGGCGAGCGCCGGCTGCTGCTCGCAAGCCTTGCCGTTGCGGCACTCGGGCTCGCGCTGCTGGGAACCAACAGCGGTATCGTCTTCCTGATCGGCGCCGTGCTCATCGCGCTGCCGATGTACCAAGCATCGTCGCAGGCGCTGATGACGCGCCGCGTAGATCCCAGCGAACAGGGCGAACTGCAAGGCGCGCTCGGCTCCGTGCGCGGCATCTCGATGCTGATCGGACCATCGCTCTTCGCCTTCACGTTTGCGAAGTTCGCGGGGCCATGGAAATCGCTCGGGCTCATCGGCGCGCCGTGGCTGCTCGCCGCACTGCTCTACATCGTGTCGCTGCTAGTGGCGTGGCGGGTGACCTCGCACGCCGACGACGTCGTTCTTCCCTTGCCCGAGCCGGCGCCGCCGATCTACGCCGAGAGCTGATCGAAGGTAACGATCGGCTTGATGATCCGTGCCTGCGCGAGATCGGCGTAAGCACGCGGCAGTTCGTCGAGCCCGATGAGGGTCGCGTCGAGCTTTGCCGCACTCACCACGCCGCGCGCGATGAGATCGAGCGACGCACGCGTATCGTCGGGACCGCACGAGTAACTGCCGGCGACGCGCAAATCGCCAAAATAAAGGCGCGTTGAGTCGAGCGTCACCGCGACGTCCGGTGGAAACGGCGTGAACATCACGATAGTGCCGGCCGGGCCTGCGGCGTCGAGCGCGGCCTCCATCGCGGATGGAGTTCCCGGGCCGCAGATCACGACGTCCGCGCCTTCGGGCAGCGCGCGTCGCACCTCGTCGGGATGAAATGCCGCCGCACCGTTGCGCTGCGCGACGTCGCGGCGCGGCGCGAGAAATCGCTGCCGAACACCTCGGCGCCGAGCTCCTTCGCGGCCAGCACGTGCAGCAGCCCCATAACGCCGAGCCCGATCACGTAGATGCGATCGCCCGCGCGCACGCCGCCTCGCCGCAGCGATTTCACCACGCACGCAAGCGGCTCGACGAGCGATGCGTCGGCAAACCCGACGGTTGACGGAAGCGGCAGCGTGTCGCGCAGATTGCCGGCCTTCACGCGAAAGTACTCCGCGATGCCGCCGGGATCGATGCCGTTGGGTCGCCACGCCGCGCATTGCACGTACGCGCCGCGCGCACAGGCGCGGCACGCAAAGCACGGCGCGTGATGGTGCACGAAAACGCGATCGCCGACCGAAAACCCCGTTTCGCCGCGCGTCTCGGCGACGATGCCCGCCGGCTCGTGCCCGAGCACGAGCGGCGCCTTGCGCCGAATATACCACGCCATCACGTCGCCGCTGCAGATCCCGCTCGCCATCGCGCGCACGAGGAGCTCGCCGTCGCCGATCTCGGGAATCGGCCGGTCTTCGATGCGAATGTCGTCCACGTCGTAGAGAACGGCGGCGCGCATCGTCCGAGCGCTCACGGTTCGATCAAAACTTTCAAGCCTTCACCCGCGTCGAGCCGCTCGAAGGCATCGCCGATGGCGGCCAGCGGAAAGACGTGCGAAACCAGACGCGCGAGCGGCAGCGCGTGCGCCGCAATGAGATCGTAGGCCTCGCGGACGTCCGCCGGCGTAAAATGGAACGGCGCGAGCAGACGCACCTCGTCGTAATGCAAGCGCGCGGCCAGAAAGGTCACGCGCGCATCGCCCGGCAAGCCGGCGAAGAACGAGACGCGGCCGCCGCGCCGCACGAGCGATGGTGCATCTTCCCACATCTGAGACGGAACCCGTGCACTCCAGCACCGCGTCGGCGCCTCGGCCCTCGGTGCGTTCTAAAATCGCGTCGGCAATGGGCTGCGTCGTGCTGTCGAGACTCTGCAAGCCGAGGTCGCGTGCGAGCGCGAGCCGCTCGGGTCGCCGCCCAAAGAGCATTGCCTCGATCCCACGGGCCTTGAGCGCGAGTGCGTGCAGGATGCCAAAACCTCCGTTGCCGAGAATGGCAATGCGCTCGCCCGCGCGCGGTGCGAGCATCGCGAGCGAGTGCGTCACGCACGCGAGCGGCTCCAAGAACGCGCCCTCGGTGTAACTTACTTCCGGCGGCTTGAGAAAGGCGTTGCGGGCGACGATGCGTTCTGGGACCGCAATCAGGTCGGAATACGCCCCGAGCAGCATAGCAGGCATGAGCTGCTCGCAAAGCTCCTCTTGCGCGCTGCGGCACCAAAAGCACTCGCCGCACGGCGCGGTGTGCACGCACATCACCGCGTCGCCGGCGGCAAAGCCCTCAACCCCGTCGCCGACCGCAGCAACGTCGCCGCAGAACTCGTGCCCGAACCGCGTCGGCATCGGCATCTTTGGATGGCCGCGCCGATACGTCTTTAAGTCGGTGCCGTCGGTCAGCGCCGCGCGCACGCGCACGACGATTCCGCCCCGAGGCGCGAGCGGTGCCGGCTCCTCGCGCAGCTCGATCGTACGCGGCGCGCTGAGAATCGCTACACGCACGAGCACAACGCCGCGCGGATGCGCTCGGGCAACGGGCAGCTCCGCATCGTCGCGGCGTCGACCGCCGCGACGATGAAGGTCATAGACGCGCCGGGCTCCCCCGTTCGTTCGTTGAAAAAAACCGTCTGCCACCGCAGGCTCGAAGCGCCCACGTGCGCGACGTGCGTGCGCATACGTATCCAGTCGCTCATCATCGCAGGAGCGTGATACTCGGCCTCGACGCGGACTCTCGGCAGCCAAAAGCCGTATTCGGTAAAGACGCTCTCGTACGGGAAGCCCAGCTCTGCGAAAAACTGCATCTCGGCATTTTCCGCAAAGCGCGAGTACGCCGCGAAATACATGATGCCGGCAACGTCAACGTCGGCCCATTGCACCTGCAGGCGCGCCTCGAAGACGCGCGCGCCGGCGGGCATCGTGTCGCGGAAGCGGCTCACGCGCGCACCGCGTGGGCGGCGTAACGCGCCACCGGATCGACTTCGAGATTCACGCGCGTCCCGGCCGCGCGCGAGCCGAGCGTCGTTCGCGCGAGCGTCTCCGGGATCAGCGCGACGTCGAACGAGGCATCGCCGCGGGCGGCGACCGTAAGGCTGACGCCGTCGAGGGAGACGTACCCTTTCGGAGCGATCATCGCGGCCAGCGCCGGCGGTACTTCCAACCGAATGCGCTCGCCCTGCCCTTCGGGAGCGCGTTGCATCACGTGGATCGCGGCGTCAACGTGACCGTAGACGAGGTGGCCGCCGATGCGCTCGCCGAGCCGCAGTGCGTACTCAACGTTCACCGCATCGCCGACCGCGCGGTCTCCCAGCGTGGTCCGGGCCAGCGTTTCGGGCACGACGTCGAACGCGATTTCGTCGCCGGCGATCGCAATCGCGGTGAGACAGATGCCGTCGATCGCCACCGAATCCTTGGGCTCGGGCCGCTCGCGCTCGACGCCCTCGCAGCGCACTGCCAGCGTTAGTCCGCCCCCGGGTTGCAGATCGAGCCGCGTGACGCGACCGCGATAGGCGATCAATCCGCCGAACATCGTCCCGAAACCACGAGATCGGGTCCCACGCTTTCGACGCGATCGAACTCGAGGCGCTTGCCCGCGAGGCGCGCCCCCGAGAGCACCGCAACGCCGCCGTCGCCGCTCAAGAACTGCGGCGAGATCGCCCAATAGACGCGATCGACCAGCGACGCTGCGAGCAGGCTCGCCGCAAGCTTGGGGCCGCCCTCGCACAACACGCTGCAGATGCCTCGCTCGCGCAACGCGCGCAACGCCGCGCGGAGGTCGAGCGAGAGATCGCCTTGCGAGCCGGCCGTTACGATCTTCGCAACCCCGTCGAGCGCCGCGTGCCGCGCGCGCGCCGCCGGCGGTACGAGCACGATCGTTCGCGCGTAGCCGTCTATCGCTCGGCGAAGATGCGGCTCGACGGTTCGAGCGGCTTCTCGCCCGCAGCGACCACGCGCAGGTACGGGCGCTCGCGATCGTGGGGCGGGCGCACGGTGAGGCGCGGATCGTCGATGCGCACCGTTCCCGCGCCGACCATGACCGCATCGTAGGCCGTTCGCAGCTCGCGCACGTAGCCTTCTTCTTCCGGCGACCCGATGCGCTCGCGCGCGCCGGCGCGCCGCGCGACCAAGCCGTCGAGCGACATTGCCATCTTCACCGCGACGTACGGACGCTCGCTCGAAATCGCGCGAAACTCTCGATCAATCGCGTGCCGCCGGATCGTCGGCAACGGCGACGTCCACCCCGCGGTCGCGGAGTTCCGCGGCACCACCGTGGGCTGTCGGATCGAACGTTCCGGCGACGACGCGCGCAATGCCGGCCTCGAGCACGGCGTGCGTACAGGGCGGCGTTCGGCCGACGTGGCGACACGGCTCGAGCGAAACGTAGAGCGTCGCACCGCTCGCGCGAGCGCCGGCGTTATGCAGCGCGTTGACTTCCGCATGCGCGTTGCCGGCGCGATGATGGTACCCTTCGCCGACGATTCGTCCGTCGCGCACGACGACGGCGCCGACGGGCGGGTTCGGGGCGGTGCTGCCGATTCCACGCGCGGCGAGCTCATAGGCGCGCTGCAAGAAGAGCTCGTCGACCGGCGTTAGCTGACGCTGGAGATTCTCCACGACGGTTCGGTCTTCGTCACGGCCAGCACGACGGCATCGCTCGACCAACCCGCCGGCCGCGCGAACGGCGGTCGCAGCGTCGCGCAAGGTCGCACCCGTCGTGCAGACGTCATCGAAGAGGACGATCCGGCGAGCCGTTACGTTGCCGCGACAGAGAAACCGCCCGGCCGCGGCCAGGCGTTGCGCTCGCGTGCGCCCCTGCTGCGGGCGGCCGCTGCATTGCACCAACGCCATGACGACCTGCGCGCCGGCAATCTCGGCCGCGTGCCTGGCCACGAGCGCAACCCCGTCGAGCCCGCGGACGCGCCGGCGCCGCGCACTCGATGGAATCGGAACCAGAATCTGTGACGCGCCGAATTAAGGTGCGACGGTACGGCCAAGCGCTTCGGCGACGTCGCGCCGGCCATCCTTGAGCGCGAGAATTGCTGCGCGCAGATGTCCTTCGTAGGCACCGTAGGCGTTTACGCAGAGCGCCGGAAATCGCACTTCAATGCGCTCGCGGCGCGGCGCGCACGCGTCGCAGAGTCCCGAACCTAGCGCACTGCAGACCGCGCATTGCGCCGGAAAGAGCAGATCGAGCAGCGCGGACCACACGCTGCTCCATCACGACCAACGCCGCGCGCGCTAGATCTAGGCGTCGGGCGCGACGAGCGCGTCGACGATCACGGCGGCCGCCTCGACGGCGTAGCGCGTGCCGACCACCGTATCGCGCAGCTGCGCGTCCTCGCCGATCTCGGCATCCTTCCAGCAGATCGTCCGCTCCAGCCGCGCACCGCGGCGCACGCGGACGCGGTCGTCAATAACGGCCGGGCCCGACGATCGATGACGCCTCCTCGATGCGCGTGCCGGACCCGATGCGCACGGGTCCTTCGATCCGCGCGCTCGGCGCGACCGTCGCGGACGGATCGATCCCATTCGGAATCGCATTCGGAATTCGAACGACGCCGCCGACGACGTCGTAGCTCGCGCGCCGGTATTCGTCAGGCGTTCCGATATCGCCCAATACGCGCCGCGCGCGTCAAATCCATAGAAGGGCTCGCCGGCCGCCTGCAGCGACGGGAAAGACTTGTTTGCCGAAATCGTAGAACGTCGCCGGCCGGGAATGTGCTCGAAAATCTCCGGTGAAAAAACGTAGATGCCGGTGTTGGCCAAGCTGGCTGCGCTCGGTGCCTTTGGCCGGCTTCTCTTGAAATCCGACGATCTTGCCGCGATCGTCGACGAGCACCACGACGCCGTATTGATCGACGTCGTCGCATTCGACGAGTCCGATCGTGGCGATCGCCTCGCGCTCGTGCGATGAAACTCGAGCAGCGAGTCGAGCGGAAGATCGGTGAGTTCGTCGCAGCCGATCACGACGAACGTCTCGTCGCCGAAGAACTCCTGCGCGCTTCTTCAGCGCCGCCGGCGCTTCCGAGCAGCTCGGGTTCGTACGAATACGTGCAGCTTGACGCCGAACGCGCGAACCGTCGCCGAGTGCCTCGACGATCGCATCGGCGAGGTAGTGCACGTTGATCGCGATCTCGTCGAAGCCGTACGACTTGAGATAGTGCATCAGATGCACGGCGTTCGGAACGCCGGCGACCGGCACCAGCGGCTTGGGAACCTGTTTCGTGAGCGGATAGAGCCTGCGTCGAAGGCCGCCGGCGAGAATCATCGCTTTCACGAGCCGACCGCTCCTTTCTGCCTGCGAGAAGCCGAGTTCGTCGAGCGCGACGAGCCAGACGAAATGCGGCAACGCGAGCTGCCGGCGCCAGCGCCGCGGTTCCTTCGCCAAACGATAGAGCCACTCGAGACCGAACCGCCGCATGAAATGCGGCGCGCGCGCGACGCGCCCGCCGAGCACGTCGAACGAACCGCCGACGCCGATCGCCGGCGCCGCAGCCGGTTTCGCGGAGATGCTCGGCCAGCCAAAACTCTTGGCGCGGCGATCCCAAGCCGACGAAGAGCAGCCTCGCGCCGCTCGAGCGAATCTCGCCGACGATCGCCGGCGTTTCGTCGTCGCGAAAATATCCGTTGCGCGTGCCGGCGACGATGCAAGTCCGGGGAAGCGCGCTTCCAAGATCGCCGCGGCGGCATCGGCCGACGCCCTCGCGCGCCACCGAGAAAATAGACCGGCAGCCCTTCGCGCGCGGCCTGCGCGCAGAGACGTTCGACCAACTCGACGCCGGTGACGCGCTCGCGAAGCTGCGCACCGCGGCGCCGCGCACCGCCAGCAGTACCCGACCGTATCGCAAAGCGAGAGGCGCGCTGGCGTTCACGACGTCGCGGAAGCGTGCGTCGTTCTGCGCGTGCACGACCATCTCGGTACCGAGCGTGACGATCTGCGCGCCGGCGCCATCGCGAGCGAGCGTCGAGATGCGCGCGCGTCGCTTCGTCGGCATCGATCACGATCGAGCCGGCAGCCGAGAATCTCCAGCGGCTTCACGGCTATTCGACGGGCCTCCGCGTAGCGCGCGAGGATCGGGCGCAAGCGCTCGGCGAGCGCGTGCGGGCATATCGTCGAGCGGCAGGCGGCACGCGCCGACGCGGAATCCCAATTGACTCATCGCCCACTTCACCGGAATCGGGCTGGTCGTCGCAAAGAGCGCGTCGATGAGCGGCAGGAGCGACGCGTGGATGGCGGCCGCTTCGGCGACGCGGCCGCTCGCGATACGCGTCGAACATGCGGCGAAACTCGGGCGAGCAGCAGATGCGACGCGACGCCGACGACGCCGTCGGCGCCGAGCGCCAAACACGGCAGGAAGAGATGGTCGTCGCCCGCCCAAACGATGAAATCCTCGGCGCGCGCGCGCAGGATCGTGGCGATCTGCTTGAGATCGCCGCTCGACTCTTTGACGCCGGCGATCGTTGGCATGCGTCGCCGCCAGCTGCAGCAGCGTTTCGGGCAGCATGTTCGCGCCGGTTCGCCCCGGGATGTTATAGATGATGACTGGCAGCGTTCGTCGCTTCGGCGATCGCGCCGAAATGGCGCCGCATGCCGCTCTGCGTCGGCTTGATGTAATAGCGGAACGACCGCGAGGATCGCGTCGGCGCCGGCCGCCGCGGCGTCTTGCGTCGCGCGCGACCGACTCGCGCGTCGCGTCGTGCCCGCATTCGCGATGACGGCGGCGTCGTCTCCGACGGCATCTTTCACCGCCCGGTAGAGCGCGCTGCGCTCGGCGCGATCCAGCGTTTGCCCTTCGCCCGTCGAGCCGGCGACGACGAGCCCGTCGTTGCCGCGATCGACCAGCCAGCGTGCGATCCGCTGCGCTTCTGCGATCGTCGAGGTCGCCGCGCTCGTCGAACGGCGTGATCATGGCGGTGAGGATCGGTGCCGAGTTTGCGTTCATGGCGGGATCTCCTGCGTCGAGACGGAACTGCTCGTGAACGGCGAGCTCGGCGCGCGCCGCATCGCCGGCGGGAACCAGAATCGAAATCGTGACGTTGCTGTCGGTGCAGTGGATGATTTCGACGTTGACGCGCGAGAGCGCATCCACGACTTGGTGCACGACGCCCGGGCGCATCGCGCATGCCCCGTGCCCACGACCGAGAGCTTCGAGCAGTCCTCCCGAACGCGAACCGCTATGTTCAGGTCGCCGAGCAGACGGCGAATCTCGCTGCCGCGGTCGCCTTCGACGACGAACGCCACGCCCGCCTGGTTGATCGTCACTTGGTCGATCGAGATCCCGGCCTCTGCGACGCGCCGGAACATCTCCAGTTCGGTCTCCATGCGGCGCGCCGGCGATTCGATGTCGCCGCGAATGATCCGAACCCAGGTCAGCCGCCCGGACGTCGTGACGCCGGTCACGGGCCGATGGTGGATCGACGCTTTCGTCGACGATCGTCCCGCGGTCGCTATCGCAAGCCCTTTGATCGCGTAGCGCATGCCGGTGCGGCGCGCGTACTCCGCCGCTTTGTAGTGCATCACCTTGGCGCCGTGCTGCGCGAGCTCCGACATTTCGTCGAGCGACGCGCGCTCGATCGTCCGCGCGCTCGGAATGCGCCGCGGGTCGGCGGTCATCGCGCCGCTGACGTCGGTGTAAATGTCGACGCGCTGCGCTGTCGAGCGCTTGGCCGATCGCGATCGCCGAAAGATCGGTTCCGCCGCGCCCGAGCGTCGTCGGCGTGCCGCTCTCGCGTGGCGCCCGCGAAGCCCGCGACGACCGGAACCGTGCCGCGTTCGAGCAAGTCTCGAGCATCGCGCGCGGCTCGACGCGCAGAATCGTCGCATCGCCGTAGCGCGCGTCGGTAACGATGCCGGCTTGCGCGCCGGAGAGCGCGACCGCGTCGACGCCTGCGCGCCGAGCTCTTCGGCAAACACCGCGGCGGAAATCAGTTCGCCCGGCGGCCAGCAGCAGATCGGCGTTCGCGCGTGCCGCCGCGGCCGCTCGACGAGCGCCGAGCAGCGTGTCGGTCGCATACGGCGTCGGGGGCGCGGCCCATCGCGGAGACGACGGCAACGGTCGCAAAGCCGTCCGTCGAGCGCATCGCGGATCCGCTCGAAGGCGATCGGCGCGCTGCTCGCGCCGTCGCAACGGACGTACCGCCGAACTTTAGCACCGCGACCCGCCGCGGTGCGGCGTTCACGCGCCGACGAACCCCTTCGCAAGCAGCAGCTCGAGAATCTGCGACGGCATTGGTCGCGGCGCCCTTGCGCAACTGATCGCCGACGCACCAAAACGTAAAGTTGTGCGTCGATTGCCGTCCTGAGCTGGACGCGCGGTGCCGTGAAGCGTAGAAGGACGAATCGGCGGTTCGGCGCGCAAGCGAGCGACGTGCACGTCGTCGGTGCCTTCGACCTCGCGCGGCGTCACGATGCCGTCGCGGTGAAAGACCAATCCCGGCGCAGCCGTCGAACGCCGCCGCTAGCGCCTCGACGCGTCGTCTCGCGCTCGGTTTCGACGAATACCGCTTCGCAATGCGCGGTGCGAACCGGCACGCGGACGGCGGTCGCGCTGACGAACAGATTCCGGAAGCTCGAGCATCTTGCGCGTCTCTTCGCGCGATCTTACGCTCTTCGCCGCACCATCCCGATTCGTCGAATGCTCCGATCTGCGGAACGACGTTGCGCGCTAGGTGTTCGCGGGAAAACGGCGGCGCCGGTTCGATCTTCACCCGCGACGAGCGCGCGTTCGCCGGCGCGCAGCTCGTCGAGCCCGGCCCGCCCGGCGCCGCTGGCCGCTTGATACGTTGCGACTCGAATGGCGCGCAAGCCGGCGACGTCGCGAATCGGGCCGCAACGCGGTGCAGAGCACGATCGCCGTGCAGTTCGCGACCGGGAAAAGCCGTTGCTCCGCGCGCAGCGTCTCGCCGATTGACGTCGGGAACGATGAGCGGCACGCCCGCGCCGCATGCGGAACGTCGCGCTGTTGTCGATGACGACCGATCCGCGTTCCAGCAGCGCGGGGGCATAGGCTTCGCTTGCGTCTTCACCGCCCGCGAAGAAGACGACGTCGAAGCCTGCAAGCGCTTCGAGCGAGGCGGCCGCGCACGTCGAGGCGTCTCCCGCGAAAACGCGCCGCCTCCGCGCGATGCGTGCGCGAGGCAAACGTCCGCCAACTCGCCGACCGGCAGGCGCCGCTCCTCCAGCACGCGCAAGATCGTTTCCCCGACGGCGCCGGTCGCGCCGACCACGGCGACGTTCATCCGAGGTCGCCGCCCGCGACGATCGCGTCGAGTCCGATCGACGAGACCCTTTATGGTTCATGACGGCTCGACCGCAGCGAGCATCCCGGCCACGAACGATTCGCACGTCAGCGAGTCGTGCCGAATCGTCAGCAGCTCGCCGGGACCGCCGAACAACACTTCTTGATGCGCGAGCAATCCGTCGAGCCGCACGCTATGAATCGGCACCGCGCGACCGCCGCCGCGCTCGATCCGCGCCGCGGTCTCGCGCGCCGTTCCGGAGGGCTTGTCTTTCTTGGCAGCGTGGTGGATCTCGACGATTTCGGCATCGGGCAAATACCGCGCCGCTTCTTGCGCGAAGCGCATCATCAGAACCGCACCGAGCGAAAAGTTCGGCACGATCAGCGCGCCGACGCCGCGCTCTTCGGCTACGGCTTTCAACGAGGTGCGCTGCTCGTCGGTCCATCCGCTGGCCCCCACGACGGTTGCCACGCCGCGGCCGACCGCGGCGGTTGCGATTTCAAACGTAGCCGGCTGCGTGGTGAGATCCAACAAAACGTCGGGGCTGCACTCGAAAACCGCATCGAGCGAGTCGAAAACGTTCTGCGCCGGATCGCTCGTGCGAGCAAATCCGCCAACAATACTCCCCGGTCAGCTGCAGGGCTTCGCGTGCGGTCGTGCCCATGCGGCCGAACGCGCCGGCGACCGCGACCCGTAGCATCGGACCTCGGCTAAATCTTTTCGAGCGGTGCGTACTTCAGCATGAGCATCTTCTGCCCCACGTTCGGGAAGTCGATCGTCACGAGACCGTCGCCTCCCGCGCCGACGATGTTCTCGATACGGCCTTCGCCCCACTTGGGATGCCGCACGCGATCGCCCGATTTGAGGCCGAGGTGCATGCCCGCACCGGCCGATTCGTGGATCGCAACTTCGCGCCATCGGCCGCCGGCCGGACGCGGAAGCGGAACGCTGTCGCTCTCTAGCACTTCGAGTCCCGGAATCTCGTCTAAAAAGCGCGACTTCGGATAGGCGTAGGTGTTGCCGAAGAGCGCGCGCCGCGACGCATAGCGTGAGGAAGAGCCGGTCGATCGCGCGCGTGATGCCGACGTAGGCCAGGCGCCGTTCTTCCTCGAGCTCCGCCGGCTCGGTGAGGGTGCGACTATGCGGAAAGACGCCCTCCTCCAAGCCGGTCAGAAAGACGCTCGGAAACTCCAAGCCCTTAGCGCTGTGCAGCGTCATGAGCGTGACGTACGACGCATCGTCGTCGAGTGAATCGAGATCGCTCACCAGTGCGATGTTCGCGAGGAAACCCGCCAGCGACGGATCTTCGTCGTTGGTCTCGTATTCGCGGGCAACGCCGACGAGCTCTTGATAGGTTTTCGAGCCGTGCCCGCGCCTCGTGCGTATCCTCGGCTTGCAGCTCGCGGACGTATCCCGAATCTTCCATCACCGCAACGAGGAGATCGGCGACGACTCCGTTCTCGGCGGTCGTGCGAAAGTCGGCGATCAACTCCGCAAAACGCTCCAGCTCCTTCAGTTTCTTCGGCACGGCCGAACGCAGCAGATCGCTGTTGAAGATCGCTTCGCCGACGGAGATGCGCGCCGCATTCGCGGCTTGCACGAGCGCCGCCAGCGTCTGTTGACCGATGCCGCGCCGAGGAACGTTGACGATGCGCTTGAACGCGAGCGCATCCGACGAGTTCACGATATAGCGCAGATACGCGACGATATCTTTGATCTCGGTGCGAGCGTAGAAGCCGACGCCGCCGACCACGCGATAGGGAATGCCTTCGGCGAGCAATGCCTCTTCGAAGACGCGCGATTGGGCGTTGGTGCGGTAGAGCACGACGAAGTCGCGATAGGCCGCGCCGTCGCGGACCAGCTCTTGACCTTCTCCACCACGTACCGGGCCTCGTCGCGCTCGGTCTGGCCGCGGGATAGACGGTAATCGGCTCGCCCTCACCGCGCGAGGTAAAGAGACTGCTTCGAAGCGCGCGACCGGTTATTGGCGACGAGCGTATTCGCCGCGTCGAGAATCCGGCTGGTGCTCCGGTAGTTTTCCTCGAGCTTGAACGTCTTGGCGCCGGGGAAATCTTCTTCGAAACGCAAGATCATGCGGTAATCGCTGCCGCGCCAGGAGTAGATCGACTGATCGTCGTCGCCGACCACGGTCACGTTGCCGTGATAGGCCGCAAGCAGTCGCGACCAAACGGTACTGCGCCGCGTTGACGTCTTGGTATTCGTCGACGAGCACGTATTCGAAGCGCTGCTGATACTTGTCGCGCGTCGCCTTGTCGCGCTCGAGCAGGTCGATCGTGCGGACGATGAGATCGTCGAAGTCGAGCGAGTTGGACTCGGCCAGCCGGCGCTGATACTCGGTATAGACGTTGGCGATGCGCTCGCCGAGAACGACGTTTGCTTCTCGTGCATACTGCTCGGGCCAAACGAGCGCGTTCTTCGCCTTGTCGATTTCGGCGAGACACGCGCCCGCTGCGAGTCTGACGCTCGTCGTAATCGAGATCGTCGAGAATCTCTTTAATGAGTTGGCGCTGGTCGGTGTCGTCGATGATGGCGAAGCTGCGGCGCGATTCCGATCCGCGCGCCGTCGCGGCGCAAGAATGCGAACGCACATGGCATGGAACGTGCCGACCCAGAGATCGCGCGCGACCGGCCCCACCATGGCATGCAAGCGCGGATCTTCATCTCGCCGGCGGCTTTGTTGGTGAACGTCACGGCGAGGATGCGATCCGGCGCGACGCGCATCTCGTCGAGCAGGTGCGCGATACGGTGCGTCAAGACGCGCGTCTTTCCGCTTCCGGCACCGGCGAAAATCAGCACCGGGCCATCGGTCTGCCGAACGGCGGCAGATTGCACGTCGTTGAGGAGTTCCGTTTCCAGGAGCATCTAGCACGCGTTCGCCGAGGGGCTCGTCGGCGCCTGGTCGGTTCGGCCTAGCAGGTCGCCGGGTGCGACGTTTGACGGAGCGTTTAACGCACCGCGCGGAGCACGCGAGCGCGGCGAGCGGCCATTGCATATGCCGCCGACAAGCAACGCCAGCGTCGATTCGGCGCCCATATTGCGATTCACGCCGTCTTCGTCAAGACCGTCGTAGCAGCCGCCGCCGTTGCGCCATCGTCACGCCCCGCGTATTTTTGCCGTAGTACCATTCCAGGCGCAAGGTCGGCGACGGCGAAGTGGCGCGTCTCGCCGGTCGAGATCGAACGCGGCAAGCTCGGCATCGACCGATGCGCCCAAGGCTCGAGCGGCTGCTGCTCGTAACGCGCGCGCCGCCCGCCGTGCACGTACCAGCCGTGGTTTCCGATTGGAACGTGAATGCCGTTTTCGATCGTGACGCTTTCGTAGAACGCGAGCGCGGCGAGACCCGCCTCTCCGAAGCTCGGCTCGCCGAGAACGTGGCCGGCGCGCATCAGCGCTTCTGGAAGCCGCGCGTTGTCGTACGTCATGACGTCCTCGAACCAGCGCCACTCCGCCCGAAGCGTTGCATCCGATATGCGTCGCGCGAGCTCGTTCGCCAGATAGCGCAGTGCGTCGGCATACGCGGTTCGCGCAGCGCCGTATGCGGCATGCGCCAAGCCCGAGAGCCGCGTACGCGCGCGAGCGAACGTGATCGAGCGAGCCAATCGAGCGGGAATTGCGCGGTCGAGAAGCGTGCGCGCAGACGCGTCGCCACGTTTGCACGGGCGCATTGGCGATGCCGTAGCCGAGCGCCCAAATGCGCGCCCGCAGCTATCGCTGCGTACCCGACGTCGTCGAGCCAAGTCGCGGTCGTAATCCATGAAGTTGTGAAAGCGCCCGTCGTCGATCTGCGCGTGTGCGAGGAAGGCGAGGTAGATCGAGGCGAGACGATGCGCCGCTTCGTCGCGCGGGTCGAGGTCGCAGATCGCATCAAGCGCGACGATGAACGCGCGCGCGACGTCGTCGGTGCAGTAGCCGGTCTAACGGTTCGGCACCGTCTCGGTGGCGTGCTGAATGATGCCGGTGTCGTCGGAGAGCGCGAGCAGGTGATCGAGCGGCGGGAGCTTGCTGCGCGATCACGCGCAGCCTTACGCAGAGGTCACCAGTTGGAGCGCGTCGGGCGGGCAGAGCTCGCTGAAGAGCGCGCCGTACTGCGTCGCCACGTGCGGCCACGTCATCTGCCGGCCGAATCGGTAGGCGCGCCGCTCGGTCGCGCGGCGCAGCGCCGGATCGTCGAGCAGCATGTTGACGTTCTGTCGCGATCGACGGCCGCATCGCGGAACTCGCACAAGAATCCGCGATTGTGCGCCGAGCAGCTCTTGCGCGTAGAGGTACGGCGTCGAGACGATGGCTTTGCCGCAGCCGACGGCATAGGCGAGCGTTCCGCTGACGATCTGCACCGGATTCAGATACGGCGTGAGATAGATGTCCGTCGCTGCGAGGTAGCCGACGAGCTCGTCGAAATCGAGGTACTTGTCGACGAGCTGCACGTTATAGTTGCAAGCCGCGTTCGCGCACCATCGCGTGCAGCGATTCGCGATACGACTCGCCTTCGTGGCGCCGCACGACCGGATGCGTTTCGCCCGAGAATGAGATAGAGCGCTTCGGGGTGGCGCTTGACGACGCCGCGCATCGCTTCGATCGCGTACTCGAGGCCCTTTGCCGCGGTTGATCAATCCGAACGTCGAGATCACGGTGCGCTGGCCGATGCCGAACGACGGCTTTTGCCGCGTCGGTATCGTGGAACGGCACGTCGGGGACGCCGTGATGGATGACCTCGACGACGTTCGGGATCGATGCCGTAGACGCGCTTCGAGCAGTCCGCGGCCGGTTTCCGAGAGCGCGACGACTTTGGCGCCGCGCTCGCACAGAGCTCGCGCGTGACGCGCAGTATCGTCTCGTCGGGATCGGGCAGCACGGTGTGCAGCGTCACGACGACCGGCTTTTCGAGCGGCGCGCATAAGATCGATGAGCCATTCGCCGCGTTCGCCGCCGAAGAGTCCGTACTCGTGCTGGATGTTGAGCAGATCGCACGGGATGCCGGTTGACGAAATCGGCGGCTTGGACGCGTAACTGTCAGCGATCTTGCTCGCGAGATCCGCGCGACGACTTCGGCGGGTACCGCCGCGCGTCGCCGCCGGGTTCGTCGATAGCGATCACCTGGCTGCGAAAGCCGAAGGCGCGATCGTACGAATCCACGACGTCCTTCGTGAAGGTGGCGATACCGCATTCGCGCGGCGGATAGGAGCCGAGGAAAAGAGACGCGTGGCGGCAGCATCTAGTGCAGAGTCCTCCCTCGAGACAACAGTGTACCCCCGTGACAGATGCGGGATAAACCGCATTTAGTGCTTGCAAACTCGCTCCCGGTTGGGCGACGGAGAACCTAGGCGCGCTTCCGGGCTCGAGGACTTGCGCCGGCTCGATCGTTAACGTCGTGCCCGATGACGCTGCCGCGCTCCGACGCTGGGCCCTCGGCCCCGATCTGACACCGCTCGCGATGATGGCTTCTTCGATTACCGCGCCAGGGCCCGACGCTTACGCGATCCCACAGGACGGAATCGCGGATCGACGGCGTTGGCGCCGATCGCTGCAACCGTGGCCGAGCACGACGTTCGGGACCGACCTTCGCGCTGGGGTCGACGAAGACGTCTGCGCCGGCGTGGACCGGCGGGACGATGCCGGGATGCCGCTGCAATGCGTCGCCGCCGTCGCCGGTGAGTCCGGGTTCGACGCGCGAGCGGCATCGCGCCGTCGAGCACGTCGCGGTGCGCCGCGAGATAATGCTCGGGCCGGCCGAGATCGATCCAGTAATCGTCGGTCGTGTATGCGTAGAGCGCTTTGCCCGCCGCGATAATCTGCCGGAAACGTTTCGCGCTCGATGGAGACGTTGCGTCCGGCGGGAATGCATGTCGAGAATTTCGCGCTCGAGCAGGTACGTGCCGGCGTTGATTTCGTTGGTCGGCTCTTCGCCTTTTGGCGGCTTCTCGACGAACGTTCTTACGCGGCCGTCTGCGTCGTGCACGACGCAACCGAAGGCAGACGGATCGTCGACGTGGATGAGATGCAGCGTGCCGATCCCGCCCTTCTGTTCGTGGTACGCGCGCATCGCGTGCAGGTCGAGGCTGGTGAGCATGTCGCCGTTGAGGACGAAAAACGGGCCGCGTGATGTGCTGCTCGACGTTCTTGAGCGCGCCGGCCGTGCCGAGCGGCGTTTCCTCGATGACGTACGTGATCTTCATGTCCGAGCTGGAGCCGTCGCCGAAGTAGTCGACGATCGCTTGCGGCATGTAGCCGGCGGCGAGGATGACGTCGCGAATACCCGCTGCGTAGAGGCGCTCCATCGTGCGCGCCAGGAACGGCACGTTCATGATCGGCACCATCGGCTTCGGCGTGCCGTAACGTCAGCGGCCGCAACCGCGTTCCCTCACCGCCGACCAGAACGATTGCCTGCATCGTTTGGTATTTCGACTTTCCTGCCGGTTTCTGCCTTTTTACTCCGCGCACCGGTGCGACTCGGAGCGCGATGCCATACAGTTGGCACACGCGGAACGTAACATGCGTATATGCCCAGAGTGCTCTACGATTGGAATGCGGTGCAGGCCTATTACGATGAGGGACACGGGTTTGTCGAATGCGCGCGACGATTTGGGTTTCGTCACACGGCATGGATCAAAGCGATCCAGCGCGGCAAGCTCCACGTTGCGCCGTCGCGATTTTCAGATCGTCGGCGTCGGTACGACTGGTCTGAAGTTCAGGGTTATTACGATGCCGGGCACACGTTCCGCGAGACTTTGCAACACTTTGGATTTTGCTCGGCGACTTGGTACAAAGCAATCGACCGCCACGAAATTACGGCGCGGGGCGTGGGGATGGCAATCCCGGAGCTCTTGTCGAGTCCAAAAAGGAGCCGCACGCATCTCAAGCTCCGATTATTGAGGGCAAACCTACTGGAGAACCGGTGCCAGGTCTGCGGGCTCGTCGATTGGCGCGGGCTGCCCCTGAGCATGCACCTCGATCACGTCAATGGCGTCAAGAACGATAATAGGATCGAGAACTTGCGGATGCTCTGTCCAAACTGCCACAGTCAGACGCGCCACCTATGGCGGTCGCAACTTGAGGGGTAGACGTTGCAAGGGCCGGGCCCGGGGGTGTAGTATAACGCTCGCTACCGATCCCGGGTAGTTCAGCTGGAAGAACGGCAGACTCTGAATCTGCATGTCGGTGGTTCGAGTCCATCCCCGGGAGCATGGCCCTATCGTCTAGAGGCCTAGGACGCCGCCCTCTCACGGCGGTAACGCGGGTTCGAATCCCGCTGGGGCTATTTATAAATTCCTTATTTTACAAGGGTTTCACGACACTTCGAGGCTCCGTGTAACAGATGTTCAACAGCGGAGCCTGATTTTTTTTAATGGTTGGTCTTACCTAACCAGGTTTTCGAAGGCCCGAGCAGCCTCTCGGCCACGTTCTGAATAGACGTGCAGGTAGCGTAAAGCGGTCACGCCGATGCTCGAATGCCCCAGCCGTTTGCTGATGACCTCAATCGGGACGCCCGCTCGGCTGAGCAAACTGGCGTTCGTGTCGCGCAGACCATGCAGCGTAATGGGAGTTACCTTGCGCGCTTGATGCAGTCGAGCACAGCGCGCCGACGGGCGGCGGGACTGAGCAGTTACAGGAAACGATGTCGTTGCCCGCATTACCGGCGTACCCGCACCGTGGCCGCCGGTTCCTCCTGGACCCTGAGCCAGATTGATTATCGCCTGAAGCACGGCCGTATTATTCGCGGCGTTCAAACTGGGGTTCCCCGGCACCATACCAACACCGCCAAGCCAACCATCAAGAACATTGAAAGTACCCGGCGAAGAAAGCACTTCGTAAATCTCCTCCTAAGGATGCGCTCTTAAAGAAAGAAATCGGGGTGATTCACGTTTTCATTCTGACCACCTAGGCGGCCGGACTAAAGCCCACGGATGTAAAACTCGTATTCTTTGTCGAGAGATGTTGAAACTTCGCCGTAAGCTTGCCGCCTCGCGGGTACTTTCCAAATGCCGAGCTTATTAGTGTAAGGTCCGTCACCGCGCGTTCCAAACGGAATGAAGACCGAGCCGTTCTGAATCCACGACTGCGCGCCTTCCCTCGGAATGCCTTTAAACTTCCGGTCTACCGACAACCTTAGCCGATGAACCCGAGATGCTTAGCCTTTCAATCCTGACACCTTTTTTCGGGCCGAGGATTTCAATAGTCATGTGGCTCCCATCCCACTGAACCTGACCAATGACATCGTCAACAATTGGCGTCACTGTTAAGAGTGAGAAGGCTTCGCTACCGTTAGGGAGTTCAGCTAAGGCGGGCGCATCTCCTGAGCCATATCCCGCCACAAAAAGGTCGCCGACGTTGTCATATCCGCAGTTGTACGTTCGAACTTCGGGTGCACTGTAATAGACGGCGGGCTCCTGCGCGCTGGGAAAGACTGCAACGTTATTTGCGCTGGAGGATGTGTAAAAAGCTACGGCAAGATTGCCGCTATGCGGGTCGAATTCCGCAAGAGCGAACGAACCCCGGCAGGGGAAATGTGTTTATCGGTTCAAGTTCCGCCGTGCGAGTATTCGTCCAATGCATTCCCATCGGCAATAAAGACGTTCCCCCCGCCGTAGTTACAGGCCTCCGTATGTTCCGGGCCCCGCAGACCCAACCGATCGCCCGGAGGGGTAGGAAACAATGCACGTACCTCCGCGCATCCGCCAGGAAGATCACAACAAGTCGCCCTTTCGGACTTGAGAGCGACAACCGAGTGCTCTGCAGAGCCTGCGCGTGATTCGTAGGCTGCTGTAAATTGTTGGGCTTGTTCGCACGCGGCCAGCAGTAGGCCACCTACGGCCATAGCAAAAAGGGGCCGTGAAATGTCCACAGGTGTCATGGTCCGCTCCTTTATGCCACAAATAAGTACGCTGAAGGTATTTGACGACCGAGCTCGTCACCATTTCTTTATCGCGATGAATCGGACTTTCGCCAGTACATTAACCAGCATTATCAGCCGTGAAGTGACACCCCGGTTTCTGGACGGATTAGGCGCTTATTTCGGCTTGCCGGCGGCGCCATTCGACCGGCGGTAGATAGTCAAGACGTGAGTGCGGGCGCGTCTCGTTGTAATGCTTAACCCACGCCGTGAGCGTTGCCTTTGCCTCGTCATAGGTTTCGAAGCGATGCTGCCAGACGCACTCGAGCTTGAGCGTTCCCATAAACGATTCAGCGACGCCGTTCTGCTCCGGCGTATGCGGAAGAATGAACTCTTGGTGCAAGCCGTAGGATCGCGCGAGTTCACGGTAGAGTTCGGAAGCATAGACCAGCGCGTTGTCGGTCCGCAGCGTAACGTCGGCATCGCCCTGTGGCAGCGCGCCGAAGCGGCGGATCAGTGCATCTTCGAGTGCCCACGCCGCTTCTCGAGCATCGTTGCGCTGGCTGACGTTGAGGCCGATGCACTGGCGATCGGCACAATCCAGTACCGCATTGACATAGACGAGGCCATCGAGTCGAGTCCAAACGTACGTGGCATCGGTAGCCCAGCGAACGTCGGATACCAGAGCGACGCTTGGGCTTGACTCAACTCGCGGAGAGCAGCGCTTCTTGAGCCGGCGATGACACTGCCAGCCCTTGAGTTGCATAATACGCTGCACGGCTTTGCGGTTGATCTTGAAGCCCTGTCGGCGCAGCCGAGCCCAGACCATACGATAGCCTAAGTACGGCTCAGCATCGATGAGATGCTTGACGCGCTGCGCCATGATCTCATCCACGATCGGAATCCGGTCGTGCTCGCGATAGTAGGCAGTGCTGCGCGCTACATCGAGGATCCGGCAGATCACGGCTTTTGGCCATCGTCGTCGAGCAGAGAGCCGGTTAACATCGGCTCGACTGAAGTGAAAGGACGCATCGCCTCCTTTCGGATCTCGTTCTCCATGACCAGTTCGCCGATCTTCGCTTGCAAACGCTTCACTTCAGCGCGGTACTCGGCTTCAAGGCCCTTCTTGTTGACCTTGAGCGCGTCGACGCCGGCACGGTGATACTCTTCAGTCCATTCGCGGAACTCGGATTGCGTGAAGCCATGCTTGCGCGCCGCTTCCGGTACGGAGATTTTGCCTTTGAGGACGTCGAGGATGATCGCCGCTTTACGCTGCGCAGTCCATCGCTCGAACTTTTCCGGCTCGGGGCCGGTGGCGGAACTGGTTGCGATCGCTTTCTCATTGAACACCTTCATTTCGCTTATCAGGTGTACAGCTCCCGAGGGGGTCACATCAACAGGAAGCACCCGAAGCATCAGGTTGTCCGCGTTTGTCCCATTGATTGCGATGCCAGCTGTCGTGGATGTTGCGTATTGAATTTGAATATCTGTAAACGTAATACCGTTGGGATTCGTGCTCCTGCCGGCATGCTGATTTGCAAGGACAAATAAGTCATAGCTGTCCACTTTAAAAAGAGTTACACCGCCATATCCAAAAATCCAAATAGGATTCGACGCTGAGCTTGTGTGGATCGGTATGCTTTCAGCCCCCGTTTGACCAGCAAGCTCGAAGTTGCCGGTACTGCCATCCGTGCCAACACTTGGTATGAGCACAACGCCGCCGCCGTTTGCCTGAGCGGCCTGAATCGTATCTATCAGCGTAGTTTGGTTCGCCTGCTGCTGGGCTAGGGAAACCGAACCCGCTTCCCACGTGCCGTGGTCTCCCACGTGAAAGATACCAGCGAGATAGTTAGTTGACATCAGTTACTCCTATCGCTAGAGAAGGCGAGTGCCGACCACTAGGTACTATTGGCTGACTGTTATACCACCAATACGAGCGTGGGTTGGGTACAATGGACCAACTCCCTTTAGCTTCTTGCCACCCCTAGGGTACCGCCAGAAACCAAGATTTCTTCCGTAACGACCCGTTGGTGCCAAAACCCGGCTCCCGAAGATGAAAAAGCTAAAGCTTGAATGAGCAACGTTCGAAAGTTTAAGAGTGCCGACGACGGTTGCCGAAGACCCTGCGACTTGAACGCGGTATAACTTGGTATTCACGTTGGTCCCTAGGGTTAGGTCCGTGCCGTCCCATTGGATTACTCCGGGCGCAGCTAACGCGGTGTTAAGTTTTAGGACAGTAAACGAGGACGAACCGTTCGGGAGTTCTGCGAGAATAAAGTTCTCACTAGAAGATTTTCCAGTAACAAACAAGTTCCCGGAGTCATCGTAAGTGCAGAACTCGTAGGTTTCAATCGACGGGCTGGAAACAAATTTCGGATTGCCTTTTCCATTTTCGTATATCGCGACATTGCCCGATTGATTGCTGACCGTGCGCGCATTTGCTACAGCGAGATTCCCCGATGAAACGTCGGAGGCACAGCTAGAAGGCTCGAAGTTATCGTCCTCCAGCGTCGCGATGGGGGTTGTACCGCCGTGAGAAAACTTTAGAACCTCCTCGTCGCCGGGAATGAATACGTCGCCGTGAGCATCCGAGCAAATCCCATTCGCCTGTCCAACTGCGATGCTGTTGAGCACGGTGCCGTCCGGATACGACAAGATGTACGTGTTGGACGGCCCGGAAGCGTAAATAAGGTCAGCGGACGTGCTGGGGCGCGATAACGAAGTTTGCGCGGCTGACCCTATCGAAGGCCCTGCCGAGGCAAATGCGCCACTCGCGCTGCATCCTGAGGCCGCAGCGACCAATACTAGAAGCGAAAAAATCAGCGATGATTTTCATCGTCGTATACACCTCCGTACCATATACGTTCGCGGTGCGGTCGAAGTTCCCGGCCGCATACGGCCCTCATTAGCGTAAGGCGGTGTTTTGGGTTCTAGCGGCTTTATCTTGATTACCCGTGCCGCGACGGCGACCTGTCCTGAAAAGCGCGCGTCCGATGCCGGGCATTGCATCCCGTCCTAGCGCGTTAAGTCGCGGAGGCTCCCGTCTGCCCTTCCGTGTAACGAAAATGTAACGGACGGGACAGAAAAGGCCCGTTTTGGGCAGAACCGGTCAGAATGATGAAGCGTTGAAAACCCCTATGGTATCGGACTATTTAGCACCTGCGCGGTTTGGGCAGCACCGCTATTTTACACTTCGAACCCCGCTGGGGCTATTTCAATCGTTCTTTTCACCACAACGCCTTTCGCCGCACAGGGCTCCGCGCAACAGATGTGCGACAGCGAAGCCCTTTGCCATTTGCACTGGGTCCCGCGTTACTTTAGCTTCGCCGCGATCCGCGGATAAACGTATCGCGGGAGCGCTGCCGCGGCGGTAAAGCAAAGGGGTCCGGGCAAACGCCCGGGCCCCTTCGTTGGCCATCTAGGACAGATGGGTATTACGTACGAGGCGTTATGGCAATTCCGAGCTTGAACGTGTAGGTGCCATAGGTGCCGTTGCAATCGGTGCTGGGCGCAAACCCGATGCAGTAGTAATCGGTATACTTGATCTTCGATTTCTTCGGCGAGTTTCCGGTATAGGTGATGTATTGATAGGTCGGGTTACCAGGATCGGGATAGAAGTAATCGCTGAACTTTTTGTCGACCTTGCCCTTCTTGTTGCTGTTGGCGGAGATCCAGCCGTCGTTCTCGAGCTGGTAGCTGGGGGCGGTTGAGGTCTCGACGTAGGGTCCGGAGTCGTTCGGAGTGACGTAGAAGCAGAAAGCGTACACGCTATAGTCACATCCGATCGTCATCGGCTTGATGCCTGGCATTAGCTGAATCTTGTAGGTGTGGCCGTGGGACTGGCCCATCGCGGAGGTCTGGCCGCCCGATGACGGCAGCGACGGCGACGAACCCGTAGTGCTGGAACATGCTGAGAGCGCTAAGCCCGCGGCGAGCGCGGCGCTTGCATAAAGGAAGCCTAAACGCATGTGGTGAGCTCCTTCCATCGTAGTTCTGGTGAAATAGTCCTACGGAAAACGCGACTGCCTGATGGCCAGTGCGTTTGGAGGCATGCGAGCCCACGCTGTAATTTCCCTTCGGAGAGAGCCATCGCCGGCAATCCAGGCTCGGTGGGGACGGTCCGGAAGTCTCGGCCCGGGCTTCGATCCCCGTGCGGCCGTCTCGAGCCCTCGCTCCTCGATAGCGATGGGCGTCGCCGGTTCGCCCTCCGGAAGCGCCGCGCGGTGGACGGCCCCTGAGGTTCGAGCGCACGGCTTGCCGAATCTAACGTCGAGCTGTCGACTATTTTCTGCCTACCGCGAACATGCATAGGAGATGCTATGGAGTTGCAAGAGTGATTCGGCTCGGTGATCACGTTGTCGTAAAAGGCGAGGACGAGGAAGCGATCGTTACCGCCGTGCATCCCGACTCACAGGTTGAAGTTGAGTTCCTTCACGGATCGGAGGGAGGCCCTCGCCGGAGGCGCTACGCCGTCGAGGCACTCGAGAAGGTCTCGCGCACCTCGTAGCCCTCCGGTGTTGCATCGTCGCTCGCGTCGGGGCTGCATTGCGCCCCGAACGCGGTTTTTGCCGATTGCACGGCGAAACTCGCTAACCCATTATGAATCTCGAACAGAGCCGTAGCGCGCTAACGGTCGTCAACGCCGATCCTTTCAATGCGGAGGCGCCCTTCGAGGCCCTCGAGACGCCGATTACGCCGACGCATCTTCACTTCGTGCGTAGTAACTTCTCGCTTCCGGCGCATGATGGACGACTTTTCATCGGCGGCGCGGTGGCAAATCCGCTTACGCTGACGCTCGACGACTTGCGCGAAATGCCCCTCCAAGAGCTCGTCGTTACGCTAGAGTGTGCGGGTAATGCGCGTCTCGGCCACACACCGCTCCCCACCGGAGAACCTTGGCAGAGCAACGCCGTCTCCGCGGCGCGTTGGGGCGGCGTGTTTCTGCGCGAAGCGCTCGAAAAGGCCCGACCGTCGGCCGAAGCCGTTGCGGTCGGTTTCGAAGGCGCCGATCATGGCCCGTACCATCAGCATGCAGACATTCACTTTGCGCGTTCGTTGCCGCTTGAGATGGCGCTCGATCCGGCAGCGGAGATTCTGATCGCGCACCAGATGAACGGCGCACCGCTCAATGCCGACCACGGCGCGCCTTTTCGGCTGATCGTTCCGCGCTGGTATGCCGTAGCGTCGGTCAAGTGGCTGGCGCGAATTAACGTTTTAACTCAGCCCTTCGAAGGGACTTTCCAAACGGAGCGTTACGTCTACTATTGGAACGACCGCGAAGCGGAGCCCGTAACCTTGATGCTTCCAAGAGCCAAAATAGCCACACCGCACAACGGCGCCACTTTATCCGCCGGCTCCTATACGGTTCGCGGCAAGGCCTGGTCCGGCAGCGGCCCGATCACCACCGTCGACGTCAGCCTTGACGGCAAGGGCGAATGGCGCGCAGCCGAGTTGGAGCCTCCCGCCGGACGGCATCAGTGGCAAGACTGGTCGTTCGTTTGGCGCCTGCAGGGCGCCGGGCGCCACACGTTGCGGGTCCGCGCGTCGGACGCGGCTGGAAACATTCAACCGGAGTCGCCTCGGTGGAACCGCTTGGGATATGCAAACAACGCCGTCGACTTAGTGTACGTTCACGTACGATAACGGTCCGACCGTAACCGCTTCCGGCGCCGGCTAGCGCGAGTAACGTCGAGCGATTTGCTCGATCTCGCCGAGGGAGATCGACGACAGGTCCGCATCTTGCGCCGCAACGACGCGATCGGCGATTTCCTTGTGCCGCTCTTTGAGATACGCCAAGAGGTACTGCATGGCGCTGCTCTTGCCCGTCCCGTCGCCGAGGAGCACGATGGAGGGCGCATTTCTTAGTCTCTGCGCGACGCGCTCGTAGAACTCGTCTGCTTCCGGGACGCGCTGACCCTTATAATCAGCTTCCTTGCGGTGCTCTAGGTGCCGTTGGAAGCCGTGCGGGTCTAGTGGTTCGAGGTGCTCGCCTTCCGTGAGACGGTCGTCCGGAGTTGACTCGAAGAACCGTGCGCGGTGGTGGTCGATCAGAGTGACTATCATTTCGGATAGCTTCAGCGGACGCATCGAACGATCCCCGGCTTAAATAAAGCCGCTGGCCGCCTCGAAGTCTCCGGCGTCCGTGGGACGTTATTACGCAGCCCGATTCGAGCTACTGAATCATCTGAACGTCGGGAAGCGCAAACGCTTGGGGATCGGTGAGCGAATCGATCATCGCCTGTCCCGGCGCGTACGAGCGAAGGATGAGGTAGAACGGCCCGGCGGGCGCAGGCAGCCAGTTCGAGGCGTGAGCCTGTCCGGGATTGGCGGTTTGCACGTAAATCGTCGTAGTGCCGTCCGCGTTTGTCGCCAATGTGTCGTCGCTGCCGAGCGAATACCGGTCGATCGCGTTCGGGACCGTGTAATTATTGGTGCCGTCATACATCGTCAGCGACCAGAAGCCCGGCTTTACGAAAGGCGGCAACTGGTGAAACGTAATGCTGTAGCGATTCGACCCGCTCAGCAGCACGCTGTGATTGTCGCTCGTGGCGTCTATGTAGACGGCTTCGCGAGCGGTATTCGCGGTTAAGCCGTCGCGTCCGACGATCGCGCGCGTTTTATAGTCGGTTCCAAAGTTTCCGATCGTCGGCGGCGGCAAGAACCAACCGTTCTCAAAGTACCCGGCCGGCAAAGTTCCTAAGAGCTGTCCGATCTGAGCCGACGCGCGATTCATGGCGTCGAGGACGATGCTGTTTACCTGAGACGGATCCCACTGCTTTCCTAGCTCGATCCCAAGCGGCTTGAGGATCGGGACCAATGCCGCGACCTCATCCGCCGGCGGCGGATTTTCGTTCATCGCTGCCGAGAAAATCTCCCAGAACTGCGTCGGGTCCTGAAAGTCCAACGCGCTCACCGGTTGATTCTTGCTCCGGTAAATGGGAGCCGCATAGGCATACGTAGGAGTCGGGGGCGCCGGATTTCCGAGAGACTGCGCGAGCCCCTGGGTGGTGATGCCGCTCAGGACGGCACGCGCCGCATCGAGGTCGGCTTGGCTCGCTAAGTGGACGCGAGGCTGAATCAGCACCCAGCGTGTCGGCGAATCGATACGTGTGATTCCTGCCGGCAACGTTCCCGTCCAACCAGGACCGACCAATGCGAACTTTCCGCCTTTGTAGCCGTTGGCGGCGCCGGCCGGATATGCGAACGCGTTGGTCCACATGTCGCAGACCTCGACCATGTAATAGAGTCCGTTAGAATTTGGAAGCGTTAAAACGATTGGCTGTGGGCCGAGGTCGAGAAAGCCGAAGCCGTAGATCGTATTTACGTTGGGCGTTACGTAGCCGGCTTCTTGCGAAAGCTGGGGCGTCGAAATGTTCGACATACGCCAGATTTCGTTGGGGGCTGCCTTTGGATTGGGGCCAAACGTGTCGTTGTATC
The DNA here is from genome assembly GCA_963699435.1 of Vulcanimicrobiota bacterium. Classification (GTDB taxonomy): domain Bacteria; phylum Vulcanimicrobiota; class Vulcanimicrobiia; order Vulcanimicrobiales; family Vulcanimicrobiaceae; genus Cybelea. The sequence continues at coordinate 119,840 of CAVOTV010000003.1, forward strand.
GCAGGTTATACATCGTTACTAACGGCGCGCCCCACGTTGCGGCATACGTGGCCAAGGCATAGGTCCAATCGGACAGCGACGTTGCCCGCGACGGGGGCAGCGAGGTCTGCGGCACAGGCGCCGCCGCGGCGGTACTCTCCTGTGCACCTCCTGCGGCGGGGGCGCCGGTAAATGATAAGAGAGCTGCTAGTAGGACGAAGCGTGAAGGCTTCACCGTTTGCATCCTTTCTGCGAGCCGTGCGGGCTGAACGAAAACCCCGAAAGATGGCGCCGTCTTAGAGAGTCTCTTACCAACGTCGTCACGTACCGGCAGACCGGAAACCAGGGCCAACCTTAGTCTCTGTCGCGAAGCGCGCGATTGTCTGTACGCAATCGCACCGATTTCAACGAGCCGCATCGTTGATCCAACTTCCCAAGAACTTCACAAACTGCGAGCAATAACGTAAGCGATGAGTCGCGCGATTTGCCGGCGACGGGGAACGGTCTTGCTCAACGTCGTCGCCGTTGCGGCTGCGATTCTCACGATATTCGGCGCTCGTTCGCGTGCGCAAGCAGAAGCATCACCCGCAGCGAACCCTTCGCCCACGCCGGCGAGGAGTGCGGCGCCGGCGCAAGCGGCTGAAGCCGACAAGGCAGCAGAGGCGGCGAAGCTTCAAGCGGAGGCAGCAAATCCACTGGGACCGCTGATCAGCATTCCCTTCCAGATGAATGCGAACTACCCGGTGGGAAACGATCATCAGTTCGGCTATACGCTGAACGTACAACCCGTGGTGCCGCTTCCCGTCGGTAAGGACACGACGCTCATCTTCCGCACGATCGTTCCGATCACGTACGTGCCGCAAATCAGCACATCCCCGGCGGTCGGGAACGTCTTGGGATTAGGGACGATCAATCCCCAACTTTACTTCATTTCGAACAAGCCGAGTTCGTTGTTAATCGGTCCGGGCGTCGCACTCTTGCTGCCGACGGCAACGAATCCGCTCATCGGTCCTAATAAGTGGGCCGCCGGGCCGGATTTCGCAGTCGTAAAGACCACAAAATACACGGTCTACGGCTTTATTGCGAACAACGTGTGGACAGTTGCTGGATCCCCGGAGGATCTAAATTTCAGCACGTTTCTGTTTCAGCCGTTCTTCACCAGAAACTTTGCTCATGGGGTCGCCCTTAACGAGACCTCGCAAATCACCGCCGACTGGAGCGCGCCCGGAAGTCAGAAGTGGACCCTACCGGCTTACGTCTCTTTGAGCCAGCTGCAGAAAAAAGGAAATCAGCTCCTCGAGGTTGCGGCCGGCATCGGTTATAATGCCGTGAGACCAATCGGGGCGCCCACGTGGTTCGCGCGATTTCAGCTGACGCTGCTCTACCGCGAAGCCAAGCCGCAGTGATCAAGACTCGTGTTCGACCGCGAGACTAGTCCTTGGGTTTAGGATAGACCGCGAGGCCCGCCGGATTCCCCACGCCGATCGATTCAAACGGCGTCGTCGAGCCGCTTTTGTATCCGGCAACGTCGCCGGGATAGTGAAGGCTACTGCCCACGAAGAGCGTTCCGGTCTTTTCGAATGCGATCGAATACGGCCCCGAAAGACCGCTCGTGATCGTAGCAAACGCCGACGTGTCGCCCAGATGGAAGCCCAGCACCGTGCTGCTCTCGTTGTTGGCCACCCAGAGGTTATTGCTGGGGTCGATTGCGAGGCCGACCGGATCGTCCAAACCGCTCAGGCCGAGGTTGCTCGGCGTGGTCGAGCCCTTCGGCACTTTCCAGACGACGTCTTGAAGGGCGTCGCCGACGTACAGGTTACCGCTCTTGTCGATCGCGAGGCCAACCGGGAGATCGAATCCATTGATCTGCTCGCTGGGCGTTGAGGCGCCCTTCGGGTAGACCAGCACGTAGCACGAACCGGCCGTCGCGCCGCTCGTGACGTACACGGTCCCCTTATTGTCGACGGCGATGCCGTTGGGATAGATGAGTTGTCCTCCGCTCAGCGTCACGCTTGGGCTCGTCTTTCCGAACGGGTACTCGGTGACGGTGCTGTTGCCGTTATTGGCAACGTAGACCGTGCCGTGCGGATCTACCGCAATATTGACCGGCAAATCGATGCCGGTTGTAATGGAGCCGCTTTGCTTTGGGTCCTTCTTGTTCGCAGGGAACAGGCGAATGGCGCCGGCGTCGATGTCCGACACGAACAACGTTGGCTTCTGTTTCTTGCCATGGAAGTATCCGTTGCCGCGTCGCGTATAGATTGCTTCGAGTTGCTTCGCCGTCAGGCCGAATCTGATGTCGGCCCGGACCGACTGCGTGGGCGCACTTGCCGGCGCTTGCAGCGGCGTCGTCGCCGACTGAGACGCGCACGCTGCCACGAACGGCACGACGAGCGCGCCGGCGAGTAAAGCAAACCGAGATCGCATGGGACACCTCCTAAGAAGCGCGCCCAACCGGCGCGCCGGGTTAGCCAAGAGCATTCGAAATTGCTCGTTCCAACGAGCCGAACCCTCCATCGCCGCCCAGTCGTTAAGCCTCGAAAGCGAAGATGCGTTTCCAGTCGTTTTTCATGCTGATCACGAACCAGCCCTTGGCTTGCGCCTCATTATAGAGTCCCTGCGTAAAGGTGCCCACCTTCGTATCGGGTAGTCCTTCGGCCGGCCCGTACGCATACTCGCGGCGTACGTCGTCGTGTAGAACCAGCATCATCAAGCGCAGTCCGTCACCGCTGCCCGTATACTCGAGCATCTGCCGATCGCCCGTGCTATTACCAAATGCTGCCTGCGGCTGACGTCCGGTGAACAGATAGATGTCTTCCGGCTTCCCCGACATGTTGTTGTTCAACAAAAGCTTTGGCACTTTTAGCAGGATCGCTTTGCCGCTTTGGACGTATTCGAATTTCGTATCTGCCGAGGAGCCGATAACCTGTTCGGTCGGCACTCCATAGACGCGCTCCGCATAGGAGCGCACGAAGTCTTGGCCGCCGCCGGTCACTATGTACGTCCGATACCCATTGGCACGAAGATAGCGCATGACTTCCAGCATCGGTTGATAGGTCAAGTCGGTGTAGGGCCGATTCCAGCGCGGGTTCTTCGCCTTTGCAATCCACTCTCCGGCGGCCGCTTGAAAAGCGCCGACCGGCATTCCGGAGTGCGTCACCGCGACGACCGTTTCGAGGTCCTTCGTCGTGAACTTTGCCATCGCCGCCTTGTCGCCGGCGATCACCGACTTGAATGGCTCCTCCGTCGTCCAGCCGGGATGCTGCGAAGCTAGTTCGACGATGCGATCCAGGGCGAATACGAGTTCGGTGTACGCCGGATGCTCGACCCACGTTGTGCCGTCTTGGTCGAACGCGGCGAGGCGATCGTTCGGCGCAACGTAGCGCGAACTCGACGGGTCGGTCGTGATCCGCACGAAGTCTAGAATCGCTCGCTTCGCGGGACCGTCATTCCAGGAGGGTAGTGGATCGGCCGCTGCGAGCGCGATCGCAGGCTGCAGCAACGCCGATGCCGCGGCGCCGGACATCGCGGCCACTACCTCACGGCGGGTCATTGAAAGCTGCATTGCGGCTCCTTTCGGGCACGTCTCATGCGGCGGCACCTTCCCGCGGCGCCGCCGTGCGCTTGTAATAGAGACCGATCAGTGTAGAAATGGCGAGTTGGATGACGAAATACGTCAGCACCGCGGCCAGAACTCCGGTCCCCGGAAAGCTCGTCGTCGCTACGAGAGCGCCGAGGCCGACCTTCTTGATGGCCGTCCCGATGCTAAGCGTCCGCCGATCCTCGCGGTCTGGGCCGCCGAGCAGCCATCCGACGACCGCTGAGAGGACGACGATGCAAAGCATTGCCCACATGCCGCGCGATCCGTAAACGGTAGCGATGCTCTTCGCGAGCGTAGGGTAGGCCAGAACGACCAAGGCAACGAGGCTTGCGAAAAAGACGAGCGTGGCCGGACGGCCCAATTTTGAAGCGAGCGCGGGAACGCGATCGGCGACGAAATACCCGACGATGAGCGGCGCCAGTTGGAAGAGCACCAGCGTCGTGAGAAACTTCGGAACCGGCAGATGCGCGGCTTCATCCGCCGGGAAGAATTAGTGCGGCAGTAAGCGGAACGGTCAGAGTCGCAAGCGCCGGCATGATAAACGCAAGAGCCTCGGCGAAGCCCAGACGTCCGCCTTTCTTGCGCGCACCGAGGATAACGAAGATGGCGCCGGGCGAGATCGCCATTACCAGAACGCCGGTCGCTACATACGTGTCGAGATGAAGCAGGCGAACGAACAGCACTCCGAAAATCGGAACGATCGCGAAGTTTGCGAGCAGAGCGCGCCCCAAAAGCGAGTAGTCTTTGAGGACCGCGATCAAATGGTTGCGATTCGCTTGGAGTCCCGCACCGAACGTGAGCGAAACCATCATGACCGCGGCCACGATCGTCTCCGAACTCATCGCTATCTCCTATTCTTCGTTACGCAGCACGTTCGAATGCCCCGCTCTTTGCATCGCCCTTTTTCAGAGCTGGAACGTTTCCCAATCATAAGCCGCGAAGCCCCGGCCCGTATCTTCCCAGCCGGTTCGGTACGCCTTGTCGATACCGGCCCAGTCGTCAAACCCCGCAACCCCTACCGGAAGGACCTTTTCGGGTCTGATGTATCGCAATTCCGTTACGGGAATCGATTGCATGAGCTTTGCGAGTTCGGGGTTATCTTGCGTCGCGCGAGCGACGTCCTGCGGCGCGAGGCGCATGAACGCGCGCTTGCCGGCCGCCTGAAAGTACGCGTTGCGCATTTCGTTTTCCAAAATCTTTCGCTGCATCGTGCCGAACACGCCGAACGCGATCTCCACGGCATCCGCGTAGCCGGTGTCGGGTTCGAAGGGCGGGTCCAGCAACACGACGTCGGCTCCTTTTGAAACCGCATGAGCGATTCCCACGGGGGAGTTGCTCGCGACTCCGCCGTCGCAATACTCGTTGAGCGCACCGTCGGGATTGGGAATCAGAACCGGGTCGAAGACGAGCGGAAGCGCCGCCGAAGCAAAAATAGCGCTATGCAATAGATCGGGCGTAGCTTCGCGGACTACGGTGTGCGGTCCCAGCGTAAGCCGCAATGCGTGCGACACTTTCTCCGGGAGCTCTCCGCTTCCGTTCGGTCGTACGAAGAAATACTCCGGGCGCTGTAACGTAAGATTCGTCACCGCCCAGACGAGCGGCATCAGCAGCGGCGTCGACGCATCGATGTTGCGCGAGATCCAGTCGACGACGGGTTTGCTTTCCAAGAGTGCGCGCTGATTCTTGGTGAGGTCGATCAGGCTCGCTACGGAGGCAACGCGATTTAATACGCCGCTCTCGGGGTCGCGCAGCGCGGCGTATTGCCGTTTCGCATGCATGAGGTCTTGGCTGCTGATCGTGTACCAGAGCTCGCGAAGCTTCGTGTATTGGCCGGTCGCAACGAACCAACCGTTGAGGGCCCCGATGGACGTCCCGCAGACTATCTCGTATGGCAGGAGCGGCGAGCCGTCACCGACGGCTCCGATTGCGGCGAGAGCGCCGACGATGCCGGCTTCGTACGCACCGCGGGCGCCGCCGCCGCTGAGCACGAGGGCGCGATCCAGCGGTTCGTATGCGGCGTCATCGGCCGACGTGCCGAGCAATGCCGGCGCCAGACCCGCCGCGCCGAGCGCGAATAAGAAACTCCGTCGTTCGATCGTATTCATGTAAAGCCAGGGTACGCTTTTCTGCTGGACGTTGTCTATCGCAAAATGGCGGGCAGAAGGCGCTGCTTCACCACCGGGCTCGGCGGTCGCCTCGGGTCCACGGGCGTGGGCCGATTCAGGCAGTACGCGTGACGTTAACGCCCGCCGCAACCCGATCCACCTTGGATTGGAATGAATGCCTTCGGCTGCCGGTGCAAATCGAGCGTCGAAGCGCCAAGATCGTTAGCGCGGCTATCGCTGCTGCCGAGCTGCGAAAGAGCGAACGTATCCTCGACGAACCTCAAGACGCTGGCGGTCTCGAAACTCGTGTGCACGACCGCACCGCTACGGGCATATGGAGAGACGACGAGCACCGGAACTCGAAAACCCAGTCCTTCTCTATCGACCATTGGCGGCGATACGTGGTCGTACCATCCCCCGAAGCCGCTCCACAGAATCACGACCGCGCTCGAGCTCCAGAACTGGCTCTCGCCGACGGCGTTGACGACCGAAGCGACCCACTGCGGACCGGTCGAAGAAAGCGATCCGGAAAGATCGGAGTCGGCGAACGCCGGCGTTACCCACGTAACCGTTGCCAACTTCCCCGAACAGACGTCTCGAATAAACGTCGACGACGGCGACGTTCCGGCGGCTCCTCCGTGAACCCAACCGAACGCGTCCCACGTGTTGACGAGGGAATCCCTGCGATCGGCCGTGCGATAGTAACTCCAAGTCAGCCCACCCGCGCTCAACAGATCGGCCATCGTCTTGTAAGTAAAACACGCGTCGCTCTTACCGCCCGCGAACTGGTGCACCCATTGACGATAGAGGCAACCGTCAGAAGCCGTTCTTCCAAACGGTTGATCCTCCGCGTTCGCTGCCTGCGCTGCGACCGCGAACTGATGCGCCTCGAACGTGGGGTTGCCCGTCGATGAGAACATTTCGTCGCCAAGCGCGTATTGCCGTGCGATTTGATAATATGGCTCCAACTCCGATTGCGGGACGTGCGCATACTGGGGACGCCGATAGCCCGGACAATTGGCATGCTCCTTGTCGAAGTTGCCGGTCTTCCGATCGCGCTCGAAGTCTGCGAACGTATCGGAGAGCGTGCAACTTGCCTCCAGCGGAATCGTCGCACTGCCGCACTTGCCGTCGGCTCCCTGATAGTCGCAAAAGAGATCGTCGAAACTGCGCGCCTCCTGCATGACGATCACGATATGTTGGATCTTGCCGGAGTTCGTGTCGCTTACCGCCCGCAGTGCATCGGATCGGTTCGGCGAGACCGCGCCGCCGCTGCACGCGGCCACAGACAAAACCGAAGCTGCGAAGAAAAGCGCCGTTACGATGCAACGAAACATACTACGCCACCCCCGAGAGTACTCGCCGAGTTGTCGCCCGTTGCGGGTGTATTTCCCAATCGCACTTATGCGACCTTGAGCAAAAAGCGACGGGGGTCACCATCTACGTTCCGTCCGCCGCTCGATGTCACAGAAGCCCCGCTTGCAGCGCTCCGACGAGCATGAAGGCATTCCTCACCGCCCCGCTGCTGGCGATCGTTTGCGCGTTGTCTTTTGCGAGGGCGCTGGCCGACGAAGGGCCGACCTATACCGGACCGCTCTCGCCAAGCGAAGAGCAGTTCGTCGCGTCGGTCAAGACCGATCTTCTCGCGCGCTTTCCGCATGTCGGCGATGCGGATAAGGCGGGCTACGTTCGTTACACCAGCCCCGACGATACCGGCGCGATCAGTTACGCAAACAAGAAGTGGAACGCAGATCCCACACATCCGAGCCAGCTCTGGTACGATGCGAGCGGCAATTTGATGGGCGCCGATTTCTCCGTACCGCGACCAAACGGCGAGCCGCGCCCCGATCTTTGGGGAGTCAATCCCGGCCGCTGGTACGAGTTCAACGGACACGTGCATTACGTGATCATGGAACCCAACGGCAAGATGGTCTACGATCAGTGGATTTGGAATAACGATTTCGTGAACGCCGGCGGCAATCTGAACGCGCCCTCAGCCGAGACGGTCGTCAAGATCGGTACCGTACCGAGTCCCGACTACATCAAGACGATCTTCGAGTTCCCGACGCAGTGGGATCTGATCGTTTGGGTCGTGCCGCACCCGGCGGGCCCCTTCCATTGGTAGAGCCTCGCCACGCCTAGCGAGCCGTGAGTCCGTAGGGAGCGTCTAGACTGCCAGTCGCTTGGCCCCTAGCCCGACCGAACCTTATGTTTTCGGAGTCGGGATCAAAAGCCACGCGACGCCGGCAATCGTGAGGATGATCGCCTCGCGCATCAACACCATATCCTCGGCGCCGGCAACGAAGTGGCTCTGAAGCACCTCCGGGCCGTATGGCGATATGGCCGCTATGGAGTGCGCGTAAGCAAATGCGTTAGCGACCGACGCGCCGACGGCAAAAATGATGATGGCAATTCGGTATCGAGTCATGCGGGCTAGGCCGTTCGCCGAAAGCCGCCGGTTCCCGGCGTCGGCGCCTCGCCGGCGCTAGCTCGGCATCTTTGGTCCGAACTTGAGCGTGTACCGCGCGGGAAACGGCGACGCGCAGTGCTGCGTCCTATAGACGGTGCCGCCAACCGTCGTCGCGGCAAAGACGCATAACTGTCCGGTACTGGGCAAATTCGAGAACACGACCTGTCCGACCGAGTCGGTTGGATCCGAAGTGATGACGCCGGTCGGACCGCCGCCGCTGATTCCGGTGGAGAGCGTCACCAGAATCGACGCAAGGGCAGCACCCTTTGCCGTGGTCAGGGTTACCGTGGTCGAGCTGGCGTTGGGCGTGGTGTTCGGGGTGCTGTTCGTGCTGCTGCTGCAGGCGACCACCGCCAGGCACGCCGCCGCGACGATAACGAACTGAAAATAACGGAACATGAGACGAGCCTCCCTTCGATCTTACTGAATCATTCTCGCGGCGGGAGGTTTCCTCGCCCGCCTGACGCGGTAAGGAATGGATTAGAGTTGGAGGCCCGCTCGCTTACCGTTCTCCACTGGGAACGCGCATCGAATCGAGCTGTCGCTGCATCGGCGTCAGACTGATGGTGATGAATCCAGTTTGCGGGCGATCGTAGTCGATCGCCATGCTCACCACGATCACGCTTGCCGCCACCAACACCATCGAGAGAACGAGCGGCCGGGTGCCGTCGCGCGCGAATCGCAGCCCCGCCGCCAGCATCGCGAGCGCCGAGAGCGCGAGCATGAGCGTGACGATCGCGGTGGGTACGTGCGCGGTCAACGCTTGGAGCTGCTCGGCCGAAACGTCGATAGTATCGTTGAGCGTCTGCATCAGCAGCGAGAGGCCGAGTGCGGTCGGGTGCGCGGCGAGCGCCGATGAGGAAATCTGCCACAGCTCGCTCTGATAGACGTCGCTCAGCTCGATCGCACGCTCGTGGATGCTGCGATCCGTCGAGCCGTACGCTTTGAGCCGCTCCGCGGTGTAGTCGGTCAGGACGCTGCGAAATCGCTTCTCCTCACCGCGGTCCAATTGATCGGCACGCAGCCACGTAGTGCCGATGGCATTGGCCTCCTTGACGACCAGCTCGCGCCGCGTATCGTAACGCCCCGAAGCTTGCGCGAACGAGAGGCCGAGCACGAAACTGGCAAGCGTAAAGAGTGCGACTTGCACCACGTCCCAGTCACCGGTCTTGACCGTCGACGACTTGGAGAGCAGGCCGCGCAGGCGAAACGGAACCTCGATGAGCAGCGTGAGCACGATGAAGAACAGAACGGGAAGCAGCCACGGACTCGACTCAAAGATCAGCCACGTCATCGAATGCACCGGAACCCGAGATGACTCATTGACGTGTCGACCATTTGCGGCGACCGCGCGGCCGGACGGAATCGCAAGCAGTAGTTAGGAGCGCAAAGATGCGAACCGCCCTTGAGCACTTTGCGCGGGATATGCACGTTGGGCTGATTCGGGTCGTAGCTTTCGTCGATGCTCGCTCCACGCGGCGGTGCGGCGCCGCAACAGGGCTTCGCTGGCTCGGCGCTCGGCGTCGCCGAATACCAATCGGTCGTCCACTCCCACACGTTACCGGCCATATCGTAGAGACCGTAGCCGTTGGCAGGAAACGTGCCGACCGGCGACGTTTGCTCGTATCCGTCGAGCATGAGATTCTGCCACGGAAACTCGCCTTGCCACGTGTTGGCCATGAACTGCCCGTTGGGCACCATCTCATCGCCCCACGCATAAACGGCGCCGTCGAGGCCGCCGCGTGCCGCAAACTCCCACTGCGCCTCGGTCGGAAGCTGCTTACCCGCCCACGCCGCATAGGCTTGCGCGTCCTCGAACGCCACGTGCACCACGGGGTACTTCTCGAAGCCGTCGAGCGTCGAGTTTTTCCCGAACGGTTTGCGCCAGGATGCGCTCGGCGTCCACTCCCACCATTGGGACCAGTCGCGTAAATCCACCGGGCCGTCGGTCCGACGAAAAACCAGCGAGCCCGGAACGCAGAGCTCCGGAAGCGCACCCGGATATTGCGACGCATCGATGGGGCGCTCGGCGACGGTCACATAGCCGCTTGCGTCGACGAACTGCGCGAACTCTTCGTTCGTCACCGGATAGGGATCGATTTCGAATGCCTCAACGCGAACCCGCCTGACGGGCCGCTCCTCAGGATAAAAATCCTCCGAGCCCATCCTAAACTCGCCGCCCTCGATACGAATCATCTTCCCACCTTCGTTGTGTCGATTACTACGTGATCCCATTCCCAGAGCCTTTGAAAAAACGCGCGCGTTGCGGCGGCGTTGCCGCCGATGCTTCCAATGCTGCGGCGTCCATCCACCGCCGCGAACAGCCTGTCCTCTTCGCCGTCGATCGGCAAGTAGAGATCGGTATACGCATGACGGCGATTGATCAATACGGCCGTCGCTCCGGCTGGAAGCCCTTCTCGCACGACTACCGTCTCCGGCGCGCGCACCGGAACGTACGCCATTGACTCGTCGGTTTCGAAGTCGAGATACGATCGTACGCGACTATCGCTGCGATGAGCAATGGCGCTGTGGCGAACCATCGTACCGCGAAAGAGCTCCATCGCCGCATATCGTTCGTGTACGCTCAGGCCTTCCAGCCGATCGGCGCGCGGCGTGGATGCCAATGCGCCGCACGCGGGCAAGTACGGCGCCTGGCGGACCCAGCGGCCGAATCGCAGGCCGCCGCGTTGCAAGAAATCGAAAAACTGCGCAACGGAGTACGCGCGGTCTTGCGGATGCAAAAGCGCGTCGGCCAAGCCGGCCGTGCTCGAAAAATCCGGCGAGTGCGCAGCAGCGGAACGATCGGATGGTCCGCAGGCAGCGCCTTGAGCGTCGCGGCGAGCGCGGCCACGTCGTCGTTGCCGTCGCCCCACCCGAGCCGGCGGCAAGAAATCCTGCAGCATGTAGATGCCGGACGCGGCCGTACGGCGCGTAGACCATGAAGTGGAGCGCGCCTTCCGGCGCCAGCACGTCGCGCAGCGCGCGCAAGGCCCGGCGTCGCGGATCGCGCGAGGTGATGCAGCACGCCGGTGCAGACGACGTGATTCGAACGCTCGCTCGAGCTCGCTCGCGCGTTCGACGGGGAGTTCGTGCAGTTCGAGGTTCTCGAGCGCGTGTTTGCGCTTCAAGTCGCCGCGTGAACGCGATGACTCTTCGCGCTGACGTCGATGCCGACGATCTTCGCATTCGGCCAGCGCACGGCGTAGTGCGCGGCCTGCACCGTGCCGCAGCCCGCGACGAGGATCGCTGCGGTCGTCGCGGTAGCGGTTCGCCGGGCCAAAAGAGGTGGGACTCGGCGCGCCGCCGCTCGTCGTCCCACGCACGGCGGTAGCGCGTCGAGGTCGTCGACCGGCGGCGGATACGGGTGGGCTTCGTAAAACGTGCTCACCCGCGCGGCGATGCGGCGTCCGTCCGTCATCGACCGTATGGCTCACGACGGGCTTAGCCGTGTGGAGTCTGGACCTGTTCCATTACCGAGTCGAGATTGAACGACGCCGGCTTCTGCCGCGGCGGGAACTTCGCGAAGTCCTCGATCTGTCCGGCGATCACCGCTTGCATCATGTACATCTGAGGTACGTGATCGACCATCCAGTCGAAGTAGGTGTTCGAGTTGAAGTCGGCCCGCTCGAACGGATCGCGCCGCAAGCTCATGATGTGCGGCAACGCGCAGCTTCACGAACGGCTCGGCCCATTGCTCCATCGTATTGGCGCGCTGCACGGCGAGGTTGAACTTCCAGTCGCCGACTCGCACCGCGATGACGTCGCCGTCGTCGCTGAAGTACACGATCGCGTTTCTCGGGCTTTCCTTTGCCTGCCCGTTGAAGTACGGGATCTGGTTGTAGCCGTCGAGATGGACGTTGAACTTCTTGTCGTCGACCGTGCAGCCGTCGAGCAGCTGTTTGGTGACGTCCGGATTGCCGGCGGCGGCGAGCAACGTCGGGAACATGTCGATGTGCGAGACGATGCCGTTGTAGCACCGAGCCGGGCTTGATCGTGCCGGGCCAGCGGATGAAGCACGGCACGCGCCAGCCGCCTTCCCAGTTGGAGTCCTTCTGCCCGCGGAACGGCGTGTTGGCGCCATCCGGCCACGTGTCGTTCTCCGGGCCGTTGTCGGTGGAGTACATGACGATCGTGTTGTCGGCGATCCCAGCTCGTCGAGCTTGTCGAGCATCATGCCGATCTGCTCGTCGTGCACGACCATGCGATCGCTGTACGGATCCTGACCGCTCTTGCCGAGGTTCTTTTCGGCGACGTGCGTGCGGAAGTGCATCGCCGTCGAGTTGTACCAGAGGAAGAACGGCTTGTCGGCCTTGGCTTGCGCCTCCATCCACGCGAGCGCCTTCGCGGTGATCTCCTCGTCGACGGTCTCCATGCGCTTCTTGGTGAGCGGACCGGTATCTTCGATCGTTTGCTTTCCGACGCGTCCCCAGCGCGGGTCGACGGTCGGCGTCGTCCTTGTCGGTCGCTTTGCAATGCAGCACGCCGCGCGGGCCAAACATCGCCTTAAACTTGGGATCCTTGGGATAGTCGGGCAGTTCGGGCTCTTCTTCGGCGTTAAGGTGATAGAGGTTGCCGAAGAACTCATCGAAGCCGTGCACGGTCGGCAGGAACTCGTTGCGATCGCCGAGGTGGTTCTTGCCGAACTGGCCCGTGGCGTAACCCAGCGGCTTCAGCAGCTCGGCGATCGTCGGGTCTTCCTTCTGCAGGCCGACGGTGGCGCCGGGCATGCCGACCTTCGTGAGGCCGGTGCGGATCGGGTTCTGGCCGGTGATGAAGCAGGCGCGGCCTGCGGTGCAGCTCTGCTGCGAATAGTAGTCGGTGAAGAGGCCGCCTTCGTTGGCGACCCGATCGATGTTGGGGGTCCGGTAGCCCATCATGCCGTTGCTGAACTTGCTGATGTTCCAGATCCCGATGTCGTCGCCCCAAAGGATCAGAATATTTGGTTTCTTGGTAGGCATCTAAACGTGCTCGCCTTTCTCATGAATTAAAAGCTTGAACTAAAGTAGACTCTAACTGACTGGACTTCAAAAGATAAGAAGCCGCCGAAACCGTCGCTTGGCAGCCTTTATGCTTAGTAGCAAGGTAGCGCTCAGAATCCTCCGAAAATGCGGTTGGCAATGAAGGGTCCGGAGCTAACGATTCTCGACTGTTCCGCGCGTCTGGGCATGGCCGCCCTCCTCGGCATCGCGATCGGGTTCGAGCGCCAGTGGCGCCAGCGTGCCGCCGGCCTGCACACGAGCAGTTTGGTTTCGATTGGAGCGGCGCTCTTCGCGGTGCTCGATCTCATCATCGGCGCGGGGGATACGACGAGAATAGTCGCAGGCGTCGTTACCGGCGTGGGCTTTATCGGCGGCGGCGCAATCCTACGATCCGGCTTGAACGTCAGCGGCTTGAACACCGCCGCAACCATGTGGGCTACCGCTGCCGTAGGTGCGCTTGCCGGCTTTGGGCTGTTTCCTCAAGCCGCGGCCGGTGCGGCCGGTATTATCTGCGTAAATTTGCTGCTGCAGCCGATCGCCGACGCAATCGACGTGCGCGCTCGACGCCGGCAGGCGTCGGAGACCGTCTATAAGCTCACCCTCGTCTGCAACTCGCAAAGCCAGCCGGCGATCAGCGCAGCGGTCCTCGACGCTCTGAGCTCCTCGCCGCTGAGCCTTCAATCGCTCACCCGGCACTACGCCGAAGATGAAAACGTCGAACTGCAGGCCGCAATCTACGCCCCGCTGCCTGAAGATGCGGTAATCGAGGGATTATCTACGAAGCTGCTCTCGCTGCCGGGAGTCAGAAGCGCCGATTGGCAGAGCGCGTCGCCGTAGCGCTCGCGCTCGCCGCGCTGGGCTTTCTTCCGGAGACGGTGTTCGGCGCCGACTCGACGGCCTCGCCGTCGCCGTCGCCGGCACCGCCGCCAACTTTCGTTTCGGCCGAAGACGAGCTCTCCCCGCAATACTATGGTGAGGCCGGCTCGAGCAACATCGTCAACCTTCGCGCGCAGCTCCCGTACGACGGTGCGGCGTATCTGGTTCGAGTCAAACTCCCAATCGTTACCGGAGCACCGGCCGATTCAATCACCGGCGCCGGCGACCTCTCGGTGTGGGACTTCGCTTTATCAAGCACGCCCCGCGGCGATTGGATTACTGGATTGAACGCCCGCTTCCCGACCGCCAACGATTCGCTCGGATCGCACAAGTATTCGCTCGGGCCGGCCTTCGGCTATACGACGAACACGTCGCCGTGGTCGTTTGGATTCTCACAAGAAAGCTACTTTTCGATCATCGGTCCCGCCTCGTATCCGGACGTCGCGAAAACGAAAATCGCCCCGATCCTGCGCCGGACGCTGAGCGACGGGTGGAGCATCGGCTTGTCGACCATGCAGTTCACGTACGACTGGAACATCAACCGCTGGAACGATGTCCCAGTCGGTCTGCGGGTTGAGAAGAAAGGGATCGCCGGACTTGCGATGCTCGATGCATATGCCGAAGGCGAACGTAATCTCGCGCACGCGCCCGACACGCCCGGCTGGACGATTCGAACCGCACTGCGCTGGACGTTTACTCGGTCTCCTTGACGTCCTGCAGCAGCGTATAGTTGATGACGATGCGAAGCACCACGATCGCGCCAAGCTGTCCGAGATCGTTCCAGGTCGGCGCGACCGCCGTGCGCGCGATGTCGCTTGCGATCAGAACCTCGAGCGCCAGCGCAAGCCATTCCGCAAACCGGCGCCGCACGTGCTGCAGCCGGACGAGCGCGTCGGGCTTGCCGATGGCCATGCACGCCGCCACCGTGGTCTGGATTCCCGCCGCGACCGTGACGACGGCGGCGATGCCCTCGAGGAGGGTCGCACCGCGAATGGCCCAGATGTGAACGAACGTTTCAAACACGTATCGGTGCTTTCGACCGAAATCGCTCCGATACCGCGCGCCGCGGAGGGAACCGGCCGCGGCGGCGTGTAGAGCGCCAAGTGGCTTCGCACCAATCGCCGCGGCAAACCGCCACGCTCTCCGACCGAATCGGCGTCGTCGCGATTCTCCTCGTCGTGCTCGGCCTCAACGTCGTCGACCGCTACCGGGTCGCGCCCCCGTGGCTCGGTGAGGCGACGTTAGCGGTACTCGCCACTTCAATCACCGTCGCGACGGTCACAAAATCGCCATTCTGGCACCGAGTCCAAATGTATGTCATCTGGGGCACCGTGCTGCTCGGGCTCGTGCTCAACTCGTGGAATCTCTTCAACGTCGTCAACAAGCTCGCGTTCCACGCCGTCGCAGCCTCGACGCTTTTTTACACCGCGGTGACGATTTGGATCAACAACGCGCTCTGCTTCACGCTGCTCTACTGGCTGATCGACGGCGGCGGCCCCGTAGCGCGCCGCACCGGCGGAGCGCTGACCGATTTCGAATTTCCAGCGTCGAACTCGGATAAGGTGCGAAAAGACTGGCAGCCGCAGCTCGTGGATTATCTTTTCTTGGGTTTCAATACGGCGACCGCATTCAGCCCAACGGAGGCGCTCCCGCTAACCCCGCGGGCCAAACTGCTGATGATGTTCGAGAGCGCGGTGTCGCTCATAACCGTCGCGATCGTCGCGGCGCGCGCGATCAACATCATCCAATAGACAAAAGCGGTCGAACCACCGAGACGACGAAGGCGATCGATGCCGCTCCGACGATCGCCGTCACCATCCAACCCGCCGCCGCGAGCGCTCCGCCGATCGGCCTCCCGCGCATGATGCGGCGATTGCGCGCGACGAGCATCGTCAGGGCGAGCGTCAGGGGCGTCGCGAGGCCCGCGGCCACCGAGACCCAATAGAGCAGCGCCAGGGTCGGCACCGGCACCAAGGCGAGGATCGCCGCAACGGCTAGCGACGCGAAGATCGCCGCGTAGAAGCCTTTGGCCTCGCCGACGCGGTGCGTTAAGCCTGCCGGCAACCCCAACGTCTGCGCGACGACGTATCCGTTGGTCGCGGCAATGACCGGAATCGCGATCGCCGCCGATGCCAATAGGCCGATCCCGAAAAGCGCTTCGTCGAACGCGCCGGCGAGCGGACGCAACGCCGCCGCCGCATCGGCGGCGGTCAGCATGTTTGCATGATGCGTACCGGACACCGCTGCAGTTGCGACGAGGATGAAGAGAAAGCTCGAAGCGGCGACGGTCATTCCCACCACGGCATCCACGTTGACGGCCTTGAGCTGCGACGGTTCCGGGCGTCGCTCGGCAACCTCGATGGATTCCCAGAAGTACACGTAGCTCGTCAACGTCGTGCCGAGCAGTGCGAGCGCGGCGGCGATCGTGACCGGCGTGAAGGCGACGTGGGGCACGACGATGCTGCGCGCAACGGCGAGCCAATCCGGCCGCGCGTAGATTGCGCTCGCGACGTAGCAGAGAAAAATCAAGGTGAACCACGCTAAAGTTCGCTCGATCCGCACGTAGGATTTGGTCGCGAGCAACCAGCCTACGAGCACGACCAGCGGGACGACGAAAATCCACGACGGCACGCCGCAGAGCAGCGTCACCGCCTGTGCGCCCGCCGCCACGTCCGCACCGAGCGTCAATACACCGATCGCGACGATCGCGACGGCGCTCGCCAGCGCGAAGCCTCGCCCGTACGCTCGCGCGATCGCCTGCTGAAGGCTCATCTGCGAAATAGCCGCCACCGATGCCGCGACGGCCTGCACCACCGCCAGGATCGGCAGCAATAAAACGACCAGCCAAGCCAGGCCGTATCCGGTCGCCGCGCCGACGACGGCGAGCGAGCCGACGGTGGTAGGATCGTTCGCGGATGCTCCTGAGACGAGCCCTGGTCCAAAGGCGCGAAACGGCGAACGCGCCCGTCCGTTCACGCCGTCTCCGCGCTCGCCGTTCTCGTGAAGTACACGCCCAGCGCGGAAACGATCACCGCTTGGATGATCAGATACGTGACGACGGATGCGGCAACGTCGGAGGATGCGAAGCTCGCCGTCGCGAGCGTCGCGCAGAGACCGATGTTGCGCAGCGCGGTTCCGATCGCCAGGACGCGGCGGTCCTCGCGGTGCGGTCCGCCCAGCAGCCATCCGATTCCCAGCGATAACAGCACCAGCGTCAGCATCGCGAGCATTCCTCGCGATCCGTAGATAATACCGATGTCGCGAACGATCGTGGGCAGCAGCACGGCGAGCAGGGCGAGGAGGGAAACGAAAAAGATCAGCTGCAGCGGGCGGCCGAGCTTCTCCGCCAGACTAGGCATCCGTCGCCCCGCCATGATCCCGGCGATAAGCGGCAATATCTGGAAGAGCAGCAACGTCGGCACGAACTTCGAGAGCGGGAGCTGCGCCACGGCCCCCGGCGGGAGCACGAGCGACGCCGTAATTGGAATCGTTACCAGCGAAATCAGCGGCAAAAAGAACGCCATCGCCACCGCGAGCGCAATCCGGCCGCCGCGCTTTCGCACCGACGCCACGACGAACGGCACGCCCGGCGCGATTGCCATGAGCAAGAACCCCGTCGCAACCGGGGGCGGGAGCGCGAAGAGCCGCGCGATCGCCGCGCCGAGAAGCGGAACGAGGATAAAGTTGGCGATCAGCGCTCGTGAGAGCAGCGACGCGTCCTTTAACAGTGCAACGAGATCGTCGCGATCCACTTGCAGCCCCGCTCCAAACGTCAGCGAGACGAGCACGATCACCGCGAACAGCTTTGCGAGCACCACGTCAGACGGGCCGTTCGGAAGCCAGGAGCGCCTTCCTATCGGCGACGAGCCGGGCGGCGGCGAGATCCTCGCACGCAAGTCCGAGCGACTTAAAGATCGTCGTTTGGGCCTGCGGCGCCGCAACGCTGCCGTTGAAGATCTCGCCGACTTCGGCGTAGATCCGCGCGCCAGACAGGATGACGTCGCCGGCCTCCACCTTTGCGGCGTCCCGTGAATCGACGAGCACGGCATTGCGCATCGCCTCGTCGTCCAGTTCGCGCCAATCGGGGCGGCACGAACCCACCGCATTCACGTGCGCCCCGGCTTTGAGCCACGCACCTTCTACAACGGGCTGCCGCGACGACGTAACCGTTACGACCACATCGGCGCCGCTTACCGCTGCCTTCGGGGATTCGACGGCGCGAACGCCGTGCGTGCGCGCGAAACGATCCGCGTGTTCGGGCGTACGGCTCCAGACGCGGACTTCCTCGAACGTCCGCACGCGACGAAGTGCTTGGAGATGCGCGTGTGCCTGCACGCCGCTGCCGATGAGCCCCAGAACGCGCGTCCGAGGCGGAGCCATGCGCGCGGTCACGGCGGCCGAGACGGCCGCCGTGCGCATTTCGGTGATCAGCCGCCCGTCCATCGCTGCGAGCGGCTGGCCCGTTTCGGTGCGATAGAGGACGATCGTCGCGTTGTGCGTCGGATTTGGGCCGCCGGCGTTAATGGGGTAGAAGGAAACCAACTTCAATCCCATCACATCGCCCGCGACCGCCGGCATCACGCCGAGATAGCGGCGTCCCTCGTCAACTGCAATGATGTCGCGCACCGGCTGCACGATCTCGCCGCGCGAGAATGCGGCTAGCGTCGTTTCCATCGCCGCGATGAGCTCGTTCCAGTCTAGGAGCGATCGAACCGAGTCTTCGTCGAGATATAACAGGTGCGCGCCTCGCTTCTTACGAGAACGCCGCGACGGTCGAGAAATAGGCCGCCTCCGCCGGCATTTGCACCGTGAGCATCACGCGCGCTGCATCTCCTTTTTCGATGTTAGTAGGATTTGGTGCCGAACGGGGTTCCCCAACCGGCTGGACCCGAATAGGTTCCGAACTGACCGGTGCCGGCCTGGCAAAGATACTCGCCGCCGCAGGTGCCGTCGTCGCCGCTGGTAATCGCATTGAGCTGCTTGGCACGGCGTCCGCTCTTCTCGTGCCAGAACGTCCTTCCGGCGTCGCGCTGCGCCGCGTTGCCGGCAAGCCCGTACACCGCCGCCGTAATCGGCGTGGCGACGCTCGTGCCGCCGACGGTAAACCAGCCGCTATAGCCGTACGTGTCGTACTCGGCGACGCCCCACGCGACGGCGGAAACGTCCGAGTCGGTGCGCGACGTGCAATCCGGATCGCTCTGCCATGCCGGTTTGGTGACGCCGGTCGCACAGCCCGCACCGGCGCCGTCCCAGACCGTCTCGCTGTACGTCGATCCGTTCTTCGCGAGCACCGTGCCGCCCACCGAGATCACGCTCGCGAGCGCTTCCGGCGCGCCGTTTTCGTTGTAACCGGCGTCGCCGGAGCCGGCCGTATAGATGACGCCGGGAACGTCGAAGTATGCGTCGTCCACGCACGCAACCGAGTTGTAGCAGATCCAGCTATTGCTCACGATATGAGCGCCGAGCGTCACGGCTTGCGCTTCCGCCGCTTCGAGATCGCTATTATTGGAGCTGTTCGCTTCGATCAAATCGATCGTGCACTTTGGACAGACTGCCGAGACCATTTGAACGTCGAGGTCGATCTCGACGCCCCATCCGACGCTTCCGCGCGGATAGTTGCTCTGCTGTCCGTCCTGATTGTATTTCGTGAAGTTCGCCGTACCGAGGCCGAACTGCGAGCGATACGCCGCAAGATCCGACGCAACGTTGGGATTGTCGTAGGCGTCGACGATGGCGACGATCTGCCCGGCGCCTTTCGTCGAAGACGGGAGGTGGTAGCGCGTCTGAATGTCACTGGGCGCCCAACCGCTGACGGTCCGGCTCGCGCCGCCCTTCGATTCGATCAAGGCCAAGCACGTCGGTACGCCCGAGACCTGCGGGCACGCCGGCGTCGCGAGTCCGCGCGCCATCCACTGCGGCATCCTCGACTGCGGAACGATCGATTTCAGCGGTACTTGCGAGGCGGCGGCGCCGGACGAACCCGGCACCGGCGCGCCGCTCGAACTGCAAGCCGCGATTGCAATCGCTGCAACGAGCGGCGCGGGAACTCTCACATATCGGTTCACAACTGCTCCTTTGTTCCAGGCATGGCCTGTAGGAGGGCAGATGTTACGGCAGGTCTGGGCCGCTACCTTTAGAGGCGATGGTTGCGTGCGCGCTAAACGTGCGCGTCATGGCGAGCACCGAGGACGAACAACTCGCAGCGTTCGGCTACCGTCAAGAGCTCTCGCGCGTCCTTTCGCTCTTCGATAACTTTTCGGTGGCGTTCAGCTACCTCAGCCCGATGGTCGGCATCTACTCGCTCTATACCCTGGGGTTAGGGACGGGCGGCCCGCGGTACATTTGGACGATTCCGATCGTCGTCGGACTCATGACCCTCGTTGCGCTCGTCTTCGGCGAACTCGCGAGCGAATATCCGCTTTCGGGGGCGCTCTACCAATACGGAAAGTTCACCGTCGGGCCGCGCTACGGATGGTTCATCGGCTGGATTTACGGCTTCGCGCTGCTCGCGACGGTCGCGTCGGTCGATTCCGGCGCGGTAACGTATGTTGCCGCGCTTGCGAATCGGTGGTTCGGCACGCATTCGGATCCCAGCAGCCACGTCGCGATCTTCGCCATCGCCGGCGGCATCATCGTGCTCTCGGCGCTTTTGAACTGGGTGGGCGCAACGATTCTCGGGCGCGTCGCGCGCTTCGGCGTCTACGTGGAAACGATCGGCACGTTTGGCGTTTTCCTGGCGCTCGCGATTTTCGGCTTCCATCAGCATCTCGGCTTCATCTTCTCCACCCAGAGCGTCGAGCACGTCGCGCAGCAATCCGCTCGGCCTCAACTTCGGCGGAAACTGGTGGACCGGCTCCGCGCTCGTCGCGGTTCTCGCCAACGTTTACATCTTTTACGGTTTCGAATCGGCCGGGGATATCTCGGAGGAAACGATCGGGGCGCGGCGCCAGGTTCCCAAGGCGATGCGCAACGCCCTGCTCTACGGCGGCATCGCATCGTTCGTGCTGGTTTTGGGATTACTGCTCGCCACGCCGGCGACGGGCATCAACGGCGTCGTCAGCGGCGGGATCGACGTCATCCTTGGAACGCTCCCGCGCTGGCTGCAAGACTTTTTCTTGGTGATGGTGATCGTGGCGTTCTTTAGCTGCGGAACGGCCGTGCAAGGCGCCGGCGCTCGGGTCGCCTTCGCGCTCGCGCGCGACGGTGCGCTTCCGTTCAGCGCGAGCGTCGAACGAATATCCGAACGTCACCACACGCCCGGGAACGCGATCCTGGTGGGGACCATCGTCCCGTTTCTCTTTCTGCTGCTCGTTCTGATCAATCCGTCAAAGCCGGTGCGAATCTTGTGGTTCGAGTATCCCGCACACGTCAACGCGCTCTACGCGCTCGTTTCGTTCGCGACGTCGGGCATCTACTTGGCGTTCTTGCTGACGGTCGGCGGCGCGCTGATCGCGCGCGCGCGCGGCTGGCGCCCGGGCGGACCGTTCACGCTGGGGCGATGGGGGCCGGCGGTAACCGTCGGCGCCGCCCTGTATTTAGCGTTGATGCTGCTCGACATCGTCTGGCCGAGCTCGTTATCGAGCGGGCGCGCCGTTTTTAACTACGGCTGGATCACGCTCTTGGTGATGGCCGTGATCGTCGGCATCGGCGCCGCATACGAGGTGACGGCGCGCCCGGACCGGAGGATTCGCGGAGGCTTGCGCTAGGCCGATTTCGTGCAGTGAATCGTGGCGTTCGTTGCGTGACCCTGCGCGTCGGTCGTCGTTTGAGCGTCGGTCGTTTCGGTGTCGCTATTTTTGGTTACGACGTCGGTGGCCGAACTGCCGTCGGGATTCTTCGTGGTCCACGTCATCACGTTGCCTTGCCAGCCTGGCGACGTGCTCATGCCGTATCCGCCGCTGCTATCGACGCCGAGCTGAATCCACTGCTTGATGGTCGGGTCGTACCCCGTGTACGTCGTTCCCGCGATCGGCCACGTGCGATATTTGTCGAACGGCGGCGCGGTATCTTGCGTTACCATCCATACGCCGTCCATGCCAATCGTCGTGGTGCTCGTGTCGGGACGCGTTGCTCCACGCAGCATTTGCGTGCAGTTCCACGTGCCGGTCAAGAACATAACCGACGAGAAATCCGTTTTTGGCTGCGGCACCGGCGTCGGAGCGGGTGCCGGTTGGGCGGTCGAAACCACCGGAGCGGCCGCGAGACCGATCGCGAGCGCAAGCGCGCCAAACGGGAGAATAGGGAAGTACTTCATATTTTTGCCTTTCGCATTATGTAAGAAGCGAAAGGTTCGGCCTAAGTCCTCGCTTGTCCGCTTAGGGGGTCAGCGAGAAGACCGTTCCTTCCGACTGCGATCCTCCGCCGGTCGTCGTACCGTAAAGAACGCCGTCGTGCAGCGTGATGCCCGATTCGGGATACGCGCCGTCGGGTTTGCCGCGAAAATCGTAGAGCACGTTCTCGCTGCCCGCCCCGGTGATACTGAAAACCGTGCCGTGGTTTGCGGTGCCGCCGCTGTGGGTCGTTCCGTAGAGAAGTCCGCCAATGTGCTCGAGGTGCGAATAGGGATACGCGCCGTCGGTGCCGGTTTGACAGCAGACAAAGCTGTGCAGCACGCTCTCGGCACCGGAGCTGGGGTCGACCTTATACACCGCGCCGTCACCCGCGGCGCCGCCGCCCAGCGTCGTGCCGTACAGGTCGCCGTTCATCGCAGCGGGTGCGGCCGCGGGATAGGCGCCGTCGCCGGACTTAGACCCAAACGAAAAACTATGCAGCGTCTCGATCGCGCCGCCGGCGGTCGCCCGAAAGAGCGTGCCGCATCCCGTGCCGCAATACGCCGTCGTCTTGCCGCCGTACTGCGTCGTTCCGTAGAGCATTGCGCTAACCGCGATCAGCCGCGCCACCGGGCCGGCGCCGTCCGAGCCGCCTTTGAACGCATGCACGACGCTTTCGGTTCCGCTTGCGCCGATTTTAAAAATTGTTCCGCATCCGGACGAACAAAGCGCGGTCGTTTGACCGCCGTACTCGGTCGTGCCGTAGAAAATTCCGTTGAGCGAAACCAGCCCCGCTGCCGGCAGTGCACCGTCCTTTCCGCCCGAGAACGCATGGAGCACCTTTTCGGCCGATCCATCGATCCCGACTGAGAAGACGGTGCCGCAACCGCCGTAGCACGCGTTTCCCGAACCGCCGGCGCTGGTCGTTCCGTAGAGCTCGCTGCCGACGGCGACCAGAGCGCCGAGCGGCAACGCGCCGTCGGCGCCGCCTTTGAAGCGGTACAGGACGCGCTCGGCGCCGCTTTCGCTTACCGCGAAAACGGTGCCGCAGCCCAACGCGCACTGCGCGTTCGTCGTGCCGCCGTACTGCGTTGTGCCGTAAAGTTGATCTCCCACCGCGGCGAGATCGGCGACGGGGCGATCGCCGTCGCCGGAACGGCCGGCCGGCGCGAAACTATAGAGCGATCGGTATTTGATGCTGCTCGAGAGGGCCGAGGATGTCGCCGGCAGCGTCCCCGCGGCTGAAGTATGCGCGCATGCCGCCAACACGGCGCACGACAGCGCGGCCGGCAATGCGCGCAGGCTGCTAATTGTCCGGCTCCGTCGACCGCTGCGTCAAAAAGTACTTGGCCCGCAATGGCGCCGGGATGTGCTTGAAGCGCGTAGGCGACCGGCTGAAATCGAAGCAGTCGGAAAGGTCGTCGGCTCGCTCGTCGGTCGTGTGCAGCGAGGGTAAGCCGAACGTTTCCTCGGTAAACTTCAAAATGCTGCCGAACTCGTGCTGCACGTGTGAAACGTAGTGGTTCTTTGCATACGGTGAGATCACGACGAGCGGCACCCGGAAGCTCAATTCGTATGAGTTGTAGAGCGGCGGGGCCACGTGATCGTACCACCCGCCCCAATCGTCCCACGTGACCACGATCGCAGTCGTGCTCCAAAACTGGCTCTCCCCAATCGCATTGACGACCGCGGCGACCCACGACGGACCCGAACCGTTATTTGCCATGGCGTGATCCGACGCAAGCGCGGTCGGCGTGACCCAGGTGATGTCGGCGAGC
The DNA here is from genome assembly GCA_963699435.1 of Vulcanimicrobiota bacterium. Classification (GTDB taxonomy): domain Bacteria; phylum Vulcanimicrobiota; class Vulcanimicrobiia; order Vulcanimicrobiales; family Vulcanimicrobiaceae; genus Cybelea. Next base: position 143,898 of record CAVOTV010000003.1, read on the forward strand.
TTGCCATTGGCGATGTCGGTGAGCACTTGCGACGACGGCGCGATGACGTCGCTCGCGAACTCCGGATTCTTTCGAATGGCGAGAACCGCGTCGGGCCCATTCCAGATGCCCGGCCCGCTCATCGCCTGATAGTATCGCCACGTCACGCTCTGCTGATCGGCGAGTTGCATGAGCGAGATGCGATTGAAGCACGGGTAGACCTTTTCGCTCTCGATCCCTTCGGTGTCGATCAGCGGATCGAGCGTGTCGGACGGCGAGTCGCAGCCGCCTACCCCACCGCCATTAGGGTGATCGGGGTTCTCGGCCGCGCGCAGCGTGGACCCGTTGGAAACCGTCGACGTGCCGCTGACGATGTATTGGTGGGCCGGAAAACTCGGTCCCTGGTTCGTTTGAAACATCTCATCGCCGAACGTATACTGCTCCGCCATCGTGAAATACGGCTGGACCTGCGACTGCGGCACGTACCCGTATGCCCGCACCGAAGCCGGCGCGCAGAGCGTACCGCCCGCACACGTCGAGTTCTCGCCGTTAAATCCGTCGAGTTTTCCATTTGCGTACTCTTGCTCGAACCCGGAGTGCGTGTGATCCAGATCGTACGGCGCGGTGAGATTGACGGGCCGCAGGGGAACGGTTTGCCCCTTAGAGTTCAGGCCGCTACGCACCGTATCGGCACCCGGCAGCCCGTTGAAGAGATCGTCGGTCGTCCGGTTCTCCTGAAAAATGATGACGACGTGCTGGATCTTCTGCGATGAGGACGCCGAGACGACCGTCGAGGCCGGGGTGGCCGTTACGGCGTTTTGCGCGCAGCCGCACATTCCCAGCAGGGCGAGAATCACGCCCGCGCGGGATTTCATTTTAGGGGGCGACGCCGATTGCGACGGGCCCGTTCAATCCGTTCGTAATCGTCCGCAGCGGCTTGCTTCCCGTTGCCGAGTATACCGACAGCGAGCTGGGACACGAATTTGCGACGTACAGCGATCCCGACTTGCTCATCGCCATCGCCGTAGGGCAGGCAACACCGTCGGTGATCGTGCGCGCGAGCGCGAGAGTCGTCTCGTCGTACACCGAGACCGAACTGTTCTTGTAGTTGAGAACGTAGAGCAGCTTGGACGACGTGGAGATCAACGCCACGGGCTCGCGGACGCCTTTGCGGATCGTGTGCGGCGCGTTCTTGTGGAGCGGCTCGTACACCGTGACCGTATCGGCACCGTGGTTGGCAACGTAGAGATTCTGCGCCGCGTCGATCGCGAGCGCGTCGGGACGCAGGACGCCGGTGGAGTACTTCTTCAGCGGCGATGCCTTCCCCGGCGCGTACGACGTGACGGTATTGTTTGCCCAGTTCGCGACGTAGACGTTTCCGTCGCGATCGAACGCCAACGCTTCGGGCGAGCGAACGCCGTTGCTGATCGTCTGCTGCAGCGTGCTCGAAGCGTGTGGGTAAATCGTCACCGTCGTGCCGCCGCGGTTGGCGACGTAGACTTTGCCGGAAGGACCGAACGCAATCGCATATGGGCCGAGTACACCTTGGGTAATGGTGCGCGTGGGCGTGGCGGCGCCGGCTCCGTAAACCGCGACCGTGCTGGTGCTGCTTCCGCTCGGGGCGCCGTAGTTGCCGACGAAGGCGCGCCCCGATCCATCGATCGCCAGCGCGTTGGGATACGCGACGCCCTCGGTAATCGTACGAAGCTTCGATTTAGCGTCGGCGGAAAAGACTTGGACGTTATTGCCGTACCAGTTCGCGACGTAGACGTTCCCCGCCGTTTGCCCGACGATGCCGTCGGATGATGCCGTTGCGGCGAATGGCATGCCCGAAGGGAGCGCGACGTTTCGTCCGGCAGAGCAAGCGGTTACAATCAACGCGGAACACGCGACGAGCAGCAATCTCTTCACGCGGCGTGCTTCGATTTTAGGCAGGGTTGGCCTGCCGAACCGCTAAGCCGCTCGTCGTGGGGAGGTCGTATCGCGCGCGCGGGCTTGCGCCGGTCGTCGTCTCGGCACTGCTGCTCGCGGCGTGTGCCGGCGCAAAGATCGTAGTGCCGACGGCACCCTTCAGCGACGATGCGCGAAGCGCTCGCTTTGCAAGCGAGCAACGGTGGGGCGGCTCGGGCACCACGCGCTGGGAACCCGTGATTGCCGCCGATCCCGGTTCGCACTGGCTCTACGAGATGACGACCGAACAGCGTCCCGATTACCTGCTCTTTCGCGCCTCGAACGACGGGGGAGGTCACTGGCGCGCGACACGACACATCTGCCGCCACGGCACGCGCGTGCCGTTTCAGTACGATCCGCAGTTGAGCGTCGGAGCCGGGGGCGTCGTCGACGTCGTCTGCCTGAATGGTTTTTCGCCCGGCGCCGCGTTCGCTCGATCGCGCGATCACGGGCTCACCTGGAGCGAGGCCGTTCGTCTCGACGGAACGCTGCACTATAGCGATAAGCCGACGCTCGTTGCCGCACCGTCGAGCAGCGACCTCTACGTCGCGTTCAACGCGCGGTACGCGCTCTACGTCGCAGCCTCACACGACGGGGGCGAGACGTGGGAAACGCCGGTGCGCGCCACGACGGCGCACCTCTGGTACTACTCGTACGGCGGAACGTTGGCGCCGGACGGCTCAGTCTGGTTCGCCGTGGACGGCGAAAGCGGGCGCGATCAAACCGGCGACGGACACGTCGCCCTGGTAACGTCGGGCGACCGCGGCCGAACGTGGCGGACGGTTCCGATTGCGATCAGTCACGAAGGCGCGCCCTGCCACGGACACGATTGCTATCAAGATTTCTTCACCGCGCAAGACGCGGTTGCGGCCGACCGCCGCGGCGCGTACGTCTTTGCGTATGCGAAAAACTCGACGCCCCAGGGACCTAACGCACTCTACGTTACGCATTCCGCCGACGGCACGCACTGGAGCAAGCCGTTTGTCATTGCCGCGGCCGGCAATGCGACGAGTCCGGCGGTGGTCGCGGGACCGGATGCCGGCGATTTCCGGCTCGTCTGGCAAGACAGCCGCAACGGCGCCTACGCCTGGAACACGTGGTTCGCGCGAACTCGCGACGGCGGTGCGACGTGGACGTCAACCGTTCGCCTCTCCGACGGCGGCGCCGGCGCGCCTTACAAGCACGCCGCGGGGTACGATTTTCCGTTCGGCGATTATCTCGGGCTGACGGTCGACGGCGCGGGAACGGATTACGTCATCTGGGGCGAAGGCGCCGGCATCTATTATCCCGGGGGAACCTGGTGGACGCGCGACTCGTCCGCTACCACGTTCGCGGCGCTTGTGCGATGAGACGGCCGAGCGTGTTCGTAAGCTCGGCGCGATCGGCAAGCTGCGTCCACGACGGAGCGATCGCGGGAATTTCGCTCTGACGCTCGCCCGCGACCATCGTGCCTAGCAGCCCGAGCGGCGTCGCCGGATAGCCGGCGATCGTGCGAAAGAGCAAATCCGCCCAGAAAGCATTCGCCCAACCGAACTCCGGTCGCGTAAACTGCTGAGGATCGTTCGGGTTCACCGACTCGTGCATGAGGCCGTCGATCGTATCGCTGCGGTCGAGCATGTCGATGGCATTGAGGATATCTTCGCGTTTGGTCGTCGAAAGGGCCGCTCCAATGATCCCGAGCGGCCAAACCCACCCCTTCGGCGTATGCGGGCTTCCCAGCCCCGTGGCAAACTTGCCGCTAAAATAATACGGATCGTCCGGTGAGAGCGTGAAGCGGCGCGTGTCGAGATAAGTCGCGTCGTTCGTCGAACACCAACCGTAGTAGGGCAGGGCCGTCAAATTCGGCATGTTGGCGTCGTCCATGAAGTTCTCGTGCCCGTAGCCGTCGGTTTCGTAGACGTACATCCACTTATATTTCGGGTTGTACGTGCGCCCGTAGCGCATGACGCCGGCCCGCACTTCATTGGCGAGCGTGGTGGCCCGTTGGGCGAGTGAATGGTCGCCGAAGGCTTCGACGGCAAACATCGCGAGCAGCCGCATCGCCACGACCGCCATCGCATTCTGCGGAATGTTATAGCGATAGGTGACGGGATCGTCGGAGGGGCGAAACGCGCTCCAGATCAGACCGGTGTTCGGGTTGTATTGCTCGTGGGTGGGCACGGGCTGCGGCCACGTATAGCGGCTGCACGCAGCGTGATGCTGCTCGCACTCCAGCGTCGTCACGATCGTTTGCATCGCACGATGCAGATTGGGCGTGAAGATCGTGCGATCGCGCGTATTGGAGTAATAGACGAAGACCAGCAGGACCGGCCACGAGAGCGAGTCGATCTCCCACTTGCGCTCCCAGACGTGATAGTCGGCACTGAACGCTTCGGCATACGGGTCGGTGAGAATATTCTTGGCGTCGCGCTCGATCACGCCCCAAAACGCCGGACGCAGTTCCGAATACGTCTCGACGAATCGGATGTACGGGATGGTCTGAGCGGCCGAGTCGCGCAGCCACATCGCCGGAATGTCGCCGGTCTGTACGTACGTCGTGCCGTCCGCCTCTTTGAAGAAGTCGGCAAAGAGCTCGTGAAAGAGCGTCTCGGTTCGAATCGGCCGCGTACCAGAGGAGAGCGGAACGTTGAGCGTTTGCGCGGGCGCGGGCGCTCCGGTGACCGTTACGAACGCGGCGGCAAGGGCGCCGCACAGCAGCACGCGCAGCCGCTTCGGCGGCCACGTTGGACGCGACCCCACGCCGCTAGCTCAAGAATGCCGGAGCGGTATGCAGCGCGCCGGCGCCGTTGCGCCAGACCGCGTATTGCAGCGACTGCTTGGAGTTCATAGACGCCGCCCCGATCTCGCCCGCCGGGTTGATCGCGATCACGCAATACATATCCTCGTGGAGGTTCGGAGCGGTTTTTGCCATGAAGCGCATCACGTCGTCGCAGGCCTGCTGCGGATTCGCGCCGCGCCCCATTGCCTGGACGATGAACATCGAGGTGCAGTAGTTCGCCATCACGTCGCCGTTGCCGGTTGCCGACGCCGCCCCGGCCGCGTCGTCGGCATAATAGCCGCATCCAACGATCGGCGAATCGGCAACGCGCCCCGGAATCTTCCACGCGAGGCCGCTCGTCGAACACCCAGCCGCAACGTGGCCATTGCCGTCGGCGCCGACCATGCCGACGGTGTCGTGATGGTCGCGGTCGATCCAGAAGGTGTCGTGATTCGGCGTGTTCTTCCACTTCAGCCACTCCTCGAGACTGTGCGGCGTTAAAAGCTGCATCGGCTCGAACCCCATCGCGATCGCGAACTGCAGCGCGCCCTCCCCGGCCATCGTGGTATGACGCGTCTTCTCCATCACGAGGCGCGCGACCGATATTGGGTTTTTGATTTTGTGCAAATTGCAGACGGAACCCGCGCGATGAATCGTTCCGCTCATGATCCCGGCGTCGAGCTCCACCTCGCCCTGCGCGTTTGGGAGTCCTCCATATCCTACCGAGTCGACGTTCGGATCGTCCTCGACGACGTTGATGCCTTTCTCGATCGCGTCGAGCAACGAGCCGCCGCCCGCGACGACCTCGGCCGCGCGGCGGTTCGCCTCGATGCCCCACTCCCAGGTCGTCAGGAAGACCGCGCCGCCGTCGCCCGTCTGCGCCGGCGTCGGGCCGGTGGCGGCGAGCGCAGCCGTAGCGGCGCCGGTGCTAATCAGAAAACTGCGTCGATCGAGCGGTTCCATGGCGCGCATTTTCCTCCAAACGCAAGACTCGTCCTAGCCGGGGTGCAGCGTGAGCCGGGCGAGATCGAAGACCGCGTCGCGGTGAAAACCGAGCTTGGCATAAAAACGCTCGAGATGCGGCTCGCGGTTGGGCAACTCCACCATGACGCTCGAGGCGCCGGTCTCCTTCGCGTAAGCGATGACGCGCTCCACCAAACGTTGCCCGATGCCGCACTCGCGGCTCGACTCCTTGACGTAAAGATCGCTCAAAAACCAGATACGAGCGCAGTACCAAGACGACCAGAGCGGATAGAGCTGAATGAAGCCGTCCAGTTCGTCGCCGGTCTGCGCGACGAAGACGACCGATTCATCTCCGGCGAAGCGGGCGGCGAGAAAACGTCGCGAGACTTCCGGCTCGGCGCGTCCGGCGAAAAAACGGCGATAGGCGTCGAAGAGCGGCACGAGTCCTTCGAGATCGGCAGCCCCGGCGCGCCGGATCGAAGCCGCGCTCGCCACGTCGCTAGAGCTTGACCTGGACCGATAAATAGAGGTTCAGCGCGAGCGGATAGTTGCTCGAGAACGGGTCGCCGTACGACGGCGCGAACGTAGTTCGTGAAGTAGGGATTCTGCGGCACGCCGTTGGCGGCGACGTCGTTGTGGGCTGGTGCCGTTGTAGAAATCTGCCGATATAAAAGGTATTCGGGGTGTAGCCGCAGATGACGGAGTTCGGCGGATTGGCTGGCGGTCCACGGTGTCGCCGAGCCGCCGAAGCACGATTGACGAGATTCGCACGATCGTTCGACCGAAACGCGCGGCGAAAATCGTAGTGACAGCGACAGGCCGATGTTGAGATCCCACGGTTGACGGAATTGTCCGAAGCTGTCGAACGTGCCGGTTTGCGGGTTCGGAATATAGAGATCGCCGGTTGGTTCCGTCGCTGAGGCAAGTCTGCACGACGTGTAGTCGGCCAGCACCGGGATTGCCGCCTAGACCGAAACTGCGCTGGTTCGCCGTACACGTGCGCGGGTCGATGCCGATGACGTCCGCGGAGGTCCCGTAGGTAGCGCCTTCGTTCAGCTTACCGCCGGCGTGATCGCGAAACTGTTGTGCTTGTAGTTAAGGACAGCGAGAACACGTTCGGGCGACGTATATGGGTAGTCCAAGCCGGTCGCATACCAGGCGTTCTGATCCAGCGCGGCTGCGGCGCATGCGCCGTAGTAGGGGTTGAGAATCGACGATCGGCCCGCCGGTCCGGTGCCGCCGTCGCCGTTCGGCGTTGGTGTAGCAGCGGGCGCCGCCGCCGGCTTTGGTGAGTGCGTTGTACGCCTGGATGTACTGGTTGTACGGATCGACGGCGTTTTGCGTGCTGCCCTGAGAAGTTGTTCCATTTCTCGACCGAGTTCAAGTAGGTGTACGAGAACGGCTGCCAAGCCGTTTTTGTTGAAGTCGCCCTTCGTGAATTCGAGTTCGACGCCGTCGAACTGCTCTCGGTTCCCGCGTTAAAGGGCGGCGAGACGGAGAGGGTCGGAAGATGTAGATGTTTTCGTCGAGCTGATCGGTCGCATAGCGGTAGTACGGCGTAATTTTCATCGACATGTCCGTACCTTTAAAGTGGCGCTCGAACGAGAAGTCGTAGTTATCCGAAAACTGCGGCTTGCGCGTCGTGGAACGGCGTCGTGAAGCCGTACGGCAGGAAACCGAGCGAGCTCCTCGGCGAGGTTCGCTTCGAAACTGTTGTACTGAATCTCGTAGTTTTGCGGCTCTTGCGCGTAGCGGCCGGCCGAAATGCGGAAGACCGTATCCGGGATTCGCGGTGAACGTAGACCGATGCGCGGCTGCCAGTAATTCTGCACGAATGTGAGGGGATAGTTGTTAGAGAGCAGCAGGTGGCCGTCTTTGCCGTCCGGGTGAACGGTTTGAACGGGTGTCCCCGACGACTTGTCGACCGGGCAGGTGAAGCTCACGTAGGGCTCGACCACCGACGCGTCCTGAGGCGGCTGCGGAATGAGGACCGGCTGATCGGTCAACGGGTTATAGCAAAACTCTTGCTGAGCGGCTGCGAACCAGAAGTTCTTGCCGGGATCGTTGGTGTTCTGCAGGTAGAAGTTGTCGTTGGCGTACTTCAGTGCGACGTTGATATCCAGCTTATCGTTCGGGCGCCACTCGTCGCCGAGCGCGAGGTTCGTAAACGCCGGCGTGACCCCGTTGACGAAGCCTGGTTTCCCGTATACGTCAGCCGGAACGTTGCGCCGGCGGCGCAGGCGGGCGGTTCCCACGAACTTGCCAGGGTGCACGGGTTCTCGGGCCGAGCCCGCCGTGGGCGTAGGCGAACGTGCCTTGCGTTAGCGAACTCGTTGCACGGCCGCGGGTCCCGACTACACCGGGGCTGCCGCTCGTGCGAAACAGTCGTGCCGTCCGTCAGGTTGCTGACCTGCTGGTCGGGACGTTGTAGTAGTTGTATTGTATTGTCGCAGGTACGCCCCGGACTTCATATAGTTGACCTGGCGTTGATTATGGTTCGTGCTGTTGATCTGGTCGCCAAAGTCCGCACTGCAGGCCGCGTGTGTGACCGTCGACTTCGTAGTCGTAGTTCGTCGCGCCGAATCCGCTGCCGATGCCGCGCCGCGTTGCGCCGCTGCGATTGGTATTGGAGTAGAACGTGTAGCCGAAGACGCGAAGGTAGGCGTTGCTGCCAAAATTTTTCTGATACTGCAGCTTGACGATGCTGGCCGTGTCCCATCGCCCGTCGCGATAGTCGTCGGGCAGGGCGGCTTGAGCGTCCTGCGGACACGAGGCGCTCCCCAGGTCCGGGACGTTCGCGCACCGGGGCGTCGGTGAACCAGGAAAGAGATAGGCGGTCTTCGGCGTCGTCGCGGGAGCGAGGAACGGCGTGCCGCCGGGATACGTGTAGTAATCCGGCCAGTGTGGCGAGTCGATATCGCCTTGTTGAACCAAGCCGTTGACGAGTGGTGCGCCCGCGTCATCGACGCTGCTGTAGTAGCTGCGGAACTCGGACGAGTTCGTGTAGAGGATTTGGACGTCGTCCTTTCCGGCGTCGTTCTTGTGCGGGATGCCGAAGTGGAAGTTCGCGACCGCTTCGCGATCCGCGATGTACGCCGGATTGCTGTATGCGACGTTGTAGAATGTCGAGTAGCATCCGGGATCGGTCGTCAGTTTCTTTGCGATCGGATTGGTGTACGTGGCGTTCACGGCGCTACAGTTCGGGTACATCGCCGGGTAAAAGTCGGTGTTCGTCGTTAGATTGCTCGGACCGACGGGGTACGGAAAGATATTCAGCAAGTCCGACCCGTTGTCGTCGTCGAGATAGCGATAATCCTGGTCGGCGCCGCTGATGCCGACATAGTAGGAGAATAGGCGGTCCGGCGTCGCGCCGCCGGCTTCGAACTCGGCTTGATGATAGAACGTTGGAGCGCCGAATCCTAACGAACCCGTTCCATATCCCGGATACGTGCCCGTCTTGGTCACTTGATTGATGAAGCCGGCGAGGCCGGTCGCGTTGGAACTCGCGCTCGCCGCCGCCGGCGTAGATTTGCAGTTCTTGCTGGCCTAGCGTGGAGGCCGAGTGAGCGGGATAGTTATCGAACGACCGGTTGACGGGAACGCCGTCGTACTCGTAGCCTATTTGATCGTAGTAGCCGCCGCGGATGTAGACCGTTTGATTGACGCCCATCTGGCCGTTCGGCACGAAAGCTCCCGGCATAGCCGCGATAGCGGAGTAGGCATTATTCAGGCCGCCGCCGCCGCCGATCGGCGCGGCCGCCGCCGTTAGCGCCGGATTCACGGAATAAACGTCGGTTCCGACGCCGGCCTTGACCGGACTCAACGCCGAGCGGGACGTTACGCGAGCGATTTGCTTGAGACTCGGCTGCAAGCCGACCGGGACGGATTGGCTCTGCCCCGCGAAGACGGCGATGCCCGAAATCGAGACGTCATCGAAACCGGCATGCATCGCCGAAATCGTGTATGTATCGGGCGCGAGCGAAAGGAACGTGTATCGCCCCGAAGCGTCGGTCGTCACGTGCGCGATCTGCGATGGGCTCGTCGCTGTCACTTCGGCGCCGGCAATCGGCGCTTTCGTCGCGACGTTGAGTACGGTGCCCACGATCGCGCCCGTCGTTGCGGCGCTCGCGCTTTCGGGTCGGGACGTCAAGGTTGCCAAGGCAAGCAGCGCCCACACCCATTGCAGGTTTTTCTTCATGCTCTCTCCGTTGCGGCAGCTCCGATGGAGGAGGCACTTAGCTGCTTGGAACGGTATGCTCCTTCAACTCGTTCGTTCTCGAGGAGGTATGTGATGAAGAAATCTTTTGCGAGCACCGCGCTCAGTTTGGCGTCGGCGCTCTCATTGTTTGCGCTCTCGGCGTGCGGCGGGGTCTCGAATGGCGTCCCGAGCGGCGCGTCGGCACTGCAAAGCGCCGCAACCGTGTCGCACGCTGCCGGCACGGTCAATCTCGGCGGCGAATATGCCGGCCCATTTAACGATAATGCCTACGGAAAGGGAAAAGGCTCGGCATTTTACGCTCAGCAAGGCGTCAGCACGGGCGGCGTGCTCTCGATCAACTACGGTTCGACGACCGTGACGGCATCGGTCGCAAGTCGTCAGCGGCAGCACGGTCACCGGCGCGACGGTCGGCGGCACGGGCAGCCTCTACTGTAGCTTTTCAACGAAGGCTACTTGGGATGCAAAGAAGCACGCGCTGAAGGGATCGTACATGGCGGTCTACGGCTGCAGCGGCGAGCAAGGGACCTTTACGCTCAAGCAGCAGTGCTACTTTAAGGGACAAGGCAAGAGGAAATTCGCCCGACGGCGGCGGCCATCCCTGCTAAGGCCATTCTCCTAGCTTGACAGCGCGTGGGTGACGGCCTGATCGTCACTCCACGCCGCTCGCGAACAGCGCCGCGAGCGCGTCCTCTTCGAGTCGCTTGGCGAGACTCGCGCGCAAATCGCGCACCAATGCGGCATCGATCGGCTCGAGTTCCCATCCGAGCTCTTGAAATCGTCGCGACGCATACCCCAGGAGGCGGGCCGCTTCAAGCGGATTTTTCGCCCGCGACGACCGCGAGATGCGCGATGGTGAGCGACGCCCCAACCCAGTGTCCCGCCTTGGCGGCGGCCACGAGACCTTTGCGTGCAAATGGCTCGGCACGTGCGCCGTCGCCCCCCATGGCGAGATAGCAGCCCGCAATATCCACGCTATGGAACATCACGGCGCCGTCGCCGGTGTCCAACCGCGCGGCCTCGAGCAGTTGCGTGATGGCCTCGGCATAGTTCCCGGCCGCCTCTTCCGCCACTGCCCCCACCAGGTGCGCACCCGCGCGGTTTCGTCGTCGCGGCCAAGCGACGAAAAGAGCGCCACGCTCTCGGCATACGACGCTCGCACGCGATCCGGCCCGTCGTTGGTGAACGCGCCGGCGCAACGGCGCAGCACGTCGGCCAATAAACGCGCGTCGAGGCCGGCGCGAGCTAACTGCAGCGCTTCTTCAGCCGCGACCTTCGCCTGCTCGTAGCGTGCTTGCCAGGCATGGCGAGAGGCGACTTGCGAGAGCGCGCGCGCGAGCCCGCGGCGATCGTCCGTTTTGCGAAAGAAGCTCGCCGCAATCTCGGCTTCGCGCAGGCATGCCGCATCCTGCGCGACCGTGCTGTAGAGCATAGACATGCCGTAATGCAGCCGCGCGCGCACCTCGTCGGCGACCGCGGCCGCGCAATCCACGGCCGCCGTGCACCACGCGAGGCCCTCGTTTGGGAGCGCGAGCCGCAGAAACGCGATCGTCGTGTCGGCCGATAGCCGCGCGCCCAGTTCGAGATCGTTGCCCTCACCCGCGCTCCAGCGCAGCGCAGCCCGCACGTTTGCGAGATCCCGATCGACCCGCTCGAGCCAATCCGCCGCCGGCCCATCGTCCCATTCGGCATACCACGCGGCGGAGAGCGCGAGCAAGGCTTCGGCATGCCGTCGCTGCACCCGATCGGTTTCACCGGCTTCGCCCAGTTTCTCCCACGCGTACTCGCGAATCGGCTCCAGGATGCGATAGCGATCTTCGCGCTCACCCGGATCGGCGATGACGAGCGATTTATCAACCAGCGAGGTCAGCGCTTCCAAGACCGGCCATTCGTCATCCCCCTCACCGCAGACGCGCGTCGCAGTCCCGAGCGTAAATCCGCGCAAGAAAACCGACGCGCTCCGCAGCACTCGCTGCTCGCGCTCGTCGAGCAGATCGTAGCTCCACCCGACGAGCGCGCGCATCGTCTGCTGCCGCGCAAGCCGATCGCGGCCGCCTTGGAGCAGCCGCAGTTCGAGATGCGATGCGAGCGACTCGATCGACATGCTGCGTACCCGCGCGGCCGCAAGCTCGATGGCGAGCGCGATCCCGTCGAGCCGGCGACAGATATCGGTCACCGGCGATCGCTTTGCGTCGAGCGCGAACGTCGGATTCACAGCCCGTGCGCGATCGGCGAACAGCGCGATCGACGATGCATCGTCGAGCGTCGAAAGCCGGTAAACGCGCTCGGCGGAAATGTCGAGCGGCGAACGGCTGGTGGCCAGCACGCTCACGTGCGGGCAGCGAGCCACGATCTGCGCGACGATTGCCGCGACGGCGGAAACGAGATGTTCGCTGTTATCGAGCACGAGCAGCAGCTCGCGCTTTTCGAGATAGGCGAGCATATCGTCGAGCGGATCGTGGTCCGACGTGGGCTCGCCGCCAACCGACGAGAGGATCGTCCCGGCGATCAACGCCGGATCCCCGACCGCCGATAGGTCGGCCAGCCATGCGCCGTCGCGGAGGTCGTTGAGGCGATCCGCCGCGACCTCGAGCGCGAGCCGCGTCTTCCCGATGCCGCCGGCGCCCACGAGCGTGAGCAGCGGCCCTTCGTCGAGCAGCGACTCCACGCGCGCGATGTCATCGTAGCGCCCGACGAAGCTGGTCGTTTGGCGCGGCAAATTATTCGGCGGAGTCTGCAGGGCGCGCAGCGCCTGAAACTCGGCGCGCAGGCCTTCGCCGACCGGTTGATAGACGCGCTCGGGTGCGTTGATGTCTTTCAGCGGAACCGCGCCGAGATGCCGCAGCGTGATTCCGGGCGCGAGATGCGGGAGCACGCGATCGGCGGCGTCCCCCGAGAGCAGCACCTGACCGCCGTGGCCTGCCGATAACAATCGCGACGTACGGTTGAGCGTTGCGCCAAAATAATCGCCGTCACGCGCCTCCGCCTCGCCGGCATGCAGCGCCATGCGCACGGAGAGCCCGTCGACCGAACCGAAATCCTCGCGCCCCAACCGGCGCTGAGCCTCGATCGCCGCTTCGAGTGCATTAGCCGCGGTTGGAAAGACCGCGCAAAAGGCGTCGCCCATCGTTTTGAACACGTATCCTTGCCGCGACTCGATCGCCGAGCGCAGGATCGCGTCGTGACGGTGCAGCGCCTCGCGCATCGCTTCGCCGTACCGTTCCCAACGGCGCGTGCTTCCCTCGATATCCGAAAAGAGAAATGCGACGGCGCCGGATTGCACGCTGTGCAGTTCGCGGCGGGTTCCGCTGCACCCTGACGTGCAGGCTGCGGCGGCTACGACCGGCGGTAGATTAGTTTCGGCGGCGCTTGTGGTCGAGGACGCTGAGAGAAGCAACCGGCTTCGAGAGCGTCGCCACGAGCTCGGCGCGAGTCTTCACGTTGAACGTCTGAAAGAGCTGCGAGAGCTGGTTGCGGACGGTGTTTGGGCTTCTTCCTAGCGCCGTCGCGATCTCGGAGTTGCGCCGTCCGGCACGTACGAGCTCGAGAACCTGGCGCTTTGCCGGCGGGATGCGGTCCAGGCGCAGCACCGAGGTGCTCGTCGCCTCGGTCACGCGTCGAGCGATCCAGCTGTGCGGCCACGGATCGATCTTGCGCGACGCGCGCTGGACCCAGCGGCGGTCGCCCGTCGCTTCATAGAGCGCGAGCGCGCAGAGCGACGCGCGCCACGCATAGTTGAAGTCTTCGAAAATCGACCACGCCTCGGTGAGCGCCGATTTGGCCTCGTCGGAGTCGCCCAGCCGAAGCCATGCGACGCCTTGAGAGTAGGCTTCGAAGCCTTTGACGCGAGGATCGGTGCCGTAGGAAAGAATCGGGATAACCGAGCCTCGGAGGCTTCGGAACCGAGCCAAGTATTGTTCGGCGACGGGCGGGTCGTCGTGAGCAAAGAGTTGAGCGAGCACCAAGAGAGCCGACCGTTCCTCTCCGCTTACATCGCTCCAAGAGATCCGCTGCGCAACTTCGTGGGCCTCCTGGAGTTGCTCGGTGGCGAAGGCGACTTCGCCGGTATTCTTGGCCAGCAGCGCCCGGTCGAGGAAGCAGAGGACGCTCCAATGCTCCGACGGGGCCAGCCGTGCCGCCTTACGGAACCCGGCGAACGCCGCCAACTCGTTTCCGTCCAGCTCATCGATGGCCGCCAGGAACCGGGTGACCTGGAACCGCTCCAGCTGAAGGCCGGTCGTCCAGGGCAGCACGTCAAAAATGCTTCGCACCCGATCGGCGACCTCGCGGAGGGGAAGCTCGCGGCAGAGCAGCGTCAGCGTCAGAAGCGCATTGGCTCGGAAGTACTGGTCGGCGACGTCGGCATTATCGAGCTCGTCGAGCGCCTTTTGGAGTTCGTCGACCTGCCGAAGGATCTCGCCGCGGCGCAAGGCGACCCATGAGAGGAGTATCCTGGCGCGCGCGCGGTTATTGGGTTCGGGCGACTCGAGCTCGAGCCGCGCTACCCCTTCGGCGACGGCGTAGTCCTGGCGCATCCATGCGATCAGGCCCTTGTGGTGCAAGGCATCGTAGTGCCAAGCGCCGCCGGCGGGCAAATCGTTGAGGGCGCGCTCGATCAGGCGGTTTCCGCCCACATAGTCGCGCGTAAAGCCAAGGGCGGCGCCCAGAAGTACGTCACGTTCGGCTCGAATCGCCGGGTCTTTCGGCACCTCCGAGAGCGACCCGATGATCTCGAGGTAACGATGCTCGCGCAAAGCAAGGCGCGCCCCCGCTAAGACGGCGTCGTACCCCTCACCTGCATCCACGAGCTCACGGCACCGGACAAAGTCCGCCGCCGTGAACGCCTTCTCGAACTCCTCGGCTTCGAAGCCGGGGCGCCGTAGTATAGCGCTTATCAAATTTTTCGTCCCTTTTACTAGATCACAAGCATGATAAGGGCCGGCGACGGTAACCCGTCGCGGGAAATGCGTGGAGTTATCCTACCACATCTCCCTCAATGGTTCCCCTCCGCTAGCCGCTCTTCTTAACCGGACCGCCGCCGACTGAATCCAGCTGGTGGACTCTCGACGTGTGCTTCTTGACCGGGCCGCCGCCGACCGAGTCCATATTATGGATCGAGCCGGGGCCTTTGACGACGACCGGGCCGCCTCCGACTGAATCCATCCTGTGAATCGAGCCGGGGCCTTTAACGACCACCGGACCGCCGCCGACCGAATCCATGTTGTGGATCGAACCGGGACCCTTAACGAAGACGGGGCCGCCGCCGACCGAATCCATGTTGTGGATCGAACCGGGACCCTTAACGAAGACGGGGCCGCCACCGACCGAGTCGAGATGGTGTGCCATGGTTTGGCTGGTTCCGGGAAGCATCGACCCGCCACCGAGTCCGCCGCCGGCGCAGCCTCCAAGAAGGGCCGCAGTAAGTGTGACGGCGACCACAGCGATTATGTTGCGCATTTTGTTTAGCCTTTCAGCGCCTGTTGGCGCCAGGAAGCATAAAAGCTAGTACGAATATACTAGTACCAAATAGCCTCCAAGGATAGGGCCGCTTGGCAAACTTTGCATCAATTCAACACACCTAGCGTGATCGGGGACCACATGAGACCTGGTGAAGGCGCCGTGACGAGCCTTAGAAGGCCGTGGATTTCGCCTTTGTCCGGGTCCGGAGACCGCGACCCGTTCGCCTCCCTCATGAGAGAAGGATCATCCCATATGGCTTACTCGGCTTCCCAGGCAATTAGGCAAATTGTGGGCGCCGCGCTGCTTGCGACGACCATTCCGGCCTTCACCGGCTGCGGTAGTGCCGGCTCGTTCGGGCCTTCCGCGCAGACCGCGGGCACCGCCGGCCTCGTCCATCGCGCCGGCTCGACCTCGTGGACGTTCACGACGCTCAACAATCCCGATAATCCCAACTACAACGAGCTGCTTGCAATCAATAACGTGCAGAAAATCTGCGGCTTTAGCGGAAGCGGCAGCCAAAGCGACCCCAGCCGCGGGTATTGCGTTGCCGACGCCGGCAACTCGAACTTCAGGAACGAGAACTATCCCGGTGCGCTCGATACTGAAGTCACGGCCGTCAATAACACCAAGGCGCTCGCCGGGTGGTACCGGAGCGCGCAGAATCCGTCGTGGATCTTCGGATTCATCGAGCAGCACGGGGTATGGAATAGTTATCGTGACCTTCAGCTCCGCAAAGATCACAAATCGAACGTCACGATGCTGCTCGGGCTGAGCGATGCCGGGCTTGCCGTCGGCTACTACATCGACGACAGCAACGTCAACCACGGTTTCGAGCTCAACGAGACGACCGGAAAGTTCCACGGATTCCAACCGCCGGGCGGCGTTAGCGTCGAGGCGACCGGCATCAACGGCAAGGGCGACGTCGTCGGCTGGATGACGACCTCGGGCGGGACGATCAAGAGCTTCCTCTTAAAGGGCGGCGTATTCACGATCCTCGCCTACCCGCACGCGACCGCCACGCAGGCCCTCGCGGTCAATTGGCAAGACCAGATCGTCGGCTCGTTTGTCGACGCCGCAGGTCAGACGCACGGTTTCATTCTGACCAATCCGCTCAACCAGCCGGACTGGGTGCAGGTTGACGATCCGAAGGCCTCCGGACCGACGGTGATCACTAGCATCGAGAACCACGACTATATGGTCGGATACTACGCGGACAACGCGGGCCATACCGACGGGTTCGTCGCGACGCCGCAAAAGTAGCGCGTCGTCAAAGCCTAGCCTGAGGCGCCCGAGTGCGCAACGGAACCGCCGCCGGCTGTAGGCCGGCGGCGGGAAGCGTCAACGGTAACCTGTTACCGTTCGAACCCTTGAAGAGAACGGCTCGTTTTTAGTTGTCGTCGGGGGCGTGATGGTCTTGGCGCTCGTGCAGGAAGTAGCTCTGATCGAGCACCGTAGGAATCACTTTGAACGCGCGAGGCGGCTTCTTGAAATCGAAGCAGTCGCTCTCCGGCGAGGTTGCGCGCGTATCGCTGGCCGCGAGACGTCCCAAGCCGAACTGGTCTTCGATGAACTTCAAGATGCTGCCGTGCTCGTAATGAACGTGTCGAGACTTTGCCCTTCCTGGCGTATGGCGAGATGATCAGCATCGGGATGCGCATGCCGAGCCCGTCGTAGTCGGCGTAGGCCGGCGCTTCGGGATCGAACCATCCGCCGTAGTCGTCCCAGAAGATGAAGATGGCCGTCGAATCCCAGTACTTCGACTGGCCGATCGTGTTGACGAGTGAAGTGACCCATGCCGGACCGGTGTTCGAGCCGGATCCCGCGTGATCGGAGTCGGCCCATGTGGGCGTCACCCAGCTCACCGTGCGCATGTTGCCGTTCTTCACGTCGGTGATGAACTGCGACTGCGGGTTGATCACGTCTTTGCTCCAGTCCGGACCCTTGTAGATATGCCGGATCGCCTGATACGCGCTCCAGATCCAGGGATAGTCGCCGTACTCTACGGCGTAGAAGGCCCACGGAATCGACGCGCCGTCGAGCTCGTCGCCGAGCGTGGTCGGATCCCAACACGTCACCTCGTGGCCGTCGGGAACTTGACGCTGCGGCCCGACTTCGTAGATGAAATCGCCCGAACCGCCCGGACAGCCCCAGGCGCCGCCGGGGAAGTTCACGGCCGATTCGGCTTGCGCCGCGATGATGTACTGGTGCGAGATAAAGCTGCTCGCATCGAAGTTCGATGCATACATCTGGTCGGCGAGCACGTATTGCTTGCCCATGTCGAAATAGGGCTTGGTTTCGCTATGCGGCACGTAGCTATAGGGCGGATTTTGATTGGGGCACGGGTCGTTGCCGCCGCCGCAGCCCCAAGACTCGTTGTCGAAGCCGTTCATTTGGCAGTTGGTTCCGGGAATGCTCCCGGTTCCGTTGCAGGCGGCTTCGAACCCATAGGAATCGTGCTCGACGTCCCAGTTGGTTTCCAGCGGCACGGGCTGTAGTGGAATTTTCGTCCCGCTGGTGTTGTAGCCGTACGTGGCGGTCGTCGCACCGGGGAACTTATAGAAGAGATTATTGAAGGATCGGTTTTCCTGAACGATGATGACGACGTGCTGGATCTTTCCGCTCGAGCCGGTTCGGTGGGCGCGCTGCGCTCCGGACGGCACTTGGGAGGAAGGCGCGAATCCGCTGCCGGCGTTGCAACCCGTCAGCAGCAGGGCAAACGCAATGGTCGACGCGATAGATGCACGCATCATTGCGTGTCCGGCCAACGCGTATCGGGCGGTTGGTGCATGAAGTACTCCTTGCCGAGAACGGTCGGTATCGCCTTAAACGCTCGCGGCGGCTTGTTGAAGTTGAAGCAGTCCTGCGCGGGCGACGTCGCTCGCGTATCGCTGGCCGCGAGGCGGCCCAGCCCGAAGGTATCCTCCGCGAACTTCAGGATGCTGCCGTGCTCGTAGTGCACGTGCGAAACGAACCCTTTCTTCGCGTACGGTGAAACGATGATCATGGGAATGCGCAGCCCTAGGCCGTCGTAGTCTGCGTAGGCGGGCGGTTCGGGATCGTACCATCCGCCATAGTCGTCCCAGAAAATGAAGATGGCGGTCGAGTCCCAGTATTGCGACTCGCCGATTGCGTTAACGAGCGACGCTACCCACGCCGGACCGGTGTTGGAGCCGCAACCGGCGTGATCGGAGTTCTCGCAGGTCGGCGTGATCCAGCTGATCTGGCGCAGCTTGCCGTTGGCGACGTCGCTATAAAACTGGGTCTGCGGAGTGATGATGTCGTTTTTCCAATCGGAACCGTAGTATACGTACCGGTTGGCTTGGTATGCGCTCCAGATATTGCCGTCGCCGTTGAGCGCTGCGGTATAGAACGCCCAGCTGATGCCGGCTTGATCGGCCTCCTGGCCGAGCGACGTGTCGTTGAAGCACGCCTGTTGGTAGCCGTCGGGCACTTGACGCTGCTGACTCACGATCGCGACCTCATCGCCGGAGCCGCCGTCGCACCCCCAGTCGCTCCACGGATAGTTCACCGACGATTCCGCCTGCGCGGCGATGATGTATTGGTGCGAGATGAAACTGCTCGCATCGAAGTTCGATGCGTACATCTGGTCGGCGACGACGTACTGCTTGCCCATGTCGAAGTACGGCTTGGTTTCCTTATGGGGAACGTACGCATACTGCGGATTGGGATGCGGGCACGGAGGTCCGCCGCTATGACCGCAGCCGACCCACTCTTGATTGAAGCCGTTCATCTGACAGTTGGTGCCGGGAATGCTCCCGGTACCGTTGCAAGCTTGGAAAAACGACGTGGAGCTGTGATCGAGGTCCCACGGCGCCTCGAGTCCGATCGGCTTGAGCGTCACTTGTTGGCCGGTCGTCGTATATCCGGTCTTCGCCGTGGTGGCGCCGGGAAATCCGTATAACAGATTATTGAACGAGCGATTCTCTTGAACGATGATGACGACGTGCTGGATTTTACCGCTGGAGGAACCTCGCCGAACGCGCCCCGCCGGTGCGTTCGTTGTGGTGGCGATTCGGGATGTCGACGGCAGCGACGGCGTAACGCCGGTTCCGTTGGTGCCATTGCCGTTGCAAGCTGAAAGAACGAGCGCGAAAACCGCGAAGCCTAGCGCCCGGCTCGAGAGCGGATAACAACGCATTGCGTCTCCTAGGATAGCAGGGTGGCCTGTGCTCCGTTACGACGCGATTATCTCAACTCCCCACGCAGTGTTGATGACGTGCATCATCTTTTCGCGCGAAATGTCATTCGGATGCGCGTTCCCTCCGACGTGTCGATATATAGCGATCCGGCAATCGCGCGCATGATGCGCAAGCCGAAGCCGCGTCCCTTAACAGGCGGGCGCTCGATAAATGTGCCGCCGTCTGAAACGACGAGCGAGAGCGTGCCGGCACCATCGATCTTTGCAAGCAGCTGCAGATAGCGCTCCGCGCTCTCCGGGCTGCGCCGGTAGGCGTGCTCGACGATATTGGCGAGCGCCTCTCCAGCCGCAGTAGTGACGTCGTCGAGCGACTGCCGCTCGAACTCCAGCACGGCGAGAAACGCCGCGAGCGCGTGACGGACCGGCGCGACATACTCTGATTCTGCCGGGCAGCGAAGGTTGAGCTGCGATCTGCGGAGGGTCATTGCGGCGCACGCGTTTCGAGATACTTCCGGGCCTCCGGTACGTTGTCGAAGATCGTGAAGGCGCTGGAGAGTCCGGCATACTGCACGAGCCGGGCGAACTGCGGCGTCACGATCACGAGCGCGACGCGTCGTTCATCCTGCTGCGCGCCGGCGCAAAATCTCAGCAGCTCGGTCAACGCGATCGAATCGGCATACGTGACGGCGGAGAGATCGACCAAGACGGACTCGGCGTCGCGGGCCTCTGCGAGCGCTTTGCGTATCTCTTCTTTTCGGCCGATCTCGAGCTCGCCGCCGAGACTAACGACAGTGATTCCGTCGCGATCGTTCATGCAATCCTCCGTGGAGCCGCGGCGATGCGCGGCGGCCGTTCAGTGTCCAAGATGCCACCCGTGCTCCGGACAGCGGTATGGCCGAAGCCGCGACGCGCTGGGCGGGATTGCCCGCTCGGCGGCCTTTCGCGTCGCAAACGCGGTCTTGGGGGCGCCGTTGCCTGAGTAGCAGGAGCGCGGGCCGCCCGATTTTCGAGGCTTCACTCTTCGCCGTCGAAATAGTCCAGCGGCTCCGAACGCAGCGAGCAGCGATGAGGCGACTGCACGCGCCATTTGTTGCTGTCGGGGAAGTACGCCGATTCGCCGATCGGATTATCGGCCACGACGTAGATAACGAGATCTTCCGTGCCGTCGTTGACGAATTGATGCGGCTCGCCTGGGGGGAAGATGCACGCGTCGCCGGCCGCGATGGGCGTCGTGCCGTCGGCGTGCCGGACCGCCCCGGTGCCCGAGATGACGTGATAGAACTCCCATTGCGCGCTGTGGGAATGGTAGAGGTATGGCCTCTTGCCTACGGGCACGCGCAGGATCTCGACGTCGAAGGGATGGCGCTGGAGCAGGTCGGTCGAATCGCGCTTACGCCCCAGCGCCTCCGAGATTTCGATGCCTTCGCCGGCGAACGTGCCTTTCGGCGAGGCCCATCGCACCGGCTCGATCTCGTTCGTGTTGACTTTACGCATGCGTTCCGGTCGTTTTAGAGTAGGCTCGCGAGACTTCCCTTCCGGCTTACTGGAAGCTATGGATGGCGAGGGTGCGTGCGATCCCCTCATCGTCGAAGCTCCAGATCTTCTGCGCCAGGAGATCGACGCAGCCGGACTCCTTTTGGAGCCTTCCTTCGACGACGAGCATCGACGAGGATCGAATCGCCCGGCGATGGGTTTCGTAGACGTCGGGACGCACGATCACGTTGACGATTCCGGTTTCGTCCTCGAGCGTCAAGAAGACGAATCCCTTGGCCGTGCCGGGACGCTGGCGCGTGATCACGAGGCCGCCCGTCCGGCAGAGCGCGTTGCGCGGCCGCTGCGCCAAGAGGGCCGCGGGGATTGCGCCGCATGCGGCGAGCCGTTCGCGAAAATGCTCGATCACTTGACCCGACGGCGTGACGCCCGTCGACCAAAGATCGAAGGCAGCGAGTTTCTTCGCCGTCGGCATCTCGAACGCAACGGCAGGCTCGTCGACGTCCATGAGCGCGCCCAACTCCCCGCGCGCTTCGCGCTCGTCGAGGCCGCGCAACGCCCACATCGCTTGGCGGCGCGACGCGTACCAGGACGCAAAAGCGCCGGCGATCGCGAGATTCTCCAGCGTTTCGCGCTCGAGCCGGGTGCGCTGCGCGAAAGCGAGCACGTCTTTCGAACGCGACCCTCCGCAATCGCCGCCTCTAGGCGGTCCCGCTGCGCGTCGCCCAGTCCCCGCACGAGATGAAATCCCAGCCGCAACGCGCCTCCGGGTTCGACGTGCGACCAATACTCGCTTGCGTTGACTTCGATTGGTGCGATCGCAACGCCGTGCCGCCGCGCGTCGTTCACGAGCACTTCGGTAGAGTAAAAGCCCATCGGCTGCACGTTGAGAATCGCCGCGGCAAAGATCGCGGGAAGGTGGCATTTGACGATAGGCCGATGCGTAGGCCAGCAGTGCGAAACTCGCCGCATGCGACTCCGGAAAACCATAATCGGCAAAGCCTTCAGCATATTGAAGAGCTGCTCGGCGGCATCGCGGTCGATACCGTTGGCGATCATGCCGTCGACGAGCCTCGGATAGCATCTCGTCCATACGGTCGCGCGAGCGCTTGTGACCCATCGCCCGGCGCAGCTGGTCGGCTTCGCCCGCCGAAAAACCCGCCGCTTCGATTGCCAGCCGCATCCCTTGCTCTTGAAAGAGCGGAACGCCCAGCGTGCGCTCCAATACCGGCTTCGAGCTTCGGATGCGGATAGGTCACCGGTTCGTCGCCCGCGCGGCGCCGCAGAAACGGATGGACCATCTGCCCCTGAATCGGTCCCGGCCGGATGATCGCGACCTGCATCACGATGTCGTAAAAGCACGTCGGCTTCATGCGCGGCAGCATCGATTGCTGCGCGCGCGATTCGATTTGAAAGACGCCGATTGTATCGGCGCGCTGCATCATCGCGTACGTCGCGGTGGTCGTCGGCCGGGATGGCGTGCAGCGCGAGATCGCGGGTACGATGCCGGCAGCGCTGATCGCGCGCCACGCAGCGGCGGTAGATGCGTGAAGGCTTCCCGCAGGAGCGAGAGCATCCCCAGGCCGAGCAGATCGATCTTGATCAGCCCGAGCTCTTGGAGATCGTCCTTATCCCACTGGATGACCGTACGATCGCGCATCGTCGCCCATTCGACCGGCGCGACGCGCACCAGCGGATCGCGCGTGATCACCATGCCGCCGGAATGGATGCCGATATGCCGCGGAAAACCGGCGATCCGCCGGCAGAACGCAGAGCGCTCGCCGAGCTCGCCCTGACCGGTGACGGCGCACCAGGTTCGGGATCGGCAGCGTCTTCTGTTGAAGCCATACGCATACCCGTTGTGCTGCGTTCGCGTGAGACGCGAACGTTGGAGCCGGTATCGAGGTCGCGCCGCTTCTTCACCGAATCCGGCGCATCGCTTTTCTGCTCGTCGTGACGCCGGTCGCACCGGCGAGCGATTCGCGCGCGTCGAACTCGTGGCGACGTTCGACTTGCGCGAGCTCAGGCCGAGCGCCTTGCCGACGTCGCGCATCGCCGAGCGCGTGCGATAGCTGATCACTTCCGCCGCCATCGCCGCGTTGCTCGCGGCCGTAGCGCTCGTAGACGTATTGGATGATGCGTCTCGCGGTCTTGATGGGCGAAGTCGATATCGATATCGGGGATCTCTTGCCGCTCTTCGGACATGAAGCGTTCGAAGAGCAGGTCCATGCCGATCGGATCGACCGCGGTAATGCCGAGCGCATAGCAGACCGCCGAGTTGGCGGCCGAGCCGCGTCCTTGACAGAGCACGCCGAGCTCGGCGGCTTCGCGCACGATATCCCAGACGATCAGAAAGTAGCCGGCCAGATCCATCTTGGCGATGATGCCGAGCTCGTATTCGAGCTGACGCTCGACGTTGGCCGCTAACGGCAGTCGGATAGCGCGCGCGGCGCCTTCGTAGACGAGTTCGCCGCAGATAGCGTCTGCGGCGAACTTGCCTTCCGGCACCGGAAAGAGCGGAAACTGTCCGGTCAAGCCGCTCGAGCCGGAAGCCGCAGCGCTGCGCGATGTCGACGGTGCGCCTCGATCGCTTCGGGATGCTCGCGCGAAGAGCCGCCGCATCGCGGCCGGGGCTTTGAGATGATATTCGGCATTGGGTCGCAGCAGATATTGGCGGTGCGCGCGGCTTCGAGCGTCGTGCGTCGCTAACGCAGGCGAGCACGTCGGCGACCGAGCGCTTCCTCTTTGCACGGCATAGACGACCGCATTGGTGGCGACGTACGGCGAGCGCGTATTCCCGCGCGAGCTTGACGAGACGCACGTTACGCTGCGTTTCTTCGGGGTGAGATGCTGCTGCAGCTCCAGATAGAAACGATCGCCGAAGAGCGAGCGCAGGCGGTCCGCTTCTTCGGCCGCCGCTCGCGGACCGTCGCGCGCGAACGTGCGCTCGACCCGTCCGAGCGTCCGCCGGACAGTGCGATCAGTCCGTCCGTGCGCCCTTCGAAATCCTCCAAGCGCAACCGCGCGTCGCCTTTGCTGCCGCGCATCTGCGCGCCGAAATCAACTCGCAGAGATTCGCGTAGCCGCGCTCGTCTTCGACGAGCAGCACGATGCGCGCGCCGTCTTCGAAGGTCAGCTCGCTGCCGACGATCGCATCGACCCCCGCTGCCGCGCGCCGGCTGCAAAGCGCACCGTTCCGTAGAGGCCGTCGCGATCGGTCAGCGCGATCGCCGCCAGGTCCAACTCGGCGGCACGATCGATCAGTTCTTCGGGATGCGACCCGCCTTCGAGAAACGTGAAGTTCGACCAGGCATGCAGTTCGGCGTAGGCGATACGCCGATCAGTCATAGACGCCGCGAAGATACCAGCGCGCTCCTTGGCGATAGATGCGCGAGAACGCGCCATCTTCGAGCAAGACGTCGTACTCGTCGCGCATGACCGTTCCGGCGTGCGCATACGTCGAGGGCGTTCCTCGACGCGCCACGGACCGGCGCATTCCAGCACCGCTTGCCGGCTCGCCGACGCATGCCGGTTCGCCGCCGCGCAAGCGCACGATCGATCTCGCGGACCGCCAGCAGTCGCAACTGCGGAACGATCTCCCCGCCGCATCGACGGCCTTCGGCTGAACATCTCGCGCTTTGGCGAGCGCGAAACGGTTCGTAGACGAAGCGCTCTTCGAGCACGTGCGCGTCGGAGTGCGCGCGCGCGCTGCATCCTTCGCCTAGCGCCGCTTCGAGACCGCGCGATCGTCGACCGCGATGCGCTGCGGATCGAGATCGTCGGCGACGAAGAGCGCTTGCTCTTCTCCCCCTTCCTCCAGCTGCAGCGCCGCGCACGCGCAGGCCGACGATCGGCGCCGACGAACGTTACGCACCTTCCAGTTTGGCGCGCATGCACGTCGAACATCGCGCGTTCGTCCGCGGTCGGCGTGGCGAGCGGCACGTCGATATCGCTCGTACTCGTGCGTCTTCCAACTCGAGATCGCAGCCGCAGCGTCCCCGCGCGTTTGCCGCAACGTTCGAGATCCGCGCCGATGCGCGCGAGCAGCACGCGCAGCGCGAAGATGACCTGCGCTTCATCGTCGGCGCGGCCTTCGCCGAACATCGCCGCTTCGATCGCAACGGCATGGCCGCGCGGGACGAACGGACGTGCGGTCGATGCCGCGCGCGAGCGCGTGCCAATTCGCTGCCGCGGCCCCGAAACGGCGCACGAACGGTCCGTGCGGCAGTCGCGCCAGATCGCCTAGCCGCTCGATACCTAGCAGCCGCAATCGTTCGACGACGTCGGGATCGATCTCGAGCAGCGAGACCGGCAGCGGCGCGAGCAGCGCGCGTTCCGTCCCTGGTTCGCATATGCTTGCGTCGGCGATATACGCTGCCGCTTGCGCCGCGATCTTATTCGCTCCCGCTCCAAGACGCACGGAGCACTCCGAACCGCGCCAGCACTTCGCGCGCCTGCTCGATCTGCGCGCGCGGACTGCCTTCGAGACCGCGCACGTCGAGGAAGGCCCGTCCGGGCCGCGTCTCTTCGACCAGCGGCGAAACGGCGTCGAGCGCGTCGAGCACTTCTTCCCAAAGCGCACCGGGCTGCATCTCGACGCCGAGCCATTCTGCGCTGACGTCAACGCAAAGCAGCATCGCCGTCCTCGCTTCCGACCCGCACGCATGCGCTGCGCACGGCCGGATACGGAGGCTTGCGCAGATCGACGGCAAGCCGAAAACCCTCGAGCGTTCCCCATAGGCCGCGACGGCCGTGCACGAGCGCCGCCTCGAGACGGCAATGGAGCCGCACCGATGCAACCGCGCTCAGCGCGGCGCCGGCGCTCGATGCAATCACGATCAGAAGCACGCCGCTACGCCGCGCGAGCTTGGCCAGCCGCGCCCAGATCGCATCGCGCACGACGACGGCCGGCATGATGACGAGCCGGCAGATACGAGCGCGCAACAGAATATCGGCGGCGCGGACCGCCGCCAGCGGCTTACGTGCCGGCACGATCAAAACTCGCTCGAGATGGGCGCCCGCTTCGACAAGCGCCGGCGGATAGAGCCCACCGTCGTCTAGAATCGCGACGAGGCTCCGCTGCGTCAGCCGCGCGATAAGCCCCGCGGCGAGGCTCCACCGTCCGGTCTGCCCCTCGAGCGTCGCTACGGAACCGGCCGGAAACCCGCCGCCGAGCAGCCGGTCGAGTTCGGGAATCGTCGTAGGAATGAGGCTTTCGACGGGCGCGGTAGGCTTGGCGGTCAGGCGCGCTTTGAGGTCCGCAAAGGCCCTGCTCCGCTCTCCTTCGACGGGCTCGGGATGACACGGTTCTGCTGCCGCCGGCGCCATGGGAGATTCATGCTAATCGAACATATGTTCGATTGTCAAGGCGCCCCGGAGGGTTTTTACAGTGCGCCCGGTCGTGCGGTGCGCCCAGCTCCATCAACGGGCCGATCGGCACGATTCGCGTGGGGTTGATGTCGTCGTGCGTGTAGTAATAGTGCCGCTTGATCTGATCGAAATCGACCGTCTCGGCGATGCCCGGAATTTGATAGAGGTCGCGAAGGTAGCCGTAGAGGTTCGGATAGTCGACGATCCGGCGCAGATTGCATTTAAAATGCCCGAAGTAAACCGGATCGAAGCGCACCAGCGTGACGAAAAGCCGCCAGTCGGTCTCGACGGGTTGCGCTCCGAAGAGGTAGCGGCGGTACGCTAAACGCTCTTCCATGGCGTCGACGGTCGTGAAGACCTCGTAGGCCGCCTTTTCGTACGATGCTTGCGACGTCGCAAATCCGGCGCGATAGACGCCGTTGTTGAACGTTTCGTATAAGAACTCGTTGAGTTCGTCGATCTCCGCCCGCAGTTCG
Organism: Vulcanimicrobiota bacterium; assembly: GCA_963699435.1. Classification (GTDB taxonomy): domain Bacteria; phylum Vulcanimicrobiota; class Vulcanimicrobiia; order Vulcanimicrobiales; family Vulcanimicrobiaceae; genus Cybelea. The sequence continues at coordinate 170,720 of CAVOTV010000003.1, forward strand.
CGCGGATAGAGATCGAGCGCCGGATCGGCGGCGAACTCGTTGAACTCCGTTTCGAGCATCCGCATGATGTCGTCGTCGGAGTTGCTAACGATGCGCTTACGCTCGCTGTCCCAAAGAATAGGAACGGTAACGCGTCCGCGGTATGCGGGATCGCTCGTAAAATACGCTTCGCTCAAGTACGCCCAGCCGTTGAGCGGATCGGGCTCGTCGGGCAGAAAGCGCCAACCTCGCTCGTCGCGGATGGGATCGACGACCGTCATCCGAATCGCTTGCTCGAGGCCTTTGAGCTTCCGCACGATGACGGTGCGCGAAGCCCACGGACAGGCGAGTGAAACGTAGAGATGATAGCGTCCGGCTTGAGCGGGGTATTGGGCGTCGCCGGCCCGGACCCAGTCACCGAATGCGTCGGCTTGACGCTCGAAGCCGCCGTCGCTGGTCTCTTCGTCGGGAAACTGCGCCTTCACTAGATCAGCGATAGATCAGACCCGCACGCTGGAGAATCGTCTTTCCTTCGCCGGTGAGAATGAAATCGGCAAAGCTCTTGGCCGCGGCCGGGTGGGGCGCGCCCTTCATCACCGCGAGCGTGTAGGTGATTTTGTCGGTCATGGCGGCGTTACCGGGCAGCGGAATGAAGTGCCACCCGCGCGCGATTGCCTCCGTTTGGTAAAAGAATCCAACGTCGACTTGTCCGGTCTCGACGCGCGCGAGCAAGTCTTGCTCCGGGAAGATCTGCGTAGGGTTATCGTCGGCCCCGAGGATTTGTTGCTCGCGGTCGTGCCCGATCCATGTCGTCACGCCCTCGATCGTATAGGCGCCCTTGGGATCGATCGTGGGATCGGTCCGGCCGATCTTCGATGCCCGGCCGGGCGAGGGCGAGCCAAAGCGTCGTCTGGCGCGCGAGCACGTTCTCGAAAAGATTAGCGAAGCGCGAGTTCGGTGCCCATGCGACGCCCAGACTCGTTCCGGCAAACGTGGTCGAGCTGGCGACGCGATTGCCCAGCCCGTCAACGAGCTTCGGATTGACGCTAATGAAGACGTCGGGATTGCGGACGCCCGACGCAATGAGATTGGCGAGCTCCTTGCTGCCGCCGGGCTGGCCTTGAAAATCGAAGCCTTGCGCACTCAACGCCGCCTTGATCGGACCCTCCATCGGGGTGACCAGCGAGCCGGCGTAGAGCACCGTCACGGGCTGTGCCGGCGGCGTTTGGGCGCGGGCCGCGCCGCTCGAAGAGGGCGAGGCTTAGGATTGCTGCGACGGCTGAAAGTCGAGTGAAGCCGAGTTGATGCAATATCGTGTACCTCGCGGGCCGGGACCGTCATCGAAGACGTGTCCAAGGTGTGAATCGCACTGCTTGCATCGGACTTCAATGCGGTGCATGCCGTGACTATTGTCGTCGAGGAGGCGAACGTTCTCCTGTTCGTCGGGATGCGTAAAGCTCGGCCAGCCGCAGTGTGAATCGAACTTCGCGCCGGCGGTAAAGAGCGTCTGCCCGCATGCGCCGCAGCTATAGGTTCCGTCGTCCTTGATCTCAAGGAGCGAGCCCGTGAAGGGAGCCTCGGTCCCTGCCTCCCGTAGAATGTGATAGCGATCCGGACCAAGCTGGGCCTTCCACTCCTGCTCGGTCTTCCGTACTTCCGGGGTCACGTCGTGCTTCATGTTTCCTCCTCGTTCCCCATAACGACGGGAACGCCTCAAAGCGATGCGGGAAGAATAGCCGGTATGAAGCTTCTGCTCGAGATTCTGCTCTCGATCATCCTGCACCCCATCGCGATGGTGCTGATGTGGATCAACTTGCTCGTCCGCGGCGACATGACGCACGGTCAAAAAGGTCGCGTGGTTCGTCGCCAGCATCATTTGGGGGCTCGGACCGATTCTCTACTGCCTCGTAGCAGAAGGCTCGCTGTGGTAGCGAGCCTTCTGGGAGTCCTCGTTTTGCGGTTTACCTCGGTGGGCGCCCGCCGCCCGCGTGGACGGAACCGCTGACCGGAGCGTGTCCGCCTCCGGGCATCGTGCCGTGAACCGGCGCGTTGATCTGACCCCGAGTGTAGCCGCCGCGATACGGATAGTACCCCCCACGGTACGGATAGTACCCCCCGCGGTACGGGTAGTACCCGCCGTAATAGCCGCCGCCGCAGCAACCCCAACCGCCCCAGCCGCCCCAGCCCGGCCAACCCCAGCCCCAGCCCCAGCCCCAGTTGATGCCGAGACCGACGTATGGATAGCCGTAGCCGTAGCCATACGGATAGCCGCCGTACCCGTAGCCGTATGGCGAACCGCCGTAACCGTACCCATAACCTGCGTTCGGATAGTAGCCGTAGCCGCCGTCGCCGTACGCCGGATTTCCATCCGCACCGTAATACGGCGAATACGGTGAATAGGCGACGTCGATGCGAGTGGCTTGGAACGTCGGGCCATCGGCATAGCCGTAAATGGTCACCTTCATCCCCTCGAGCAGCTTAATGCCGGTCGGGTTGATGATCGTGCCTTGATGGAGCGTGATGTGGTCGTTGTAGCCGCGGTCGTCGTGCATGTAGACGATCCACTGGCCATCGAAGGCGCTCACGGTTCCTTTGATGGAGTCCTGGTGCCCGTACGGCGGCGGCGACGGCTGCGCATAGGTCGGCTGCTGCGCATACGACGGCTGCTGCCCGTACGATTGCTGTGCCGAAGCGGCGGCCGGAAGGCCGAGGGCCACGGCGATGCCGCACGCGGCGGCTAGACGTGAAAACGAGAAGTTTGGCGGACGCATATCACCCACATTATAGCGCCGCGCCTGGCGCAACGTCGTTAGAATACGCGTAAAAAGGTACTTCCCCGGTAGATAGCCCAAGCGTGCGCGATTCACACCGCCCTTGACTCTGACGCCGCGTCAGCCTTTAAAGTCGTTTGGAGACCGAATCATGACCGATGCGAGCGTGGATCTGCGGCAAATCAGCGACTTCGCGCGCGAAACGGGCGTTACCGTGCGCGCGCTGCGCCTCTACGATCGCCTCGAGCTGCTCAAGCCCGCAGCGGTGACAGCCGCCGGCTATCGCCTGTATGGAGCGGCACAGCTCGAGCGGTTGGAGCAGATCGCCGCGCTACGCTTCGTCGGATTCTCTCTCGAACAAATCAAAGAGCTGCTCGACGGTTCGCACCTTCCGCTCGCCGCCGCGCTCGAAATGCAGCGAAATCTCGTCGCTCGGCAAAAACGCCGGCTCGAATCGGTGCTGGCCGCGCTCGACGAGGCACGTCTGGCAATCGACGGCAACGAGCCGGGCGATCCGTGGGCGACGCTCCGCAACGTTATGGAGGCATTTACCGTGAGCAACGATTGGGAATGGACGAAGCGCTACTACTCACCACCGGCGCTCGAGAGGATCGAGGAAAACCGCACCGCGATGGGCCAGGGCGCGATCGAGCAGAGTCAACGCGATTGGAGCGCACTCATCGCTGAGGTCGAAGACGCCGCAATGCGCGGCATCGACCCGCGCAGCGATGAAGCGCGAACGCTAGCCGCGCGCTGGCGCGCGCTGATCGCGCAGTTCACCCGCGGCAACGCCGAGATTCAACGCGGGCTCGAGCAGTTGTGGAACGAGGCGCCGAGTCGTCCGAGCAGCTTTCAACGGCCATGGAACGACGCAGCCGACGCGTTCATCAAAGCGGCGATGGACGGCGGCGAGTAAGTAAAAAAGTGGAGCCGTCGATGGGGATTGAACCCATGGCCTCGCCCTTACCAAGGGCGTGCTCTACCACTGAGCTACGACGGCGGATCGGAGCCTGTGTGCGTTACTCCGCCGGCGGGGTCGCCCCCTACTCGCACCCCGACCGGCGGTACGCACACGCGTGCACGCTCGAGCGGAACTCATCTTCGTATTGCGGCGCTTGCGAAAGGCCGGGTTCGCTTCGCTTACAACGCGGCGCAGCGGTCTTTACACGCTGCGACCGAACAAGGGTTCGCCTCTTGCGTCTTGAACCCGACTATCGAGGAGGACGTTTTCAAATGGTTCTTTTTTCATATGCAATGCGAATCGCCGCTGCGGCTGCGATCGCGAGCGGGACGTTGGCGATCAGCGCGATTCCGGGCTCTGCGCAGACGGCGCGCCAGCAAATGGCCGACCAGGTCGCCACGAAAGCCGCTAACTCGTTCGTCAGCAAGATCAACGGCGAGAGCTGCAGCGATTTCGCGAACACGATGGCCCAAACGAAGCAAAAGTCCGGCTCGAGCTCGAGCGGAATGTCCGCGAAGCTCAAGGCCAATCCGCAAGCGCGCGCCGATTTCGTGAACATCGTCGGCGGCCCGCTGCTCAATAAGATGATCGATTGCAACATGATGCCGGGAGGAATGTAGTGCGACGCTTCTTGTTCGCTGCGCTCGCCGGCGCGTTGCCCGTTGCGGCGCTCGCCGCCGCGCTCGCCCCTTCCGCAATCCTCGCCAATCCGTCGTCGTACGACGGGAAGAGCGTCACGGTTACCGGTAAGGTTTCGAGCTATCAGACCTCGCAGACTCCGATGGGGCCGGTCGCCGGATTTCAGCTCTGCGACTCAAAATGCGTCGTCGTGATCGACAAGACGAATCAATCGCACGTCAACGGCTCCACGGCAACGATTACCGGAACGTTCCACGTGACGTTCAAAGGCCCGCGGAAGACCTTCAATAACGCCGTCGTTATCGGTAAGTAGCCGCTAGCGGGCCGGCGGGACGCTGACGGTCACGCCGTAGAGTTGCCCTGCCTTGAACTGATCGAGCATCCCGGTCGACGTTCCGCCGGCCGGGTAGCTCCACATCCCAATCTTGTTCACGCGTTTCTGATCGCCGAAGGGCATGATGAGTACCCCGTCCTGCAGCCAGAACTGCACGCCGTCGGGCGGCTGCCGCACCGGTCCGGCAAGCGCGATCGTCGCCTCGAGCTGCGAACGCTTCTTCGACGGAAAAACGTGCAGACGATAGATTACGCCGGGTGACGAATAATCGCCGATTGCGAGATCCTTGCCGTCCCACTGAAGGTCGCCGGGGAGCCCGAGTTGGGCAGTGACGCGGACGCGATCGAACGCCGCGCGGCCCCGGAGCAGCTCGGTTAAGCCGAAGTGGTCGCCGTCGTGCAAACGATAGCCGTCAACGTAAAGATTGCCCGCCCCGTCGTACGTGCACGCAAACGGATACGCGATATGCGGATCGAAGTACGTCGGCGTCTCGCTGCCGGGCGGATAGACGACGACGTTGCCGGGCTCGCCGTTGACGACGGCAAGATTTCCGGTCTTCGAATCGACCGCGCAGCCGCGCGGCTCGGCATTGGGATCGTCGCGCGTCGCGATCGGCGTCGTGCCGCCGTGCGCGTACTCCACGATCTGGTCGCTGCCGGCGTTAAAATTCGTTACCCAAACGTCGCCGTTGGCGTCGCTGCAGAGCCCGAGCGGATACTGCGTATCGGAAATGCTCGCGGCGAGCGTGCCTGCCGGATAGGTAAAGACGTCGATTCTGCCGTCCATCCAATCCGAGACGTAGAGATAATCGGTATCGGAGCTCGACCCGCGCGCGGCATCCGTAACGGCCGGAGCCGGCGATGCGGGAGCGCTGGCGCATGCGGCGAGAAAAGAGATTGCCACGACGGCGCACCACGCCCGAAAGCCCACACGCGCGGGTTCGACGTTTTCACTCGCTTTAACTAGCGCGGAGCGCATTGCGCTGGAGCGGGCGGCGGGAATCGAACCCGCGACTCTTGCTTGGAAGGCAAGGGCATTACCATTATGCAACGCCCGCGACGCCATGGATCGTTGGGCAGGGCTGGATTTGAACCAGCGTAGCGCTTTCGCGCGCCAGATTTACAGTCTGGTGCCATTAACCACTCGGCCACCTACCCGCGCTCGCAATCCCCCGCGGCGGCTCGTGAGGGTACGATAGCACGGCGCCGGGCTCCTCGCCCGGAGGCGCCTTCGGATGATGGGGGTCACTCCCGGCCGCGCTCCTCATGGACTTCTCATGTGGCCCCCGCGCCGGTACCTTACCATGGAAGCCATAGCAAACTCGCCTACGACCATTGGAGTCTGTCCAGGATGGCTCGTTCAGCGGCTCTCGCAAGTGTCGCCCTCCTCGGCCTAACTACTCGCCGGCTGCGCCGGCGGCTTTGCTCAGGCTGGGCTCTCGCTACCCGCCGCCGACGGCGTCCAAACCGTTAGCGACGCCGCCGATGCCCTCGACGGCCACCGGACCACGGGCTCCGACAATGCCAAAGCCGCGATCGCGGCCACCGATGCGTTAGGTGCCTTCGTACGCGACATCAGTGCCGGTCAGCGCGCCCTTACCGGCGGCGAGCGCCGGGCGACGCGCAGCGTGATCCGCCTCCTGCGCGACTACTCAGTCGACCAAAACGGCCGTCGCATTCTTTCGGGCACCGAGCTCGTCGTGCGCTCGGGCTCGGCCGAGTACTGCCAAAGTTCGACGGGCTTCACGGTCAACGGGATCCCTTCGCTCGACGATAGCTTCGGCTGGCAGGGCGCGACGTTCTCCAGCGGCACGCGCACGACCGACAATCGCGGCTCCTCGGTCTGGTCGGCGCGGGCGAACGGCGCCGTCGTGCAGGGCGCCATCGGGAATCTTTCGATCGTGCGCGGCAGCGGCGCCGCCGGCTGCCCGATGAGCGCACCGGCTTTCGTGCTGAAAGGCGGTTCGGCGCAGAACGCGTTCTCGCTCCCGCTCTCGGTGACGTTCCGTCGCGGAACGCTCTTCAATCTCAGCGTCGTCGATGGGAAGTTTGCAAGCGGAGAGAGCCTGGAAGTAACGACGCAAACAAACCGGCAGCCGGTTGAGGTGGACGGCACGATCAGCAATGGTCGAACGGAGGTCGCCACATTCCGCGCCAACGCGACGGGCAGCGGCACGCTGACGATCACGAGCACCGGCGCACAATACGTGATCGCCGACTGGATCGTCGTCGGAACCTAACGGGGAAGTGCCGCTAAGCTAGTCGGGGGCGACGCAGGCGACGCGCTTGCCCGAGGCGAGCGTTACGTGCTTTGCCGTTACCGAGTTCTTCGCCGCATCTACCAGTGCGGTCGCACTCTTCGAGCCGTTGGTCAACACGACGCTCTGCGCGTTCGGGTTCGCCGAATCGATATCCGAATCGACGCCGGCAGCCTCTGAGACCCGGACGTGGCCCAACGTGAGCGAGATCGCCGCGAGCGTGCCGGAAGGACACGCCGCCAAAGCCTGCTTGAAGCCGATGCTCGACGGGGCCACGGTGACGCTGCCGGATGCACTCGTCGCAGCGAGCGCGGCGACCAACGCGAGAACGGCGAGCGGTTTTTTATCAATGCTCATCACGCCGTCAGGTTTTGCGGGGCGGTCCTAGGGCCCTCTCAAGCCCCTTCGAAGTATGCCCGATGCTCCTGACGCGAGAGTTAGACGAACGAATCCGCCGCAGCGAACTCGACGGCATCCGCAACGGCCTCGCGACCATCGCGCGGCTCTTTCCCGACACGGAGCTCGCGAGCGTGGAGATCGCCGGGGGCGTGGCGCGCTATAGCAGCATCGAGGCGACGTTTTCCCAGGCGTTCGGGGTCGGGATCGACGTCGCGGTAAGCGACGAGGACGTCGCGCGCCTCACCGAGTTCTATGTTTCGCGGAACGCTACGGCGCGCGTCGTCGTGACGCCGTTGGCCGATCCGACCCTAGCGCCGAGGCTAGCCGCGGCCGGATACGCGCCGACGGAGTACGAGAACGTCTTGATTTCCGACCGTTTTGAACCGTACGCGGCGCGCGACGAACGTATTGTTCCCGCCGGCGATATCGCGGGCTGGGCGCGCGCATCCGCGCAAGCCTTCTGCGGCGTGGAAGACCTCGCGCCCGGTGACGACCGGATCGCAATAATCCTCGCCAAGTCTGCGGACGTCATCGCCCTCGAGCTTCGCGAGGGGGACGCGATCGCTTCGACGGCGGCGCTCGACGTGCGCGGCGATTTTGCGGCGCTTTTTGCCGGTTCGACGTCGCCGCGGTTTCGCGGCCGCGGTTTCCATCTTGCGCTCATCCGCGACCGAGTCGCCCGCGCGCGCGATGCCGGCGCGCGGCTCATGCGCGCGCACGCGCAACCCGGCACCACGTCGGAACGGAACTTTCGGCGGTGCGGCTTCAACGTGCTCTACACGCGCACGACGTGGGAAAGGCCGACGCAGGCTTCGCCGTGAGTGCGTGCTGGCCGATTCGAGCGAAGCGAGACGGCGACGGCGCATGGCTCCGCGCGCTTCTCGACGAGCAATGGGGCGGCGAGGTTTTGATCGTTCGCGGCATCGAGCATCGGCTGCCGGAGTATCCGGCGCTGATTGCGGGCGAACGCGACGGCATTGCGATCTTTCGTGAAGCCGGCGCCGACGGTGCCGCAGAGCTGCTCTTGCTTCACGCCGTACGACCTCGGTGCGGCATCGGTACCGCGCTGCTCGCCGCATTAGCATCGCTCCTGCGCGATGCCGGCCGGCATCGGCTCCGGGTGACGACGACGAACGACAACCTCGACGCGCTCGCGTTTTATCAAAAGCAAAGCTTTCGGCTAGACGAGTTGCGCGTCGGCGCCGCTGATGCGGCGCGCGAGCGAAAACCAACGATACCGACAATGGGTTCCAACGGCATTCCGATTCACGACGAAATCGATTTGATTCGTACGGTGTAGTTTAGAATGCCATATAATGGCACATCTACCGTTTAGCATTAGGGAATGAGCAAGAAGAAGTTTCGCGGTTGGTGCGCCGCGGGGTGCGGTCGCCGAACTTGAATCCGGCGCCTATCGAGCCCGTTGGGTTACCAACAGAGTACCCGTCGACGTCGAGCACATCGACGGCAACTGGCAAAACCCCAGCTGCCACTCGTTGACCCCGACGTTCCGCGATTTGAATCGCGGCAAAGGACGCGGCCATCGGCTCGGCGGTCGCGACAATCCGATCGCTGGGTGCGAGACGTCGCTCGAATCGCCGCAAGCAGCGACCTCTCAAAAGGTTTCGGAACCGCCGCCGCTGCAACTGATGCTGTTAGCCGCCGACGTAGCCAAGCGGTTGAAGGCACTTGACTTGTAATCAAGACCCAGCAATGGGCACGTGGGTTCGAATCCCACCGTCGGCTCCGTCTTTTTTAGGAATCAATGCAAAACGTCAATCCCAAATGGCTCAAATCCGGCCTGGTCCTCGTCTGCGAGCGCTGCTTCAAGGAGCGCATTCCGGAGGAAGATCCTGACGTCGCCGAGCGCATCGGCGATTTTCACTTGCGCAACTGGCTCAAAGATCGTCTCAAAGCCGACGGGCGATGGGGACCGATTCGCGCGATCAGCACGAGTTGCATCGACGTCTGCGCTCGCGGCCGCGTCACCGTTGCAATCGAAGCGCAAGGCGGCGAAATGCAGGTCGTGGTCGTCGATCCCGTCGAGGATCGCGAAGCGTTGTATCAGAGGATCGTTATCGCGCTAGGAGAGCCGTAACGACGGAAGCATCGTTATCGCTAGCACGCCGGAACGACTGAAGTAAAAATCAACAGCGTATCGCTTTGACGGCTTCCGCCCGGCACCGGAGCGCCGCCGGGAATGAAGAGACGGCCGCCGATCACCGCGGCGCCGGTTCCGTGCCGGCCCTGCGGCAGCGGCGCATCCTCCGACCAGGCGTTAGCGACCGGATCGTACGCGAAGTTCGTGGCAAACGCTTCTGCCATGCTGGCTTCCTCGCCGCCGATAACGTGGATCCGGCCTTGATATTCGGCAACCGCCGTTCCGCTGCGGGGTTGGGGCAACGGCGCGCCGGAGTGCCAACGGTCGGTCTTCGGATCGTAGATGTCGACCAGCGCCGTATTGTGGGCCGGCGTGTCGATACGGCCGCCAATCGCGTAGAGGCGCTCGTCGTACGCCACAAGTCCCATATGATCGCGACCGACGGGCAACGGAGCGCGCTGCGAATAGCGGTTCGCCGCTGGATCGTAGACGACGTGCGTCGCAACGCTGTGTGCGTCGCGGCCGCCGACGAGGTGGATCTGATTGCCGAGCGCAGCTACCGAGACCGACCCCAGCGCGTGCGGAAGCGGTGCGATCGGCGACCACCGATCCGTTCTCGGATCGTAGACGTTCGCATCGTCGACGGCCGAGGAGTTCTGCGCCGAAAAGCCTCCGAACGTGTAAATCTTCCCGCCCAATGCCACCGCGGCAACGTGGTTCAGTCCGCGGGGAAGCGGTGCGGCCGGCCGCCACCCGTAGAAAACGGTCGCGCCGCCGTGCGTGATCGTCTCCGGCTCGTACACGTCGACTCGCGCCTGATCGACGTTCCCGTTTGCATAGCCGCCAATGACGTAGATACGGTCGTTGAGCGTCGCCACGGCCACTTCGCTGCGCGCAACGGGCAATGCCGGGCCGGTTTTCCAACTGCCGAAAAACGGCGTCGCCGCGCCAACCAACGTCAGCGCGGCAACGGCAACTCCGAATAGCCGGGCGAAGCGGCTATTGAAACTCGAACTCGGCGAGATTCTTCTCGATCTTGCGCTTCACGCGCTGGAGCGCGTTGTCGATCGACTTTACGTGACGGCCGAGGTCGCGCGCCATCTCTTGGTAGCTCTTGCCTTCCAGATACGACTCGAGCACCTGCGATTCGAGCTCGGAGAGATTTTGCCGGATGCGCTGGCGGATGTCGTCGGAGACTTCCTGGGTGACGACCAGCTCTTCCGGATCGGAGGTCTTCTGCGACGCCATGACGTCGAGCAGCGTGCGCTCGCTGTCTTCGTCGTAGATCGGCTTGTTCAGCGAGATGTATTGATTGAGCGGAATGTGCTTCTGCCGCGTCGCCGTCTTGATCGCGGTGATGATCTGCCGCGTGATGCAGAGCTCGGCAAAGGCGCGAAAGCTCGAAAGCTTGTCGGCCTTGAAGTCGCGCACGGCCTTGTAGAGGCCGATCATCCCTTCTTGGATGATGTCCTCGCGATCGGCGCCGATGAAGAAATAGCTCTTTGCCTTGATGCGGACGAAATTCTTGTACTTGTTGAGCAGGTACTCCATCGCGAGATTGTCGCCGGTCTTCGCGATCGCGACGAGATCCTCGTCGACCCTCTGCTGGTACTCCACTCCATCCGAGACGGGATGGGTCATTGCCATAATTTTCCGTTTGCCTCGTGGGTTAAGACGAGCCGCAAGCGCAGGCCGCAGCCCGTCGGGCACGGCACGTCGTCGCTAAGTATATAGGAGGTCACCCCTCCCCCGTCAAGGACGGAGGCGAGCATTCGCGCTGTCGGAGGGCCTCATAAATCAGGATTGCGGCGGCCACCGAGGCGTTCAAGGAGGCGACCCGCCCGCGCATCGGGATCTTCACCAGGTAATCGCACTCGCGCCGGACGACCGGCGAGAGCCCCGCTCCCTCGGCCCCGAAGACGAGCGCCAGATCGCGGTTAAAGTCGGCCTGCCGTCAGCGCCACGGCCGCTTCGCCGAGGGTCGGCCCCCGCGACCCAGATGCCGGCCTTCTTCAGCGTCCGGATGGCGTCGGCGATGTTGGCGACGCGGGCGATCGGCGGAGGTGGGCGGCAGCCCCGGCCGCGGCTTTGCGGACCGTGGCATTGATGCCGGCCGAGCGGCGGTCGGGCAGCACGAGCGCCGTCGGCGCCGGCCGCTTCGGCCGTGCGAATGATCGCGCCGACGTTGTGCGGATCGGTCAGATGGTCGAGCACGACAACGAGGCGCGGCGTAGCCTGCCTCGCGCGGGCGGCGCCAGAACGTCGTGCAGCGACGCGTATTCGAACGGCGGCGCCGACGGCGATCACGCCTTGGTGCGCCTTAAACGGGACCCGCTCGAAGAATCGCGCGCTGCTCGAAGCGCACCGGCACCTCGCGCTCTCTCGCCTGCGCGAGCAAGTGCCCGCAGCGCCCGGATCTTTGGTGCGATCGCGCGCGACGTGAATCGACGCGAAGCGGTCTCGCCTGCGCGCAGCGCTTCGCTCGACCGCGTGGATGCCGTAGATCAGATCGTCGAAATCGAGCGTACGTTCGTGGGCGCTCGGCGGGCGGCGGCGTGCGAGCGCCGTTTTTCGTACGGGCTGCCGGCGACGGTCCACGTGGTGCCCTCTTTCGTATCTTTCAGCTCCACTGCCGCAGCGCTGCAGCGCATCGCGCAATCTGTCGGACGCCGACCAATCCTTCGCGCGCCGCGCGCTCGTTGCGCAGCGCAACGATCCGTTCGATCGCTTCGTTCGGGCGTCGCGCCGTCAAAGGCCGCAGCCTCGATGCGCGCGTCGCGCAACGCGACCTGCAGCCGATCGACGAAGTCTGCGGGAGTTCGGCCGCGGGCTCCTCGAGCCACGCATCGTTCGGCTCCACGCCGAGGATCGCCGAGCCACAACGCCGATCGCGGAGCGTTCGCGTCGGCGACGATGCGGCAAACTCGAAGAGCGCCGCGAGCGCCGCGGCGGTATTCATGTCGTCGTCGAGCGCGGCTTCCATGCGGCGCGTCGAGCGGCGACCGTCATCGGACGGCGCGCCGTCGCGCTGCGCGCCAGCGAGTCGATACGCCGCTTGATCCGCGCGAGGCCCGCGCTAGCCGCGCCGATGGAGTCCTCGGTGAAGTTCATCACTTTCCGATAGCCGGTCTGCAAGAAGAGCCAGTCGAATCGCCTGCGGATCGTGGCGCTCGAGCAGTTGCGAGAGCGGCTCGAAGTTCCCGAGCGACTTCGACATCTTGCGGTTGTCGAAGAGCAGCAAGCCGCCGTGCACCCAGACGTTTGCCATCGGCGGCTGGGTCATCAGAGGCTCGCTCTGCGCGATTTCGTTCTCGTGATGCGGAAAGATCAGATCCGCGCCGCCGCCGTGAATGTCGAAGCCCCGCCGTTGGGATCGAGCAGAGCGCGCGACATCGCGGAGCACTCGATGTGCCAGCCGGGACGTCCCTCGCCGAACGGCTCGAAGGGCCAGCGCGGCTCGCCCGGCTTCGCAAACTTCCACAACGCAAAATCGAGCGGATCCTCCTTGTGCTCGTCCACCTCGATGCGCGCGCCGGCTTCCAGCTCGTCGACGTTGCGATTCGAGAGCCGGCCGTAGCGTGCGAAACGTCGAAACGCGATAGTAGATTCCGTCCGCCGCCGCATACGCATGTCCGCGTTCGACGAGCTCGCGAATCATCGCTTGAATCGCGCTCGATGTAATGCGTCGCATACGGCTCGTGGTCGTATTCGAGCACGCCGAGCTTCCGCATCGACGCCTTGAACTCGGCGTAGATACCCTTCGACGATGGCGTGATAATCGCCGCCGGTCTCCCTCGCCGCATTGATGCTGCGATCGTCGATATCGGTGACGTTCTGCACGTAGATCACGCGGTAGCCGCGGTGAGTGAGATAGCGCCGCAGCACGTCGAAAAAGAGAAACGACCGCGCGTGCCCCAGGTGAGCCTGCGCCGACGGCGTCATCCCGCAAACGTAGATGCGCACTTCACCGTCGCGCAGCGGCTCGAACGGCTTCGACCCGCGCGTTCGAGTGTTATAGAGTTTCAGATCACCCAGCTCCAGGATTCGTCATCGGCCTCGCTTCGCCGCGCTCGAGCTCGGTCGAGCGCTACGCTCGAGAGCCGCGAGACGGTTTTGCAGGCGCACGAGCGCATCGGCCGCCGGATCGGGCATCTCGACCTGCGGACGATCGGTGACGAGCCGCACCGGCTTGCCGTCTTGCGCGACGATGCGAGCCGGAACGCCGACAACCGTCGCATTCGCCGGAACGTCCTTGACGACGACCGATCCGCCGCCGATCTTAGCATCGTCGCCGAGCACGATCGCGCCGAGCACGCTGGCGTTGACGCCGACGGTCACGTTGCGGCCGAGCGTCGGGTGGCGCTTCCCGTGCGACAGGCTCGTGCCGCCGAGCGTAACGCCCTGATAGATCGTGCAGCCGTCGCCGATCTCAGCGGTCTCGCCGATGACGACGCCCGAGCCGTGATCGATGAAGACGCCTTTGCCGATGCGCGCGCCGGGGTGGATCTCGATCTGCGTCAAGAATCGGGTGACGTTGGCGAGAAAGCGCGGGAGCAACGGAACTCCGGCGCGGTGCAGCGGGTGAATGATGCGATGCGCGAGGAGCGCGTGAAAACCCGGATATGAAAGGACGACGTCGAGCCAGCCCCGCGCGGCAGGGTCGCGCTCGAGCGGCGCTCGCAGGTCGGCAAGAACGGCCGGCACTTCCATCTCAGCGTTTTAACCCCGACGATCCCGGCCGAGGTTACGCCGGCTCCCGCACGAGCAGAGCCACCGCGTGGACGGCGATGCCCGTACCGTCGCCGGTATATCCCATGCCCTCGCTGGTCTTAGCCTTGACGCCCACGCAGTCCGGCGCTATGCCGAGCCGCCCCGCGACGTTTTCGCGCATCCTCTCGATAAACGGCGCGAGTTTGGGACGCTCCACGACGATCGTCACGTCGACGTTGGCGATGGCGTAGCCGGCGTCGCGCACCGCGGCCGCGCAGTGTGCGAGCAGCTCCATCGAGTTGGCATCCTTCCAACGGGCGTCCGTATCGGGGAATCGCGCGCCGAGATCGCCCAGCGCCGCCGCACCGAGCAGGGCATCCGCCAGCGCGTGCGCGAGCACGTCGCCGTCGGAATGGGCGAGCGCGCCGCGTTCGTAGGGCACGCGAATGCCTCCCAAGACGAGCGTACGGCCGTCGACGAAACGGTGAGCGTCGAACCCGTGGCCGATTCGCATCATCCGGCCCTCGTCGCCGCGCCGGCCTCCGCGCGCAAGAGCATTTCGGCACGCGCGACGTCGGCAGGCAGGGTCACCTTGAAGTTCTCGCTCGTCGACGCAACCATCACCACCTCCACACCCGCGCGCTCGAGCAGGGCTGCGTCGTCGGTTACGTCGACGCCTTCGCGGGTCGCGCGTTCGTGCGCGGCGCGCAGTTCGGACGTCAGCGCGAGCTGCGGCGTCTGCGCGGCCCACAGCATCGATCGGTCGAGCGTTCCACCGACGCGCATCGATGCGCGGTCGACCTGCTTGATCGTATCGACGACGGGAACGCCCAGCAGCGCTCCGCGTCCGTTGCGTACTTCGCGCATCGCAACCCGAACGTCATGCGCCCGCACCAGCGGGCGAGCGCCGTCGTGCACGAGCACGCCGTCGCACTCGTCGGAAATCGCGCAGAGACCCTGGTACACGCTATCTTGACGGCGCTCGCCGCCGCGCACCACGCGCGCCGTGCGGTGGGGCGCGATTCGTGCCGCCAGCGCGCGCATTGGGTCGATCGATTCGGGTTCGGTAACGACCACGAGTTGGGCGATCTCGGGCATGCCGTCAAAGGTGCGCATCGACCACGCGACCATCGGCAGCCCTGCGAGCTCGACGAACTGTTTCGGACGGCCAAACCGCGTGCCGTGGCCCGCTGCGACGATCACCGCGGCCCATTTCACGAGGCTATCCCCTCGCGCTTGGGCCGAGCGAAGATCATGCGTCCCGCGACCGTCTGCAGGACGCTCGTGACGATGACGTCGGTCTCTTCGCCGATCAAACGGCGCCCGTGCTCGACGACGATCATCGTACCGTCTTCGAGATAGCCGACGCCTTGATGGAACTCTTTGCCTTCGCGAATCACGGCAACGTGCAGCTCTTCACCCGGCAGGACGACCGGCTTGACCGCATTGGCGAGCTCGTTGACGTTGAGCACCGCGACGCCCTCGACGTGCGCGATCCGATTGAGATTGTAGTCGTTGGTCACCAGCTTCGCGCCGAGCTCTTGAGCGAGCCTGACCAGCCGCGCGTCGACGTTTCCGGGAGCCATATCGCTGAAGTCGCGTTCGCTGATCTCCACGGCCGCGAGCTCTTGCAAGCGGGTGAGCACGTCGAAGCCGCGGCGACCGCGCGTTCGTTTGAGCGGATCGACCGAATCCGAGATCGCTTGGAGCTCGCGGAGGACGAAGCGCGGCACGATGAGCGGCCCTTCGAGAAAGCCGCTCTCCACGATCTCGACGATGCGGCCGTCGACGATCGTCGAAGTATCGACGAGTTTCGAGGCCCCTTCGCCGGCCGCTCCGGTAATGCCGCGCGGCACGGGGACGATCCGGATCTTGGCGCCGATGCGCGCACCGAGATATGCGGCAAAAATCGCGACGATCAGGTAGAGGACGATCGCAACGTACGTGCCTGCGCGGCCGAAATCGGAGATGAGCTCGAAGACGATTCCCTTGATGAGAAACGCGATCAAAAGACCGACGATCAGACCGACGGCGCCCCCGGCGATCTCCGCCGGCGTCAGGCGTTCCATCGCTCCCTCGGCCTGACGCAGCTGCGTTTCGAACAGCGCCTGCGCGAACGGCGCGAGCAACGCACCGACGATCGCGCCGACGACGGGCGAGAGAATCAAAAACGCGAGCTGCAGCCCCTCGTTGGCGAAATGTGGCGAGAGAATACTGAAATACGCCTCGCGCCCCAAGAGAAATCCCGTGACGCCGAAGACGACGACGAATGCCGCGCGCAGGACCGTTTCGGAGAGCGCGTTCGGTGTTACTCGAATGTTATGAAGGCTCCGCACACATCGTTGGCAAGAAATCGACCTCGCTGCGTCAACCGCACGCTGTCTCCGATGCGCTCCAGCAAACCCGTCTGCTCAAATTGCGCGACGACGGGAGCGTAATCGGCAATAACGTCGATTCCATAACGTTCTTTGAACTCGCTCAGGCCAACCCCCTGCGCGGTCCGCAGCGCGAGCATTACCGCCTCACCGACGCGGCGGCGACCGTCCAGCCGCTCGGCATCGGCCGGAATCGCTCCGCCCTCCAGCGCGGCGGCGATATACTCGTCGAGCGAGCGCGTGTGCACCGAGCGCGTCCCGTCGCAATAGGAGGCCGCGCCGACGCCGAGCCCCACGTACTCACCGTTGGCCCAGTAGTTGCAGTTGTGCGCGCATCGATGCCCCCGGCGCGCAAAGTTGCTGATCTCGTACTGCTCGAAGCCGGCGCCCTCCAGCGTTTCGATCGCGATGGCGTAGAGCTCCGCTTCCCGTTCGTCGTCAAAAAACGCCGCGGGTTCGCGCGCCTGCCAGGCGGCGTACGGCGTCCCTTCTTCGACCGTGAGGCCGTACGCGGAGAGATGATCGACGCCCAGCGCAAGTGCGGCATCGAGCGATTGCCGCCAGCTCCTGGCCGTTTGCCCCGGAACGCCGAACATGAGGTCGACCGAAATCGAAGCGATGCCGGCTGAGCGCGCGCGCGCGACGAGGCGTTCGACTTGAGCGACGGTATGCTTGCGCCCGAGCGTTCGAATCTCGCCGGGATCGAAGGACTGCACGCCGACGGAAAGACGCGTGATGCCGGCGGTGCGATAGCGCGACAGATCGTCCTCGCTTCACCAACTCGGGATTGATCTCGATCGAGACCTCGTGCGTGCCGGGAAACCGTTCGCGTAATCGCACGAGCAGCTGCTCGATCGTCGCGGCATCGTAGGCATTGGGCGTTCCTCCGCCCAGGTAGATCGTGCCGGCCGTCCGCTGAGGCTCGCGCTCGAGCTCGGCGAAAAGCGCGTCGAGATAGCGCCGCGCCGGCGTCGCGCGCATCGGCCACTTCGCAAAGTCGCAATACGGGCAAAGATACGGGCAGAACGGGAGGTGGACGTAGACGCCGAGCATGGCGACCAGAGCCGCGCTACGTGGCGGCGAGATGCGGTACGATCAGCTCGCTGATTTTGCCGACGACGTCGTGGTCGAACTCTTGCACGGCGGCGCCGATCGCGTGTTTGATCGCGTTGCGGCTCGCGCGCCCGTGCGTGACGATGCAGTTTCCGCGTAATCCGAGCAGCGGCGCGCCGCCGTAGGTCTCATAATCGAAGCGCTTGCGCAGCCGTTTGAGCGCCGGCGCGAGCAGCGCGGTGCCGACCTTCGTCAGCAGGCTCCCCCCGAGCAGGGCGTCGCGCATCACGTGCGCGAGATCGGCGATCATGCCTTCACCGACCTTGAGGACGACGTTGCCGACGAATCCGTCGGCAACGATGACGTCCGCAACGTTATGGAAGAGGTCGCGGCCCTCGACGTTGCCGATGAAGCGCACCGGCGCCGCTTCCAAGAGCCGTGCCGCGTCGAGAACGAGCTGGTTGCCCTTGCTGCGCTCCTCGCCCACCGAGAGAATTCCTACCCTCGGCTCGGCAACGCCCAAAACTCCCTTCGCATAGGCCGAGCCCATGATCGCAAACTGCTCCAGCCACTCGGGCCGGCAATCGACGTTTGCGCCGGAATCGAGCAGCACGGTCGGACCGTTGAGCGCCGGCCAGACCGTCGCAATTGCCGGCCGGGAAATCCCCTCGATGGTCCGCAGCTTGATCAGCGCGATCGCGAGAAAGGCTCCGCTGTTGCCGGCCGAAACCACGGCATCCGCCTCGCCGCGCTTGACCAAGTTGACGGCCGTTCCAAGCGAGGTCCGCTCGCACGACCGCGCCGCTGCCGAGGGAGTGAGGTCCATGGCGATGGACTCCGGAGCGTGAATCAGGCGGATGGAATCGGCGGCCGGGCCACGCAAAAGCGGGCGAACGCGCGCTTCATCGCCAACGAGCAGAACGTCAACGTCGAGCTCCTCAGCGGCGGCCAATGCCCCCGCGACGATCTCGCCCGGTGCATGATCTCCGCCCATCGCATCGACCGCGATGCGCGCCTGCCCCATGCCGCGCTCTTTGGGAGCCGCCATAGGAATCCTTGCCTATCGTCAACTTTTCAGCTTGCCGCAGCTTCGCAGCCGTGGTACTATCTGCCGGCTATGGCTAAGCGGTGCGAAATTTGCGGCAAGGGTCCGAAGGCGGGGAACAACGTCAGCCACGCCATGAACAAAACGAAGCGGCGTTGGCTTCCGAATCTGCAATCGGTCCGGGTCGACGACCGCGGCGTGCATCGCACGGCGCGGGTCTGCACCGGCTGTCTACGTTCCAATCGGGTAACGCGGCGCGCCTAAGCGCCTTGCTCGAAGTGATCCCAGCCGGATCGCTCGAGCTCGACGCCCTGCCACAGAATCCCTGAACCCGCGCGCAGCGCTCCAACGCGAAGGAGCGGACGTCCGAACCGCGCTTTAAAGCGCGCCGCCACGTGATCGTACGCACGCGGCCGAATCGCCGCCAGCAACTCGAAATCCTCACCACCCGCCAGCGCGAACCGCTCCGGGTCTTCGTTTTGCGCCAGCGCGAGCGCGCGCGCGCTGGGCGCGACGGGCACGCTTTCGATGGTAACGCCGCAACCGCTGGCACGAGCGAGACGATCGGCGTCGGTCGAAAGACCGTCGGAGAGATCGATCATCGCGCGCACGTTGCGGCTCGAGCCGAAAAACCGTCCTTCGGCGACGCGCGCCGCCGGGCGACGGAATGCCGCGAGCGCTTCCTCCGCTAAATCAGACGAAATCGTCGCCGCGTTCTCGCAGAGCGCAAGACCGGCTCGGGCGGCGCCGACGTGCCCCGTTACGGCGAGCACGTCGCCGGGGAGCGCGCCGCCCCTCGCTTTGATTCCGGACGGCCGCACGTCGCCGACGACGGTGATCGCGATGACGATTGCGGCTGAGCGTGAGAGGTCGCCGCCGGCGATCGTGAGCTTGTACGCACGTGCGCAGCCGGCAATCCCACGATACAGCGTCAGGATCTCGCTCGGATCGATCGCTGCGGGAAGGCCCAGCGCGACGGTCGCGAGCACCGGCCGCGCGCCCATCGCGGCAAGATCGCTGACGTTCGCTGCCATCGCTCGCCAGCCCGCGTCCTCCAGCGACATCGACTCGCGCGTGAAGTGCACGCCCTCGACGAGCATGTCGGTCGAGATCACGCTGCGATGCGAACGCGACGGCTGCCAGACAGCGGCATCGTCTCCGATGCCCAAGAACTGCGCCGCCCGTATCGAGGTCGCCGGGCAGCAGAGTTCGCGCTATCTTCGCGACGACGTCGTCTTCGGTCACGCGAGCAAGGCGCGAATGCGGCGCAGCTCGCGCGGCCGGGTCGGCGCACCGAAGACCGCCGAACCCATGACCAGCACGTCTGCGCCGGCTTCGACGAGATCGCGCGCGTTCTCTGCGCCGATGCCGCCGTCCACTTCGATGAGGCAGCTCGGATTGCGCCCGTCGATCAGCGCCCGCGCCTCGCGAACTTTTTCGAGCGACGCGCGGGATGAACGCTTGGCCTCCGAACCCCGGATTGACGCTCATCACGAGCACGGTGTCGCAATCGTCGATGACGTCTTGAGCATCTCCACCGGCGTCTGCGGGCAGATCGCGATGCCGGCCTTCGCGCCGATCGAGCGGATGTGCGCGAGCAGCCGCTGCGCGTGCGCGTCGCCTCCAGATGAAACGTGATGCGGTCGCATCCGGCTGCGCGAAAATCGTCCACGTAGCGCTCCGGCTCGACGATCATCAAGTGCGCGTCGAAGACGAGCGGCGAAAGCTTGCGCAGATCGCCGATGATCTTCGGCCCCCACGTGATGTTCGGAACGAAGCGTCCGTCCATGACGTCGAGATGCAGATAATCGGCCCCGGCGCTTTCCACCGCGGCGATTTGCTCGGCGATGCGCGCGAAATCGGCCGAGAGCAGCGAAGGCGCAATCAGCGTCATCGCTGCGCGGTTCGCGCGGACGCCGGGCGACTCCGCCACGCGGCCGCTCGCTTTAAAACGGCGAGGGCGACGGTGAGGCACTCGAGCCGTAGACGCTTCGGCGGTTCGGTGCCGAGGCGCGTTCTTCGCCGACGAGCGTGTCGTTGACGTACATGTCGAGCACCGACGTGCCGAGTGCGGTGACGGTGAAATCGAGCTTCTGGCCCGGCTGCGCAAAAGCGTGATAGAGATCGTATTGCCCCGTCGCGTCGGTCACGGCGAGCCGAACGTCGAGCTGCGGCCGTCTGGGGACGCTCTCGGGCTCGGGAACCGAAACGAGCACGCGCACTTGACGCAAAATGTAGCCCGGATTCGTTCGGCCCGGCGCTGACTTGCAGCGAGACGGGGTCGTACGAGGCGATCTTTGCATTCGGGGGCGGAACCTGCCGCGCGACCATGCCGTGCGCGCGGACCGCTCGCGCCCAAGCGGCGTCCACACGATCTGCCCGAGCTTGATCCCGACACTCGCCGCGAGCGTCGCGCGCCTGATCGATCGTCAATCCGACGAAGTTCGGAACGTGACGCTCGGCTCGGCCGCCTTGGCTGACGACGAGCGTGACGGGGTCGCCTTCGTGCACGTTGACCAGCGGCGCGGGATCCTGCGCGACCACGTGGCCGTCGGGGATGACGTCGCTCTTGAGCGTACGTGACCTTGCCGAGCTGCAAGGTGCGCGCGCGAGAGATCGAGCTGCACTTCGCGCATGGACTGGTAGCGCAAGGTCGGGCATCAGACGCGCGACGATACCGTCGCTGATCACGAACGAGACTTGGCGCCCTTGCGCGCACTTGATCGCCGGCCTCGGGCCGCTGCATGATCACGACGTCCTTCGGATAGCGATCGCTCGTCGTGTGGTCCACGACCGCCGAGCTTAGCTTCAGTCGCTCGATCTCGGCATTTGCGTCGGTCGAGCGTTTGGCCGACGAACGACGGCACGGTCACCGTGTCGGACGGCGGAAGCAAGAAATCGTAGATCTGGTGGCCGAACCAGACCACGACCGCGACGAAGATCGCCAGCACGACGGGAAAACCCAATCCGCGAGGCAGCGTACGGCTCAGCGCGCGGCTTCAGGCGAGCGCCTCCAGCGCGACGCGCTCGAAGTCGAGATTGCTGAAGACGCGCTGCACGTCTTCGTGCTCCTCGAGCGCATCGAGAAACGCCAGCGCCGCGGCGAGTTCGCCGCCCCGCAGCTCGAGTCTTCGTTTTCGGGCGCATGCCGAGATAGGCGTCGGAAATCTTCATGCCGCGCGCGCGCAGCGCATCGCGCACGCCGGCCAGCATCGCCGGTTGCGGTATAGATGACGGCGACGCTCCGCATCGTACTCGATGTCCTCGACGCCGTCGACCAGCGCCTCCTCCATCAGCGCGTCTTCCGATCTTCCCGGCGGGATCGAGCTTCGATGATGCCGACCGGATCGAACATCCACGCGACGCTGCCGGTCTCGCCGAGCTGCCGTCGTGCTGGCTGAACAGAAAGCGCAGCTCGCCCGCGGTGCGGTTGCGATTGTCGGTCGCGGCATCGACGACGACCGCGAGCGCCGTGCGGACCGTATCCCTCGTAGCGAATCTCTTCGATCTCGCGCTCGTCGCTCTGGCCCGCGCCGCGCGCGATCGCGCGCTTGATGTTGTCTTGCGGCATGTTGAACTCGCGCGCTTTCTCGACCGCCATCTTCAGCCGGTAGTTGGCCTCGGGATCCGGCGAGCCGCCTTTGGCGGCGAGGATGATCTCTTTGCTGAGCTTGGTGAAGAGCGCGCCGCGTTGCGCGTCCACCTTGCCCTTCTTCAGCTTGATGTTGTGCCACTTGGAATGTCCGGACATGCTATCCTCGGCGTGCCTTCGCTAGCCGGGGCCGATGATCCAGGTTGGGAACCACATCCGCTGGTGCCAGGCATTCCACGGAATCGGGTGCGCCGCCAGGATCGGATAGAAAAAGACGAAGCTCGCCGCGGCGGCGGCCACGTAGGCGCCGACCGCCAGGCCCCCGAGCCACTGCGCATCCCCTCGGTGCGCTGCGCCCAGCGCCAGACGCGCTGCAGCACGATCGCGTTGCACAGACAGATCAGCGGAATGTCGACGTAAAAATGATAAGCGAAGGTGATGCGCGGCGACATGATCCAGGGCAGCCACTGCAGCAGATACGTGAGACGATCAGCGCGTAGGCTTTGTTGCGCTCGCGCCACGCCAGCAACGCCGACCCACGGGACGGTGAACAGCCCGAACCACAGGATGACCGGATTCGGCATCGACGTGATCTCGTAGACGCAGCAGCCGCTCGGGATCGCCTGGTCCTTACGGTGATCTTGATAGAAGTACGCGATCGGCACGTAGTCCAGCGGCCACTCCCACCACTTCGAAGAGTACGGATGCGTGGCTACGAGGTTATCGTGATACTCATACATCGAGTACTGACGGTAGACGACGATCGTTGACGTTGTGGATCTCGTCCGGATCCGGTGAATGCCGCAGCAAGATCGGGCACCCAGACCAACGCGTAGACCGTCGCGCTCACGAAGAGGATCGTCGCGAGCGCGCCGTCGAGCCGGAAGCCGCGCGGATTGCCCCACACGGTCGGCCGGCGGTTGCGCGCGATGACGCTGCAGCCAGACGAAGATCAGCACGATGAAGCTGACGCCGAATCCCATGACGCCGTACCACTTCGTGCTCACGAGCAGACCCGAGCGCGACGGTGAAGAGGATCAGCCAAAGCTTCGACGAGCGGCCCTGCTCGACGCGCGTTGCCGGCTCGCGATCTCGTTGTCGGCATACGTCGCGTCGCCGTCGGGCGTTTCGTAGATAACGCTCGCGTCGCGTCGTGTACTCGATGCGTCAGCGGCTCGTCGCGATAGACGAGCGCCCCGCTCTTGGTTTGCGAGAGCGCGCCGCGTTGCGATCTTGCCGCGCGAATCGATCGTTCCGCCGTCGGCCGCGAATGCAATGCCGTCTCGTCCGCGCCGCGCGAACGCGTACGAGCCTTCGGCGTACGTGAATTCGCGCCGCCCGTCGCCGAAGAGCCGCGCGAAGTAGCGCGTAGCGCGAGCAAGAGTAAGCGCCGCAGGCGACGTAGAGCGTTACGACGATCGTCGCGGCGCGTGTCGAAATGCCACAGCGACAGCGGCAGAGCTGTCCGACGACTGCCAGCCCGCGACGAGCGCGGCAACCGGCGCCGAGCCGCGAACCCCACGCGGGCAACGTCGACGTGCGCGCGCTGCGCCGACCTGCGAGCTGATCCAGAAGCGGTAGAACGCGTAGACGGCGAGCGTCGCAAAGAAGACGACGAAGCCTTCGGGCGTCGCGATCCGCGACTGCACGAAGTGCATGCCGTCGAAGGTCAGGAGCAGCGCCGCGATCGTGGCGAAGAGCGTCGAGCCCGTCACGCGCTTGGCAAACGCGTAGAGCAGCATGACGACGAGCGCGCCGAAAACGACGTCGAGAAAGCGCCAGCCGAACGAGTTGTCGCCGTTGGGCATGTGGCCGATGATGGCGTTGAGCCCCGTCCAGCCGCCGAGCCCGTGGCCGTGCGGCATCCCGCCGAAGAGCATGATCGAAGAGCGTGATCAGCAGCTTGCTGAGCGGCGGATGCGTATTCTCGTAGATCCGCAGGTTCTGCAGATACTCTTCGCCCGCGCGCGCGAAGTAGATTTCGTCGAAGACCTTATCGGGCGGCCACCAATAGCCGATGAACGACAGAATGAAGTTGCCGACGCCGAGCGCCGCCATGATGATGTAGTCGAGCGGGGCGCGCATTGCCGGTCAAGACCTTCGCGCGGATCGAACCAGTGCGCGCAGCGGACGTCGAATTGTCGCGCCGGCGCGCGGCTCTCGGCGCGGCTCGCGGCCGTTGAAGGCCGGCCGCGCTGCCGCGGAGCTCGCGACGCGCCAAGATACTGATAGCCGAGCGACGAAGAACGTGCCGACGGCGAGCAGCGAGAGGACGCGTCGTCCAGACGCCCCAGAGATTCTGCGCGTTGACGCCCGGCGACGCTGTTGGTGACCGACGTGCAGATACTGCAGGCTATAGATGAGGTTCGCGAAGAGCACGATCGAGAGCGCGACCGCGCCCCAAAGATAGCGCCGCGCAAACGGTATGCACGCGATGGTAAAGAGCAGCGCCGTTGAAAAGATAGCGCTCGTGCATGCGCGTCGCAAGAACGAAGAACGCGAGCGTCGCGATCGCGCAGCCTTCGAGCAGCGCCGCTGCGAGTCCGATCCTGAACGTACCGCCAGACGATCAGCGCCAGCGCCGCCAGCACGAGCAGCGACGCCCCACACATACTGCGGAAGCCCAGAATTAGCTGCGTTGTCGGATACCCAGAGCGTGCCGCGCAGCGCCCAGAGATTGAACGCGTTGACGCGTGTTGTACGGATAGACGCTCGATCCGAACGCGTAGCGTTCGATCAGCCACGCCGAGCGCCGCCACCGGATTGCTGGGATGGAACGGCTCGGTGAGCAGCAGCGCGAGCGAGCAGCGCAGCCAGCGATGCCGATCGCCGTCGCCACAAGCGCGCTCGCGGCGGCGTCGCGGGATCCGACGAACGCAAACGCGACGAAGAGCGGCAGCAGCACCGCCGCCTGCGGTTTAATCAGCAGCGAATACGCGAACGATAGCCAAGCGCCGCACGATCCACGAGCGTCTGGCGCGAGTCGCGGCTTCGTCGTCCTCGACTGCGCAAGAGCGAGTAGACGGCCAGCAGCGCGAGGCCGCCGGAGATCGGAATCGACTTGCCCCCAAAGAGCGCGGAGATATAGATCGATCGCCGGATTGAGCAGGTAGAGCGCGGCCGCGCCGAGGGCGAGCGCCGCGCTCGGCGAAACGCCGAGCGATCGCGTAGAGCAGAACGCCGACGCCGAGATCGGCCAGGATCGCCGGAAGTTTGACCAGCATGACGCAGCGCGTCGAACCGGGTCGTGCGCCGCAAAAGCGACTTGCCAGAGCGGCCGACGAGCGCGAGAATGTAGAAATAGCCGGGCGGATAATCGGCAAAGCCGACCGTCGTGTAAAAGCTCGCGAAGCCGCGCTGCGCTGAGTCCGAGCGCCCAGGCCGCGTAGGTAGTTGACGTCGGTCTTGAAGCCTTGTCTCCGATGAAGAGCAGCCGGACGAGCGAACCGCCGAGCAGCCAGCAGCGGAAGCGCCCAGGCATGCAATGCGTTCCGGCGCGCGGGCGCGCGCAGTCGATGCCGTTCCGCGGCGAGTCCGAGCGTTGCCGCGAGAGATACTCGCCGAATTCCCGGTTGGGATGGCGCTCGATCACCGCCAGATGTTCCGCGGCCGCGCCGGCGGCCGCCTCGCGCGCGCCGAGCGCGATCGAGCGCCTCGACGACGCTGCGCGACGTCGCGCGCTATCCAGCGAATGACCGCGCGCGTACGCATCGCGCGACCGCGTCGCGCGGCGGCGACGGCGGCTGCGCGATCGCCCAAACGACGGGAAACGTCCACTTTCGGCGCGCGATATCGCTGCCGCGGTCTTGCCGGTCTCGTCCAGCCGACGACCAAATGCCGGCGACGTCATCGTGAATTTGAAACGCCATGCCGTACGCGCGCCCGACGGCGCCGTAGGCTGCGATCGTCGCTCGCTCGCAGCCGGCGGCATAGCGCGCCCAACCGGCACGACGCATCGAAGAGCTGCGCAGTCTTACACTCGATCATCCGGTAGTAGGCGGCAGGTCGACGACCGCTCCGATTCGAAATAGCAGGTCCAGCGACTGCCCTTCGCACATGATCGCGTGCGCATCGTGCAGCAGCACCAGCATCTGCGAGCACGCGCTGCGGCGTCGAGAACTGGCCGACGCGTGCTCCAAGCTCAAAAAGCTCAGCGCGCACATGGCGTCGCCGGCATTGATCGCGTGCGCAACGCCATACGCGCTCCACAGCGTCGGGCGGCCGTGGCGAAGCTCGTCGCGATCTTCGATGTCGTCGTGTACGAGCGAATAGTTGTGAAAGATTTCGACCGCAACGGCCGCATCGAGCGCGCGTTCGAGCGGCGCGCCCTCGCTGACCGCGACGCGCATCACCATTTGCGGCCGAAGCGCTTGCCGCGCCGCGCCGGCCCATACGGCGCGTAACCGAAGTGGCGCAAAAGCATATCGGAGATCTCGTTCGATCCCCGATATCCGGTAATCCGTTCTTCCAAGGCGCTCTCGAAACGCTCGGCGAGCGTCGCTGATTAGCAGAGGCTGCAAGCTCCTCCATCCGTCGCCTCGACTTTGTCGACGAGCCAGCCCGGCGTTGACGCGCCCGACATGAGTCCGGCAACTTGCACGCCGTCGAACCACTGGGGCTGCAGCTCGTCGGGTCCCTCGATGTGATAGGCGCGCGCGCCGTGCGATTCGGAGAGGTCGGCGAGATGCTTGGTATTGGCCGAGGTCTTGCCGCCGACGACGACCATCACTTCGACGTCCTTCGCCAAGCGCGAGCGCTTCGTTCTGGCGATTGTGCGTATCGGTGCAGATCGTGTTGACTGCGCGCACTTCGTAGTATTTCGCCGAGAGCGCTCGGACGATATCGGTGAAGCCTTCGCCCGACCACGTCGACTGCACGACCACGCCGACGCGGCTCGAGCGCGGCAAGCTTCGCACGTCGTCGGGCGTCTTGGATGCACCACGCGCCGGGCACGTGGCTGAACGTCCCCTTGACCTCGGGATGATTCGGGATCGCCGATGACGACGATCTTGTAGCCGTCGCCCTTGAGCTTCTCGGCCTGCACGTGAATCTTCGTCACCATCGGGCAGGTCGCGTCGATGATCGCGAGTTTCTTCTCCTTGGCCTTCTCGAAGACGTCCACCGGCAAGCCGTGGGCGCGAACGAAGAGCGCGCCCGCATCCACTTCGTCGACGACGTCTGCGCGTTCTTCAGACCGCGCGCCGCGAGCGACTCGACCATCTGCGGATTGTGGACGACGTGACCGAGCGTCGTGACGTCACCGCGCGACGCGATCGCCTCTTCGGCCTTCTTTGACCGTGATGGCCACACCGAAACAGAAGCCTTGAACGCGAGGCCTTACGTATTTCCACTCGATCTTCTCCGATAAGCGCTCGATCGCGCTCATGATCTCACCTGTGAACTTCGCCAAATCGTCGCGCGTTGCTTTCCGGGCCCCCGTCAGCTGCGAGCGGGGCGCCGAATGCCACCTCGATCCGCGCCAGTGAAAGCACCCGGTCGCTACCGCGGACGCAAGCAGGCACGACCGGCGCCTTCGGCGAGCGAAGCCAGCAGCGCGACGCCCGTCTGCGGCTGGGCGTCGCCGCCGAGGGTTGCGCGTCCCTGGGGAAAGATGCCGACGGCGCCGCCCGACTCCAAGAACCTGCAGGGAGCGCTTGATCGCCGACCGGCGCGCTGCCCTCGCGGTCGACGGCTATAGGCGCCCAGCCCCCGAATCACCGACCCGAGCACCGGGATCTCGAACAGCTCCTTCTTCGCCATATAGCTGAATCCGGCGCGGGCAGAGCGCGCCGAGCAGCGGCGGATCGAGATACGATACGTGGTTGCATGCGACGATCAGCGGCCCGTCCACCGGCACGTTCTCCGCGCCGGAGACGCGCGCGCGCCAAACCCGCGCCATCGTTCGTACCGTGAGTTTCGAGGAATCGTAGAAGCCCCGATTCACGCCGCACCGTCGCCGCGTTGCGCGACGAGCAGCACAGATCTCGTCCACGACCGCTTCGACGTCGATCTCGCTCGAGTCGATAACGTGCGCGTCGGGCGCCGGCGGCGAGCGGCGAGACGGCGCGCGTGCGATCGAGACGGTCGCGCTCTTCGATCTCTTCGTGCAGCCGTTGCGCACCGGCCTCGACGCCGGCTCGTTCGAGTTGCGCGCGCCGCCGCTCGATCCTCGCCGGCACTGAGGCCGTGAGATAAATCTTGACCGCAGCGTCGGGCAGCACGACCGTGCCGATATCGCGCCCCGCCATAACGACGGCGCCCTTCTCGGCAATGCGTCGCTGCGCCCGCACCATCTCCTCGCGCACCTCTGCGTGCGCGGAAACGGCCGAAACGATCGCGGTCACGTCCTTGCCGACGCAGCGCGGCTTCGTCGAGCTCGCGTCCGCCCGCCGCAATGCGAAATCCCAGCGGCGCCGATCGTCCAGCACCACCTCGATGGGTGCGGTATCGCATAGCCGCGCGAGCGCCGCGCCGTTGTCTACGTCGGTACCGCGTGCGCAACGCGAGGAAGGCGAGCGCGCGATACATCGCGCCGGTATCGAGATAGAGAATGCCAGGCGGCGGGCCACCATCGCGCGCGACGGTCGTTTTGCCCGACGCGGCGGGGCCGTCGATCGCGACGTGCAGATGCGGTTTTGAGCGGAACTCACCGGCCGCCGCTTCTCCCAGGCGAACCGCGCGGCCCCGCAGAACACTGCCGCCGGCGGTTATGAGGGCTATGGCAAAGGCGCGTTCGCGTCTATTATTGCTCGGCGTGCGGATTCGAATCGCCGCGCTGGCTCGGGCGCTGTCCGCAGTGCGAAGCGTGGAACTCGTTCGACGAACGGCCGGTCCGTTCGCCGCGAGCCCGCGCGCGCGGCGCGCAAGAACCCGCCCGCGCGCCGGCCGCCGTGCCGATGCCGTTGCGCGAGATCGACGGCGCCGGCGTGCGCGCGGCTGCGCGTCGGACATGCCCGAGTTCGATGCGGTACTCGGCGGCGGCCTCGTTCCCGGGAGTCTTACGCTGGTCGGCGGACCGCCCGGCGCCGGAAAATCGACGCTGATGCTGCAGATCGCGGCGCGGCTGGCCCGCCACCGGCGAAGTCGTTTACGTCTGCGGCGAGGAGTCGGCGGCGCAGGTGAAGCTGCGCTGCCGAACGCACGCTGCACGAGCTCGGCGCGGCGACAACGCGCGTCTGCTCGTCTATCCCGAAACGAACCTGCGCGCCGTTCTCGACGTCGCTCGAGCGGCGTACGCCGCTCGCACTCGTCGATAGACTCGATTCAAACGGTCTGGCTGCCCGAGTCCGAATCGTACGCCGGGCAGCGTGACGCAGGTTCGCGACTGCACGCAGGCGCTGATGGAGTACTCCAAACGCACGGGCTGCGCGACGTTCATCGTCGGGCACGTCACCAAAGACGGCGCGATCGCCGGTCCGCGACTGCTCGAGCATCTCGTGGATACGGTCCTGTACTTCGAAGGCGAGATCGAACGGCGAGTACCGCATCCTGCGCGCCTACAAGAACCGCTTCGGCTCGATCGACGAGATCTGCGTTTTCGCGATGCACGATGCGGGGCTGCGCGAGGTCACCAATCCTTCGGAGCTTTTCTGGGCGCCCGCGACGCAGCGCCCGAGCGGATCGTGCGTCGTCGCATCGATCGTCGGTTCGCGGCCGGTGCTCATCGAAGTCCAAGCGCTCGTCGGCGAAACCAGCTACGGCACGCCGCGCCGCTTCGCGAACAATCTCGATCAAGCAGCGGCTCGCGATGATCCTCGCGGTGCTTGGAGCGCCGCGCCGGCATGTACCTCGGCGGCGCACGACGTATACGCATCGGTCGCCGGCGGCTTGCGCGTCATCGAGCCGGCGGCCGATCTCGGCATCGCGCTCGGCAATCGCGTCGTCGTTTCGCAACGTGCGATTCCGCCGATCGGTCGCCGTTTTCGGCGAACTCGGCCTCTCGGGCGAAGTGCGCGCCGTCGGCGGCGGCGAGCGCCGCGAAGCCGAGGCGCGCAAACTCGGGTACGCCGACGTCATCTCGCCGGCCAACGCGCGCGACATCGCCGGAGCGATAGCGCAAGCGCTCGGGATGAGCAGATGCTGTCTTCGAAATCGTGCCCAATCTATCGGAGGGCGCAACCCGGCGACGATCGACGCGGCATGCGCGGCGGTCGAAGGGACCGGGGCGCGCGTCTGAACGCAGCAGCGACGACGTCCACCATCGCAGCGTGCTCACGATCGCCGGCGACGGAGCGCAGGTCGTCGATGCCGCGGTTGCCCTGGCCGGCGTCGCGCTCGAGCGCATCGACCTGCGCGAGCACTCGCGGCGTACATCCACGCATCGGCGCGCTCGACGTGCTGCCGTTCGTTCCGCTGCGCGGCGCGACGCTGGACGATGCCGCCGCGCTGGCCCATCGCGCCGGCGCCGAGATCTGGCGCCGCTATCGCATTCCTTCCTTTTATTACGGCGCAGCCGCGCGCCGGTCCGAGCGGCTGCTGCTCCCGGAGATCCGGCGCCAGACGTCGATTGGCTGCCCGATGAAGGCGACGTGCGCCGGCACGAAAGCGCCGGCGCGATCGCCATCGGCGCTCGCGACGTTCTCATCGCTTTCAACGTCGAGCTGGCGACCGCCGATCTGCGCCGGCGAGAGCAATCGCGCGCGCGATTCGCGAACGCGACGGCGGCTTGCGCTCGCTTCGCGCGCTCGCCTTGCCGCGCTCCGCGCGATCGCGTGCAGGTCTCGTTCAATGTTACGGATTATGTTGCAACGCCGCTCTATCGCGTCGTCGAGCTCGATTCCCGAGCTCGCGGCCGATACGCGGCATCGACGTCATCGGCTGCGAACTCGTCGGCTGCCTTCCGCTGGCCGCCGTCGGAATCGGCGGCGGCCTATTACTTAGGAGTTACTCGACTTTGAGATTGACGCTCCCACTGCTGGCGATTGCCGCTGGCGCTCTTCGCGCCGATGCCCGCCCGGCGCGCAGAACGGCCCGGGCGACGCCGGAATCTTCACGACGACGTTGCGCAACGGGCTTACGCGTCGTCGTGGTTGAGGATCGCGCGGCGCCGGTCGTGCAGACGTCGGTTTGGTACGGTTTCGGTTCGCTCGACGAGACGCCGGGGAAAACGGGCCTCGCGCACGCGCTCGAACACATGATGTTCCGCGGCACCCCCGAGATTTCGGCGGGCGGCCTCGACGACATCGCGGCGCGCTTGGGCGCGCAGATGAACGGCGAGACCAGCTACGACTACACCCAGTTTTACTTCGAGATGCCGGCCGATAAGCTCGACGTGGCGCTCTTTACCGAAGCCGATCGCATGCAGCATGCGTCGTTGCGCGCCGCCGATTGGGCGATCGAGCGCAACGCCGTGCTCAACGAGATCGACGGCGACGACAGTTCGCCGCTCTTTAACCTGCTCGCGCGCGTGCGCGCGGCCGCCTTTCCGGGTCAGCCGGCGGGACGCACGCCGCTAGGCGAACGGGACGACGTCGCACGGGCGACCGTCGCCGAAATCGCCGGCTACTATCGCGAATGGTACGCTCCAAACAACGCGACGCTCGTCGTCGCCGGCGACGGTCAACCACACCGTGGTCTTCGCCAAGGCGGCGCGTTATTTCGGCGCGGTTCCTTCCAAAACGCTGCCGCCCAAGCACGACGCCAATCCCGTTCCCGCGCACGGCGCGACGGTCGACGCGGAGTTCCCGTTTCCGTTCGAGATTCTCGATCTGGCCTACGCGGTTCCCGGCGATACCCAGCGCGGCGAACCGGCGATCAGCACGCTCTCAACGCTGATCGAAAATCAGCGCTCGCCTTTCTATCACGCGCTGGTCGAGAGCAACATCGCGCTGGCGATCGAGACCAACGCCGACACCCAGTTACGCGGCGGACTGCTTCACGTCTTCATCATTCTCAACCCCGGCCGCACGAGCGCCGAAGCCCAAGCCGTCTTTCAATCGACGCTCGATGCAGCGCTTGCCGGCGGGTTCAGTTCCGAAGTCGTCTGGCGGCCAAACGCCTGACCATCGCCGACCGCCTGTACTCGACCGATTCCATCGACGGCATCGGAGCCCTCGCCGGCTACACGTACGGGATCGTCGGCGAGCGCATCTCCGATGAAGACGCGCGGCTTGCGGCACTAACGGGCGACGATCTTCTTGCCGCCGCGCGCACATATCTCAGCCATCCCACGGTCGTAGGACATCTGACGCCCAACGAGAGTCCACCCGGTGGGAACTCGCAGAAAAGCAGCGCCGCAGCGAGCGACGACTTCTCGAAGCGCATTCCCAACGGTCCGATCGTGATGCCGCAATGGATCGCAGCCGCGGTAAGAACGCCGACGACGGCGCATAGTCCGCTCGCTCCGGTCGAGTTTACGCTGCCCAACGGGCTGCACGTGATCGTCCAAACGAAGACCGATCGCCCCACCTTCGTTCTGCAAGGAAAGATCGCGTGGTCTCCGGCATTCGAACCGCCGGGCAAGGAAGGCATCGCGCGCCTTGCGGGCGCCGTCGCCGATTACGGCAGCGCGGCGTATCCATTCGCGGAGCGGCGAAAAGCAACCGACGAAATCGGCGCGCTCGTGCAAACCGGCGATCAGTTCTCCGCGCAGGGAACCTCCGCCGATTTCGACCGGATCATCGCGATCGTGGCCGACGGCGAAGCGCATCCGACGTTCGCGCAGCCCTGGTTGGGCATCGAGCGCTCGCAGCTCGCGAATAGTCTGCAGTCGGAGTCGCAGATCTCCGGCGTGATGATCAATCGCGCCTACGATCGGCTCCTGCTTTCGACGAGCGACCCGACGCTGCGCCAGCCGACCGCAGCGACCGTTGACGGCATCACGCAAGAGGATCTGCTCGCCTACGCGCAGCGCTATTGGCGCCCCGATCTCACGACGATCGCCATCGCGGGCGACGTCTCGCCGCAACGCGTGCGCGACGCGCTGACGACGACCTTCGGCTCGTGGCAGGCAGTGGGTCCAAAACCCGACCCTCATCTCATGGCGATGCCGCCCGCGACGAGCGGACACGACTACATCGGCACGTCGGCAACCCAAGTCTATATCCGGCTCGGACAACCGGCGCTCGCGCGATCGAGCCCCGATTACGATACGTTTCTGGTGCTCAACGAGATCCTCGGCGGGAGCGGCGCGTTCGAATCGCGCCTCTGGCAGGAGCTGCGCCAGAAGCGGGGCCTCGTCTACAACGTGAATAGTACGCTCGACGCCGATGCCGACCGAGGCGACTTCCGCATCGAGCTCAACGCATCGCCGCAGCGTGTCGTCGAAGCGGTTGCGTTCGTTCGCAAGCAGTTGGAGCAGATGAGAGACCAGCCCGTCTCGGCGACCGAGCTGCAGGAAGCGAAGGTCCGCCTCGTCAGCAACGCGCTGCTCGAGGAGGCATCGACGAGCGGTCAGGTCAAGCAGATCATGGATATCGCCGTGAACCATCTGCCGATCGAATACTATGGCACGCTCAACGAGCGTTTCGCCCGGATCACCTCCGCCGACGTCCAGCGCGTGGCGCGCACGTACTTGCGCCCCGGCCGGCTCGTCGAAGTCTACGCCGGGCCTTCGGGACCGTGGGCGTCGGGATCGCTATGATCGAAACGATCGATCCGGCCACGGGGCAAACGCTCGAGCGGTTCGCGTTGATGAACGCCGACGCGATCGAAGCGAAGATCGCTTTGGCGGCGCGCGCCGCCGCGCAATGGAGGCGCACCACCTTCGACGAGCGAGCCGAGCTCCTGCGCTCGGTCGCCGCGCGCATCCGCACCGACCGCGACGCGCTTGCAGCGGTCGCAGTGCGCGAGATGGGCAAGCCGATCGTCCAAGCTCGCGCCGAAGTTGAGAAATGCGCGGTGGCCCTAGAGTACTTCGCCGAGCACGGCGGATCCATGCTTGCATCCCAAGCCGCGCCCTCTTCTGCCGCGCGCAGCTACGTCGCGTTCCGTCCGCTGGGCGTTCTGCTGGCGATCATGCCATGGAACTTTCCGTTTTGGCAGGTGATCCGCGCAGCGGCTCCCGCGCTGATGGCCGGCAATACCATGCTGCTCAAGCATGCGGCGAACACAACTCGCTGCGCGCTCGAGCTCGAGCGCGTCTTCGACGACGCCGGAGCCCCGCCGGGAGTATTCGGAGCGCTCGTCGCGCGCGGCGAGGGCATCGGCTCGATCGTCGGCGATCCTCGCATCGCCGCGGTCACGCTCACCGGCAGCGAGCGCGCGGGGGTCTCGGTCGCGCGCGCGGCGGGTGAAGCGCTGAAAAAGTGCGTTTTGGAACTTGGCGGCTCCGATCCGTTCGTCGTCTTCTCCGACGCCGATCTTGCGTCGGCCGCGAAGACGGCCGTGACCGCGCGCTTTCAAAATAATGGCGAGAGCTGCATCGCAGCGAAGCGATTCATCGTCGAATCGCAGGTCTACGACGATTTCCTGCGCCGCTTCGTCGAGCTGACGGCGGCGCAAGTCGTCGGCAATCCCATGGACGAACGCGTGAACGTGGGGCCGTGCGCGCGCGAAGATTTGCGCGACGGAATTCACGATCAGGTGCAGACGACGCTCGCGCGCGGGGCGCGGCTGGCGTTGGGCGGAAAGGCGCTCGACGGGCCAGGGTTTTTCTACGAGCCGACGATCGTCGCGGACGTGACGCCCGGCATGCGCATGTTCGACGAAGAAGTTTTCGGGCCGGCGGCCGCCGTGGTTCGCGCGGAAGGCCGCGAGCGCGCCATCGAGCTCGCCAACGCTTCGTCGTTCGGTCTCGGCTCGAGCCTGTGGACGCGCGACGTCGCTGCCGCCGAAACGATCGCGGCCGGCGTCGAAGCGGGAGCCGTATTCATCAACGGCATGGTCGCCAGCGATCCGCGGTTGCCGTTCGGCGGCGTCAAGAAGAGTGGTTATGGACGCGAGCTCTCGGCCTTCGGAATCCATGAGTTCGTAAATATCCAGACCGTCTGGATCGGCTGACGGCGCCGCAGCCCTAACGCAAGACGACCTCGCCGATCTCACTCGGATTGTGGTACGCCGAGATCGTGAACCACACGTTGCCGTTTGGCGCGGTGACGATTCCGTTCGGTATGCTGCCGGACGGCAGACCGACGATCGCGCCGAACTTATCCGTCGCCGGCCGTATCCGGCCTAGATCGCCCGTCAGCCCCTCGGTGAACCATAGGTTCCCGTCGGCGGTCGCGGCGAGGGCCTCCGGATAGCTGCCTTGTTGCGCGATGGAAAACTCTTTGATTTGACTCGGTAGGATCGTCGCGATCTTGTTGCCGTTGCGCTCGGTAAACCAGATTTGGCCGTTGGGCGCAACCAGAAGGCCCCACGGCGTGGCGTTCGGCGTCGGGACGGGGAGCGAAGACTTGAACTGCAGGGTCGCCGGATCGAAGATTCCGATCCGATCGGCTTGCGATTCGCTAAAGTAGAGGTAACCGTTCGATCCGGTCTTGATATCCCACGGTCCGCTCTGCGCGTCGGGGATCGCGAATCGCGTAATCTGCCCTTGCGGGGTGACGCGCCCGATGTATCCGTCGTAAAACTCGACGTACCATAGATTGCCGTCTGAGCCCACCGTGATGCCGCGAGGCGAGGCGTTCGGCGAACCCGGAATCGGAAAGTTCGTGACCGCGCCCTGCGGCGTGAGTCGCCCGATCGCTTGCGCGCCGGGTGCGGTGAACCACAAATTCCCGTCGGGGCCTTCAACGATGCCCTCGGGCTCCTCCGAACCGATCGGAAAATCGGTGATGTGTCCGTCCATCGTGATGCGGCCGATCGCATCGGCGAAGAGCTCGGTGAACCAGAGCGCGCGTTGCGGCCCGACCACGATGTACCACGGCCATGCATCGATGCTGGGTGTGCTGAAGTACTTGACGCGTACGCCGGATTGAGGCGCGATCCGTGCCGCGGCCGAGGCGGACGATCCGGCCGCCGGCATCGGCCCAGCGGCGTCGCGCTGCGCGCACCCGTACCCGCACGCAACGGCCATGGCCCCAAGGAACAGCAATCGTCGATGCATCGCAGCCTCCTCGCGCAGCATCCTACCCGCCGATGCTTTCAGAAACTCATGAAAAAAATCTGAACCGGCCTTAGCTTCGGCAGTACTCGGCAATGCGCTCGAGACCCGTCGCGACGCGCTCGGGCGAGGAGACCCAACTCAGGCGCAGCCAGCCCTCCAACGCGGGACCGAACGCGACGCCCGGAATGGCAACAACGTCGTAACGGTCGATGAGCTCGTGCGCGGCCCGCAGCGAGTCCGCTCCGTCGTGCAGCCGCACGCACGCGTAAAACGTCCCTTCGGGCGCGATAAAGCGTAAGCCGTTTCGTTCGAGCCCCTCGAGCAGCTGCGCGCGCCGCTCCGCATACCAGCCGGCGTGTTCCCGCAGCGCGCCGGGAGTTTCGAAAACGCGCAGTGCCACGCGCTGCGCGAAGGTGTCGGCGCACGACGTGACCCACGCATGAACCTTGATCGCCTCGGCAACGAACGCATCGGGGCCGATGATCCAGCCCAGACGCAATCCCGGTGAGCGCATTGCTCTTGCTCAGCGAGTTCGGTAACGATCGTATGCGGGTAGCGGCGCGCGAGTTCGACCGCATCGTCAGTGAAGAGTCTGCTCGCGGTAGATCTCGTCGTGGATAAGCCACACCGGGTCGCCCTCCCGCCGCTCGAGGCGTTGTGACCAGATGCTCCGCGTCGCGGTTTCGCTAGAGACGCGGGCCGTCGGATTGCACGGCGAGCAGATCACGATGGCTCGAGTCTGCTCGCCGACGGCGGCCGACGATGCGCTCGGCATCGAATGCAAAGCCGTCCTGCTCGCTCAGCATCGCACCGTGCGAACGGCGATCCCCTCGAGCGCCGCCATTTTTTGCGTATGACGGAAAGGCCGGCTCGACGACGAGAAGCTCGTCGCGCGCCGGATCGAGCAGCGTCTTGATGGCGACGTACATCGCCTCTTGGGAGCCGACCGTGACGCAGACGTTCGCCGTGCGATCCATCCCGGGATAGCCGTAGTGCCGCGCGATCGCCGTTCGCAGCGCCGGATCTCCGGCGTTGGGCGTGTAGCGCAGGCCGCGCTCGACGATCGAGCGCATCGGCGCCTCGAAATACGCGGGATTGGGCAGCAGCGACGGCTCGCCCAAACCCGAGATCGATCGAGCCGGGCTTCTTCTTCGACGCAATCTCGCGAATCATCGACGGCGCGATGCGCCGCACGCGTGGATTCATACCGCGACGTCGTGTTCGCGCAGCGCGGCATTGAGCGACGTTTTGAGATCGGTCGATGCGTCGCGCGTCCCGACGATCAGCGCACAGGGCGTTCCGTACTCGCCGGCTGGGAAGCGCTTCGTCAGCGTGCCCGGTATCACGACCGCGCGCGCCGGCACGCGCCCCTTGATGGTCACCGGCTCGCTGCCCCGCACGTCAACGAATCGGCGTGCTCGCGGTGACGACGACGCCCGCGCCGAGCACCGCTTCGCGCTCGACGCGAACGCCTTCGACCACGATGCATCGCGAGCCGACGAACGCGCCGTCTTCAACGATGACCGGCGCCGCTTGCGGCGGCTCGAGCACGCCGCCGATGCCGACGCCTCCCGAGAGATGGACGCCCTTGCCGATCTGCGCGCACGAACCGACCGTTGCCCAGGTGTCGATCATCGTGCCTTCGCCGACGTACGCGCCGATGTTGACGAAGCCCAGGCATCAGAACGACGCCGCGCGCGAGAAAGCTTCCGTAACGCGCCGCGCCCGGCCGCACGCAACGTACTCCGTGTTTGCGGTACTCGCGCTTGAACGGAATCTTGCGATCGACGCGCGTGAAATACAGAAGGATCGCTTCTTTGACCCACGCGTGCGTGGTCCACTCCCCGTTGCTCGGTTCGGCGACGCGTAATTCGCCGGCGTCGAGCATCGCGATCGCCCGCTCGATTGCGCGGCCGTCGCGGCCGCGCACGTCGCCCTCACCCCGTGCGAGGGCCTCGATCCGTCGTTGCAGTTGTTCCACCGTCACGCGCTGAACCTACGGCGTCAGGTAAGCCCGCCCCCGCGTATGAAAGGAGGCTCCGTGCCCAACTCCCCGGCCGACGAGCAGCGAATCAACGCCATCCGCTTTCTGGCAGTCGATGCGGTCCAGAAGGCCAACTCCGGGCATCCGGGGATGCCGATGGGCGCCGCCGCGATGGCGTACACCCTGTGGACGCGTCACCTGCGCTTCAACCCGAAGGATCCGCATTGGCTCAACCGCGATCGCTTCGTGCTCTCGGCCGGCCACGGCTCGATGCTGCTCTACGCGCTGCTCTATCTGACCGGTTACGACCTTACGCTCGACGACATCGAGCACTTCCGCCAGCTTGGAAGCAAGACGCCGGGCCACCCGGAAGTCGAGCGCACGCCCGGCGTCGAGGCGACGACCGGGCCCGCTCGGCCAGGGCGTCGGCAACGCGGTCGGCATGGCGATCGCCGAGGCACATCTTGGGGGCCGTCTACAACCGCGACGACGCGCCCGTCGTCGATCACTACACGTATTGCATCTGCGGCGACGGCGACCTGATGGAAGGCATCAGCCAGGAGGCGATTTCGCTCGCCGGCCATCTCAAGCTCGGCAAGCTCGATCGTTCTCTACGACGATAATCACGTTTCGCTCGCCGGTCCCGACCGACGTCGCGCTTACCGACGACGCCGTCGACCGGTTCGATGCAAGCGGCTGGCACACGCAATTGGTCGACGTTGCGCACGGCAACGACGTTGCGGCGATCGATCGCGCGATCGACGTCGCCAAAAACGTTACCGACCGCCCGTCGTTCATCGCGGTGCGAACGCACATCGGTTACGGCTCGCCGCGCCAAGATAGCTACCTCGCCCACGGCGAACCGCTCGGCCCCGAGAACGTTAAAAAATCGAAGGAAGACGCTCGGCTGGCCGCTGGAGCCGGCAGTTCTACGTTCCCGACGACGTGCTGGCGTTCTATCGTGAGGTCGCGACGACGCGGAGCCGATGCGGAGCAGCAGTGGCAGACGATGTACGATGCCTGGAAGCGCGCGAACGCCGACCTGAGCGCGCAGCTCGAGCGCGCGCTGCGCGCAAGAGATTCCGGCCGATCTCCCGTGGCCTGCGTTGACGGAAGAGAACGGAAGCGTTGCGACGCGCGATGCGGGCGGCACCGTGATGAACGCAATCGCGCTCGCGCTGCCCGAGCTCGTCGGCGGCTCGGCCGATCTCGATCCATCGACTAAGACCTATCTCAAGAACTGCGGCGACTTCGAACCCGGCAAGTACGCCGGGCGCAACATTCACTACGGCGTGCGCGAACACGCGATGGCTGCGTGCACCAACGGCATCGCCCTTCACGGCGGGCTGCTTCCGTTCGCCGCGACGTTCTTCAACTTCTTCGATTACTGCAAACCGGCAGTGCGACTAGGCTGCCTGAGCGGCATCCGCTCGCATCTACGTCTTCACGCACGATTCGGTCTTCCTCGGGCGAAGACGGCCCGACGCACCAGCCGATCGAACAGCTCGCGACGCTGCGCGCGACGCCGAACTGCTACGTCGTTCGTCCGGCCGACTCGCTCGAAACGCTCGAGGCGTGGAAGCTCGCGATCGCGCGCACGCACGCCCCGTGGGTGCTCGTGCTCACGCGCCAAAAACTTCCGTTCCTCGGCGCACGCGACGCGGCCGTCGCGAAGGGGGCCTACGTGCTCGCCGAGGCCGCCGGCGGCTCGCCCGATCTCATTCTCGATCGCGACCGGCTCGGAAGTCTCGCTCGCCGTCGACGCCAAGCAAGCTTCTGGACGCGAAGGGCGCGCGCACCCGCGTCGTCTCGATGCCGTGCTGGGAGCTCTTCGACGCGCAGCCGCAAGCCTATCGCGACGCCGTGCTGCCGCCTGCGGTGACGGCGCGCATGTCGATCGAAGCCGGCGCGACGCTTGGATGGTCGCAAGTACGTCGGCGACCGCGGCTTCGCCTTCGGCATCGACCACTTCGGCACGTCGGCGCCCGCGCGCGGACGTCGCCAAGGCGTACGGCTTTACGCCGGATAACGTCGCCGGCCGTGGCCCTCGAGAAGTTTGCGCTCGCCACCCATTAGGAGAGGAATCATGAAGAACCAAATCCAGCAACTGCTCGACTGCCGGGCAGAGCGTCTGGCTCGACAACGTCCGGCGCAGCATGTTCGCCTCCGGCGAGCTGGAGCGGCTGATCGACAACGGGCTGCGCGGCATGACCAGCAATCCGACGATCTTCGAGAAAGCGATCGGCGCGGGCAACGATTACGACGACGCAGCTCGCGACGCTCGATCGGCATCCGAGAAGAGCGCCGACGCGCTCTTCTGGGACTTGGCGATCCAAGACATCCAGAGCGCGTGCGACGCGTTCGCGGCGGTCTACGCATCGTCGGGCGGCAACGACGGCTTCGTCAGCCTCGAGGTCTCGCCGCTGCTCGCGCGCGACACCGCAAGGGACGATCGCGATGGCCAAGGAGCTTTGGGCGCGCGTCGCGCGCCCGAACGTCATGATCAAGATTCCCGGCACCAAGGAGGGCTTGCCGGCGATCGAAGAGTCGCATCTACCGCGGCTCTCAACATCAACGTCACCCTGATCTTCTCGACCGACATGTACGAGAAGGCCGCGTCGCGCGTACGTCAAGGGCTCGCAGCGCCGCGTCGGCCGAGGGCAAGCCGATCGATAAGATTCGCTCGGTCAACTCGGTCTTCGTCAGCCGCATCGACACCGCCATCGACAAGCTGCTCAACGAACATATCGCCAAAGGCGAGAAACTCGAGCATCTGCTCGGCAAGGCCGGCATCGCGGGGCTGAAGATGACCTATCAGAAGTTCAACGAGATCTTCGAAGGCGACGAGTTCGCGCCGATTGCGCGCAAAAGGCGGCGCCGCACAGCGCCCGCTCTGGGCCTCGACCTCGACGAAGAACCCGCACGTATCCCGACCTGATGTACGTCGAGACCGTCGTCGGACCCGATACCGTCAACACGATGCCGCCGAATACGCTCGATGCGCTGCTCGATCACGGAACGATCGTCGCCGACACCGTCGAGAGCGATCTCGACGCGCGCGCGAGCCGACGTGATGCGCGGCCTTCGGACGCCAAGATCTCGCTCTTCGACGTCATGCATGAAGCTGCAGAACCGAGGGCGTGTCGCTCTTCTCGCGACTCGTTCGCCGCGCTGCTCGGCGCGATCGTCTACAAGCAGAAACTGCTCGCATCCGGCGGCGCCGAGCGCGTGCGCTTTCGCTGGGCTCGGCGCAGCCGCACTACGATGCGGCGCTCGAACGGCTGGCATCGGCCGACTTTCTCAAGCGGATCTGGGCGCACGACGCGAGCGCTCTGGTCGACCGATCCCGACGCCGCGGCGATCATCAAGAAGTCGCTTGGGCTGGCTCGACATCCAGCAGCACATGCTCGAATCGGTCGCCGGCTCTGCGGTCCTTCGGCGGCGAGAGCGAAGCAGAAGTTTCGAGTTCGCCGTCGTCTGCGGCATGGGCGGCAGTTCGCTCGCGCCCGACATCATCGCCGATACGTTCGGCGCCGACGGGATCCTATCCGCAACTCTACGTGCTCGATTCGACGTGTCCGCAGCAGATCAAAGAGCTCGAAGAGAAGATCCACATTCCGAGACGCTCTTCATCATTTCGAGCAAGAGCGGCACGACGACCGAACCCAACGCGTTCTACGCATACTTCCACGATAAGGTCGTGTAAGGCAGATCGGCGCGGCATCGGCGCGGGCGCAACTTCGTCGCGATCACCGACCCGGGTACGACGCTCGACAAGCCGAGGCGAAGGACGAGCCGTTCCGCGCGCGACTTCGACAACGATCCCGAACATCGGCGGGCGCTACTCGGCGCTCTCGTTCGTCGGCATCGCCCCGTCGGCGATCGCCGGCTACGACATCAACCTCTTGCTCGATCGCGCGCTCGGTGCGATGCATGCCAACGATCGCACCGTCGATCCGCGGACCGCGCCCGGCGTGCGCTTCGGCGCGGCAATCGGCGGCTTGGCGATCAACGGCCGCGACAAGCTCACGATCGTCACGCATCCGGACGTGCAAGCCTTCGGCGCCTGGGCCGAACAGCTCATCGCCGAATCGACCGGCAAACTCGGCAAGGGCATCGTTCCGATCGCCGGCGAGCCGCTCGGCGACGCCGGACGTTTATTCGCACCGACCGGACTCTTCGTCTACGTCGGCGCGAATCTGCCGGCTCCCGAGCCGGGCGTCGACGACGAAACTCAAGGCGCTCGAAGCGGCCGGACATCCGGTGATTCGTCTCGACGATGAACGACCAGTACGACTCGGCGAGCAGTTCTATCTGTGGGAGATCGCGGTCGCGGCGGCGGCGTCGATCCTGGGCATCAATGCGTTCGATCAGCCCAACGTGCAGGAGTCGAAGGACAACACCGTCGCGCTGCTCGCGCAGTACGCGCGCAACGGCAGTTCGACGAGCCAACAGCCGACGTCGCGGGCGACGACTTCGACATGACCTACCTCTCGGGAAGCCGCGAGATCTCCGCGAAAAGCCCGACGAAGCGCTGGCCGGACTCTTCGCGCAGCTGCGCCGCGGCGATTACAACGCGATCACGGCGTACGTCGCGCGCAACGAGACGCACGCCGCTCTGCTGCGACGAGCTGCGTTTGAAGATCCGCGACGCGTCGCCAGCGTCGCGACGACCGTCGGATTCGGGCCGCGATTCCTGCACTCGACCGGACAACTGCATAAGGGCGGCCCCGATTCGTGCGTCGTGCTGCAGATCACGGCCGACGATCCCGACGACCCGATGATTCCCGGCATGAACGTCGGTTTCCGCACGCTGCTCGCGGCGCAGGCGTTGGGCGACTGGCAGTCGCTGGACAAACGCCACCGGCGCGGCGTTCGCATTCATCTCAAAGGCGACCGGTCGAACCGGCGCTGCGCGCGCTGCCGGCGATCGTCGACCGGCTTTGACGCTGCGCACCGTGAGCTAACCGGCTCGCGGCCCCATGGCGGACGAAGCATTGCCACCGTAACGCCCGGCACCGACGGCGCGGCCAATCCGCTGCGCGACGGGCTCGCCGGCGGATCGGATCTCGACGCC
Organism: Vulcanimicrobiota bacterium; assembly: GCA_963699435.1. Classification (GTDB taxonomy): domain Bacteria; phylum Vulcanimicrobiota; class Vulcanimicrobiia; order Vulcanimicrobiales; family Vulcanimicrobiaceae; genus Cybelea. The sequence continues at coordinate 213,984 of CAVOTV010000003.1, forward strand.
CTGCAGCGTCGTCTTTTTCGGCGCGAGCGGCGACCTCTTCAAGCGCATGCTGCTGCCGGCGATCTACTCGATGCGGCTGCACGGGACGCTGCCGACCGACTTCGCGCTGTCGGTTTCTCGCGCACGCCAGTACGACGACGACGGATTCCGCGAGTACTGTCGCCAGCAGCTCGATGCAGTTCATGCCCGACGGACCAGAAGCCCGAGCGGCGGCGCTGTGGGACGACTTTGCGCGAGCGCATCTCGTACATTGCGGCGGATTTCAAAGACACCAAGCATTTCGTCACACTCAAAGAACGCCTCGCGCAGAACGACGCCGAGCTCGAGCACGGGCGGCAACCACCTCTTCTATCTCTCCACGCCGCCGCCGGTTTTTCCCGAGATCGTCAAGCAGCTCAAAACGCCAAGCTGGACTCGGCAAACAATCCAACGGCTGGACGCGCATCGTCGTCGAGAAACCCTTCGGAACCGACCTCGCCTCCGCGCGCGACGCTGCAGAGCGCAATCGAGGCGGTCTTCCCCGAGAAGTGAGATCTACCGCATCGATCACTATCTCGGCAAAGAGCCCGTGCAGGACATCATCGCGCTGCGCTTTGCCAACACGATCTTCGAGCCGATCTGGAATCGAAACTACGTGCAGAGCGTGCAGATCACGGCGGCGGAATCGCTCGGCGTCGAGGAACGCGGCGGTTACTACGACTCCGCCGGCGCTTTGCGTGACATGATTCAGAATCACGTCATCAATCTGCTCGCCCTGGTCGCGATGGAGCCGCCGATCAGCTCGGATGCCGACGACGATCCGCAACGAGAAGTACAAGGTGCTCTCGGCGATCGCGCCGCCGCCCCACGCCGAGGTCGTGGTCGATGTCTGCGCGCGGCCAATACGGTGCCGGCACGATCGACGGCGGCGCGGTCAAGGCCTACCGTCAAGAGCAAGACGTCGCCGCCGACTCCAACACCGAGACCTTCGCGGCTTTGAAGCTTCTACATCGAAAACTGGCGGTGGGCGGGCGTTCCGTTCTACTTGCGTTCGGGCAAACGGCTCGCGCGCAAGGTCTGCCGAAATCGCGGTCACGTTCAATCCGATCCCGCATCGCTTCTACGGCGATTCGACCGATCGCATCGAGCCCAACGTGCTGGTGCATCAAAATCCAGCCCGACGAAGGCATCGCGATGCGCTTCGAGGCGAAGGTGCCCGGGCCGAAGGATCACGTTCGCAGCGTCTACATGGATTTCAACTACGGAACCGGATTCGGCGTGCAGTCGCCGCCGGCGTACGAGCGGCTGATCGGCGACGCGATGCTGGGCGATCAAACGCTCTTCACGCGATGGGACGCCGTCGAGCGCGCGTGGGAGATCGTGATGCCGATCTCGACGTCTGGCGCAGCAGCGAAGGACTTTTCGTTTCCGAACTACGCTGCCGGCAGCCAAGGGCCCGAGAGCGCCAATGCGCTCTTCGCCGAATGGCGCCACATATAATGACCCTCGACCTTCCGGCCATTCTCGAGGAGCTCGCGCAGTCGTATCGGCAGCGAGGATCGGACGCCGGCGTCGCGACGATGACGATCGTGGTCTTCTTCGACGACGAGACCATCGGCGAGCTCGCGCGCAATCGGATCCGCATGCTTGCGTCGAAGCATCCTTCGCGCGTCATCGTCCTCGATGCAACGGCACCGGAGACGGCGCACCGCATCGAAGGCTGGGACTGGATCGAAGTCGGAGTGCGCGGCTGCGGGCCGCAAATGCTGCGTTCGGCCGTGGACGCACTCCGCCTGCGCGACGCACCGGTCGTGCTTTTGTGGATCGCCCGGGATATCGGCAGCGATGCCCGGTTTGCAGCCCTTTGCGAAGCGGCGGCGACGGTCGTCTACAACAGTTCGCTGCTCGACGGAGGACCCGATGCCTTGCGCGAGCTGGCGCGGTACGTAGAGAAACATCCCGCTCTCGAGATTGCCGACATCGCGTATTTGCGGCTTGCGCCGTGGCAAGAATCGATCGCGCTGCTCTTCGACGGCGAGGCCCTGGCCGAGCTTGCGGACGTGCGCAGCGTCGAGGTCACATGCGGATCCGACTCGGAAGCATTGTATCTGCTCGGGTGGCTTGCAAGCAGGCTCGATTGGAACTCCGGCGAGGCCGGGGAGCTGCGCGATCGCGACGGACGGCCGATCGCGATTAGCCTCGAGCGATCCGGCGAGCCGCGCCGCATCGCGCGCGTCGCGCTGCGCTCGTCGCGATCGACGTTCGTCGCCGAACTCGAAGGTGGCGGCGAAAGCATTCAACTGAGCGTCAGCGGCCCGAGCGTTCGCGACGCCCGTCATCGGGCGATCCAAAATCCCGGCATTGCGGCGCTCGTCGAGCGCGCGATTTTGTGGGCCGGAGACGATCGCATCTTTCGCGCGGCGCTCGGCGCTGCGGGAACGATTCTTGCGCGAAGGACTCGCGAGCCGTGACCGCACGGGGCGAGCTCGAGATCGTGCGCGATGCCCGCGCGCTGGCGCACGCCCTCGCCCGCCGATTCGTCGATCTCGGCCGCGCTGCGATCGCACAGCGCGGTTCGTTTCACGTTGCGCTCTCCGGCGGAAGCACGCCTCGCGCCGCATACGAGCTCTTAGGGGTCGACCCGCTGCGCGCGGAGCTCTCATGGAGGAACGTCGTCGTGTACTTCGGCGACGAGCGATGCGTGCCGCCCGACGACGATGAGTCGAACTATCGCATGGCGCGGCGCGCGTTTCTCGATGCCGTCGGAATCCCGCCGGCAAACGTCCACCGGATTCGCGGCGAGATCGACCCGCGCGAAGCCGCGAGCGAGTATGCGGCGACGCTGCGAGCGGATCTCGGCTATTCGCCGGAGTTCGATCTCGTTCTGCTCGGGCTAGGTCCCGACGGACATACCGCGTCGCTCTTTCCCGGCACGCCGCCCGAAACCGACGCCGGCGCGCTGGTGCGCGCCGTCTACGCCGAATCGCAGTCGATGTGGCGCGTGACGATAACGCCGGCGGTCATCAACGCCGCGCGCACCGTCATCTTCGCGGTCGAAGGCCGTGAAAAGGCCGCTATTCTGGCGGCCGTCTACGATGGCCCCGTCGATACGCGCACCTATCCGGCGCAAATCGTTCGGCCCGAGCCCGGACGCCTCGTCTGGATGGTCGATGCGGCCGCCGCAAGCCGGCTCGACGGACAAGGCGCATAGCGCGGCGACGCGGTCGGAGTTCTTAGGGCGCGGCGTGCTGCTGCGCGGAGGCGCGTGCCGGGCCCGGTGACGCCGTCGCGAGCACCTTCGATCCGAGTCTCTGCACGTCCACGCCGTTGTCGCTCAAGATCGTCCCTTCGACCCGCTGCAGCTCGACGACGGCTTTATTGAGATCGGTCTGAGCCTGCAGCTCGCGGCCGCGCGCCTCGGCGAGCTCGACTTGCCGCTGCAGTACGAGGAACGTCGTCGACGTGCCGTTATGGAAACGCCGCACTTCGCTTGCGTAGACCGCTTCGGCGGAGACGCGCGATTGGGTTGAAGCCTCGAGACGCGAAAGCGCCGACTGATAGGCCTGCAGCGCGTTGCGCGCCTCGTCCTCGAAGCGCTGATCGAGCGCCTGCCGCGAGATCGCGGCTTGGTCGATCTCTTGCGCGGCGATCTGCTTGAGGCCCCGAGCGGTGTCGTTCTCGAGCGGAAAGTTGAAGACCACGGCAACGTTAAACTGCGGGTACGCGGCGGTCCACATATTGTGAAAGGCCTTTGTGGCGTTTCCTTGAGATTGCGGCGGCGGCGTCGGGCAGCCGCCGGTCGGGAGGTTACAACCGAGCACTTCGAACTGGGGTAGCGGCTGCAGTAAGCCGGCGAAACCGTTGCTCTGATACTGCACCACGAAATCCGCTTGCGGCAGCGCCTGATTCTTCGCGTACTTCCGGTCGAGATCGGCGGCTTGGCGCTGGTCGTCGATCTGCCGTACTTCCGGGCGGTTGCGTTCGGCCGCAGCGATGACGCCGGCGAGCTCGCCGGCATCGGGCAGCTCCTGAACCGGCGACGACGGCACCAGGTTCGCGCCCCAAATCGGATCGCTGGGATCGGTAACGATCAGGCTTTTGAGCGCGTTCTGCAACTGCGAAACGTTCGCGAGCCCCGAGAAAACGGCAGATTGGAAGTTTGCCACTTGCGTCTGCGATTCGGTCGCCACGATCGGCGGCGCGAGTCCACCCTTGGCGAGGCGCATCGCACTGCCTTCCTGCTCGACCGCCTCTTTGAGCGCTTCCTCCTGGATCGCGACGTTGCGCCACGCGGCAACGAGATCCCAATAGGCATCCTCTACTTGAGCCAGCGTCGTCGACGCGTCGACGAGCGCTTGAGCTTGCGTTGAATCGGCGTCGACGACGGCGAGCTTGAGCTGATGCTTGACGGCGTTCATGCCGGCGTTCTTGAGCAGCGGCTGCGTCACCATGAGGTTGAGCGAGGCGAGGTAATACGGATTGTAATCGTTGATGATGAGATTGTAGTAAGTGCGGCTCTGCGTGATGCCCGCGGCGTACTGCATGCCATTGACGGTCTGGCCGGTGATGCCGGAGCCGAACGTGTACTGGTGCGTGATGAGATTGCCCGGGCCGGTCGTCGAGCACGGTTGGGGAGTTCCGAAGAACTCGGGTTGACAGAGATATCCGTGTCCTCCGACGCCGGGGCCGGCGAAGAAGAGATTCTCCGGCGGCAACACCGAGTAGTTCGAGGACGGCTCGACCTGCAGATGGACGTCGAAGTTCGATTTCACCTGAACCACGCGATAGCGCGCGATTCGCACGTTCGAGGCCGAGATCGCGAGGTCGCCGTTCTTGAGCAGCGCCATGCCGACCGCGTCCTGCAGCGAGATTCCGACGAACGCGCTGCGCGTCACGCCCACGATTCCGGGATCGCTGGGCTGCACGTCGGGGGCGCGATAGCCGGGCGCGACCGTGGGAACCGGCGCCATCGACGGCGATGGAACCTCAGTGGGAAGCAATGCGCGCGATGGCAGCGTGCTCGCAGCCAGCGTGTTCGGGACCGGAAAGGCGGCGAGCGCGACGGCCGCCGCTGCGACCAGCGCCGGAACTGCGCGAGTAAATATGGGACGCATCATCTAGTGCGCGAGCGCCCGCGATCCCAGCGTCTGGAGGGTTACCCCGTTGATGCTCAGGATCGTTCCCTCGACGCGCTGAAGTTCGACGATCGATGCGTTGAGCTGCGTCTGCGACTGAAGCTCTAGCCCGCGCGCCTGCTCGAGCTGAACCTGGCGCTGGAGCACGAGAAACGTGGTGGAATCGCCGGCGTGAAAACGCCGGACTTCGCTTGCGTACACCGCCTCGGCCGTTCGTCGCGAAACGCGCGCGGCGGCGAGCTTGGCGAGCGCCGATTCGTACGATTGCAGCGCATTTCGAGCCTCGGCGCCGATACGCTGCTGCACGCTCTGCATGAGAATCGTCGCCTGCGCCGCCTCCTCGCCCGCGACCCCGCGCATGCCGCGTGCAAGCGTCCCCTGGATCGGATAGCCGACGACCAGCGCCACGTTGAAGGCGGGGAAGTATCCGGCCCACATATTGTGATAGGCATACGGCATGGCGCCTTGCGTGTTCGGCGGCGGCGTCGGACACGAGAGCAAACGCGCGACGTTGAAGCACTCGTTGAGCAAGAACGCCGGAACCGGCGTCAAGATGCCGGCGAAGCCGTTGCTCAGGTATTGCACCGAGAGGTCGGCTTGCGGCAGCGACTGGTTGCGCGCGAAGGCGCGGTCGAGATCGGCTTGCAGCCGCTTATCCTCGGCTTGCCGCACTTCGGGGCGATTCTGCCGTGCCTCGGCGATGATTTGCGCCAAGTCGCCGCTCGCCGGGAGCTCCTGAACCGACGTTGAGGGCACGAGATTTGCCGTCCAAATGGGGTCCGCCGGATCGGCGACGATCAGGCTCTTGAGTTGGATCTGCAGCTGCGAAACGGTTTGCAGCGCGGAGTAGACGTTGTCGCGGAAGTTCGCGACTTGCGTCTGCGACTCGACGGCATCCACCGGTGCGGCGGCGCCGCGCCGCGCCAGACGCACGTTGCTGTTCTGCTGCTCGATCGCTTCCTTGAGCGCATCGTCTTGAATCGCGACGTTACGCCACGCGGCGACGAGATTCCAGTACGAGTTCTCGACCTGCGTCAGCGTGTTCGAAGCGTCGATCATTGCCTGCGCCGCGCGCGAGTCCTCGTTGACGAATGCGAGCTTGAGCTGACGCTTGTTCGCGTTCATCCCGAAGTTTTTAAGCAGCGGCTGCGTCACCGCGAGATTGAGCGTCGCGATGTAATAGGGATTGTAGGCGTTGAAGACGGTGTTGTTATAGGTGCGGCTCTGCTGGATGCCGGCCTGGTACGTCGTGCCGTTCTCGGTTTGGCCGCCGACGCCGTATTGGAATGCCGATTGATGCTGGATGATGTTCCCCGGACCGGAGGTGTAGATCGGTCCCGTGCTTCCCGGCCCGGGCGAGTACTTTCCGATCTCGCCGGGCCCGGCTTCGAACGCATTGGCCGGCGGCTGTACGGAGAAGCTCGACGAAGGTTTGAGCTGTAGCTGCACGTCGTAGGCGCCTTTGGCTTCGACGATCGTGTAGCGCGCGATCCGCACGTCCGATGCCGAGACCGCAAGGTTCGGATTCTTGACCAACGCCATCGCGATGGCGTCCTGCAGCGAGATCCCGACGAACGGCTGCTGCGTGACGCCGACAATCTGCGCCGCGCTCGGAGCGACCTCCGGCGCGCGATAGCCGGGCGCGACGCTCGGCAAAACGGGCAGCTGGGGCGATGGGATCTCGGTAGGCAGCGTCGCCCGCGACGGCAGCGCGCCGCCCACTTGGGCGGACGTCTGCTGCAGCGGAAGCGCGGCGAGCAGCACGGCGAGCAGCGCAATCGCGGCGGGAATCGCTTTGAATTTCATGCCGTCACGATCCCTAGCGCGCGACCGCCTGGCTTCCCAGGGAATCGACGTTGACGCCGTTGCCGGTGAGAATCGTACCTTCGACGCGCTGCAGCTCGACGATCGAAACGTTGAGCTGGGTCTGCGCCTCGAGTTCTCGTCCGCGCGCTTGCGCGAGTTCGACCTGCCGCTGCAGCACCAGGTACGTCGTGGATGCGCCGTTATGGAACTTGCGCACCTCGCTTGCGTACACGATCTCGGCCGACTCGCGCGACTCGCGCGCCGCGCGCAGCTTCGAGAGCGCGGACTGATAGGTTTGCAGCGCATTGCGGGCTTCGGCGCCGATGCGCTCGTAGACGCCCTGCATCAGCAGCCGCGCTTGGGTCGTCTCTTCGCTTGCGAGTCCGCGCAGCCCACGCGCGACGTGACCTTGGATCGGATATCCGACGACGAGGGCGAGATTAAACGTCGGGAAGTACCCCGCCCACATATTGTGATAGGCCCACGCCATCGCGCCTTGCGTCTCGGGCGGCGGCGTCGGGCAGGTTTTCAGCCCCAGCCCGCCGCTGCTCGGCGAGCCCGTGCAATACCCCAGCAAAAAGAGCGGCACCGGCGCGACGATGCCGGCGAAGCCGTTGCTCTGATACTGCGCTTGCACGTCGGCTTGCGGCAGCGACTGATTGGCGGCAAGAGCCCGGTCGATCTCGGCGGCGAGACGCCGGTCTTCGGCTTGACGAACTTCGGGCCGGTTTTCGCGGCCCGCGGCGACGATCGTCGCGAGATCGTTCGCGCTGGGCAACTGCTGCAGCGAGGTCGACGGCACGAGATTTGCGTTCCAAATGGGATCCGACGCGTCGGCCGTGACGAGTCCCTTGAGCTCGTTCTGCAGTTGCGAGACCCGCTCGAGCCCGGAGAAGACGGCGTCTTGAAAGTTCGAGACTTGCGTCTGCGATTCGACCGCGTCGATCGGAGCCGCCGCGCCCCTGGCGGCGAGCCGAACGTTGCTCTGCTGCTGCGCGATTGCTTCGCGCAGCGCTTCCTCTTGGATCGCGACGTCGCGCCACGCCGCCACGAGGCTCCAGTAAACGGTCTCGACGTGAGAAATGGTGTTCGATGCATCCACGAGCGTCTGTGCGACGCCGGCGTCGGCGTTGACGACCGCGAGTTTGAGTTGGCGCTTGGTCGCGTTCATCCCGAGGTTTTTGAGCAGCGGTTGGTTCACTTGCAGGTTGAGCGTCGCTTCGTAGTACGGATTGAACGCGTTGAAGAGGGTGTTGTTGTAGGTCCGCGCCTGCAAGATGTCGCCTTGATAGGTGGTTCCGTTCTCCGTCTGACCGCTCACGCCGTATTGGAACGCCGATTGATGCTGGATGATGTTACCCGGACCGGCCGCGCTCGTCGGATTGGAAACGGGCCCGTACGTCGCCAGCTCGCCGGGACCGGCGGCGAGAAAGTTTTGCGGCGGATTCACCGAGTAGTTCGACGACGGCTGCAAGTGCAGGGCGATGTCGTAGGCGCCTTTCGTCTGCTCGACCGTATAGCGCGCGATCCTGAAATTAGAAGCCGAGATCGCGAGGTTCGGATTCTTGACCAGCGCCATCGCGATCGCGTCCTGCAGCGAGATGGCGACGAACGGCTGCTGCGTCACACCCACGATGTGCGCGCTGGGCGCCGTTGCCGGCGCTCGGTATCCGGGTGCGACGGTCGGCACCGGCGGCAGCATCAAAGTCGGCAGCATCGTCGGCAGCGTGGCGCGGCCGGGCACACGATCGTCGGTCTGGGCCGACGTCCGCGAAACCGGCAGAATCGCAGTCGCCAGCGCGACCGCCGCGACGACGGCGGAGAGCAGCCTGGTGCGCGCGATCATTCGCTGATCGCGACCCCGATGCGCGGACGCCGAAGCAGCAGCACGAGCGGCGCCAAGCTAAGCGTCATGATCGCCACCCAGCGCGACGTATCGGCGTAGGACTGCACCGCCGACTGCGCCTCGACGATGATCGCGAGCCGCTGCATCGCGGCGGTATTCCCCGTTCCGCCCTGCGCGAGCACGTACTGCCGCGTCGGCGGGTGCCCGAGCGTTTGGGTTCCGGCGAGTTCGGTCTGATGCACGGTGAAGCCGCGAACGAGGATCGTGATGAGCACCGCCGCGGCCACGCTTCCGCCGATCTGGCGGGAGAGATTGAAGAACGCCGCCGTCGATGGCACTTCGCGATCGGGAACGCTGCCGATCACCGCGACCGAGAGCGGTACGAAGATCTGCGCGAGCCCGATGCCGCTAAGAACTAACGGAAATATCAGGCTATGAAAATCCGAGAGCGGCGTCGTGATGTCGGCGAGGATCCAGTTCGAGATCGCGAGCAGCACGAACCCCACCGCCGCCTGCAATCGGGGATCGACGACCCCGCGCTGCGTCAAGATCGCGGTGAGCGGCGTGAAGAGCAGCACCGCGCCGGCGCGGATCATGACCGTCGCTCCGGAGAGCGTCGCGGTAAATCCGAGCGAGTTGATCAGATACTGCGGCAGAATGATGATCGAGCCGTACAAACTCACGCCGAGGACCGCCCCCAGCACGCTGCCGGCGGCGACCTGGCGGAGCCGGAGCACGCGCAGATCGACGACCGGAATCTTAGACCGCAACGTCCACCACACGAACGCGGCCAGGCCGGAAACCGAAAAGAACGTGAACCACCTGATGCGCCAGTCGTCGTACCAATCGTACTGCTGGCCGTTCTCGAGCACGAACTGCATCGAGCCCAGCCCGATGCACATCAAGATCAGACCGATCCAATCCAGCTTACGGTACTTCGGCTCGGCCGGATTCCGCAAAAAATTCCAAATCAAGGTGGCGGCGACGATGCCGATCGGGATATTGATGAAGAAAATCCAGTGCCAGTTCCAATTGTCGGTGATCCATCCGCCGATTACCGGCCCCAGCGCCGGACCGACGATGACGCCCAGCGCGAAGACCGCCTGCGCCTTGCCCTGCTCTTTGATACCGTACGTGTCGCGCAGAATTGCCTGCGAGGTGGCGATCAATCCGCCGCCGCCGAGGCCTTGAACGAGCCTCCAGAAGACGAGGTGCCCAAATGTGTTCGACAGGCCGCACATCAGCGACGCCACGGTGAAGATCACGATTGAAGTAAAAAAGTACTGCCGGCGCCCGAAGCGGGCCGCGAACCACGGATTGAGCGGGATGACGACGACGTTGGCGATGAGATAGGCAGTGACGATCCAGGCGCCCAAATCGACGCCGACGCCGAAGTTGCCTTGAATGTTCGGCAACGAGACGTTGACGATCGTTACGTCGATGATCTCGAGCAGCGTCGCGGTGATGACCGCAATGCTGATGATGGCCCTGCGCAGGCCGTGCTCGACGACCGGGCTTTCGTAGGAACCGAACAAAAGGTTATTTTACCTGGACGTAAGTTTCGACGCTCATGCCGGGGCGCAGCGGCATATCGGCTCGCTGATCGTCGACTTCGATGCGCACGGGAATACGCTGCGTCACCTTGACGAAGTTGCCGCTGGCGTTCTGCGCGGGCACGAGCGCATACGTGTTCTCCGACGCCGGGTTGATCGACGAAACGTGGCCGCGGAACGTCACGCCTTTATAGGCATCCACCTTGATGTCGACGGATTGTCCGACTTGCATGCGTCCCATCTGCGTCTCTTTGTAGTTCGCGGTGATATAGATGCGATGCGGCACGATCGTCATCAGCGTCATCCCCGCGCCGACCGTTTGGCCGACTTCGGCGCTCTTCTCACCGACGTAACCGTCGGTCGGCGACGTGATACGCGTATAGGCGAGGTTCTGTTTGGCGAGGTAGAGCTGCGCTCCGGCTGCCTCCACTTGGCTCGGATCCGAAGCCTGCTCGAGCTTGCCTTGCGCGGTGGTGAGGCCGCCCGAAGCCTCGGAAACGCCGGCCTGTGCCGCGATCACGCGGCCCGTGGCCGCGCCGACGTTGGCTTGCGCCACGCTCACTTGATCCTCCGCCGCGCGCAGCTGCGCCGCCGCGCCGGCAGATTGCGCGCGCACCGCATCGAGTTGCTGCGATGCCACGTCGCCGGTGCTCACGAGCGAACTGACGCGCCGGTAATCCGCCTGCGCCTTATCGTAGGCTTGCTGCGCGGCGGGAACTTGAGCCTGCGCGGCGTGCAGTTGCGCGTTTGCCTGCGCTACGGCATCTTGCGCGACGGGAACCTGAGCCTGAACGTTGGCAATCGCGCCGCTCGCCTGCGACACGCCGCCTTGGCCTTGCTCGGTCGTGGCGCGCTGGTTGGCGACGGCCAGATCGTATTGAGCTTGGGCGGCGCGCAGCTTCGCCAGCTCGTCTTTGTTATCGAGCACGATCAGCAGCTGTCCGCGGCGGACGGGCTGGTTGGTATCGACCAAGATCTTGTTGATGCGCTCGGGGATCTTGCTCGTCACGGCGACTTCGTCGGCGGCAACGTGGGCGTCGTCGGTGCCCTCGTGCGAGAGCGTAAAGTTCAGCCACGGGATTCCCCACACGAGCGCGGCGACGATCACGACGACGGCGATAATGCCGAAGACGAGCGGCCGGCGCGAGCGGGTCTGCGGCTCGTCGGCGTCCGCGTCGCGCGTCGCCTCGCCGCGTCCGGCACCGTTGGCCTTGCGTCCGGCGACTTCTTTCTGATCCAACTCTCGCGTATCCATTTATGACTTCCTTACCCCATTGAGAAAAACGTCAACGTAGAACCGCAGCGCATCGTCCGGGTCTCCCCGGTGCAGCGGTGAATCCGGGAACTTCTTGCGCCCCAGCGCGTGCATGAAAACCAGCCCCAAGAAAACGATCGCGAGTTTCTGGGCGTTGCCGCGAAGCTGGCCGCTGTCGATTCGCCGCTGCATGAATACCGTCATGATCGCGACGATGGCCAACTGCGGGCGCCAAGCGGTCTCGGCAAAGATATCCTTTTCGTACTCTTCCTCGACGAGCGACCAGCGAATCATGTCTTGGAGCGACTCGAACCGCGCGAGCATCAGCCGCGCGACGGCGAGCAAATCGTCGGCGAGACCGCCGCTGAGCGCTGCCGCGACGTCGGCGAGCTCGAGGTAACCGCAGAAATGCTGCGCGCACGCGACGAGCAATGCTTCCTTCGTGCCGAAATGACGGAAGATCGTCGCTTCGTTGACCCCCGCAACGTCGGCAATCTCGCGTGTCGTCGCGCCGCGTTTGCCCTTCCGGCCGATCACGTCGCGAGCGGCGGTCAAGATTCGTTCGCGGGTCTCCTCGGGCGACGTAGAGCGTCCCGACTCGATCGGCCGGCGCGTCTCGATCACGGGAGGTTATCTCCGGTTACAACCGGCACGTTGAGCTCGTAGCCGCCGTACGACGCATCGGCGACGGCCCGGACGTGTGGAATCTCGATGGTTGCGTGCTGACCCGAGAGCACCCAGTAGCCGCCTTCCTGCCGATACTGCTGCGTCATCGTGATCTTGCCTCCGCTCGTGTAATACCACTCCATTTGAACCAGCGTGTAACTCGCTTGATCGACGTAGGCTAACGTGTGGTCCAGAATGTCGCTATGGATCTTCTTCGTTAAGCGGAGCACGATCGTCGGGCGACCGTTCAAGTCGCCGATCCCCGCAAAAGTGATGTTCTGGTTCTTCTCCCACGCAGCCGGGCTGCCGACGTCGTTGAAGAGACGCTGGAAGCCGTGCGCGTAGCCCGGCATGCGATCGAATACGACCAAATAATAATCGGGCCGCTTGTAGTACGACGTTCCGTCGAGTTTCGGCGCGAGATATGGAAAGCTCAGCATTCGCACGTCCACGTGGACGCGCGAGTGATACGAGTGCAGGCCCGGGTTACGCTCCGCCATCCGTTCGAGCACCGCGTGGGCGGTCATCGGCGCCGGGATCGCATCTTCGGAAATTCCGGCTCCGAGCGTCGCCGGCAAGAGCGCGAGTGCGCTAGCGGCGAGCAGCCATGGCAAAATGATCGAGCGGCCTCTGTTCATCGTGCTTTTGATGCAAGTGGGTACTTGCACGCAGAGTCTAGCATGTGGCCCCCGTGTATGCAAGTGCTTGCACGCACTTGCCTGCTAGCGCTACTGGGAGGAGTCGCTCTCCGGGGTCTCGCGCCGTGGCCCGCGAGCGGCGCGGTACCCTTCGGCGCGCGCGTCCGAGAGGCACATGTACTCGCCGTGCTTGGTCTTTCCGTAGTGCCGGTCCCCGGGTCGCAAATAGACCTTTACGCGCGCCAGCGCCCAAACCGGGGACTGGCCGTTGCAGTTCGGGGTGGCGGCCGCGGCCGCCGTGACTTCGGCGCTCGCCGCCGCAGAGGGCTGCGGCGAACCGCCGCCGCTCGATTTGCCGCTCCCGCAGGCGGTCATGGCTGCGAAGGCCAGGGCGAGCAGCGCGATCCTCTCCTTGTTCATGGCGCAGCGATTTCACGCAAGACTACGGCGAGACCCGCTTCGCAATCGCCGCAGTCGCCTCTCTCGCGCGCGCCGCGAGCGGCGACGGTTCGCCGACGTAGACGCGCCGGCCGCCGACAAACGTCGCCTGCACCCACGAATCCTCGCCTCGATAGACGAGGGCGTTGAGCGGCGGCGACCACGGATCGATCGCCGAGGCGTCGAGCACGACGTAATCCGCGTGCGCGCCCGCGATGAGATCGCCGCCGCCGACGCGCAGCGCGCGAGCGCCGTCGAGTGTACCCAGCGCGTAGGCAGCGGCCGCGCCGAACGCGGACCCGTCGAGATGCAGAATTTTCTGCAGCAGCGCGGCCGCGCGCATCTCCTCGATGATTGACGGCGCGACGTCGGCGTCGGTTCCCAAGCCGAGCGTCACGCCCAACGCTCGCAGCGTCGTCGCATCGCAGATGCCGTCGCCGAGATACTGGTTGGTCATCGGATTGTGGATCACGCGCGCGCCGGTTCGAGCGAGCAGCGCGCGATCGTCGTCGTCCAGATAGATGGCGTGAATGGCCACGGTGCGCTCGCCGAGCGCGCCGAGATCGTCCAGAAGGGCGATTGGCGTTCGGCCGTACTGGGCGAGGCTCTGCTCGCCTTCGTACCGCGCCTCGGCGACGTGGACGTGGAGCATGCAGTCGCGCTCGCGCGAAAACTCGGCGGCGGCGCGAATCATCGCGTGCGACGCCGCGTGCAGCGAGTGCGGCGCGACGCAGACGTTGGCATCGGGATAGCGATCCATCAGTTCGCCGGTGCGTGCCGCGGCGACGTCGACCTCCTCGCGAAACTCGCGCGGCGCGTACGGTGCGTCCATCCACGTGCGCGCAAGGACTAGGCGGATTCCCGTCTCCCGCGCGGCGCGGATCGCAGCCTCGGCGTGCGCGTTTCCTTCGCCATTGAGATAGAAGAACTCGGCAACGGTCGTAATGCCGCCCGCGAGCATCTCGGAGAATGCGGCAACGAAGGTCCAGTAAACGTCGTGAGGCGTTAGCTGCGGCACCACGCGATAGAGCGCATCGCTTCGCCACTTCGAAAAAGGCCAATCGTCGGCCCAACCGCGCAGCAGAATCTGATATGCGTGGCTGTGTCCGTTGGAAAAACCCGGCACGACGAGCCGATCCGGGGGAAAGGAGCGCGATGCCAGGTGGCGCGCTCGTGCGCGGACGTCGCGTACGTCGCCGGCATCAGTAATCGTGCCGTCGCGAACCACAAAGGCGTAGTCGTTGCGAAGGTTTCCCGAAACGAGCGCTCGCGCGCAGTGGACGAGCTCGCCGCTCATGCCGCCGTTCCGCCGGCGCCTTGCACGATGCCGTTCTTGACGACGAGCGCGGCCAGATTTCCGCCGAACTGCCAGCCGAACTCGGCGGGCGATTCCATCCGCAGCGCGACAAAATCGGCCGGGGCCCCGACCCGAATCCGTCCGGCATCGGCGCGCAGGGAATGCGCCGCGGCGCGGGTGACGCCGTACAGCGCCTCGGCGGCCGAGAGGCCGAAGAGTCTGCGGCCAAAATACGCGACCGTCTGTAGATTGAAACACGGCGAGGTTCCGGGATTGTAGTCGCTTGCGAGCGCGACGCTTCCGCCGGCTTCGAGCAGCGCTCGAACCGGCGCGCGCTGCGGCAGATCGAGATAGGCGATCGTCGCGGGGCACGCCACGGTGACGATGCCTCGTTGCGCGATCGCTCTAACGTCATACTTTCGAATGTAGTTGCAATGATCGACGGCATCGACGTCGAGCGACGCCGCCATCTCGGCCGCACCGCCGTACGCCATCTCGTCGCAGTGCACCCGAAGGCGCATCCCGTGCAGACGCGCGGCATCGAGATAACGCCGCGTCTGAGCCGGCGAAAAGAATCCGGGCTCGCAGAACGCGTCGGCATAGACGGCGCCGTGCGACGCCGCCGCGGGCACGACCTGATCGATGAGATAATCCACGAACGCTTCCTCGCGCGTGAACTCCGGCGGGAGTGCGTGAGCGCCCAAAAAGGTCGGGATCAACCGCGGTATGCCGGAATCGTCGCGATGCCTCGCGATTAAATCGAGGAGCGCGGTTTCGCCAGGCTTGTGGAGCGCATAGCCGGTTTTCGTTTCGAGGGTCGTCGTGCCGTGCGCGAGGATCGTCGCCAAACGCGGCCTCACAATGTGCGAGTAGAATTTCTGCGGATCGAGCAACGCCTCGCGCGTGCGCTCGACCGTATACAGCATGCCCAGCGGCGGCGGTTCGCCCGCGAGGCGCGCGGCAAAATCGGGTTCGCGGTCGCCGGCAAAGAGCGGGTGCGAGTGCGCGTCGACGAAGCCCGGAAACACGACGCAATCGGAAAGATCTATCCCTCGGCTTCGCTCCCCGCGGCGCGACCCGACGTAGGAAAACCGCCCATCTTCGATGACGAGCACCGCATCGTCGATACGCCCGAGCGCATCAAAATCGACCCCGCATTGCGGCGCGTCGGTATCGCAGGTTACGACCGTCCCGGCGCGGACGGTCAGAGACGCCAATCAATACCCTTTTCGTCGGCGGTCTCGATCGCGATCTCGTAGCCGGCGTCCGCGTGACGCACGACGCCCATGCCGGAGTCGGTTGCCAGCACGCATTGGAGACGCTCGCGCGCGTCGTCGCTGCCGTCCGCAACCACCACCATTCCGGCGTGGAGGCTGTAGCCGATGCCGACGCCGCCGCCGTGATGAAAGCTCACCCAGTGCGCGCCGGCGGCCGTATTGAGCAGCGCGTTGAGGATCGGCCAATCGGCGATCGCATCGCTGCCGTCGCGCATTGCCTCCGTCTCGCGATACGGCGAGGCGACGCTGCCGGTATCGAGATGGTCGCGGCCGATCACGATCGGCGCGCTGATCGTACCGTCGCGCACCATGTCGTTAAAGGCTAGACCGGCCTTTGCGCGCTCGCCATAGGCGAGCCAGCAAATGCGCGCCGGCAAACCTTGAAAGGCGACGCGCTCGCGCGCCAAGTCGAATCCAGCGCGCGAGGGAGGCGTTCTCCGGAAAGAGCTCGAGCAGTTTCTGGTCGCAGCGCGCGATGTCGTTGGAGTCGCCGGAAAGCGCGACGAATCGGAACGGCCCCGAGCCTCGGCAGAAGAGCGGGCGAATGAAGGCCGGCACGAAACCCGGGAAGGCGAAGGCACGCGCGAAGCCGCCGCGCTGCGCTTGCGCCCGAATGTTGTTGCCGTAATCGAAGACGACGGCGCCCGCATCGAGGTACTCGACCATCGCCCCAACGTGGACCGCGCAGCTCTCGAGCGCGCGGCGCTCGTATTCGGCCGGGTCGCGCTCGCGCAGCGAGGCCGCCTCGTCAAGCGAGAGGCCGGCCGGTACGTACCCGTTGAGCAGATCGTGTGCCGAGGTCTGGTCGGTGACGGCGTCCGGACGAAAGCCCTGCCGGTAGAGCTCGGGAAACTCGATCGCTGCGTTTCCCTCATAACCGATCGAAACGGCTTCGCCCGCGCGACGCGCGCGTTCGACTTCGCGCAACGCCTCGTCCCGCGATCCCGCGAGCCGGTCGAGATAGCGCAGCTCGTGGCGGCGTTCCAACCGCGCGCGATCGACGTCCACCACTAGACAGACGCCGCCGTTCATCGCAACCGCAAGCGGCTGCGCGCCGCCCATGCCGCCGACGCCCGCGGTGAGCGTTACCCGTCCGGCGAGCGAACCACCGAAATGCTGGCGCGCGAGTTCGGCAAACGTCTCGTACGTGCCCTGAACGATCCCTTGCGTGCCGATGTATATCCACGAGCCCGCCGTCATCTGCCCGTACATCGTGAGCCCCTGAGCCTCGAGCTGGCGAAAGACGCTCCAGTCGGCCCACTTCGGGACGAGATTCGCGTTAGCGATGAGCACGCGCGGCGCGCGGGGATGCGTCGGCCAGACCGCCACCGGCTTACCACTCTGAACGATCAGCGTCTCATCGCCCTTCAAACGCCGCAACGTCCGAACGATTGCGTCGTATGCGGCCCACGAACGCGCGGCGCGGCCGTTGCCGCCGTAGACCACGAGGTCGTCCGGCCGCTCGGCCACCTCTGGATCAAGATTGTTCATCAACATGCGTAGCGCCGCTTCTTGCGGCCAGCCGGCGCACGATATCTCCGTGCCTCGCGGCGCGCGCACCGCGCGCGGTCCTGCAATAACGCTCACGACGCAGAATTCTTCTGGAAATTGGCCGGTGCCTGCGGGATGACCGTATTCGTTCACCCGCGAACGCCCGTGGATGCTGCTCTCTCTGCGACGATCGTTACTCATCCTCGTGCTTGCCGGGGAGTTCGCCGCGACGGTTTCGTCGGCAACGGCCGGAACCACCGGCTCGGTGACCGGACTCGTCACCAGCGCCTCCGGAGCGCCCGTTTCCGACGCGCGCGTCGTGGCGGTCAGTCCCTCGCAGACCGCTACCGTCACGACCGATGCTTCGGGCCGCTTTGCGCTGCTCTCGCTCGCGCCCGAAACCTTTACCATCACCATCTCGAAACAGGGCTTCGAGACGGATTCGCTCACCGGCATCTCGGTCTTCGCCGACCAGGTGCAGACGCTGCGCGTGACGCTGACGCCCTCGCTGCACACGATCGCGCACGTCACCGCACGTTCGTCAATGGATCTGGTGAAGTCGGGGACCACGAGCGACGTCTATTCGGTCAACGCCACGGTTACCCAAGCCGCAGCCGGAATCGGCGGCGGCGGCAACCTGAACAATGCCTATTCGGCGATTGCCGCCGTCCCCGGAACCTTCGTGCCGCCCAATCAGCAGGGCTGGGCTCAAGTAGTCTATATCCGCGGCGGCAACTACGATCAGATCGGATACGAGTTCGACGGCGTGCCGGTCAACCGTTCGTTCGATAACTATCCCGGCGGCACCGCAGGCACGCTCGGTCAGCAAGAGCTGCAAGTATACGCCGGCGGCGGTACGGCCGGCGAAAGCGCAACCGGTCTGGCCGGCTTCATCAATCAAGTCATCAAGAGCGGCACGTATCCGGGCTATGCGACCGTCAGCGGCGGCATCGGGACGCCGACGTACTATCACAACCTGCAGGTCGAAGTCGGCGGCGCCACGCCGGACCGGCTCTTTTCGTATTACGTCGGCATCGGTGGATACAACCAAGATTTTCGTTACCTCAATCAGTTCAACGGCTCGAATCTCGGCGACGTGTGGGGCTACCCGGCGATCGCCTTCAACACCGCGAATCTGCCGTTTGCGGGCGTCTATCCGAACTGCGACTACTCGCCGCCGGCGGGAAGCGGCTGGTACGACGGCCCGAATCCTTCCCCCGTCTACAATCCGTTCGGCTACCAAGGACTCCCAGGCAGCATCCCGTTGCCGGTCAATCTCGAACGCCAGAGCGGGCTAGGCAAGAATCCAGGCTGCTACGCGACGATCACGCCGGCTTACAATGCGTTCGGCGTCTCGAATCTCGCCGATCGGGAGAACGTCGTGAACCTGCACTTCGGAATCCCGCACCGCAACGACGCCGGCCGCGACGACGTTCAGGTGCTTTATAACGTCACGACCCTGCAGACGGCGTTCTACAGCTCGCTCAACGACCTCGGACCAAACGTGATCACGCAGTTGAGCCAAGTGATCTACGGAAAGACGGTCCCGGAGGTTTGGCCCGACTTCGTTACCTGGCCTAGCGGCACGCACTTTGGACAGAGCCCGAATAGCCTGGCGGCGGTCCCGTACTTTGCGCCGAGCTCTCCCGACCATCGGTGCGCCAACATCGACCCGTACGGTTTCTATCAGGGCACGATCGCGGGCCAATGCGCGGCCGGAACGTTCTCGGCGGTGCCTCCGGACAATCGCGACTCGTACTGGAACAACGCCTCCATCTTTAAGCTGCAGTACCAGCACAACATGGGCTCGAACGCCTATTTCCGCGTCTACGGGTACTCGTTCTATTCCGATTGGCTTCAAACCAGCGCGTTGAGCTACGGCACGCCCTTCTATGGATTCGGCGCGCTGAGCTACGATTACGAGCTCGAATCGCATACGCGCGGTCTTTCGTTCACGTTTGCCGATCAGTTCAGTTCCCAGCATCTGCTCACGCTCGACGCGAACTATACGACGGCGTCGACCAACCGCTACAACAACGACAACTTCAACAATACTCCGTTGACGAGCGCGACGAACCTCACCAACGGCACCGAATGCTTCGCCTGGCAGTCGGGCCGCGTCTACCCCGGCGGCCAATACTATCGGCAGGGACAGCCGGCGCCGTGCAATAGTTCGCTGACCAGCGGCACCTTTTTAGACCCCGAGCCCGGGCCCGCAATCAGCGGCGCAAACTGGGAAGTTACCTATACCGGGAACTCCGGCTTTCTCAACAACGTCGAACCGAACTTCACGGCCCTCGCGCTCGCAAGATCTCTGGAACCCGTCGGACAAGCTGAACGTCAACATCGGTCTGCGCGACGAACTCTACGCGTACAATCTCGCGAATACGTCGAACGACGGTCAGAACTTCTGGTTCCTAGCGGGGCAGCGCGAGTTCTGCTACAACCCGGTCACCCTCGCGCCGTACTTCATTCCGACGCCGCCGGCGAGCGGACGTCCGCCGATTCCGTTCATCGGATTCAACTGCCCGATCGATAACTCGATTCCGGCCCACCCGGTGCAAACCGTGCATCCCGACGGGAAAGACGGGCACTTGCTGTTGAGCAACTCGTATCCCAACTCGGTCAACGATTATGCGTTTACGCCCAACGTCGGGATGACGTACACGCTCAATCCCGACACCGTTCTGCGTCTCTCCGCGGGCCGCTATGCCCAAGAACCCGAGACGTATCAAGTGCAGTACAACGCCAAAGATAATAATTTGGCATACGATCTCTTCCAGGCGTTCTGGCAGTACGGCTACACGACGCCGCTGCACAACGCACTCGTGCAGTACTCTGACAACTACGACTTCTCGTACGAACGCCGCTTCAAAGGCACCGATATGTCGATCAAGGTGACGCCGTATTACCGCTATGCGACCAACCAAGTCTACGGCATCGCGTTGCCGTTCGGCCTAGCCGGCGGATTAAACTCGGGCGTCGAGCGGGTGGACGGTTTCGAGACCGAGTTTACCAAAGGCGACTTCAGCAAGAACGGATTGTCGCTGCTGGTCTCCTACACGTACACCAACGCCGCCGAACGCTGGAACAACTATCCCGGAACTTCGCTAAACCCGATCGATCCCTACAATCAGGATATCGCCAACTTCAACGGCCTCACGAGGGCCGGCGGCGGCTCGCAGTGCTATGAGAACTTCCAAGGGAACGTCTATCCCGATCCGAGCTGCACGCACATGCATCCCGGCTACAATCCGCCGATCTGGAACCCGTACTATAAAATGGCGCCGCAACCGCTGCTCGCCCGCGACGGCTGGTATCCGGTCGGCCTCGACTACGCCTATCTCTCGCCAAGCGTCCTCAGCACGATCGTGAACTACACGCCACAATCGCTTCAACATCACTCCGGCGATTGACGTTCAACGAAGGCGAGCCCTACGGCAATCCGGCCGACGTGCTCGGCATCGATCCACGCACGTGCAAGCAGAACTCGGCAGGTTTCATCAACTCGCCGATTCACACGCAAGAATCCGCTTCAGGCCGACTACACGACGCTGCGGGCTGGCGGCAACCCAAAACGGCACGTCCCCCGGCGAGCTCTTCATTCCGAATCCGCAGACCGGCGTCTTCGATTCGTTCGGAGGCTTCCGGCAACCTAATCAGCTCAACCTGAGCATCCAGATCGGTTACCAGCTCACTCCGCGGGTGAAAGCGAACCTACTGCTGGCAAACCTGCTCAACGCGTGCTTCGGCGGCTCGTCGGAACCGTGGACGAAACAGTTCCCGCCCAACGGTTATACCTGCGGCTACGCCGACAACTTCTACTACGTCTCGAACTTTTACAACGGCACGTCGCCGAACGATCGCGGCGCAAACGGCGTTCCGCTCAACCCGGCTTTCGCGCAGTCATACATTCCCGCGTACGCCGACACGAACGCGTTCGTGCTGCCGAATCCGTTCAACGCTTATTTGCAGTTCAGCATTAGTCTGTAAGCCGCCGTCCGATTGCCGATTCGGCCGCGCGCACGAGCGCGTGCGACGCGATGAGCTCGCGCGCCGCCGCAATATCCGGCGCGGGCGGCCGGTCGTCGATCCAGGGCGGAATCGTCTCGTGCGCGACCGCGTGTGCCGCCTCCGTGCCGCGGCCCGAGCGCAGCGGCCGGCGTCGGTCGGTTGCCGTCACCGCCCCGAGCAGCTCGCACGCCAGGGCCCCTTCGACGTTGTCGAGCACCCGCGCCAGATTGTTCGCGGAGGTCATGCCCATGCTGACGTGGTCTTCTTGCCCCGCCGAGGTCGGAATCGAATCCACGCTCGAGGGCCACGCTAGACCTTTGTTTTCGTTGACGAGCGCGGCCGCGGTATACTGCACGATCATCAAGCCCGATTGCAGCCCGAGGCGGTTGGCGAGAAAGAGCGGCAGCCCGCGATCCTCCGCATTGAGCAGCAGGTAGAGGCGGCGTTCTCGCGATGGATGCGAGCTCGGATACCGCGATCTTGAGAAAGTCGATCGCCAGCGCAATCGGCTCGCCGTGAAAGTTGCCGCCGGAGATAAACTCGCCGTCCTCCGGAAAGACCAGCGGATTATCGGTGACCGAGTTCGCCTCGATCTCCGTGACGCGCCGCACGTGTGCGATCGAATCGCGCACCGCACCGTGCACCACCGGAATGCAGCGGAACGAGTACGGATCTTGAACGCGGTCGCAGTCGGCGTGCGATTGTACGATCTCCGATCCGGCGAGCAGCGCCCGCAGGTTACCGGCAACGCGCTCTTGCCCCGGATGCGGACGCAGATCGTTCAACCGGCGGTCGAAGACCCGCTCGGTACCGAGATAGGCCTCGAGCGACATCGCGCCGATCACGTCGGCGGCAGCGGCGAGACGCTGCGCTCGCAGCACGCCGAGCGCCGCAATGCCCGTCATGACTTGCGTGCCGTTGATGAGCGCGAGGCCTTCCTTGGCACCGAGGGCGATCGGGTTGGAGACCGGCGCGCTCCAGCGCGACGCGTCCGTGGAGGCGATCCCCTCGAAAGTACGCTTCGCCTTCGCCGATGAGCGTCAACGTCATATGCGCGAGAGGCGCGAGGTCGCCGCTTGCTCCGACCGAGCCGCGGGATGGGACGACCGGCGTAACGCCGCGATCGAGCATCGCGACGATAAGGTCGAGCGTCTCGGGCTTCACGCCCGAATGACCCGCGGCCAGCGAGTTCGCCCGCAGCACGCCGGCGGCGCGGACGAACGGAATCGGCAGCGGCTCGCCCGTCCCGGCGGCATGGCTGCGAACGAGGTTGATCTGCAGCGCGACCGCGTCGGCCGGGTCGACCGGGATGCTGGCGAGCCGGCCGAAGCCCGTCGTCACGCCGTAAATAGCTTCGCCGCTCGCGAAGCGCCGATCGACGAACTCGCGCGCCCGCACCACACGCTCGCGCGCTTGCGGCGCGATCTCCACCGGCGCGCCGGCGGCAACCGCTTCGATCGCTTCGAGTGAAAGATTTCGGCCGTCGAGCTCGACGCCGTTCACACCTGGGACCAATCGGGACGAGCCGGTTTCGCAAACGGCGGGCCACTCTGGATTACGATCGCCTCGCGATCGCGCAGCGGAATCGCACGCGGGTCGCCGCCGCGCCAGGGCGTACCGTTGACCCAGATCGAGAGCCGGGCGCCGTGCGGCGCGGTCACGCCGGCGGCCTTCGTCCAGCTCAGCTCCGGTCCCCAGATGTCGAAGAACTCGCCGAGGTCGAACGTGCGCTTCACCGGCGACTCGATGTGGATGAACCCATCCGAGCTGTGCGTGTGCAGCCAGTACAAACAGTTGGAGCCTTGCGGGATGCCGACGTTCGCCGGCACCGAGACGGCGCGGCCGCGCTCGTAGAGCTGCAGGTTGACGTGCAGGTGCTCGAGCGCTCCCTCATCGCGGTCGCAGCGAATGCCGTCGATCGGAAGCGTCCCGAAGAAGCTCTGCGCGAGTAAGAGTGCCGCCGCCGAAATCATGGCTGGCTCTTCGCTGCGTTCGTTATCGCGACCCGCGCCGCGCGACGGCCGAGCGGTGATGTGCATAACGGAAAAATAATTGTGGAGATCTTGTGCATTGTGCGCGCGCGTGCTTGTCCGCGCAACGTGCGCGTGATACGATGCACGAGCTTCGAATCTTCGAAGTGCGACGAGCGTATCGTTCGCGACCAACGCAACCGGAACGACGCGATTCGCGGCGGTCCAAAGCAGCGGTCAAACCGCCGCGCCGGCGTCGGTGGGGTTTCCGCAAGGGAGCCAAACAGGCGAGGCAGGTGAGTGAATACGTCGGAGCCCGTCGCGGCAATCGCCTCGGCGGGTTTCGTAATTCCGGGTCTACTCGTACTTGCCGGCGATCTCGGCGGCGAGCGCCGCGATCCGGGCGCGCGCGCTGTCGGGGAAGACGATCTCCGCCTGCACTCCCCAGCCGAGGACCCAGCGCACGATCTCGTCGACGTCGGCGACGCGATAGACGATCTCGACGGCGCCATCGTCGCGCGGCGTCACCGTCGCCTCGGCGACCACGCGCGCGGCGATCGCCGCTTTGGCGACCCGTTGCGCAAAGCGAACGCAAACCTCGGTCGTCTCGTCGGCGTGAAGGACGCCGCTGATCGAGGCCGCGGCATAGGCCTCGACGTTGAAGCCGCTCGGGCGCACGAACGTTTTTGCGAGCACGTGGGGGCTGCTTACGCTGTCGACGGCGAAGGTCCGCATATCCCGCCGGGTGTGATCGTACGCCACGCAATAAATTCTGCCGGCGTTCACGATGAATCCGTAGGGATCGACGGTGCGCGTGCTTGGCTTCCCCTCCTTATCGCGATATGCGAACCGGACGCTGCGCGACGTGCGCTCCGCACCCGACAGGAGTGCGAAGGCGCGCTCGCCGCGCTCGTCGAGGCGGATCTCCGAGAGACGGAACGCAACCGGCGAGGCGGCCTCGACGCGCTCGCGCGCGCCGCCCCCCGCGCTACGCGCCAGTTTTTCGGCAACGTCCTCGATCGACGCGCCGATGGTTCCGCCGATGCTCGCGCTGAGCGAACGCAGCGCGACCAAACCGAAGAGCTCGCCGCTGCTCAGATCGAGCCGTTTGAGGCTATACCCGCCCGCGAAGCGATAGACGTTTGCCGCGCGATCGAAGTACCAAGGAAATCCAGCGTCCGAAAGCACGGCGAGATAGCGGCGCAAGCTGCGCGTGCTCGGCCGGCGTCCGCCCTCGGCGACGCGATCCTTGAGATCTTCGAACGAGTGGCGTCCCTGGTCGATGGCATTGAGCAACCGTACGAGGAGGACGACCTTGGCCTCGCCGTCTCCTGCGCTCATCGAGCGGCGGGCGAGGCTTGTGGTTTCGGGAAACAGCCGTCGGGCGCCGTGATCGCCGGAGCGCTCGGTTGCGGCGGCGTTGCGGTCAGCCCGATCTGCGCGGGATAGAACGATCCGCCGTCGGTCATCGTCTTGACCGTCGTGCGATACGTCTGACCCGGTGCCAGAGCGAATGCGGTGATTTGGTACGGCGACGGCACGCGCACGCAGCCAATATCCACCGACTTCCGTCGATGAGGAAACTCCCCCGCGCCGGTCCCGCGAGCGGTTTGAAAAACAAGTACGCGGCCGCCGGCGCGCCGCCGGGATTGCTCAGCGTCAGATCGATCGCATGCACGACGCCGTAATCGCCGTAATCGTGGCCGTTCGCCGACGCGCTCGCGCTGGGCGGGGTGGGCTCGGTGTCGCCAAGCACCAGCGTTGCGTCGGGTCCGCCTGCCGAATAGGTGAGCGCGTTCGAACCAAAGCCGGCGATGTTAAAGACGCCGGTCCGATGATGCCCGTCGCCGGGAAGGACGGGGCTGCCGAGCATCGTGCGCGGATCGACGCCGGGCGACAGCGGCCGAGCACCGTGAGCACGACCGGACCGCCGGAAAGCACCCGAAGATCCGCCGCTCCCGCGACCAACTCGCGCGCTGCCATCGGCACGTCGGTCGAGCAAGATACGTGTCGTCTTGCGCGAGGATTGACCACAACGCCCTCGTTGCGCGTGTTCGACCAGTATAAAGTTCTTCGTCAGCGATTGGCCGACGTGCATGACGTCCATGTTCGGTCCGGCCGCGGCCTCGATCGAGCTGCACGGAGGTTGGATCTTGGGAGTCGCTGCGCAAGCGCGACGACGACCCGGCGCGGATCGTCGGCGGCATCGTGGTAGTAGAAGAGCCGGGCCGGCTGCGAAGCCGAGACGCTCCCGCGAAAGAGGACGCCATCCTGGGTCACGTGCTCCGGGTCGTCATCGTAAAAGAGCAGCCCGGTGTGAACGGCTGCGCTCGGCATGTCTTGGACGCTGACCGTCGTCGTGCCCGATTGGTCGAAGTATTGCCCGTTCCCGGCGATTTGCACCGGCACCGTCAGCGCGGCGGTCTCTCCCGCGCTCCAGCGGCGACGGCAGCGGCGCGACGTTGCCGATCGCGGCGGTCGCTCCCGGCATCGTCTGCGTCAGGCGCGGCGACCCAGTCGGTGCACTTCTTGCGCAAGCCAGTCGGGTCAGCGGGATCGCCGGTGACGGTGAGCTCGTCTGCGCGACGATGGTGCCCGCGTTAAACGCGACGCGAATCGCGAAGTCGGCGCTCAGCGCCGCCGGCATCGCGAGGTGGAGCACGTCGTCGCCGACAGCCTGCGTGGCGGTGATCGTCACGTAGTCCCGTCGGGGATCGCGCCGACGCACGACCAGCTTTTGTCGAGCGTCGCCGTCAGCGGCGCCGTCGCGCCCGTGACGCGTGACGATCTGTTGCTGCGCCGGATTGAGCGCGAACGCGTTGTCGAAAGCGTGACGGGCGCTCGACGCGGCCTGCGCGAGAACGACGCCGAGAAGCAGCAGGCTCAGGTCAACGGCCGGCTCGGTCGGCGGTTCGGGGGCTGCTGCCGGCGGATCGACCGATGGAATTTTTGTGAACTTCAGTTTCTCGGGGATCTCGGGATCGACGTCGCCAAGGACGTGATCGCCCGAGCCGAGGACTTCCCTTGAGCATCTCTTCGGCAAGCTCGTCTTCGACATTGCGCTGGATCGCGCGACGAACGGACGCGCGCCGAACTGCGGATCCCAGCCCTTCTTCGCGAGGACGCGACTTTGCCGCGTCGGTGACCTTGAGCTCCATCTCCTGCGCGCGAACTTCACGTGCGACTTTCTCGAGTTCGAGCGTGACGATCTGTTCGATTTGCTCGCGCGTAAGCTGATGGAAGACGATCACCTCGTCAACGCGGTTGAGGAACTCCGGGCGGAACGTCTGCTTCACTTCCTCCATCACGCGGTTCTTCATCCGGTCGTAGGCCTTCACCTCATCGTCCGCCGAGATCTTTTGCGGACGGAAGCCGATGTCGGTCGTCGTCGTCATGCCCGTTGCGCCGACGTTGCTCGTCATGATGATGACCGAGTTCTTGAAGTCGACTTGCCGGCCCTGAGAATCGGTAAGGCGGCCGTCTTCGAGCACCTGCAGCAGCAAATTGAAGACGTCCGGGTGCGCCTTCTCGATTTCGTCGAGCAGCACGACGGAGTACGGGCGGCCGTCGGACTGCCTCGGTCAACTGGCCGCCCTCTTCATATCCGACATATCCGGGCGGCGCGCCGACGAGTCGGCTGACCGAGTACTTCTCCATGTACTCCGACATGTCGATCCGAATCATCGACTCTTCATCGTCGAACATAGAACGCTGCAACGCTGCGCGCGACTTCCGTTTTGCCGACGCCGGTCGGCCCGAGGAAGATGAACGAGCCGATCGGGCGGGCGCGGGTTCTTCAAACCCGCGCGCGAACGCCGGATCGCGCGCGTGAGCACGCCGATCGCTTCGTCTTGGCCGACGACGCGCTCGTGGAGCAGGTCGCCCATCCGCAGCAGCTTCTCGGTTTCGGCCTGCGCGAGCCGGCTGACCGGAATCTTCGTCCACGAGGCGACGATCTCGGCGACGTTTTCGGCCGTGACTTTGAGCACGCGCTCGCCGGCGGCTCGGCGATCCCGCCATTCTTGCTCGAGATTTGCTTTCTCGAGGCGCAGCTTCTCCTCGCGATCGCTGATCGAGCGCGGCTTTGTCGAACTCTTGGTTTTTGACGACGGCTTCCTTTTCGGCGATCAGCTTGCCGCAACTGCGCGTCGGCTTCACGAATCGCCGGAGGCGGCAGCGTCGCCTGCAGGCGCACGCGCGAGCTGGCTTCGTCGATCAGGTCGACGGCCTTGTCCGGCAAGAAGCGATCGGTAATATACCGGTCGCCGAGCTTGGCGGCGGTCGCGAGCGCCTCATCGGTGATTTGCACCTTGTGGTGCGCTTCGTACCGGTCGCGCAGGCCCTTGAGAATTTCGATCGTTTCCTCGACCGTCGGCTCGCCGACCATGACCGGCTGGAAGCGCCGCTCCAGCGCCGAGTCCTTCTCGATATGCTTGCGGAACTCGTTGAGCGTCGTCGCGCCGATGCATTGCAGCTCGCCGCGTGCGAGCGCCGGCTTGATGATGTTGCTCGCGTCGATCGCGCCTTCGGCGGCGCCCGCGCCGACGAGCGTGTGCAGCTCATCGATAAAGAGGATGATCTCGCCGGCGGCGCCGCGGATCTCGTCCATCACCCGCTTCATGCGCTCTTCGAACTCGCCGCGGTACTTGGTTCCCGCAACGAGGCCGGCCAAGTCGAGGGTGATGACGCGCCGGTCGCGCAGCGGCTCGGGAATGTCGCCCTTGATCACGCGCTGTGCGAGGCCCTCGGCGATCGCCGTCTTGCCGACGCCGGGCTCGCCGATGAGCGCCGGATTGTTCTTCGTGCGGCGCGAGAGAATTTGAATGACGCGCTCGATCTCGTTGTTCCGTCCGATGACCGGATCGAGCTTATTATCGCGGGCAAGCTGCGTGAGGTCGCGCCCGTACGCGTCCAGCGTCGGCGTCTTGCTCTTGCCTTTCGGGGCTGCAGGCTGCCCCTCGGCGCCGAGCAGCGATGTCGTCTGCACGCGCACTTTGGCCGGGTCGACGCCCAAATTCGTGAGCACGCGGGCGGCGACGCCCTCGCCCTCGCGGATCAGGCCCAGGAGCAAGTGCTCGGTTCCAATGTAGTTGTGATTGAGCTGCCGGGCCTCTTCGAACGCCAGTTCGATGACGCGCTTGGCGCGCGGCGTGAAGACCATCTCCTGCTGGACGGTCTGTCCGCCTCGCCCGACGATCGCTTCGACTTCTTGGCGCACCTTGGCAAGATTGACGCCAAGAGATTCGAGCACTTTGGCGGCCAGGCTCTCGCCTTCGGAAATGATCCCAAGCAGAATATGCTCGGTTCCGATATAGTTATTTCCGAGACGCTGCGCTTCTTCCTGAGCAAGCACGATGCTGCGCCGCGCTCGCTCGGTGAAGGGCTCCCACATCGACATTGCTCTGGCTCTTCCTTTCCTCTTCCTTATAAGAACTCAGGATGCCCCAGACCAGTTTCGTGGCGCCGTGCCGCGTGCCCGCCTAACACGCCCTTCGCCGCTGGGCCGGATAGAGCGAAGGGTTGCCGCGCAAAGCGAGTAAGTCCTACTGCCATGCCAACGGTCGAACAAGTTCGCGAAGCGCTCGTCGAGGTCAAAGATCCCGAGCTCAATCTCGGAATCCTCGAGCTCGGGCTCGTCTACGATATCACCACGGAAGGCGAAAACGGCGAGAATGTCAACGTGATGATGACGCTTACCTCGCCGATGTGCCCGGTTGGCCCGATGTTCATGCAATCGGTCAAGGATCACGTGCTTGCGATCGACGGCGTGAAGAACGCCAACGTGGAGATCACCTTTATCCCGCCCTGGGATCCGGCGACGATGGCCTCCGACGACGTGAAGGCCATGCTCGGCATTTGGTAAGCTAGCGCGAGACTCGATTCCCCGGACGCGGGAAGATATGCGTCGGGATATCGGCAAAGGCCGGATCCCCGCACTGCCAGAGTAAGAAAGCATACTCGTCGGTCAAGAGCTCTTCGCTCTGCTGGCGCGAGGCCGCCAGAAAGCCGTGCCCGGCATCGTAGTCGACGCGCAGCAAAATCGGCCGCCCGCTCGTCGTCGCTCCTTGCAGCCGCGCCGCGAACTTTGCCAGCTCCCACGAAGAAACGCGCGGATCGTTGTAGCCCGGTGATCAGCATCACGGCGGGATAGGCCGTGCCGGGGACGACGTGCTCGTAGGCGTCCATGGCATAGAGCGCCTTGAAACCCGGTTTCGTTCTTCACCGTTCCGAACTCGGGGATATTCGGCGGCCCATTCGGCGTAAACTCGCTGCGCATTGCGTTGCTCATACCGACGACGTCGAGCGCCGCGGCGAAAAGATGCGGCTGCGTGGTGATCGCGCGGCCGATCGTAATGCCGCCGGCGCTGGTGCCTTCACCCGCGAGGTGCGCCGGTGAGGTATATTTATGCGCGATCAGCCAGCGGCCGCACGCGACGAAATCTTGCCAGGTATGCGGCTTGGTCGCAATCATCCCGGCGCGGTGCCAAGCTTCGCCGTACCAACCTCCGCCGCGAACGGTGGCAGACGGCAAAGACGCCGCCGCGTTCGAGCCAAGCGACGCGCGTCGCGCTGAACGACGGGTTGAGCTCGATACCGTAGGATCCGTAGCCATTTAAATACGTGGGGTGGGAACCGTCGAGCTTGAGATCTTTCTTGAAGACGACCGAGAGCGGCACCATCGTTCCGTCCTGGCTGCGTGCCTGCACCTCGAGCGATGTGTAAGGCGTCATGTCGACGTTTGCAATCTGTTTGATGTGCGTGTCGGCGACGGCTCCGTCGGCATCGGCGTAATAATAGAGCAGCGAGTGCGTCCAACCGGTCATTCCGAAGGTTACGCCCGGCTCGCGAGGGTCGGTGGCGATTGCGTTGACTGCTCCGTCGAACGGAAGCGCGAGCGGCGTGCCGGCCCCAGGCGTGCCATCGGCACCGAGCGCGACTTTGGTGATTTGGCCGAAGCCGCCATTGCGCCCGAGCACGTAGAGACCGTCGGATGCGACGCCTAGGTCTTCAAGGATCGGCACGCCGGGCGCGATGACGGTCTTTGCGCCGGCGATGTTGGGCGCGTCGAGTGAGGTCGCCACGAGCTTAAAAGTCGGCGCGTCCTTATGCGTCAGCAGATAGATCGTCGACCCTTTGACGTCGAAGCCCGTGACGTCGTCGGATTGAGCGCGCAACCGGTTCCCAAGCCACGTTCGGGGAGTCGACAACGGATGCTTTGGTCGCATAGATCGTCCGTTCGTTCGCGACGCCGTGGATGATGAGCGCGAGCGTAAAAGGTGAAACGGGCGAGGTGATGAGCGCCGGAAAGTCGGCCGGCGCGAACGGCACCTTTGGATCGATGCCGTAGCCGAAAACGGCGGGATCCTGGTCGGGATCCCGGCCGAGCACGTGAAGGTACGCAACCGCGCGCGTTTCCTTATCCAACGGTGATTCGCCCGGATTGAGCTTTGGAAAGCGCGTGTAGTAAAAGGACCGGCCGTCGGGGAGCCAGCTCGTCACGCCCAGATAATATGCGCGGTCGATGGCGTCGGGCAGCACCCGGCCCGTCGCGGTCTCGACGACGTGGATCACGGCCGCCTCGGAACCACCCTCGGAGATTCCGTACGAAACGTACCGGCCGTCGAGCGAGGGCAGAAAATAGTTGATCGTATAGTGCTGACCGGCATGCGCGAGCGTCTGCGGATCGACCAGCGCGCGTTCCTCGCCGCCGGCGACGGCGCGAACGTACAGCTTCGGTCCGTTGTCGCCCGGGTTGAGCTTCAAATAGAAGTAGTACTCGCCCTCGCGGGTGACGCCGTTGACGGACGCACCGGCGTTATCGAGCGACGCGATGCGCTCGAAGAGCTGCTGCCGCGCCGGACCGAGATCGGCGAGCACCGAACGCGCGTAGCCGTTCTGCTCTTTGAAAAATCGGGCGACGACGGGATCGTTCATATCCTCGAAGTATCGGTACGGATCGGTCACCGACGTCCCGTATCGCGTGATGCCGACGGGCCGCTCCGGCGGCAAGGGCGGCGGCGTCGGAAAGGCCGGCCCTGACGCGAGCGCGGCAAGCAAGACGGTGGCGATCATGATTCCTCCGGTACGGCGACTTCCAGCCATTCTCGCACGTGCCAGCTCGATACGACGCCGTTGAGCACGAACGGATCGCCCGCGGCAAACTCGTCGGCGGCCGCTCGCGTCGCAAAGACGCCCATCGCACCTTGCGTGGGATCGGCAAAGGGACCGATCATCAGCAACGTACCCGCGTCGCGAAACTTCTGCCACCAGGCGCGATGCGCGGCGCCGTGGATCGGTGCCAGCTCGAGCACCTCAGGCGACGACTGATAACACAGCACGTACTTCACAGCGGCGGAAATTGCTAATTGCGGCGCCGGCTCCTGCGAGCGGCGCGCTCAAATGCACGCGAATCGAGGAGCCGGCCGGCGATTCGTGCAAGGTGGCCCGCGTGAAGAGCCGCGCGGAAAAATACGACGAGCTCCGGCGCAAGCACGAGCAATCGGAGATGCCGGCCGGCGCCGATGCCGTCGCGCGCCAGCACGAGCGCGGGAAACGATCGGCCCGCGAGCGCGTCGACGCACTGGTCGATCCCGACTCGTTCGTCGAATTCGACCGCTTCGTGGTTCACCGCACCAACGCGTTCGGGCTCGACGAAAAAGAGTTTCTGGGCGATGGCGTCGTCACCGGACGCGCGACGATCGACGGTCGCCAGGTCTTTCTCTTCTCGCAGGATTTTGCGGTCCTCGGCGGCTCGCTCGGCGAAGCCTTCGCCGAAAAGATCTGCAAGGTGATGGATCTCGCGGTCCTCACGGGTTCGCCGGTGATCGGCATCAACGACTCCGGCGGCGCTCGCATTCAAGAGGGCGTCGTATCGCTCGGAGGCTACGCCGAGATTTTTTGGCGCAACGTTCAGGCCAGCGGCGTCATCCCGCAGATCAGCCTCATCGCCGGGCCCTGCGCCGGAGGCGCCGTTTACTCGCCTGCGATCACCGACTTCATCATCATGACTGAGAAGATCTCGCAGATGTTCATCACCGGACCGGAGATCATCAAGACGGTAACCGGTGAGGAAGTAACCTTTGAGGAGCTCGGCGGCGCGACGACGCACGCAACGCGTAGCGGCGTCGCGCATTTGGTAGCGACGGACGAAGACCACCTCGTCGAACTAACCCGTGCGCTCTTCTCCTTCATCCCGCAGAACAATCGCGAGGATCCGCCGCACTACGATTGCGACGACGATCCAAACCGCAGCGTCGCATGCGCTCGACGACCTCGTGCCCGACTCACCGAACAAACCCTACGACATGCATGACGCCATCGACGGCATCGTCGATTACGGCGACTTCCTGGAGATCGCGCCGCTCTATGCCCCCAACGTCATCTGCGGTTTCGGGCGCATCAACGGACGAAGCATCGGCATCGTTGCCAACCAGCCGAACGTCCTCGCCGGCGTTCTCGACACGCGCTCGTCGACGAAGGCCGCTCGATTCGTTCGGTTTTGCGATGCGTTCAACGTTCCGCTCGTGACGCTCGTCGACGTTCCGGGCTTTCTTCCGGGCACCGACCAAGAGTACGGCGGAATCATTCTTCACGGAGCCCAGCTGCTCTACGCCTACGCCGAAGCGACGGTTCCCAAGATTACGATCATCACCCGGAAGGCGTACGGCGGCGCCTACGACGTAATGGCCAGCAAACACATTCGCGCCGACGTGAATCTTGCGTGGCCCACCGCCGAGATCGCCGTCATGGGGGCCGAAGGCGCCGTCAAGACGATCTTTCGGCGCGAGATTGCCGCGGCGGCCGACCCCGAGGCGAAGATGCGCGAGCTGGTCGATGAGTACACCGAGCGTTTTGCCAATCCGTACATCGCCGCGCAGCGCGGTTACGTTGACGACGTGATCGAGGCTCGCAAGACGCGCGCTGCGATTTCCGGCGCGCTCGAGATGCTTCGCTCCAAGCGCGTGCCGCGGCCGGACCGCAAACACGGAAACATTCCGCTATAGCTCGAGAGGAAGAACGCCACGTGAAGGTATTGGAAGGAAAACGCGCGCTCGTGACCGGGGTGGCGAATCGCTGGTCGATCGCGACCGGCATCGCGCACAAGCTCTACGAGAACGGAGCACTCGTCGCGCTGACGTACCAGGGCGAACGGGTTCGCGACGAGGTCGAGAAGCTCGCGGCCTCGCTCGGCGGCGCGCCGACGTTTGAGTGCGACGTCTCCAGCGACGAGTCGCTGCGAGCGATGCGCGCTTCCCTCGACGAGCGCTTCGGCCGGCTCGACACGCTCGTTCATTCGATTGCGTTTGCGAACAAGGAAGACTTGGCCGGAAAGGTTTTCGACACGTCGCGTGCGGGATTCTCGCTCGCGCTCGACGTTTCGGCGTATTCGTTGATTGCGCTCGTCGCAGCGTTGCGCGACTCCTTCAGCGACGGCGCCTCCATCATGGCGCTCACGTATCTCGGCGCGACTCAGATCGTTCCGAACTACAACCTCATGGGCATCGCGAAGGCGGCATTAGAGGCCTCGATCCGATATCTCGCTTTCGATCTCGGCGATCGGGGCATCCGCGTGAACGCAATTTCGGCAGGCCCGATCAAGACGGCGAGCTCGCGACAAGTCGGCGGCTTCTCGCGCATTCTCGATGTCGTCCCGCAGGCCGCGCCGCTGCGGCGCAACGTCACCGCCGAAGACGTGGGCAATATGGCGATCTTCCTGGCCTCAGATCTTTCGAATGCCGTGACGGCCGACGTTCACTTCGTCGACGCCGGCTATCACGCGATGGGATTGTTCGTCCCGCCGCCCGACGCCGCGCGATAACGGCGTCCGGCGTTCGATGACGGCAATCCGGAGGATCTTGGTTGCAAATCGCGGCGAGATTGCGGTCCGCATCATCCGCACCGCCCGCGAGATGGGGATCGGCACCGTTGCCGTGTACTCCGACGCCGACCGCGACGCGCTACACGTCGCGATGGCAGACGACGCGCTGCGCCTGGGTCCGGCGGCGCCGTCGCAGAGTTACCTCGATGCCGACAAGATCATTGGAATGCGCGCGCCGCAGCGGCGCGGACGCGCTGCACCCCGGGTATGGGTTCTTTGCCGAAAATGCCGAGTTCGCGCGCCGCGTGGTGGCCGAAGGATTCATCTGGATCGGTCCGCACGCCGCCGCGATCGACGCAATGGGCGACAAGTTGGGCGCCCGCCGCGCAATGAAGGAAGCCGGCGTCCCGCTCGTGCCGGGAAGCCTCGAGCCCATCGCCGATGCGGCCGCCGCTCGCGCCGCCGCCCGCGAGTACGGGTTTCCGCTCGCGCTGAAAGCCTCGGCCGGCGGAGGCGGAAAAGGCTTGAAGGTCGCGCGCAGCGCCGACGAGATCGACTCGGCGTTCGCGACGGCGCGCCGCGAAGCCGAAGCCTACTTCAAGAACGGCACCATCTACGCCGAGCGATACTTAGAGAATCCCAAGCACGTCGAACTCCAGCTGCTCGCCGATCGGCATGGCAACGTGGTTCACGTCGGCGAACGCGACTGCTCTCTCCAGCGTCGACACCAGAAGCTATGGGAGGAGGCGCCGCCGCAGATCTCCGAGCGGGTGCGCGAGGGGATGCGCGCGGCCGGGCTGCGCGCGGCACGCACCATCGGCTACGATTCGGTTGGGACGATCGAATGTCTCGTCTCGGGCGACGAGTTCTTCTTCCTCGAAATGAACACGCGGATTCAGGTCGAGCACACCGTCTCCGAAATGATTGCCGGCATCGATCTGGTGCGCGAGCAAATCCGAGTCGCGGCGGGCGAACCGCTTGGATTCGAGCAGAGCGACATCGGCTTCCGCGGTTTCGCGATCGAGGTGCGCGTGAATGCCGAAGACCCGGCGCAGAACTTTGCCCCGGCTCCCGGCACGGTCGCGTCGTACCGCGAACCGGCAGGTCCGGGCGTGCGCGTCGACTCCGCCGCCTATGCGGGATGGACGATTCCCCCCGAATACGATTCGCTCGTCGCCAAGCTCATCGTCTGGGCGCAAACGCGCGGCGAAGCGATCGCACGCCTACGCCGCGCGATCGACGAATACGTGATCGAAGGCGTGCCGACGACGCTGCCTCTGCTGCGCGCGCTTTGCGACGAGCGCAGCGTTGCCGAGGCGACTTTCGGTACGTCGACGCTCGAGGAGTTTGCGCGGATGTGGCAACCATCTTCCGGTGATGTCTCCGCTGCCCGGCCACGTTCGCGCGGCGCGCCCCGCGCCGCCGCGTCCTCACGCCGAACGGCGCCCCGCTTGGGTGCGCTGCGGCGCGGCGCGTCGAGCGCATCGGGAAACAGCGTTCGCTCGCCGATGCACGGCCTCATCGTCGAGGTGCGGGTGGCGGCCGGCGATCGCGTTGAGGAGGGTCAAGTCGTTGCGGTGATCGAGGCGATGAAAATGATGAACGAAATCCGCGCCCACCGCACGGGCACGGTTACCGGCGTCGCGGCCTACGCCGGCGCCAACGTCGAACGCGGAACGCCGCTGGTAACCATCGATGGCTAGAGAGCGCAACGACTCGGGGATTCCGATTCTGCCGTCGTACGATGCGGCATCGGGCGAACCGGCAGAGCTCGGCGCGCCCGGCATCTTTCCATACGGTCGCGGCATCCGTAAGGACATGTATCGCGGACGTCTTTGGACGATGCGGCAGTACGCCGGATTTGCTACGGCGGCTGAATCGAACGCGCGCTATCGTTATCTCCTTGCACGAGGACAGACCGGGCTCTCGGTGGCGTTCGACCTGCCAACCCAGCTCGGATACGATTCCGACGCGCCGCAGGCGCTCGGCGAGGTCGGCAAAGTCGGCGTGGCGATCGACTCCGTCGCCGACATGGAAACGTTGCTCGACCGAGTCCCGCTCGACCGCGTCACCGTCTCGATGACGATCAATGCGCCGGCCGCCATCCTGCTCGCGCTGCTGCTCGCCGTCGCGCGCCGCCGCGGCATTCCGTTTGAGAAGCTTGGGGGCACCGTTCAAAACGACGTTCTCAAAGAGTACGCAGCACGCGGTACCTACATCTACCCGCCAAAACCCTCGATGCGGCTCGTCACCGACGTGATGTCCTACTGCGCGCGCAACGTGCCGCAGTGGAACGCGATTTCGATCTCCGGTTATCACATTCGCGAGGCCGGATCGACGGCGGTCGAGGAGATCGCATTCACGCTCTCCAACGGCAAGGCATACCTGCGCGCCGCCCGCGAGGCCGGCATCGCGCTCGACGATGTCGCGCCGCGCGTCTCCTTCTTCTGGAACGCGCACAACGATTTCTTCGAAGAGATCGCCAAGTTCCGTGCGGCGCGGTATCTCTGGGCGCACATAACGCGCGACGAGTTCGGCTGCCGCGATCCACGGTCGCAGATGCTGCGCTTCCACACGCAGACCGGCGGCTCGACCTTGACCGCGCAAGAGCCCGAGAATAACGTCGTCCGCGTCGCGCTGCAGGCGCTCGCCGCCGTACTCGGCGGAACCCAATCGCTGCACACCAACGGTAAAGACGAGGCTCTCGCGCTGCCCACCGCCCAAAGCGCCACGACGGCGCTGCGGACGCAGCAAATCATCGCGTACGAGTCCGGCGTCGCCGACGTCGCCGATCCGATGGCGGGCTCGTATTACGTCGAAGCGCTGACCCGCGAGCTCATCGCCCGCGCGAGCGCCATCATCGGGGAAATCGATGCGATGGGCGGGAGCATCGCTGCGATCGAGAGCGGCTGGATGCAGGCGCGCATCGCCGACTCGGCCTACGTCGCCCAACAAGCCATCGAACGCGGCGAACGGATCGTCGTCGGCGTCAATGCCTTCGCCGACGCGTCTACGGGCGACGAAATGACGCTGCAGCGCATCGACGATCGCGTCGAGCGCGAGCAGGTCGAACGCCTTCGAGCGTTCCGCGCCGCGCGCGATCCGGCCGCCGCGGAGGCGGCGCTCGCCGTCGTTCGAGCCGCGGCGCACAGCGGCGAGAATCTCATGCCGCCGTTCGTCGATGCCGTCGACGCGAACGTTACGCTCGGCGAAATCTGCGAGGTGCTTCGCGAGGTCTTTGGAACGTATCGTTCCAAAGAAGTCGTCGGCTAGGCATTACGCTCGTGCAGATCGATCACGTCGCCATCGTCGTCAAAGACCTCGAGGCAACCCTCCGGCTCTACACCCAAACCCTCGGCTTCCGGGAGGTCTTTCGCGAGATCGTGCGCGACCAAGGCGTAGAAACCGTCGGGTTACAAGCAGGCGAATCGTTCGTCGAGCTCTTGTTGCCGCTCGACGAGAGCTCCGCGATCGCGCGGTATCGCGGCGACGCCGAGACGAAGCTTCATCACACCGCATACCGGGTTTCGGATATCCAAGCGAAGCTCGCCGAGCTCAAAGCGGCGGGCGTTCGCCTCATTGACGAACGCCCGCGGCGCGGCGCACACGGCAGCCTCATTGCATTTCTTCACCCAAAGGCAACCGGCGGCGTCCTCATCGAACTCTGCCAGCGTTGATCTCGGGAACGCGGTACCGCCGGCGGCGGGCGCTCTTCTGGTCGGTGATCGCGTCGGCCATCGTCCACCTCATCATCCTAACGCTGATCTTGCACGAAATCGCGCGCTTGTTCGTGCTCAAAGGCAAGCCGGAAGTCATCTCGCAGACGTCGATCGTTACCATTAAGAAGCAATCGCTCTCGACACCCTCGCCCCCGCACGAAAAGCGCCCGGCGCGCGAGCGCGCCTCCGCGCCCGCGATTACTCCACCGCACGAGCTGGTCAAAGAGACGCTGCGGCCCGCGCCCCCAGCGCCACGGCGCCCTGCGCCGAGCCTTCCATCGAAGATCGAGCGCGACCAAGCCGGCTTTGCACGCGAAGTCGCCCAGCTCAACGAAGCGAACGACCCGCACGCGATCCCTACCATCGATCCCGCGTCGCGCGAATCGTCGACCAAGAGTTACGCCTTCAACGTGCCGTCGTCGATGCGCGGCGACGAGCACGGCAACGGCATCATCACGCCGGTGCAGAGCTGGCACGAGAACGGACGCGATTGCTATTACGGTCGCTACGAGTACACGTATCCCGACGGCGCGACGGAGACCGGAAACATCGTTTGGGCGTTCTGCTACGACCCGGGAATCGATCCGTTCAAGCTGCCGCCGCACCCGATTCCCTTCCCGTTGCCGCTGGCCGGATTCAAACTTCCGGCCGACACCGACCTTCCGCCGATCGAGAAATCCGTCTACGAACAGTGGGCGTCCGCAAACGGCGGCACGTCAACGCCGTAGCAAAGGCGTCTGCGCGATCCCGTTGAGGACGAACTGCACGGCGAGCGCCGCCAGAATGATTCCCAGCAGGCGCGTGACGACGTGGATGCCGGTCGTGCCGATCACGCGCAGGATCCACCCCGAGCCCCGCATGCAAAGCCACGTCACGAAGAGCGCCACCGCGTACGCGATTGCGACGATGCAGAGCTCGAGCCGGTCGCCGTGCGAAAGATTGACCAGCAAGAGCACGGTGGCGATCGTTCCCGGTCCGGCGATCATCGGCACGGCAAGCGGAAAGACTGCCGGATTCTCCGCGGTCGCGGCCTCGCGCTCTTCGGCCTCCGTGCGCTTGGCGCGCGTCGGCCGCGCGAAGAGCATGTCCATCGCGATCCAAAAGAGCAGGATGCCGCCCGCGATCATGAACGCCGGCAGCGTGATGCCGAGATAGTCGAGGATGAGCTGTCCGACGGCGCCCATGAAGAGCATGATGCCGGCGGCGACGATAACCGCCTGATCGACGATCGCGTTGCGGCGTTCCGGCGTGACGCGCGCGGTCGACGCAAGCGTCATCGGAATCATGCCGATCGGGTCGATGATGGTAAACGCGGTTGCAAACGCGCCGGCTATGAATCGTACGTCCACTCCAGACGAGGGTATCCCTTCGGTAAGGCCAACGTCAAGGGCTTCATGCCTTCAGCGCGGAGCATCGACGCGGTTACGATTGAAGATTTGCGGCGTGCGGCGCAGCGCCGGCTGCCGCGAGTCGTCTTCGATTACATCGACGGCGGCGCGGACGGCGAAATTACCCTGCGCGAGAATTCGCGCGCGTTCGAACGCATCGTCTTGCGGCCCCGTAACGCCGTAGCGGGCGGCCCATGCGGCATGGCAACGACGGTGCTCGGCGAGCGACTAGAACTGCCGTTTCTACTCGCGCCCGTCGGCAGCAGCCGGCTCTTCTATCCGCGCGGCGAGTGCGTCGCCGCCGCGCAAGCCGGAGCGGCGGGAACGGCCTACGTGCTCTCGACGCTTTCGGGCTGCCGGCTCGAGGAGGTCCGCGCCGCGTCGAGCGGACCGGTGTGGTATCAAGTCTATCTCATCGGCGGGCGCGAGGTCGCGGAAAAGGCGATCGCGCGCGCCGCGGCGGCGGGGTTTTCGGCGCTCGTGCTGACGATCGACACCGGCGTATCGGGACAGCGCGAACGCGACCTGCGCAACGGCGCAACCGCGCTGGCGAGCGGGAACGCGCTTCGCATGCTTCCGCACGCCGGACAGATTCTCGCGCGGCCGCGCTGGCTCGCGGGCTGCTTGCGCGACGGCGGACTCATGAAATTCCCCAACGTCGTGCTATCCCACGGCGGTCCGATGCACTATGCCGACGTCGCCGCGGCGCTCGCGCAGTCGACCGTGGCGTGGAGCGACATTTCATGGATTCGCGATGTATGGAAAGGTCCGGTCGTCGTCAAGGGCGTTCTCACCGGCGACGACGCGCGGCGAGCGATCGACGCGGGAGCCGACGCGATCGTCGTCTCCAATCACGGCGGGCGTCAGCTCGACGGCGTTGCGCCAACGGTTCGCGCGCTGCCCGAAGTGATCGATGCGGTGAACGGACGCGTCGAAGTGCTCTTGGATAGCGGCGTTCGGCGAGGGAGCGACGTGGTCAAGGCGCTCTGTCTCGGCGCTCGCGCCGTGCTGATCGGACGCGCCTATGCGTACGGACTCGGAGCGGCCGGGGCGGCCGGCGTTGCGAAAGCCATCGACATTCTGCGCAACGACGTCGCGCGCACGCTCCGGCTTCTCGGATGCGCCGACGTTGCATCGCTCGACCGCTCGTACGTCGACGGCGAGCGAAACGGCGCTACTTGATCGCCGTGACTTCCTGGACGGTCACGGCCGGGGCGCGATTTCCCCACGAGGATCGAATGTAGGTAGCGACGGCCGCGATATCGCCGGCCGCGAGTTGCCCGCGCCACGACGGCATTTGATTGCGCCCCTGAAGAATGGTGGTCAGCATGACGGTTGCGTTCTCGATGTTGACGTGCGGATTCTCGGCGAGCGCCGGACCGATGCCCCCGTCTCCTTTCGCTCCGTGACAGACCGCGCAGTTTTTCGCGTACACGGCGCCTCCGACTTGAACCGATACCGGCGATCCGGCCGCGGCGACTTCTTCTTCGGTCACGGGCGTCGCTTCGTTGCCCCACGATGCGCGCACGTACGTTGCGACCGAGGCGATGTCGGCGTTCGTCAACTGCCCCTTCCAGGTCGGCATCTGACCGTTATACGATTTGCCGCCGACGGTAAGCGGGCCAGAACGGCCATTGACGATCACGTCGATCATCGCGCTAGGATCCGCGGCGACCACGACCGCATTTCCGGCAAGCGGCGGAAAGAGATCCGTCCCCTGGCCGGACGCCTGATGACACGCGGCGCAGTTGGCGGCGAACAACGCGGCGCCGCTCATCGCCTGCGGCGCGCGCGCCGCCGCGACTTGATCCTCGGAGACGGCGGCCGCGGAGTTGCCCCACGCCGTGCGTACGTAGGTGAGGACCGCCGCGATCTCGGCATCTGAAAGATCGCCGCGCCACGACGGCATGTTCGCACCATACTGCCTGCCGTTGACGGTGAGCGGCCCCGTTCGCCCGTTGAGAACCGTTTGGATGACGGTAGAGCTGTCGGCGATGTTGACGTCGGGATTGCCGGCTAGCGGCGGATACGGACCCGCACCCTTTCCTGACGCTTGATGGCAGACCGCACAATTGAGAAGAAAGATGGCCTTGCCGTCCGGCCCTTGCGCTCCCATGACGGGACGGTGAGCGTCCGCAAAAATGCCCGCTGCTGCAATGACGGCGGTAAGAAAAAGAAGCCGAACGATGCTTTTCACGTCGAAACCTCCGTGCAGCGGCGCGATTGCCGGTCTACGGGAGCGATTTTCGACGAGTTAAGTGCGCGGCCTGTTGATTAGGAAATGAGAAGATGCGGCCGCATCATTGCGAGAGTGCGGGCCAGAGCGGACCGGTCGGCAGCGCGAACCATATCAGACCGTTCCACGTCGGTTTCTGCCCGACGCCAAGCGCTTCTTCCGCGTAGAGCATGATGAAGCGCGTTACGTGGTACGACGCATCGATGTTCCCGATCTGCGTGTGATTTCCGAGACCGTCGTTCGTAAGCTGCTCGCCGACTGCGACGAGTCCGCGCTGTCCGATGTTATCGTACAGCTCGTACGACACGCCGTTACTGCCTGCAGCCGGCGCTCCCATTCCCGGATTGCTGTCGTGATTCATTTGATACGTAGCTAACAGCCCGGGAACGCCTTGAACGGGATCGCGCTGGGCGTAAAAGCCGTTCGTATAATACTGATCGAACCCGCCTTCGCTCAGCGGCCAGGAGCCGCGCGCGCCGAAGTACCCCAGCTCGAGCGGGTTGCTGCGGCTTGCGTATGCCAGCTTATATTGCATCGTCTTGTCTTGGGTCGAATCGTAATCGTTGAAGCCGCTCCAGTCGTTGCTCGCCGTCACGTAGGCGACTTCGGCGTCGAGCGAGTCGCGGACGTATGCAAACTTATAACCCCACCGATTGGCGTCGAGCTCGTACGCATGTTCGCCGACCGTGATCTCCGCCGAAGAGTTGACCGAGAGGCCGCTCACGTCGAACCACTGACTGAACTCAGACGGCGCCGGCACTTCGAGCTTGCCCGCGAAGATATGTCCCGAACCGTCGAAAAAATTGTTATACGCAACCCATGCGGTATCGAGACCACCGGGTTGACTCGCTTCGTAGATCCATTGCTGCACGTGGTAGGTCCATTCGTTGTGGACCGTTCCGAAAGCGCCGTCGGCATGCAGCCCGATCGTTCCGGGATCCCATGAGGCCGCGCTCGGCGTCTGCTCGGAGTATCCCAACGGATAATCGACCCACACCGGGCTTTCCCGCTCGAGAACGTGCGGATTTAATCCGGCGTAACCGGTGCGCTGCACGTAGCGGCCGTACGCGTTCAGGGCCGGAATTTGAATATGGCAGTAGGAGCACTTGATGCCGTACGCCTGCGCGAAGTTCGGCATCGCCTCCGCAGATCGGGGCGCGGCGAACGCGATCAGTGCCCAGACGGACGCGATCGCGGATGGGGCGATGCCGAACCGGACGCGCTTCACGGCACGACGTTGATCGTGAGCGTCATATCGCCGTGACCCGCACCGCACATGATGCCGCAGTGCAGGACGTATTTACCAACCTTCTTTGGCGTAACGGTCACCGTCTTGACCGACCCGGGGGTGATGGTGGTCAGGGGGATGCCGAGATCGTCGGATTGCAGCCCGTGCACGCCCTCGCTCGAGGACAACTGCAACGTCGTCTGCTGGCCGACGTGAAGCTCGATGGAGTTTGGAGTAAATTTCCAGTTCGAAGCGACGATGGCGATCGTCGGATGAGCCGAGGCGCTTGCCGTCGGCGTGATGAGTGCGACGGCCGCAACCAGGGCCGCAAGGCTCGCAAAAAGCATCTTCATGCCGTTAAGGATAGGCGAGGCCCGAGAAGATTTGGCGAAGATGGCTTCACGATTTGCGCTATCGGGCAACCGGCGGCTGCGCCACCTGCAAACGAGCCCACTTTGGCCTGCCCTAGCCAGGGGCCGAAAGCCTCCCCGAGGCGGGGGAGCGGGCACGGCTGCGACGAACATCTAGGGCCCCGGGCAACCCCCGGCTACACTCCAGCTACTGTTAAGGAGATCCATCTATGCGATTGTTTACTGCAGCGCTGTGCACCACGGCCGCTGCGGCGTTACTCGCGGGCTGCTCCGGATCCCAGGTTACTCCTGGAACGAGCGGCGCGGGGTCGACGCAATCCTCGTTCGCGCACCACGGAAAATACGTTCCGCATTGGGCCTTCCCGGCAACGCTGGTCCCGGTGAAGTTCACGGCTCCCCACTATCAAAAAGTGATCATGAGCCTTGGCCACAAGGGCACGAACAGCGGCGGCATCTACGTCACCGAGTTCGAAGGTAGCTCCATTTACGGCTATCAGCACAAGAACACGGCGAACAATCCGCCGAGCTGCACCATCTCGCTGGGCGGCACCGC
This sequence comes from Vulcanimicrobiota bacterium, assembly GCA_963699435.1. GTDB lineage: Bacteria > Vulcanimicrobiota > Vulcanimicrobiia > Vulcanimicrobiales > Vulcanimicrobiaceae > Cybelea. Next base: position 257,663 of record CAVOTV010000003.1, read on the forward strand.
GTACATCAATGGTATGGCCGTGGACGGTAAGGGCAACTTCATCGCTCCGTTGGGCGAGAGCCCCTCGACCGGCGCGCGTCAGGTCAACGTGTACACCGGCCCCGGCATGTGCGGATCCCTCGCGGGAACGATCGCCGATCCGTACGGTCAGCCGTCGGACGCATCGAGCCCCGACGCGGTCAACGGCACCATCGCAGTAGGCAACATCTTCGACAACAGCGGCGCGGGAAGCGTCTCGCTCTGCACGCTGTCGAGCGGAACCTGCTCGACCAACCTCACGAACTCGGCCATGTATGAAGTCGCTGGCGTCGCGATGGACAACAGCGGCAACTGCTGGGCTTCGGCAACGGACTCCGGCGGCACGGCCACCCTCACGTACTTCGCGGGCTGCTCCGGATCCGGCGTACAGGCCACGGGCTACCTGAACAGCTCCTACGGCGGCTTGGACATCGACCGTAACGGAAACCTCGTCTCGATCAGCGCGTTCTCCAGCCAGCTCTACGTGTACTCGGGTTGCAACCCGGCTTGCACGCTGGTCGGCGGACCCTACGCGATGCAGGGCGAGGCCGTCTTCGGACACCTCAACAAGCAGTCGATGACGTTCTGCGCCGGCGACTTCGCCGACGGCACGATGGACGTCTACTACTACAGCCCCGCGGCGCTCACGTACTGGTACAGCTTCAGCAATGGACTGCAAGCCAGCTACACGCCCGAAGGCTGCGCGTACAACCCGCGTTCCACGCAGTAACCTCGAACTTCCTCACCGAGGAAAGAACGAGAACGAGGATGGCCGGCAACGGCCATCCTCTTCATTTTTACAAGTCGGGAGCGATGGCGACGTCGATCGAGGTCTCGAACGTCCGGCTCCACGGCAAACCGATCGAGAGCGCCGCAACGTGATAGCCCGGGTCGAGCTCCGCTAATATCCGATCGGCGTCGTACCACAGCAACGCCCGGTCCCGCTGCGCGAGCGCGCTCGCGACCCCGGGCATCAGGAGGGTATGGTCGGCGATACCTTGGGCGGCCAAGGTTGCGTTGAGATCCTCGCGCACTTCATCGTGATACGCGTAGTCGTCGAGAAACCGCACCAACGTCAGCGTGCGATGCGCGAGATCGTCGTAGGTCCCCAGGCGCTTGCCCGAGAGCGCCGCAATCGCTTCGGCCAGCGCCGTTCCCACCGTGTTCGCATTCGTATTCCAGGAGGCGTAGGCATCGAGCCGCGCCGCTAGACCCGAAGCCAGAATGCGTTGCGCGAAAGCGGCCTGCTGCCGATACGAGACGAGGTACGAAAGATCGGCAAGTGCGACCGATCGGCCCGCCGCGATATCTTCGTCCATGGCAGCAACGATGACGTCGTCCTGCGCCGGCGACGTATCGGGAACGCGCACGTACAGCACGATCTGTGGGTTGCTCTCGTCGAGGACGCCCCCGCAGACACCGATCAACGCTTGGATGGCAGTAGAAACCGGGGCGTATTCGATCGGATCCTGATAGACTGCGCCGTTCGGGGTCGAATAGCGCACGGCGATGCGCGGCTGCCAGCCCGCCCGGCGTGCCAACGCGTGGGCGACGAGGGCCGCGCCGAGCTCGTCGGCGCCCGGCTCGATGGAGGCGCGATCGGGCAGGCTACTCGCCTGGAGCTCGGCGTTGCAGCAGTGCGACCTCGGCGACGTGCAATCCAACCGGCCCGGCATCGTCTTGGCCGAGCACGAGCCGGTCGATCGTTCCGGCTGCCGTCATCGACAAGAGCAGCCGGTCGACCGCGAGATTGCGCGCGCGGGTTGCGAGATAGGCATCCAACGTCGCCGCTCCGATGGATGCGCGCAGCTCCGCGGCGCGTGCCGCTTCGTCGGGCAGCGGCGGATCGTGCAGGTTCGCGTACTGCGCAAGGTACTGCCAGATCGGGTACGGCGCAAAGTACGGCGTACCCGGCGGAGTTCCAGTCGGCGCGAGCCGCATGATCGTGCCGAATGCGCCGATCCATGCATGCGGAGAGCGCGTGCGCAGATGCGCGAGCTCGTGCAGCCGCGATACGGCGTCGGCATAGGAAGCGTTTGGAACGCGCGAAGCGACGAGCCCGCCGTATGCGAGCATATCCGTCGAGACGACGTACGCATCGGGGCGCCGTCCAGCCGCCTCGCGATTGAGCCACGCGATCGCGGCATCCGGTTGGCCGGGCTCGTAAGAAACTTCCCAGCACCGCACGCGGCGGCGTATCCACTGCGACGCCCGCGATGCGCCCGAGCATCACCGGCATCGTCAGCGTCACCGGACGATCGTCGAGCGGAACGAACGCGATCGCCGCAAGGACGAAGGCCGGCAGCGCGGTCACAACAGCCGCCGAAGCGAGCCCGCGTTCTCCTCCAGGAGCACCCGCGCGGCCGCCGCGTCGAGGCCGCGGTTCTCCATCAGGATCGCGACTTTCACTCGCCCGTCGGCGGCGTCGATCAGCTCGCGCGCCCGCGCCTCGTTTACGCCGGCCACGTCTGCACGAGCCGAATCGCGCGCCTGCGCAGTTTGGCGTTTGAAGCGACGACGTCGACCATCAGGTTGTCGTAAACTTTTCCGAGACGCACCATCACCGCGGTCGAAATTGCGTTGAGACAGACTTTCTGCGCGGTGCCGGCTTTCAATCGTGTGGATCCGGCGAGCGCTTCGGGCCCGGTCGCGAGCACGATTGCGCTCTCCGCTTCGCGGGCGAGCGGTGAATCGGCAACCGACGTTATCGCTACGGTGAACGCGCCGAGCGCGCGCGCCCGTTTGACGAGCGCCACGACGAACGGAGCGCCGCCGCTGGCGGAAACTCCGATTGCGGCGTCGCCGGACCGCACCGAGGCCACCGCCGCTTCGGCGCCGGCACGGACGTCGTCTTCGGCCCCTTCGATCGCCCGGACGAGCGCTGCCGCGCCGCCCGCGACGTGCGCGCGGACGAGTTCCGGAGGCGTTCCAAACGTCGGCGGCATCTCGGCTGCATCGAGCGCCGCGATCCGGCCGCTGGTTCCCGCTCCCGCATAATGCAGGCTGCCGCCGCTTCTTAGACGCGCGGCGATTTCGTCGACCGCGCGCGCGATCGGCTCGCGCTGCGCCATTACGGCGTCGACCGCATCGCGCTGTTCGTCGACGAGCAGCTCGACGAGCGCAGCAGTCTCGAGCAAGTCGAGACCGGCGCTTCGGGCGCTGACGCGTTCGGTCGACGGCAGATCGGAGCTCACGTTGCCGCCGCGCACTCGCGCCCGATTGCGCCGAGCAGTTCGTCCAAATGGTGCGGAGCGATCGCACCCAGCACGACCGCGCGAGCGGCGCCCGTTGCCGCGGGAACGTTCGCGGCGCGTCCGCGCAGCAGCTCGTACCCGAGCACGGCAAAGGCTATCGCTTCCTTTGCATCGGTCGGAATCCCCATCGCGTCCGACGTTTCGACGCGCGAGCCGCCGAGCCGTGCGGTAAGGCGGCGCTCGCAACGCCGCATTGCGCGCGCCGCCTCCGCTGGCAATCACGCGTGCGCGTTCGAAGCCGTGGCGCGCCAGCGCCTGCGCGATGGCGACGGCGCTGAGCTCCGTTAGCGTCGCTGCCCCGTCTTCGACGCAGAGACGTGCGAGCGCGTCGCCATGCCGCGCGAGGAACTGCGTGCCGAAGCGCTCGCGTCCGGTCGTCTTCGGCGGGGATTGCGCGAAATACGAATCTTCGAGCATCGCGGCGAGGAGCCGTTCGTCGCAACGGCCGGCCGCAGCGAGACGTCCGTCTCGATCGTAATCCGCCTTTCCAGCCGTACGCTCGCGAACGAATCCATCGAGCAGCATGACGCCGGGTCCCGTATCGAATGCGATCGCCGCCTCGGGGACGCACCCGCCCGCAGCAACGTGACGTTGGCGATGCCGCCGAGATTGAGCGCGACGCGGTCTTCACGGTCGCTGCCCAGCAGCAGCGCATCGACCCGAGCGACGAGCGGGGCGCCGTGTCCGCCCGCAGCCGTATCCGCGCTTCGGAAATCGTAGCAAACCGTCGCGCCGACCGCTTCGCGAATCGCGAATGCATCGCCGAGCTGAAACGTCACGTGTCCGCCGCCATCGTGCCAAACCGTTTGTCCGTGCGACGCGACGTATCCGACCCGCTCGCCGTCCGCGGCGCAACGCGCCGCCTCTCCGAAGCAGCGGCCGAGCCCGCGATGCAGCCGCGCGGCCTGCGCCACCGTGCCGTCGTTCGGCGGAAGTACGGCGGCGAGCGCCGCGCGTAGCGCCGGCTCGAACGGCAGCACCTCAAAACGCCGAAGATGCACCGCGTAAGACGCGCCGCGAGGAACGATGTCGACCAGCGCCGCATCGACGCCGTCGAGAGAGGTGCCGCTCATCACGCCGACGGCAAGCATTCGCATCGTCGCTTCATAAAAGCGGGCGCGAATATCGCGCGTATCGCCACGCCCGAAATAGACCGCATTGGTGAGCAGCACGGCTTGAACGTCGCGTACCGGATCGGCCCATACGCACGTGCCGACGAAGCCGGTGTGGCCGAACGACGCTCGGTCCATGAAGCGACCGCATGAGTTTTCGTCGGTCGTTTTCAGCGCCCAGCCGAGACCACGCCGCAGTACGGGATCGCCGGCCTGCTCGCTCACGGCCTCGCGCACGAGCCGCTCGGGAAGCAGCGCGCGCGCGCGGCCGTGCAGCGTTCCGAGGTAGGTTTCGGCCAGTGCCGCAACGTCGGCCGCGGTGCCGAAGAGTCCCGCGTGCCCGGCCACGCCGCCCATCAAGTACGCCTTCTCGTCGTGCACGAAGCCTTGCACGCGTCCGCGCCATCCGTCTTCTTCCGTTGCCGGAATCGCCGGGCGCTCGTGTGCGCGCGGACGATACGTCAACGATGGCGAGAACGCCTGTGCGGCCGCCGCGAGCGACGTGCCGCATAGACGAGCGATCGCGGCGCCGACCGCAATGAATCCAAGGTCGCTATAAATCACGCGCTCGCCGGGGTTGGCGACGAGCGGCGCGCGCAGCGCGAACGATTCGACGTTCTCGTCGACGATGGCGCGATAATCGGCTCCCGAGTTCATGCCCGAGGTGTGCGCGAGCAGCATGCGCGCGGTGATCGCGCGGTGCGCGCCGTTGCGCCATTCCGGGATGACGCGCGCAAGCGGCTCGTCCAAGTCGAGCCGTTCGTCGCCGACCAGCTGGAGCAGCGCCGTCGCGACGAAGAGTTTGGTGAGCGATGCGAGGTCGAAGCGCGTGTCGACGTACACCGAACGGCCGAGCGCATCGAGACGCGTCGTACCGTACGCTCGCTCGAAGACCACTCGTCCGCGATACTCGATCCGCGCGACGGCGCCGGTGAACTCGTTTCCGCACGCCTCGCGCAGCAGTTCGTCGATCCGCGTCACACCGGCAACCGCCCCGACGGCAGCGATCCGCCGAAGATCACGTCGGCGAGCCCGCGCATCGACGCGACGCCGTCGCCGCAGGTGGCGAGCAGATGTCGCGCGGCGCCGAAGAGAGGAACGTCGAACGGCTCGAGCAGCGAAACCACGAGCGCGTCGGGATATCGATCGAGGAGGCGCGCGATCGCTGCGGCCTGAGCCGGGTGCTGATGCGCGCGGCGCGCGAGCAGGAGCGGACGCCGTTCGCTCTTCTCCAGCACCGTCAACGCCGCGCGCATCTCATCGGGCGAGGGGTCCAGCGAAGCTTCGAATAACGCGAGCGCCGGCGCTTCGCGCTCGAGCGATGCACCCCCGGCGCCGAACGATACGGCGAGCGAAGCAATCGGATCGGCATGCGCGATCCCGCGGACCAGCGTCACGGCGCGCCGCCCGATCTCGCGCCCGACGCCCGGATGCGGTGCGATTGCGTCGAGCGGCAGCGGCGGCGCACCGGCAGCGCGCAGAACGTCTGCGCGCGCGTACGCCTCCTCCAAGCGCTCGCGCGAGAGCGTTCCTCGCTCGACGGCGTCGACGATCGCGTGGACGGCAGCGGACGCGAGATCGGGCTGGTGACTGAAAACGAGCAGATCCGCGCCGGCGACGATCGCGTCGACGCCGGCCGCGACGCCGGCGCCGCCGATGGCGCCCATCTCGAGGCAATCGGTAAAGAGCGCCCCGCGAAAACCGAGCTCGCCGCGCAGCAGATCGACGGCGATGCAGCGCGAGAGTGTCGCCGGGCGCGTTGGATCGAACGCGCGCACGACGACGTGCGCGCTCATCATTGCCGGCGCCGCCGGCGCGAGCGCGGCGAACGGAACGAGATCGCGCGCGCGCAGCGTTGCTTCGCCGGCATCCACGATCGGCAACGTTTCGTGCGAATCGACCGCCGTCGATCCGTGGCCGGGAAAATGTTTGTAGCATGGCAGGATGCCGCCATTGCGCAGTCCCCGCCCGAGCGCGCCGCCGAGCGCAGCCACCCGCTGCGGATCGCCTCCGAACGAGCGCGTTCCAATGACGGAGTTCTCCGCCTCGAGCGCGAGGTCGAGGACCGGAGCAAAATCGAGGGTGACGCCCGCGCGGCGCAGATCGAACGCAATTTGCTCGCCCGCACGTTCCGCGAGCTCGAGACCGTCCGCGGCACCGAGCGCCATCATCGATGGAATCGGCTCGACGTCGTTGCGCAGTCGCATCACCGCGCCGCCCTCTTGATCGATCGCGACGATCGGTGCCGCGCCCGAATGACGCGCGCGCAGCAGCATCGGTCAGCGCTCGAACGCGTTCCAGCGGAGCGTCGGCCCCTGGAAAGAGCAGATAGCCGCCGACGAGCGGCACCGCGGCATCGAGATCTTCGCCCGAAATGCCCGCGACGATTACGCCGCGCGCGAGGTCGACGAGTTCGCTCACGCGATGGCCCGCCCGGTCTCGCGATCGAAGCGGCAGACGAACTCGGGAGGAAGCTCGAGCGACACGTCCTCGCCGGGTTGCGCGTCGAGAGCATAGCCGACGCGCACCGCCAGCACCCCGCGATCGGTTTCGACGTCGAGATACAGATCGGCGCCGGTGCTCTCCCGGCGCGCGACGCGTCCTCGCAACGCGCCGTCTGCAACGATCCGTATCGCGCTCCGGCCGAATTCCGGCGAGGCGGGGACCGTCATCGAAAAGATTCATCGGACGCTCGCCCAAGAAACGCGCGACCGTTACCGAACGCGGCGCATCGTAGACGCGCTGGGGCTCGCCGACGTCTTCGATTCGTCCGTCCATCAGCACGGCGAGCAAGTCGCCGACACTCATCGCCTCCACGTGATCGTGCGTGACGTAAAGAATCGGACCGGCAAAGCGCTGACGGACGCCGACGATTTCGTCGCGCACCGCACGGCGCAGCGACGGATCGAGATGCGCGAGCGGTTCGTCGAGCAGCAGAGCTGCCGGATCGGAGAGCAGCGCCCGCGCAATCGAGGCGCGCTGCCGCTCGCCGCCCGAGAGCTGGCGCGGGCGCCGCCCGAGATGCTGCGCAACGTGCAACGCTGCGGCCATCGCTTCGATGCGTGCGTCGGCACGCTCGGCAGTGGCGCAAGCGCGAAGCGCAAATTCTCCGGCGACGCTCATGTTGGTAAAGAGCGCATCGTCTTGCGCCACGACGGCAGCGCGTCGCCGCTGCGGCGGCAGCCCGAGCAGCGACGCGCCGCCGAGACGCACGTCGCCTCCGCTGGACCGGCAACAGACCCGAGATAGCGCGCAGCAGCGTCGTCTTGCCCGCGCCCGACGGGCCGACGATCGCAAGCGTTGCGCCATCGGGAACGTCGAACGAAACGCGGTCGAGCGCACGCCGAGCGTCACCGGCGTAGTGAGCGACGAGATCGGCGATCGAAAGCACTAGGGAGCCGGGACGAACGATGGCGCGATACTCGTCGCGCGCCGCCGGATCGCCGGCGTGGACGCGGGCGACGAGGTCGCGCAGGCGCGTAACCGACGCGTCGTCGGCTTTCTTCCCAGCGAGCACCAGGCGCAGCGCGATCAGCGCGAGGTCGGGCGTGCGGGCGCCCAAGCGTTCCAAACCTTCATAGAAAGGCGCCGCGCCCTCGGCGGCCGGCCGCGATTCTCGAGCAGCGCGCGTACCAAGGCCGGCCTTCGCGCGGCTCGCCGTCGAGAAGATAGCCGTCGAGCAACTCGAAGTGCATCCTCGATGGGGTTCGCCGGGCGGACCGCCTGCTCTTTGCGCTGGCTTACTGACAGAGCTGGGAGCGAGCCGGAACTCAGAACGGTGCCGTGCGGGCTGCTCGAGCGGATGAGCGACGGCCGCGGGACCGGTCTGGCAGAGCCATTTGTTTCCGTCTCCCGCCTGATACTCGGGGGCGAGCAAAGCGTCGTCTCCAGCGAGAGCGAGGGGCTTCGCATTGCAATGCGCCGCTGCGCCGGCGAGGTCTGCGGCGGCAGCTACTTCGACGGCGAGCGCCTCTTTACGGTAAATCTGAACGGGACGGACGTTGCCGGACTCGGTCGAACCCGAGCCATATTCTGCGCGCTGCTCCGGTTGATCGCCTCATGGCTTTCTCTCGCCGTCGATTTCTCGCGCACGGCGGCCGCTTCGGGATGCCGGGACAGGAACGTTGAAGGCAACAGCCTATCGCACGATCGTGGTGGGCGACGCAAACGCCGTTCCGCTCCGCGTCTACGTGGATCCGGACACGCAGCCTGATTCGGCTCGCGCGCGAGATCGGCGGGGACGACACGTTCGAGTTCCGCGACTACCGGCGCGTCGGCGCGTTCACCCTTCCCTTTGAAGTTTTGCACGACGGCCACCGTTCGAGCGGTACGACGACCGTGCGGCGGTCTCGTCGGCGTTCCATCCGCCGCAGGGCTCGTACCTTCGTTCCGCGGCGGCCGCCGACGCGAATCGCTACCGATCCGCACGGCGGTCGACGCCGATCGTCGATTGCACGGCCGGCGGAATCGCGCTGCGGTGCCTGATCGACACCGGAAACTCCGGGCTTTCGATGAGCGCCGAGCTTGCAAGCCGGCTCGGCGCTCCGGTGGTCGGCACGTATCACGTTCGCGGCCTGGGCGGTTACACGACGCAAGTCGTTCGGGCGGGCCCGTTACGTGTCGGCAACGCGACCTATCCCGAAGCCTACTACGCAGTGTTCAACGATCTGCGCCGGTACGGCTACGACGTCGTACTCGGCGCCGACGCGCTTCGCCGCGACGGGCGTCGAGATCGACGCGCTCTCGCATACGATGACGGTTGGGCGGTCTTGGGGCACGCGGTCGCGTCGTCGCACCGCTCACGTTCCAAAACTTCGTGCCGATTGCCAACGTCGATCTCGGCGGTCGTCGCCGCTTAGCTTGCAATGGACACGGGCGACGAGTCGAACGTCAATCTCGCGTACGATTTTTATGCCAAGCATTCCGGCCTCTTCAGCGTGACGCAGCGACGATCGGTCAGCGGCATCGGCGGCGCGAGCGTGGAGTTGATCGGAGAGATTCCGTGGCTTGCAATCGGGGGATATCGGACGGGACCGCAGCGGATCGGAACGACGCAGACGCTGCACGGAACCGCCTTTGGCCACATCGGCGCGGCGTTTCTATCGCAGTTCATCGTCCAAATCGACTACGCCGCCGCGTTCCTCTACCTCACGCCCCGAACCTAACGGTTCACGATCGGTCAACTGCGAAAGCCATCCTGCGATCGCCGCGGTAACGATCTCCGGCCGTTCGAGGTGGGGCGCATGGCCGCACCCAGCCAGCATAAGGCGATCGACCGGCCCGCGGGCGCGGCGCGCGATCGAGTCAACCTGCGCCGGCGTGCCGTATTCGTCGTCCAACCCTTGAATCGCAAAAACCGGCGAGCGAATATCGTCAACGTATGCCTCGATGTTCCAATCGCGGAAGCCGGGAGAGAGCCAAACGTCGTTCCAGCCGTAGAACGTGCGGCCCGCGTCGCGATGATAGCGCGCCATACGTTGCCGAAGATCGCTCGCCTCGAACGTCGCGCCGATCGCAGCAATGCTATTGAGCGACAGCTCCTCCACGAACACGTGCGGCGCCAACGCTACGATCGCGCGGACCGCGTCGGGATGGCGGCCGGCATAGATCAATGCGATCGAAGCGCCGTCGCTGTGGCCGACGAGAATAGGATCGTGAATTGCGAGCTCTGCGAGGAGCGCCGGAAGAACGATCAGCGCTTCATCGTGCATGTAGGAGGGCCGGCGCGCGCCGGAAAGCACCGGCGAGAAGCCGTTGCCGCGACGGGAATAGACGACCGCGCCCAAGCCGCTTCGCGAGGCGAGGGCGGCAGGGAAATCGCGCCAAAGTGCGACCGAGCCGAGTCCTTCGTGCAAAAATACGAGCGTCGGACGGTTTGGCATCGCTGCCGCTATTCGGACGATTTCCAGTTCGCTCACTCTGTCGAGAGATTGGTTCGACCGGGCTAGCGCGATAAACCCGCGGTCAAGGCTTCCAGTGCGGCATCCATCGCCGCGATGCGCGCGTCCATGCCGGTCACCTGATATCGAGCGGCGATCTCGGAGACTGGTTCGTAGGTGACGTTCACGCCGCCGTCTTCTTCCCACACGACGATCTTTAACGGTAGGTCGAGGGCGACGAGCGGAAACTCGTCCATGAGCGGCGTGCCGCCTCGCGGATTGCCGAAGACGATCAACGTGGTGGGGCGCAACGCGAGCCCAGCGGCGCGTGCCGCTGCCGATTGGTCGATCGTCGCAAAGACGGTGTTACCCGCATCGGCGATCGCGGCGCTCAAATGCGCTACCGTTTCCGCGAAAGGCCAACCGCTTCGCTTCGTTTTGATCACCCGGCGTCTCTTAGACGCGGGCGGCTGAAGGCCATGTTCGGGCCGTCGTGAACCTGCCCGACATGCGATTCTCCGGAGCATCTGCGTTACTACTTGCCGCAGCCGTCGCGGCGGGATGTTCGTCGGCGAAGCCCGACGGTGCCAAGATCTATTTGGCGAACTGCGCCAGCTGTCATCAAGTCGACGGCAAAGGAGTCGCCGGATCGTTTCCGCCGCTCGCCGGCAGCGATATCGTCAAAGGCGATCCCGTCAGAGCCATTCACATCGTCAAGTACGGCTTGACCGGTCCGCTCGAAGTCACGGGCAAGAGCTACGACGGAATGATGCCCGCGTGGAGCCCGCAGCTCTCCGATGACGCCATCGCGGCCGCGCTCACCTACGCCCGCGCATCGTGGGGCAACGGAGCGGCCGCGGTGACGGCCACGCAAGTCGGCGCCGTCGCGAAGTAATCGCGTCGCCCCGCAACGGATGATGGAACGCTTTCATACCGGCGATGGGGCCGAGCTCGCCTTCGTCGAGCAGGGCTCCGGATCTCCCGCACTGCTCTTCGTCCATGGTTGGCAGGGCGATCACACTGTGTGGGATCGCGTCGTCGACGCGCTGGGACCACAGCGGCACACCGTCGCGATCGATCTGCGCGGCGGCGGCGCGTCGCGTCTTGCGCCTGGACCCTATCGGATAGAACGCTTCGCAGCCGACCTGCGCGACCTCGTCGCCGCTCGCGATCTCGGACCGGTCGTCGTGGTCGGACATTCGATGGGCGCAACGGTCGCGTTGCGGCTCGCCGTCGATTCTCCGGAGCTGGTTCGCGGGCTCATCCTCATCGCGCCCGTCCCCGCAAGCGGGGGCGCATACTCGGAAAAGGGCCTCGCCTATCTGCGCGGCGTCGCTCGCGACGAGAACGCTGTGCGTGCGTGGCTCGCGCGCACCGTCGAGCAGCCGCCCGACGAAGCGACGCTCGATCGTTTGAACGCGGTGGCGGCCAAAATGACGCGGGACGCGGCGCTCGAATCGTTTGAATCGTTCGCGCACGCCGACTTCGCCGAGCGCACGCGCGCGATCGCGGCGCCGGCGCTCGTGGTCGCGTCCGAACACGACGCTCCCGACGCCTGCGAGCGGCGGGTTGTATCGCTGCTGCCGAACGTAACGTTCGTTACGCTTCGCGATGCCGCGCATTATGCGATCGTCGAACGGCCCGATGAAGTCGCGGCGACGATCCGATCGTTTGCATGAGCGCCGAGCGCAACCGCCTCGAACAAGGACGCACCAAGGCCCTCTGGCATCGCTGGGGACCCTACCTCAGCGAACGGCAGTGGGGAACGGTACGCGAAGATTACAGCGCCGACGGCTCCGCCTGGACCTACCTCCCGCACGACGAGGCGCGCTCCCGTGCCTACCGTTGGGGTGAAGACGGCATCGCGGGCATCTGCGACCGGTTTCAGCAGCTGTGTTTTAGCGTAGCGATGTGGAACGGCAAGGATCCGATCCTTAAAGAGCGCCTTTTCGGACTTACAAACGGCGAGGGCAATCATGGCGAGGACGTTAAGGAGTATTACTTTTTCCTCGACGCTCTGCCGTCGCACGCGTATATGAAGATGCTCTACCGCTACCCGCACGGCGAGTTTCCCTATGCGCGGCTCGTCGACGAGAACCGGGCGCGAACGCGGCTCGACCCCGAGTTCGAGCTCGTCGACACCGGCATCCTCGACGGCGACCGATTTTTCGACGTCTTCGTCGAATACGCGAAGGCCGCCCCCGACGATATTCTCGCGCGCATCACCGTCGTCAATCGAGGACCCGAGCCGGCACGACTCACGCTGCTTCCGACCCTCTGGTTTCGCAACACGTGGTCGTGGAAGGCGGGCATCGCGAAGCCCGAGCTGGCGGAGGAGTCCCCCGAGCACGGCGTGCGCATCGTGCGGGCATCGCACGAGCGGCTCGGCACCTATTACTTCTATTGCAACGAGGCCTCCGCCGTGCTCTTCACCGAGAACGAGACGAACGACCGGCGCCTCTTCAATGCTCCGAATCCGAGCCCGCACGCCAAGGACGGCATCAACGACTGCATCGTCGGCGGGGATCACGATGCGATCAATCCGGCCGCGCGCGGCACTAAATGCTCCGCGCATTACGAGTTCGAGCTCGCGCCCGGCGAGGAGCGCGTGCTGCAGCTTCGCCTCAGCGATCGCAAACACGCGACGCCCTTTGCGGACTTTGACGGAATTTTCAGCCGCCGCATCGCAGAGGCCGATGAGTTTTATAGCGAGCTCAACGCTTTTCCGGTGAACGACGACGAGCGCGCGATCCAGCGGCAGGCCCTCGCAGGGCTCCTGTGGAGCAAGCAGTTTTATAACTACATCGTTCACGATTGGCTGATGGGAGATCCGCTTCAGCCGGCGCCTCCGCCACAGCGCTTGCATGGGCGCAACAGCAGTTGGGACCATTTCTACAGCGACGACGTGATCGCGATGCCGGATACTTGGGAGTACCCGTGGTTTGCGGCGTGGGACTTGGCGTTTCACTGCGTCGCGCTCGCGCTGGTCGATCCGGAGTTTGCCAAAGTGCAGCTCTCGCTGCTAACGCGCGAATTTTACATGCACCCAAACGGACAAATTCCCGCCTACGAATGGGCGTTCGGCGACGTTAACCCTCCGGTGCAGGCCTGGGCGGCGTATCGCGTGTTTAAGATCGAGCGCCGCCGCAACGGCCGCGGCGACCTCTTCTTCCTCGAACGGGTCTTTCAAAAGCTGCTGCTGGCCTTTACCTGGTGGGTCAACCGCAAGGACGTAGCCGGGCGCAACGTCTTTCAGGGCGGATTTCTCGGCCTCGACAACATCGGGATCTTCGATCGCAGCGCGCCCCTGCCGGACGGCGGCAGGCTCGATCAAGCAGACGGGACGAGCTGGATGGGCGTGTTCACGCTCAACATGTTCGCGATCGCGCTGGAACTCGCACAGCACATGCCCGTTTACGAAGACATCGCTTCAAAGTTCTTCGAGCATTTTCTGCTGATCGCCGACGCGATGAACAAGATCGGCGGCGACGAGGATCGCGGCCTCTGGGACGAGGACGACGGTTTTTACTACGACTATTTGCATGCCGGCGGCAAGGTGATTCCGCTGCAGATCCGGTCGCTCGTCGGCCTCACGCCGTTGCTCGCGGTGGAGACGTTCGACGGAACGATCCGCCAGCGGCTCCCGAATCTCGCCAAACGCATAGAATGGTTCGAGCGAAACCGGCCCGATCTCATCGAGAACATCGCCGCAATGAATCTCGGCGGCGTCGGAATCCGCCGTATTCTTTCGATCGTCGACCGCGATCGCCTGGAGCGTTTGCTGACGCGAATGCTCGACGAGTCGGAGTTTCTCTCCCCGTACGGAATCCGGTCGCTCTCGCGCGATCACGCCGCGCACCCATACTCGCTCATGCTCGACGGCAGCGAGCACCGGATCGATTACGAGCCGGCGGAATCGACGAGCGGGCTCTTCGGCGGAAACTCCAACTGGCGCGGGCCGATTTGGTATCCGATCAACTTTCTCATCATCGAAGCGCTGCAGAAATACCATTACTTCTACGGCGACGACTTCACGGTGGAGATGCCGACCGGCTCCGGACGGCGGCTGACGCTCTGGGAGGTTTCGATGGAGCTCTCGCACCGGCTGATCCGGATCTTCAGCCGCGACGCCGACGGGCGTCGCGCGGTCTTCGGCGACAACGAAGTCTTCCAGCGCAGTCCGTTTTGGCGCGACTACGTTCCCTTCTATGAGTATTTCCACGGAGATAACGGCACGGGTCTAGGTGCGAGCCACCAAACGGGCTGGACGGCCCTGGTTGCTAAGCTCGTGCAGCAATGCGGCGAATACTGCGGTCAAGGAAAGCATCCGTTCGATTAACGGCACGATGAACACCAACGGCCCCGCGGGATTTGCGGAGCGGCTCTGGGATCGGTACGGCTCGCGCGTTGACCGCATCGACGGGATTTCCGGGGTAACGTTTGCGGTTTGGGCTCCGAACGCGCGAGCCGTGAGCGTCGTCGGCGACTTCAACGAGTGGGACGATTGCCGGAATGGGATGCACCTGCGGCCCGAGGGCGGCGTTTGGGAATGCTTTGTTCCCGGCGCGCATGAAGGACAACGCTATAAATACGCCGTCGTCGGCACTTCGGGCGAGCCTCTTCCTCTCAAGGCCGATCCGTTCGCGCGTTATGCGGAGCTGCGTCCCGGCACCGCGTCGATCGTTTGGGAGAGCCACGCCCCTCCGCGCGACGACGATGCACTTCGCCGCGACCGCGTCCGGCGCAACCAATACGATGCGCCGATGAGTATTTACGAAGCTCATCTTGGCTCGTGGCGCCGTGGCGACGGCGGGCGATTCCTAACGTATCGTGAGCTGGCCGAACGGCTGCTTCCGTACGTGCGCGACCTTGGCTTCACGCACGTGGAAGTGCTGCCGATCACCGAGCACCCATACGACCCCTCGTGGGGCTATCAGCCGACGGGAATGTTTGCGCCCACGAGCCGCTTCGGCACGCCGGACGACTTCCGCGCCTTCGTCGACCGCGCGCACGAACTCGATCTCGGCGTGATCTTGGATTGGGTGCCCGGGCACTTCCCCTCCGATTCGCACGGCCTTGCGCTCTTCGACGGAACGCATCTCTACGAGCATCCCGACCCCCGCCGCGGCACGGCGCCGGATTGGAAGACCCTCGTTTACAACTATGGGCGCCCCGAGGTGGCCGACTTTTTGATCGCGAGCGCGCTCTTCTGGCTGGAGGAGTTCGGCATCGACGGTATCCGCGTCGATGCGGTTGCTTCGATGCTGTACCTCGACTACAGCCGCAACGACGGTGAATGGGAACCCAACGTTCACGGCGGTAAGGAGCACCTTGAAGCAGTCCAGTTTTTGCGACGACTCAACCAGACGATCCACGCGCACGTGCCGGGAGCGCTGACCATAGCTGAAGAGTCGACTCTATGGCCGAAAGTAACTGGTGCCATCGCCGACGGCGGCCTCGGCTTCGACTATAAGTGGAACATCGGCTGGATGCACGACGCGCTGGAATACTTTACGAAGAGGATGGGCCCGCAGCAGGATTTGAATGCCTCCGACATCGGCCTGAGCTATGCGTTTGACGAGCGTTACGTGCTGCCGTTCTCGCACGACGAAGTTGTGCATGGTAAAGGCTCGCTGCTCGCAAAGATGCCCGGCGATCGTCAACGGCAACTCGCCCTTATGCGGCGGTTAATCGAGCTGCTGTTTAGTTACCCGGGCAAGAAGCTGCTATTTATGGGCGCCGAGCTCGCCCAATCGCGCGAGTGGGATTACGACGGCGAACTCGACTGGCATCTACTCAGAGAACTCCGAACATGCCGGCATCCAGCAGTTGGTCGGCAAATGCAACGCAATTTACCGAAACTCGTCAGGGGCGATCGCGCCGGATGCCGATCCCGACGGTGAGTGCTAGAGTCGCCGAAATAATCGCTTCTCTTAGTCCGCGCATAGGAACAACCTTTGCGACGGAGACGCAGCAGTCAACACGATCGAAGACATCGCTGCGCCGCTGCACCTCGCACGCCTTCCCTTTTATGCTGAAACCTTCTGCGGAGCAGCTAATTACGACCGCAGATCGGAGCTCGTGGGGGACCGGACGATTTCGGGTAGTCTACAAGCGAAAGCGGCGCGGCAGCGTCGGCCCGACGGCAGTTTATGAAGATGACAATCTGCGTGACAACGCCGTCGACCGTTTCCCAGCTTTGCTGATCAAGCGGAATCGCTACCGCGGCGGTAGTGTATTGAAGCGCCGGGCCATACAGATTAGTGGTAATACCCCCAAGCGCTGCTGGGTTGCTCGTTGACTGCGACTGGTCGACAATTGATTTTGTTGTTCCCGACGGTGGAAGTGGCCGAGCAACAGGGAAGACGATCGTTGATTCGCTTGAAGAAGTCTTGGAGGGGACGAACGTCTCGTACGCGGCGACCAAGGACCCTAGCAAAATGGCGGGGGGTAGCAGCGTCGGAATGGTGACGCGATTGTATGCGGTTTCCATCGGGGAGGCCCACACAAAAGCCGGAGCCCCGGTTGGCTTTGGGCTTGGCGTAGCCTCCGCAGTCCTCGGCTCGAGACAACGGGCGTACAAGTGATTCCGCACGATTCGCCCGACGCTGTCTTTCGCGGTCGTTAACGCGAGGCATTTGCCATCGTACCACGTTGCTACGTCGTATGGCCGAGCGGAGGGCGGGGCTTTCGGCGTTTCTGTCGGTTTTGGGGTTGGCGGCGTTGGAGTTTCGAGGACGTTCGGTGGATAGCAGCGCGCAAAGAGCGCAGATCCGGCTATCTGTAGAGTGGAATGATGGACGACGAACTTATCGTCTCCGCCCGCCGCTACCGCGGCGACGCCTACGACCATCGCCCCAAATGTTGTCTTGTATTGCGAGTTGCACGCGCTTGCAAAATCCGCCAAGGTCCAATCAGGCTCGGGGATCAACCATTGCTGCGCGCCGTTAACGAGGTTGTATTGCTGAAGACGCGTTATCAGCGATGCTATGAAGCGGCCTCTCGTCGATGCATCACCGGTGCCAAGCACGTAAATCACTTTTGGCGAAAACTTGCCAGACGCCGTTGCCACCGATTCATCGGGAGTCTCTATAGCAAAAGGAATCAGCCCGGAGGGTGAACCTTTGGCGTTCGGTGATCCAGACGGCGCCGGTGAAGGGGAACCTTGGGCGAAAGCCGGCACATCCTGCGCGAACAAACCGATGAGGCCCGCGGCGAGGGCGAGTGCAGCCACTGCAGTCTGCCCCAAGCGCCGTCCGGGTACGCAAGGTTCTTTAGACCGCTTCAGCAATGCGCGCATCGTCTTCACCCCCAAAATCGCAGTATCGACGCCATAGGGCCGATATAACCGATTTAGCCTATAGCGACATAGCCATTTGGCTAGCGTTAGAATAAGGGAACTTGGCGGCTTTGGCAAGCCCGTAGTCGATTATTTTTGGAAATGCTCGCACCGCTGTAGGTGCGGCTCCTTGCAAAGATGCGCGAGACGCGCCTTCCTTTGGGCGTTAGCCCCTTGAGGCGTTAGCCCTTAAGCGCCGGCAGCTCCCCGCGGCTTGCAGCCTCGGCGACGAGCGCGGCACGGCTGTTCACCCCATACGCGCGGAAGACGGCCTTAAGATGATTGCGCACCGTGTGTTGGCTCAAGCCTAACTCTTGCGCGATTTCGGCGGTCGTCATTTTTTGGCAGAGCATGGCAAAGACTTTACTTTGCATCGGCGGAAGCTTTACGCGCGGGTGCGCCGGCTTCGACTCCAGCGCGCGGAGGTCTGCCACGAGCCACGAGCGTGGATACGATTCGAGCTTGTCCTCGGCGAGATGACGCCAACGGTCCTTGCCGGTAACTTGAAATAATCCGATCGCGGTCCGTGCGGCGCGCCAGTCGTAACCGATGCGATCGAAGATCACCCACGCATCGCGGAACGAATCTTCCATCCCAGCGGCGCTGGTGCCAAATCGGACCACGCCCTCGGTATAGGCTGCAAAGGCTTCCATGCGGTGATCGAAGGCCAACATATGCAGCGGCGAGCGGATCTTATCGAGGCCGTGATAGCGCGCGAGATAATAGCGCCCGCGCTCTGGATCGATCGGCGTCGTTCCCTCTGCCAGCAGTAGGAGGCCGATGCGCTCTTCGCCGACGAGCGTATTCCAATCCACGCGCTCGGCTATGGCTTCGGCCTTCGCAACCTCATCCCGCGACCAGTTTAGTTCGCCCGCAATGCGTGCGAAATATGCCCGGTCGAGGTGCAAGATCGCCCGGAAGGCTTCGTTGGGAATCGCGCGTTCCGCGGCACGCAGATAACGAAAGCACCCCAGCATGTCGCCGCGCAGCGCGCATGACCATCCGACGGCCTTGAGCGCCTGAAAATGCTGTGCCCGATAGTCCTCGGGCCATTCGATTGGCTGGTCTACTTCCTCGTGCGCGAGCACCGCGGCTTCGTCGTAGGCGAGCTCGCGGCCGAGCAATGCGAGGTTTTGCACCATGTGGTACCACTTCTCGATGTACGCTTCGCGCCGGTTGCCGATCAGCTTGATCGCGCGTATCAGGCTCCGGGCCGACTCTCGGTAACGCTCCTCCTGCGAGAAGATAAACGAGCGCAGCATCTCGCCGGCAATCTTGGCGCCGTTGGTCGATTCGCGCGCCATCTCGTCGGCGGCACGCCGGGCTTCCTCGATTCGGCCTTCAAGAATCCAGCGGCGCGTTAGATGATATTCGAGCTCCGCGCGATCTTCGGGTGCCGTCAGCAGCCGCCCGGCGATCGCAAAATGATGATCGGCCCGCTCGAAGTCGCGCATATGCGCGTAACCCCAGCCGAGCATCATCGCCCAGATGCCCTTCTGTTTGCCGGCTTGGGTTTTCGGCGGCCGGCGAATCAAAAACGCGACGGCGCGGTTCTCGTCGTAGCGGAGAAGCGCCCGCGCGCGCAGCAAATCGTCTTCGTAAGACGTCGCAGCCCCGTCGCGCACGGCGTCGTCGTAGACGCTGCCGGCTGCGAGGAACTCGGCCTTTGCAAAGTGTTGGCGCATGGCATCGCGCCAGGGAAAGGTTGCGGCCTGTCTTTTTACCATAGCCCAAACGGATTATTCGCGGAGGCGGCTCCGGCTCCGCCCCCGCGCTTGAAGAAGGCGGCTACTCTCCTCCGTTACCGTTGCCGCCTCCGGAGTTACCGCCGGGCATCGTTCCGCCACCGTCGGAGGGACTGGCCATGCCGCCGCCATCCATCGCACCGACGGTCGCGCCGGCCGTACCGTGAGTTGAGAAGCCGGAACCGCCTCCGGAGAACCCGTTGAAGAGCCCGAGCATCAGGGCAAGGCCGTGCAAGAACAGGAACATAAGGCGCTGTCCTTTCCGTCGCTTGAACGCGACGAGAGCGACGTGAGCTAGCTCAAACGGCTAACTTACGGTCGCATTATCGGACAGCGTGGACGGCGAGCGCCGGGTCGTGCTCTAACTGTGCGAGCGCCCGAACGCGCTGTAACCCAAAATCAACGAAAAGTCAACGCGCTGTAAAAGCGCGCTGCAAACCGCGAGTGCGTGGGGCGAGCTAGCCGGTCAGTTTTCGCGCCATCGCGTCCAAGATTCGCGGCCACGCATAGCGCGCAGCCGTCGTCGGGCCGCGCCCGCGTATTCGCGCCTCCAGCGTTCGATCGCTCAGAATATCCTGGAGCCGCGCGCCGAGCTCGCGCGAATCGCCGGTGTCGCAGACGAGCGCATTGTCGAACGGTTCGGCATAGTCTTCGCCGGTCGACCCCGTCACGGCGACGCCGCCGACCGCCATCACCTCGAGTCCGACCAGCCCAAAAGGCTCGCGGCCGCTGTTAGCCAGTACCGCATCGGCAACACGATAGAGCGCGAGCAGCGCATCCTCAGGCACGAAGCTGCGGACGTCGACGACTTGTCCTCGCGAGGCGGCGATGGCGTCGATCGCGTCGACCCCATCGGGGGACGGGAGGCTCAAACGGTCGATGCGTAGGCCCAGCTCCCGAGCGCGCGCGACGACGGCATCGCCGTACGGCTCGCGACCGCCGCGCACGACGAGCATCGCATCGGCCTTTGCTCCGGCGATCGCTGCAAACGCATCGACGGCTTGCATCCAGCGCTTCTCTTGCTCGAAGCGTGCTACTTTGACGAAGAGCGGATGACGGCGCGCAAACGCTGCCTTGGCGCGCGCCGTCAGCGCGCTCGGCGCTCCGTCCAGCAAACGCTGAGGAACGCCGTTGGCGATGACGCGCGCCTCAACGCCGCGAGCGCGCAGCTCGAACTTCATATAGCGGCTTACCGTCGCGATCGTCGCCGCACCGGCAAGGGTCGGCCAATCGATCGTATCGAAGCCGTACGTGTTGTTGGCGTTCCACGCCAGCACGATGCGATTGCGCAAGCCTTGCGAACGCAGTCCTTCGTCGAGCGCAATGGCCGTGGGCGCGGTCTGCCAATCCTCGGCAATGACGAGCACCGACTCATCACGCTCGGCCGCCGGCGCCACGATCTCGTCGATCACGAATCGGGGCACCGTTTCACCATATTCGCGTATCTTTAGAAGCTCGCCGTCGTAGACGTTGCCGGGATAGCGCTGCGAAATCGACTGGCACCAGCGGCGGAGCTCGAGACGGTCGCGCGGATGCTCGACGGGTTCCGCCGTCGGATCGCCGACGAAGATCAACGTGGTACGTACGCCGGCGTCGGCCAGCGCCGCGCTCAGCTCCGTAACGCGCGTCCCGAGACCGCCTACCATCGAATAGGCATCCGGACCCTCGAACGCCAGCAAGACGGCATTGCGCGGCAATGAAGTCATCGCTGCGCTTGTTGCAGAATGTCGCGACCATATCCCGCGAACGAGAAAGGATGTAACCGGCCGTGAGCGAGCTGGCGCAACGAGCCTGCGTTCCCTGTCGCGGCGGCGTACCGCCGCTTACTTCCGTGGAAACCGTGCCGCTGCTCGCGCAGATCGACGATGCGTGGCGGGTCGTCGAGCGTCCTGATTCCAAGCACGGCACGATCTCGCTGCTCGCGCGAACCTATTCGTTCGACGATTTCGCCGGCGCGCTGCGCGCGGCAGACCGCATCGGCGCGATGGCGGAGGAGCAGCAGCACCATCCCGACCTGCACGTTTCCTGGGGACGCCTCGGGGTCGAGATTTGGACGCACAAGATCGGCGGCCTCACCGAGAGCGATTTTATCTTCGCCGCCAAGTGCGACCGGCTCGTAATGCTCTGATGGGAAAGGAGGGGACCGGCTTTCGCCGGCCCCCTCCCCCTCGCTACACGGGCCTTGGCAAGTCCGTGAAGCGCTTTAGTAGTACGACAACAATTGCCATAGGCTTGCAAAAGGAGAATCCAAATGGTACGCGCCGAGCAAAGGATCACACCGCTGCTTTGGTTCACCTCGGAGGCGGAGGAGGCGGTCAACTTTTACGTCTCGCTCTTCGCCGATTCGAAGATCGATTCGATTGCGCGCTACGGTGACGCCGGACCCGGCCCCGCCGGTACCCCGATGATGATCGAGTTCACCCTCCAGGGCCAGGACTTCATGGCGCTCAACGGCGGGGCGGTCGGCGTCGCGAGCGACTCCGACGTCCCGCCGCGCGGGGGCATCGCGCTCTTCGTCACGTGCGATACGCAGGCCGAGCTCGACCGGCTCTGGGAGGGCCTTAGCGAGGGCGGCGAGATCCAGCAATGCGGATGGCTGCGCGACAAATTCGGCTTCGCCTGGAACGTCGTACCGAAGGGCATGAGCGAATACCTAGGCGACGACGATCCCGGGCGCCGCGAACGCGCGATGGCGGCCCTGCTGCAAATGAAAAAGCTCGATCTCGATGCGATCCGCCGCGCGGCGGACGGCGAGTAGACGCCAGGGCGCAACTCCGCCGAGGGCGGTGCGCCCAGAGAGGATTGAGGAATGATCGACGTACGATCAGCGCGGAGTTTAGGCATCATTGCGGCCCTCGTGCTACTGGCCGGCTGCGGCGGTTCGCAGCCAATGACGGCTACAGCTAATACGGCGGTCCAGCCAGCAACTCGCGCTAGGGCGCAGTCTTTTCGTGGGTATTACTCAGCGAAATTCACCGAAGCGGTAGGGAGCGCTCTCCCCTTTTCGTCTTTGTGCTTGCGGTTTACACCCTCCGGGGTTTGGCGTTCCGTGCCGCCAAATTCGTTTAGCAACGGAACGTACGTCATCTCCGGCAACGAATTGTTTGCGTCGGCCCAAGCCCCGTGGTCCCCGGTCATTTACGCGACCTTGCAAGGGACCATCAACGGCACACGGAGCTCCGGCTACTACATCGTCATGCAACCTACCGGCCCGCTATACAGTGGCGGGACGTTCACCATGACTCGCGAGGCAAAGAGCCACTGCAGCTAGGGCGCCCTTTATAGGCAAACAGCCAGTTTTATCGGCGAGACCTATTAAAAGCGCAAAGCTGCCAGCCTCAATCGAATTAGGAGAACCGAGAAGGTTTTATTAGGTAAGCCTAAGTATCCCATGAGGCGTGCGTAAATGGCTGGCTTGGTCCCCCGCTTGCATTTTCTTCCTCGCGGTGTCGCTGCGGCCGGCATGCGCCCCGGCTATTCCGCTCTTCGCCCACCAATATGGCGTCACGTGCGAGAAGTGCCATTCGGTCATTCCGCATCTCAATGAGTTTGGCGCCGCATTTCTGGCCTACGGCGAGCGCTTTCCCGGGGTCTCGTCGGGACCGGCGTTCCCGGCCTCGGTGAAAGTGAACTTCGTAGATTCGAGCGAGAATCAGGGCGACGGTCCCGACGGCCAAGGACTACCCAAAGCGATCGTTGACGAGGTCGAGGCATTTACGTCGGCAACGATCGGTTCGCGTGCAAACTTCTTTGTCGAGCAGTACGTCGTCGACGGCGGCGAGCCCGGATTATTGCGCGACGCTTGGGTCAGCGATCGCATCAACCCGTGGGATGCGAAGATTCCAGTCTACCTGCAAGGCGGCCAGTTCACGCTCCCGCTACCGGTCGATCCCGAAACGTTTCGCGATACGTACCAAGATTACACGCCCTACGTGCAAATGGTCGGCGCAAATCCCTTCGATTTCTTCGATCCCGCGCTAGGCGCGCGCCTCGGCATCGGCGATTTGTTACATGGCGTCAGCGTGCAGTTGTTCGCCGGACCGGGCTACACACGGCAAAGCGGCCTAATGCCGACCGGCGTTGATACGGAAGTCTACGCGCAAGATGCGATCGGGCCGTTCACGGCGAGCGTTCTTCGCTACGACGGATCGCGTCCGGTTGCCGGCGGTCCGAACGATCGCTTCGATCGGATGGCGTACGGTTTCACCTACGGCCAGTGGAGCCGCTTCTCCAGTGAGTTCGTGCTCTTCAACGGTTGGGATTCGAACTGCGCGACGCCGGGGCTGATCGGCTGCCGGTCGAGCGGCGGCTTCGAGCAGTTGCGTTATATGTTCAACGAGCGGCTCTTCGCCGAAGCACGGTACGAGGGTACGGACGACCCTACCGACGGATTTACGCGTGATGGCGTGGTTTTGCTGGGATATGGACCAACCGAGAACACGCGCTTTACCATCGAAGACGTGATCTCGCACCTGCCGCAGACTACGAACACCATGAACGCGCAGTTTACCGTCGGCTACTGAGGATGTCATGCGATTAGCAACCCTCGCAATTGGATCGCTCTTCGTGCTTGCCGCGGCCTCGACGCAAGCGCGGCCTATCGACGCCGCAGCCTCGAACGCCCAGTTCAGCGTGAAGCACATCTGGGTCGAACGCGTCACTGGAACGGTGCCCGTCCTCGAAGGCTCGGTTACGCTCGCGCCGGACTCCATCATTCCGATCGCGGCGACCGCCGTGCTCGACGCCACCCGTATCCATACCGACGAGCCGGACCGCGATCGCGCGTTGCAGTCATCCGACTTCTTTGACGTAGCACGCTTCCCGCACTGGACGTTCGCGAGCACGAAGATCGTGCCGCGCGACGCAACGGAGTTCGAGATGGATGGTGACCTCACGATTCACGGCGTCACGCAGCCCGAGAAACTCAGCGTGACGGCCGAGGGCACGCCGGCCCATCCGACCTATCGCGCAATCGGAGCGATCGATCGTCATGCCTTTGGAATGACGATAACGCGACTGGATCCCACCATCGGCGGGAGCGTCGACGTCAGGCTGCAAATCGCGCTGAAGTAATCCTCCGCTACGTTTTCGGCGGCTGACTCGCAAGGGCGGCGGTCGCCGCGTTCGTCGCCGTGAGCAGCCGCCCTACGGCGGCCTTCACGACGTCGTCCTTCCCCCCGCCAAAGGCGATCTCGGGGAAGCTCGTCAGCACGCGATCGATCGTGTGATAGTACGCGTTGATCAACAGACCGTCGGGCAGATAGAATGCGTCGCGTGCCGCCTGTTCGCGCGATGCGATCGCTTGCATCGTCGCGACGTCCGCGCTCGCCTCGGCTTGCTGCATCGCGACGTCGGTCGCGTGAGCCGCCTGTTGGTACCTAGTCAGCGCATCGCGCAGATCGGAAAGCGTCATTGCGCCGTCGGTCTTGGAGAAGACCGCTAGCTGAATCGGCATGAGATCGGCGAGCAGCTGGGTTGGAATCTCCTCGATGCGCAGCGGCTCGACCGTGGCATTGGCCGCGCGCATTGCCTGAATGCCGGTCAACTGCGCGGTCGCGACGGCCTGGCGCATGCCGGGGTCGTAGGTGCGCAATCCGTCGAGGTTGTCTTCCGCGGTATGGTGCGCGCCGAAGTAGCCGTAGTAACCGTTCGACGTGCTCAGAACGCCGAGCATGTAGGAGAAGTTTTGATGATCCGAGCCGCCGCCGATCGGATTGAGGAGCGGCTGGACGCGCTGGTCGCGCATTCCGAGCATGCCGCCGCCGTTGGCCGCAGGCACGATGTCGCATATCTGCTTCATGAACGCATATAGGCCGGGCGATGCGCTCACGACGAACGGATCGCCGGTCGTTAGCTGATCGGTATTGATATACTGAAAGACGTTCTGCCGCAACTGCGGACCGTTCTCGTAGATGTACGCCGCGGAGCCGAAGAGCCCCAACTCGTGGCCGTCCCACGACGCAAACTCGATCGTGCGCTTGGGCTTCCAGCCTTGCAGTGCGAGCGCGTGGAATGCATCGGCATCCTGCAGGAGAACCGTCGTTCCGCTTCCAGGATCGATTGCGCCGAAGGTCATTGCGTCGCGGTGACTGCCGATCATCACGATCGAATCGGGATGCTCGCTGCCCTTCATATCGCCGAAAACGAGCCAGATCGTTTTGAGCGTGCGCTCGAACTTGACATGCACGTGTACGGTCACGTTCCCGCCGTAACGCTGGACGAATTCAAACATTGGGTGCCACGACTGCGGCACGACCTTCCCGGTCATCCCCGCGAGCAGCGCGCGCGCGGTGCTCTGCGTGATGCTCAACTCGGGAATCGTCGAATGCGGGATATCGTTCCAGCTGCGGTGCATCGCGCCCACCACCGGCGCTTTCCCGGCCATGGTCGGATCGCCGGGCGGGAACATCATGAAACCGCGCGGCGACATGCCGCTCATCCGCTCGGCCATGTTCGTGTTCTTGTAGTTGCCGTTCGGCCACATTGCGCCGCCGCCATATCCGCTGGTCGCCGGTTCGAAGAACTCGAGGATCGCTGCGACGCCACGCTTGCGCAGCTCGTTGTAGGCAATCCACGTGGGCGTGAGGTTCCGAACCCCTCCGGCGCCCGGAGCGCCGAGCCGCACCAGCGCGACGGCGCCCTGTAGGCTGACGTGTTCGGCATCGATCTCGGTGAGGTCGTCTTTGCTGGCGGTGTTCACGTAGACGACGGGGCCGGTGACGTCGCCGTCGCCGGATTCCTCGAGAAATGGCGGACCCGCCATGAGCTCCCACTTGGTGTGATGACCCGGCACGCCTTCCATCAAATCGAACGGCTGATGCCGCGGCGATAGCATCGTCAAGCTTTGCTCGAGCGGTCCGGTAAACGCGACTTGATATTTCACGATGCGCGTCTCGAACCCGTCGCGTGCGAGCCGATCCCTAACGTAGAGCGCGGTTGCGTAATCGGCGATCGAACCGGCTCGATGCGGCACCGACGAGAGGTGCCGTTCGATCTCCATGGCATTCGCGCCGGTCGGCACGCGGAGCATCGTCCGCTCGGCCGTCAGTTCGGCGGCGATGGCCGGACCGGCAGCCCATCCGACCAGCGCGGTATCGGACGTCACCGTAGAGGGCGCCGTCGCTCCAATACATGCCAGCGCCGCGAGCGCGGCCAGGACCGAACGTAGCGTCGAGTTCATCGTGGGACGTTTCGGCGCGTTCGCCGAAACGCTTTTTCCCCTATGAATAAAGGCCGATTCGAAGCGTTTTCCGATGCCGTATTCGCCTTTGCCATTACGTTGCTCGCGCTCGGGTTCGTACTCCCCGAGCTCTCTTCAAAGTCGAACCACGCCTTGGCCGTCGCGCTGCTGCGGCTCTGGCCGAACCTCATCGCGTATCTGCTGAGCTTCTGCGTGATCGGCCTCATGTGGCGCTGGTAAGCGAAGAGGCGACGCCGAAGCGCCGCCTCTCGCGACTTGCGACTCGATAACGGCTAGTATAAGCCGATGCCGAGCGGCGTTCCCCAGCCGCTGGGGCCGGAGTAGGTGCGGTATTGATGCGTACCGGCGGTGCAGAGATACTCGCCGCTGCACGATCCATCGCTTCCGCTGCTGATCGTATTGAGGTTCGCTTTGCGCGTCGCTTGCGTGGCGGTCCAAATCGCTTGGGGCTCCGTCAGCGAACTCGCATTGCCCGCTAGGCCGAAGACGGCGGCGTTGAGAGGCGTCGCGACGCTCGTTCCGCCGACCGTGAACCATCCGCTGTAGCCGTACGTATCGTACTCGGCAACATTCCACGCGACCGCCGAGATATCGGCGACCGTGCGGTCCTTGCAGTCTGGATCTTTCTGCCAGGTCGGCTTCTTGATCAGCGAGCAGCCTGCGCCCGCATCGTCCCAGACCGTCTCCGAATACTTGGTTCCGGACTTGGTCAGCACGGTTCCGCCAACCGAAACGACGCTGGTGAAGACCGCCGGTGCGCCGATCTCCTTGTAGCCGCTGTCGCCCGATGCGGCGAGATAGACGACGCCCGCCGTATCGAAGTCGGACGTGCTGACGCAGCTATCCGATCCGAGGCACGACCAGCTATTGCTGATGATGTGCGCGCCGAGCTTGACCGCTTCGACTTCGGCGGTCTGCAGATCGCTGCTCGTCGAGCTGTTCGCTTCTACGAGATAGATGGTGCACTTCGGACAGGCCGCCGAGACCATCTGAACGTCGAGAT
This sequence comes from Vulcanimicrobiota bacterium, assembly GCA_963699435.1. Lineage (GTDB taxonomy): Bacteria > Vulcanimicrobiota > Vulcanimicrobiia > Vulcanimicrobiales > Vulcanimicrobiaceae > Cybelea. The sequence goes on from CAVOTV010000003.1 coordinate 285,214, forward strand.
CGATCTCGACGCCCCAGCCCACGCTCCCGTGAGGATAGCCGCTCTGCTGGCCGTTCTGATTGTACTTCGCGAACGTTGCCGTCCCAAGCCCGAACTGCGAGCGATACGCCGCAAGATCCGACGCGACGTTCGGATTATCGTATGCGTCCACGATGGCGACGATCTGACCGGCGCCGTTGGTTGAAGACGGTAGATCGTAACGCGTCTGAAAATCGCTGGGCTCCAGCCCCGCGATGGTCGGGCTGATTCCGCTCTTGGATTGAATCAGCGCCATGCACGTCGGTTCGCCGACGACCTGCGGGCATGCCGGCGTGGCCAAATTCTTCGCCTGCCACTGCGGCATCTGCGACCGTGCGCTTTGCGCGCCGGTTTGCGGCGCTGCCGGCACGTTCGACGTGCCGCCGGCGTTACACGCCGAAGCGGCGAGCAGCGCCGCCAAAGGCGCTGCGAATCGTATGAATCGGTTCAAGGCTCGCTCCTTATGAGGTAGAGGGTGAGTGTGGAGTTCTACCAGTTTGGGGATTAGGCCCGGGCGCCGGGCCTACCTGGAAAGCCCATTTTGACAAGCGACCGTTCGCCCGGAAAAAGAGGTTGATTCCTGCGCGCGGCGCATGGCAACGCCTCGATGAACAAGCTTCCATTAGCCGTCGCCTTGGCGCTGGCGCTCGTCGGGTGCGCGGGCAAACAAACGGCACCGCAAGATCCAGCCCCCGCCGCATACCGCGTGCTCCTCGACACGAGCCGCGGCCCCGTCGCGATCGACGTCGATAGCCGCCTCGCGCCCAACGGCGCGCAGCATTTCTACGAACTGGTGAAGGCGAAGTATTATGACGGCGCCCGGTTTTATCGCGTGGTGCCGGGCTTCGTCGTGCAATGGGGTGCTGCCGCCAAGCCCGCCGTCACTCAAAAATGGGACGTAACGATTCCCGACGATCCGGTCAAAGAATCGGATACGCGCGGGACCGTCGCATTTGCCGCGACCGGTCAGCCGAACAGCCGCACGACGCATCTTTTTATCAACCTCGGCGATAACGCGCGCCTGTCGGCGATGGGCTTCGCCCCGATCGGGCATGTTGCCAGCGGCATGGACAACGTCGATAACATCTACGCAGGCTACGGTGAAGAGCCGGATCAGTCGATGATCGCAGCACAAGGCAACGCGTATCTCAAGAAAGAGTTCCCGAAGCTGGACTACATCAAGACGGCGCGAATCGTCAGCTCGCGCTAGCGACGGGTTACGCCATCTCTAATCGCGCCCGAGTTCGGCGTTCAATCCCTCGCCCAACTTCTTGCGCGACTTCTCGCCTTCGGTAAGGGGAGCGGGCTCCCACGGCTCCCACTCTTCCCAACCCAACACTTGCGACATGAGCCGGAAGCCGAATCCGACGAAGAACGCGATCGCCGTGGAGACGGGAAGCGAAAGCCCGAACTGCTGGCTGCAGAGTAAATAGGCAATGCCCGTAAGGGCCGCCGCCGTTACGAAGAATTCGCCGCGTACGAGTTGTTTCGGCACGACGTTGCAAGCGACGTCGATTAGCCAGCGCCCGGCCGTCGTCGCGATGATACCGATTAAGACGGCGGCGGCGTAGCCCAAGTTGGCGCCGAGCGCCGCTTGAACGCCGACGATCGCATACCACGGCAGCGAGAAGGCCGTCATGAACTGAAAGAGCCCGTCTTTAAACCGTTGCCCGCTCTGATAATCGATAAGCAACGCGAGCGCGGCCGCGAGCGTACAGGCAATGAGGTACCAAGGGTTTTCCAACGGCGCGGGGACCTTGTTCACGAGCACGTCCCGAACGATGCCGCCGCCGATGCCGCCGGCGTAGGCCAAGATGATGATCCCAATGACCGTGAAGTGTTTATAGTGATCGGGGCGCCGGGCAAGCAGCGCGCCGTTAAAGGCGTTGGTGGTTGCGGCGATGAGCGAGATATAGTCGACCGTCGTGAGCGTCCAAATTCCAAACTTACTCAGAATCAGCGGCGTCATGAGGCCTATGGGTTCCCAACCTTGGCCTCGGTCCCTTCACGGTAGGCCGCCTCCAGCGGCCGAAAGCGCTAGGACGGGAAATCGGTCGCCGCGGGGTGGAGTCGGCGCTACGAATTTAAGTTTCCGGGTGCCGCTGATCGTGATCTCGCCGTATGCACGCGTGCACTACGTATCGCATACGCCGCACGAGTTCGGCAGCATTCTGAAATTCGTCGATCAAGTCTTCGGCATTCGATCTCTCGGTGCGAAAGTATGCGCCCAGCTATTTCTTCCACCAGCCGGCAATCGAACCCGAAGACTAGCCGATCGCCTCGCAAAACGTGGCGAGGTCGACGTTGCCGCCGGAGATCACCGCGACGATGGGGCCGTCGCCCGCCTTTCCGCTCAACGCCGCCGCAACCGCCAATGCGCCGGCACCTTCGGCAATCACCCGCGAACGCTCGGCGAGCACGCGCATCGCATGCCGCGTTTCGTCGAGCGTCACGACGATCGACTCGTCGACCAAGTCGCGCATCCGTTCCCACATGCGCGGAAAAATGCTCTTCCCCCCGGCGCCATCCACAAACGACGACTGCCATTCCTCGAACGCCGCCGCATGACCGACTTGTAAGGACCGCGCATACGGCGCCGCCGTCTCCGGTTCGGCTACGACGATACGCACGTTCGGCTTTCGCGCGCGCATCGCCGAGGCTATGCCCGTCACCAAGCCGCCCCCGCCGATGGCGGTGATCACGGTTGCAACGTCGGGCAGGTCTTCGACGATCTCCAATCCGGCCGTAGCGTTGCCCGCTATGAAATGGTCGTCGTCGAACGGATGGACGAACGTACCGTCCATGCCGGGAAACGTGCGTCGCTCCAGCGCCTCCCAACACGCGTCGAACGATGCTTTGACGACCGTCGCGCCGAGCGCGCGCATGCGGTCGATCTTCGTTTCGGGCGCCGTTTCGATCGCGACAACCGAGCAGGGCACGCCGGCTTGGCGCGCCGCGTACGCAACGCCCTGTCCGGCATTACCAGCGCTGATCGTCCAGACGCCGAGCGCGCGTCGTTGCGGATCGAGCAGTGCTACCGCATTGGCCGCGCCGCGCAGTTTGAATGAGTTGATCGGCTGAAGATTTTCGAGCTTCAGGAAGATTGCGGCGCCGCTGGTGCCCTGCAGGCGCAGCAGCGGCGTGCGCACGATGGTACCTGCAATGCGCTCGCGCGCGGCCTCGATCGCATCAATGGGGATCAACGAAAAACCTCCTATCCAGATCGTAAAGCGAGTCTATGCCGGCCCCGGGCCACCCAATCGATACCGGCAAGCGGACCTGTCAAGAACACCCAGGCCGCCGCGCCCAAAAGCGCAACCATCGCTTCGATGGTGAACGGCAATCGAAAACTGCCGGTGATCTGCACAAGAACTCCCGTGAGCGCGGGCGCGATGAGTCCGGCGATATTGGCGAGGAAGTTTTGCACGCCCGTCCACCGCCCCGCCGCGGCAGGCCCGGCCATGGTCTGCGCAACGACGAACGTGTTCACGCTGAACGCGCCGTGAAAGAGACCGCCGGCAACGAGCCAAATTGCAGAAGCGATCGTGTCGGAATACCCGACCCCGATCAAACTGACGGCCAGCCCTGCGCCGCCGATCGCCCAACACCACTTGCGCGCCGCCGTCGGCGAAGCGCCGCGGCGAATCCCGCGATCGGCGATCCAGCCCGTGGCGACGGCAGACGAACCCGACACGAGATAGGCCGCGCCGCCGATCATCGCCATTTGCGGTAACGACCAATGCCGCTCGTGCACCAGATAATACGGAATCCACGTCGTGTTGAAATACAGCACGAAGTTTCCGCAGAAATGCCCGATCGACGCTCCCCAGAGTGACGGTTCGCGCAGGATGAGATCCATCGGCACGGCGTCCGTGCGATGCGCGTCTTCCGCGCGCCGCACGCGGTGGTGCGCAAATACCAGCCATGCGAGCGCCCAAAGCGCGCTGACCGCCCCGAATCCCACGAAAAAGAGCCGCCATCCGAACGCAGCCGTTAGCATCCCACCGAAGAAAACGCCGAACGCCGGACCAAAATAGAGGCCGGCCTGCGTAATGCCGTTGGCCAATCCCCGCCCTTCCTCGGCGACGTTCTCGCATAATAGCTTCGCGGTTGACGGAAACGAGACCGATTCGCCGACGCCGAGCAGCAGCCGGCACGCGAAAAGCCCCGCGAATCCGGAGACGAGCCCGGTAAGGATCGTCGCGAACGACCACACGAGAAAGCCGCAAAGCAGCACGCGACTCGCTCCGTAGCGCTCGACGAGCCAGCCGATGACCGGCTGCATCGGCACGTACGTGATGAAAAAGGCCGTCAGCAAAAAGCCAAGCTCTGCGGGGCTGATCCGCAGCTCGGCCTTGATGAGCGTCGCAGCCGTCGCAAGGTTGCCGCGATCTACATAGTTGATCAGAATCGCAGCACCGAGCAAGACGAGCAGCGCCGTCGCCTGGCGTTGCCTCATTTCGGCCGCGTATTCCACACGGTACGGCGCGGACCTCGATGGCCGGCGCAACGCAAGGTCCTCGCAATATCGCGAGAGTAGTTGCACCGTAAGGTGCACCGTTCGATCTTCTCAATTGCCGCCATCACGCTTGCCCTCGCCGCGTGCGCCGGATCGCCGCACTCGCCAGGGGATTTTCGCAAAGCCGTCGCGGTCGGCGACCCCGACGGGAGTCTCACGACGATCGTCGGGCCCGCGATGCCGATCGTCCGCTTTACGTCAACGGTACGGTTCCCCGACGGCGAGACCGAATCCGCAATGCGCAGCGTTCTAATGTACGATCGCCCGGGAGAGGGCCCCGGGACGTGCCTCTTCCAAATCGGCCATGCCGCAAAGTATTCGTCATCAGTCGTCAAGGAAGACGTCTCGGCGCAGCCTTGCGACGGGCGTCGATGGGCCCATTTTCGCATCGCCGGAACCGACGTCGCCTTCATCGCGCACTTGATGCATACGAACTATAAAGGCACGCCAGTCACGCTCCTGGAGATCGACGAACACCAAGCGCCGGCGTCGCTACGCGTCGTTTACTAAAGAAATCGCAGCCGCCGGTCGGCGTTACTCGAGCCGCTCCATGACGCGCAGCGACGGGAACAGGTACATCCAAAGCAGCGCGATACCGATGCTCGCGGCGCCCCCTAGCAGCACCGACGGCACCGCGCCGAGCAGCGCCGCGACCGTTCCGCTCTCGAACGCGCCGAGTTGATTGGATGCGTTGATAAAGAGAAAGTTGACGGCCCCCACGCGCCCGCGCATTGCGTCGGGCGTCCGGAGCTGAACGAGCGCCGAGCGGATGACGACGCTGATCGTATCCGCTGCACCTAAAACGGCGAGCGCGATCAGCGAAATCCAGAACCAACGCGAGAGCGCGAACGCAATCGTCGCCAGACCGAACACGATCACCGCGCCGAACATGCGCGGTCCGGCGCGGCGCGAAATCGAGCGCCGCGCCAGGAGCGCGGTCATCGCGAGCGCGCCGATCGCCGGTGCCGCCCGCAGCACGCCCAGCCCAACAGACCCGACATGTAGGATGTCGCGCGCGTAGATCGGCAGCAGCGCCGCCGCACCGCCGAAAAGCACCGCAAAGAGATCGAGCGAGATCGCACCCAAAATCGCCGGCTCGTGGCGAACGAATGCTACGCCAGCCCAGAGTTCCCGAAACGTGCGCGATTCGCCGGAGGGCATGGCCGTGCGCCGGGCAGCGGCGATCCATCCGCTGAGAACGGCGGCGATCACCCAGAACGCCAGCATCAGTGCATACGGCGCGGTAGGCGAGACGGCATACAGCAATCCCCCCACCGCCGGACCGGCAATTGTGGCGAATTGTAATCCGCCCGACGAAAGTGCGGCGCCGCGCTGCAGGGTCCCGCGCTCCGTCACTGCCGAAAGCAACGCCGCGGTCGCGGGGCTCTCGAACGCATCCGCAACGCCTAGAACGGCGATCGCCGCGAAGATCGCCGGTACGGTCAAGTGATGCCCGATGCTCCCCCAGGTCAAGAATGCCGCTACGCCGCCTTGGACGAGTTGGCAAGCCTGCATCACGCGGCGCCGGCTGAATCGATCGGCGGCCGAGCCCGTGACGAATACGAGCAACGCGGTTGGAAGGAACTGCACCAAACCGGCCATGCCCAAATCAAACGCACTGTGCGTGAGCGAATAGATCTGCCAACCGATCACGACGGCCGCAACCTGGTAGGAAAACTCAGAGAAAAACCGCGCGCCGAGGTAGACCAGAAACGGCGGATGACGCAGAAGGCCGGCAGCCATCCTGCAGGCTTTGCGCATGACCGGGCAAGAATCTTTGCGCCGTGCGAAGTGTGGACAAAGCGTCGGAGGTCTCCGACACTCTACAGCGTGTCGTCAACTTTCTTCTGACGCTGGCGATCGTGGTGTGCTTACTGCTCTACGCCATGGAGTTCGTGAGCTCCGGCTTCATCGCACGCGCTTGGCCGCTCCTGCAACTCCAACGCCTTGGCGATCCGTTCGTCTCGGGAGTCGCAAGGTGGCTGCCCGCCGTCGCCAAGCCCTTCGCTCCGCTCATCCTCGCGGCGATTCTTTACTTCGTCATAACGATTTTGAATCGTTTGTTCTCCCTGGGGCGCCATGCCGTTCCATCGCTCAAGCTCGACCCCGCGAGCAAGGCAAAAGCGGCAGCCGCCGCGGCAGGCGTTGAATCGGAGAAAGCGCGCGCGCAGCTCTACAAGGAATACCACCAGATCGAAAGCGCCTTAAAATCTGCCAAGCGGCGGCGCTGCACGTTTCTTTCCGTCGACCTCGTAGGTTCCACGTCGATCAAATCGGGCGAATCCGAGATCGCCGTCACCGCTACGTTTCGCGCCTATGAAGACTTGTTGCGCCGCACGTTCAAAGCGACGCGAGCGTGGAAGCAAACGTGGACGCCCGACGGAGCAATGATTTGCTTTCTCAACCTCTCGGACGCCATCAAGGCCGCTCAGACGATTCTGCAGCAGTTGCCGGCGCTCAACCAAAGCGGCAACCGTTTGAAGGCGCAGCTCGCGGTACGCTGCGGCGTGAACGAAGGCGATGTCGTGATTTTTGAAGATTCGGCACTCGAAAAACTCGTGGAACAAACGATCGACGTCGCGGGACACATGCAGAAGCACGCGACGCCCGGTACGCTCTTGGTCACCGCCGCCGTGTACGATAAGCTCGAAGATCGGTCCGGATTTCGAGCGACCGGCGAAGAAGTCGACGGCTACGCGACGTACGCATGGTCACCCGAGGGCGAATAACCCGGCTACACCTATGCTTGGCCCGCCGACTGCAGGATCGACGCCGTGACTTCCGGCGCATGACTGACTAGAGAGAGGTGCCCGGCGTCGATCTCAATCGTCGTCGCCTTCATGCGCGCGGCCATGAACCGTTCCAAGTCCGGGTTGATCGTCCGATCTTGCTTCGAAACGGCGTACCACGATGGCTTGACGCGCCAGGCAGCCGCGGTCGTTCTTGCGGTAGTGGAGAGCGCGGCGACGTTCGCGGGAAAACCCGTCGAAGGTAACGAGGCCCGAACTCGCAGGAGCGGCTGGAAATCGTTTCGCGAGCGCCGTGCAATCTTCGCCCGCATCCGGCGCGCGCGTTGCGACGTAGACGAGGGCTGTAACGTTCGGAGCGACGCCGGCGGCGAGCGTCATCGAGAAAGCACGTCGATCCATCACGGTGACTCCTTCTTCTCGCTCTACCATGAGATGACGACCTGCCCGTCGCCCAATGGGGCCGCGCCCTGCCGGTTTTTTACGTGCATTGCGGTTGGCTCTACGTATGAAGAACCGCCGCCTCCCGCTCCGCCGCCACCGACGCCGCTCGTACTCCGGGAGCCGGCGCCACCGCCGCCACCGCCATAGTACCCACCGCCCGCGCCGCCGCCGCTTCCGCCGCCTCCGCTTCCACTGCCGGGTCCGCTGCCGCCGTCTCCACCATGGCCACGTTTGCCGGGAGCGCCGGGGTTTCCGGGATGGTAGTCATACCGATCGCCGCCAATCCCGCCGCTTCCGCCGGCGCTCTGGGAGCCGCCGCCGCCGCCGCAGCCATCGGGGCCGCCCCGGTAACAGTCGCCGCCTCCGACGCCACCTACGTTCCCCCCGCCGAGCCCGCCGTCGCCGGTGCCGTAAAAAATACTAGGGCCGCCACCGCCACCACCGCCGCCGGCAACGACGACGCGATCGGCTAAATGATCGCCGCCTTGGCGTACGTCTGAGGCGCCGCCACCACTACCGCCATTTCCACCGCTCCCGCTCGTGCTGCCGCCGGTTCCGCCCCCGTTGAATCCTCCCTCAGTTGCACCCTGGCCACCAACGTAGATCGCGAGCTTCTCTCCAGGCGTGACGGGGATCGTCGCCTTCACACTGCCGCCTGCTCCGCCGGAGGATTCACTGCCGTAACCGCCAGCGGAGCCGCTGCCGTTCGCGCCGTCGGCGAGAACTTCGATCGTGGTCGCTCCCGCCGGCACTTCGAACGTCTGACCGTGCCCGGTGTAGCGGAACGTTTTTGATGCAGCAGCCCGTATCAGCGCGCCCTGTGCGCCGGTCAGCGACGGCGATCCGCTGCAGCCGGCGAGCATCGCGGCAGCGATTGCGGCACTTATCGGGTAGCGGCTGAGATCGGAAATCTTCATCGCGCGCCTCCTGAAGCCTGAACGAATCGGCACGTCAAGATTCGGTGCTCAAGCTCCCGTTACATACTAATCGCTGCCGCTCGGGACGATCGCTAGCACTTCGCGTTTATGCCTGAGATCCTACCGGCGTAAACCATGACCACCGCGTCCTCGTAACTGTTAAAGTCGCCGCCCTTCAGCGGATAGCCGAGTCCGCCGATCATAGCGCCGTACTTCCCCTTCGTCGCCTTCGTATAGCAGCCCGGAAGAACGTCCCAAAGGCTGCCCATCGCTCTCGCGCCCTCAATCGTGTACGTCTGGTTCAGCTTGAGTTCCACGCCTGCGAGCGTGGCGCCGGCTTGCAGCGTCGAGCTAAACTTCATGGCCGCGTTGAACTTCAGCTGCAGGTAAAACAGAGCATCGGTATACGGCGGGAAGGCGCCGGGATCGTACGCGGTCGTGCTGCTGATGACCGTCATGGTAATCCGGCTTCCGCTAAAACCGGGATACTTCATCGAGCCACCCCATTCGGTAAACTTTGGAACGCAGGCGACCCCGCCTTTGGAGTTGATGCTCAGGGCTTTTGCCTGAGCGTAGTCCTTGGTGGTCTTTTGTCCCTTGCACGCGGGCGGAGTCGAATCTCGGCCGACACCTGCGGCAGACCGAATGACATCGGATCCGATGCCTTGCACCGGGAGCGTTGCGCGTTCCGCGCAACCCGTCAACAGCGCGCCGAGGAGAAACGCGACGACCATGCTGCGGCGACATAAAAACGACATGCTGGCCTCCTAGCCGGGCGATGATAGCATCTGGCAGAAAAGCGAAGACACCCGATCCCCGCGTGCTCCTTCTTTGTGTGACGTTCGAGAATTAAACCTGCAACGACGTACTCGTACGTACCGCCGTGCTACGGGTGCCGATCGTTATGGGTTCGCCATCCTCGATCCGGCGTGCGCTCTTGCTCACGAGATCGGTGATTCCGCGCCGCAAGCATTTCGAGCGCCGAAATGGGCGCGATCGCACATCGAGAGTAGCGATTGAATTCGGTAATGCGACTTCACTCGACGCAGCAGAGAGACTCTGTGCGATGTAGTACAGTCGTTCGAGCCAATCGAGGAATATGCTGGGGCTCTGAGTTCGGGATGTTTGGATCTTCACGCTCTTATAAGGATCTGAGGATGTGTATCTCAACGTTGGTTAGGTGCGAGCAGCTTCCTAAGGAAGCTTCGCTAGATGTCAGTACGTCGCTAGATGCAAAGCATCGCATAGACCGGGAGGCCGGGGGGACGGTGCATCCCCCCGGCCCGAACCCGAACCGCGCGGGCACATCGGCGCCGCGATGAACTTCCCTAATCGCGTTGGTCTTATGGCCGCAGTTATCTTAAGTGGATGTACCGGCGGCGTGTCCTCCTCCACTCCGAACGTGCCGGCGATTAGCGGTTCCGCCGCAACACCCTCGTCCGCATCGCACGGCAGGCATCACCCGTCGTCCGACGTAACGGTTACGATCTATCCGACGGAGGTCGGCGCAGGGATGAAAATATCCGATCTCGGGGCCGCGCTGCCGGTCTGGTACAACTTCACGCTGGCGGGCATCGCGCGAGCAGTCGAAGCCGCGAACCTGACGATTACACGATTTCCCGGCGGCGCTCAAGCCGATATCTACAATTGGCAAACGGGCACCGACGGGCCGGCCGGCACGCCGTGCGCCGGCGATGCCAATCCGAGTTCGACGCTCGACGCGCTCATGCAGGATATCGCGATCCCGGCAAATTTGCGCGTCGCCGTTACGCTCAACTACGGCAGCAATGCCGCCTGCACCGCCGGCGCCGATCCCAATGTCTCCGCCGGGTTGATCGCTCACGCACTGCAAAAAGGTTACAACGTCGCCTATGCCACCATCGGCAACGAGCAATACGTGCCGGGCGCGATCGACTGCCGGCAGCCCGGGTGCATCTCGTCGAGGGATCCGAACCAATATTCTGCCAACGAGCCCGCTTTCTATAACGCCGTAAAGACGGCGAACCCGAACCTCAAGGTTTGCATCGACGGCAATCTTCAGAACACGAAGAGCAAATGGAATCTGATCGTATTCGCAAATGCTAAATACGATTGCATCGAAGTTCACTATTATCCGCAGCGGGTCACTACCAGCGATACCTTCCTGCTCGACGATGCGGTGCCTCAGATGACGAGCGACATCAACGCCATCAGAACCGCGCTCTCCGTAGCCGGGAACGCGAGCACGCCGCTCTATTTGGGAGAGGTTTCTTCGGCAATCGGTCCCTATGGTAAGCAATCGCAGTCCATCGTCGGCGCCTTATACGCCGGAATGACGATAGGAGAAGGCGAGCAGGATGGCCTCGACTCGATGACCTGGCATATTGGTTATGGCTCGTGCGACGCCAAGAATCAAGGCGGGGACTTTGGCAAAGGCGTCTACGGCGACCAAGGCTACGGCGGAGCGATGATCTTTTCCGATGGGCCGTCGAATAATTGCCCGGCTCCTTCGGCGCCCAACACGCTGCTCGCGACTGCTAACGCTTTTCTTGCTGCGTCATATTTCGTTCATACCGGCGAATCGATGATCGGATCCTCCGTAGGGGGAACGAGCGCGACCGACGTGCGCGCCTATGCCGGAACGTACAATGGCGGCTACACGTTCATGCTCTTCAATCTCAACAAGACCGCGACCCACAACGTCGCGGTCACCATCGCCGGTAAGACCGGGGGCAGCGGCGGTGTCGTCGTTACGTACGATAAAGCGATCTACGACGAAAGCGCAAAGAACGTGTGGGCTTCGCCGAGCGTCTCGCCGCTGCCGGGCTGGAGTAACTCCCTCAATCTCAGCCTGCCGCCTTGGTCGATGGTCGTGGTTCAAACCCAAATAACCACGACCGGTGTTCGTTAGTAGTCGTCGGGCATTCCCGACGAGGGGCGCAGTTTTAGGAAGTAGCCCGCGTGCAGGGGCGCGGGAATCCGCTTAAATCTGCGCTTCGGTTGAGAGAAGTCGAAGCAATCGGAGAGGTCGTCGGAGCGCGCGTCGGTCGTTCCCAGCGACGGCAAGTCGAACGCCTCTTCGGTGAAGCGCAAGATCGAGCCGAATTCGTGCGTCACGTGCGACACGTACCCAACCTTCGCATACGGAGAGATGACGATGAGGGGGACGCGAAGGCCGAGTTCGTAGCTCGTATAAATCTTGGGGGGCACGTGATCGTACCATCCGCCCCAGTCGTCCCAGACGACGAAGACCGCGGTGCTGTTCCAATATTTGCTCGCTCCCACGGCGTTGACGACCGATGCGACCCACGAGGGCCCCGATCCGTCGTTTTTCCCTGCATGATCGGATGCGGCTTGACTCGGCGTAACCCAACTGAGATTTGCCAGATTGCCGCCTGCGATATCCTTGAGGATTTGCGTCGACGGATGGACGGTGTGCGCGCGAAAGTATTGCGAGCCGGTATTGCACGGCGGCGCTGCCGGATAGCACCACAACTGTTCGATCGAATCGGCGCCCTTCCAAAAGCCCGACCCGGCATTGGCCTCATAATACGTCCAACTGAGTCCGGCGGCGATCGCTTCGGCAAAGATCGATACGCGCGTCCCACAAGGAAAAGCGGTTGCGGTCTCGTCGTTGGAGTTGGCCGGGTTGATTAAGGCAACGGTCGTGCCGGCGGGAGAATCGCACCCGCCTCCGTTGCTAGTCGATGGGTTCTCACTCATTGGCCAAGGGGTAGGCGGCAGGCATTGCCGTACGACCGGACCGTTGAGATAGGCGCCCGAGCCGTCGCAAGCAGAGCTGCCGCTCGTCAGATACTGATGCGCCGGATAGCTCGGTCCTTGGTTCGTTTGGAACATTCTGTCGGCGAACGAATAAGCCTCACCCATTGTATAGTAAGGCTGCACTTCGCTCTGAGGTACGTAGGCATAAACCGCGGTGTCTTTCGGCGGGCAATTTCCGCTGCACGCCGACCTGGACAGATTAAAGCCGTTCATGCTGCCCCCGGCATACTCGGTGAGGAAGTTCGCGTGCGTATGGCTTGGACTCGCGCCGCCGACCAGCGAATCCGAGTAGAGTGGGACCTTCGTACCCGATGAGTTGTAGCCCCATTGTTGCGTGTTCGCACCTGGAAAGAACTGAAACAGGTTATCCACCGAACGGTTTTCTTGAATAATCACGATAACGTGCTGAATCAAGCCCTCTTGGAGGTGTTTGTGCGACGGAGACTTTGACTGGGCCGGGAGAAGCGCGGCCACGCCGGGCGAGTTAACTGAAGTGCCGGCGCAACTTGTTAGCGATGCCGCGAACGCGGCTAAAACGAGAGATCGGATCATGCTGGAAGCCCCAGGGCAGCGCAGCCCTATTCTAAGCAGTACTTATCCTGAGCCCCTTTAAGATTCCGAAGATCCACGACAATCCGAACTCAGAGCCTCAAGCATATTCCTCGCTCGGCTCGGCGACTGTACTACATCGAACATACCGCGGCTCTTCGCTCGCGTTGGCCGGCGCCGTTCCGTGGCGATATTCGCCTAATACGAGAACTCTTGGAGCTGATCGCCTTGCGGCCCGTTTACCCATCCGATGCGCGCGGTTGGGTTGAGGGAGATGCGCACCGGAATGACGGTGCTCGAATCGGAGAAATTGAAGCCGTTGATGGATTCTTCGAGGGTGCCGCTCTCGTTATAGACTTGTATGCTGCTGCCGGAACCCGACGTGCTCGAGACGGGCTGCGCGATGAGAAAGAGTCCGTGAAGCGCATCGTTTGCGACGAATGCGCCTGCCTGGAGCTGCCCGGCGCCGTTTGGCAGCTGCGCGTGAATTCCCGTTTGTTTGGCCACATTGTAAAACTCTAGACCGCCGTCCAACTCGGTGGTGGTGCACGCAATGCCGGTGCTCGAGTCGTATCCGATGCCGTTAGCATAGCCGCACCCGACCGAGCCGGGACAGCTGACACCGGAGAAGTGCACGATCTTCCCAGATGCCAGGTCGATCGTCCAGATCACGGGCGGCGGCCCCCCGGCCGCGCCGAAGCTCGGCGACGTGGCCATCACGGCGAGATTCTTGACGGTATCCTGCGCTAGTTGCGGCTGCGTCCCGAGTGCGAAGTCGTTCTCGCTTAAGGCGATCGCCTTGCCGAACGTGTTCTTGCCGACGTCCGACACGATGAGGTCCAGTGGATCGGAGTCTTCGCGTTGATATCCGAACACCACGCTCGTAGACGTACTTTGATTCGGCGCCCACTCGAGCACGTTAAAGAGCTTGAGCGGAGGCGTCCACCTTCCGCTGAGCCGATTCATCGTCACCGGACTCAGGAGATGGTACATGTCTTTTGCCGGGGTCAGCCCCGGCTTTCCCGCCTTTTGAAAATCCACCAGTCCGACGTCGTCCGCGAAGATACCGTCGTCGACGTAGTCGTCGCCCTTCGCTACCTTCTTCCCCTCGATCGAGCCGATGGTTTTCGCGATCTTCCCAGTTGTTTCGTCAAACGTCTGCACCGAGATCTCGGTATACGAGGCCGAGGTGAGGACGCCGTCGTTTCCGTTCTGATCGATGTCGAAGCCAAAAATCTGACCGCCATCGGAGGTCGTCAGCACGGGGCCGAGTGAGCCGCCGCCGCGTACGGCCCCGGCGTGCGCGAGCGAAGATACTCCGGCCGGGTTCGTCGCGCCGGAGCACGCGCAGAGCCCCAGCACGACCATGCAAAAGCTTGAAATTGCCAATAAGCGACTCATGCGGAGAGCTTAGGCGTCATTCATGAAAAAACTCTTAATGCGACGCTCGGTCCAGGTGACGTCGCGGAGCGGCATCCTTCCGACGAGCGGGACCTGGAGATTGGGCGTCTATGGCGCCGACTCGATGGACCACGCTATGAAGGCGCAACATTCGCTGGTCCTAACGATTCGCTGACGTCACCGTACCGACGACTCGCTCGACGATCTAACTCTGCGGATCCCTCGGTGGTTAAGTCAAACGTACTTCGCGTCCCGCTAACGGACGCCTGAACAAGGGGCTACTGCGTTGGAACGCTCACTGTCACGGCAAAGGGCTGCAATGCGGCATAGAGCGTTTTAGTTCGCCTGCCGCCTTTGGGGTACGGATAAACGCCGACGCCCGACGAGCTGGCACTCCAGAACGGCGCATAGACAGCCCGAACGCCATTAACCGTTTGGATCCAAAAGCCACCGGGCCACTTTCCACCGTTCAGCGTTGTGGTCCCAATCTTTGTCCCCTTTGCGCCGCCTATCACGAACCGGTAAATCGCGCCGGAGCTCTGGCTCCCAACGGCGAGATAATTCCCGTCCCAGAAGAGGCCGGAAATATTTTCTCCGCCCAAACCTTGGTCCAACGTGATGTTTCGGAACTTGTGTTCGCCGGCGAGTAACTCCGCGACCGCCGATTCGTTGCCGTTGATTCCGTCCACAAAAAGGTTGCCATGGCCATCATAACTACAAAAACCTAGTTGATCAAAGTCGGTAACTGGATAGTCTGCCGGCTTACCCTCTGCGTGCTTGTAAATGGCGACCGTCGGTTGGGCCACTGTTTCCGAGCAGCAGTTCGCTACGGCTAAATCTCCCGTCAAGGGATCGGCGGCGCAGCCGACAGGCAGGAAGCCCGGATCATTTAAGACTTCGTATGCCTCCTTGGCCGCGTGATGGTACGCCACAATACGCTCCGCTTGCGTGTCGGTGACGAATACGTCACCTTTAGAATCCGCACAGTCTCCCTGGGGCTGATCGAAACCGGTAAGCTTACCGACGAGCTTACCGCTCGGCAGCGAGATGATGTAGACGATGTTATTGCCCGCGTCGGTGGCATATAGGAGTGGACCCTTCGCGGCTCGCGCGCTCACAGCGTCGTTTGATTGAACGACCGAAGGAGGCAATGCACGCTCCACTGTTGACTCAGCGCAAGAGGCAAGCACGAGTGTAGCGGCGACGGCGCCGCAGAGCGATCGCAACGGGGCATCCATCAACTTTAGAATCGACTACCGTCAGGCATCTTACCTGCCCCGCCGATTAACAGTCGCCGTGAATCACGCGCGATCCCCATCAATTTGCCCCGTTTTTGTCTGGAACTCGGATGCAAGAATTACACCCAAGCGAATTCTTCCGGCTACAGTTTTGCTGCGGTAATCCAACCCCAAGAATGCTGCCCTCCGGACCGGAGTGCGGCCGAGGGGTAGGCATCCTAGCGAGCGAACGGCGATTCCACACAACAAGCGGCAACGCGATAAGGAGCGTTCGAATGTGGAATTTTACTATCAGTATTAGCCGGCGCGCCGTGATCGGCGCGCTCTTCGTCGGTCTCGCCGTCGCGGCCTCGAGTTTGACCGTCGTTCGGGCCGAGCGCGCTCGCATCACGCACGACAACCAAGTCTACACGTGCAGTTCGCAACCTTCGTGCGTCGAGGGCGACGCCAGCGGAAAGAACGTCTTCGGCGTTTGGGGCAAGTCATCGGCGGGCACCGGCGTTCAGGGCAACTCAACGGCGACGAACAAGAACTCCGGTGTTGCCGGCGTCAACGCCGCAACCTCCGGCACCGGTTACGGCGTATACGGGCGCTTGACAAACGGCCCCGGAGTTTACGGGACGTCAAGCGTCCACAACGGCATCGAAGGCCACGCTAGCTATCCCGGCGTTGCGGGCGTTGCCGGATACGGCTCCATCGGCCTCTACGGCAGCGCTACGGAAGGTGCCGGCATGTACGCCGAATCGACAGCATATCAGGGATATGCAATCCAGGCTAGCGCCGACTCAGCGCACACCAATATTCTTGCGGGTGAGAATAACAATAATGGCAACGGCTGCATTATCGACGCGGATGCGAATCTTACTTGCTCGGGCACGATCCAAGGCGGCGCCGATGTCGCGATGCGCCACCGAACGAGTGAGGGACGGCATGTTCTCGCCTACGCGTCACAGTCGGCTGGCGAGACCATCGAGGATGTTGGGACCGCTCGCATGTCCGACGGCGTTGCCAACGTGCGAATCGATCCCGCATTCGTTTCCGTCATAGACCACCGCTGGTATTACATTTTCCTCTCGCCGATGGGCGATACGCGCGGGCTTTACGTGAGCATGAAGACCACATCGGGCTTTCAAGTGCGCGAGAACGAGCACGGGCGTTCGAACGTTGAGTTCGACTACCGCATCGTCGCGCATCCTTTCGACGCAAAGTACGAGCGGCTCCCCGACTCACCCGTGATGCCGAAACCCCGAATCGCGGTAGCGCAAATGCCAAGGCCCTGAGCCTTCGCTGCCTCTCCTAGGCGCACACGGCCGTACAAGGACAAAGACCCGCTTCATAAACGGGCCTTTGTTTATTGGCTCCGGATGCTGGACTCGAACCAGCGACCCGCTGATTAACAGTCAGCTGCTCTACCAACTGAGCTAATCCGGAACGAGCAGTGGGGCCCAGTGGCCGGGGGACCCTCGTTCAACGAGTGCGGCGGAGCCCCTTCTTACGCGCAGCCGGTCAGGCGGTCCTGGAGGCGCGGACCGTTAGCGCCAGGGGCAGACCAAAAAACACCGAGTGCGCCACGAGTACGTTGACGACGTGGGCCACCGTGCTCTGCATCCGTGTCGCGTGTCCCAGCGGCACGATCGCATAGAGCATGACGAGCATGACGACTACGCCGAACAGCAGGCCCGACACAACGACGTTGCGCCGTACCGTTTCAAACCGAGCATACAACGCCACGAAGATCGTTGCCCACACCAGCGAAACCACGAGGTCCATCGCGAGTCCGGCAAACGCCATCGGCCATCCACCTGCGAACGCCCGAACCCCGTATGCATTCGAAGCGTCCCACTGCAAGAGCTGGCGCAGACAGAGTGTGATGGGGAGTCGCTCGGCTATGGCTCGTTCGACGACGAGATAGATCGTGATCGACGCCAGCCCGACCAGGGCGGCGGCTGCGGCCGCGGTAGCCAATCGTGCGCGCGCCATATTAGTGGAGCAACGCTTTGAACGCGCCAAGCGTGACGCGGATCACTCGTCGATCGTGTAGAGCCACCACTGCGACTGGCCGCGCCGAGCATCTCGATCGTAATAGACTTCAATCTTTACGCCGTTCTCGATCTCGAGTTCGAACCAGTGGCGCTTGACGTATGAATCGCCGCGATCGGTCTTGGTCGAGCGCCACGCACGTACCACGGCCCCCACCACGAGCGTTCGTCCATCCCAAAGGAACGCGCGCGGTACGGGAGGCTCGTTTCCGCTCGCCGGCGTTATAAAACCGTCCCCGGTGGTTGCGAGCGGCCGGCTGACGAATTTGCGCAAGGGGCGCAGCCTTCCACGGCCAGGAACGCGCCCCTCTCCAGCGCGTATATGGCGCTCGTGATCCCCGATGACGTCGACGATGCGACGATTGAAGTAAATGGCCGGCGCGTCGCGCTCACCAATCTCCGCAAAGTCTACTTTCCTAAGCTGAATATCACCAAGGGCGATTTGCTCCGCTATTATGCCAGCGTGGCCGGCGTATTGCTGCCGCACATCAAGGATCGTGCGATGGTCATGAAGCGCTACCCGCACGGCATCACCGGCGATTACTTCTACATGAAGCGCACGCCCTCACCTCGGCCGCCTTGGATTCGAACGTGCTCGATCGAGCACCGTTCCGGAAACGTTATCGACTTTGCGGTCATCGACGATCTCGCGTCGCTGCTCTGGCTGATTAATCTGGGCTGTATCGATCTCAACCCGTGGTATTCGCTCTGCGAAGATCCGGATCGCCCGCTCGTCATCCATTTCGACATGGATCCAACGCCGAACACGCCATTCTCCGTGGTGCGCGACGCCGCGCTCATTGTGGGCGACGTGCTGCGTGGGATTGGGATGAAGCCCTTTGTTAAAACGACCGGAAGTCGCGGCGTCCACATCTACGTCGCGATCCAAACCGGATTGACGCAGCACGAGGTCTGGGCGATCGCCAAGGAAATCGGCCTGCAGATCGCGCGCGCATACCCCGACGTGCTGACCGCCGAGTATCGCGTCGCAAAGCGCCCCGATCGTCACGTGCTCGTCGACTACAACCAGAATGCGTGGGGAAAGACGCTTGCGTCCATCTACTCCGTGCGGCCGACCGAGGAGGCGAGCGTCTCGACGCCCGTCACCTGGGAAGAACTCGAAGCCGGGTGCGATATCGCCGACTTTACGATCTTCAACGTTCCCGAACGCGTCGCTCGGGTCGGCGATCTCTGGAAGCCGCTGCTGAGCAGTCGCGGTCGCTTCGATTTACGTGTCGTTTTTTGACGCATTGCCGCTCCGGCCGCCGGTCGAACCGATGGAGACGCGGCACGCCGAGCGCATTCCCGAAGGGCCGCAGTGGAGTTACGAGCCGAAGTGGGATGGGTTCCGCTGCATCGCGTTCCGCGACGGCGACAATATCGAGCTGCAGTCAAAATCGGGCGAGTCGCTCACGCGCTACTTCCCTGAGGTCGTTTCTGCGCTGCGCGAAGAGGGGCCGAAGCGATTCGTCACCGACGGTGAGCTCATGATCGTCAGCGGTCCGGCAGCGGATTTCGATGCGCTTCTGCACCGCATTCATCCGGCCGAGAGCCGCGTTCGTAAGCTCGCCGAAGAAACGCCGGCCTCATACGTGCTCTTCGATCTGCTCGTGGACGGCCGCACCGCGCTCTTCGAGCGGACGCTGCGCGAGCGGCGCGCCAAACTCGACGCCTTCGTTCTGCAGCACTTCTCGCGGAGCCGCACGGTGCGAATATCGCCGGCAACGGACGACGCATCGTTGGCGCAGCGCTGGCTCGACGGCGACGTCGCGCGGCTCGACGGCGTTATCGCGAAAAAGGACGTGCCGTACGCGTTCGGCTCGCGCGACGCCGTCGTCAAGATCAAGCGAACGTTCACCGCCGATTGCGTCGTTGGGGGTTTCCGAATCGCCGCCGACGGATCCGTCGCGTCGCTATTGCTCGGGCTCTACGATGAGGCAGGATTGCTGCATCACGTCGGCTTCGTCGGCTCGATGAGCGCCTCCGAGCGCAAGCGCGCGGCCGAAATGCTGCGGCCGCGCGTCGAACCACCGGGGTTCACCGGTGCCGCGCCCGGTCCGACTCGGTGGCGCCGAGGAAAGGAAACGCCCTGGTCTCCGGTGCGGCCCGAGATCGTTGTGGAGATTGCCTTCGATCACGTCACCGCGCAGCGGTTTCGCCACGCCGCACGATTGCTTCGCTGGCGACCCGACAAAGCGCCGCTCCAGTGTACGATGGAGCAGCTCCGCGAACTACGGAATCGTTAGGTCGGCGCCGAGCTCGATCGTAACCGGCGTGCCGGCATTCACCACGATCGGCCATTGCGAGGCAGCGGCGTAGACGTACCCGCCCAGCGACGGCGAGGTGTACTCGTGCGTCGTCGACGGACCGCTGCCTATGCGCATCTGCCATGCGATCGGTCCGGGCGTCACGACGCCGTTGGGCACGCCTGCCATCGGCGAGAGCTGCTGCCGCGATGCGTACTGCGCCGCCGGGTTGTACTGCTTCACCCGTTTGCTCACTACGTAGGCCGTGATCGACTTCTTCTCGCCGTTGGCTAGTTTGATGTTCGTCAAGAAAAATCCGACGCGCCCCTGATTGCCGCCCGACGGTTTCTGTACGTCGGTGATGTAGCCGAGAATCTCGGAGCCGTTGAGCGCCGGATACGACGTGTCGACGATGTGGAGTTTGAACGTATCGCCGTACGAGAGCTTCGATGAGTCGAGGTGCTCGTCGAGCACGCAGGCGATCTTCGTTCCCGATTTATAAGTCTGCGAAGGCGTGAAGGTCGTTGCGAGCGCCGGCACGCCGGCGGCAAGCGCAACGATGAGCGCCAGGGCGCCGAATGGCGCGCTAGTGTGTGAAGTTCGGAACACGCAACTGTTCTCCATTAAACGAAGTAGCGTCGCGAAGCGCTTCGACGCGATCGACACGCTCCCACGGCAGATCGAGGTCGGGCCGGCCGAAGTGGCCGTAAGCCGCCGTCTGTTTGTAGATCGGACGGCGCAGATCGAGATGGTGGATGATCGCCGCCGGGCGCAGATCGAAGACCTTCGTAACGGCCTCGGCAATGCGTTCTTCCGGAATCCGTCCGGTGCCGAAGGTTTCGACGAGGACGCTCATCGGATGAGCCACGCCGATGGCGTACGCAACCTGCACTTCGCAGCGATCCGCCAACCCCGCAGCCACGATGTTCTTCGCGACCCAGCGCGCCGCGTAGGCGCCGGAACGATCGACCTTGGTAGGATCCTTGCCCGAAAACGCGCCGCCGCCGTGGCGCGACATCCCGCCGTACGTGTCGGCGATGATCTTCCGTCCGGTAAGGCCGGCGTCGCCCTTCGGGCCGCCGATCACGAAGCGTCCGGTCGGGTTGACGAAGATGCGCGTCCGATCGTCGTGCATCGCCTCCGGGAGAACGTGGTCGATCACTTTTTCGGTGATCTCCCGGCGAATCTCTTCGAGAGGAATCTCGGGATCGTGCTGCGTCGAAACGACGACGGCGTCAACGCGCACCGGGCGGTCGTCTTCATACTCGATCGTCACCTGCGATTTGCCGTCGGGACGTAAATACGGAATCGCCCCGCTCTTGCGGACGGCCGCCAAGTGACGCGTGAGATTATGGGCGAGCACGATCGGCAACGGCATCAGCTCGTCGGTCTCCCGGCACGCATAGCCGAACATCATCCCTTGATCGCCCGCACCGAGCCACTCGAACTCGTCGCCGTCGGCTGCCTTCGCTTCGAACGACTTATCGACGCCCATCGCAATGTCGGGCGACTGCTCGTCGATCGAGACGCTGACGCCGCACGTTTCGGAGTCGAAGCCGATCGCCGAGCGCGTGTAGCCGACTTCTCGCACGGTTTCGCGCGCGATCTTCGGTATGTCCACGTAGGTTTTCGTCGTAACCTCGCCGGCGAGGTGAATTTGACCCGTGATCGCGAACGTTTCGACGGCGACGCGCGACATCGGATCGTCCTTTAGCAGCGAGTCGAGAATGGCGTCGGAGATCTGGTCCGCGAGCTTGTCCGGATGGCCCTCCGTCACCGACTCGCTCGTGAAGAGCCTGCGGTACGCCATCAGGTGCCTTCGCTCCACGAGGCGATATATTTGACTTGTTCGGGCGTGAGCGTGTCGATCTCCACGTTCATCGAGGAGAGCTTGAGCCGCGCGACCTCTTCATCGATCTCGAGCGGCACGTCGTATACGCGTCCCTGCTCGAGCTCGCTGTGATGCTTGACGAAGTACGCCGCTACCAGCGCCTGATTCGCGAAGGACATATCCATCACGGCCGCCGGGTGGCCTTCGGCTGCTGCGAGATTGATCAAGCGGCCGTCGGCGAGAATGCAGACCTTACGCCCGTCGTGCAGCTCGTACTGCTCGACGAAAGGACGCGGCGAACTTTTGCCGCGTGCGATCCGCGCGATGGCCTCGAGATCGAGCTCGTCGTTGAAATGACCGGAGTTACAGACGATCGCGCCGTCCTTCATGAGCTTGAAGTGCTCTTCCCGGATCACGTGATAGTTGCCGGTCACGGTAACGAAGATGTCGCCGGCCTTGGCTGCGTCGTTCATCGGCATCACGCGATAGCCGTCCATCACGGCTTCGATCGCCTTGCGCGGATCGACCTCGGTTACGATCACGTGCGCGCCCATGCCGGCGGCGCGGGCCGCAATGCCGCGACCGCACCAGCCGTAGCCTACCACCACCAGCGTCCGTCCCGCCAACAGCACGTTGGTTGCGCGGACGATTCCGTCGAGCGTCGATTGGCCGGTGCCGTAACGGTTGTCGAACATATACTTGGTCAGCGCGTTGTTCACCGCAACGATCGGGTAGGGAAGAACGCCGTCGCGCTGCATCGCCCGCAGGCGAATGACGCCCGTGGTCGTCTCCTCGCATCCTCCGATCAACTCGCCGAGCTGATCCTTGTGCTTGGTGAAGATCGTCGTCACGAGATCGCAGCCGTCATCCATCGAGAGCTGCGGGTGGGTCGCGATCACCGACTCGATGTGCGAGTAATACGTCTCGTTGTCTTCGCCCTTGATGGCGTACGTCGCGATGCCATATTCGCAGAGCGCCGCCGCGACATCGTCTTGCGTCGAAAGCGGGTTGCTCGCGCACAGCGCGATCTCCGCGCCGCCGGCCTGCAAGGCGAGCATCAGGTTGGCGGTCTCGGTCGTAACGTGAAGACAAGCGCCGATGCGCACGCCGCGCAGCGGCTTCTCGACCTCGAAGCGATCGTGAATCTGCGTGAGGACCGGCATATAGGATGCCGCCCATGCGATCCGGGAACGTCCCGCTTCGGCGAGACTCGGGTCTTTGACGCTACCCTCTAAAAGGGGCACTTTCATTTAACTCCTACACGATGGAAAAGGCTCGCGGGCTTTTCGCAACCTATCGGCCAACCCCTGGTACGGTGGAGAGCCTCGACGCATACCTCGAACGCCTTGCCTCGGATGCCGCCGTGCCGGGCGGCGGAAGCGCGGCCGCGCTGACCGGCGCCGTCGCGGCAGCGCTCGTCGCAATGGTCGGCCGCATCCGCGCTACGCCGTTCGACGGACTCGTCGCAAACGCCGACCGTTTGCGCGGCGATTTGCTGGCGGCGCGCGGCCGCGACGAGGCTGCCTACACCGCGGTGATCGAGGCGCAAGCGCTTCCGAAAGGCGACGAAGCAGCGCGCGCCGCCCGGCGTCACGCGCTCGATGCCGCGCTGCACCGCGCGGCGCAAGCGCCGCTGGAAACCGCCGCGCTCGCCCTCGACGTGCTCAGATTAGTCGACGAGCTGCTCGGCGTGCGCATGGGAGCGCTGGCGAGCGACGTTGCGTGCGCCGCGGAGTTCGCGCATGCCGCGCTCGTGGCGTGCGGCTATAACGTACGCGTCAATCACAAGTACATGCGCCACGAGTCTTCGATCCGCGAGCAAGCCGCGCAGCTGGTTCGGTACGAAGGTGAGGCAGCCGGGATTCTGGCGCGGGCGCGGCGCGCGGCAGCTATAGGGTGAGGTAGGTCGCCGAGGCCATCGCGCCGAGAATCTGGCCGGCGACTTCTCCGGTGTCCTCGTCGTGCGGGCCGTTCATCGAGCCAATGTAAAATGCGAACGCTACGTGGCGTCCGCCTTTCGTAGTGATGTAGCCCGCGAGCCCCTTCTGCACCACTTCGCCGTCGTTGAGGTAGTTCGTCCCGCCGTCGGTGCCGGTCTTGGCAAAGACCTTGCCCCGCGCCGGCGACTTCTTCTGAATATCTGCCAACGTACCGTCGACGCCCATGATCGGCAGACCCCGGAGCAGGTAACGATACCAACTCTGCGTTTGGACCCATGCGAGATAGCGAACCATGAAATCGGGCGTGAAGTCCGCGCTGCTTCCCTCGCCGTCTTGCTGCGCCGCCTGATCTACGTCGAGACCTGCCTGGCGCAGGAGCCGTGCCTCCAAAGCGAAGCCGGCGGTGAGATAGTTGGTCTTTGCTTTGGCCAGGTAGACCGCCCACATGTACGGCATGAGCGCGGCGTGCAAGTTGTCGCTCACCTTCAGCGTGATATACGCGTCTTCGGAGAGCGGCGGCGAAACGTGCGTCGCGACGAGGTTCGCCGGATCGAACGCGGCGGCCGGCGGCGCAACCGCCGGCGCCGTTCCTGCGGGATCCAGCACCACGCCCGCATCCGCAAGCGCGAGCCGGAACGCCTCCTGCGCAAAAGCTTGGGGTTCGGGAACGCGGTAGGCATAGAGGACGCTGGGGCCGGCCGGCTGGCGGCCGGTGATCGTCACGCGATGCCGCCCGTCGGCTTGTCGAACGTCGGCGCTCATGTCGATCGTGGCGTCGCTCTTCGGCGCCCCGGTCTTGGCGTCGTTGACGAAGGAAACGTAGCCCGTCGCCGGCGAGACGGCGATGCTCACCGGATCGCCGGCGTGCGCGCCCGGGGTCACGGTCACGTCGACAACGTTATCGTTCACGACGATCGGCGAGACGACGACGCCGGTGCCGCCCTCCGGCCCTTGATCCGGAAAGAGCGAAGCATCCACGAGCACCTGCCCGTGCACGCGCTTGATCCCGGCCTTCGCTACCTGCACGGCGAGATCGCGCAGTACCGCGAGCGGATCGCCCGGCACGGCTTTGGTTTTGGCCGAACCGTCGTAGGCATGATCCTCGTTTTCGAACGCGAGGCTGCCGTCGCTCTGAATGCGCTGCGAAAGATTTGGGTCGCCGCTTGCGACCAGCACGAGGTCGCCGTCGAGCGTGCCCTGCGCGTCAATCGGCCCGGTGCGGTATACCGGCGTCGTCCAGCGGAAGCCCGGCCCGAGCAGCGCGAGGCTCGTTCCTTCAGTTAGAAGTTTGGTGGTCGACGCGGCGACCATGAGGAGGTTGGCGTTGCGCGCATAGAGGACGCGATGCGAATCGAGATCGTAGACTTCGCCAGCGACGACGGAGTGGCGAAGGCGCGGCGTGCGCGTCGGCGCGTTAATGGCCAAGGCCAACGCTGCCGACGCAGCGATCATGCTGCGACTTCGACCAGATCGAGGAACGGCGCGATGTCGTCGGCGTCCACGTCCATCCCAACGCCTTTCGTGTGATACCGAATGTCGTGGAAATCCATGCCGGCCGTCATCACCAAGCCGTAGCGCTTCGCCGTCTCGCGGAACTCGCGCGTGTCTTCCGCCGAGTGAAGCGGATAGAAGACCTCGAGCCCGCGCAGGCCGTGCGGCACCAACTCATCGATGAGCACACGGTCTTTGAGGCGCCCTGGATGCGCGAGCACCGGGATGCCGCCGGCCGCCGCGATGGTCTTGATCGCGTGCTCGGGGGTGGTGTAGATCTGCGGAACGTAGCCGGGCTTCCCCGGAAGAAGCGCTTCGCGGAAGGCGGCATCGACGCTGTCGACCACGCCGAGCCTCACGAGCGTTTTTGCGACGTGCGGTCGCCCCATCGAAAGGGCTCCGCCTGCTTCCTCAACCACTTGCTCGATCGTAATCGGATACCCCGCCTCGCGCAAACGCTCGACCATCGTCACGGCACGCAGCCGGCGCTGCTCTTGGTTGTACTCCAGCAGCTCGTTGATCGCCGACGGGCCGAGCGGCACGTTGTAGCCGAGGACGTGAACTTCATTATTACGCCAGGTCGTATTGATCTCGATGGCGGGGATGACGCGCGCCCCGCTCGGGGGATCAAACTGACCGTACGCGGCGAGCGTATCGTGATCGGAGATCGAGAAGACCTCGACCCCCCGCTCGCCCATGAAATCCGAGAGCTCTTGCGGGCTGAGCGTTCCGTCGCTCATCCGCGTGTGCGAGTGCAGATCAACCTTCAACGTCGGGGACCTTCTCCTCAAGCTTGCGCCGCTCGACGAAGAGCGAGATCGCGGTGCGCTCGCTCTCGCCGATGGCGACGACGACAAAAGACGGCGTGCAGACCAAATCCAGCTGCGCGCCCCGCAGATAACTTCGTGCGATTGCGATGGCCTTGATCGCCTGGTTGATCGCCCCCGCGCCGACAGCCTGGAGCTCCGAGGTCTCGCGCTCCCGCAATGCGGCGGCAAGGGCGCCGGCAACCGCATTGGGGTTGCTCTTCGCCGAGACCTTAAGGGTCACTGCCACGCTCATGCGATTCCCTTCAAAAAGATGCGCTTAATCTCATTGGCCTTCCCGGAGACGGGATTGATGGAAATCACGGCGCCGCAGAACTGCTTCGTTCCGTGCTTCTGTACGCTGAAGCGCTCCGAAAGGCCGGTCAGAAACCGGTCAAGCACAGCATCCGCCTCCATGCCGATAATGCCCTCCGTCGGGCCGGTCATTCCAAGGTCGCTGATGTACGCGGTGCCGCCCGGGAGAATCTGCTCGTCGGCGGTTTGCACGTGCGTGTGCGTGCCGAAGACGCACGAAACCCGCCCGTCCAAGTAGCGGGCCAGCGCGACCTTCTCCGAGGTCGCCTCGGCGTGGACGTCGACGATCACGATCGGCGTCCGGTCCCGCAGCTCGGCGACGCATGCGTCGGCGCAGCGAAACGGGTCGTCGACCGGCGGCATGAAGGTCCGGCCCATGACGTTGAGCACCCCGATCTGAACCCCGCCTACGGCGAACGTGGCCGCGCCCCGCCCGGGGGCGGTGGGCGGATAGTTCGCCGGGCGAATCACGCGATTGCTGCTCTCGAGATACTCGGCGAAATCGCGCTTGTCGAAAATATGATTGCCGCCGGTGATGAAATCGACGCCGCTGGCGAACATTTCCTCGGCAGTCTGTGCCGTCAAGCCAAAACCGCCGGCGGCGTTTTCGCCGTTGGCGATACAGGCGTCGATCTTGTGCTGTTCGCGAAGCAGCGAAACGCAGCGCTTGAGCACCTCCCGGCCGGGCGAACCCATGACATCCCCGATGACCAGCAGGTTGAGGGTGGTTTCTATCGGCGAGCCGAGGCCTTCGCTTTCTTCTGAGATTTCAAGAAGTAGACGAGCACGCGTTTTTCTTCTCTAAATCCCACCAAACTCTTGGACTGGGTCGGATCGCGCAACGCCTCGATCGCATAGAGGGCGGCTTCGTCCTCGGCGGCGGGGTCGCCATCCAGATGATCGTCTGGGTGCGGCGTGCGGACCAGCGCATCGCCGAAACGATCGCGCAAAACTCCAACCTGCAGCTCCAGCTCGTCCTTCGAAAAGCTGTCGAGGTCGCGCGTGACGTGGACGAAGCTCAAGCCGCGATCGCCCTCGCTCTCGACGCGAAGCACTGCCGGCTCTTCCTTCGCCAGCGCGAGAAAGCCGCGAACGTGTTCGTCGAGCGCTTCGGCGAGAGCACCTTGCAACGATTTATCGAGCCGCCGCCGGACGGCGAAGGTGAGCCGCAGCGTTCTTTCCGCGGGGCCGGACCGAATCGACGCGAGCTCGGGAAAGCGCACGAGCAGTGCGCAAACCTGACTCACGGTATCGGCATTCTCGACCAGCGCTCGCGTATTCATGGCTCCCTTGGATCTTCTCCGGCTCCCAATCCCCCGAGGGCGTCGTCCGCCAAGGGGGAGGGTCAGGTACGACGCGGCCTCAAGGTCTCCCCTCGCCGCCGTCTAGAATGGACCCATGTGACCCCACGGAAGGTTCCGGGCGCTGCCGCTTTAGGCTTGCTTGCTTCGCTGGTAGCCCACTCGGCGCTTTACGGCCACGATCACGCTATGGGCGGGGCGTACCAAACGCTGCTGCTCGAAGGCGCGGTCGGCGCGACGCTCGGCTTTCTGATCTTCTTCGGAGCGCTGGCCTGGAGCAGTTCGCGTCACCTCGTGGACGGCAGCGTCCTCGCGATGCGAATGCGCGAACGCCTTCCGGGTTTGGGCGCGATCCTCGGCTCAGCCGTCCTCTGGTACGTCGCAGCCGAGTCCCTCGAGCCGGCACATGCCGGCGTGACCCCGCTCGCCGGCGTCGTAGCGCTCGTCGCCGCCGCGTGGCTCGTGCAGCACGTTGCGCGGGCTATCGCGGACGGGTTCGCTCGAGCGGTCATCGCCGTAACGCGCTCGTCCTTCTGTCCGCGCGCACCCGCTTGGCAACGGCGCACGTATCGTGTGCCGGTCGCCCGGCAGCCGCTGCTCGCGCGGCGCCGTTTCGCGCGCCCTCCTCCGATCGCGGCGTAGTCCCCGCGCGCTGACGCGCGCCGCTTCGCCACTTCACTCTCACGATCGGGGGATTCATGTCACGCATTCTTGCGGCGGTACTCGCCGCGCTCGTTCTTGCAACGTTTGCATCGCCCGCACTCGCCGCGACGACCGGCATCGTCCGCGGTAAAGTCACCGTCGACGGATCGCCTCAGCCGGGCGCCACAGTGACCCTACAGGGCGAAGGCTCACTTTTTACGGCAAAAACCGATGCGAAGGGCGATTACGTTTTTCCGCTCGTCCCGTACGGCTCGTACCGGCTCATCGCTCAGTCCGCTAAAGCTCACGAGTTGCAAGTGCTCGTAAATGTCTCGAGCGGCCGCGTTTACAACGTCGACGTTGCGCTTTCCACACAACTAAAACAAATCGCACAGACGACCGTAACCGCTCATGCCGGCCCGGAAGGGAATCCGCCCTCAGTCAATCAGCTAAGCCGCAGCGACATTCAAACGTCGCCCGTGAATAATAGCCTCGACCGATTGCTCGAAACGATGCCCGGCGTCGTTCAGTTTTCGTACAACGAACCGGTCATTAACGGCTTTCACGGCGTTACGTACAACATCGACGGCGCTCCGCTTCCCCTGGCGACCACGTCGAACTTTGCCGAAATCATCGATCCGAAAGTCATCAACTCCATCGAGTTGTTGACGGGCGCAATACCGGCCGAGTACGGCGGCGATCGCATGGGAGGCGTCGTTAACATCATCAGCAACCGCCCGATCGGACATTCCTCAAGGAACGTACGGATCGGTTACGGGCGGAATCGGAAACCAAGCTCAAGCGATCGGAGAATTCGACGTCCAGTCGCGCACCGGTTCGAGCGAGTTTTTTCTCAGCGCCAATTCCGAAACGACGAACCGCGGCTTGGATGCCCCGACCTACACGCCCATTAACGATGCCGCCTCCAACAGCGACCAGTTTTTTCGCTTTATTACCCAACTCTCGCCGCGCAGTACGCTGGCATTCGATTATTCGAACCAATTCTCGCAGTTCCAGATCCCTATTAATACCGATCCGAACAACCCGGTCGACCCCGTCGTCAGCGCGCCCGGAACACTCGATACGCAACTCGAGTACGAACGGTTCTCGAACCTAAACTTCACGCAGCTCTCCCAAGACGGAAACGGGATCTTTCAAGTGATACCCTGGTGGCGTTCGACGCGCATCGACTATTATGGCGACCTCCCTCTCGACGTGCTCGCCACCGAACCGAACTTCGGCAACTGCCCGCCGAGCTGTAACGACGACGTGCATCTCGTCGGCCTGAATCAAGGTTCGTACGCCAGTTACATAGGCTTGCGCGCCTCCGACTTTCGCGCCACAAAAAATCACGCCTGGAAGATCGGCGTCGACGTAAATCGCGAAAGCGCAACTGCCTATCAGGAATTCGCTTGTTATTATGTCGGATGCAAAGCGAGCGGAACCGTCGCAAACCCCTATTATTCCGCATACACCACGCCGCAAGGACAAGCGGGATCTCAAGTCGGCATTTACGGCGAAGACCGCTGGCAAGAGACGCCGAATATTATCTGGAGCTACGGCTTGCGCTACGACGCCTCGACCGGCTACGTGGGCGGAAACCAAATAAGTCCGCGCATCGGCCTCAGCATGTGGGACGGCGGAAAGAACGTTAGTCACATCTACTATGGCCGATTCTATGCAGCGCCGCTGCTTGAAGACGTTCGCCAAGCCTGCGTGCTGCTCGCCGCCCAGCAGGCCTGCTCGACGACGAATCCGGTGTACGACTTAAAGCCCGAGAGCGACTCGTACTTCGAGATGGGCGACGTCTATTCGTTTAATCCGCATTTTACGCTCACCGCAAATCTTTTTGAGAAGACCGTCGTGAACGTTCTGGACACCACCCAGCTTTTCAACACGCCGATCTTCGCGGTTTACAATAACTCAATCGGCATCAATCACGGCTTCGAGCTGAGATTGTTGGACCAGGAGCCGTACAGCGGCGACTACTGGTTTCTGACCGGAACCATTTCCGCGTCGTATGCGGCCTGCGTCTCCGGCTCGGAGTTCCTCTTCCCGCCGAACACGAACATTCCGGGCGTACCCTGCGTCGCGCAGCTTTCACTCGAAGACCATAGCCAGACCGTCGATTCGACCGCCGCTTACACGCATCGATTCGGGGGCCACAAGCTGTGGTATGCAACGCTGCAAGCAAACTACGGCAGCGGCTTTCCGGTCCAGTTTCAGGATGCCAACGTAAACCTGAACGGCACCCTTCCGGCTCACACGACGTTCGATCTATCAGCGGGACGGGAACTCACGCCCGGGCGCCCGGGCGAAGATCAGGGACTCGGGCTCTCGCTCCAGGTACTCAACCTGCTCAACCACCAGTACGTCATTAAGGTCGCAAACGGTTTCAACACAACGCAGATCTCCAGTGGAACCAACTTCCTGCTGCGCCTGACGGCGCCGTTCTAGGGCGAATGAGGGTCGCGGCGCAAATCGCCACGGCCCTCCCGCTCGCCGCCCTCAGGGCTTAGGGCTTGAAACGAATGCCCACGCTCAGCTCCCGCCCCGGACCGAAGTGGTTTCCCTGGGCGTTGAGGAGCGTGACATAGTACCGGTCGTTGAGTATATTTTGAACGTCGAGCGTCAGCGCGGCTCGCGAGGAGAGTGCGACGCCTTCTTCGGCGTTAAACGTCGTGTGCGGCGTCTGCTTGCAGAAACCAGGCGTGTCGAGCGGGCAGAAATCTGAAGAAAGACCGCTGCCGTAATACGCATCGGCGGAGAACCAACCAGCTCCGCGCTGGTTGAGCAAGACGCCGCCCGTTACCGTGTAACGCTGCTCGTGGTCGGCCGGCGTGAATCCCGACGGTTGCCCGAAGCAGGGCGCGAGCAGCTGCGTCTCGCAGCCGGCATTGAGCGATACGACGTGGGCGAACGATAGGTATGCCCGGCCGTTGCGCACGAGCGGCTGGGCGTACGTAACGGCTTCCTGCGATAGCCGGCCGAGCACGTAGTTAATATCTTGATGGAGCAGCGTCACTCCGACCTGCGTGTCGTCAATGAGGTCGTTTGCGTTCTTCTGCCAAACGCGAAAACCAAGATCGCCGCGCCCGAGCGGTACGTGGCCGCCGAGTTCCAGCTGAGTATCGCGCTCGGGTTTAAGATCGAACTGCGCAGGCGTCGGCTGCAGCGGCAGGTTGAGCAGATGCGCGGCGTAGGGGCTGACGTTCTCCAGCGAAAACGGCTCGAAAAAGCGCCCGATGTAGGCGTAGAGGCTCGCGCGGTTTCCGAAGAAGCGCGTCAGCTTCAACCGCGGGCTGAAGGCTCCGAAGCCTTGTGCGAAATCGGCCGACTTGATCGTGAAATAATCGTAACGAATCCCGTAATCGGCTCCCCATAAACTGCTCAGACGCCAGCTATCTTGGACGTACGATTGATAGGTATCGCCCAGGTTTGGCGAATCGTCGACCACGGTCGTCGGCGCGGCGGGCGTTTGGGGCGTCAGCAAAGGCGCCAGATAGTTGTTGGGCTGAAGCGTAATCGCGTAATACTTGAGCACCCGCGTGAGATCGTAGGATAGGCCCGCTGAAACCGAATGGCGCCCCAAAATCTGGTTGTAATCCCCTTGCAGAATGTAGTTCAACTCGGTTCTCGTATCGGCAAGTGAAACGCCGCACATCGTCGGAAACGCAGTCGGATTCGACGGAGCGATCGTAAAAGCGTCGGCACAATCGGTCGGTCTGCCGCCGTTGCCGAACGGCGGCGGGGTGAGGTTGAGCGATTCTCCGTACAGCCAGTCGTTCTGGGGATCGCCGAAATCGCGAATCCTCGACGTGCTGTATGCGGGCCCATACGTCAGCGTTGCCGAGTTGCCGATCGCGTTATGGAATTGAACCGCCAAGAACGTATCGTCTTGCGTCTCGTTATCGTCGGTCGCCCCGGGTTGGCCATACGCGATGTCGTTGGGGATTTGGAACGTGTCGCGGTCGTTGAGAAAGGTGATGTTGGTGAAGTTGTTTCCGCCGGCTGGAATCGTAAACCGGGCAAATGCTCCGACCGCGCTCGAATCGTTATGCGGCGAGTCCCAATCGGGCGGATCGAGCCCCCGCGTCGTGGTCAGGCCGCTCAAGGCAATGTCGAATCCCCCGCCGCCCGCAAGCGGTGAGTGGTACCCCAGCGTCGACTGCGCGTCGGTATACGACCCCGCCGAAACGTACCCATCAAAGCCCGGCGGGCCGGTTCCGGCGCGGGTCGACATGTTGAAGACCGCGCCGAAGCGCAGCCCGTACTGCGCGGGATACGCTCCTTCGATTAGCTCGACGAACGATAGGTCGTTGATGTTGATTTCCGAGCCGATATCCCGATTGAGTTCCTGCGGCAAGGGCACGCCGTCGATCGTATAATCGATCACCCCGTGATCGCCGTTAATATGGACGACGCCGTTGGCCCCTTGGGCGGCGCCGGGCATTTGCGTTTCCATTTGGGTGAAGCTATTGGCGAACGGCATTTCGGTCAGCGCGGTCCGGTTCAGCACGACGTCGCTCCCGCTGCCCTGAATCGCCGGCGATTGGGAGCGGCTGACCACCGCATGCGCGATCTCCGTCAGTTGCTCCAGGACGATCTCCACGGTTGCGCCGGCGCTGCCTAGGTCGACGCGCGCTACGCCGGCGCGATTGCCCTCGCGGGCCTCGACCTCATACGTCCCGAGCGCCAGGGAAGGAAAAACGAAGCGCCCCCGGCCATCGGCGACCACCCGCGCGGTGAGGTCGTTGCCCGATGCGGAGACCAACGCGCCCGCGACGGGCTTGCCCCCGCTCGTCACGCTCCCCCAAAGCGGGGCGCCCCCGGCCGCGGCAACCGCGTGCCCGCAGCAGGCGAAGAAGAAACCGGCAGCCAGGCGCACGATCGCCATTCGGCGGCCGCAAAACGAACATCGTCGATGCATGATTTGCGAATCATTCTCAAGTTGCCTTGGGAGGACCTTTGCGCGTGGCGGGCGATTAGAATTTTCGGAGCAATGCACGACCTCAGCCGCGGAAGAATCGTCGTTACCGGAGGAGCCGGCCTAATTGGCAGCGCCGTGCTTTGGGCGCTCAATCGCCGCGGGCTCGACGACGTACTGATCGTCGACCGGCTGGACACGTCCGAGAAGTGGAAGCATCTCGTCCCGCTTCGATTCGCCGATTATCTCGACGCCGACGAATTCGAGCGTTATACGGCGACCGGGCGCAGCTTTGGCGACGTGCGCACCGTGATACATCTGGGCGCATGCTCGTCTACCACCGAGACCGATGCCGGATTCCTCCTGCGCAACAACTACGAGTACACCAAGCGGCTCGCTCTTTGGACCGTCGGCGAAGAGGCGCGCTTCATTTACGCATCGTCGGCCGCCACGTACGGCGGCCTCGAAGCCGAGCTATCCGACGAAGCCGATCTGCACTCCCTTCGCCCGCTCAACGGCTACGCATACTCGAAACACCTGTTCGATCTCTACTCGGCGCGAACTGGGCTCGACCAGAAGATCTGCGGATTGAAGTTCTTTAACGTCTTCGGTCCCAACGAAGATCACAAAGGCGAGATGCGCAGCCTCGTGCACAAAGCATTCGCGCAAATACGCGAGAGCGGCCGCGTGCGGCTCTTCAAGAGCTATCGCCCAGAGTATCGCGACGGCGAGCAGCAGCGCGATTTCATCTACATCAAAGACGCCGTGGATATGACGCTCTTCCTGACGGAGTGCGGCGCCAACGGGCTCTTCAACGTCGGCTCCGGAACTCCGCATACGTGGCTGGAGCTCGTCGCGCCGATCTTCCACGCGCTCGAGCTGCCGCAGCGGGTCGAGTTCGTCGAGATGCCGCCTCAACTGCGCGACAAGTATCAATATTACACCTGCGCGACCGTTTCGAAGCTGCGCGCCGCCGGTTACGATCGCCCGGCTACGCCGCTGGCCGATGCGGTAACGGATTACGTCATCAACTATCTCATTCCTCAGCGCCCGCTGGAGATCGCCGATCCGCCGGTCGCGTCACCCTTGAAAGCAATGTCGCCCTGAGCGTGCCTCGGGGACCCCTCTAAAAGGAAACGCATGTCGCAATCGAATCGCCCCGAACGCCGCCGCCAGCAACGCGGAGGCGCCGCTCCTCCTCCGCGCCGCGATCCGATGCGCGCCGTCTATATCGCCATCGGCATCGCCCTCGTCGCGCTGATCCTCGCCTTCCTCGGATTCAACTGGTGGCAACAACGCACCGTCGCGCAGGCAAACGCGACGCCGACGCCCGGGACCAGCCCAACCACGAAGCCGATCGTGCTCACCAACGGTGAGAACCTCGGCGCGAAGTTCGTCAAAGTGAAGTATCCCGACACCCCGCAGGGTGGGCGCGGTCAAACCGTCGACGGCATCGGCTGCGGGACGCAAGAGTACGCGACGCTGCACGTGCACACGCATCTCGCGCTCTTTCACAACGGCAAGCAGATGCAGGTGCCCGAGTATATCGGCTTCGCGCCGAGCCTCGCCTCAGGCTGCCTCTACTGGATCCACACCCACGATGCAAGCGGCGTCATTCACATCGAAGCGCCGGATATCAGCCCGCCGCAGGGAGGCCCCTATACGCTCGGCATGCTCTTCGATATCTGGGGCGTCCCGCTCGAGCGCACCGGTGCGGCAGGCTTCCTGGGACCGGTGACCGCGTACGTCAACGGGCAACTCTACAACGGCGACCTTCGCTCGATTCCTCTCGGCGCGCACCAGCAGATCGTTCTCGAAGTCGGCGCTCCGCTCGTCGCACCGCCGAACTACATCTTCCCACCGGGCGACTAGCGCAAGGCCTTCTCCAGGGCGGCGGTCAGTTCGCCGTACGTCACCTCGCCGCTGTCGAGATAGGTGATCTTTTTGTCGCGCGCGATGATGGCGACGGTCGGAAATCCGGCCTGCATATAAAGATTTGCTACGTTGAGGAGCGGGTCGTACGCCACCGGGTACGCGACGTGGAAGCGTTTCACCCAGTTCAGCACGTCGAGCTGCGACGACGCGGTCGTACCGTCCATTCCCGTGTCGCTTCCTGAAACGGCGACGAAGTCGACGCGATTGCGATACGCGGCATAGACGCGGTTGATGACCGCAACTTCATGCTGACAGTGCGGGCACCAGGTTGCGAAGACCTCGAGAAAGACGGGCTTCGTGGCTTTGCTCAGATCGAAGAGTCCCGAAGTCGTCGCGACTTCGAACGTCGGCGCGGGCTGGCCGACTTGGGCCTTCCCGACGACCGGCGCTTGCGACGCCGTTTGGATACGCGTATGAGAGGAGCCGAAATTATAATAGGCGATCGCGGCGACGATCACGGCCAACACCACGATTCCGGTAACGAGTGCGATCGTACCGCGCTTCATGTGCTACGAAATCTCCTATCGACGGCGAGCGCACCGGGCGCTCCGTACGCAACGAACGCGCACGCCGCGGCGAGCGCGAGATCGAACCCAACGTGCGGCCAATCCGCCACGGCAACATCGTTTGGACCGAAACAACCGCAGTTGGCGGCGATGTGCCGCACGATCGCGGAAGCGATCGCGCTTGCATAGATGACGAACTGCGCACAACCGACCGCGGCGGCGACGCGTGTGAAGAGCCCCGCGATCAGGTAACCGCCGAGTAAGATCTCGACGTACGGGAGTGCCAACGCAAGCGGCCCGACGATTTGCGAGGGCAACAACCGGAAGGTTGCCAACGTCGCCGCCAGCTCGACCGGGTGCCCCGCCTTGAGCACGCCCGCGGCGAGGAGCACCAGCCCCAACACAACGCGCACAACGAAAACCGCGGCGTCCATCGGGACCACTCGTTGGGCTCCGGCTCGGCCAACCCCTGGTTGGGAAGCACGGCGGCGCGATTCGTCGTAGAATGTATGCGATGCTCACGCTCGTTGCGGCCGCGCTCTTTGCCGTCGTCCCGGTCCACGGCCTCGTGATAACGAGCCTCCCCGATCGCACGGCAATCGTTCGCACCGATCCCGTCGCCGGCACGATGCCGGCGCTGACCGAGCGCTATCGCTTCGTTCCCGGCAGGAAGGTTCGTTCCGGAACGACCGTAGATGCGTTCTTCGATTCCGCCCAACCCGGCGTGCTGCGCGACGTGGTGCCCGCGGCCGCGTTCGCTCCCGGCCTTCCGGACAGCGGACGCGTCGAGACGCTGCACATCGGCAGCAAACTTCCGCCTGCAACGCTCGTCGATCAGAACGGGCAGATGCTCCGGCTCGATCGCGCGTTTTTCGGCAAGACGTTGCTGCTCTCGTTCGTCTTCACGCGATGTCCCGACCGCACGCTCTGCCCCGCGATCAGCGGAAAGTTCGGCGATCTCAACGGCCGCCTCGACGGCGCGCGATTCGCGCTCGCCGAGATCACGCTCGATCCGCAGTACGACTCGCCGGTCGTGCTGTCCGCATATGGCAACGGCTTCGGGGCACGCGCGCCGAAGTGGCGGCTGCTCACGGGAACCGGCTCGACGATTCAGCGCTTGCTCGACGAGTTCTCGATCAGCTCGATGCGCGTGAGCACCGACAACTTCTTGCATAGCGACCGGCTCTTCATCGTCACGCCGGCGGGGCGCATCGCGTACGTGGTCGAGACTGGAAACTGGGACCCGAGCAGCGTTCTGGCGCAAGCGCAAGCGGTTTCGGGACTCGCGAGCAATCCGTTCGAGCGGTTCAAGCTGGCACTTGTCGCCGACGTCGTCGCGCTCTGCGGCGGGAGCCAATCTGGCGGAGTCGTCTTGTTGGAGCTCGCGCTCTTCGCGTTGCTGACGGTTGCCTCGTTCGCCGGAATGTGGGCCGTCGGTCGCGTTCTCTGGGGGAGACATAAGCGGAGCAAGGAAGCCTAGCACCGGGGCATGGAACAGCAGGCGTTCTTAGAGCATGCCATGGAGCAGTATGGCAAGGCCACATATAACTTTGCCTACCGCTTAACCGGCAATGCCGCCGATGCGAGCGACCTCACGCAAGAGGCGTTTATTCGCGTCTTCCGCGCCTGGCAGAGCTTTAAGCCCGGCACCTCCTTCCTCTCCTGGATCTATCGCATCGTAACGAATCTATACCGCGACGAACTTCGGCGGCGAAAAGGACGTTATCAAGAAGAAATCCCACCCATACCCGTCCACCCAATCGAGGAGTACGTCGAAGGTTATCTCAGCGAACCCGTTTCCAAAGCGCTGGCCGATCTCACGCCCGACCAGCGTCAGATCGTCTTGCTCGCCGACATCGAGGAGTGCAGCTATCAAGAGATCGGCAAGATCGTCGGATGCTCGGTTGGAACGGTTCGATCGCGGCTCCACCGTGCCCGGGGCCAACTGCGAAAGCTCGTCAACCGCCATATGAAGTCGTCGTCATGAACCAAACCCATCCAACGATCGAACAGATCGTCGATTATCTTCACGGCGAGCTCCCGCCCGTCGAGGATGCGGCGATGCACGCGCATCTTTCCGCATGCCCGGAGTGCGAGGAGCACCGCAATGCGGAGGTTGCCATCACCGAGGCGCTGCGCGCGCACGCGCTGGCCGACGAGCGCGAGCTTCCACCGGGAATCGTCGCAAACGTTCGCGCGCGGGTCGCAAAGCCCGAAAAGGCGGATCTATGGGAATCGCTGCGCGCCGTCTTTCGTCCGGTGGTTTTCGTTCCGATCGCCGCTGCCGTCGCCGTGATGCTGTACTTCGGCTTCGGAGCGCGTCACGCCGGGCACGGCCCCATCGCAATCGACGCATCCGCCTACGTGGATAGCCACGCGGCGATGGCGGCGATAGCACCCTTCTCCGAAGAACCTCCCGTCACGCTCACGTCGGACGATGAAGCGCGTTAGCGTCGCCGCCTTCGTGCTCGCGGCCGCGAGCGTAACGTTTGCCGGCGCAGCGCGTCCGGTTAACGATCCGCTCGACGGTCTGCTCCGGGCCGCACTCGACGCGCCGTCGACGGTTTCGTATGCCGGCACGGTCGAAGTCGTGCGCCTCGGCTCGCACGCCGCCGACGTCTCGGTCTATCGCATCGAGCATCGCGCTCCGAATCTCACGCGCCGCGATTATACGGCGCCATCGTCGCTCGCAGGCGATTCGATGGTAACCAACGGCACGCTCGAGTACTCGATCGACCCGAAGCGGCACCGGATCGTCGAACGGCGCGATGACGAGTTTGCCGACTCCGGCGCGTTCCAAGCCGAGTACGGACTTCTTCGCGCGAACTATCGCGTGACGCAGACGGGATCAGAAACCTACGATGGGCGCAACGTCGTCGATTTGGCCTTTGTCAGCCGGTATACTCACCGCACGACGACGCGCATGCGGCTGGACGCGGTCAGCAAAGTCGTGCTCGATAAACAGGAGTTCTCCGCCGACGGCGGCCTCCTCGCGGAGACGCGCTTTGAAGCGATCCGATACGCACCGGCCTCGGCTGGAGATTTTGCGCTCCCGTCCGGCTACGCGATGCAGCGCCAAGGCGCCCTCGCCACGCTGGAACCGCCGCAGCGGATCGTGCGCGACGCAGGATTTACGATGCACGAGCCGCGTTCGCTGCCCGAAGGGTTTGCCCCGATCGAGGGCACCGTCGTCGAACTGCACGGCGTGAGAACCGCGCATCTGCTCTATTGCGACGGCCTGCGCACGGTCTCGCTCTTCGAAAACGCGCAGGCATCGACGCTCGAAGCGGCGACCTTACGCCCGCGCACGATGCGTGTCGGCGCCTATGAAGCGGAATATGCCGAGGACGGGTCGACCGCGCTGCTCGCGTGGAGCGACGGCAGCCTGCATTATACGCTGGTCGGCGAGGTGGGACAGGTCGACCTGCCGCACCTCGCCGCCGCGATGACTCCCTAGATTTTCAAGTTTGCCGTGAGGTAGAACTGGATCGGAGTCTTATACGAGCCGTTCAGCGCCGAAATGATCGCCGGCCCCAACTGCGGTTCGTATGGGTATTTCCGGAACGGTTGAATCTGCGAGCCTGAGTAGCCCGGGGGATTCACGATCGCACCGGGGGTTCCGTATGGCGCGACCGGGTAAACCGTGCCCTCCACGTTGCCGTACGAGCAGATGTTCCCGTCGGCGAACGTCCACGGCGTTTGGGACCCTCCCCAACAATAGTTCACGATGTTGGTGAGTTGTCCGACGAGTTGAATCCGCGGACTCACGTCATACGAGAGCTGTAGGTTAGCGATCAGCTCGTTGGGCTCCGTAAAGGCGCCGATCGGATCGAAGACGCCCGTGAATGGATTGGGAATGTCCACGACGCCCGGACACGCCGACGCGTCGTAACGATCGCCGAAGAGCGGCTTGCCGCACCCGCTAGCGGGGTCTATGCCGGCCTCGGTAATCGGAATGCCGTACTTGCCGCCGCCCTGGAACTGCACCGACGGAGTGATCGCAAAACGCTGATGCTTGTAGTTGAGCACCAGCGTCCCCACGTACGGCGAGCCGAAGCCTTGCGCGGCTAGGCCAAGCGAGCCCGGGAACGTGTCGTAGGTCGGGAAGTTCTGCGCCGTGTTGATGAGCGCTTGCGGCGCCGCGTTCCAATAGGGGTTCGCGATGGTGTTGCGCGGGCAGTTGCCGCCGGGAAGAGCCCCAACCGGCATACCGCTGGCCGTATAGCACGCGTTTGCCGGGCCGTTGGCAGTGGTGCTTCCGCCGCACATGGTGTTCGCCGCGCCCGGATGCGTCGCACAGTATTTCGTATAGGCATTATACTGCGCGATCGAGTTGTTGATCGGAGCCAAGACGGTCGTCCCCGAAGCGCCCGCGGCGATCGGTCCGTAGTGAACGTAGGAGTTGGTATACGCGAACGAGAGCAATCCCGAGAGTCCGTCGCGCGAGAAATCGCCCTTTTGCAGTTGGAACTCGAGACCTTCGCTGCGTTGACTGCCGACGTTCAGGCCCGAAACGAACCCGTTCTGCGGGATGAGGAAGAACTGTTGGATCTGATCCTGCGTTTGCCGCAAGAACGGCGTCAGCTTGAACGACCAATCGGTGTTCTTTAGTCGATGCTCCCACGAGAGATCGTAGTTGATCGAGGTCGGAGGTACGATCGGATATCCCGGACTGTTGCGGCCGAACTGCAGGAAGTGCGAGCCGATGTAATCCGCAAGGTCCTCCTGCCGAGTATTGTACTGTTCGAACGCGGTGTTCGGCGCCTCGGTGTAGCGACCGTAGGAGAAACGGAAGACGTCGTCCGGATTCGACGTGTACGTGCCGGCAATACGCGGTTGATAGATGTTGTAGGTGAAGTTCGCCGGGCTATTCTCCACGTTCGCCGCGTGAGAACCGGCCGGACACGGCTGGCTTACCGACCCGGGCGCCTTGGCTATCGGGTGCTCCGGTCTGGTTGACGATGCAATTATCGATATTGTAGGCGTTGAACCAGAACGCACGCGCGGCGGCGGATCCGCCGAGCGGCGGAACGGTCGTGTCTTGCCCGGCGAAGCCGAAGCTGTCGAGTCGAACGCCGACGTTCAACAGCCACTTATCGGTCGGGCGGTATTGGTCGGTGATCGAGGCGCCGTAGAAGTTGGGAACGGTGCCGCTGTAGGTGCCGTTGAGTCCGTTCTCGGCTACCATGTACGTGCAC
Source organism: Vulcanimicrobiota bacterium (assembly GCA_963699435.1). Classification (GTDB taxonomy): domain Bacteria; phylum Vulcanimicrobiota; class Vulcanimicrobiia; order Vulcanimicrobiales; family Vulcanimicrobiaceae; genus Cybelea. Next base: position 325,986 of record CAVOTV010000003.1, read on the forward strand.
GCCGAGCCGGCTTGCGGCTTTCCGGGAATCGAGCAGTTTTCGCCGGCGAGCGAAGGCAAACCGGGGACCGTGGTGCCATTTCCACCATAACCGGGGCCTAGCGCCACGGTATTGTCGTGGCAATTCGCGACGCCGCTGCCCGACCCGGGCGTGGGCGAGAAACAATACCCGCTGTAGGGAGCGGCGGAGTTGACCACGACTCCGGTATTTCCGCCAACGTTGTAGAAGCCGTTGTTGTCGCGAACGATTCGCGCGGACGTGAACGAGCCGTTGACTTGCAAGAGGTTCTGCTCGTTGAGTTGATCTTGGAACTCGAAGCTAAGGCCGCGCGTGTGCGTGTTTAACTCATAGTCGGGTGCGAGCGGACAGAAGAAATAGCAGAAACTCGTATTGTACGGTCCGTTCAGGAACCAATCGCTATAAAACGTGAATCCGTAGAGACGCAGGTAGGCCGACGACCCAAAGTTCTTCGTGTACTGAATCTTGGTAATCGCCGTGTCGTTGTACGAGTTGTCGGGCGCCCCGGCCGGTATCACCGAAGGATCCGTCGGCGAGCCGACGTTCGTGCCGTTGGGGAAAGCATAAGGCCGCACGCAGCTCTGGAGTGCGTTGAGCTGCGTATTATTGTACGTCCGGCCGACGGTCGGAGCGCAGCCCCACGTGTACGTGTTTAGGTACGTCACCGGGACGGAAGTTCCGTATGGAACTTGGCCGCCGGTCAGCGTAGAAAGCGTCTCGCCGTTCACTGCATACATGCACGCCGCCCCCGACGAGGCGAGCTGACCCGTGCAGAATGGCGACGCGAAGTCGTTGGCACCGTAGTTGAACTGGTTTTTCAGCGCCTCGTCGTCCCAGAGGAGCTGGATGTCGTCGCGGCCCGCGTCGTTGTGGTGCGGGATTCCGATGTGAAGGTTGACGACGGTGTCGCGGCCGTAGATCGACCCAGTGCCGAGGGACGCATCGTTGTTCGGCCAGCTCACCGGTCCGAGCGGATAGTACGAGTTTCCGGTCGGGCCATAAAAGAGCGACCAGCCCGGAGCAAACGGCGTTCCGTAGGGACCGCTAACGATGCCCATGACCGGCCCGAGCCAGTTATCGTACTCCGAGCCGTTGTTCCCGTTGATGTAGTTGTAAGATTGGTTCAAACCGGCGACGCCGACGTAGTACGAGAAGAGCCGATCTGGCGTCGAGCCGCCGATCTCGATGGCCGCACGATGATAGAAGCTCGGCGTTCCGATTCCGAGATGCGCCGTTGGCGAAGCCGGGATAGGTTCCGGTCTTGATGACCTGGTTGATGAAGCCGGCAGAGGCCCTGGCCTTCGGAGTTCGCCGGGTTGGCGCCGGTGTAGACTTGGACTTCGGCGTTGCCCAGCGACGACGCCGAGCTCGACGCGTAGTTATCGAACGAGCGGTTGACCGGAACGCCGTCGAACTCGTAGCCGACTTGGTCGTAGTCGCCGCCGCGGATATTGATCGTTGCGTAGTAGCCGGTTTGGTTCGGAATGACGTACGCGCCCGGAACGGTCGAAATCGCCGAATAGGCCTGATTGATCAAGTGCCGCCGCCGCCGAGCGCCGGCGGTCGACGCCTGCCGCGGCAGCGTTGATCGAATACACGTCGGCCGTCGTGCCCGATCTTACGAGCGCGCTGCCGCCGGTCGAGGTGACGCGCGCGATGGTCGCGCAGCGGCTCGATGCATGCGGATCGTCACCGATTGAACGGTGTCGGCGAAGACGACCTGCCCGGGCACGCTCGCCGTCTGATATCCGCTCTTGGCTGACGGTGACGGTGTACGTGTCCGGCGCGAGCGTCAGAAACCGGAAAAGCGTCCCGCCGCATCGGTCGTAGCCGTTGCGGACTGCGACGGGCTCGTGACGGTGATTGCGCCCCTCGCGATCGGAGCCGAGGATTGGGCATCGAGAACGGTGCCGCGTGAAACCACCCGTCACGCCTGCCAGTGCCCATGTTTCCTGGCAAACGAATGCAACGAGGAGAACGAACGCGGTGCCGAGGCGACGCAAGGATCTGCGGATCATTACGTACCTCCCAATAGGGAGGCTGCTTCTTGCTTCCTTACGACCTTCCTTGAACTAGATTTAATGATTCGCGCGCCGCGGCGCGGACGCGCGGCGGGACGGCCTTCCGGTCGGCGTCGATGGCAGGCGCCTCCGGCGCATCGTGCACGCGAGCGATCCAGCCGATCGACTCCGCGATCGCGTCGAGACCGTACCCGCCCTCGAGCACGTACGCGACCGATCCGTTTGCGTGCTCGTCGGCGATCGTCCGGATCGTCGCCGCGACGCCGTGCGCTGCCTCGACGCCGACGCCGAGATCGCCAACGCTGTCGCCTGCGACATAGTCGAACCCAGCGCTAACCAAAACGAGGTTCGGCCGCACCGCGCGTGCGACGGCCGGAAGCAAATCGTCCCAGACGGCGACGAACGCTTCGGTCGAAATGCCTGCGGCGGGAAGCGGAACGTTCACCACGAGATCGTCGCCGCGGCGATAGCTCGCCGTGCCCGTTCCGGGATAGGCCGGGTAGGCGTGCGTCGAGATATACGAGAGGCCGTTGCCCGCGACCGCTTCGGTGCCGTTGCCGTGATGATAGTCGAAGTCCACGACTAAAACCCGGCCGCCAAACGCCGCCTGATAGGCGCGGGCGGCGATCGCGACATTGTTATAGAGGCAGAAGCCCATGCCGCGGTCGGCTTCGGCGTGATGACCCGGCGGCCGCACGAGGGCGAAGACGGGCTCGCCACTCGGCGGCGCTATGCAGGGCCGCAGCGACTGCGCCTCCGGCCGCTCGCCGCGCCGCGGCGTACGAGGCGGCGTCGATGACGGTGTCGCCGGTCGAAAGATAGCGAGGGCCGGCGAGACGCTCGGTTTCGCGCTTGACGAGGCTCAGATACCCGCGGGCGTGCACGCGCTCGATCTCCTCATCGCTCGCGTCGCGCGCCGAGAGGGAATCGACGAGCAGCCCTTCGCGGCGCAGACGCGCGCCGACGACCTCAACGCGGTCGGGACGCTCTGGATGAGCGACCCCGCGAAGGTGCTCGCCGTAGAGCGGATCGGTAACGAACTTCAGCGGTAGCCGGAGTGTTTCGCTCCGGAGTGGCACGGCGCCGCGGCGGCGCGTCTGCACCATCGTATAATCCTTGCGTGCCCTTCTTCATCATCGGCAGAAGCCGTTTGTACGCCGCGACCGCCTTCGTGCACTGATTGGCGCCTGAGTACGACTTCGCCGCGATGTACAGCAACTGCGGATTCTGGTCGAGGAAGCCTTTCGCGGCTTTGTCGATCGCGTCGAAGATTTGCGACGCTTCCTTATAGTTCTTCAGCTCGTAATCGGCGCCGGCGACGCAGCTGAGCGTCACGGGTGACCGCTGCAATCTCGAAGCTCTTGCCGCACGCATCGCGCGCGCCGGAGTAATCGTGGACGCGCGAGTATGCTTGGCCCAGCAGCGCGAAGCCCTGCGCGTCGGGCGAGACTTGCGTGTAGTGACGCGAGATAGCTGATGCTGTCGTTCAGCTTGCCCGCCTGCATCGACGACTTCGCCGAGTCCCAGCAAGGCGCCCGAGTCGTTCGGGTCGATCGCGAGCGCGGCTTGCCATTGCGCCGACCGCTTGTCGAGTTGATGCTGGCTACGCATAGTAGTCGCCGAAGGCGACGAAGCCGCCGGCGACCTTGGGAAACTGCGTACGTCATCTGCTGAAGGATCGCATCGGCTTGCGGGTCTTCGTGTTCGGCCACAAAGTAGCCGGCCTTACGCATCATGATCGCGACCTTTTCATCATCGGTCGCGGCCGCGACGACGGCATCGTCGTACGCCTCGCTGGTGCGCGCGTCGTCGTGCTGACGCGCGTAGAGATCGGCTTTGAAGACGAGCGCTTGGATGTTACGGGGATCGACGGCCAGCACGCGGTCGACCGTCTGCAGCGCCATCGGAATATTGTCTTGCTGCGCGTAGGTCGTCGCGATCTGGAAGAGCGGTCCCGTATCTTTGGCATTGAGCGGCGTAGGCCGCTTCGAACTGGGCGCGCGCATCGTCGAAATGCTGTTCGGCGGCGTAAACGCTGCCGAGCGTCATCATCGCTGCCGGTTCGGTCTTGTTGAAGGTCACGGCGCGCTTCGCGCGATGCGCTCGGCGTCGGTGAACCGGTTTTCGCGAATGTAGATGTCGGCGAGCTGGGCGAGCACGCCCAGGTTCGTCGGGTCGAGATTCGAGGCTTGCTCCAAGTCGTAGAGTCGCCGGCACGAGTTGTCCGAGCTGCTCGTACGAGAAGCCGTCGTAATAATATACCTGCGCCGTCTTATCGCCCATCTGCAGCAGGTGCTGTGTGTATTGCAGCGCGACGTCGGGCCGGTTCACTTGCAGGTACTCCGCGGCGAGCTGCGCCATCGCGAGCTGGTCGGTCGGATTCGCTTTGAGCTTGGCCATCGAGCCGCGGAATCGCGACGCTCGGGCGGTTCGGGACTTGCCGTCGGCAGCGCCGATGGCGAAGGCGAGGGGCTTGGCGTACCGGTCGTTTTCTTTGACGAGAAAAGCCCGGCTTGGGCGCGCGGCGAGGTTGCTGCGGCGCCCACGATGCACGCAATAGATGATGAGGAGAATAATTGCGAGAACGTTTCAAGAGACGATTTCCTTTGGCATTGTTCGACGAGATTCGTTAGTTCGGGAACGATGCGAAACGCGTCGCCGACGACCAGCAGGTCTGAGAACTCGGCGATCGGCGCCGCCGCATCTTTGTTGATGGCGACGATCGTGCCCGACGCGCGCATTCCGACCTTGTGCTGAATCGCGCCGGAAATGCCGACGGCGATATAGAGGTTGGGGCGTGACCGTTTTGCCGGTCTGGCCGATCTGTAGATTATACGGGACCCAGCCCGCATCGGCGGCCGCGCGCGACGCGCCGACGGCGCCGCCCAAGCGCGTGGCCAGCGGCTTCAGCAGCGTGTCGAACGGCTCCGGGCCACCCAGCCCGCGACCGCCCGCGATCACGACCGGCGCCTCCTCGAGCGCGAGCTCGCCCGCGCCTTCTTCGACGTCCTGGTCGATCGCGGCAGCGTAGGCTCGGCTCGGTTTCTCGAGCGTGACGATTTCGGCACCGCTGCCCCCTTGCGCGGCGGCAAATGCGCTTGGGCGAACCGTTGCAATGCCGTAGTCGGCCGGGCGAAGCGCACAGTTCGTAATCAGCGCGCCGCCGAGCTTCGGCGAAACGCAGACGAGCGCGTCGCCTTCGACTTCCGAATCTCGACTGACGTCGGCGACGAGGCCGGCCTGCAGACGCGCCATCAGCCGCCCGGCGACATCGCGGCCGGAGAGCGTATTCGGGATCAGGATCAGCGACGGGCCTGCGGCCTGCGCCGCCGCGTAAAGATAGTCGACGGCCGGATCGAGGAGGTAACGATCGACGTCGGGGTCGTCGGCAACGTAGATCGCGTCGAGCGGATAGCGCGCAGCTTTGCGGCCAGCTCCGTCAGAGCCGGCGCCGACGACGACGGCGTAGGCTTTGCCGCCGAGCGAGTCGGCGAGCGAGCGCGCTTGCGTCGCAATCTCGAAAGTGACTTTTCGGGTCTGACCTTGACGGTGTTCGACGAAGACGAGGACGTTCTTCACAATCGCATTCCTAAACGAGCTTCTTCTCTTGGAGGAAATCAAAGATCGCGCGCGCGCCGGCCGCTCCGTCGGCAGCCTCGATCGTCTGGCCCTTGCCTCTGCGGCGCCGGGGGCGCGAAGCTCTGCAGCTCGGTCTTCGATCCGCCGCTTCCGACGCCGTACTCGAGCGCGAGATCGGCGAGCGTCTGTGCGGTTATCGTCTTTTTCTTCGCACCCATGATGCCCTTGAGCGAGGCATATCGCGGCTCGCCGAAGGTCAGCGCCGTCGTTAGCAGCGCCGGCAACGGCGCGCTGACGGTCTGGTAACCGACGTCGGTCTCGCGCTCCACTTTGATCGTCCCGCCGTCGACCTCAACCTTGCGCGCGTTCGTGATGCAGGGCAACTGGAGATGCTCGGCGAGGGCGCCCGGTACGGCGCCGGTGCTGCTGTCGTCGGTCAGACCGCCGACGATGAGCAGATCGAACTCGAGCTTGCGCAGCGCGGCGGCGATGGCATAGGCGGTCGCCCACACGTCGCTGCCCTCCAATCCGGCATCGGAGAGAAGCACGGCATCGTCGGCACCCATCGCGAGCGCCTTGCGCAGCGTCTCGCGCAGCGATTCGGGTGCCATCGAAAAAACGGTGACGCGCGCGTCCCCGCCGGCACGTTCCTTCAACTGAAGGGCCGCCTCGAGTGCGTACTCGTCGTAGGGATTGAGAACCGTCTCGACGCCGGTACGCACGAGCCGCCTCGTTTGCGGGTCGATCTTTTTCTCGGCGTTGGGATCCGGAACGAGTTTAACCGTCACCACGATCTTCACGTGGTTATAGCGACCTCCGTCGGAAAGCGGGGATGCACAGAAGAACCGTTGCGTTTTGGTGGTCGGGCGGCGGCAGACCTGCCGGAAAGAACGGGAAGGGCAGCGCCACGGCGTGCTGAGAACCCGAGGGGATGCTCGCTCTGATCGCCGCCGCAACGTTCGTCCCCGCCATGGCCTATGCGACCGCGGAGCGCCCGGCCACGCTGGTGGTCGACGCCTCCCGGGCCTCCGATGCTTTCATCGAGGTGCGGGAGCAGATTCCGGCGGCGCCCGGAAGCTTCACGGTGGTTTATCCGAAGTGGATCCCCGGCGAGCACGGCCCCACCGGCCCGCTGAACGACCTCGCAGCGCTTCGCATCTCGTCCGGCGGGGAACCGCTCGACTGGCGGCGCGACGAAAACGATCTTTATGCTTTTCACGTGACCGTGCCGCCGAACGCGTCGTCAATCGACGTGGTCTTCGACGTGCTGCTCAACGCGCCGGGCGACGAAATGGCGACGCACTCGCTTGCGATACTCAATTGGAATCGCGCGCTGCTCTACCAAGCGGGCATCGACTCGCACCAATACTACGTAAAGCCGTCGATCGTGCTGCCGGCAGGGTGGGAGTATGCGACGGCGCTGCGCGGCGCGCAGCCCTCCGGCGATCGGATCGACTTTGCGGTGACGCCGCTCAACATGCTCGTAGACTCGCCACTCGACATGGGACGCTACGTTCGCAAGTGGGACCTGTGGCGCGACGGCTCCGCCTTCGTGCAGTTCGACGTCTTCGCCGACGCGCCCGAGGATCTCGAGGTCTCCGAAAACGTCGTCCATGCCTACCAGCGCCTTCCCGCCGAGGCGTTCGCGATGTACGGGTCGCGCCATTTCTACGATTACCACGCGCTGCTGACGCTCAGCGACACGATCGGTTTTCAAGGCATCGAGCACCATCAATCCGCCGACGACCGTGCCGGATCCGATTTCTTGACCGATCCGGATCAAGCGCTCGCGTCGGGCGATCTCGTGGCTCACGAGTTTTCCCACTCTTGGAACGGCAAGTACCGCCGTCCAGCCGATCTCACGACGCCAAACTACCAAGTGCCGCAGCTCACCGATCTCTTGTGGGTCTACGAGGGAATGAATCAGTACCTCGGCGACTTGCTCTCCTTCCGCTGTGGGATTCGCGCTCCGTCGCAGTTTCCCGAATACATCGCCTCGGTCTATGCCCAGATGGATTATGAAACCGGGCGCGCCACGACGCCGCTCATCGACCTTACGACCGGCGCGCCGTACTTTTACCTCGCGCGCGGCAGTCTACCCCGCGATTCGTCGCAATGCCAACGACTTTTACACCGAGGGCGATCTGCTCTGGCTCGACGTCGATACCATTCTGCGCGAACGATCGCACGGAGCGCACTCGCTCGACACGTTTCTCCATCGTTTCACCGAGCCGGCGTTCACCGGCCCGATCGTTTCGACGTACACGCGCGATCAAGTCGAGAGCTTGTTGAACGACGTCGAACCGTACGACTGGCACGGCTTTTTCGAGAAGTACGTTTACCATCCGGCCGAGCATCCACCGACGGACGAGCTCGCACGCGCCGGTTGGCGCATCGTCTATACCGATCGCCCCAATGCATTCATCACCGCGGGTGACGCCGACGACGGCACGATCACCGGTTGGTACGGCTTCGGGGCCGACGTGGCCGGCTCGGATGCCAAAGGCGCTTCCTTGCCGGAAGGCGTCGTGCGGGACGTGCGCGAGGGATCTGCGGCGTGGCGCGCCGGCCTCGCTCCCGATATGCACGTTATGGCGGTCAACGGTCAGGAGTTTTCGGCCGACGCGCTCGAGTACGCGCTCAAACGCGCCGAACGTTCGCCGGCGCCGATCACATTGATCGTGCGCCAAAATGGATGGTACCAAACGCTCACGCTCGACTATCACGGCGGCGTTCGCTATCCGCACCTCGAGCGGGTCGCAGGCACCAGCGACATGCTCGCCGCAATCGCAGCCCCACACGCAAAATCTCCCTGAGCGGAGTCGATGCGCGCGCACCGAAAGCGTCGCCGAATGCAGGAGGTGCCCCAAATGCGACATTCTCGATTTTTCCTAACGGCGATACTCTGCGCGGCGCTCACTGCCGCTGCGGCAGCCGCAGGAAATCCGATCGTCGTCACTCCCGATACCGCGAAGTGGCAGCCCGTGCCGCAGTTCAAGGGCTGGGAGATGGCTACGATCGTCGGCGACCCGAGTAAAGCCGGCGCATACTACGCATATTTTCTCAAAGCACCGGCCGGCGGCAAGGCGCTGCCCCACTATCACGGCATGACGGAGAACGTCGTCGTCATCAGCGGCAATGCCATGTTCGGCATTGGCGACACGATAAATCCCGCCAAAATGACGACCGCCGGCCCCGGAACGGTGATCTCGGTTCCGGCAGGCGTTCATCACTACGCGATGAGCAAGTCCGGCATGGTGCTCGAAATAAGCGGCATCGGACCGGATACGACGACGTACGTTAAATAAGCCATGAGCATCGGGCGTCGAGGCCGGCTCGTCTCGATCGCGGTTGCGGCTGCGCTCTCCGGATGCGTCGCGCAGACGACGGTGCTGCCTCCAGGCAACGCAGGCAGCACCCTTCTTGCGCGAGGACTCCCGCCCCATGCGATCGTCGGCTTTAGCGTAGACACGCCAAAGCGCGCCGCGACGGCCGCGAGTCAAGGTGTCAATACGACCATCTTGTATTCCGGCGCGCCGCCGGCCGGAAGCGCGCTCGAACGCGCGCTCAAAGCCCACGGTATTGCCGTCGTCGATGCCTCGATCTCCGGCTTTCTCTTCTACTGGGAGTGCCACCGCACGCACACCGTCAAGCCGCCGCCGCGCAGTTACGCGTACAACTACTACTGCCGCACCGACGAAGATCCGCAGATGAACTCCGACCGCGCGGTGCTGCGGCACGTCGCCGCGGTGCTCGCACGAGACGCCGATCGTCCGTACGTCGTTGGGCATTGGGTGCTCGACGATTGGGCGGGTTGGGATCCGGGAAGCGGACGTGAGCTGCTCGAGAAAATTCACGCGCTCATCGTGAAAAAGGCGCCTGGACGGCCGGCGATTTGCGGCTTCGGCGCCGGCGTTGCAAAACCAGGAAAGGTGAACTGGGATCCCGGCACCGCAGCCAACTATTCAAATGGCGGCTGCGACGTGGTCGGCTGGTATAACTACTCACCGTTCGGACGGCGCCGCCCGTCGAACGGCAAGTATCTCGATTGGACCATGAAAGCGCTGCTCCCGGCGATGGCGCACAGCCTCGAAAAGCGCGGATGGAACATCGCGCAGACGCCGCTGTACGGCATCGGTCAAGCCTGGGCCGGTTCGTACGACAAACGCTACTATCAACCCGGATTGACCCGTGGCGAGATGCTCGCGCAGGCGCGCGCCTTCTGCGAGTTCGGCGCGACCTACATCGGATGGTACGCGTGGGACGATAGCGGGGACAACTCGCGCACGCAAACGCCGAATAACTCGGCCGCGATAGCCGCAGGCATCGCGGCCGGCATCGACGCCTGCCGCGACGTGTGGGGCGAGTAGAACCGATCGCCCTAACGGGCGCGCGCATCTATCAAAATCCCAGCGATGCGCCTCTGCTCAACGCTACGATCGTCGTCGTCGACGGCACGATCGAAAGCGCGGGCGAAAACGTGACGATCCCGCTTCGGGCGACGGTGCTGGATTGCAACGGCTGTACCATAACGGCTGGGCTTTGGAACGCGCACGTCCATTTTCACGAACGCAAATGGGCCGATGCCGCCGCCATTCCCGCCGGCGAACTCGATCGCCAACTCCGAGAGCTGACGCGTTACGGCTTCACGACCGTCTTCGATCTATCGTCGCGCTGGGAGAACACGCGCTGCTTGCGCGAGCGTATAGACTCCGCAGAAGTATCCGGGCCGCGCATCCTCTCGACGGGCGAAGGCCTGATTTCCACGGGAGGAACGCCGCCGCCCGAAGTCTTCCGCACGCTCGGACTCATGGAAACGACGCTGCTCGAAGTGGACGATGTCGAGTCGGCGCGTCTCGCGTGCGAAACGCTGCTCGCCCAGGGCGTCCATGCGATCAAGCTCTTTCTGTCGTCGCCGTCGGCCGGCCCAATGGCGCCGGAGACGATTCGCGCCGCGGTCGAAACGGCGCATCGCGCGCACCGGCTCGTTTTCGCTCATCCGAATAGCGCCTTCGACATCGAGGCGGCTCTCGAAGCCGGCGTCGACGTCATCGCGCACACGACGCCGCATAGCGGCCCCTGGGACGCCGCGCTGATTGACTCGATGCGCGCGCGAGACGCCGCGCTCATTCCGACGCTCTACGTTTGGGAGAGCTTCCTGCGTCACGATCGCGTTTCGCTGCGGGACCGTTTGGTCGAAACCTCCGTCGAGCAACTGCGTGCGTGGAACGCAACCGGCGGGACGACGCTCTTCGGGACCGATTTAGGCGCGGTGGAGTACGATCCGTCGCGCGAATACGCGCTGATGGAACGCGCCGGCACGGATTTCCGGCGAATCTTGGCGGCGCTGACCACCAACCCGGCGCAGCGGCTATGCCGCGATGTAAATCTCGCAACGATCGCGACGGGAAATCCGGCCGATCTAACGGTGCTCGAGGACGATCCCGCCGACGCCGTTGCGAACCTGACCAACGTGCGCTACACGATACGCGGCGGCGAGATCATCTATGCAAGAGGCCCGGCATCTGCCGGGCCTCCGCCATCCGTCTCGGGAGAGCCTTAGCTTCCGGAACCCGACGGCGATTGGATGACGATGCCGATCTCGTAGTCTCCGGTCGCGGACGGGTCGCAGTAACCGTCCGGGCCGTAGAATCCGTAGTGCGTGCACGCACGGATCGTGGTGTAATAATCGACGGCGCCCGGCGTCGGTGCGACGCCCGCGCTGACCGTCACCGTGTTCGTGGACGGGTTGCTGGGATTTTGGCTCCACGTAGACGACATCTTACTCTTGCTCACGGTCTTTCCGTTGGCCTTATAGACGTGGCTGAACGCCCAGTACCAATGCGTCGTCTTGATGTCGCCACAGTTGTTGTCGTACGACTCGCACCAGCCTTGCTGGAACGATGAGCCCGATGCGATGTAATAGCAGATAGTTGTTGAGGTAGGGCGAGCTGCCCGAAATCGGGCAGGTTCCCAAATAGTTTCCGTAGGGCGCGTGGTGGTGGCGGCGCTCGGCGACGATGTGCGGCCGAGCGTGATCGCCTGCGACGCCGGTTGCTGACTGCGACGCTCCGGGAACCGTCGCCATCTGGCCGGATGAGCAGGCCGAAAGAGCTAAACTCGTTGCGAGGGCAATACCGATCACCATAAGGTTGATCCGCACGTTTATTCTCCTTTATGCCTTAAGGCAAACGGGCAGAAAACGTCACTAAGGCGGGTGGCGTCCGTCGTCGGGGGATACTAGACAGATGGCCATCCTCCTGCCTGCTCGTTCTCTCTCCTACGGAGCGGGCATCGTGGCCCGAAGAACGTATCCGTCGACCGTGCCCGAGAGCGTTGCCTGGGCCGCGCTTCCGGTGGTGGACCAGGCCGCGCTTACGGCTCCGGTGGCGACGCCCGCCAGGGTCAGATGCGCATGAGCGGCCGCCCCTCGAACATCGAGCTCGGCCGCGCCCGAAATATCGAGATCGTTCGTCCAGCGCACCGATGACAAGGTCGCGCGCACCGATGCATTTCCCGGCAACGCCGTATACGATCCACCGCGCAAGCCCGCTCCCGAGTCGAGCTCAAACTCATACGATCGCTGGAGGACGTCCGCCGCGCCGAGCAACGCCGCCGCCGCCGCGCGAAGCTCGGTTTCCGGCGCCCGATTTCCAGCTTGCGGCGTTGCCGGTGACACCTGCGCGACGGTTTTTGAAAAAGCCGGAACGAGATGCAGCGCGGGCACGCGCGACGCGCATCCCGCCTCCACGCGCCCCGTCAGAGTAAAGCGGCGAACCGTGAGGGCCGCGCAGCCGTCGAAATCGTCGAGCGCGGTGACGTGTCCCGTATTCGCGACGATTACTTGCGTTCCGCGGTCGAAGAGCGCGGCGGCCTTCGCGCCCTCGGCGGGAGTCGTGATCGTGTCGAGATCGCCGTTGAGCACCAGAACAGGCACGTTGGGAAATCGCGCGTGGGGCGCTACCGGTTGCCCAGCGGGATGCTGCGGGGAGGCCACCGGCCACGTCTGACAGAGCGGCACGTAGGCGTAGTCGATCGGCATGCCCAGAAATTCGGCGATGGTGAACGGCGCGTAGAGGTTCGGCTCGTTTTGCTCCTTGCGCGCGAGCGCCTGGCGCCAATCGGCGACGCGCGCCGCAGCACGGAGACGCATGTCGTACGCCTGCGGATTGTCCGAGCAGCTAGCCGCCGCAAAGAGCCCTTGACTATAAGACCGCGCGCGGCCGCCGGCGCCTTCTTCTTCGGCGTAGGCCTCACTCGCCAAACGCTCGAGCGGAATACGATCGTCGCGCGCCAGGTAGGCGCGCGCCGCCGCATCGAGATCGCGAAACGCGAGCGGATCGAGCCCCGCGCTATCCATGACGAAGACGAGCGCCGAGGGCGTCACGTGCCCGTGTTGGGTGCGCAGCGCTTCCAGGAGGCGTTCGATACGATCCATTGACGACGCGTGCGGCGTGGCGCAGACCGGCGAACGCGCGCACGCCAAATCGAACGCATGGCGCAGCGTCGGCGCCGTACTGGGATACCACGGGCTGCCGCCGATCACCTGATAGGCACCGTCGAGCACGATCGAGCGAACCATCTGCGGGTGGCGCCCGGCGAACGCCTGAACGAAGAACGATCCGTACGAGTCGCCGTACAGGTCGACTTTGCTTCGATGCAGCGCGGCCAGCACGTGCGCCATATCGTCGGCGGCGATCGCGGTGCCGAAGAGATCCGACGTTTTGCCCAACTGGCGGCCGCAGCGCGTCACCTGCCACAGTTCCATCAACGGCGCGCGCTGGAGAGGTTGGCAGATAATCTGGATCGGACGTGCCGGTTCCCCGGTTATCCATCAACAACAGATCGCGCGTTTGCAGCAGCGGCGCGTAGAGCGAACGATAGAGCGAACGCGAGCCGATCGACGGATAACCCGGGCCGCCCTCGACGGCGACGATCGTGCCTCTCGACGCGGCCGATCGATCGGCGTGCGGCAGCCACGCGAGCGCAATCTCGATCGTTCCCGGCACGGCGCCGGCCGGATCGAGCGCGACGCGTACGGCGCCGCAATAATAGTCGCCCCCCAAACAACGGTGGAGCGCCACCGAGCCGACGCGGAGCACGTCGCCGGACGCGGTGACGCCCTCGAGCGTAGGCGCCATGTGGATGCCTCCGCATCCGCTCAAGACGAGCGTCAGTGCAAGTGCATATGCCTGACGTTCGTCCAGTATCGGAAATGCGGATGCTTGCGACGCATCGCGTTTGGATTGAAGAGCGGTACGCGCGGCGAAATGGCAACGCCGTAATACTCGCTGGAGCCGTTGAGACCATACTGCCCCAAGAGCGTTCCCGCGGGATATGCGTAAACGTCGATGCAGCTCGCGTAGCATGGGATGCCGTCGTACAAAACGTAGAGCCAGTTTCCTGCGTTGCCGAAGGCAAGCGCAAACGGCGTCTGCCCGTAGGAACCGATCCACGAGACCGGCGTCGATTCTCCCGGCGCGTAGACCGCGATTCCGTTGGTCTGCGCGACGAGCAGATTGCCGGTCTGATCCACGGCGAGTCCGGTCGGCGTTCCTGCCAACTGCAGCCCGAGATTGGTTGGACTGCCGCCCGACGCAATCAGATCGACTTCGGGCGCGTTCTGATTGTTCGTACCGCCCGCGTAAAGATTCCCGGCGGCATCGAGCGCGACACCTGCCACCGAAATCAGGTTTGGATCGGTGGACGGCGTGCTTTGATCGACGCCCTGTTGGAACGTCAGCATTTGAGCGTATCCGCTGATGCCCGAACCGTTGGCAACGTCGATCGCCGGATTATAGCCCGCGTATGCGGCGACGCTCGACGGATGCGCGACCGATTGATCGTAGGTAAACGTGCCTCCGCCTGGGTAAAGTTCCTGCACGTATCCCGACGAGGACGAGACGTAAAGGTTCTGCAAGTCGTCCACACCGGCGGCGAAGGCCGATGGGAGGGACGTGAAGTTCGTCGGGCCGCTGCCGAACAGGTTGCCGTTAAACGCATAGACTCCGCCGTACACCGGATCGTTATATGCCGCATACAGCGTCTGCGGATTCGGCGTTGCAGTCGGCGTCGGTGACGGACTTGGCGTCGGCGTCGGCGGCGGGCTTGCCGTCGGAGTCGGCGGCGGGCTCGGTGTTGCCGTCGGCGGAGGGCTCATCGTCGGAGTCGGCGTCGGACTCGGCGAGGCTGTCGGCGATCCCACTTCGAGCAGCTCGATCATGATGGGCGTATAGTAGCTCATCTGCAGACCGCTAAACGGCGTCTGGAACGTGAGCGTACCATTCGATGGCGTTCCGGCCGTGTAATACTCGATCTGCTTATTCCACAGATACACGCTGATCGCGTACGTCGCGGTACTCTTCAGCGTCGTCGAGGTGAGCGTCATCGTTTTGGCGACGTTTTGAAATGTTACTTCATATGCCCCGGCGATCTGCGCTTCAAAGTAGAGCTGCACGGCGCCGGTCGCCGAAACGGGGACGCCGAGCAAGTTATTTGGACCGCTGTTCGTGATCTGCAGCGTCGCGTTTGCCGACGCGTCGTTTTTGGTGTAGGAGCCCTTGCCTTTAAAATTCCCGAAGGTCGGAAACGTGTACGTGCTGCCGGGATCCTTGATCGCGACGGTTATGCGCTTGTACTGTTGCGACCCGGCACGGTGGGCGTCGGGAGCGACGGTGTGCTCCGGAGCGGCGCTCTGAGGGGGCAACTGCGCGATCGTGTTCGACGAGCTGCAAGCCGCTCCGGCCAACGAAATGAGGACGAGCACCAAGAACGTGCGTTTCACGGCGCCGCCCTCATTCTTCGTCCGGCTTGCCCGGACGGCGTTGGAAGAAATACGCCGCGGGATACGGTGCGTTCACGCGGCGGAACGCGTGTGCCGGCTTGGTGAAATCGAAGCAGTCGGAAAGGTCGTCGGCGCGCACGTCGGTCGTGCCCATTGGGGGCAGGCCGAAGGCCTCTTCGGTAAACTTGAGAATCGATCCGAACTCGTGCGGCACGTGCGAAACGTAGCCCGGCTTTGCGTACGGTGAAACGACGATCATCGGCACGCGGAAACCGAGTTCGAACGAGTTGTAGATTTGCGGAGGGACGTGATCGTACCATCCGCCCCAGTCGTCCCACACGATGAAGATGGCCGTGTTTTGCCAATACGGGCTCTCGCCGATCGCATTGACGACGGCGGATACCCACGATGGCCCCGCGCCGTCGTTGGTGTTGGGATGGTCGGAGTACCACGCTTCCGGCGTCACCCACACGACGTTGTTGAGTTTTCCGGTTTCGATATCGGTGAGCACCTGCGGCGGCGGCGAGACGACGTTCTCCATATCGCTTGGATTAGACCAGATCGACTTGATCGCGTCGGGGCCGTGCCAGATCCCGGCCCCCGGCGCATCTTGATAGTACGACCAGCTCACGCCGGCTGTGTCCATTTCGTTCATCAGGGAAAGCCGGGCGAAGCACGGGAAGGCTTGTAGATTTTTTGGCGTCGCGCCTTGCGGCGTAATGACTTGGACCACCGAGCCCGCGGGCGAGTCGCATCCGCCGGTGAGAGCGCCGCCCGGCGTCGTTCCGTTGTTATCGGCCTTGTTCGGCGAATCGTCGGCGGTGGTCGAGGTGCCACTGACCAGATATTGGTGCGACGGAAAGCTCGGCCCCTGATCCGACTCGAACATCTCATCGGCAAACGCATAGGTTTCGGCGAGCGTGTAATACGGTTGAACTTGCCGCTGCGGGACGTATCCATACGCGGCGTTCGTCGGACACGCGGTTCCTTTGCACCCGCTGTTGCCGAAACCGTTCATCTTGCCGTTGGCGTATTCGGTCACCCAGTTTGCGTGAGTGTGTCCGAGGTCGAACGGCGCCGCCAACGCTTCGGGCTGTAGCGTGACCCGCGTGTTTCCGCTGTAGCCATACGTTGCTGTGTTGGCACCCGGAAGAAATTGAAAGAGATCGTCGACCGTGCGGTTTTCCTGAACGATGATCACAACGTTTTGGATTGGCCAGCTCTGCGCGCGCCGCGCGAACCGATGCTTCCGCGCCGGCGTCCAACCTGCGTTACCGCCCTGCCCGGTGGTTTGCGTCGCGCAACCCGCGATCAGCATCGCACCGACCGACACTGCGATCCAAGGCATGAAGCGTTTCATCAGGTCCTCCTGAGCGCGGTAGCCGGACACGATGAAGACCGCGCAAGCATGGCGCGGAACCGGATTGCGCCAGATTTTCCCCTGCCAGCGGCAGCGCGTGCGTAGACTGCCCCCTCTGCCTTGGTTCAACGCGCTTTTCCCGTGCGTCGCTACGCCCGCGCCGACCGCTTGCAGGTTCAACCAAAAGTAACAGGCCCAAATGGGCTAGTCAAGAGCGGTTAATAACCTGGGTTATGAAACCGCGCATATTGGCGCGCGGTGAGGCTGTGGCCGGTAATGACGCGCCCCGGGCTCGGCCTGCCCGCGGCCGAATACATCACCGGTGCGTACGCCCAATTTTGCCGGCGTGGATCCAAACGTTCGCTCTTCTATTTTTTTGAACACAGTGCGCACGAAATAACGCGGGCGCTATAATCGCGTCGCATCTATCTTCTCACGCCCACTCACACGACCGACGGCGGGGCCGCCCGTTGCCGGGGCAACGGCGTCGCTGCGGGGTTGGAGCTACGCGGCCAGGGGAGCGAGGCGACACCGTGAAAGGCCCCGCGATGAGGATCTCGCTATGAGCCACGCTGCCCCACAATCGTCTGAGTTGGGCGAATACTCCGCACGCGCTCGAGACTCGCAGATTCGGATTGCGACCGCGCACGGTGACATCGTCTTTACGCTCTTTCCGGATGATGCGCCGCTCCACGCGGCAGCGTTCATGAAACTCGCCGAAGCCGGCTTTTACGATGGACTCAAGTTTCATCGCGTCGAGCCCGGCTTCGTCGCGCAAGGGGGCGATCCGAAAGGTGACGGCACCGGTGGGCCGGGCTATAATCTTAAAGCCGAGTTCAACGCGCGCCCGCACCTGCGCGGCACGGTCGCTATGGCGAGGTCGTCGCTTCCCGACTCGGCCGGCTCGCAGTTCTACATCTGCCTCGACGATGCACGTTTCCTCGATGGCCAATACACGGTGTTCGGTCAGATGACCGAAGGCTTCGAAGCGCTCGATGCGATTAAGCGCGGGGACGTCATGACCAGCGTGAAGATCGAGCCAAAGGGAACGCCTCAGTCTCGTGGATGATGCGCGGCGGCTCGCCGCCACCCTCAACGCGCTCGTGAAGAACCCTCAGTTCTCAAATTTAAAGGCGCGGGGGGCGGCTCGACAAGAACCCGCCGTGAACTGGCCGGCGACGAAACGCCTCAACGAAGACTTCAACGCTGAAGTCGACGGATTCGAGTCGTTCGTTATGAACGACGGCAGCGTCTGCGCCTGGAAGTCGGGGCAGTTCCGCTACGCCGCCGACCGCGCAACGTAGCCATAACGAATCGACGCGACTCCACGCGGTTCCCCACCTGGAGTGCATCCCGTCGTCCAAAACGTCGGCGGATAGGAAGGTTCGGCGCACCTCCCTGACAACTTTGATGTCGCTAAAAGAACCAGATATTTTTAGCATCGTCGGCCAGTCGCAATGTACCAGGCAAGCACCAGCACTTCTTTGAACGTCTAGCCATGGCGCCGAAAACCCCGCAACCATCGGGGACGGTGACGCTGCTCTTCACCGATATTGAGGGCAGCACGCAGCACTGGGAAGAGCGGCCTGAGGGGATGGCGCGAGCTCTTCGCCGCCACGATGAACTGCTCCGCAGCGCGATCGAGCACCATAACGGTCACGTCTTCAAGACGATGGGCGACCAGTTTTGCGCCGCCTTCTCGCGAGCATCGGATGCCGTCGCGGCGGCCGCGGATGCACAGCGCGCGCTTGCGCGCGAGGATTGGAGCAGCGTCGGTACACTAACGGTCCGCGTGGCGCTGCACAGCGGCGAAAGTGACGAACGTGATGGAGACTACTTCGGCCCGATGGTCAATCGTGTCGCGAGACTGCTGGCGGCCGTTCACGGCGGTCAAGTCGTCGTTTCGAGCGCAACTGCGCAATTTTTGCGAGGTGTTATGCCGGCCGACACCACATTGCGCGACCTGGGCCAGCATCGGCTTAAGGATCTCATAGAACCGGAGCGTGTCTGGCAACTCGTCGCGCCGGGGCTGCCCGATACATTTCCGCCGCTTCAGTCGCTGGGATCGCTGCCCAACAATTTGCCGCGTCAGGTCACGCCGCTCATTGGGCGCGATGACGTACTGGCAGAGGTCGAGTCGCTCGTGATCGAGCATCCTCTCGTAACGCTGACCGGAACGGGCGGCATCGGCAAGACGCGCCTCGCTCTTCAGGCCGGTGCGGATCTGCTCGATGGAGCGGCCGATGGCGTCTGGTTCGTGGAACTCGCCGGGTTGAGCGAGGGCGCGTCGGTGGCGCGCTCCGTCGCGTCTACAATTGGCCTGCGCGAACAGCCTAACCGCACGATGCTCGAGGTGCTGGTGCAGTACCTCCGCTCGCGCCGGCTATTGCTGATTTTGGACAACTGCGAGCACGTGATCGAAGACGCAGCGCACGTTGTCGATGCCATCGTGCGAGCGGCTCCCCAGGTGCGAGTGATCGTAACGAGCCGCGAGCCGCTTCGCATAGCCGCTGAAAAGGTCTATCGAGTTCCGTCCCTCGCCGTTCCATCCGGCAACCCACTGACGGCGCAAGAGGCGCTGACGTACGATTCAATTGCGTTGTTTGCCGAACGCGCCACGGCAGCCGATGCGACTTTCAAGCTAACCGACGAGACGGCGCCGCCCGTCGCGGAGATTTGCCGCAGATTGGACGGAATCGCCCTGGCAATCGAACTCGCGGCAGCCCGCGTGAAAGTCATGACACCTCGAGAGCTCGCGCAAAAACTCGACATGCGTTTTCGCGTGCTCACCGGCGGCAGCCGGACGGCGTTGCCTCGTCAACAAACGATGCGTGCGCTGATTGACTGGAGCCACGATCTGCTCTCCCAGCAAGAGCAACGGCTTTTTCGGCGGCTCGCGATCTTCGCCGGCGGCTGGCAGCTCGATGCCGCCGAGCTCGTCTGCGGTGACGAAACGCTCGATGCGCTAGACGTGCCCGATCTGCTTACGTCCCTGGTCGAGAAGTCGCTGGTGGTCGCGGACGTCGAGCGCGATTCGACGCGCTATCGATTCCTCGAATCGACACGAGCATTCGCCTTGGAGAAACTCGAGCAAAGCGGCGAACGCGAGGCAGAAGCGCGTCGGCACGCCGCCTGGGCCGCTGATTTGAGTACTCGGGCGGCGGAGCGGTGGCGTTCGACGGAGCGACAACGAGCGGAGTCCGCGCTGGAGATCGAAAACGTGCGAGCAGCGATAGACTGGGCATTCGCTCGCGACGAAATCGTTGTGGCAGCCCGCACCCTCTGCGGGTTTACCAACACCTATCGGCTGCTCGTCGGCGAGGCCGAGGTTAGAAGCCAGCTCGAATCGGCGCTCGCGCGGCTGAACCCGGACGAGCAGCCTGAACTTGCGTCGCGCGCCTGGGAGAGCCTTTCGTACGTAACCGAGGGGGCGCGCAGCATTGAGGCCGGTGAGCGCGCCGTCGAACTCGCGCGGCAGTCCGGCGATCCGGCGCTCATGGCTTCGAATCTCTCCTATCTTGGGTTTCGTCTCGCCAGGGCTGGACGCACGCAAGAGGCCGAGTCGGCAATTGAAGATGCCCTCAAAATTTCGCGCGCGAGCGATTTAACTCGAACGCCTATACAGGTCTTGGCGCTGACCAACAGAGCGCTCGTCGCCGACGTGTGCGGTCGCTCGGACGAAGCGAGAACGTCGTACGCCGAAGCACTCTCCGTTGCCACGGATCTCGGCGACGACCATGGTGTGACGACCATACGCGTTAACATGGCCGAGCTCGAGTTCCAAGAAGGAAACGCTGCAAGAGCACTCGAGCTCGTCAGAGAGATCGAAGAGCAGCGACGTAGCCCCGGCGCGGATCGCCTTGTGGTATCGGCGTTGCAGAATGGCGCGGCGTACCGAATCGCGCTCGGTGATATCGCCGGTGCTCGAATCGCAGCCCTCGACGCCCTGCGGCGCGCGCGAGGCGTCTTCGCGCTCAACGTGGCGGTCTCGATGCAACACCTTGCCGCCGTCGCAATCCGCAGTGGCGACGTTCGCCGAGGCGGACGGCTCCTTGGATATGTCGACGCATGGTTTCTGAATGAACGCTACGTGCGCGAGTCGACCGAGCAACGCGCCTACGAAATGCTTTTGACGGCGCTCCGTGAGACGCTTACCGATCCCGAGATCGAAGCGCTCGCCTCGGAAGGAGCGAGGCTATCGGAAGATCAAGCCGTCGCCGAGGCGCTTGCAGTGTGATCTGATGCCGCTGCCAAGAGACCCTAAGTCGTTTTGCAAGCCGTCAGACATCAACGACGTCATGCGCCGCGATCGCACACGTAACCGATCTTAAAAGACGATTATCGTGTCCGGTTCCACGCCAACCCATTAATTCACCTCGCTTTAGCGTCGATGCGGTCGACTCGGTAGACGGGATGAAGCGCAGCGATGGCCGCGTAGTCCGAGAGCGAAGCGTCAGTCGCGAGCGGCAAGTGTCTGCGCCCGCTCGATGCGATACGCGCGAACTCCTTGATAACCGGCGCACGCTCCTGTGGCGGAATCAGGATGAGGCGAACGTGTTCGCGGCGCCCGTGGTATATCGCAGCGTCTCCGTGACACGCCTCGAGGTTCTGGACCCAATCAGAGAGCGTGCCGAACATGGAGACGACATACCGTTGTCCGCGGACTGTAGGCGTCATCACCGCGTGACAGCGTTTCTTGCCGGATATGCGATCGACGACTTCGAGCGCGACCAGAAGTCGGGGCGGCAACCCAATTCGCGCCCACCAGCAAAAGAACTGACTAGTGACGTGGCCGAACCAGGTTGGGCGTCGATGACGATAGTACAGCCGCATGAAGGCGCTGCGCTCGGCAGGATCGCGTTCCGTGAACACGCGCTCTACATTAGACGCTGTCTGGGAATATCTCGGGAAAGGCTGAGCAGCGTAAATCCAGCCCGATTCTGGCCGACACCGGTGACAAAATGCGATCGGGCGACGCACGAACTTCAGCAAATAAGGCTAACATATTGGGATGGCCGGGGGTCGAACCCGGATGCTCTCGCGAGCAACGGATTTTAAGTCCGTCGTGTCTGCCTGTTCCACCACCATCCCGTTATACGCTCTGCGTCCTTCGACTCCGGCGCTTCGCGCCTCCGCTCAGGATGACACGCCGCGCCTCCGCTCAGGATGACACGCCGCGCCTCCGCTCAGGATGACACGCCGCGCCTCCGCCTCCGCTCAGGATGACACGCCGCGCCTCCGCTCAGGATGACACGCCGCGGGGCTACTGCTGATAGTGTTCGACGACTTCTTCGCTGCGCAGGTGGGCGACGTCGGGATCTTGGCCGGCGTCGCGGCGGCGCGCCGCTGGCGTAGGAGATCCCAATACTGGTCGAGCCGCACGGAGATCGTCTTCGAGGCGCGTTGCGGTCGTCTTGCGTCAATATCGCCGCCGTCGCCGTGCTCGAGCAGGCGATGCTCTTCGGCGACGAGATCCTCGATATGTTCGTGTATTTGCGTATCGTTCATGTACGGCATCCCCTCGGTCTCCGCACCCTTGTGTGCGACTCGGCGTTGTCCTGCCGACAGCGTCGCGCTCCTGCAGAGGAGCCAACAGATCGGCCGTCGTCGCGACGGCTTCTCGGCGGCCGAGGATCTCCATCGCGGCGTCGAGCACGATGATTCCGCCGGGAAGGATGTCGGCGCGCTGCGGCTTCATCCCGGCGACCTCTCTTGCGTTCTTCCAGCTCATGCCGAGCAGCCGGTCGAGCGTCTCTGCAAGATCCGCGCGCGTGACATCGAAGGATCGGAAATTGGCGTGCGGCGCCCTCGCATGATCGCCGGCCGTCGTGGTCGCGGTTCCGCCGACGAATGCGAGTCGCTCGACCGGCGGAAAATCGATGATCGGTGCGAGCGCCTTGCGCGCGATCGCGCGCGCGCGCTCGACCGCGCGTCGCCTCGACGGCGCCGTCGCGACCCGCCAACTCCGGCACGGCCTCGGTCAGGCGCACCGCGCCGACTTCGCACGAGACCACGTTGCTCGGGCGTCGGTCCCGTGCCGACGGCGTATTCCGTGCTGCCGCCGCCGGTATCGACAACGCCGACGCGTTCGCCGCGCAGCGCGCCGAATGCCGTGATCGCTCCGCGATAGGAGGCCGCCGCTTCTTCTTCGCCCGAGAGCACGCGCAGCGGAACGCCGAGCAAGGCTTGGAACTGCGCTGCGCGAACTCCTCGCCGTTCTCCGCGCGCCGGAGCGCGCTGGTCGCAACGGCAAAAAGCCGCACGTAGTGCCCGCGCACGATCGCGCTGATACTGCGCGATCGCGTCGAGCGTGCGCTGCATCGGCTCGTCGCCGAGCTCGCCGCTGCTCGCCGAGTCCCTCGCCGATGCCGCGTGCCGACGGAACGAGCGAGTTCGACGTGCGGGAACGCTCGGGCGCAACGTCGGCTAGAAGCAGCCGCGTCGAGTTCGTGCCGATGGAGATGATGGCGTAGCGTTTGCTCACGCTGCAACGTCCGAGTGCTTCGAGTGCTTATGAAGAGTGCCGCGCGTCGTTTCTTACTGCAGAAAGTGCCGCTCGTGCCGCCGGCAGGCCCATCGGCCGGCTCCCACTCCTGGGTGCTTTTGAGATACGCGGCGATCTGCTCATCGAGCTCGTCGTCGCGAATTTGCGGCGCGAGCAAAACCGCGCAGCGCCGGCCATCGCGACGCACTTCGAATGCCAAGCGCTTGCGCCGGACCAGCGAGCGCTGATACTGATCGCGATGGGCCTCGACGTCGGATGCGCTGGCGCGTGGCCAGCTCGCCGCCTTCGAGCCGGACCGTCGCGCCGTAGGCGTTGAGGTTGATGACGATGCCGCTAGCGTATCGCTCACGGCCGCGTCGGCATCGGCGCGGGCTGGGGCGATACGAAGATGATCGCCTCGTTCGGCCGCACGAGGCGCAAGCGGTCGTGGATCTCCGGGATGGCGCCATCCGGATCGCGCAGGCGGCGCAACTCGCGCTGCTGCTCGCTCGCGCGCCGTCGCAGGGCGCCGATATCGCGCGTCGAAGCGCCGAGAGTTCGCTGGCCGTCGCGACGTTTTCGCCGATCGCGCGCGCAAACTGGACGCCGATCGAGGGTGAAGACGAGGAGGACGACGGCGGCGGCCGCGAGACGGCCGGCGAGCACGAAGGAGCGGGCGCCGGGCGCGTCTCAACGCGCCATTCGATGGGTTCTAGACCTTCTCGCCTGCCATTCGCCCATAGCGCCGGTATTTTCGATAACGCTCCTCCAGGAGCCGTCTCCGGCGACAGCGCTGCTAAGCGTGTCACCGCAGCTTCGACGGCATCGAGCGTCCGCGTCACGACGGCGACGCGGATCCCGGTGCGCGCCGCCGAGCGGTTCCGGCACGATCTCGTCGATGATGCCGAACCGGTCGAGGTCTTCGGCGGTTAACTTCAACGCGGCCGCCGCTTCTTCCGCCTTGCTCGCATCAGACCAAAGTATAGCAGCGCAGCCCTCCGGCGAAGCAACCGAATACGTGCTGTGCTCGAGCATGATGACGCGATCGGCAATCGCGAGTGCGAGCGCGCCGCCGGAGCCGCCTTCGCCGATGACCGTCGCGACGATCGGAACCGTCGCCGTCGCAAAGGCCTGCAGGCACATGGCGATCGCCTCGGATTGCGCGTGCTCTTCCGAGCTGATGCCGGGATCGGCGCCTTTGGTATCGACGAACGTCACGATCGGCAGACCGCAGATCGCGAGGCCAGGTGTGCGAGACGGGTCGCCTTGCGATAGCCTTCCGGCGCCGGCATGCCGAAGTTGCGGCGCAGGTTCTCTTTCGTATCGCGCCCGCGCTGCTGGCCGATCGCCATGACGGGGCGCGCCGCGCAGCAGCGCAAAGCCGCCCACGATGGAGGGATCGTCGCGGAAATGGCGGTCGCCGTGCAGCTCGTCGAATCGATCGAAACGCGGCGATATAGTCGAGCGAGGTCGGCCGGCTGGGATGGCGCGCCATGTGGACCTTCTCCCACGGCGACAGCGTTCCGAAGAGCTCCTGTGAGGATCTGCTGATACTTCTGCCTCGAGCGCGGCGATCTCGTTCGACATGTCGAGCGGCTGCGCGGCCGATGGCCTGCGCGCAGTTCGGCGATGCGCCGCTCGAGCTCGACGCAGGCCCTTCTCGCGCTCGACGATGAGGTTGTTACTCATGCGTCCGCGTACTCCAGCAGCCGCACCGAGCGTCGCTTTGAGTTCGCGGCGGTCGACGACCATATCGATCGCGCCCTTCTCCAGCAAGAACTCGGCGGTTTGAAACTGGTCGGGCAAGTCGTTGGCGGATCGTCTGCTCGATCACGCGGCGGCCGGCAAAGCCGATCATCGCCTTCGGACTCGGCCACGATCACGTCGGCTTGAAACGCAAAGGACGCGGAGACGCCGCCGGTCGTCGGATCGGTCAGCACCGACGACGAAGAGGTTGCCGTCCTCCATGAAGCGCGCGACGGCGGCCGTCGTTTTCGCCATCTGCATCAGCGCGAGCATGCCCTCTTCCATGCGCGCGCCGCCCGAAGCGGCGAAGATGATGCACGGGACGGCTGCGCTTCGCGCTTCCTCGAGCAGCAGCGTGATCCGCTCGCCGGTCACGTGTCCCATCGTGCCGCCGCGAAAGTGGAAGTCCATCACGCCCAAGCGCGACGTCGGTGACCGCCGATCTGCGCCAAAGCCGCAGACGACGGATTCGGAAAGGCCGCTCTTTCGCGGTCGCCTTTGAGCTTCGCGGGATAGCTCTTCTTGTCGGACCAGCCCAGCGGATCGCCGCGGCAAAACGTCCGCGCCCGAACTCGGTGAACTCGCCGTCGACGATCGACGCGATGCGATCGTACGCGCCCATGCGAAAATGATGGCCGCAGCGCGTGCACACGTACAGATTCGCCGCGAAATCGCGCCGGTAGAGCACCTCGCCGCACTTCGGACATTTGCTCCACAGCGCCGCATCGCGCGGCTCGGCATCTCTTTCGTGCGCCGGACGCGCAGCCACTCGGGCGTCGGCGACTACTACGCGTTCCTTCGCGCGCGCCGGAAGAGCCACGCCGAGTAGAGCTTGCGCAGCTGCTTGAGATAGTTGAAGATTTCTCGTTCGTTGAGTTTCGATTCGCCGGCGACGCGGTCGGTAAAGACGTACGGAACCTCGATCGCCTTTCCGTAGTGCGCTTTGGCGATCACCTCGAGGCCG
The DNA here is from genome assembly GCA_963699435.1 of Vulcanimicrobiota bacterium. Classification (GTDB taxonomy): domain Bacteria; phylum Vulcanimicrobiota; class Vulcanimicrobiia; order Vulcanimicrobiales; family Vulcanimicrobiaceae; genus Cybelea. The sequence continues at coordinate 351,942 of CAVOTV010000003.1, forward strand.
ATCTTGAAACCGATCGGATCGAGCGTCGACGCCTTCGATGCGCCTCGCGCTGAACCAAAAAGTACCCGCTGGTCACGTCCTTGACGTGCGTGAGCGGGCGCGCCAGCAAACACGCGACGCGCGACGTGACGATGCGGCGCTTGGGCCAGTTGGCGATGCCGCCGCCCGGCACGTAGCGGCTGCCGACGGCCAACCCGTACTCGCCCGATTCGAGCGCTTGCGACCATCTTCGGCAACGCGTTGATGTCGTGGCTGAAGTCGGCATCCATCGCTCCGAGCGCGACCGACTCGCTGCGCGCGACCTTCCAGCCGTCGATCACGCGCGCTGGAAAGCCCGAGCTTGCCGCTGCGATGCAGGCAGCGCACCGGGCAGCTCTCGGCGAGCCGCTCGACGACCGCGCCGGTGCCGTCGGGCGAGTTGTCGTCGACGACGATGATCTCGCCATCGAGCCGCGTTCGCTCGAAACGTCGCGTCCGAGCGCTCGAGGAGCTTGCTCGATGCCGGCGGCTTCGTTGTAGGTCGGGATGACGATTGTAAACGGGAGTGGCCATGCGCAATCCGGTGTTTCTACGACGCGAAGGCGCCAATCACCGCCAACAGCGCCAGGGCCGCCGTATCCGTGCGCAAGATGCGCGGACCGAGCGCAGAGCATGCGCCCCGCGCTGCTGCGCGTCCTCCGCTTCATCATGCGTGAAACCGCCCTCCGGGCCGACGACCACCAGCACCCGACCGAGGCCGGAGAGCCTCGTCGAGCCGCGCACGCAGCGGGCGCCGGCGTCGCGAGCTCCCAGGCGAAGAGCACCGCGTCGTACTCGCTCGAATCGCTCCAGAAGCGATGCGAACGCCACGGCTCGAGGACCTCGGGAACCTCTCGGCGCCCGCACTGCTGCGCCGCGCTGCGCGCGAGCCGCGCCAGCGCGCGAGCTTCTCCTCGCCGGCCGTCGCGGCCGACGCTGCGCTCGCAGTAGAACGGCAGGAACGCGCTCGACACCCAGTTCCGTGCCTTTCTCGATCGACGAAGTCCATCCGGCCGCCCTTTCGGACTGCTTGCGCGACGTCGAGCCGCAGGCCGCCGACGTCGCGCGAGTCCTCGCACATTTCGCTCGTCGAGGTTGCGCGCGAACGACCGGCCCGATCGCGGCGATCGCCGCGTAGAACGTCCGCGGCGGCCGAATCGATCACTTCGATAGCGATCGCCCGCATGCAATCGCAGGACGCGCGCGATCTTGTGCGCGTCGCCGCCGCCGATCTCGACGATTGCGCCGGTTTCGTGCGCGCCCTCGACGAAAAATCGGCGCGCGCCGCCAGTCGCCCGGTCACTCGGGCCGGAACGCGTCCTTCACGCGTTCGAAGAACGAACGGTTCTCGATCTCGTCGCCGCCGGCATTCGCGTACGCTTCCAGAGAGATCGCGCTGGCGCTTGTTCAGCTTCGTCGGAACCACGACGTGAACGGTAACGTGATGATCCCCGCGCTGCGCGCCGCGCACGCTCGGCATGCCGTGCCCGCGCAGGCGAAGCGTCGTGCCGGATTGCGTTCCCGGCGGGAGCGTCATCGTCGACGTCGCCTTCGAGCGACGGAACGTCGATCGTCGCACCCAGCGCGGCTTCGGAGAAACTCACCGGCACGTCGACGAACGTGTCGCGTGCCTTCGCGACTGAAGAGCGCAGTGCGGCGCGACGCTCAAATAGACGTAGAGATCGCCCGCCGGACCGCCGCGCATCCCGCCTTCGCCGCTGCCCGCAATGCGAATCCGCGAACCGTCGTCGACGCCGGCCGGAATCTTAACGGTCAGGCGCGTCTCGCTTCTCGCGCGCCCGCGGCCCGCGCACGTCTCGCACGGCTGCTCGATGACGTGACCTTCGCCGCCGCAGCTGCGGACACGCCGATCTGCGTCACCATCTGTCCGAGCGGCGTTTGCCGCGCCGTGCGCAGCATGCCGCTGCCGCCGCAGCGCTCGCACGGAACGATCATCGTTCCGGGCTTGGCGCCGCTGCCTTTGCACGCGTCGCATGCGCGGCATGCCGATCGAAGACGATCTCTTTCGTGGTTCCGGCAAATGCCTCTTCGAGCGTGATCTCGAGGTCGTAGCGAAGATCGGAGCCGCGCTGCGGGCCCGGCGCGCCGCGCTTGCGCGGCACCCGCGCGTTGCCGAAGAACATATCGAAGATGTCGCCGAAGCCGCCGGCTCCGAAGCCGAAGTCCGGACCGCCCGAAGCCCGTTGCCGACGCGAGCCGAAGCGATCGTACTGCGCGCGTTTGTGCGCGATCGGAAAGCACTTCGTACGCTTCGTTGATCTCCTTGAAGCGATGCTCGGCTGCCGACTTGTCGGCGGCGACGTCGGGGTGATGCTTGCGCGCGAGCGCGCGATAAGCCCGCTTGATCTCTTCCCCCGAGGCGTCGCGTGCGACGCCGAGGACTTCGTAGTAGTCCGGGTGGGCATGCTATACCTGTGGCGGGTCGTCGACGTCGGAGAGGCGTTGGCTCAGCGTTTCGGCGGTACCGGTAGCGAGCGCCAGCAGCCGCGCATACGGCATGCGCCGCGGCCCGAGGATCGAGAGCATGCCGATCGCTTGCGAGCCGAATCGATACGGCACCGTGACGACGGAGAGGTCGGCAAGCTCTTCGCTGCCGAGCTCGTGCCCGATCTTCACGCTCGCCGCCTCCGCGCTCATCGCGTCGGCGACGATCTGGTAGAGCGTCTTCTGCTCTTCCACGATGCGCAGAATGGAACGCAGCTTCCGAAGATCTTGAAACTCGGGCTGGTCGAGCAGGTTTTGCGCGCCGGCCGCCGCGATCGTGGGCTGCTCGTTCGAACGCGCCGACTGGACTGCGGCCACGACGGCGGAACGTAGATCGTCGGAGACGCCGGTTTCCTGCGCGGCCCGCGCGATTTCGCTCTCGCCGACGTCGCGCAGCGGCCGGTTCGACAGCTCGCGCGTTGAGCGCGTTCGAGAAACGCGTCAGATCGTCGGGGCGCACCTCCGCTCCGAGTTCGAAAAGGCTCTGCGCGGCGACGCCGAGCGAGGTTACGACGATCGCGACGCCGGTGTGCGGCGAGAGCCAGATCAGCTGGATGTGCTTGAAAAGCTGCGCCTCTTGCTGCGGCTTGGTGACGAACGCCAAGTTATTGGAGAGCCGGCCCGAGCAGGCGGGTGGTGTTCTCGATGATTTCGTCGAGCTCGCGGGTGGCGTCGCCAAGCTCGTCGCGAATGCGCCGGCGCTCCTCGACCGAGAGCTCTTCGGGCGCCATCAGACGATCGACGTAGGTGCGGTAGCCGGCATCGGAGGGAATCCGGCCGGCCGACGTATGCGGCTGCACCAAATAGCCGCCGGCTTCGAGTTCGGCCATCTCGTTGCGGACCGTCGCCGAGCTGATGCCCAGATTGTACTTCTGGGTCAGCGACTGCGAGCCGACGGGCTCGGCCGTGGCGATATACTCGTAGACGACCGTCGCTAGAATGTAGGCCTTGCGCTTGTCCAGGCCGCTGCTCTCTATCACGCCCCCTACTGTAGCACTCCCGGCGCCGCGAGTGCTAGCCGATGGTGCTTGGGAGCGCTGCTCGATAGCTTTGGCAGCTCGTGCCAACTCAAGCCTCCCACCGAGACGTAGGTCACGTCGCCCTCGGTGGAGAGCACCAGCGTCACGGGGATCGCTCGAGACCGAGTAGCGGCTGAAGACCGAGCCCGCTACGTCTTCGACCAACGATCAGCGGCATGTTGACGCCGCGCAAATAACTGTGCGGCGACGTCGGGCGTCTCTTGCGAAACCGTCACGACCGCGATGCGATTGCCGTATCGCTCGCGCGCCTCACGAAATCGGCCAGCTCCGCGGTGCAAACGTGACACCACGTCGCCCAAAAATCGATGACGACGACGCGGCCGCGCAAGTCGGAGAGATTCAACGTACCGTTCGGCGTGGGGAAGGTGAAGTTCGGCGGCGGCGCGTCGTAGTGAATCGTCGCCAGCCCCGTTGACGAGCCGGTAAGCGCCGCGAGGACGAGTGCAGCGAACATCGCGGACCGGTCAAAACTTCGGCAGGCGTGGCTTCCGCGCCTCGGAACGTCTACGCATGACGACTCCCGCCATCGAAGCACTCCTCGAGGAGAGCCGGCGCTTTCCGCCTTCTCCGGAGTTCGCCGCGCAAGCCAATGCGAACGGCCGAGCATCTACGCAAGCGCCGAACGCGACTACGTCGAGTTTTGGGCCTCGTGGGCGCGCAAGTTGGAATGGATGACAGCCCTTCTCGGTCGCGCTGGAATGGAACGAACCGTTCGCACGCTGGTTCGGCGACGGCAGCTCAACGTTTCCGTCAACTGCCTCGACCGCCACGTCCGCAGCCGGCCGCGGCGAAAGATCGCGTATTATTACGAAGGCGAGCCCGGCGACCGCCGGACCATCACCTATCGCGAGCTGCTCGACGAGTCTGCCGCTTTGCCAACGGGCTGCGCGAGCTCGGCGTTCGGCGCGGCGATCGCGTTGCGATCTACATGCCGATGATTCCCGAACTGCCGGTCGCCATGCTCGCCTGCGCGCGCATCGGCGCGGCCCATTCGGTGATCTTCGGCGGCTTCTCGCCCGAATCGATCGTCGACCGCGTCAACGACGCGCAATGCGTGGCGCTGATCACCGCCGATTACGGCTGGCGGCGGGGCCAAAGATCCCGCTCAAGCGCAACTGCGACATCGCGATGGAGCAGACGCCGTCCATCGCGCATTGCATCGTGGCGCGGCGCGTCGGCGACGACGTCTTCATGCACGAAGGCCGCGACCATCTGGTGGGACGAGGTCATCGCGGGCCAGCCGGCCGAGTGCGAGCCCGAGCCGATGAACGCCGAAGACTTGCTGTTCTTCTCTACACGAGCGGAACGACGGCGAAGCCGAAGGGCATCAAGCATACGACGGGCGGATATCTGACGCAGGCCGCCATGACGCACAAGCTCGTCTTCGATCTCAAAGAAGATCGCGACGTCTACTGGTGCACCGCCGATATCGGCTGGGTAACGGGACACTCATACATCGTCTACGGACCGCTCGCCAACGGCGCGACGAGCGTGCTGTATGAGGGCACGCCCGACTTCCCCGAGAAGGATCGCTTCTGGGAGATCGTCGAGCGCGTTACGGCGTCACGATTCTCTACACCGCGCCGACCGCGATTCGGACGTTCATGAAATGGGGAACCGAATATCCGGCGCGGCACGACCTCTCGTCGCTGCGGCTGCTGGGCACCGTCGGCGAGCCGATCAATCCCGAAGCCTGGATATGGTACCGCGAATGGATCGGCAGCAATCGCACGCCGGTCGTCGATACGTGGTGGCAGACGGAGACCGGCGGGATCATGATCGCGCCGCTTCCCGGCGTCACGACGCTGCTGCCGGGCAGTGCGACGAAGCCGCTGCCCGGCATCGGCGCCGACATCGTGAACGAGCGCGGCGAATCGGTTCCGCTGGGCGGTGGTGGATACGTCGTGCTCACTCGGCCGTGGCCGGGGATGCTGCGCGGGATTTGGGGCGACGACGAGCGCTACGCGCAGACCTATTGGTCGAAGTTTCGCGCACCGCTACTTCGCCGGCGACGGCGGCCATCGCGACGCCGACGGCAACTACTGGTTCATGGGGCGCATCGACGACGTGATGAACGTCAGCGGCCACCGCATCTCGACGACCGAGGTCGAGAGCGCGCTCGTCGACCATCCGCGGTCGCCGAGGCCGCCGTCTGCGGAAAGCTCGACGAAATGACGGGCCAAGCCGATCTATGCGTTCGTCTCGCTCAAAGGCGGAAACGGCCGGCTCGCCCGAGCTTGCCGACGAGTTGCGCGATCACGTCGGCGCGAAGCTCGGCAAGTTCACCCGTCCAAAGTACGTGACGTTCACCCAAGAGCTCCCGAAGACGCGCAGCGGAAAGATCATGCGCCGGCTCCTGCGCGACATCGCCGAGGGCCGCACGCTCGGCGACACGACCACTCTAGCCGACTCCTCGATCGTCAAAGAGCTCCAAGAGCGCGCGAAGATCGAGGTCACGCAAGAAGAGTAGTCATCCAATCGTCGCGCCGGGGCGTTCTCATGGAAAGCGATGAAGCGTTGGCTGCCGGATTCGCGGCACACGAGCGATGGGCGTTCGGCGAGGCGTACCGCCGCTACGCGTCGCTGCTCTATTCGGCCGCCTACAACGTGCTCGAGAACGCCGACGATGCGAGGGATTCGGTCGGCGACGCGATCGCGCGCCTGTGGCGCTCGCCGCGGCCGTACTCGACTGCCCGCGGCAACCTGCGCAGCTTTCTCGTCGTCTGCGTCCGCAACGAAGCGATCTCGCGTCTACGCCGCCGTACGCGCCGGCGTAAGGTCGAGGAACGACTGGCGAGCATCACTCCCGAACGCGAAGATCAGCACCTCGCCGATCCCATCGAACGCGATCGCGTGCGCCGCGCGCTGCAGACGCTTCCCGCCGACCAACGCGTGCCGCTGGAGCTCGCATACTACGAGGGCAAAACGCAAACGGAGATCGCGGCCGAGCTGCGCGAGCCGCTGGGAACGGTGAAGAGTCGCATCAGGCACGGCTTACAGAAGCTTGCATCGACGCTGCGCGGGATCTCGGGCACGGAGCGGGATCGGGCATGACGTACGGCCACGTCGGCGAGTTCGCGGAACTCTACGCGCTCGGCGCGCTCGACGAGCGCGAGCGCGCGGCGGTCGAAACGCATCTCGTTGCGTGCGAGCCCTGCACGCGCCTGGTCGGCGCGGCCGAGAGCCACGTCGCCCTGATCGCATCGCTCGAACCTCGGCGAGAGGCGCCTCCGGCGCTCGACCGCCGCGTGCATAGCACGCTCTACGCGCAGCGCATCGCTTGGCGATTCCCGGCGGCAGTCGCCGCCGCGCTCGTCGTCGGCTTGGCGCCGTCGCTCTATCTTTGGGGCCAGGAACGCGCCATGCACCGCGCGATGTTCGCCACCGACTCGGCGATGGCGCGGTTGGCCTCGGCGCCGCATCGCACCGCGAGCTTCGGCGCGAGCGCCGGCGGCCCGGCGGGACAAGTGATGTACGCGCCCGATGGTTCCTGGTACGTCGTCGTCATTCGCAACGCAACTAAAGCGCTCGACGTCGTTTGGATGCACGATGGCCAACGCTCGATGCTTGGGCGCGCCATGCCGGTCGGCGACGTTTCGGCGCTCTATCTACCGAAGAGCCATCGAATGGATACGCTGGCGCTCATGGACGGCGATCGCGTCGTCGCTCAGGCGTGGTCGCTGACTCGGCAAAAAACGGCTCGAGTTCGTCGAGGTGATCGATCCGCGTCGCGGGCGGCAGCGCCGATAAGAATCGTCTCGCCGTAGCGCGTGGATGCGGCGCGGCCGTCGAGCAGCGCAACGAGCCCGCGGTCGGTGCCGCTGCGGATGAGCCGCCCGAAGCCCTGCTTGAGCCGCACGGTCGCCGCCGGAACCATGTAGTGCTCGAAGCCGTCGAGTCCGCGCGCTTCGAGCGCGCGCACGCGCGCCAGCACCAGCGGATCGCTCGGCGACGGAAACGGCAGACGGTCGATGATCACGCACGAGAGCGCATCGCCGGCGACGTCGATGCCTTCCCAAAACGTTCCGGTCGCAAAGAGCACCGCGTTCGGCGTTCGCGGAACCAATCGAGCAGGTGCGCGCGCGGCAGCTCGCCTTGCAGATGAACCGGGAAGGCGAGGCGCTCGCGCAAGCAGCGCGTAGACTTCGCGCAAGCCGCGCGTACGACGTGAACAGCACGAAAGCGCGGCCGCGCGTGCCGGTCGAGGCACTCTTCCACCAGCGGGGCGGCGCGGCGCGCGAACTCCGACGACTTCGGATTGAGCGTCCGGCGGCGCGATGAAGAGCCGCGCTTGCTGTGCGTAGTCGAACGGGGACGCGCGCGACGAGCTCTTGCGCGTCCTCGATGCCGAGGGTGCGATGGACGAAACTCGAACGGGTTCACGTCGACGTCCCCGCGGCGATCGTCGCGCTCGTGAGCACGACGCTCTCGACCTGCGAAAAGAGCGCGTCTGCAGAAACTCCGCGACCTCGTGCGGCGCGCAGTTGACGGCGTAACGGCTGTCGGCGTCGCCGCGCTCGACCCAGGCAATCGCTCGTCGGCGTCGCCGCGTTCGATCGGTCGATCGCGACTTCGTGCGCGACGCACGAGGCGCAATGCCAGATCGCGGCGGCGGTCGGCTTCGGCCGGATCGTCGCCGCTGCGTTTCTTCAGCGCCCCCTGCCGTTGGCAAAGAGCCAGTTCTCCAGACTGATAGAGCGTCGTCGCGCAACGCGTCGAGCGCGGGCCACGCATCTTCGTTTGCGGCAAGCGGATAGCGATCGCCGCGGACGCGGCCAAGCGCCGACTCGAGCTCGCGCACGCCTTCGTCGAACTCGGCTTCGAAGAGCGCCGGCAGATCGTACGCTCGGCGCAGTTTGCGCAGCATTCGCGCGATCGTGGCGCGCGAGAGCAGTCGCGGTCAACGCGTCGGTCGCCCAGCGTTCGCACTGGTGCGCTTCGTCGAGCACGGCGACGTCGTACGGCGGCAGCAGTCCGCCGCCGATCGCGAGATCGAGAAAGAACAGCGCGTGATTGACGACGACGAGATCGGCGTATTTGGCCTCGTCGCGTTTGGAGAAGTAAATAGCAATCGCGAAAGTGCTCGCAGAACTCGCCGACGCATTCGTCGGCGTCGGCATCGAGCTGCTCCCAGTCCTTCCGGCGCGGCGAAGAAAGGCCAGTTCGGCGCGATCGCCGGTGTGCGTGCGCTCGGCCCACTCCCAGAGTGTCCTGCATCTGACGCGCGAGGGCGCGAGCAAGCGATCCGCCCGCATGACGATCGTAGCTTCTGCGTGCAGAAATAATGCGCGCGCCCTTTGAGCAGCGTGACCCGCATCGGAACGTCGAGCGCCTTCTGCACGAGCGGAATGTCTTTGCGGACGAGTTGTTCTTGCAGTGCGATCGTGCCGGTCGAAAGCACGATCTTCTTCCCGCTGCGCACGGCCGGGATCAAATAGGCCAGCGACTTTCCAACGCCGGTGCCGGCTTCGACGATCGTGTGCATGCCTTCAAGGATCCCGCGCTCGACGAACTGCGCCATCTGCAGCTTGCCCGGCGCGCGGCTTCGAACCCGGCGAGCACTCGCGCGAATGGACCCCGGCTGCCGAAGACGTCTTCGAGCGAAGCGGTCACTGCATGCGCCGCTGCGGATCGAGCGGACGATGTCTGGTACTCCGTTTCGAGCTCGCGCGCCGGTCGCCGCGTCGACGACGACCGGCGCCACGCGGCGCGGCGGGAAATAGATCACAAACGTGAAAACAAAGCCGGCCAGCAATCCCGCAACGTGCGCTTGCCACGAAATCGCGGCACCGTAAACGTGATGATGAGGTTGATCACAAGAATGCCGATGTTGGCGCGGACCAGCTCCATGCCGGGCTTGCCGAGTTTAAGCCCGATCGCGAAGAGCGCGCCGAACAAGCCGAAGATCGCGCCGCTCGCGCCGACCGTCGGCGACCATCGGCGCGACTGAAATAGACGACGCCCAACCCCGACGCGACAGCGAGACCATATAGACCAGCAGCATCCGCCACGAGCCAAGCGCGAGTCTCGATGAAACGGCCGAGCAACCAGAGCGAAATCATATTGACGCCGATATGCATCAGGCCGCCGTGCAGAAAGGCGCCGGTGACGATGCGCCACCATTGGCCGTCCTGTAGAACGAGTGCCGGATACGAGCGCGCCGCTTTCGAGCACGCGCTCGATTGCCGGCTCCGCCCGAATCGAAGCCGGAGAGCAGCTCCGGGCCGCCGACGAGGATCTCCCACAGATAGCCGATCGAGTTGAGCGCGATCAGGCAGCCGTGATCATGCGGCGCGACCATCACCATGCGCGCGAGCTCGAGGGAAATCGCATGGCGGTCGCCCTCGACCTCGATGGTCAGCGGTCCGCCAAGCGGCGCTTTTTGACGATGCGCAGCTCGACGCCGGGCCGGATACCGACCTGCCCGAGATAGCGCAGATCTCCGGCACTTGCTTCGGTGACGCCGCGACCGTGATTTGCGCGCCTCGCTCCACCTGCGCGAGCGGCACGCCGATGCGCACGGCTCGGTAAGGTCGGTCGGCGGAATCGGATGCCCGTGCGGACAGGTTTGCGGGATCGCCGAGCAACCGCAACGAGACGTTGTTCGACGCGGTCGGAAATCGCGTGTTCGAGCATGCACGCTTCGGCGTAGCACTTCGTCCCACGGCATCCCGAGCACGTCGGTGAGCGAGCCGCTCGGCCAGCCGGTTGCGCCGCACGACGCCGACCGCCACTTCCAAGCCCTTGCGCGTCAGCTTGATATCGCCGCGCACCTCGTATTCGACATAGCCGTCGTTCGCAGCTTCTTGAGCATGCCGGAAACGGATGCCGGCGCGACGCCGAGCTCGGTGGCCAGCGCCGAGGTGGTCACGCCGGGCCCTCCCGCTCGAGCCGGTAGATCGCCTTCATATACATTTCGAACGACTCGGCGAAGTGCGAATGTCGAACGAGGCATAGCCGCTTTAACTTCCAGCCGCCGCCGGGAGTTCCACGAGCGCCGCGGCGAGCGCGATTGCATCGTCCGCTTCTCCTGGGCGCTGCGCGAAGCTCGCGTCGAATCGCGTTGCGCACGTAGCGCTCGAGCGCGGCTGCGCCGGCGACGCCTTCGACGAGCGCGTACTCGCGCCTCGATCGAGGTACCGAAGAGCGTGGGATCGTCGCAATCGATCGTTACGACGCATCCGCGCCGGTCGAGATCGACGTACGGATGCGGATGCTCGTGGAGCGCCGCGCCCGTCAGCGCGTTCGACGTCGGGACAGACTTCGAGCGCGATCCGCTGCGCCGCGAGCAGTTCGACCACGGCGTCGTCGCGCAGCGCGGCAATGCCGTGACCGATTCGCTCGGCGCCGAGCAGCTCGACTGCATCGCGCACGCTCTGCGGGCCGGCCGCTTCCCCGGCGTGCGCGACCGCATCGAGCCCTTCGGCACGCGCGTAGGCAAAGACGTCGACGAAGAGCACGGCCGGGAACCGCGCTTCATCGCCGCCGAGCGAAACCCCGACGATATCGAGATCGGTCATTGCCGCGACCGTCCGCGCGGTCTGCATCGCGCGCTCCGCGCCGAAGTTCCGCGTGAGGTCCGGCAAGAGTTTGAACGTCGCTCGCGGCCGCGCCGCGCGCAGCTCGGCGGCAACGACGGACATCGTCGCGCGCACGTCGAGCGCCGGATTGAAGAACGTCCAGACCGACGGCGAAACGAAAAGCTCGCCATAGATCACGCCCTTGCGCGAGCGAATCCTCGACGAACTCGCGCGCGAGCCGCGCGTAATCTTCGGGATCGCGCAGCGAGCGGCTCACGGCTGCAAACATCATCAAGAACTCGCGGAAATCGCTAAAGCGATACGGATCGGCGGGATCCACCGGTTCGGCCGCCTCGTCGGCGAGCGGCCGATCGGAGGGGTCGCGCTGGGGACGATAGCGCAGCGGAACGCCGTGCGCGCCCGGCAAGCTCGACGAACGTTGCAGCCGCGCAGCGTACCCTCGAGATGGCAATGCAGATGAACCTTCGGGATGCGGCGCGCGATCGTGGCCTGAGGCATTCTCGCCTCGCTTTCGGCGCCGGGGGCGCCGGGACCGCGCCGAGCGCCGCCGCTCATGGCAGGGGCGCAACCCTAGCCCGGCGTAATATAGGCGTTCACCTATCGCGGGGTGGAGCAGTCCGGTAGCTCGTCGGGCTCATAACCCGAAGGTCGGTGGTTCAAATCCACCCCCCGCAACCAATATCACTTGTCATCTTGAGCGGAGGCGCGAAGCGCCCCAAGTTTGTCATCCTGAGCGAAGCGCCCCAAGTTTGTCATCCTGAGCGAAGCGCCGTAGGCGCGAAGTCGAAGGACCCTCGTAGCGTCAAAAGGGCGCGCACTTTACGGCCTTTTGCCGCATGCGTGATGCTCGCAGTCTCTGCGTGCGCCGGACCGGGCGTTACCGGTAGCGTGTCGCAATCGGCGCCCGCCATGCGCGAGGCTGCGCGCATGCTCTTCGAAGACGACTTCAGCGGCACGACGCTCGATACCAAGAAGTGGTTCTGGTGCTATCCCGACGAGGGCCCGAAGAACTGCACCAACGGTCAAAGCGGGATACCGTTTCGCGAGCGCGAGCAATACCGAGCCTCGCAGCTCGTCGTTTCCGGCGGATCGCTGCACCTCGTTGCCGTGCGTCACTCGATCAAGCCGCACTTTCCGTGGACGTCGGGCATGGTGACGACGGGCGGCGCCTTTGCCAACCCGCCAAATCCAACGTTTTCGTTTCGCTACGGCTATGCGGAGATGCGCGCTCGCCTGCCGGCCGGGCACGGCTTCTGGCCCGCGTTCTGGCTCTTACCCGCTAGCGGCGCGTGGCCGCCGGAAATCGACATCATGGAAGAGCAGGGCGCCCAACCGCACCGGGACTATACGACGGTGCACTTTTCCACGCCCAGCGAGCGCGACGATTCGATCGGCGGCTATTACGACGGACCCAATCTCACGCAAGGTTATCATGTATACGCGATCGATTGGGAGCCGGGCGCGCTCACGTGGTATCTCGACGGAACGGCGCGGTTTACCGTTACCGCGCAGCAGATCGAAGCGCTCGGCGGCAAGTTCCCTCGCACGCCGATGTACGTGCTGATCAACTTGGCGATCGGCGGATGGGTGAGTCCGCCGAACAAGCACACGCCGTCACCCGCTTCAATGGCGATCGACTACGTGCGCATCTGGAACCGCCGCCCGTAGCCGAGCGGAGGTTTACAGCAGTCCGGTCTCTTTGCCGACGCGCTCGAACGCCACGAGCGCGCGATCCATCTCGTCTTTCGTCAGCGCCGCGCTGATCTGCATGCGGATGCGCGCGGTTCCTTCGGGAACGACCGGGAAGCCGAAGCCCGTCACAAAGATGCCCGATTTGAGCAGCTTGTCGCTCATCGCGATCGCGAACGCCGTCTCGCCGACGATGATCGGCACGATCGCACTCGTCGCTTTCGAGCGGCTTGATATCCGAGGCGCTTGAGGCCGTCGCGGAAGTACGCGGTATTTTCGCGCAGGCTCGTCCGACGAGCTCCGGATGCGCGTCGAGATACTCGATCGCGGCAAGCGAACTGCACGCGACCGTCGCCGGCAGCGCGTTGGAAAAGAGCTGCGGGCGCGAGCGCTGGATGAGCGTATCGACCAGCGCGTGGCTCCCGGCGACGAAGCCGCCCGCCGCGCCGCCGAGCGCTTTCCCAGCGTTCCGGTAATGATGTCGACCTGCCCGGTCAGACCGAAATGCTCGATCGTGCCGCGCCCGGTCTTGCCCATGACGCCGGTTCCGTGCGAATCGTCGACCACGACTAATGGCGCCGTAGCGCTTGCAGAGCGCGACGATCTCGGGCAGCTTCGCAAGGTCGCCCTCCATCGAGAAGACGCCGTCGGTCACGACGACGATCGGAAAGCAACCCGCGACGGCCTTGCAGTTTCTCCTCGAGTTCGGCCATGTTGCTGTGCTTGTAGCGCTCGCGCCGCGCTTTGACGCCAGCCGGACGCCGTCGATGATCGAGGCGTGATTGAGCTCGTCGGAGATGATCGCCGATCCCTCGTCGCAGATGGTTGCAAACAGTCCGGTATTGGCGTTCCAACAGGCGACGTACGAGAGCGACGCTTCCGTGCCCAGAAACTCCGCGATCCGCTCTTCCAACGTGCGGTGAATGTCGAGCGTTCCGCAGATAAAGCGCACCGACGCGGTGCCGGCGCCGTAATGCTCGAGCCCGCGCTTTCCCGCCGTCGATCACTTCGGGAAGGTCTGCAAGCCCGAAGTAGTTGTTGCTCGAGAGCACGATGACGTCGCCGGCCTCTTCCATATGCACTTCCGGGGCCATCGGCGTCGTCAGGTGCCGCAAGTGCTTGTACGTGCCCGCTTTCTTGAGCGCGTCGAGGTCGTCGCGCAGCTTCTCTTCGAACGCCTGATATCATGGTTGTCAGCTTGCTCTCCTTTAAAATCGAGAACGACTTCGCCGCTTCGCCGTTTGCCATCAGCTCGAACGCGCGGGCGAACTCGCGTCTAGGGAAGCACGTGCGTGATGATCGAATGCGAAGGTCGACGCGGCCGCTCTTCACCAGCGCCTGCGTTTGATACCAAGTTTCGAACATGCGCCGTCCGTTGATGCCGAGCACCGTCAGCGCCTTTGAAAATCATGCGCTCCGCCAGATTGATGCTGACGTTGTCGGCTCGGAATGCCGAGCAGCGCGGCCGTCCGCCGTTGCGTACCGTCTGCGAGACCGAGTGTCGATCGCGGCGCCGCTTCCCGACATCTCGAGCAGCACGTCGACGCCGTCGCCGCTGGGTGCGACGGCTTGATTTCGTCGAGCAAGACCCGCCTGCGTCGGAAAGAAACGTCTGCGTCGGCGCCGAGGCGTTTCGCGCAGCTCGAGCTGCGCCGGGTTCACGTCGATCGGCGATAGACCGACGCACGCGCCGGCTGCGCGCGCCACCGGGATCGCCATGAGTCCGATCGAACCGACGCCGGTGATGACGACACTCTTGATGCTCACGCCCGCCGCCATGACCGTATGCACGGCGTTGCCGAGCGGGTCGAAGATCGCGGCGAAACTCGTCCGGAATCGCCGGATCGAGCCGCCACACGTTGTACTCCGGAATCGCGATGATATTCGGCGAACGCCCCGTCGCAATCGACGCCGATGATCTTGACGTGCTCGCAGATATGCGCCTGGCCGGTGCGGCAGAGCAGGCACGTGAGATCGGCGATATGTCCTTCGGCCGAAACGCGATCGCCCGACGCGCACGGAGCGCACCGCGTCGCCGACGGCTGCAACCGTGCCCATGAACTCGTGCCCGACGACGAGCGGCGGCTTGACGCGCTGCTTGTGCCCACTTATCCCACGCGTAGATGTGGTGATCGGTTCCGCAAAGGCCGGCCTTCTCGACGCGGATCAGCACGTCGCTCGGGCCGATGGCCGGAATGGGCACCTCGGCCAACTAAAACCCGCGCCCGGGCTCCAATTTAAGCAGGGCCCTCATACTCCGCGACATGAGGGCCCCCTATTTCACACCAGCGTTACCAAAACCCGCGCTTAGAAGTCGTACTCCAGTTCGGCGCGGTTTTACTTGAACAGCGGGAGGCCGCCAAAATACGTGGATCCGAGCGACGAGCCGCTGGGGCAATCGGTACCCGACGCGCCGCAGAACGTGTTCGACAGCGTGCGGTTGATGTAGTAGTCGCGCAAGAGCAGGCCGTGGTACGGCCCGGTCGCCGACGACATCTTACTGAAGTGGTACGTTCCATCAAGCGTCCAGATGTTGGTGTTTTCCGGCGCGAGCGCGTTGCCGTAGTTGTACCAGGCGTCGCGTCGCGCGGAAGAGCCAACTGTAGTTGGTGGACTGCCAGATGAGCGCGACCTTCTCCGAGCTTCCCGGCGCGCGACGGTCGACTTGGCCTTGCGTCGATGCTCGTGGTAAAGAGCGGATCGGAGTCGTAGTTATCGGTGTACGGGCTCGCCCAGCCGCCGTAGTACGATCTGCGTCGTGCCGTTGGGGTTGTTGTAGCACTGCGCCGTGTCGATCGGCAGGAAGTAGCGAGCGTAGCACCCTTCGCCGTGATCTGGTAGTTGGAGTTGCTGCAGGTCACGTTCTTCGGCAAGAAGACCGTAGTCGTTCTTCCACGGAATCTGGTCGTAGCCGGCTTGCAGCTGCAGCTTCGGCAGGATATTGAAGCCGATCTGCGCGCCGAAGACTTGGCTATTTACTTTTCCGACGTAGGACTGGCCGGCGTTCGATTCGGTGCCGCCTTGGAGCGCGATATACGGCGCCCAACGGCTCGTGTTGAACGCCACTTTGCGTCGCCCCACCACATGTTTGCGATGTCGTAGACGCCGTAGAAGTAGCCGTCCACCGATAAGCCGTTGTCGGCATACCCAACCTTGCCCATCGTGAAGCCGTCGCTCTTGATGCCGTTACCGCCGTTGACGACGATGTTCGGCGCGAGGCCGGTCTGGCCGGTGGGGTAGCTCGTGATGAGCGTGGTCTGGCTGAACGTCGAGCAGACGCGGCACTCAAACGCGAGCATATCCGCAGCCTGGAAGTTCCAGTGCGACGGTGACGTGTAGCCTACGTAGCCGCCTTCGTAGGCTTGCGGTTTCAACCGAGTGTCGGCGCCGTTGGCCCACGGCGAGTTGAAGAGGACGTTCCCCAACGCGCCGTTCCAGCCGTACTTGTCGTACTTGAGATAGGCTTCGTAGAACGTGCTCATCGTATAGCCCGGCAGGTTGTCGACGGGATTCGTGCTGGGCGGAATCTGCGTCACGCAGACTTCGCCCTTGAGGTGATTGGCCGGAACGACGCACGGGCCGTCCATCGGATTGGCGTAGAGATAGGTGGCGCCTACGTCAAAGCCGCTGTTGGGAAACGCATAGTCGCCGTGCAGCGCGAGGCCGGTGTTCCAGGTGGCCTGGTTGACGCCGTTCGAGTTGTACTTCGCACCCGGCGAGAAGTTGAATTGCGTGCCGGGATTGTTCGATGCTTGCTGGCTGGTGAAGTAGTACGAACGGAGATAGCCGCCCAGCGATAGCGGATTTGGCGTTGCGGCGGCGGCGGCGGAGGCGGCGCCACGGCCGGAGGCGGGGGCGGCGGCGCCGGAGGCTCGGTCGGCGGCGGGGTCGCCGGGATGTACCGGACGACGACCAGACGCTTATCCGGAACCCACTGCACGTAAGCTCCCATGCCTTCGGAGATCACGCGGACCGGGACGAGCACGTCGCCGTGGTAGACGATCGGCGGCACGTCCAACGGACGCGATTCGCCGTTGACGATGACCTCCGGCTTGCCGACGGTCACCACGATCTCGGCACCCGGCTTGGAGACGGTCGCCGTCTTGCTCGCCGGATCGTACGAAACGGCGGCTCCCATCTGCTCGAACATGGAGCGCAACGGGATGTAGAGCGTCCCGTCGTGCACGAGGGCCGCCAGAACGCGCGCCTGCTTGAGCACGTCGGGCGTTGAATACACGTGACGGTCGTTATAAAGGATCGGAATTTGACCCGACGGCGGAGAGCCGAAGTCCGCGGGAGGTGCCGTCACTTGGGCGACCGGCGTTGCCTGTGTTGCCGCCGATGCCAGTGACGTGCTCCCGAGAACCATCGCCGCCGCCATCAGGCTGATGCGAATGATTAAGGATGACACGATAAAAGGAGTCTCCTTTTGAGGTTGGTAGTGCGGTGGAACTTCTGTATGCTAGCGAAGGCAACCTGGGTCACCTTTTCGGACCCACGCAGCCGGCCAGGCCCATATACGCCGAGTCTAGCGAGCGGCGATTAAGGCGTGGTTATCTATACCTTAAGGCAGGTGGTTGCTCGCCGGGTGGTCTACCCGAAGCGCCCGGTGATGTAGTCCTCGGTGCGTTTGTCCTTCGGTTTGGTGAAGATCGTCGCCGTCGTATCGGTCTCGACCAGGTCGCCGATGCAGAAAGAAGGCCGTGTTGTCGCTGATACGGGCGGCCTGCTGCATCGAGTGCGTCACGATCACGACGGTATAAACTTTCTTGAGATCGTCGATCAGATCTTCGATCTTGCTGGTCGCGATCGGGTCGAGCGCCGAAGCCGGCTCGTCCATCAGAATCACTTCGGGATCGACGGCGAGGCAGCGCGCGATGCAAAGCCGCTGCTGCTGGCCGCCCGAAAGCGCGAGCGCCGAGCGATCGAGCCGATCTTTGACTTCGTCCCAGAGCGCGGCGCTGGCGCAGGCTGCGTTCGCAGATCTCCATCAGCTGCGTTGGCGTTTCGCTCGCCGTGAATGCGCGGTCCGTACACGACGTTGTCGAAGATCGATTTCGGGAACGGATTGGGCCGCTGAAAAACCATGCCGATACGATAGGCGGATCGTCACGGGATCGATGCCGGGCGCCGTAGATGTCGTTGCCGTCGAGCAGCACGTGCCCGTCGACGCGGGCGCCTGGCGTGAAATCGTGCATGCGATTGAGCGCGCGGATGAAGGTCGATTTTCCGCACCCCGACGGGCCGATCAGCGCCATCACGCAGATTGGCGGGTACCGCCAGCGAGCGATCTTTGATCGCTTGAAGCGAAACGAGTCCAGGTCTCGGCCTCGAGTTCGTTCCAGACGTCGGCGACGACGCGAGTGCTATTCGCGCCTTGGTTCATCGCACCGGCGAAAAGCCCGCCGGGCCGGACTCCGGCGCTATTCGAGCAAAGGACTCTGCAGCGTCGGGACCATCGCTTCGTCGCCATGCTTCGGCAGTACTCTTCGGAAATGCCACGATCTGGGCCATGCTTGAATCGACGCCTCAACGGATTACTACGCGCCAAGTTAGGCTTATCGCGGTTAAGACTCCCGATGCACGCGCATGATCGGCAAACGAATCGTAAACGCCGTGCCGCGCCCGAGCATCGATTCCGCCGAAATCGCGCCGCCGTGGGCGTCGACGATGCCCTTGACGATGGCGAGGCCAAGCCCCGCGCCGCCGCTTCCGCGCGTTCGCGAACGGTCGACGACGTAGAATCGCTCGAAGATATGCGGCAGGTCGCGATACGGAATGCCGTCGCCGGTATCGCGCACGCGCAGCACGGCATCGCTGTCGCGCGCGTCGAGCTCGACCTGAATCGGCCGCCGCTCGCGCGTGTGCCGCAGCGCGTTGTCGATGAGATTGACGAAGACTTGCGCGAGCCGGTCGGCGTCGGCCTCGACGCGCACCGGCCGCGCCGCGCAGCAGCTCGCAGCGAGACGCCTTTGTTCGATGCTTGCGGTTCGAACGAGGCTACGATCGGGCGCGGCGACCTCTTCCAGATCGACGTCGCGCAGGTTGAGCTTGAGCTGCGCCGGACTCGGCGCGCGCCTGATCGAGCAGCTGCCCTACCAGACGCCGTCAAGCCGGTCGACTTGCGCCAGAGCTTGAGGCACGAAGAAGTCGCGCGGCCTCTTCGTCCGGCGACTCGATCACCGTCTCGATCATCAGTTTGATCGACGAGAGCGGCGTTCGCAACTCGTGCGAAACGTTGGAAAGAAACTCTTTGCGCGCACGATCGAGCCGAACGAGGTCCGTCTGATCGTCGGCGAAGACCACGACGCGCTGCGCTTCGCCGCTCTTCGGCGAGCGGATAGACGGAAACGCGATAGGTGCGAGCGACCCGGCGCCCCGTGCAGCATCGAGCGGCGCGACCGAGGCTTCGCCGCGCAGCGCGTCGGCGATGCGCCGCTTCAAACTCGACGTTGGGAATCGCTTCGATGATGTGGCACGCCGACGCGCGCTCCGCATCGAAACCGAAGATCGCGTCCCGGCGGCCGCATTTGCAAACTCCACGCGCAGGCGTCCGGTCGACGAGGATGACGCCGATGCGGCAGCGCCCGCACGAGGCGAACGAACGCTGCCGTCGGACTGAGTCGGCAGGCGTCGGCAGGCGCCGCGACGGGTCGGGTCGCCGGCGACGGCGCAGCGCGCGCGCGCGGTGACGAGCAGCGTCCGGAGCGCGCCGAGCGCCGCCCGCGAATAGCCGGCGACCAAGCGCGAGCAACGACCAGTCCCGCAGCGGCGTCAAGCTTTGAACATATAGCCGCGGCTGCGCACCGTTAGAATATGCCGCGGCGTGCGTGAATCTTCTTCGATCTTCTCGCGCAGCCAGCGAATGTGCACGCTGACGGTTTGCTGCTCGCCTTCGAAATCGTATCCCCACACCTTGTCGAGCAGGGTCTGGCGGGTGACGACGCGGCCGTGATTCTCCATCAGCACGCGAAGCAGCCGAACTCCTTCGGCGCGAGCGCGACGTCCTTGCCGCGAACGGTCAGCTGCTGGCGCGACGGGTCGAGCACGATGCCGCCGAGCGAGATCGCTTCGTCGTGTCCCGGACTGCAACGGAGCTTTGGCGGCGCAGCCGCGCCTTCACGCGCGCGAGAAACTCGTGCAGGGCGAACGGCTTGGTGACGTAGTCGTCGGCGCCGAGCTCGAGCGCCAGCACCTTGTCGATCTCCTGATCCTTCGCGGTCAGCATGATGATCGGCACGGAGCTGAACTTGCGAATCTCCTTGCACGCTTCGACGCCGTCGAGCACCGGCAGCATGATGTCGAGCACGATCAGATCCGGCTGCTCGCGCTGCGCCATCGCGATCGCGTTGCGGCCGTCGCCGGCGGTCACGACGGCGTAGCCGCTGCGCTCCAGGTTGAAGCGCAGCGTCTGCAGAATCGCAGACTCGTCGTCGACGACCAGGATCTTCTTGTTGAAGTCCGGGCTCTTGACGAGCGCGCCGCGCGGTCTTCAGCTCCGGTAATTGCGTTCATACGACTTCGCTATCGCGCTGTAGTCCAGCGCGCCGTCCCCCTTCAGCGGAGCGATCGGTATAGAGTTGGTAGGCCAGCCCCGTGGCCGGCATCGAGAAGTTTGCAGGCCCGAGCCGCATCGAGTGCCGCCGCGAGGTCTTTGCGCAGGAGATCCAGCGCAAAACCGCCCTCGAACGTTCCGGCCAGCCAGGTTTTGGGCAGCCACTGCTCGAGAAGGTAGTTCGACGCGGTCGCGGACGCCAGAACGTTGCGCACATTGCATCGAGATCGGCACCGGCGCCGCTCCGCAAAGACGAGCCCTTCGACGTTCGCGATCATCACGTTGGCGATGATGATCTGGTTGACGAGCTTGACGGTCTCGCCCATCCCGACCGGCCCTAGGTGATGCGGCGTACCCATCGCGCGCAAGAGCGGCTTCGGCGCGCTCGAACGCCGTCGGGCGACCGCGCCGACCATGATCGTGAGCGTGCCGCTCGCGGCGCGCGAAGCGGGCCGCCGCTCACCGGCGCGTCGACGAACTCCACCTCGCGCTTGGCCAGACGCTGCGGCGAAGCGACGCGACGCCACCGGCGAAATGGTGGACATATCGATCACCAGCAACCCCGCGCCGCGCGCCCTCGGCCACCCCGCGGCACCGAAGAGCGCCTCCTCGACCTGCGGCGCATCGGGAACGCATAGAACGACGACATCCGACCCGGCGGCGAGCGACGCCGCCATCCGGCGCTTCGGTGCATCCCGTCGTCGCGCAGGCGCTCGAGCGCATCGCGACGGCGATAGCACGCTTGCCGTCACTGCGAAACCGGCACGGTGCACGAGCGCCGGCCATCGGCTCCCCCATCGCGCCCAAGTCCGATAAATCCGACGCGCGCAATCACGAGCGGCCCTTTGGGCGTCGCCTCAGGATAACCTTCGGAGAGCGGCGAAGCCGCCGCATATGACAGCAACCGCCTCGCCGACCGTCGCGCGCCCGACCTTCGACGCCATGAACCTCTCCATCGGAAAGCGCACGCGCCTGCACCGGCTGATGTACGAGCACGGCCCGGCGAACGGAACGCTGATGATGCTGCCCATCGACCAAGGCCTCGAGCACGGGCCGATCGACTTCTTCGACAATCCCGACGCGATCGACACCGACTGGATCTACCGGCTTGCCGTCGCGAGGGCAACTTCTCGGGCATCGCGCTGCACATCGGCCTCGCCGGAGAAGTATCAGAAGGCCTATGCCGGACGCGTTCCGCTTCTTCTCAAGGTCAACGGTAAGACCAACATTCCGCCCGACGACGAAGCATTCAGTCCGCTCACGTCGTCCGGTCGAAGACGCGATGCGGCTCGGCGCCGACGCCGTCGGCTATACGCTCTACGTCGGCAGTCCGGCGCAAGACGACGACATCGCGCAGTGCAACGAAGTTCGCCGCGACTGCGACCGTTACGGCATGCCGCTGGTGATCTGGGCGTATCCGCGCGGCGCCGCGATCAAGGCCAAGGGCGGGATCGATTCGCTCTACGCGGTCGACTACGCCGCGCGCGTCGCGTGCGAAATCGGCGCCGACGTCATCAAGCTCAACGAGCCGGCCTGGAATGCGGACGACGCCGCCAAGCTCGCCGAAACCCTACGACACGCTGAAGTTCGACGACGTCGAGGGCTTACGCAAAGTCGTCAAATCGGCAGGGCGCAGTCTCGTGCTCGGTTTCCGGCGGAAGCAAGATGGGTGACGAGGCGACGATTCACAAAGCGCACGTCGCGATGGCGGCGGGCTGCGTCGGGCTGATCTTCGGACGCAACATGTGGCAGCGCAAGTGGGATCAAGCGCTCTCGATGGCGTCGCACGATGCACGACGTAATGAAGGACTACGGTCAGCAGCAGTAAGGCGCTAGTGCGCGGGCGCGGGCGCCGACGCGCAGCGCGCGCAGACGTAGCCGACGGCGCCGGCATGGTCCTGCGCTACCATTTGGTCGAGCGGACCGCGCCGACCGCAGACGCGCACACGCATACGACGTGTGCGCGCTTCCCGCCGGTGACGCGGAGACCTCGTGACGCTTCGCCACGTAAAATATTGCGTAGATGATCAGTCCGATGACCAGCGGCGCCAAGCCGAAGAACGAGTCGAACGTCTCGCTCGAGATCTCTGCGATCATTTCTTGAAATACTCGGCGTTGATTGCCGTGAAGCCCTGCCACTTCTCCGGCACGTCGGAGTCGGCGAAGATTGCCTCGACCGGGCAGGCCGAAACGCACGCGCCGCAATCGATGCATACCTCGGGATCGATGTAGAGCATCTCGTCTTCATCCTTGCCGTGAATGCAATCGACGGGACAGACGTCGACGCACGACTTGTCTTTGGTTCCGATGCACGGCTCGGTGATAACGTAGGCCATGAACGTTCAGCTTCCCTCGCTCTGGAGCGGCAACCTTCAGGTGGCGGATCTGCCGCGGATCGCGCGCACTAACCACAATAAAACGACGGCTCCGATGAAGGCGCAGACTAAACTCGGAAGGTTGAACCCGGTTACGCCCTCACGATCGAAGAAGGCCGTATACCCAGCCGCCGATCGCCGCGCCGAGGATGCCGACGATGACGTCGGCGACCGTGCCCGGCGCCGGCCCCGGCACGATCCAGCGGGCGACGAGTCCCACGAGGAGACCGAGCACGATCGGCCCGCCCAGCGTCCCCATACTGCGAGCTCCTTCTTACGCCGTGCAGTAGAGGGACGGTGGAGTCCTCCGGTGCAGGTCCAAGCATTATGAAGCGTACTTTCATATGCCTGCTCGCGGCGCTGCTCGCGGGCACTGCGGGCGCAAGCGCCGCGCCGCCGCCGGCTACGGAGATCGCGGCTTCGGGAACGGGCAGCGTCGCAATGGCGCCCGACATTGCGACGATCAATGCCTCGGTTGAAACCAACTCGGAGAACGCCTCCGATGCAATCGCGCAGAATAACACGATCTACGATCGCGTCGTCGCGGCGCTCACCAAACAAGGCGTCGCCCGCGCCGATATTGCGCTGGGCTATTACAATATTCGCTTTCTCCCGCGGCCGTCGCCGATGCCGCCGAATGCAGCGGCCGACGAACGGTACGGCTACACGGTGAGCCGCAGTTTCGTGGTGAAAGTGCGCGCGATCGGCCAGGCCGGCGCGATGAGCGATGCGTGCATCGCGGCGGGCGCCACGGCGATCAACTCGATCGATTTCGGGCTCGCGGATCCGGCTTCCGCGCGCGCCGAGGCAATCGCCAGAGCCGTCGCCGACGCGCGGCGAAACGCCGATGCGGTGGCGCGCGCCGCAGGGCTCCACGTCGTGAGCATCAAGAGCATCGAGTACGGCGGGCGCCCCGGCGTCGAGCCGTTGATGATCGCGCGCGTTTCGGCCGCGCCCACGCAGTTCGACCAATCGAACGTGAACGTGACGGTGAGCCTTAGCGCGGTCTTTGTGGCGCAGCCGTAAGCGCGAGGCCGAAACCCCGGGCCCTCCGCGCCGGTAGAGCCAACTGATATGAACCGCCTTTGCGAAACGTGTGGAACCGCGCCGTCCACCATCTCGGTCGGGGGCCGGCCGCTCTGTACGGGCTGCGCCCAGAAGCGTACCGCCGCGGCAGCTCTTCCTTTTGTCGGCGCCGCGCTCGCCGCGGCCGGGATCATCGCGGGAAGCGCGATCTTGGCCGAGCGGATGCAAGGCGAGGGACGCCGTTCGCCGCTCGACGACCTCGGCCGGCGCTTTCGCGGCGGCACGCCGACGCTCGCCGCTTATTCGCGCGACCTGACCGAGCTGGCGCGCGAAGGAAAGCTCGATCCGGTCATCGGCCGCGATCGACGAGATCGAGCGCGTCATCTCGATTCTCGCGCGGCGCAGTAAGAACAACCCCGTGCCTCGTCGGCGAGCCGGGCGTCGGAAAGACGGCCATCGTCGAGGGCCTGGCGCAGCGGATGGCGGTCGGGAACGTGCCGCGCCGCGCTGCGCGGAAAAAAGCCTGCTCGCGCTTTCGCTCGGGCCGCTCGTCGCGGGCACGAAATATCGCGGCGAGTTCGAAGGCCGCGTCAAACGCATTCTCGATGAAGTGAAGCGCAGCGCGCGCGACGTCGTGCTCTTCATCGACGAACTCCACACGCTCGTCGGTGCGGGTGCGGCAGAAGGCGATCCGCTCGATCTGAGCTCGATGATCAAGCCCGAGCTTGCGCGCGGCGAACTGCAATGCATCGGCGCGACGACGTTCGACGAGTACCGCAAATACGTCGAATCCGATGCCGCACTCGAACGGCGCTTCCAGCCGGTCATGGTCGAAGAGCCGAGCATCGAACAGACGATCGGCATTCTTCGCGGGCTGCGCGAGCGGTACGCGCGCCACCATCACGTCACCATCGACGACGCCGCGGTCGAAGCCGCGGCGCAGCTTTCGGCGCGCTATATCGCCGATCGCTTCCTGCCGGACAAGGCGATCGACCTAATTGACGAAGCCGCCGCTTCGGTAGCGCTGGCAAACAAGGGCGCCGTCGAGTCGCCGCTGCGTCGCGCAGCGACCGACGTGGCGGCCGTCGTCACGCGCTGGACCGGGGATTCCGCAGTCCTCGCTCACCGAATCGCAAGCCAATCGGCTGCTCGAGCTCGAACGCTCGCTGTCGCCGGCGCGTCATCGGGCAAGAGCGCGCCATCGTCGCCGTCTCCGAAGCCATCCGCCGCGCGCGCACCGGTCTGCACGATCCGCGCAAGCCGCTGGGCACGCTTTCTCTTTCGCGGGCCGAGCGGCGTCGGCAAGACGGAGCTTGCCAAGACGCTCGCCGAAGCGCTCTTCGGCAGCGAAGCGGCGCTCGTCCGCATCGATCTCTCCGAGTTCACCGAGCCGCAAACGCGTCTCGCGCCTGCTCGGCGCACCGCCCGGGATACGCCGGACACGACGAGCCGGGCCAGCTCACCGAACCGGTGCGCCGGCGCCCGTACTGCGTCGTGCTCTTCGACGAAGTCGAAAAGGCGCACCCCGACGTCGCGGCCATTCTTCTGCAGATTCTCGACGACGGGCGCGTCACCGATGCGAAAGGGCCGGACGATCGACTTTCGCCACGCGCTCATCATCCTCACGACGAATCTCGAAGACGACGAGTTGACGATCGCGCTGCGTCTCGAGCTGCTCGACCGGATCGACGAGATCGTTCCGTTCGCCGAGCTCGGACTCCGCAGATCGAGGCGATCGTGACGATTCACGCCGACGCGCTCGCGCAGCGGCTCGGCGCGCGCAACGTGACGCTGAACTTATCCGACGACGCCAAGCTCTACCTGGCGCGCGTCTCGATGGGTGCGGGAAGCGGCGCGCGATACGTCGGCAGCGACGGTCTCGCATTACGTTTCCACGCCGCTCTCGACCGCGCTGCTGCGCGGCGAGCTGCGCGACGGCGTTCCGTCGCCGACGTCAGCGCTCGACGGCGACGAACTGCGCGTGCGCGCGGCTTAGGGCTAGGAACAGCGCCGGGCCGCCGCTGGTCGGCGGCGAGAGCGCGAGCCCCATCGGCGCGGCTACGCCGTTGGAAATCGTCGCCCACGAACCCGACGCGTACGGCGTACCGTAGACCGTGACCGTATTGTTGCCGTAGTTGGCGACGTAGAGATTGCCGCTGGAATCGACCGCGAGCGCGACGGGCTGGCTCTGTCCGCCGTTGATCGTGACGGGCGTGCCGTTATACGGCGCGGCGTATTCGGTCACCGTATTTGCGCCTTGATTCGGCACGAAGAGATTTGACGACATGACCGCGATCGAGCCTTGCTCGTTCACGCCGTTCGTGATCGTGGCGACCGGCGCGGTGGCGTTGGAGAACGGCGGCAGGAACTCGACGACCGAGTTCGGCGTCGAGTTCAAGTTTGCGACGAACAGATTGCCGCGCGTGTCGAGCGCGAGCGAGTTCGGCGCATTGAGGCCTTTGGAGATCGTGACCGGCGCGCCCGTATACGGCGACGCGTACTCGGTGACCGTAGTTCGCCGCGGCGTTGACGACGAAGAGATCGGCATTGCCGAATCGACCGCGAGCGCGACCGGATCGTTGACGCCGGCGGCGATGGTTGCGGCCGGCGGCCCCGCGTATGGCGGCGAGTAGAGCGTCACCGTATTGCTGCCGTTGCCGTTGGCAACGAACACGTCGCCGCGAGCGTCGACCGCCAGCGACTGCGGATGGTTGATGCCGCTGGCGATCGTCACCGGCGCCTTGATTGTAGGGCGGCGCGTACACCGTGACGCTTCCGGGCTGGTTTGCGACGAAGAGATCGCCGTAGCCGTCGAAGGCGACCGCTTGCGGGTTCGAGATGCCGCTCTGAATCGTCGCCAGCGGTGCGCTTTGGCCCGAGGCATAGAGCGTGACCGCGTTCGCACTCGAATCGGCCACGCGCGAGAATCTGCTCGGTACTCGATGCGCGCGGTGCCCGAACAGACCGCGCCCGACTGCGCGCAGGGGTTGGCAAAGCCGCCGAAGTTTGCCGTCGCGCGGAGAATCGCCGATGCGCCGCTCGCGGCGCTCGAAGGCGTCACATAGAAGAGATTCGACGCCGCCGACGAGACCGGCGAGATTGTCAGCGGCAGCGAGCCTCCGCCTTGTGCCAGCGAAAACGTCACCCCGGCGCCGCCGACCATCACGTTCTGATTCGCGTCGAGCATCTCGACCACGAACGCGTGGCGTCCCGCGCCGTAGAGGTCGATCGTCCCTTGCGCGTTCTGCACGCTCGTGTACGAAGCCGGAACGACGGCGAGCTGCGACGGAACGCCTCCGAGCGTCAGGTTCAGCGCGTTGTTCGCAGCGGTCGTCACGGTAAAGGCAATCGTCGCGCTCCCGACCGTTCCGACGTAGTTTCCGGCCGGGAGAGAGAGTGCCAGTTGACAGTTCGAGCCGCCCGGCGCGGGCGAGCACCCCGACGAGTTCGGACCGACCGAAACGTTTTGGCTAATGTTGGTGGGACCGCTCACGTTGATTGCAAGCGACTGCGAGCCCGGTGCCGGCGCCGCGGTCGGCGCGACCGGCGGCGCAGGGGTGGTAATGGGCGCCTGCACGTTGGTTGACGCGCCGGGCGCCGCGCCCGAGATCGGCGGGGTCGGCGGCGCCGGAAGCGCGGGTTGTCTCGTTCCCGACGACGTGGTGAGCCCGGCCGGAACGAAGATGCGTACGACGGTGCTGCCGGCGCCGCCGAGCGCGCCGGAACCTCCGGCCGGCATCAGCACGTTCCCCTGGCCGCCATTCCCCGAACATCCCGTCGCAACCGAAGCCGCCAGCAGCACGGCAGCGCGGAACGTAACGATCCTCGTGGGGCGCATGGTACGCGTTACCGCAAAAGGCTCTCGAGGTTTGCGCGCATGGACGCCGGCGAAAGCTCGCCCACGACGATCTTACGCACCACGCCCCCGCGATCGATAAACACGTGCACCGGCAAACCATTGACCTCGTACTGCCGGCGAAGGGTTCCCGTATCGGTGACGATCGGATACGAGAGGTGATGGCTCGCGCGAAACGCGGCGGCCTTGTGCGCGCTCTCGAGCACGTCCACGCCGACGACGGCGGCGCGCGGCCCGTATGCGCGGGCCAACGCATCGATGGAGGGCGCCTCCTCGATGCACGGCGGGCACCACGTTGCAAAAAAGTTCAGATAGACCGGCTTGCCCCGCAGCGAGGCGAGCGAGAGCGTCGGCCCGGGGATGCTCGGCTCGACCCAGTCCGGCGCAGGATTTCCGACCCGCGCGATGGCCGACGAGGACGCAGACCCCGAGTCGCCGTGCCCGCAGCCCGCAAGGAGGGCCGCGGCGATGACGAGGCTCGGCGTCGTTCTATCCATAGCTCGGATAGCCGACCGCTTCAAGGTCGTGCTGCATCTGCTCGACGAGTTCGCCGACCTCGCCGAAAAGCCGCTGCTCGCGCACGTAGCGCAGCTCGCGCAACGCGAGCTCCCGTCCGTAGATCGTCGAGTGGAAGTCGCGGAGCCAAGCTTCGACCGTCCGTTCGCCGCCGCCGAACTGCGGGTTCGTCCCGATCGAGACGAGCGCCGCATAGTCGCGTCCGTCGTAACGCGCGACGGCTGCGTACACGCCGTCCTTCGGCAGCAACTTCTCCGGAACGCGGACGTTCGCCGTCGGAAAGCCGAGCGCGTGTCCGCGTCCGGCGCCGATCTCCACCGGACCGCGAATTTCGTACCCCGTGGCGGCGAGCAACCGGTCCGCATCGGCGAGGTCCCCGACGGCCACCAGCTTGCGGATGCGCGTGCTCGAGATCCGCTCGCCGTCGTCGCAGACCGGCTCGACCGCAACGCAGCGCACGCCGCGCGATGCAAGCAGCGCTTCCATCAAAGCTACGTCGCCGGCGCGTTTGTGCCCGAAGCGAAACGTGGCTCCGACGACGACCCCGCGCACGCCCAGCCGCTCGACGAGAATCTCGAGAAACTCGCGCGGGCCAAGCGTGGCGATCGCGTCGTCGAACTTCAGGAAAAAGCACTCTTCGAAACCGGCGCGCCCAAAGAGCTCCAGCCGTTCGAGCGGGGTGCAGAGCAGCGGCGGCTCCGTTCCGGGACGCAAATGCGCCGACGGATGATTCTCGAAGCTGAGCAATCCCGAGCGCCAGCCGGGCCGGCGCAGACGCAGCGTCTGGCGCGCGATCTCGCGATGCCCGCGATGAAAGCCGTCGAAGAATCCGATCGCG
Organism: Vulcanimicrobiota bacterium; assembly: GCA_963699435.1. Classification (GTDB taxonomy): domain Bacteria; phylum Vulcanimicrobiota; class Vulcanimicrobiia; order Vulcanimicrobiales; family Vulcanimicrobiaceae; genus Cybelea. Next base: position 380,901 of record CAVOTV010000003.1, read on the forward strand.
AGCACCAGCGGCCGCTCGCTCTCGCGTACGAGTTCGCGATACGTGCGCACTACACGAAAACTTTGCGCGGTGCGAGCAGTGCGCCGAGCGCTTCGCCGACGCCGACGAGCGTCCGCGACTCGTCGCGCACGAAGACGTGACGCCCCGTCGCGCCTTCGGGCAGCGGCACGACGCGTCCGGCGCGAAAGTCCGCCGACTCGCGCAGGTCGAGCACGATGGTTGGAAACGGAATGATGTGCTCGGGCGCGATGACCGCATCGAGCGGCTCCGCGGCGATCTCGTCGATCGTCCGCGCCTCGTAGAGAACGAAGGGCCCCGAGGCTTCGCGGACGAGCGCGCCCATATGCGACGGGACGCCGATCGCCTCTCCGAGATCGTAACAGAGCGTGCGGACGTACGTTCCCTCGCTGCACGCGATGCGCAGGCGCGCGACGTTGTCGTCGGCACCGAGCAACGTGATCCCGTAGATCGTGATCGAACGCGCTTTGCGCTCGACGCTCTTTCCTTCACGCGCCAGCTCGTAGAGGCGCTTCCCGTTATGGTGCGCGGCCGAGTACATCGGCGGGATCTGCGCGACGCGTCCTACGAACGAGGAGAGCGCCGATTCCAAGCGCGCCGGCCAATCGCCGGGCGGCGCGCTCGCGTCGACGGTTTCGCCGAGCGCATCCTGCGTCGTCGTCGAGCGTCCGAGCACCATCGTGCAGGCATAGCTCTTGCGCTGATCGGTCAAGAGCGGAATCAGCCGCGTCGCTTTTCCGATCGCGATCGGAAGAACGCCGGCCGCTTGCGGATCGAGCGTTCCAAGGTGTCCGGCGGCGAGGCGACGGTCGCCGCTATAGAGTCCGTAAATCCGCCGTACGCGCGCGACGGCTTGCGCCGAGCTCGGACCGGCCGCCTTGAAGAGATTGACGAAGCCGATCACATTTTGCTTGCGCTACAAACCTTCGGCGACCAATGCTGCGTCGACGGCCGCGATCGCCTCGTTCAGGGCGCCGAGGTAGGTCAAACCGGCGGCGCGGAAATGGCCGCCGCCGCCGAGCCGCTGCGCCGCGGCTTGCACGTTGAGCCGTCCGTTCGATCGCAGGCTGACGCGGATCTCGCCGTCGATCGCCTTGAAGAGCGCCGCGACGTCCACGCCTTCCTGACCGCGCAGCGTGTTGACCACGTCTTCGGTATCTTCTCCGTCGGCGCCGGTCGCCGCGAGCATCGCGTCGTCCACGTGCGAGTAGCAATAGCGCCCGCCGTGCTCGAACTGCATCGCATCGACGATTCGCCCGAGCAGCTTCGTCGCCGCGACGCGCTTACGCAGAAAGATCTCTTCGGTAATTTCTTCCTTGTCCGCGCCGCGCCGCATCAGATCGGCCGAGAGCTCGAGCACGTCGGGCGTCGTGTTCGAATGCATGAAGCCGCCCGTATCGGTCATGATCGTGGCGAGGATGCAGGTAGCGATCTTGCCGTCCACCGGCACGCCGAGCTCCCGCAGCAGATGCATCACGACGGTGCCGGTCGAGCATTCGGTCTCGAGCACGAAATTGAGTTTGCCGAAGAGCGAGTTGCCGAGATGGTGGTCGATGTCGAGCATGTTCTCGCGATCCACCGCCGGCAGCCGGTCGCCCGCGCGCCGCCAGTCGCTCATATCGCAAAAAACGTAGAGGGTATCGGCCGGAAGATCGGCGGGCAGCGTCGCCGTAACGAGATCGGCCTCGGGCAGAAAACGCAGGTTGCGCGGAACGCCGTCCTGCTGATAGTAGATCACGCGTTTGCCGAGGCGCTTGAGCGCCAGGCCGAGCGCGAGCCCCGCGCCCAGCGTATCGCCGTCGGGTTTCACGTGACTGACCATCACGAAGGCGCTTCGGCGCCGCAGCTCCTCTACGACCTCGCGAGCGCTCGCGATGCGGGGCGTGCTCTCGATCATTCGTGTTGCTCCGTTCCCGCCGAGGCGGCCGCCTCGCGCAGCGTCTTTGCCAGCGCGATCGCGCGTTCGGCCGAGCGATCCTCCACGAACGTCAGCTCCGGCGTGTATCGCAAATCGATTTTGCGCCCGAGCTCGCCGCGCAGAAAACGGCTGGCGTGATTGAGCGCGTCGAGCGACTGGCGCGCTTGATGACGGTCGCCGATCACCGAAACGAAGACTTTGCAGTGCCGAAGATCGTCGGTAACCTCGGCGCGCGTCACGGTGACGAACGCGAGCCGCGGATCTTGGAGCTCCTGCGAGATCAGCGTTCCTAGGATGCGCTGGATCTCGTGATCGATCTTCGCCAGGCGCTGCTGCTTCATACGCGAGCCAGCTCCGGCGCGACGTGCTCGAGCGCGAATGCCTCGATGACGTCGCCCTCTTTGAGGTCTTGGAACTTCGCGACCTGAATGCCGCACTCGAAGCCCTCCGCGACTTCGCGCACGTCGTCTTTAAATCGCCGCAGGCTTTCGATCTCGCCGTTGAAGACGACGGCCGCATCGCGGATGACGCGCACCTTCGCATTGCGCGAGATCTTGCCGCTGGTGACGTAACAGCCGACGATCGTGCCGACCTTGCTGACCTTGAAGACTTCGCGCACCTCCGCGCGGCCGAGCACGACCTCGCGCTCCACCGGCGAGAGCATCCCGCGCATCGCCTTCTTGAGATCGTCTTCGATCTCGTAGATCACCTGGTAGAAGCGAAGGTCGACGCCTTCGTTCTCGGCAAGGCGGCGCGCCGTTTCGTCGGGCCGGATGTTGAAGCCGATGAGCACCGCATTGGAAGCGCTCGCCAGATTCACGTCGTTGGGCGAGATCGCGCCGACGCCGCCGTGGATCACGCGAATCTCCACCTCTTCGGTGGAGAGCGATTCCATGCGCGCGCGTAGCGCTTCGAGCGAACCCTGCCCGTCGGCCTTGATAATCAGATTGAGCACCTTCTTGCCTTCGGCCGGCATCGACATGAACGTCTCGAGCGAGACCCGCTGCGGACCCGGTTGCGGCCATGCGAACGTCGCGTCGCCGCGTCGCGCGCTTCTCGGCCGTTTCGCGCGCCACGCGCTCGTCGCTCACCACGCTCAGCATGTCGCCCGCAGCGGGCACGTCGGAGAGGCCCATCACCTCGACCGGAATCGAGGGACCGGCTTTCTTGACTTGTTTGCCCTTGTCGTCGATCAGCGCGCGCACTTTTCCAAACGTTCCGCCCACGACGACGATATCGCCGACCCGCAGCGTGCCGTTCTGAACGAGCACCGTCGCAACCGCGCCGCGGCCGCGATGGAGCGCCGATTCGATGACGACGCCGCTGTCGCGCGGCGGTTCTTGTTCGCGCTCAGCTCGCGGATGTCGGCTTCGAGCAGCACCGTGTCGAGCAAATGATCGATGCCGTCGCCGTTCTTGGCCGAAACGGGCACCATTTCGATCGTTGCCGCCCCAATCGACCGGCTGGAGGCCTTGCTTCGACGAGCTGCTGCTTGACGCGATCGGGCTGCGCGTCGGGCTTATCCATCTTGTTGATCGCGACGACGATCGGGACGTCGGCCGCTTTGACGTGCGCGATCGCTTCTTTGGTCTGCGGCATGACGCCGTCGTCGGCCGCGACGACCAGAATCGCCACGTCGGTGACGCTTCGCGCCGCGCGCGCGCATGGCGGTGAAGGCTTCGTGACCGGGCGTATCGACGAACGTGATCTTGCGATCGTTCCGCTCGACGGTATACGCGCCGATCTTTTGCGTGATGCCGCCGGCTTCGCCCGCCGGCGACGTTGGCTTGGCGAATCTTATCGAGCAGCGACGTTTTGCCGTGGTCGACGTGGCCGAGAACGGTAACGACCGGCGGCCGCGGCGTAATCATCTCGGGCTTGTCTTCTTCTTGCTCGACGGTGACTTCTTCGCCCGCCTCTTTGACGACCGCGTTGAAGCCGAAGCGCTTCGCGATTTGAATGGCGACGTCGCTCGAGAATGTTTTGATTGATCGTCGCCATCGTGCCGATCTTGATCAGCTCGGTGATGACGTCTTTCGCCGGCACGATCATTGACGTCGCCAGCTCTTGCACCGTGAGCAAATCGGGAATTTCGATCGTCTCGAGAACGCGCGGCGGCGCGACCGGCGCGGTCTCGCCTTTTTTCTTGCGCGTGGCGCTCTTTATCGAGCAGCAGTTCCTTTTCGCGATCTTTTTTCGCAGCGGCTTTGTCTTCGTGCGTGCGTGCGCGGTCGCCGGGGCGTCCGCCGGCCGACGGCATCGGCGCCGTCGGTCGGCCACGCCGGGCCGTCCGGGCGCCGGGACGCGTGCCGGGTGCCATCGCCCGGAACGGACCGTTGCCGGCCGGACGCCGGGCCGGGTGCAATCAGGCCGGGGGCACCGGCTCGAACCGGGGCCGTGCCTTTGCCGCCCTGTCCGGGCATCGCCTCGCCGGGTCGCGGCGCAACGCCGGGCCGGCCGGGAAGCCCGCTGCGCGGGCCGGGCGAAGCCGAGGCCGCCGTGGTCGGCGGCGGCGCCGCGCGGCGAACGATGGACTGTTGACCCGCGGGCACCGGCCGCAGCTGCGGAATCGGATTCGGCGGGCGGCCGGGGACGCGCGACCGGGGCGCGGCGCCGGGGGCGCGGCCGCGGGGGCAGCCGCGACGGCGGGGTGCGGCTGCGCGGCGCCGCGCGGCGGTGCCTGAGGCGCGGGCGCGACGCGGCGACGGCGCCGCGTAGCACCGGCGCGCGGACGCGGCGACGGGCAGGCGACGGGTTCGGCGGCCTTGGGTTCGCGCCTTCGCCGGGGGAGCGGCCGCTTCGGGCGGCGGAGCCGCCGCGGCGGGCGCCTTCGCTTTTGCGGGCGGCTTCGCGGCCGGCTTCGCAAAACGCTGCGCACCAGATCGGCGATCTGGTCCGGCACGACGCTGAGTTGATTCTTTGCCTCGAAGACGCCGCCCAGGCGCTCGTTGAAGAGCGTCGTCAGCTCTTTCGAGGTGAGCCCGACTTCTTTGGCGAGCTCGAAAATTCGTACTTTTCCGGCCAAGTCACTCTCGAACGGCGAGCGCTCGAGTCCCATCAGTTGGAGTGCGCGGAGCCCCAACCGACGGCTTGGCTCCGCTAGGTAATCAAAGGGTCGCCCTCATCGGAGGGAGCGGTCGTCACGGGAAATCATGGTGTCTTTCATTTCTTGCACGTGAGCTACTCTATTAAACCACATTCGGCCGCTGCAGTGCCAAGCCCCGGGTAGCGGCGGTTCTTTACCGCCCGCTGGCGCACGCCGCCGAGCAGAGGTAGCGCCCCGTCCGGGTTGCTGGCGTTGCGCGCCGGGATCCCGACTGCCAGCCTGCGGATCCCGCACGAAGCGCGTCAGGTCGTGCTGCGGCAATCGCCGCGGCAGCCGACGCACGTGCGGATCGGGATCTATCGCCGTCCTCCGAGCCGAGCCGTTCGCGGCGGAACTCCTCGAGCTTGCGGATGAGCTCGGCGTCGATATCCTCGCCCTCGGCTGCCACCGCCTCGGCGGCTTCCTCACCGGGCGCGCTCCCGGTGGTCCGCTCGGCCCGCTCGGCCAGATAGCGCTCCCGCGCCTGCGCGGACTCGCTCTCGCTGGCAATGTCCAGACGCCAGCCGGTAAGCGCGCCGCGAGCCGAACGTTTTGCCCTTCGCGGCCGATCGCAAGCGAGAGTTGATAGTCCGGAACGATCACGAGCGCCACGCCGTCGTCCTCGAAGAGCTCGACCGCGATCACTTTCGCCGGCGCCAGGGCGCTTTCATGATGAACGTCGTCGGGACCGGATCGTAACGGATGATGTCGACCTTTTCGCCGCGCAGGTTATCGGTGACGTTCGCGATGCGGCTCGACTTCGGACCAAGACACGCGCCGATCGGATCGACTTCCGGACGATTGCTCTTCACGGCAACTTTCGAGCGGCTGCCGGGATCGCGCGCGATGGCCATGATCTCGACGTGCCGTCGGCGATTTCCGGAACCTCCAGCTCCAGCAGCCGCTGCACCAGCCCTTCGGCCGCGCGCGAGAGCATCGACTTGCGGCCCCTTCGGCGACTTCTTGACGTCGAGCACGTAGGCGCGGATGAAATCGTTGATGCGGTACGATTCGCCCGGAACTTGCTCGTCGAGATACATGACGGCTTCGTCGCGTCCTTCGAGCGTGATGTACATGTTGCGCTGTTCGTACCGCTGCACGGTTCCGGTCACCAGATCGTTGAGCTTGCGAACGTACTTGTTGTAAACCGTATCGCGCTCGGCCTCACGGATGCGCTGCACGATGACCTGCTTGGCGGTCTGCGCTGCGATGCGGCCGAAGTCTTTCGGCGTGACTTCTTGATCGAAGAAATCGCCGGTCTGATACGGCGTGCCGGCCTCCTTGACCGAGATCTCGAGCTTCGGATCTTCGACCGCTTTCGACGACGCGCGGCGATGAAAGACGCTGATACGCACCGCTCTGCCGGTCCACGATCACGATCGCGTTCGACTCGCTGCCGAAATGGCGCTTGTACGCGGTCGAGCAACGCCGCTTCGAGCGCCTCGAGCAGCATCTCGAACGAGATGTTGCGCTCGCTCGCGATAAAGTGCAGGACGTCGATCAGTTTTTCGTCAGTTGCCGTGTTTTCTATCGTTGCCATTGCCTTTGTTTCCGTTGCGTTTGTCGCGTCTGAAGATCCGCGCGCGGATCGTATTCCAAGTTCGCCGATTTTGATCGCCGCGATCGGGAAGCACCAGTTCGCCGCGCTCCGTTCGCGATCACGGCGGTTTCGCCGCGAAGACCGCGCAGCATGCCGCGATGCGTTTTGCCGCCTTGACCGTGAGCGAGGTGACGATGCGCGCGCGTTCTTGCCCGCGAAGCGCTCGTAGTCGTTCGGCCGTAGCAGCGGACGGTCTAACCCCGCCGATTCGACTTCGAGCGTGTACTCGCCGTCGAGGCCGGAGAGGTTGGCGTTGAGGCGCGCGGCGACGCGCTCGCACAGCCGTCGAGGTCCACGCCGCCGGCGCGATCGATCGTCACGGTGAGCGCGAGGGCTCCGCGAACCGGGCGCGCGCGATGCGCGACGATTTCGATGCCGGCGAATGCCGGATCGTGCGCGACCGCGTCGAGCTCACGCTCGAACGCCGCTGCGATGGCCGCTCCGTTTCTGGGGGTGCTTCTCATGTTTTGGTTCGAATATGCCTACTGAAGCAGCGAAGCGCGGGACAAACCCACGCTCCTTGGAAAACCGGCATTAAGAATACCGAAAAGTGCGACGGGCCGCAACCCCGTAGGGGCGCGGTCCTCGCTTGGTTCTTCTATTTTCTGCGATCGGCGCGCCGCCGGTATATCGTCCGGCTGCCGTGAGCGCGCATCAGGCGGCTCGCTATTCGGCGCGTCCCTCGCGGGCCTGGTGGCCCGGCGGATTTTGCGGTTCCAACCGCCCTCCTTACTGTTGTGCCGGCACATCCGGCACACTCAAACTGTAGTGCGACTAATGTCGAAATGCAAGAGGGAAAGCCGCTCGCACTACGGCGACGCACCAGACGACGGATCGAACGGCACGAGGCGCCGCCCGTCACACGGCTGCGAAACGATCCCGTCCACGATGGGAGCGATGCCGGCATCGAAGGGTGAGAGCGGCTGCGATTGCCGGCCGCCGCCGCCGATCGAGATCTGGGTTCCGTTCGCCGCACCGCCTTGAACGTTGCTCTGAACGTTCTGCGGGCCGGGATTCTCCGCATAGCCTCCGCGGACCGGCTCCGGATAGCGGACGAGCCAACCCGTGCAGATGGTGGTCGGCCCGTCTTTGCGGGCGTTGGTCACCCACATCTTCACGCGCGCTTCGTTTCCGGTGCCGCGAACGTCGTAGATGTACTTCGTCTTCGCCAGCACTTCGGGCGGCGGCGTCGGCTCCAAGCGGCCGCGCAGCGAGAACGCCGGCACGTACTGCTTGCTGGTCGGATTCACCGGATTGTTCGGCAGCATCGCGCGCAGCCGCGCGTTGATGTTCGGCGGCGCACTCGATTTCGAGGCCCCCGCGGCGCCCGGCGACGGGCGCGGCGTGGGACGGATTTCGATCGGGCGTTGGGGTGCGCGGGCGGTCTTCTCCGCGCTTCCGGCTCTCGGTCCGGGCGACGGACCGCCGCTGGGCCCCGGACTTGGCGCCGATCCCGCCGTCTTGGCAACCGCGGTGGTGCTCGTCGGGCTCGGATTCGGTACGCCGCTTCGCGGGGCGGGTGCGGTCGAGGCGCGCGTTGCGGGCGCCGGATTCGCACTCGGGATGGCGGTCGCGCGTGCGATGGCGGCCGTCGTCGGCGAGGCTTTCGGCACTGGCGGCGCCGGGGTTGCCGGGCGCTGCGTCGCCCGCGCGACCGGCGCCGGGGGTTTCGGCGACGGGTGCGCCGACGGCGCGCTCGTGGGCGCCGGCGATGGAACCGCGGTCGGCGGCACCTTGACCGCGACGGCGATCGGCCCGACCGTCGGGACGCTCACCGGCGCGGCGGGAATCTCGTTGCGCGGCTGCGTCTCGAAGACGTTTTGCGTCGGTTGGGGGTTTGGCTGTGGCGATTGCTGCGGAATCGGGCGGGGGTTCGGCGGCGCGGTCGGCGCGATCTTGGCGAGCTCGTGGCGGTTGACGGGCATCCGCTGCGCCTGCGGCTGCACGAGCGGCGCGTGCTGCACTGGTGCGATCGTGCGCACGTGCGGCACGGGCGCGACCGCGCGCGTCGCGGCCGGTTGATTCGCGACGACGATCGGCGACGTGCGCTCGATCGTTACGACCTCTCCGCCCTGCACGCTCTCGGTCGCGCCTTCCTGCGACGAGCTGCTCAGGACCGCGAAGAGCAGTAGAGCGAGCAGCGCGTGAATCAGGATCGAGGCTGCGAAGCTTCCCGCTAGTCGCTCACGATATCGCCGATCCCGCGGATCGCGTTGGAATTTCACGCGAGGGCTTAAGTGCGCTTAACCGAGCGCAGGAGCCTGCCGTCACCAGCCGACAAGGCAGACGTCATGGAAACCACTCTCCAGAAGCGAACGAAGATCGTCGCAACCGTCGGTCCGGCCTCGCGCGACCCGGCGATACTCCGTTCGCTCTTCCTCTCGGGCGCAAACGTGCTGCGTCTCAACTTTTCTCACGGCACGCCCGACGAGCACGCCGTGGTGATCGCAAACGCGCGCGCGATCTCAAAAGAGCTCGGCATCCACACCGCGCTCTTGCAGGATCTGCCCGGTCCGAAGGTTCGCACCGGCCCGCTCGCCGACGGCGCTGACGTCGGTGCGGCTCGAGCGCGGCGCGTCGTTCGCGATCACGTCGGAACCGGTCGGCGGGCACCGCCGAACGCGTGAGCACGACCTATCGCGACCTTCCGGCCGACGTCGCGATCGGCAAGCGCCTCTATCTGCAAGACGGACAGATCGCGCTGCTCGTCGTGGGAAAGAACGCCAACGAGATCGAGACGACCGTCGAGTTCGGCGGCGACCTGCGCGGCAGCGTCAGGCATCAACTATCCCGACGGTTCGCTCAACATTGCCTCGGTGACGCCGCGCGATTTCGAATATCTCGCGTTTGGGCTCGAGCACGGCGTCGATTACGTCGCGCTCTCGTTCGTGCGTTCGGCCGAAGACGTGGAACGCGCGAAGGCGTTCATCGCCGAACGCGGCAAGCGCGTGCCGATCATCGCGAAGATCGAAAAGCACGAAGCGCTCGTCGAGCTCGACTCGATCATCGCCGCTGCCGACGGCATCATGGTCGCGCGCGGCGATCTCGGCATCGAGGTTCCGATCGAGACCGTGCCGCATCATTCAAAAAACGATCATCGCCAAATGCAATCGCGCGAGCAAACCGGTGGTGACCGCCACGCAGATGCTCGAATCCATGATCGGCGTCGCCGCGCCCGACGCGCGCCGAAGCGACCGACGTGGCCAACGCGATTCTCGACGGCACCGATGCGGTGATGCTCTCGGCGGAGACCGCGCATCGGCGCCTATCCCACCGAGGCGGTGCGGACGATGGCCGATATCGCGCGCGAAGTGGAAGCGCACTATCCGCACGCCTCGCTGCGCGACCGGCGCCTGGAGAACATGGAACCGACGATTGCATCGTCCATCGCCGAAGCCGCGACGCGCGCGAGCGCGGAACTCGAGATACCCTTCATCGTCACCGGAACGACGACCGGGAACACCGCCCACCACATCGCGGCCTTCCGCCCGCGAGCCCGCATCGTCGCGCTCACGCCGGAATCTCGAGTGGCGCGCCGCTTGGCGCTGCTGTGGGGAACCGAAGCGCTGCTGACCGACTCCTATGCGTCCATCGACGTCCTGCTCTATATGACCGAGCGCCACATGGTGCACGAAGGGCTCGTGCGCTCCGGCGATCTCATCGCCTTCACCACCGGCATGCCGGTCGGCTCGGGCGGGACCAACGTGCTCAAGATCCACCAGATCTCGTAACGGGTCCCGATAAGCAGACAAGCGCCAAATAACTGGCTGACTGGCCGGGCGGGTTGACGTTTGTACGGCAGGCCATACCGAACGGCAGGGACAAACCAATTCGTCCACCGCTCGTTTTCCGCGCGGTGCATCCCGTTACCCAGTAACTCGTTACTGGGCGAACCCCGTTACCAACAACTCGTTACTAAAATGAAGGGTTAAATCTCGTGAGAAAACAGACAGCTTTGCTTACCGCTGCGGCGGCAAGTGCTGCGATGCTGCTGCTATCCGCGTGCTCCGGCAGCGGAACGCCGGGTACCACTGCGGGACTGCCGTCCGCCGAGACGGCGCAACACCGCGCGCTTTCAGACGTCGCCCGCTCGGGCGTCGCACCGAAGTTCCTCGGACTGATCGGCCACGTCCACGCGACCGGTCATCGCAACCAGCCCGACAACGTGCGCCAAATCTACGTCTCCGATTTCGGCACCAACGTCGTCGAGCTGCTGAAGTACCGCCGTTGGACGAGCCTCGGCACGATCAGCAACGGCGTCAACGGCCCCGACGGCAACTGGGTCGACAAGAACGGCAACTTCTACGTTGCCAACTATGCCAACCCCAACATCACCGAGTACGACGGGTCAGGGAATCTAATCTTCACCTATAGCACCGGGATCGCCGATCCCGTTGACGTGACGACCGACAAAGTCGGCAACGTCTACGAGGCCGACTTCAACTACACGGTGAGCGGCGGCGGCTACGTCAACGAATACGCGCAAGGCAGCAACGCCGTTGCGGCGACCTGCTCGCAGGGCGGCAACGTCGAGAGCGTCGCCGTTGACAAGCACGGCAACGTCTTCGTGTACTACAACAATCCCTCGGGCGGCGCCAGCATCACCGAGTACGCCGGCGGCCTGACGGGCTGCAACGGCACCGTGCTCCCGATCTCGTTCGGGTTCGCGGGCGGCATGGCGATCGACAAGCAAGGCGACCTCGTCGTCTGCGATCAGATTGCTCCCGCCGTCGACGTCATCGCTCCGCCGTACACGAGCATCACCTCAACGCTCGGCTCGGGATGGAGCGATCCGTTCCACGTCACGATCGACAAGGCCGGCACGCAAGCCTACGTTGCCGATCTCGCCGCGGCCGACGTCCAGGTTCTCACCTATCCCGGCGGCTCGAGCGTTGCGACGCTCGGCAGCGCCAACGGGCTTTCCAGCCCCGCCTCGGCCGTCGACAGCAAGAACTACGTTCCGTAGTCCCACCCGCTGCGACGAACCGTAAGAAAGGCGGCGCGCAAGCGCCGCCTTTCGCACGTTACGAGTTTTTCGCGATGAGCGCGCGTGCGTGCCGCAGCGCGACGTCGTGCGACTCACCCGAGAGCATGCGCGCGATCTCCGCCTCGCGCTCCTTGGCGCTGGAGAGCGCCCGGACGACGATGGTCGTCTCCTTCTTGCGCTCGATTTTGTCGAGCACGTAGTGACGATCGGCCCACGTCGCGAGCTGCGCGAGATGGGTGATGCAGACGACCTGCCCGTGACGCTTGAGCTCGCCGATCCGGGCGCCGACCGCGGTCGCGGTCGCGCCGCCGATTCCGGCGTCGATCTCGTCGAAGACCAGCGCCCCGCGCGCGTCGCGCTTTCCCGCGAGCGCGACCACCAGCGCGAGCAGAACGCGCGAAAGCTCGCCGCCCGACGCAACCCGCGCGAGCGGGCGCGCCGGCTCGCCGCCGTTGGCCGCAAAGAGAAACTCGGCGCGGTCGCCGCCGTTCTCCGCCGGCTCGGCGAGCGGTTCGAGCGCCACTTCAAAACGCCCCGATGCAAGCGCGATCTCGCCGAACTCGGCGAGGACGCGTTTGGTCAGCGCCGCACTCGCTTTTGTGCGGGTCGCCCGTAGCGCGGCGGCCGCGCGCTGCAACTCCGCCGACGCCGCGCTGACGCCGGCTTCGAGTTCGGCGCGGCGGCGGTCGCGATGTTCGTATTCGTCAACGAGGGTCCGCGCGCGCGCGGCGTGGGCGAGAACCTCTTCGATCGTCGCGCCGTATTTGCGCTTCAAGCGTTCGATTGCGGCGAGACGGCCGTTGATTGCGTCGAGCTCGGCCGGGTCGTACTCCGCCGCTTCGAGCGCCCGCGCCACGTCGGCGGCAAGCTCGGTCGCCTCCGACTGCAGCGCCGACGCGCGCTGCGCCGACTCGCGCAGATTGCCGTCGAACGCGGCGACGTTGGCGAGCGCGGCGCCGGCGGCCCCCAATGCCGTAATAGCGCCGCCTTCTTCGGCCGCGAGCGCCTCGCGCGCGTTCTGCAGCGCGACCGCGATGCGCTCGACGTTATCGAGAAAGATTCGGCGTTCGGTCAAACGCTCGTCTTCGCCGGGCTCGAGTCGCGCCGACTCGATCTCGCTGCACGCAAGGCGCGCCTCGTCGCAGCGTTCCTGCGCGCGTCGTTCGTCGCCGTCCAGCGCCGCGAGCGCGCGTGCCGCATCGCGCGCGCGGGCGTAGGCGACGCCGGCGGCCTCGCGTTGCGCGAGCGCCGCATCGCCTGCGAACCGGTCGAGGACGTCGAGATGATAGGCGGGCAAAAGCAGCCGCTGCGCTTCGTGCTGTCCCACGATTTCTGCGACCGCGTCGCGCAGTTCGCGCACGTAGCCGCCGTCGCCGCTCGCCCGTTCACCCGCAAGCTCGAGCGTCCGCTCTCGCTCATCTCGCGCGCGATCGTCGCCGTCTCGCCGGCGTCGAGCTCGAATCCGTCGGCGGCAAGATGCTCGCGCATCGCATCGTCGGGTTCGAACGCGAGCTGACAAGCGCGCGCCGGGCGCCCCGGCGCACTGACGTCGGCGCCGGCCCGCGCGCCGAGCGCAAAATCGAGCGCGCCGACGAGCATCGTCTTACCCGAGCCCGTTTCGCCGGTGAAGATCGTCGCGCCGTCGGCAAACTCGACCTCGGCACGCTCGATCAGGCCGTAACTCTCGATCTGGAGCTGCCGCAGCATACTACGGCCGGCCCTTAACGACGAGGATCCTTGATGGAAACGCCCCAGAGCATCTTCGTCTCGAGCCGCTCGAGGAAATGCAGCGGCTGGGTCCGCGCGAAACGCACGCGTTTGGGGTGACAGCGAATGACGACGCTGGAGCTGGGCGCGACCTCGCTCTGCACGTCGCCGTCGCACTCGAGCTGCGCGTGCGCGGATTCCAAATCCCACGTGATCTCGATGCACGAGCTCCTCGGCACGATCAGCGGGCGCGAGAAGAGCGTGTGCGGCAGGAGCGGCACGACGCCGAAGGCGTCCACGCTCGGCGCGATGAGCGAACCGCCCGCCGAAAGGAAATAGGCGGTCGAGCCGGTCGGCGTGGCGACGCAGATGCCGTCGGCCGCGATTTGCGTCGGCGCCTGTCGTCGAAGCGCAGCCCGAACGGCACGAGCCGCGATACTTCGCCCTTGCGGACCACGACATCGTTGAGCGCTAAGAACGCGCGCTCGCCGTACTCGGCCTCGAGCGCGTCCGCCGTCCACGTGTGAGTCCGCGATCGACAGAGCGCGGGAAGGTCGCCGATTCGCGGATCGTCCTCGTCGAGCTCGGTGAGAAAGCCGAGCCGGCCGGTATTGATCCCGAAGAGCGGAACGTCGTGTTGGACGGCAATCCGCGCCGCGCGCAGGAGCGTGCCGTCGCCGCCGACGGTCAGGAGAGCAGCCGATGCGGCGGGCTGCCGTCGGTCGTTATGCGCGCCGTCGCGCTGGTCGGGACGCAACTCGAAACCGAACTCGCGCGAAAATCGGCGGCGATGCGCGCCGCGACGGTGCGCGCATGTTCGCGCGCCGTAGTCCACGTAGAGCGCGACGACTTGTTCTCGAGCGCGAGCACGGTCATGCCGGCCTCTCTTCGCCGAGCGCCGTCCCGATCGTGCGTCCGTCAACGGATCCCCGCAGCGTCGGAGCTCCATCAGGAACTCGCGATTCCCGGCCGGCCCGAGCAGCGGCGAGGGGCCAGTGCCACCGGCAACAGTCCGAGCTCGATGCGCGGAGGCACGAGCGCGCGGAGAACGTCGCGGTGGACGGCGGGGTCGCGCACGACGCCGCCCTTTGCCACCCGCTCGCGTCCCGCCTCGAACTGCGGCTTGACGAGCGCCACGACGACGCCCTCCGCGCGCAGGTACGCTTTCGCCCGCCGCAAGATCGTCGCAGCGAAATGAACGACGCGTCGATCGTAATCATGTCGAAGCCGCCGGGAAACGCATCGTCGGGGAGCGTTCGAAAGTTCACGCGCTCCATCACCCGCACGCGAGCATCGTTGCGCAGCCGCCAGTCGAGCTGTCCGTAGCCGACGTCGAGCGCGGTGACGCGCGCGGCGCCGCGCTGCAGGAGCGCGTCGGTGAAGCCGCCCGTCGAGGCGCCGACGTCGAGCGCGTCGCGGTCGCGAACGTCAATCGCAAAGGCATCGAGCGCGCACTCGAGTTTCTCGCCGCCGCGGCTCACGAAGCGGCGCGGCCGCTCGATCTCGATCCGCGCCTCCGGCGCGACGCTCTGTCCGGCCTTGCTGGCAAGCACGCCGTCAACGCTCACACGCCCTTCCATGATCAGGCTGCGGGCTTGGGAGCGCGTGATGCCGCCCGTTTCGGCGACGCGCTCGTCGAGACGAATCTTCATGCGATGCACTCGCGCCTAAAAGGGAATCTGGTCGTCGTCGCCTTTCGCGCGTTTCTCGGCGAGCTGCGGCTCCGCCATCGCTTCGTCAATCTGCGTCTGCGCCGATTTGAGGAGCGCTTCGCACTGGCGCGCGAGCGTCTTGCCCTCTTTGAAGAGCACGATCGCGCGATCGAGTTTGGTATCGCCGCTCTCGAGCTCCTTGACGATCGCATCGATACGATCGAGTTTCGCCTCGAAGTTCGACCCGCCGTCACTCATCGTGCCCGACCCGTTCGACGCGTGCGATGAGGCTCCCGCGGTATAAACGCGCCTCGATCTGCGCACCGATCTCCGCTTCGCGCGCATCGCGCAGCGCTCGGCCTGCCAGCGTCACGATCGCGTAGCCGCGTTCCAGCGGGCTCTCGGGATCGACCGCGATCAAACGGCTCTCGGTGAGCGCAAGCCGGTTCGCGCGGTCGGAAACGATGCGTTTGCGCAGCGGCTCGAGTCGCGCGCCGGTCGCCGTCAGCCGCTGCGCGCGTTCCGCGAGACGGGCGCGCGGATTCTGACGTTCGATGCGATTCTGCAGCTCGAGCGCTCGCCGCCCGATCCGCGAAAGGCGACGCTCGACGGCGGCATTCAACTTTCCGGCAAGCGCGTCGAGATCGCGCGCGCGCCCCACGACGACGCGCTCGATCGCGCGCCGCAGGAGCTGCTGCTGGTGCGTCATCCGCGCGATCACCTCGGTCCACGAGCCCGCGATGAACTCGGCGGCCGCCGTCGGAGTCTTGAAGACCGCATCGGCGGCCTCGTCGGCCAAATGCCGGTCGCCGGTATGCCCGATCGCGGTGATCACCGGATAGCGCGACCGCACGATCGCCCGTACCACCGGCTCGGTGTTAAACGGATAGCGGTCCTCGTACGAGCCGCCGCCGCGCAGCAGCACGATCGCGTCCACGTTCTTGCGCGCGGCGCGATCGATGGCGTCGGCGATATCGATCTCCGCGCCTTCGCCTTGCACCCGCGTTTCGACGAACGTCACCGCCACGTTCGGCGACTTCTCGCGCAACGTCGTTTCGAAATCGTCCGCGCCCTTGCCGCGCGCCGAAACGAGCGCGACGCGACGCGGGAACCGAATGAGTTCGCGCTTGCGGGCGTCGTCGAAGAGGCCCTCGGCCTGCAGCCGCCGTCGCAGCGCTTCGACCTTCGCCGCGATCGCCCCGACGCCGAGCGGCGCGATCTCGACGACGCGCAGTTGATACTCGCTCGTCTTCGGCCAGATGCCGACCGTGCCGGTCGCAACGACGGCGACGCCGTCGTGCACCGCGGGGAGTTTCTTGGCGTCGCTCGAGTACACGAAGCAGCGCAGAATCGCGCGATCGTCCTTGAGGCTGAAGAACACGTTGCCGGTCGGCTGCGGCTTCCAGCCGGAGACTTCGCCGACGATCGCAATGCGCTGGAGTTCGGGCCGCTTCTCTAGCCACCGCGCCAGCCGCTGCGAGAACTGCGAGACGGTCAGTTGCAGCGCCGGGCGCGGATCCTCGAAGAGCCTCATCGCCGGCGTTGCGGCGTCGGCGTAGCGTCGGGCGACGGCGAATCGGCGCCCTCGCTCGGCCCCGCGCTCGGCGGGGGCGGTATCGCTGCGGGCGGCGACGCATCGCCGCCGGGCACCGTCGGTTGCGGCAGCGCAAAATCGCGCTCCGTGCCTTCGTTCTCCGAGCCGTAGGCTTCGGTCGAGCCGCCGCAGCCGGTCTGCGGTTCCGTGCCTTTCAGATAGTACTCGTAGCCGCCCCGGCTGCACCCGGCGACTTTCGCGATTTCATCCGACGGATACGGAAAATCGTGCGGCGGCGCGCCGGCGAGTGCGGCCTTCATGAAGCGCGCCCAAATACGCGCGGGAATGTTGCCGCCGTACGACTCGACCATCGGCGTGTAGTCGTCGTTTCCGAGCCAGACCGCCGCAACGAGATCGGGCGTGTAGCCGACGAACCATGCGTCGCGGAAACTCGACGTCGTTCCGGTTTTTCCGGCCGCGGGACGGCCGATCACCGCATTGGGATAGCCGGTGCCGCGCTTGATGACGTCTTGGAGCATCGAGGTCATGATGAATGCGGTGCCCGCGCTCACGACGTCGGTTGCCTGTGGAAAGCGGTTGTCGAGAACGATGCGGCCGAACGGAATCCTTCACCATGCGAAATGGCGTCGGATCCACGTGGAGCCCCTGATTCGCGAGCGTCGAATAGCCGGCCGCCTGATCGAGCACCGTGACCACCGACGATCCGAGCGCCAGCGAGAGGTTCGCCTCCAACGGCGACGTGACGCCCATCCGGTGCGCGTAATCGATGATGCGGTCGAGGCCGACGCGCTCGGCAAGCTTCACCGCCACGATGTTGCGCGAGAGCGTCAGCGCTTCGCGCAGCGTGATCGCGCCCATGTAGCTGTCGTCGTCGTCCATCGGCGTCCAGTCGGTGCCGTCGCCCATCGGATAGCTCACGCGGCGTATCGTCAATGATCGTCGAAGCCGCGATGCCGTTGTCGATCGCCGCGGTGTAGTCGTAGATCTTAAACGACGAGCCCGGCTGGCGGCGCGCCTGCCAGGCGCGATTGAACTGATTGCGCAGCGAAAATCCGGCGCCGCCGACCATCGCGAGAATCTCGCCCGTTGACGGGCGAAGCGCGACCAGCGCGGCTTGATGCGCGCCGATTCCCTCGCCGACCGCCGAGCGGACGCCCCACGTCACCGCCTCCTGCGCCAACTGCTGCATCCGCGTGTCGAGCGTCGTATAGACTTGCAAGCCGCCTTCTTCAACGACGTTGCTCCCGAAAGCCTGATCGAGCTGGGCGATCGCGTACGTCGTGAAGTACGGATAGCGGTATCCCTGCAGACCGGTCGGGCGCTCCGGCGTGAGCTCGAGGGGCGCGTCGTAGGCGGCATCGGCGTCGGCGGCGCTGATGTATCCGCTCTCGACCATCCGCTCCAGCACGTGGCGCTGGCGGTCGCGCGCCAACGTGTAGTTGGCGAACGGCGAGTAATCCGACGGCGCGGCAACGATGCCGGCGAGCATCGCCGCCTGCGCGAGGGTCAGCTTGTCGACGCTGCGCCCGAAGTACGTGTGCGCCGCGGCGTCCACGCCGTAGGCGCCGGCTCCGAGATAGATGATGTTGAGATAGCGCTCGAGGATCTCGTCTTTGGTGTAGTAGCGCTCGATCTCGATCGCGAGCAGCGCCTCCTGGATCTTGCGCGACATCGATACTTGGTCGTTGAGAAAGAGCCGCCGCGCGAGCTGCTGGGTGATCGTCGAGGCGCCTTGAAACTGCTGGTGCGTCACGTCGGCGTATGCGGCGCGCACGATGCTGCCGAAATCCACGCCGTGGTGGCGATAGAAGTTATGGTCTTCGTTCGCCACGAACGCGTCGCGCACGATCGGCGGTATCTGCGCGATCGGAACCCAGACGCGATTCTCTTTGTAGACCGACGCGAGCAGCGAGCCGTCGCGCGCGTAAATGCGCGTCGAGCTCGCCGGCTGATAATCGGCCATGCGGCTGATGTCGGGAAGATTGCGCGCGTACGACGGCGACGATGCCCGCGACCGAGCCGAGCGACGAAGAGCACGGCCATCAGCGCGAAGACGAGCAGGCCGCGCCAGAAACGCGCCGCGCTTACGCTTGCCGATTTCTTGCGCATCGCCTTGGCGTTCGGCGACCGCGCTCAGCACGCCGTTGACGAATCGGCCGGAATCTTCGGTGGAGAAACGCTTTGCGAGCTCGACGGCTTCGTTGATCGCCACGGCCTGTGGGCGTTTCGGGACGACAGCGCAGCTCGAAGGTCGCCATGCGCAGCAGCAGACGATCGATGGTCGGCAGACGTTCGATCGTCCAGCCTTCCAACAGCGGGCTCACGATGCGGTCGGCTTCGTCGGCGTAGTCGAGCGTGCCGAAGACGAGAGTCTTCGACGAACGCGCGGTACTCGGCTCGGCTCTTCGCCGACGATCTCCAGAAGCGCGTCGCGCGGTTCGCGCGCTGCCGACGACGACCGAGTAGAACACTTGCAAGCGCCTGCTCGCGCGCGACCCGGCGAGACGTCATCGCGCCGCCGGCTGTCCGATCCGGCCGTTGGCGAGCATACTTTGCCGGAATGAATCCACATCGTAGCGTCCCGACCGGAACTCCGGCGATGCCAGAATCTCGAGGCAGAGATCGATCGTCGTGTTCACGCCTTCGATCGAGCGTTTCGCGCAGCGCCCGCTCCATGCGGGCGATCGCCGACCTCCCGCGTGTCGCCGAACGCGACGATCTTGGCAATCATCGAATCGTAATACGGCGGAATCGATCGCCCCGGCGTAGACACGTGCGTGTCCACGCGTATCCCCGGGCCGCCCGGAAAGACGACGCTTGCGAGACCTGCCCGCCTGCCGGCGCGAAACCGTTGCGCGGATCTTCGGCATTGATGCGGCACTCGATCGCGTGGCCGCGGGAGACGAGATCGTCTCTGCGCGTAGCCCAGCGGCTCGCCCGCGGCGATGCGAATCTGTTCCTTCACGAGGTCGATGTTGTACACCATCTCGGTGACCGGGATGCTCGACTTGGATGCGCGTGTTCATCTCCATGAAGTACGACGTCGTCTCCCGCAGAGAGAAACTCGATCGTCCCGGCGTTGGTATAGCCGACGTGCTTGCGCGGCTTGCAGGGCCATGTCGTGCGAGCGCTGTCGCGCGACCTTCGCCGAGAGATGTGCGGCCGGCGTCTCCTCGATGAGTTTTTGATGCGACGGGCTTCTGCACGAGCAATCGCGCTCGCCGAGGTGCACGACCGTGCCGAACTCGTCGCCGAGCACTTGCACCTCGATATGCCGCGGACCGACGAATCAGCCTCTCGACGTACACGCGGCCGTCTTTGAAGCTCGCTTCGGCCTCGGCCGTCGCCGATGCGTACGCGCGCTCGAGCTCCGACGGCTCGCTTGACGACGCGCATGCCGCTTTCCGCCGCCGCCCGCCGTCGCCTTGAGCAGCAGCGGATAGCCGAGCGCTCGGCGGCTTCGCGCGCCTCTTCGATGGTCGACAAGGATGTCGCTGCCGGGCGTCGTCGCAACGCCGGCTTCGCGCACGACGCGTTTTGCCGTTGCCTTATCGCCCATCAGCGCGATCACGTCTGGGCTTGCGGGCCGATGAAGGTTAGACCGTGATCGTTGCAGATCTCGGCAAAGCGCGCGTTCTCGGCGAGGAACCCGTATCCCGGATGGACCGCGTCGCAGTTCGTGATCAGCGCCGTCGAGATGATGTTCGGGATGTTGAGATACGAGTGTCCGACCGGACCCGGTCCCACGCAGAACGCTTCGTCGGCCTGACGGACGTGCAACGACTCCCGGTCGGCCTCGGAGAAAATCGCCACCGTCAGTACGCCGAGCTCCTGACACGCGCGATTGATGCGCAATGCGATCTCGCCGCGATTGGCGATCAAAACTTTGCGGAAGATTTCAGAGCCCTTTCGCGCGATCGGAGAAGAGCGGTTGACCGTATTCGACCGGCATGCCATCCACCGCCGTCGCCGCGACGAGCCGGCCTGCGCCCATCGTGTGCACGGGCGTCCGAATGCCGAGCGCTTCGATATAGCCGAGCTCGCGATCCGCGTCGAATACGTCGCCGGTCGCCGGTGCGGGCCGGCTCGCGTGAAAGATTCCGACGAGATCGGCTTTGATCGTGTCGATGCGTTCGGCCGGCGTCTCGATGCGCGCGCGCTGCGCCCACGCTTCCGGCGAATCCGCCCGCGGCGCGCCGGCGACGATCTCGATGACGTCGTCGTCGCCGCGAGCGATGCGAATGCGTACGGCGTCGCTCTGCGCGAGAAACTGGGCGAGCGCGCGTACGCGCTCGCCGGCAACCGTGGGATCGTCGGGCATCGCCGCAAGGCCTTCGCGCTCGGCAGGCACGACCCCCGCGAGTTCCGATGCGTCGAGCGCATCGCGCATCGGCGCGAAGCGAGCGTCTACTTCGGCGAGCGGTACGAGCACGAAGGCCCGCTCGTGCAGACCGGCGTGCGGAACGCGCAGGCCGGGCTCGTCAATCCGTTCTTCGTCGTAGAGCAGCAGGTCGAGATCGAGCGTTCGCGGCCCCCAGCGTTCGCGCCGCACGCGACCCGCCGCACGTTCGATTGCGTGCAGGCGTTCGAGCAGCGGGCGGGCCCCGAGCTCGGTTTCGAGCAGTACCACCGCATTGAGAAACCACGGTTGCCGGCGGTTTCCCCACGGCGCCGTGCGATAAAGCGACGAGCGCCGCGCGACCGCACCGAGCGCGGCGACCGCATCCATTGCAAAATCGAGGTTGGCAAGACGATCGCCGAGATTCGAACCGATCGCGACGTAGGCACGATGTGCGCTCATCGCGCCGCGTGCGCGGGATTCTCGCCTGCGAGCGTAACGCTCGGCGTCGCGCCGGCGAGGATGCCGGGTTTGGAAATCGTGACGCGCGCCCGTGCGACGCGTGCGTCGTCGAAAACGGCGGCGACGATATCGCCGGCGAGCCGCTCGAGCAGCGCGTACGACGTGGTCGCGACGATCCCAACGATGCGCTCCGCGAGCGCGGCGTAATCGACGGTGTCCGCGAGATCGTCGCTGCCGGCTGGGCCGTGCAGGTCGATCTCCGCCAAAACGTCGATCTCGAACGCCTGACGCTGCTCGCGTTCGTGCGGCGCGACGCCGTGGCGTCCGTAGGCCCGGATCCCGCGCAGATTTATGGCGTCCAATCGGCAGGCCTCCAGCCGCGGACGATCGCGTCGGCGACGGCGACCGCATCGCGCGCGGCGGCAACGTCGTGAACGCGCACGACGTCGATGCCGGCACGCACGGCGAGCGCCGTCGTCGCCGCGGTTCCGTAGACGCGCAGCGCCGGCTCGCGCCCCGTGAGCTTGCCGATCGTAGACTTTCGCGACGTTCCGACCATCGTCGGGAATCCGAGCGCGACGAGCCGGTCGAGCGCGTGCAGCACGGTGATATTCTGATCCGCCGTTTTGCCGAAGCCGATCCCGGGATCGAGCACGATCGCCTCGCGCCCGATGCCGCGGCGCAGCGCGCGCGACGCGCAGTCGTCGAGAAAGCGCAGCACGGCGTCGACGACCGAACCTTCGTACTCCGTTCCGGTCTGATTATGCATCGCCACGATCGGCATCTCCAACTCGGCGACGCAGTCGAGCAGTTCGTCGCTCGCGCCCCACACCGAGTTGACGAGATCGGCGCCGACGGCTTGCGCCGCTCGGATAACGTCGGGCTTGTAACTGTCCACCGAGATCGGGACGCCTGGCAACCGCTCGCGCGCCGCCGCGACGACCGGCAGGATGCGCGCCATCTCGACCGCCGCTTCGACGCGAAGATGTCCCGGACGCGTCGACTCGCCGCCGATATCGACGATCGTCGCGCCGGCGGCGTGTTGCTCGACGGCCCACGCCGTCGCCGCATCCGCGTGTTCCACGCCGTCGCCGGAGAACGAGTCGGGCGTGACGTTGACGATGCCCATGATGTAGGTGCGCTCGCCCCAAACCAGACGCGTGCCGCGCAGCGTGAGGACGCCGCTCACACCGGCATCGAGCGCATACCATTCGCGCAGCCCTGCGACCACGAACGTCGAACCGGTCACCACAACCACGTCGTCAATCCCGGCCCATCGGCGCGCGACCGTCAGCGCCTCCATCGGATCGGCGATCGCTCGGCCCCAGGTTCCTGCCGTCTCGGCCATTCGCGCCAGGCGCGCCGGCGCGATCGGATGGCGCCCCGTCGCGGCAAAGGTGGTAAACGTGAACGTTGACGGCATACCCGCGAGGATCTCGATGATCCGGCGCGCATCCTTCGACTCGCCGATCGCAACGACGTAGTGCACGCGGCGCCCCGCAAACCGCTCGCGCAGCGATGCGACCAGCGCTTCGGCTTTCTCGGCGTTGTGCGCGATATCGAATACCACCGATGGATTGCGCGCGAGCAGCTCCATTCGCGCGGGGATCGCGAGCCGAGCGAACCCGCGTTCGACGTCGCGCTGCGACGGGCGAAGCGCATCGTTCAACTGCTCGAGCACCGTAATCGCGGTCGCCGCGTTGATACGCTGAAACGCGCCCAGCACCGCCAACGTCAGCGCGTACGCGGCTCGCGGCGATCGAATGGTCACGCGCTGGCCTCCCGCATCGGGCGGTTCGATTTCGAGGCGCACCGTTTCGGCGACGCGAACGACCGGCGCGCCGACCGAGGCGGCGTAACGCTCGACGACCGCGAGCGCGCGCGGCCGGAAGCGCCGCGACGACCAGCGGTACTCCGGGTTTCGCGATACCGGCTTTTTCGGCCGCGATCTCCTCGAGCGTATCGCCGAGCACCTCGGTGTGATCGTAACCGATCGACGTGATCGCGGCGACGACCGGCAGGATGACGTTGGTGCCGTCGAGCCGGCCGCCGAGGCCGACTTCGATCACCGCGACGTCGACGCGCTCCTGCGCGAAGTAGGTAAACGCCAGCGCCAGCAGCGTTTCGTAGTACGTCGGGCGTCCGTAGCCGGCGGCGGTCGCTTCGATGGCGGGCATCATCGAATCGAGCACCGCCGCGAATCGTTCCGGCGCAACCGCGACGCCGTCGATGCGCGCGCGTTCCGTCATCGAATGCAGGTGCGGCTTGGTGTGCAGCGCCGTGCGCTTTCCCGAAGCCTGCAGCACCGAGGCGATCATCGTGGACGTCGAGCCTTTGCCGCTGGTTCCGCCGACGTGGATCGTCGGATACGTCAGATGCGGATCGCCGAGTTCGCGCATCAGCGCGCGCATCCGATCGAGCTTGTACGACGTTCGCCGCGAAACGATCTCGTCGATCGTTTCCAGCAGGTATCGCTCCGCTTGCGCGTAGGTCGCGATGCGCCTCATCCGTCGGCGACGCGGCCGGCGAGCAGTTCGAGCGCGTGCGGCAGCACGGGCAAAACGATGTCGAGCGTCTGCGCCACCGCGCGCGGACTGCCGGGAAGATTGATCGATCAGTGCGGCGTCCCGCACGCCCGCCACGGCGCGCGAGAGCATCGCCGTCTTCGCATACGCCATCGAACCGGCGCGGATCGCTTCCGCGATGCCGGGAATCTCGTAGTCGAGAACCGCCGAGGTCGCTTGCGGGGTGCGATCGCGCGGCGAGAGACCCGTTCCGCCGCTGGTGAGGATCAGATCGGCCGCGCGCGCGTCGGCGAGCGCAATGATCTCGGCTTGCAGCGCGGCGGCATCGTCGGGCAGTACGATCTCGCGCACGATCGCGTAGACCGGTTCGAGCCGCTCTTTCATCACCGCGATGCACCCATCGGCGCGTTCTCCCGAAGCCGCCCGATCGGAGAGGACGATCAACGCGACGTTAAAGCTCACGACGCCAGCTCCCGCTCTTACCGCCCTGCTTCTCCAACAAGCGGACGCGCTCGATCTCGATGCCCTTGTCGAGCGCCTTCGCCATATCGTAGATCGTCAGCGCCGCAACCGAGGCCGCCACCATCGCTTCCATCTCGACCCCGGTCTGCGCGACGGTCCGCGCTTCGGCTTCAATCCGCAGCGCGCCGTCGGGCTGCCAGGCGAAGCGTACGTCAACGCTGCTCAGGGGCAGTTGATGAGCGAGAGGGATGAGCAAAGCGGTTTGCTTCGCCGCCATGATGCCGGCGATCTGCGCCGCGACCAACGCGTCGCCCTTCGGCAGAGCCGCCTTCTCGAGCGCGTCGCGCGCCTGGGGACTCATGCGAACGAGCGCTTCGGCTCGCGCGTGACGCGCCGTCTCCGATTTTGCTCCGACGTCAACCATCGCGACGCTTCCGTCGTCGGCGATGTGAGACGGTTTCACCGGACGCTGCGCGTCGGCGTGCTCTGGAAGCGCGCCCAGATCAAGCAAAGCAGCGCGAGCACCCAGCAGATCACCAAATGCGTGATGTGGTGCGCGTGTCCCGGCCCCGACTCGGTGAAGAAATTGATCTTGCCCCATCCGTAGAGAATGCCGAGGACGAAGAAGACGACGGCCAGGATGAGGGCGATGACTCTCATGTGATGATTCCCTTTCGCGCGAGGAAGAAGCTGATTGCGCCGGCCACCACGCAGTACCAGCCGAACGGCCGCAAATCGTTCGACCGGAAATACCGCATGAGGAAGGCGACGGAGAGATATGCGGCGACGCCCGCGGCAATTCCGCCGGCGACGGCTTCGACGAGGACGCCGTGCGCCTCGGGAACCAGGAGCTTCGGAATCTCGAGCAGGCCGGCGGCCAAGATCACGGGCGTCGCGAGCAAGAACGAGTAGCGCGCCGCGTCTTCGTGGTCGAGATCGAAGAGCAGGCCCGCCACCATCGAGATTCCCGAACGAGAGATACCCGGCAGGAGCGCCAGACCTTGCGCCACGCCGATCAGCACGCTGGCGGGATAGCTGAGATCTTCGATCGGCTTATACCGTCGACCCGACGCATGCTGCCGGCGGCGCAGCGCTTCACCAGCGAACATCACGAGGCCGTTGACGAGCAGAAAGATCGCAGCCGGGGCCGGCGATCCGAAAAGCCGGCGCACCGGCGCTTCGAAGATCACGCCGAGAATTCCGACCGGGATCGTGCCGACGACGAGCCGCCAGCCGATGCGCTCGTTGCGATCGTCGCTCAGCCGTCCGCGCACGACGCTGGCGATCAGGGCGCGCGCGATGGCGTACCACTCGTCGCGATAGTACGCGATCAGCGCGAGCGCCGTGCCCAAATGCAAGACGACGACGAAGGCCAGAAACGACGAACTCGAGCGCTGGACGTTCTGCCAATGCAGCAGCGCCGGAACCAAAATGATGTGGCCGAGGCTCGAGATCGGGAAGAGCTCGCTGACGCCCTGCAGCAGCGCGAGCGCGATCGCCTGACCGAACGTCATGCCGCTTCGGCTGCGCTGCGAACGGGAGCTACCACGCCACGAACTTCACGCTGAACGTGTACGCGCTCGCGACGGGCTTGCAATCGTGCAGCGCCGGGGAGTAGCGCGCGTCGCGCGCCATCGAGACGGCGACGAGATCGAGCGACGTGTTGCCGGTGCTCTGCGAAACCGTCGTGCGCGTCACTTGTCCGCCGGCATCGAGCTCGACGCCAATTGCCGCAACGCCGTTGGTCCCCGACGCGCGCGTCTCCGGCGGGATCTCCGGCGGCGCCGGGGTGGAGAGCACGGCGGCTTGGATATCGTGCGCGGCGCACGAAATTGCGGTGGCGGTCGCGACCGGCTCGGGCGTTTGCACCGCGGGCGGAGGCGTCGCTTCCGTTGCGCCGCCGGATTGCGGCGCGTTGCCGGGACCTTTACGGGAAGGCGGTGCGGAGGCGGTCGTGCGCGGTGCGGGCGTTCGCTTCGGTTGCGGCGGAGGCGTCGGCGGCCTTGTCATCGCGATGGTCGCGGGACGATGCTCGATCGAAACGACTTCAGCCTGGTTTTCCGGCGTCGGCACGGGTGGATGCAGCAGCAGCGCGACGATCGCGTGGAGCAACAGCGAGAGCGCGAACGCGACCAGCAGTAAACGCGGTACGCGCTTCACGGCACATTGCGTGCGAGTCGACTAGTCGGGTTGGAAATCTGCGCGGAAAAGATAGTCGCCCGTGGTCGGCTGGCAGTCGACGAGCTTCGGCGAGTAGGTCGATTCGCGAGCCGCGCGCAGCGCCGCCTGATCGATCGACATATTCCCCGAGCTCTTGTAGATTTTCGCAGTAACGAGGTTTCCGCTCGGACCGACGGTGACTTCGACGTTGACGGTCACCGGGCCGAGACCGAGATCCTTGGCCGATTCGGGATAATCCGGCTGCACGGGGTTGGATACCGACGCTTCGACGTTTGGATTCGCGCACGAAGGCTTCGGCGTTCCCACCGTTGCTGCCGGTCCCGGAGTTCCATTGCCTGCGCCTTGCGGTATGCCGCTCTCGTTTCCGCTCTTCGGCTGCGCGACCGTGCTTTCGGTGGACCCCGTCGAGCCGGCGTTGTGCGTCTTGACGAGGTTCACTTTCAGCTTCGGCTGCTGCACCTGCTGCGGCTTTGGCGGCGGCGTCGCGTTGGGCGGCGGCGTGGGCGTCGGCGGCGGCGTCGGCGTCGGGGGAGGAGGGGTGTGAATGATGGTCTTCTTCTTGACGACCGTCACCTGTTCGGGGCCTTGCTCTTCGCTATGCTTGGTAAAGTTCGGCAAAAACGAACCGATCGCGAGATGCGCGATGATCGAGATGACGAACGCCCAGCCGATAAAGCTGCGGACGCGCTCGCCCGTGGTGAGGTAACCGCCGCGTTTTGCCATGCGTTACGGCGTCGCTCCGGACGGTGCGCCCTGCACGTGATTGGCGAGACCGAAATCGGTGAGATCGGTCTGCTTCGCGGCATCCATGACTTGCAGGATCGTGCCGTAGGTCGCCCTCGGGTCGGCTTTGATGATCACGCTCTTGAAACGGTGGTCGGTCGCGTCTTGCAGCTGCTCGAATGCGGCCTTCGCATCGGGAATCGAGACTTGATTCGAGCCGATTTGAACGTGATCGTGCTCGTCGATCATCACGACGATCTGCGACGGCTGCACTTTGTCTTTGTTATACGCATCGGGAAGCTTCGGCTCTTTCGTGACCGATGCCAAGATGATGAAGATGATCAGCAGAACCAACAACACGTCCGTGAACGGCGTGATGTTGATCGTCGACATTACCTCATCTTCGCCCTGACCCGTGGAAACGGCCACGTTCCTCTATCCTCCCTTTACGACGTTACGAAGCCGACGTCTTCGAGACCGGCATTCTTAGCGGCGTCGAGAATTCGTATGATCACGCCGTACGGCGCCTTTGCATCGGCGACGATGGAAACGTGATGATGCGGTTTCTTCTTCGACGCGTCGTACATCACGCGGTAGATCCCGACGTCATCGGTCTTGGTACCGTCGATGAAGATCACGCCCTTGTTGTTGACGTCGACCTCGATGTCGTTCTTGTTCTTGTTGGCCGTCGACGTGTTGGGATTCTTGTTCGGCAGCTCTTTTTCGAAGCCCGGAGGCGCGACCAGCGCCGCCAGAATCATGAAGATGATGAGCAGAACCAACAGCACGTCGGTGAACGGCGTGATGTTGATCTCCGCCATGACCTCTTGGTCTTGCTGCGACGAGAGTAGGCTCACGGTCGTCCCTACCGGGTCTTACTTACCGGAAGACTTCGACGGCTGATAGAGCTCCGTCGGAATCGGCGAGCCGGTATTGTGGAAGTGCAGCATCTCGGCGAGCTGGTTGGCCGCGACGATCATCTCTTGGTTGTAATTCTTGATGCGCGACTTGAAGAAGTTGAAGAACACGACGGCGATGACGGCGATGATCAGACCGGTGGCCGTGGTGATCAGCGCTTCCGAAACGCCCGCCGCAACGACGGCCGGCGTCGAGTTGCCCTTGAGCGCGATGTCTTGGAAGGCGCGGATGATGCCCAGAACCGTTCCGAAGAGACCGACGAACGGCGCGATGACCGCGATCGTTCCGATGATGGCCAGATTGCGCTCGAGCGAGTTGAGATGCTCCATGAGCGCGATCGACAGCGCGTCGGTGATGTCGGCGCGATTCTTTTCGCCGCGACGCAGACCGAACTCGAGAATCCGCGGCAGCATGCCGCGGTTCTTCTTGCAGACGTCGATCGCGCCGTTGAGATCGTCGGCGGCGACCTTCGCTGCCGATTTGCCGGAGCAGACCCTTCGTATCGCCATGCTGGCTCTGGAAGAAGACAAGCCGCTCGATGACGACGGCGAGACCGACGATCGAAATGAGAAGGAGCAGCCACATATCCCAGCCGCCCTGCTGCATGAGACCCATAAATCCCGAAAACACGGTGTTCTACCACCCTCCACTAGCGAAGTTCGGCGGCGCCTCCCGCCCCGTGAGGGCGAGCCATTGGCCTATGCCGCGCTAAAGTCCTGGTAACGTTAGCCGCCGCCTCCCGACGAGGCCGCGGCTTTGGAATTGAGATTCTTTTTGATGAACGTTTCGATCTGAAGCGCCATCGCTTCGTTGCCAGCGGCCTTGGCTTCTTGGTCGGCCTTATTGAGCGCGTCGGTCGCCTTCTGCTTGGTTCCATCGTCGTGATTCGAGGCCCATTGCGCGGTCAGCGCGATGCCCTCGGCAAAGTTTGCCGCCGCGTCGTTGGGATCGATCGCCAGTGCCTTGTCGGCGTACGCTTGCATTTGCTTGTAATCCGGCTTCGCGCTCTGCGCTATTGCAAACGCAGCCAGCGTGTTGGCTGTGACTGACAGCTTCGAATCGCCGGCGGCTGCCGCCTGATCGTAATCGGAGAGCGCCGTCGTGTAATCCTTAGCGTCGCGGGCCGCATTGCCCGCCTTGATGAGGCTCGCCGCCATGGCCTCCGAAGCGGCCGTGCTGCTCGGATCGAGCTGCTTGATCTGGGCGGCGACTTCTTTAGCGCCGGCCGTGTCGTTATTGGCCAGATACGCCTGGAGCAGCTCGGAGTCCATGTTGACCTTCGACGAAACTGGGATTTTCGAATCGTTGACCGCCGCGTCGTGCGCCGCCTTGAGCGAGGCCAGCGCTTCGGCGTTGTCGCCGTTGGCGAGCTGCGCGACGCCCAGCGCGAACCGCGAGTTCGGACCGGAATCGATCGTCATCGCCTTCTGCGCGTATGCGAGGGCTTGCGTCGGATTGCTCTGGGCGAGCTTCACTGCCGCGGCGGCCAAACTGCGCGCCGCGATCGGCCGAAACTGCGGCCCGATGGTTTGGACTTTGTCGAAGGCGCCGGCGGCGGTGGTGAAGTCGCTCGCGTCGTAGGCCGCGATCCCGAGCATCTGCCGCAGCGAATCGTCGCCCGGCGTCGAGAGCAGCCCGGCTTCGGCCTTGGATTTCGCCGCGTCATACTGACCTTGCCGCACGAGCGCGGCAACTTGACTTGCCGCAGGGCTGAGCGTGCCGTTCGACGGCAAGCCGCCGCCCTGGCTCTCTGCGCTGGTCGCCGACTTTCCGTTGAACTTCAGCGTGAAGTCGTAGAAGGAAACGACGGGCGTCGAGCCGCGGTGCGCGGGCCGATACGTCGAGTTCTGCGCGATCTCCATGGCCGCCGCGTTATCGCCGCCGTTGCTCGAATGGATCACCTTGACCGCTTTGTGCGTGCCGTCGGCGTTGACTTGGACCTGCACGACCACCGTGCCGCTGCCTGCGATGGCCGCACTCGTCGTATTGCCTTGATGAAGCAGTTTGGCGGGCGTGAACTCGTTCGCGTATTGCGCGAGCGCGGGCTGCGCGACGAGAGCGATCAGGATCGCGGCGGGGACGACGGTCCGAGCGAAAGCCTTCATGACGTACCTCAGGTGGAAGACGCAGTTTAGGTGTTCGGGTTGGTACGAGGCGACCGCGCCGGCGGCCTGCGATGGCATTCGAGCGCGGCGCGTTCTTTCGGTGCCAGCGGCCGAACCTCACCGGGAGCCAGCGTACCCAAGCGCAGCGGACCGAAACGGGTGCGCGCGAGTTCCAATACCCGATGGCCGAGCGCCTCGAACATCCGCCGCACCTGGCGGTTGCGTCCTTCGTGAATGGTCAGCTCCACGATAGAGCGATCGCGCCCGGCGGCGACGATTCGGACGCTCGCGCCGGCGGCGCGGACGTCGTCGAGCTGCACGCCGTGCTGCAGCCGCCGGACTTCATCGGGAGTGAGGCGCCCGGCAATCGCGGCGCGATAGGTTTTCTCTACGCCGAAGCGTGGATGGAGCAGGCGATGGGCGAGCTCGCCGTCGTCGGTGAGAAGAAGCACGCCGCTGGTGGAATAGTCGAGCCTTCCGACCGGAACGACGCGGGGGCCGCCGGGAATGAAGTCGGCAACGGTGCGCCGTCCCTGCGGATCGCTCATCGTCGTGACGACGCCGATCGGTTTGTGAAGGAGCAAATAGGTGAGTTCCGACGGCGGCGCGACGACCGATCCGTCGACTTCGACGAGATCGCCCGGCGCGACCAGCGTTCCGAGCGCCGTCACGGTACGCCCGTTGATGCGCACCGATCCGGCGGCAATCAAGTCGTCGGCCCGGCGCCGCGAGGCGACGCCGGCTGCCGCTAAGTATCGATTGAGACGCGTCGGGTTAGTACTTGCCGTTGCCGCCGTCTTCGTATCCGCGCGACATCGAGAGCGCTTCCTTGGTAACCGACTGCAGGAACTCTTCGTTCGTGCGGGTCTGCGCCATCTTGTCGAGGATGATCTCGGTGATGTCGCCGGTGTTGAGCACCGCCGTCGCGCGGCGCAGCATCCAGATCTTGCGCATCTCGTCGGGCGAAAGCAGCAACTCTTCGTGCCGCGTTCCGGAGCGCTTGATGTCGATCGCCGGGAAGACGCGCGACTCTGCGAGCTTGCGCGTGAGGTTGAGCTCCATGTTGCCGGTGCCTTTGAACTCTTCGAAGATGACGTCGTCCATCTTCGAGCCGGTCTCGATCAGCGCGGTGCGCGATGATCGTGAGCGATCCGCCCTCTTCGATCTTGCGCGCCGCGCCGAAGAAGCGCTTCGGTTTGTGCAGCGACGCCGTATCGAGACCGCCGGAAAGCGTGCGGCCGGAGCTCGCGACGACTTGGTTGTATGCGCGCGCGAGACGCGTGATCGAGTCGAGCAGGATGACGACGTCTTTTCCGAGCTCGACCAGACGCTTCGCGCGCTCCATCGTCAGCTCGGCGACGGCCGTGTGATTCTCGGGATGCTCGTCGAACGTCGATGCGACGACTTCGCCGTCGATCGTGCGCTGCATGTCGGTGACTTCTTCGGGGCGCTCGTCGACGAGCAGCGCGATGATATGCGCGTCCGGATGGTTGATCGAAATCGCGTTGCGCGATGTTCTTGAGCAGCGTCGTTTTGCCGGCTTTCGGCGGCGAAACGATCAGCGCGCGCTGGCCCTTGCCGATCGGGCAGAAGAGATCGATGACGCGCGTCGAGAGCTGCGTCGAGACGCACTTCGAGCTTGAAGCGCTCTTCGGGGATAGATCGGCGTGCCTTTTTCGAAGATCGGGCGGCCTTTGATCGCCTCGGGATCGAAATCGTTGACTTTGTCGACGCGGATCAGTCCGTAATATTTTTCGCTCTCTTTCGGGCGCCGCGCTTGGCCTTCGACCATGTCGCCGCGGCGCAGCTCGAAGCGTCGAATCTGCGACTGGCTCACGTAGATGTCGTCGTTGCCGATGTAGTAGCCGGCGCGGCGTAAGAAGCCGTAACCCTCGGGAAGGATGTCGAGGATGCCGCTTGCCATCTCGATGCCCGAACGCGCGATCTGCGCCTGAACGAGAAGGGTAACGATCTCGTCCTTCTTCAGTCTTCGCAGGCGCGGGGATTTCGACTTCGAGCTCTTTGGCGATCTCGATCAACTCGGTCTTGGTCTTCTCGCCGAGCTGGGCCGCCGTTTGCATCGGCGGAATTTCTACTTGCTGGGGCAGTTGATCGTGATAGACGGCCTGATGTTGCCCGAAATGACGGCGACGCGAGCGACGGCGACGGTTTCCGCCGCCTTGCTGCTGACGCATATCGTTGTTGGGGCGGTGATCGGCGTTGGGACGATGTTCGGTTTGCAGAAGAATATCTCTCTCTGGAGCCGTTCGCGCCATACTTGCGCGACCCAGTGCAAGGCGGGGCTGCCTTCGCTATCAGGTCCGTGACGTGAACGTGGGGATATCAATTGGTGTCGCGGCTGTCACATATGACCGCAGCGCGACGCCCACACTATAACACAGCCGAACCGAGCGTTCAAGCAGGGTTTAAGCGAGCGGCACCGCTGACGTAGGGGCTCCCCGCCGCATAAAACCGAAGCCGGCGCTCCGCTGCTGCCGTGACGCCGATGCGCGGGCTCGTCCGGATTCGCGCGTCGAATGCCCCCGCGTCGGCCAGCCAGAGACTCGCATCGGTAAACGGATCGGCACCATCAAACGCGCGATCGATCGCGAGCGCGGTGCAGAGCCGGCCGGGACCGCGGCAGAGATCGCGCTGCGAACTGCCGGCGCGCCGCCGCTCCATCAGTTCGATACCTTCTACGGGCTGGAGGGCACGGACGAGAACGCCTGCGCCTTTGCCGTCGGATTCGCTCGATAGATTGAAGCAGTACGACGTACCGTAGATGAGGTAGACGTACGCACGATGCGGCGGCCCGAATAAGGTCGCGTTGCGGGCCGTCCTACCGCGAAATGCGTGGCATGCCGGATCGCCGGGAAGATACGCCTCCGTTTCGACGATCCGCCCGGCAGTCACGCCTTCATCGCTTTCGCGCACCAGGATGCGCCCGAGGAGTGCTCGCGCTAGCG
This sequence comes from Vulcanimicrobiota bacterium, assembly GCA_963699435.1. Lineage (GTDB taxonomy): Bacteria > Vulcanimicrobiota > Vulcanimicrobiia > Vulcanimicrobiales > Vulcanimicrobiaceae > Cybelea. The sequence goes on from CAVOTV010000003.1 coordinate 414,104, forward strand.
CGCGCGTCTCGACCGGCAGCTCTCCCGGCTCTAGCCGGGAAAAGTTCACGCTGCGACGTTCAGCGCCGCTTCAGCCCGTGCCCTTTGGATGAGATCGTCGGCCGCGCCCGTCGTCACGTCGAACTTCACCAATGAGTTGAGTGCGCACCGAAGCCGAACGTACGGAATCGCGAGCGCTTGGTCGATCGGTTGGACGCCCATGATCTCGTTGACGAATCCTGCATCGGGAATCGTGAATCGAACGTTCTTCATGCCGTGCCGCTCGAGCGCTCGCGCGACGGCAAAGAGTGCAGCGTACGGGATGACTCGTTCACCAGACGCCGGAGAGACTCTAAAGCCGATCCGCGCGAGGCGCTCGCCGCGTGCGTCTGCTACGCGGGCGTAGACAACCCCGTTGCCCGCTGCCCCCGCAGCATATCCCACTGAAACCTCGACCGTCCGTTCCATCTCATTCGCCTTTTACCCATTTTAATGCGAACGTATGTTCGAGTCAAGCGATTCGGGCGGGCGCGATCAAGCTCGCGTAGAGAGCCTCCATGCTGTCGATTTGGGCGTCGATCGAAAACCGCTGCGCGGCCCGGCGCGCCTCGTCCGCGGCCGGCGGGGCCGCCCCCACTCGGGCGAAGGCGCGGCCGAAAGCCTCCGGCTCCGGCGGTATGATCCAGCCCGCTTCGCCGGCGACCTCACGGTTCTGCGGGGCATCGGCGGCGATCACGAGGCAGCCCGCGGCAAGCGCCTCAACGAGGACGAGTCCCTGCGTCTCCGACGTGCTCGGCATCACGAAGGCGTCCGCACTCGCGTAAAGATCCGGCAGTTGCTCCCGTGCGACCACACCCAGAAACCGCATCGCTCCCGCGACGCCCGCAGCGGCAGCGAATCGCTCGAGCTCCTCGCGATGCGGGCCATCGCCGGCGATGACGAGCCGCAGCGCGGGATCGTTCGCACGGGCGAGCGCCTCGATCGCGACCTCCAAGTTCTTCTCCTTGGCAAGGCGCCCGACGGCGAGCAGCATGCGCTCGTGCGGCGCGACGCCGCAACGCGCGCGAAGCGCATCGTTGCGCCGCCCGGCCCCGAATCGCGCCAGATCGATACCGCTAGGCACGACGACGATGCGCGCGGTCACGCCGATCGCGCGCAATCGCGCCGACATCGCCGGCGTCGGCACCACCACGGCATCGGCGCTATTGGCGAAGGTCCGCGTCAGGGCCGACGCGGCAAGGCGCGTCACGTTCGGTTCGAACGGAACGTAGTGCGCGTATGCCTCGAGCTGCGTGTGATACGTGTAGACGAGCGGCATGCCGTAGCGGCGCGCGTAGCGCAATCCCATCCACCCGGTGACGAACGGCGAGTGCGCGTGAACCAGCGAGAGCCGCTTGATCACGCGATCGCGATTGCGCCTGCTGACGAGCGGAAGCGTCAAGCGGTACGGCGTGCGCATCGGCAACGGAAGCGACGGCATCCTGAAGACGGGCCCGTCGGCTTCGTCGTAGCCGGGCATCCGCGGCGCGAAGCAATAGACTTCGTGCGCTCGTTGCCGCAGGCCGTCGGCGAGGGCTTCGACCGAGGCGACGACGCCGTTGACGACCGGGAGGTAGACTTCGGTAAAAAATCCTAGCCGCAACGGCTCCATGGCCTCAGCACCTTCGCGCCGCGCCGCGATGGCGCCCGCCGCAGGACCCCCCTTCTGCGAATGAGACTTTCAGCATATTCCCGCCGGTCGAGGGATATGCTATAGTGCCCGGGTCAGACCGGGCTCGCCCAGACGGACAGCAGGCAGGCTCCAGAGTCTCTTGGCGTTTCCGTCGGATCCCATCCACCCGCGGCCGACTACGCCGCTTCCCTAAAACGCGACTCGCCCGTTTCATCGTTCGATCGTACGTGGTGTCGATCGGGCCCGTGATCCGAGTCGGTAGAAGAAAGGAATATCGGGTTGATAGGACGTTTTATTTGCGCCGCTTTGGTCGTTGCGACCCTCGCCAGCGCGCCGGCCGTCGCCGGCTCGGGATCTACGACCCAGATCGCCTGGCATCGCGACGGGCTGCTTACCTGGGAGCTCGTCGAGCACCGCGCAACCGCGCCCCCGACCGTGCACCGGCTGAGCCTGGGGCTCGCGCCCGGCTCCACGAAAGTCATCTCGAACGGAAAAGCCGGCGTCGTCGAAGTGCGCATTAGGTGCGCGCAGCGCGACGGCGGTAAAGTGCACCGCACGATTCTCGCGTCGCGCGTCATTCGCGCGGCGAAACCGCGCGTCATCGCCGAAGGCGTCGGCGACGCATCGCTGGCGAGCTTTGAAGCGCATGGCGCCGCGCATATGGCGTATATGGCGCGCAGCGCAATCGAAATGCTCGCAACGGCATACACAGCCGACTGCTACGGCTGCGGCGGCATGACCGCGATCGGGCGGCGTGCCGGACACGGCATCGTTGCCGTGGATCCGCACGTCATTCCGCTGGGAACGCGGCTCTACATTCCGGGCTACGGCCTCGCAATCGCCGGCGACACCGGCGGCGACATCGTCGGCCATCGCATCGATCTCGGTTTTGACTCGCTCCGCGATGCGATGCTCTTCGGCCGTCGCGCTATTTTAGTCTACCCCCTCAAGTAGCGTACAATAGCGGGGTGCCGTCGCCCCGACGACTCCTCGCCGAAGCCAAGCTACGCCCCAAGAAGCGCTACGCGCAGAACTTTCTGCAGAACGAGAACGCCGTGCGCGCGATCGCGGAGCTCGCGATGGAGGGCGTCGCGCGCGATGCTCGCGTGCTCGAAATCGGCGCCGGCACCGGCGCTCTCACGCTCGCGCTGCTCGAGCGCGGCGCGAATCTCACCGCCATCGAGATCGACCCCGAGCTCGTCACGCTGCTGCAGGCGCGCACCGAACTCTCGCGCGCGCGGATCGTCGAAGCAGACGCCTTGACGTTCGACTACGGTGCGTGGGCGGACGGCAACTCGTGGCACGCCGCGGGAAATCTGCCGTACAACGTCGCGACGGCGGTTCTGCTGAGGCTCATCGAGATGGAAGACGCTCCCGCGTCGCTGACGGTGATGGTTCAAAAGGACGTCGCGGAGCGCTTTGCCGCCGCTGCGGGGACGCCCGCGTACGGCAGCCTCTCGATTGCGGTGCAGTACGCAATGCGCGTAACGAAGGAAATGACGCTCTCGCCCGGCTCTTTCTATCCGGCGCCGAAGGTCGAATCGAGCGTGGTGCGGCTGGTGCGGCGCGCGCAGCCGGCCGCGCATCCGCGCGATCCGGCGACGTTTTGGAAGGTCGTGCGCGGAGCGTTCGCGTACCGGCGTAAGACGCTCGCCAATAGTCTCGCGCTCGCTCTCGGTATAGATCGCGCGCGGATTGCTCGGGCGCTCGACTCTATCCACCTTTCTCCGGAGCTTCGCGGTGAACGACTCGACCTCGGCGACTTCGCCCGCTTGGCCGACGCGCTGGCCGAAGAATAGCTTTACTAGCGTTTGGACGTGGATCGTGGCGGGCTTCATCGCCGGCCTCTTCATCGTCGTCTTTATCGTGAGCCTCAAGAACCCCGCTCCGAAGGTCGTCAGCCCGCTCGCAATCGACCTCGTCATCGGCGTGCAGTTCTTCATCGACGCGCTGCTGGTCGCGCTCGCGCTCGGAACGCTGCCCGCGCTCTCGAAGTTCTCGCTCGCCGAGCTGGGTTTTCGAGCGCCGACCTCGCGCGTGCTGCTGATCGCGCTCCTCGGATTCGGCGCGATGTTCGTCGTCGCGGACGGCAGCGCGGCGCTCATCGACTCGCTGACCAAAGGCTCGCATCCGCAAGACATCGTTCAACTCTTCAAGCAGATCCACGATCCCGCGACGATCGTTATCTTCGTCGCGTTCGCGGTGCTCTTCGCGCCGTTCGCGGAAGAAGCGCTCTTTCGAATCTTCTTCTTCAATCTCGGGCTGCGTTACAGCGGCTTCTGGGGCGGCGCCGTGCTGAGCGGCGTTCTCTTCGGCGTCGCTCACGGCGACCTTTACGCCGCGATCCCGCTCGCGCTCGGCGGCATGGTGCTCTGCGGCGTCTACTACGTAACGCGCAACGCCTACGCGTCCATGATCTCGCACGCGCTCTTCAACACGGTCTCGATCGTCACGCTGCTCGCCGGCCCTAAAGTTACGTAACGGCGCGCACCGCTTCCATAACGTCGCCGGCGCCGATCGCGTCGGTTTCCAGGTAGACCAAACGGTGCCGCAGCGCCGGCGGCTTCGTCGTGGTCGCCGGGCGACGGTCGAACTTGCGCTCGCGCACGTAGCGCCCGACGAGGTGTATGGCGGCGGGGTTGGGCTCGTCGTACCAATCGGGGTGATGCGCGAGCCATAAGCCCACGGTCGGAATGCCGCCGCGAGCCATCGTGAAATGGAGCGGGCCCGCCGGTACGCCCGCAAAGAGCGCGACGCGATTCGAGAACGCCTTATAGAGGCGCCCGAACGGTTCGCCGGCCTCGCCGAAGAGCGCGCGAAACCCGGCCGTGCCCTCGCCAAGATCGTCGTCGTCCATCGAGACGATGCGCCAAGACGGCGACGCCGCCCGCAGCGCGGCGGCAAAAGCGCGCGCCTGGGTGCCGTCGCCCCAGTTTTTGCGGGCCGCGGTTACGCCGCATCGCGAGATTACGGCGATCGGGTCGGCGGGCTGCGCGAACCGCGCGAGCGATTCGTCGACTCGGCGCTGCACAGACTCACTCGCGGAAAAATCGATGACGTTGGGAAGCGGGAGCGCCAAATCGAACGCGGCAAGCCGCTCTCGCGAGACGAGACGGCCGATGAGCCGGCGCGCTTTGGTGTGGAACGGAAACGGCGACCGGCCCTCGGTCTCCGCGTAGTCGGTCCATAGCAGCGCCTGCGGCGCGAAGCGCGCGACCGCGGCGTCGAGCGGCGCGGGGAACGCAACGTCCACCGTCTTGCCATTGCACGCCCGCAGCGAGAGCCCGAGATGCGCGACCCCGCCTGGAGGCCCGTCGGATGGCGCGCGGACTCCGCTAGCGAGCGGCTCGACGCAACGATTCCCTTCCATCAAGCTCACATAGTCGTCGCCAAACCGCGTCATGGCGTAGGCGTTCGACGGCTCGAGCAGCGGCGGTACGACGCCGAACGTCACCCAATCGCCGAAGCCGTGCGGCCAATAGATCAGCACGCGCGTTGCGCGCAGCGCTGCAAACCGGCCGCGGTCTTCCCGCATCGTTTGCAGGCGCATCGTCGTGAGGCTCACCGTGCGACGGGAACGCCGCCGCAGAGATGGGCCGGCATCCGTCCGATCAGGCTTCCGAAAAACGCCGCCGCATTGGTATCGTAGGCGGGACAGCCCGGGAAGTGCGGATCCGGGTGCGGATCGAGCCGCACGAGCGGATTGGCGGCGGCCACCGCCCACACGCCTTCGTCGCCGCGTTCGAGCAGCGTCCCCCGCCGGCCGTCGCGCAGCGCCGCCGCGCGCGCATACGCGCTCCAGTCGACGACGTACGGCCATCGCCCCGGGCGCAGGGCCGTGTCGTTGAAGATCAGCACCGACACCACGAGCGCGCACGGCACCATCGCGCGCGCGAACTTCTCGTACCGCGCCGCGCCGAACGCCGCCGCCGCCGCCGTTGCGGCAAGCAGCGGCGCCACGTAGTGCGATCCCAGGCGGCTCGCCTCGTAGTTCCACGGGCGCATAAAAACGATCTCGCCGAGAAGCGGAAGTCCGAGCAGGAGCCACGCGCCCGTTGCGACCGGCGCAAACGCAAACGGCGCGAGCAAAAGCGCGACCATGCCGGCCTTCGCGGCCGGATCGAAGATGCGCAGCGAATAGCCGGGATCGTTGGGACGAATGCCGTGCGCGCGTTCGACGAACCAAAACATCGCGCCGTTAGCGAGCGCGAGCGCAACCAGCGCCGCGCCCAAACGCCGATCCCACCAGATCGCGCACGCGGCTCCGAACCAGAGCACGAAGAGCGTTTCGTCTTCTTTGAGCCCGAGCAGCAGTTGCGCGAACGCAAGCGTCCACCAAAACGCTCGCCGGCGCGCGGCGAGCGCGCCCGCCAGCGCCAGCACCGGCACGAAAACGTTCTCGGAAAAGTTGTCGTAGCTCAAGCCTTGCGCGGCCGGCGACAAGAGATACGCGATTGCGAGCAAGTTCGCCGCACGTCCGCCCAGCCCGAGCTCGCGCCCGAGCAGCGCCAGGGGAATCGCGGCGCTCGCGACCGCGACGACCTGGACGACGATCAGCGTCTGCGCCTTCGGAACGAGCGCGACGAGCGGAACGAGCAGGGCGAGGGCCCACGAGTCGTGCACGCCGAGATGGGCGCGCCACTCGCCGTAGTTCCACGACGAGCCGTGCTGCAGGTTCACCAGCGTCTGCAGATACGTGCCCAAATCGGCTCCGTATCGCAACGCGTAAAGCTTATTGAAATCTAACGCGATATACGCGACTGCGAAGATCGCGACGGCGACGTACGTGACGCGCAAGCTTCGCTCGTTGAAACGAAGCGCCGCCGGCGACCGATGAGAAGGCTCCAACTTTTTCGGGCCGGCCGCGGAGGGCCGATTCAAAACTTCGTTCTCCCGAAAAAATGGTGCAACAGGAGCGAGCCGGACGCGAGCGACGAGCGTCTTCGAATGGGTAGCCGGCCGTGCTCTCTGCGCATCAGCGGCCAGCTTCGCCGCGTTTCTCCTGGTACACCCGCTCGACGATCCCGCGCAGGCGCTCGACGAAACTCGCCGGCGCAAACGTTTCTGCGTGCGCGCGAAGCCGCTGCGACGAGAAGCGCGACGCATCGAACGAACGCAGCGCGGCGGCGAGCGATTCCGGCGTCGGCTCGCCGAAGAACACGCCGGTCTCGCCTTCGACGATGGTCTCGAGCGCGCCGCCCGCTCGATACGCGATCGTCGGGGCGTCCGGCGGCCGCCGCTTCGAGCGGGACGAGGCCGAAATCTTCTTCACCCGGCACGATGGCCGCCCGCGCGTTGCCGATCAACTCGTTCAATCGCGCGTCGCTCACGTATCCGAGCAGCGTCGTCGTCGTTCCGCGGGCGAGTTCGCGCAGTCCGCTCTCGGCCGGTCCCGTGCCGGCGACGAGGAGCGGCACGCCGGCAAGCGCCGCGGCGCGGATTGCTAGATCGACGCGCTTATACGGCAGCAGGCGCGACGCGACGAGGTAATACTCGCCCTCGCCCGGACCGACGGTGAAGCGATCGAGATCGACCGGGCAATGCAGCACCTCGGCATCGCGTCCGTAATAGCGCCTGAATGCGTTGCGCTACGTTGTGCGAGTTGGCGACGTAATGCGTCGGACGCTGCGCCGCGTCGCGATCCCAGGCGACGAGGCGCCGCCACGGACGCGGACGCGGCGCCAAAGCCGCCGAACGTACTGGTCGTCGCAAAGGCAAACCGGCTCACGGTATTGATGTAGCAGACGTGCACGGCTCCCGGCGGAACGAGCACGCCCTTCGCCCACGACGTCGTCGAGCTGACGATCGTGTCGTAGCCGCGTAAGATCGAACGATTCGAAGGCGCGCGGATAGAACGGCGCGAGCACACGAAAATATCGGTTCGGCGAGCGGAACGCGGGCGAGATACGACGGGCGCACGCGCTGCGGGCGGAACGAGATCGCCCGACGACGCGCTCGTCGTAGAGCGAGGTGTAGACGGCGCTTGGGGCCACGCGCACGGCAATATGCGCGAAGACGCGCTCGGCCGCCGCCGCGCTGGTTCAGGTAGTCGTGGACGAGCGCAACCTTCACGCTCCGCCTTAGTTGCCAGATTGCGTTCCGTCGCGGCAGCACGAGCGCGATCGTCGGATTGCCGAGATAGGTGCGCGCGACGCGCTGCACGTCTTCGGGCGTCGTCGCGGCGATCGCGCGAAGCGCGCGGTCGAGGAAGTCCGGCGACGGGCTATTCGCGCGAGAACACGGCCGCCAGCCAGGCGCGCGTTTCGAGCGTGGTGGCACCGTTGCGCAAAGTCGCCCGCGGCTTCGGCTTTGAACTCTTCGATCGAGCCTTGCAGCCGCGTCGCGGCCAGCACGTTGACGACCGAAAGCGCGGTGGCGAACGCGCGGCTCGGATTTCCGATCAATGCCGCCGTTGACGTAAGAGTACCAAGCGTCGGCGGAGCCCGGTCGTAGCCATAGACGGCGCCGACCGAACGCGATGCAAAGGTCGGCGAGACCACGCCGGGGACCTGCGCGATGTCGGAGAGCGTGCGCCGCACGAAAGCCGCGAGCACCAGCATCGGCCCGAAATCGTTGCTGTCGACTTCGGGCGCGGGATACTGCGCGATGAGCCACGGCGAGGGAATGTCGCGATGCGTCACGATTTCGCGGGTCGTGCCGTGCAGGCGCGGGAGGTGCGCGGGCACGATCGGCAGGTCGTTCCGTCAGGGAGTGCGGTAGCCAGCGACGCGAGCGCGCCGGGTGCGAGCGCGTCGAGTCTTCCGGCCGCGCTCACGATCGCGCCGCCGCGTCGATAGTAGGTCGCTGATAGAACGCGCGAACGTCGCTCGGAAAGAGCTGCGCGAGCGAGTTGGGCGTCCCCAGCTCCGGCAATCCGGCGTTGGCATCCGGCGAGGAGGCGCGCGTTGAGCATGTCGAGACCGACTTGCAACGCGACCTGCTGCGATTCGCGCGATCTGGCGGACGAGCGAATCGCGCGCGTCGCGGATCGTCGCGGGCGAGAAATCGGGCGCCGCCAGCGCCGTGCGGAAAAGATCGAGCACCGCCGGGGCGTCGTCGGCGAGCGCTTCGATATAAAATCGCACGTCGCCGGGATCCACGGTGAAGCGGATCGAGCCGCCGCGCGCGGCGACCGCATCGACCAGCGGCAACGTTTCGGTTTGGCCTGCCGCGGCGCGACCGGCGTGCGAAGGATGGTTTGCGCGACGAACGCCGCCAGACCGTTTTGCTTCATCGTCTGGCGGTCGAGTCCGGCGCGCACGATGAGCTCGACGCCGACCAGCGCCGCGTTGGCATCGGGCTGGCGAACGATCGTCGTTCCCGCCGCTGCTCTCCATCGTCGGCGACGGGAACGACGGGCCGGCGGCACCGGCCGGCGCCGCCGCCATTGCAAAGGTTGCGGCGCAAAGAGCGCGTGGCGGACAGATCACGGCGACGAGTTCGCGCTGTGGCGTGCCTTCAGTGACGACGAGCGTAACCACACGGCGTTGCTTCGAGGTAGCGCCGCACGATGTCGGCAACGTATGCGGGATCGAGTTCGCGCGGGCCGTTTCTTCGTACGAGCCGTTGCGTCATGCCGGGCGCGTATCGTAAATTGCCTTCGGCCGCATACCAGCCGAGATTGTCGGCGCGCTCTTGCGGTGTCTGCGTATCGCTCGCGACGTGATAGAGAAACGCTTCGCGCGCGGCATCGAAGGTTTTTTTGTCGAGCGGCTGCTGCAGCGCGCTCAACTCCGCCAGCACGCGTTCCTCGGCCTGTTTCTCGTGGGCGCCCCCAATCGTCACGATCATGACGCCGGGATCGTGCAGCGTGATGAACTGACCGGAGACTAGCGCGTCGCTCTCCGAGCGGTCGAGCGAACGTGAGACGACGCCGGTCTCGTCGCGGAAGAGATAGTCGGCAACGAAGTCGAGCGCGGTCGCGGCCTTCTGGTCGTCGATCGGCGGTCCCGTCCACGCGAGTCCAACGCCGTCGACGGCGCCGGTGCTCGTTGACGGACCCGGCGCAGCCGCCAGTGGTCGAATCGATCGGCGCGTCCATTGCGCCGTTGGCGTTGCCGTCGGTGACCGCGCTGATGCTCGAGGCGTCCACGTTCCCCGTCAGCGTCAGCACCGCGTTCTCCGAACGAAAGGCGCGCTTGGCAAAGGCATCGACTTGCTCTGCCGTTATGCTCGTGAGCTGCGTGACGGACTGCGGCAACGGCGGGTAATGCGCGGGGCCGCTTGCGAAAATCTGATGGAAGAGCAGATCGTGCAGGGTGGTGTCGGATTCGTATCGCTGCTGCACGCCGAGAACCGCCGCGTTCGCGCGCGCGATCTTCATGGCGTTCTCATCGACCGACGGCGCAAAATACGCCGCCGTCATTGCCGCGACGACGCGGCGCGCCGGCCGCGGCGGGAACGATCGCGCCGATTCCCACGATGTCCGGGAAGACTTCGATGCTGACCTGGCCGCCGATGCTGTGAACGAACTCATAGAGCGACTTGCCGCTGGCCAATTTTGAAACGGCGGCCGCGGTCGCGGCGAGGTTCGAGATGCCGGGCGTTGCGTTGTCGTAACCGGCGCCGGGGGCGCGGAACCAGAGCCCGATTGCCGCGCTGCCGACCGTGGGATCGGGCACGATGACGTACGAGCCGCCCTTCGGCAATGGATTGAGCTGTTGCTGAATCGCCGCGCTTGCCGGCGCGACAACGGAGGCCGACGCCACTCCGAGCATCGCCGCCGCGAGGAACGCAGCGCGCATCACGCAGGTTCCGGCGAAATGGTGGGCGGGAAGCGGCTGGGCTTCTCGGCGCGCTTGGGTTCGTCGGATGCCGGTCGATCCGCGGCGGCTTCGGGCCGTGCCTCGACGCCCGCGGCATGGTCGTACGGCCGCTCGTCGAGAATCGCACGCACCTCTTCGGCATCCACGGTTTCGTACTCGAGCAGTGAGGCGACCATGCGTTCGACCTTCGCCCAGTTCTCTTCGAGCAGCCGCCGGCCGTCGTCGTAGCACGACTCGATGATCTTGCGCACCTCGGCGTCGATCTTACTCGCGACTTCCTCGGAGTAGTTTCGCTCGTCGCCGAAATCGCGACCCAGAAAGACCTGATGCGCGCCGCGCCCGAACTGGATGGGGCCGAGTTCGCTCATGCCGTACTGCGTCACCATCCGCCGCGCGAGCTCGGTCGCCTTTTCGAAATCGTTGCTGGCGCCGGTCGTCACGTCGCGGAACCTGATCTCCTCGGCGAGCCGTCCGCCCATCGACATCGTGATTGCCGCCAGCAGTTCTTCACGCGTCTGGCTGTGGCGATCGTCCTCCGGCAGCGACCAGGTGATTCCCAGTGCCATGCCGCGCGGAATGATCGTCACCTTGTGCACGGGATCGGCCTTTTCGAGCAGGCCGCCGATGATCGCGTGGCCCGACTCATGATAGGCGGTGACTTCTTTCTCTTTCTGCGACATCACGAGCGACTTGCGCTCGGGCCCGACCATCACGCGGTCGATCGCCTCGTCACAATCGATCATCTCGATGAAGTTCTTGTTCTTTCGCGCCGCGAGCAGCGCCGCTTCGTTGAGCAGATTCTCGAGATCGGCGCCGGAAAAACCCGGCGTTCGCTTTGCAAGCGTTTCGAGCGAGACTTCCTTGCCGAGCGGCTTGTTGCGCGCGTGCACCTCGAGGATCTTCTCGCGGCCCCTGAAGTCGGCACGGCCGACGACGATCTGCCGGTCGAAGCGTCCCGGCCGCAACAGCGCCGGATCGAGCACGTCGGAGCGGTTGGTTGCGGCGATGAGAATCACGCCGGTGTTCTGATCGAAACCGTCCATCTCGACGAGCAGTTGATTGAGCGTCTGTTCGCGCTCGTCGTGTCCGCCGCCCAGACCCGCACCGCGTTGGCGGCCGACGGCGTCGATCTCGTCGATGAAGACGATGCACGGCGCCGACTTCTTCGCTTGATCGAAGAGGTCGCGAACGCGCGAAGCGCCGACGCCGACGAACATCTCGACGAAGTCGGAGCCGGAGATCGAGAGAAACGGAACGCCGGCTTCGCCGGCGATCGCACGGGCAAGCAGCGTTTTACCGGTGCCCGGCGGCCCGAGCAAGCAGAACGCCTTTGGGAATGCGCGCGCCCAGCGACTGATACTTCTTCGGATATTTCAAGAAGTCGACGATCTCGGCCAGCTCTTCTTTTGCCTCGTCGACGCCCGCGACGTCGGCAAACGTTACCTTCGGCCGGTTCTCGGAGAGCATCTTCGCGCGCGACCGGCCAAACGAAAGCGCCTGGCTTCCGCCGCTCTGCGCCTGCCGCAAGATGAAGAACAAGAGCAGCACCATAATCGCCAGCGGACCGCAGCGTCATCAGGCTCGAGAGCAAGCCGGTGTTCGATTGCTGCTCGAAGCTGATCGCGCCGCTCTTTACGCTTTTGTAGACTTCGTCTACGAACGTCTGGTCCACGTTGGGAACGGCGACGGAGTATTTGGTGCCGTTGGACAGATCGCCGATGGCGTTGAGCCCGGTCGCGTGGAACGACTGAACTTGGCCGGCTTCGAGCTTCTGATAGAAGGCGCCGTAGTCGAGCCTGGTCTCCCCCTCGCTCGGTTGCACGAAACGCTCGACGATGATGAAGACGGCGACGACCGCCAGAATGATGAGGACGATGGACCGGAGATGCTTGCTCACGTTGATGACTAGACCGTTTTTCCCTCTCGTAGTTGGGCGAGATAAGGCAGGTTGCGATAGAGTTCCTTATAGTCCAAACCGTAACCTATGGTGAAGACCTCGGGGACCTGCAGGCCGGTGTAATCAACGGCCACGTCTACCTCCCGGCGCCCGGGTCGATCGAAGAGCGCGCAGCCGCGTAGACGTGCCGGTTGCCGACGGTTCAATAACGCTCGAACGAACGCCATAGTGCGGCCGTTGTCGACGATATCCTCGAGGACCAGGACGTCCTTGCCGGCGAGGTCGAGCGCGCAGTCCATCACGAGCCGCTCGGAACCGCCCGAGGTGCCCAAAGTGCCATAACGTTCGACAACGATGTAATCCAGCATGATCTCGCTCGGTCCATCCGCCTTTCCGGCGATCGCGCGAGCGAGGTCGACGGTAAAGCAGAGCGCTCCTTTTAACACGCCGAGAAGAAGGAGCGGTTGCCGAGAATAATCCGCCGCGATCTTGGATGCCAGGCGCTCGACGGCCTGTTCGATCGCCTGGGCCGAATAAACCGTCTCCCCGACCCTCCCCCTATCCGTCACGCCTCCTCATACCCGTAACGGCGCCGCGTTCGATTCTCAGAGCAAGCCCAGGCTTCATTTGGAACGTCCCCGTGCGGCCGTCCTCGAGCGCGCGCACGGCCTCTTCGACGTGGACGAAATCGATCTCGCCCAGCTCGCCCTCCGTCTCGAGCCGCTCGCGCACGCCGCGGCGCAGTTGCGCCCGCGCGGTCGCATCGCGCTCGTCGGCGACGATGCCCGCCGCCCGCGCGACGGCCGCATCGAGTTGGGGGAAGAGCGGTCGCAGCGCCGCGAGCGCCTCGCGCACCGCGTTGCGGCGCAGGCTGGAATCGGCGTTGGTCGGGTCGACGGCGTATGGAAGAGCGTGCGCGTGGCAGTACGCGCGCAGCGTCTCCGACGGAAACTCGAGCAGCGGCCGCACGAGCTCTAGGCGCGACGCGAGCCGACGGCGCGCGCGCATTCCGCGCAGTCCGCCGGGGCCGGTCCCACGCAGCAGCGCGAGAACGACCGTTTCGCTTTGGTCTTCGGCATGATGCGCGGTGACGACGCCCGCCGCGTCGCAACGCGTCGCGGCCTGCGCGAGCGCGCGATAACGCGCCGAGCGCAGGCGCCGCTCGTCACGTGCCGGCGATTCGAGCGCGAGCACGTCGAGGGGGATGCCGAGCCGAGCCGCGATCGTCAATGCAACGCATTCGTCTTGCCAGGCGGAGTCGCGCGTGCCGTGATGGACGAACGCCGCGTACAGCGCGAGCTCCATTCGCGGCGCGACGGCGTGCATCGCGGCCAGAAGCGCGACGGAATCGGGACCGCCGCTGCAGGCCACGAGCAGCCGCTCGCCGCGGCGAACGATGCCGCCGCGCTCGATCGAACGTTCGAGCGTCCCGCTCGGGATGGGCGCCTCTCACGAGCGGCGCACGTGCTTGGCGATTTCGCGCTCGACGTCGCGCTTTGCGACGGCGGCACGCTTATCCCAGAGCTTCTTGCCGCGAACCAAGCCGAGCATAATCTTCGCCATGCCGCGCGTGAAGTACAGACGCAGCGGAACGACGGTCAACCCCTTCTCGGCGACGCGGCTCTGCAGGCGCGCGATCTCCTCTTTGTGCAGCAGCAGTTTGCGCGGCCGCGTCGGTTCGCCGTTGGAGAAACTGCCCTCGCGATAGGGCGGAACGTGCATGCCCAGCAGCCACGCTTCACCGTCGCGAAAGCGCGCGTACGCTTCGGCCAAACTCGCGCCTCCCGCGCGAATCGACTTTACCTCCGTTCCGGTGAGCACGAGTCCGGCCTCCACCGATTCGAACACGTGAAACTCGTGACGCGCGCGCCGGTTCTCGATCGTGGGTGCGTTGCTCATAAACCTTGCGAGAACCGATCCGGCGCGTCGCCGAGCGCTCCCCTCGAGACGAAACTGCCTTCCGCTCGCGCGAGGACCGCGCCGCCCGCATCGTGCACGGTCGCGCGTACGCCCAGCACGTTACGCCGCTGCCAGGTGACTTCGCCGCGGACTTCGATCGGCTGCTCGAGGGGAACGGGCCGTCGGAACCGCACGTTCACGTTGGCCGTGACGCCGCGATGCCCGGCGTATCCCGCTGCGTGCGCCATTGCTTCGTCGAGCAGCGCCATCACGATGCCGCCGTGGGCGATTCCACGCCAACCTTGATATTGCGGCGGAAGGGTGACGCGCGCGAGCACGCCTTCACCGCCGCCGGCGCGATCGAAGTGCAGGTGCATGCCGATTGGGTTCGACGGGCCGCACGCGAAGCAGTTCCCGTCGTCGAACGGAACGTCGCTCATCGCCCGACGCTCAAACGATCGATGAGATACGGAGGAAGCCCCGCCGCCCGCATCTTCTGCTGCACCTCCGCAATCGGATAGGTGTACCGAACCCATTGCACGCGGCCTTCGTCGGGATCGTACAGGACGAAGCACGGATCGGGATTGAGGTCGCGCGGCTGCCCGACGCTGCCGACGTCCACGATGTAGCGCGTTCCGTCTTCGAAACGCAACTCGCCGCCGCGCTGCATGTGCTTGTGCGCCACCTCGCCGCCGGGAGCGAGCGCCCAATACTCGGCGATGTGCGTGTGCCCGACGAAAACGGCGCGCGCGTCCGTGCTCTGAAAAGCGCGCGCGGCCGCGCTCTTGTCGAGGATGTACTCGAAATAGTTCACCGGCGCGCCGTGCACGAGCAGAAACTCCGGAAACCGCAGCTCGTAGGGCAGCGCGTTGAGCCAGGTGCGGCTCTCGTCATTTAGAACGCCTTGCGTCCACGCGATCGCGCTGCGTGCCGCCGGATTGAAATGTTCGACGCCGAAGTTTTCGACCGCCGCGAGGTCGTGGTTTCCCAATACCGCCTGCGCGGAGCGATCGCGCAACGCCGCAACGCACTCGTTCGGGTTCGGGCCATAGCCGACGACGTCGCCCAGCGAAACGAGCGCGTCGCCCGGCTCGAGTCGCGCGAGCACGCACTGGAGCGACTCGAGGTTCGAATGGACGTCGGAAACGATGGCGTAACGCATGGCGTTAAGCGGAGATCTCGGCGAGCGCGCCGCGCAGCGCATCGGCGAAGGCGGCGCGCATCGGTTCGGTGCCGGCGCTGACGCGAATGCACGCGTCGAGCGGCGGCGCGCCGGGTTTGCGCACCCACACGCCGCGCGCCAAGAGCTCCTCCATCACGCGGACCGCGTGCCGCGGCGTCTCCATCTCGATGCAGACGAAGTTGGTTCGCGATTCGATCGAGCGCCGCCCGAGCTCGCGCGCGATCCGATAGTACTCCTGACGCGCTCGGGCCGTGGCGTCGACGACGTACCGGCGGAATTCATCGTCGCGCAGCGATTCGAGCGCGCCGATTTGGGCGTTGCGATTGATGCCATAATGCAAGCGAATCTTCTGAAACGTCCGCACGTTGCTTTCGGTTGCAAGCGCGTAGCCGATCCGCGCGCCGGCCATCCCGTAGGCCTTTGAGAACGTGCGAAGGCGAATGAGGCGATCCTCGAGCGCCGGCGAGATCAGCTCGTCATCGTCCACGAAATCGGCGTACGCTTCGTCGAGCAGCAGCAGCGTATCGTGCGGCAGCGACTCGTAGAACGCCGACATCGCGCGCCGATCGATGAATCGTCCGCTTGGATTATCGGGATTGGCGAAATACACGATTGCCGGAGCCTCTCGCCGCGCCGCAGCCGCGAGCGACTCCCAGATCGGGCGTGCCGTCGTCACGATAGGCCGTCTCGATCAGACGGGCGCCGTAGCCGATCGCGTGATAAGCAAACGTGGGATAGGTGCCGCGCAGCGCGAGTGCGCCGTCGCCGGGCGCGACGAACGCACGCACCGCCAACCCCATGAGGTCGTCGATGCCCGAGCCGACGACGATCTCTTCGGAACGACAGCCATGCTTGGCGGCGAGCGCGTCGCGCAGATCGAGCGATTCGGGATCGCCGTACCACGCCAGCCGCGGCAGTTCGCGGGCCATCGCCGCCATCGCTTGCGGCGACGGGCCGAACGGGCTCTCGTTCGCGCCCAAACGCACCAGCTCGCGTCGATTCGTCTCGCGCATCAGCTGTTCGGGCCCGACGAAGGGCGTCATCGCCGGGATCGCCTCCACGGCGGGGGTGGGCCGGATCACGCGCCGATATACCGATGAACCGTGACGATCGTTCCCGCCGGCCACGTTTCGTCACGCTCGTCCATCACGATGTAGCCGTCGGCACGAGCCGTGAGGCTGACCGAAAACGAGCGCAGCGGCAAGCGGATGCGCGAGCGGGAGCTCGCCGTCGTCTTGGAGGCTCACCGGCACGTACCAAGTCCAATCGGCACGGCTGCGTGTCGGGCTGCGCAAGCTTCGCTCGGAGCGTTGCCGGCGCGAACGGCGCGCCGGCGAGCGCGGCGACAATCGGCGCCGCTACCGCATCGAGCACGAGCAAGGCCGAGGTCGGGTTCCCGGGAAGCCCGAGTATCGGCTTGCCGCCGCCGGCGCCCAGCAGCGTGGGTTTTCCAGGCTTGACGCGCAGGCCGTGCACGATCGACGCCCGGGCTCGCCGATGCTCGCGACCGCATCGGGCAGGCGGTCGCGTTCGCCGACCGACGAGCCGCCGGTGACGACGACGGCATCGCACTCATGCGAGAGCGCTCGCGAGCGCCGATTCGAACTCCGCGGCTTCGTCACGCAACGTCGGATAGTGGCGCGGCAGCGCACCCATGGCGCGCAGCGACGCCGCGACGGCATAGCCGATTCGAGTCGCGTACTTCGCCCGGCTTCGGCCGGCACGCCGGATCGACCAGCTCGTCGCCGCTGGAGAAGACCGCGATCGTGGGACGCCGATAGACCGGAACGGTCGTTACGCCGAGCGTCGCGAGCACGCCGATCTCTGCCGCGCGGATGCGCCGCCGCGCGCCGATGACGATCTCGCCGCGGCGCATGTCGGCGCCGCGCTCGACGACGTTCTCGCCGGCGATCAGCGGCGCGGCAACCGTGAAAAGAGTGCCGGCGAGGCGCGCGTCTTCGATCGGAACCACCGCGTCGGCGCCGTGCGGGAAGGACTCCGCCGGTGGGGATTCGCCATGCGGCCGACCCTTCGACCGTGCGCGCCGGGGCGGCGCCCATCGCCACATCGCCCGCGATCTCGAAGCTCCCGGGCGTCGCTTCGGCGCGAACGGCAAAGCCGTCCATCGCCGAACGCGGCGCGGCCGGATAGTCGTCGTCGGCGACGATCGGTTCGGCGAGCACGCGGCCCAGCGCGTCGTCGAGCGGGACGCGTTCGATGCCCGGCGGCGCGACGTTCACGCGCGAAAAGAACGCCACGATCGCTTGCCGCGGCGGCAAAAGACGTTCGACCGCAAACCCCCGTTCCGGTAGGAGTGGATTTGCGGGCTGCATAAGGGCGCGCTTCTCCATGCTCGATATCGCTCTGATTCGGCGCGATCCCGAACGCGTCCGAAACGCTCTCGTTCGCCGCGGGCAGGATCCGTCGCCGGTCGACGAGCTTCTGCGCTACGACGAGGAGTACCGCTCCGCGCTCACCGCGGTCGAGCGGGCGAAGGCCGAAAAGAACCGGCTCTCTGCGGCGATCGGCGAAGCGGTCGATAAAGCGGCGGCGGCGCGCGAGTACCGCCCGAAGATCGACGAGCTCTCGACGCGGATCGACGAGTTAGAGGAACGCGCGCGCCTGCTCTCACCGACGGCGGCGGACTCGCCGCTTCGCGCGTTGCTCGACAATATGCCCAATCTGCTGGACGACTCCGTGCCCAGACGGCACCGACGAGACCGCCAACGTAGAGGTGCGGCGCTGGGGCGAGCCGCGCCGCGTTCGAGTTCGACGCCGCAAGCCGCACTGGGAGATCGGCGAGCAGCTCGGCATTCTCGATTTCGACCCGCGCTGCGAAACTCTCCGGCAGCCGGTTCTCGCTGCTGCGGGGCGCCGGGGCGCGGCTTGCCGCGCGCGCTCGCATCGTTCTTTCTCGATCGCGCTGCGGCGCGCGGCTACCTCGAAGATCGCGCCGCCGCTGCTCGTCTCGCGCGAGACGATGTGGTCGACCGGACAATTGAGCAAGTTCTCCGACGCAATGTTCTCCGATCGCGACGCCGACCTGTTCATGATTCCAACGTCGGAGGTTCCGCTCACCGCGCTACGCTCGGCGACGAAATTCTCGAGTGCCGAGGAGCTTCCGCTGAAATATGCCGCGTATACGCCCTGCTTTCGCAAAGAGGCCGGCGCCGCAGGGAAAGACACGCGCGGCTTGATGCGTCAGCATCAGTTCGAGAAGGTCGAACTCGTTTGGCTGAGCGGCGCCCGAAGCATCGTTCGAGGCACTCGAGGCGCTGACGGGCGACGCCGAAGCGCTGCTGCAAGAGCTCGAGCTGCCGTATCGCGTCGTCGCGCTCTGCGCCGGCGATACCGGCTTCAACGCCGCGAAAACCTACGATCTCGAAGTCTGGGTGCCCGAGCAGCGACGAGCTATCGCGAGATCAGCTCGTGCTCGAACTGCACCGATTTTCAAGCGCGCCGCGCGGCGATACGCTTCCGTCGCGATGCGGCCGGGCGTAACCGGAGTTCGTGCACACGCTCAACGGCTCGGGACTGGCAATCGGGCGAACGCTGATCGCGCTTCTGGAAAATATCAGCAGGCCGACGGATCGATCGTGGTTCCCGCCGCGCTGCGCCCGTACACGGGTTTCGAAAAACTGGGCTAAGAAACGTCCTGGATGAGTTCCAGAAGCACTTCGCGATCGAGGTAGCGGATATGACCGTGCTCGCGGCGCAGTGCGTTGCGCGATTCCAGCTCCGCGATCGCGCGTGCGGCGACTTCCTTCACCGTTCCGCCGGCAGCCGCGATCTGCGACTGTGTGATCGTCGAGAGCGATGCCGCGGCGGGAGCCAACCCGCGTTCGGGCATCGCATACGGGAGCAGCACGCGCGCGATGCGGCCGAGAATCGGCAGCGACCCCTGCACGGAGAGTGCGTCGGCGAGCAGACGAATGCGCTGAGCCATCACGATGCCCAGTGCATTGGTGAGCAGCGGATAGCGTTCCGCGACGCGCGCGACGACGTCCCACGGAACCTTGAGCACGTGTGCGGTCTTTGAAAAGACGGAGATCCGCGCCATCTTCAAACCGCGGTCGAAATACTCGGCGACGCCGAAGAGCTCGTAGGGAAAGATTTCGTAGAGAATGCGTTCGCGCTCGCGGCCGCCGCCGTTGGCGCGCGCGACGATTCCTTCGGTTACCATGCCGATGAACGGCCAATCGATGTTCTCCGCGACCAGCGTCTGTCCGCGGCGTCCCGGTCTGCCAAACCGCGGCTGCGGCGAGTTCCGAGCGAACGCTGCTGTCGAGTGCAGACAAATGCCGGACAACGGCTTAAGTGTTGCGCGGCCGAGTTGCGGTCCGCTCCCTCACCCGGACGGTGCGTGAGCCGCAAGTGCCAGACGCGACTGGCGATGCGGCGCGTCTCGATGACGAAACGCTCGGGGCGGTCTTGCATGATGCGCGACGAGAGCGCGCGCGGCTCGTTCTCGGTTATAAGGGTAAGCGAGCTCTCCCGATGGAAGACGGTCGAGGGCTTTGCGGACGAGATCGGGACGTTCCCAGACCGGGAGGGCTCGGAGGTCAATTTCGGCTGGTTGCACCACTCTCGTCACGTTCTCGCCAAGCCGAGCGCTCTACTCCCTTAGATAGGACATTCGAGAGGAGTTAGCATGACAGGGTCAATGGTACGGCGGTGGATGAGCGGCGTTGCGCTCGTATGGATCGGGTTGGCAGCGATGCCGATGCAGGCTCTGGCGCAAGCTACCGATTACCATTACACGACTTCGATAACCCAGGTCTACGGATCGCCATATCCGATCACCGGGAAACTCGACTTACAAATCTTCGCCGACGGCACGTTGCGCGGTTATTATCATACGTCATTTTACAAGCTCTACATCCCGGTCGCCGGCGGTCGCGACGGCAACTACATTTGGTTCGATATCGGTCCGTCGAGCGTCGATCTCGGCCTCGGTGCAGGCCCGCAAGGAAAGCTGCACGTCGTCGCGACGATGAACAGCGACGGCTCTTTCCGCGGCCAGGTCTTCCCGCAGACGGCTGCGGTGCTCTCCGGCCTCGCAATGCAATACCAGTTCGCGACGCCCTCGCCGACCTCCGAGAACTCCAACGACCAGTACATCTTCGCCGCGACGCCCGAACCCGCAGCGACGCCGACGCCTTAGCGCGCGAGCTTCACAAAATCGTTCGTCGTAATGACGAGCGTCCAGGCGTCGCGCGAGACTTGAATCGCGCCCGTGTACGGCGTGCTGAGTTCGAGGATTAATCCGAAGAAGAGCCCGATCGAGCCGGCAATGAGCCCCGTCATCGCCATCTGTTTGAACAAGCCGCGCACGCCGAAGAAGAACGCAAAAGCAATCACCATCAGCGCACCGAGCACGAGCGCCTCGAGCATTCCCGCGGGCAGCCGGCTCTGCGACTGCACGTAGCGCAGGCGTCGCGTATCGCCGACGTTGCGCAGGTCGCCGATGAGCGCCGAGCGCAGCGTGTTGTTCTCGAGCAGCACGCCGTTGCCGGCGTGAGCCGGCGGCGGCATTTGCACCGTCAATGTGATCGCTCGATCGAGCAGGACCAGCGAGCGCCGCTCCGTTCCCCCGGCGATGCCGGCGCGCAGCTCCGAATCGCGCACTTGGAGCGCGTAGCGCGCCAGCGTCCGTTCGATCTCGTGGCGTTCCGGCTGCGCCAACTGCGTTGCGAAACCGAAGGCGTCGGAGACATACCCCGCCTCCAGATCGGTCGTCTGTTGGGCCGTCGCGAAGGCCGTCCAGACGGTTCCCACGAGAAAGCCGAGAACGACCGAGTAGAGTACGCCGACCACGGCGACGAGGTAGCCCGCGACGTCGTACTGCTCGAGCAGCCGCTCCGGCGGGACGAACTTGCGGAAAATGACGTGCGCCAGAATGGCGAGCCCCGCCGAGACGAGGGCAAATAACGGCAGCGCGACGAGAACGGGAATTGGCGCGAGCCAGCTCATGGTTCACAGAGTTTTGGCGCGACCGCGCCGTTTCCTCATCGAAAGGATAGGGACGCCCGGCGTAGCGTTGTATAGTGCCACCCCTATGGAAACGAGCGTTAGCCCGGCCGCGGCTCCCAACGGCAAGACCCTTACCTATGCCGACGGCAACCCCCACGACCGAGTCCAGTTCTTCGATGCCAAGCTGATCCTGAAGCCGGATTTCTTCGCTACCGTTCGCGGCTTCAAGAGCTTCAGCGATTTGGTCGCGGAGGCCGCGACGAAGGTGAAGGGCGTAACGTACAAGCCTCGCGACCTAAGCAAGGCCCGCCCCCGTATTCGGGAAGTCATGTTCCTCGACACCGAAGACTTCCGGCTTTATAACAACGCCTTTATTCTTCGGCGCCGCACCGAGTATCAAGACGGCTTTCCGGTCAGCGATCCCGAGGTGGTCTTCAAGTTTCGCCATACGGACATGAACAAGGCCGCGTCGGTTGACGTGCGTCCCAATATTGCGGGGCCGTACCGGGTGAAGTTCAAGTCCGAGGCGCTTCCGCTCAAGGATCAGCCGGGCGGCTTCCGGCTGCTCTTCTCGCATAACTGCATCTTTCCGATGAGCTCGGTCCACACCGGCGATCGCACCAGCTTGCGAACGATCGCCAAAGGTCTACCCGCCCTCGCCGATCTCATCGGTACGGCCGAGGGACGGGTCGAGCTCGTCAACTCGACGCTGGTCGAGGAAGTGCTCATGGATATGGGTCCGCTCGATTTCGGCAAAGGCATGACGACCAAGACGAACATCTCGCTGTGGCGCTCGCTGGGAGACCATCACGTCATGTGCGGCGAGTACGCCTACCAAGCACGCTTCGACCGGCGCGAGGACGTGGACAATATCGTCAAGCAGCGCGTCGAAGAGTTCTTCATCAAGCTGCAGTTGATTGCCGACGGCTGGCTGATGCTCGGGACCACGAAAACCGGCCTCGTCTATCGGTTAAAAGGAAATCCTCCGCAGAGCAATGAGTGAAGCGGCGGCACCGGCAACGAGCACACCCAAGCGCAGCGCGTCGATCGGCGAAATATTCAGCGAGTTTCTCCTCATCGGCGCGATCAGTTTCGGCGGCGGCGTCGTTGCGTATCTTCGCGACGGACTCGTCCGCAAGCGCAAATGGTTCAACGACGTCGAGTTTCTCGAGCTGACTGCGATCAGCAACACCCTGCCGGGCCTCAACGCGACCAATATTGCGATCCTGGCGGGCGACCGGCTCGCCGGCACGCTCGGAGCGACGACCGCGCTGATCGCCATGTGCTTGCCGGCGTTCGTCTTCATGACGCTCGCGGGCGTCGTCTATAGCCAGCATGCGGTGCGTCCGCTCGCGACGGCCGCCTTGCGCGGCGTTGCCGCCGCCGCGACCGGCCTCTTGGCCGCGACGTGGTTCAAAATCGGCAAGAAATCGCTCTCGGGCGTCTACGACGCGTTCTTCGTGCTGGCGGCGGTCCTGGGCGTCAACTACTTCAAGCTCGGCGTCCCGCTCACGCTCTTGATCGTCGGAACGCTCGCGATCGCCACGTATCGCCCGCGGCGCACGCGCGAAACGCACCGTGAAACGGAAGACGAATGGATCAGGTCCCTGCACTAGTCCGCGTCTTCGCCTATCTCTCGCTGCTGACCATCGGCGGCGGCATGGCCGCATTTCCCGAGATGAAGGTGCTCGTGGTCGGCGTTCATCATTGGCTCGACAGCGACCAACTCACGCACGTCTACAGCACCGGCCAGATGTCGCCGGGCCCGAACATGATGATGGTCGCGGAAGTCGGACAGATCGTCGCGGGATTGCCGGGCGCAATCGCCTGCGCGCTTGCGTTCTTCGTGCCGACCGGAATACTCACGTTCGGCGTCGGCCGCCTCTGGCAGCGTCTCGATCACTGGCCCTGGCGGGCTTCGATCCAGCGCGGACTCGGTTCGGTGGCGATCGGTCTGGCCGTCGCGGGTCTGATCACGTTCGGCAAGACCGCGATCGGCGGATGGGTGACGGTCGTGCTTGCGGGGCTCACGTTTCTCGCGGTCGTCTACACGAAAGTCAACCCGGTCTTCTTTATCCTCGGCGGCGCCGTCGTCGGCGTGATCGCCCTGCGCTGAGAAAAGCGTCGGGCGAGCCTTGCGGCCCGCCCGATCGCGAGTGAACGGATCCCCCTCGAGACTTAACTAGAGCGTGCGCTGTCCGACGACGCGACCGACGGCCGGCGTTGTGTCGGCGCCTTTGCCCCAAACACCGTTGAAGCTGTTGTTGTCGCCATTGAACCAGAACGAGAACCATCCGGATCCGCTCGGGCTCGACCACGTTGCGCGCACCTTATCGGTGGTACGGAACTTGCCGTTGAGCAGGATCGGGCCGGTGTGGCAAACCACGGCCACGCCCGACTGCGTGCACTTCATCATGCCGACGAACGCGGTCGGACCGCCGGCGCCGGTGACCTTCCAGGTGCCCTTGGCGGTGATCGGCGAGGGCGGCAGCACCTTGTTGCCGACGAACGAACCGTTGGCGGCGCGCCCGTTATAGCCCCACGTGCCGTTGAAACTATGGCCGTTGGCACTGACGTAGACGGTGAGCCAGCCGGCGCCGCCCGGTCCGTGCCACTTACCGTTGATCTGAGTGTCGTTCACGAACGTGCCGGTGAAGCCGTTGCCGGTCGTGGCGTTGTTGCCGACCACGCCGTTTCCGGACTGCGTGAGGGTGACGGTCGAAGTCGAGTTGCCGTTCAGGCCGGTCTGCTGAACGGACCAGGTGCCGGTGAGACTCGGCGGGCTCGCGACGCTCGCCGCAACCGACGTTACGGCGATCGCGAGGCTCCCCACCAGCGCGATAACGAGACGTTTCACAATGTTCTCCTTCTATCTATATGAGTTTAATTCCGAGCCGCAGCGCGCGGCAAAAACCTCGAAAAGTGTAATGGATCCCTCCCAATCTTTGCCACGAGAACCGTCGCTCCCGCACGGCGTTCCGCGCCGCGCCGCTCTATCCCGAAACGGTAATGCCCACCGAATGGACTTTCGGGATACCGTTGGGGCGGCTCGGGGCGTACAATAGCACCCATGAACCCTCCCATTTTAAAAGGACTCCTTTTTACCGCATGGGCGCTCGCGCTGGCGGCGGCGCAAGCCGCGCCCGCCGCCGCGACCGGAACGGCGCTGATCACTCAGCGCGACGGGACCTCGAAGTCGTACGCCAACGTCCGTATTGCGATCGCGGACGGCTCGATGGCCGTAACGTCGGCCGACGGCCGGGGCATGCTCGTGATCGGTAAGGCGGCCTGCACCAAGGTCAACGAGCTGGTGCGCTGCTTACCCTACGATGCGACGCTCTTCCAGTACGGCGAGAAGGTCCGCATTCAACTGCAATCCGGCACGGTGTGGCTCAACCCCACCGACTCGATGCAGACGCTGACGCACTCGTCGGCGCAGCTGCCGCCGCGCGGCGTGCTGATGCTCATCAAAACCAAAGCTGGAACCTATGTTTCGCTCACCGGTAAAGCCGACGAGGTGATCAAGTGAAAATTCGGACGATTGCCGCAGCGGCGCTGATCGCCGCGTTGCCCATCGGCGCCCTAGCCGGACGCGGCGGCTTCGCGCGCCCGTCGGGCGGCTTCGACATGCATAACGATGGGGGCGGCTCGCATCCGCAGAGTTATAGCCACTCGAGCACCGGACCGTACGGAACGAACCGCTCCACGACGGTCAACAATACCGGCAGCGGCTACAACCGCTCGACGACCGCGACCAACGGCGGTTACAGCCGCACCAGCAGCGGCGGGGCATCGAACAACGGCAACTTCTACCACAGCAGCTCGGGATCGAGCCCGTACGGCAGCCACAACAGCAGCACCAGCGGCAACTACAACAGCGGCAACTATAATCACAACGGCAGCGGCAGCAATCCGTACGGATCGTACAACGACTCCGGCAGCGGCAACTATTACAACCACAGCTACAGCGGCTCCGGAACCGCGACGAATGCCTGGGGACAGACGTATCACACGAACACGTATGCCAATAACGGGTACGTCTATCACGGAACGACTGTCGGCAACCCGGTCTACCGCGGATATCCGGCGTGGGGCTGGAACGCCGGCGTTGCGTGGTATCCGGCGCCATATTATTGGGGCGGCGGCTTCTGGGGCGCTTTCGCCATCGGCGCGGCGTCGGCCGCAGTGTACGGATCGATCGTTGCGGCAAACAGCGTCACCTACACCTCGTACCAAGTCGCATCGGAGAGCCCGGGCGCGAAGCTCTTGAGCAGCTACAGTCTGCAGCAGACGCCGTGTGGGCCGCCGGGCCTCGTGGTGATCTACGGTCCGAACAACAGCGTGATCTGCGCGCATCCCAATGCGCTGGTCGCGGCCGGCAACTATAGCGTCAACCAGCAGACGCTTACCATCACGTCGGAACAGCCGGCATCGTAGCAGCGCTCGCCGCGCTTGCCGCGCTCGCGTGCTTCTTCGGAGGCGCGCTGCTCGGCATGCGCCTGCGCGCGTCGTTGCCGGGGCATCATCTCAGCGACGACTCGCGTCATTTGATCGAGATCTGCCTGGGCATCGTCGGCACGATGGCCGGCCTCGTGTTGGGATTGCTCGTCGCTTCGGCGACGGGAACGTATAACGCGCAGCGCGACGAGCTTCTCGACGTCTCCGGCAAGGTCGTGCTCCTCGACCGGCTCTTGGCACACTACGGGCCGGAAGCCGAGCCCGCGCGAGCGACGCTACGAATGGTAGTGGGCCAGGCGATCGTTCGGATCTGGCCCGGAACGACGACCGCGGCGCCGCAAATGGATCCGCTGAAGATCCGCGGCGAACTCTTTCTCGACCAGCTCGAGAGCCTCGAACCCTCCAACGATCGTCAGCGCTCGCTCAAGCCGGCGGCGATTGCGCTCGCCATGAGCGTGGCGCAGACGCGCTGGCTGATGTACGCGCAAACCGAGGAGACGATCTCGCCGCTGCTGGTCATCTTGCTCGTCTTCTGGTTTTCGATTACGTTCGTCGGTTTTGGCATCTTCTCGCCGCCCAATACCACCGTATTGGTGGCGCTGAGTCTCTGCGCGCTCGCCGTCTCCGGCGCGATCTTCCTCACGCTGGAGATGTACACGCCGTTTCAAGGACTGGTACAATTGTCGAGCGCGCCGCTACGCGACGCGCTCGCACACCTCGGACGCTAGACCCACCGGCTCGCTAGAGCTGGAAGGTATACCCGACCAGTGGACCGGCAAAGGTAAGCTTCTGCACCGGCGAGATGGGCGCGAAGCCGTAGTAGTTCAGGCTGCGCCAGGCCGCCAGCAGCGTCTGCCCGTGGTTGAACGCGTAGCCCGCGCCGGTGTAGGCCTGCCAGGTCTGGTTGCCAAGTTGTCCGGCGCCGGTTCCGACGTCGAAGTAGTAGGGAATGTACCAGCGGCCGTCGCCCAAGAACGCGCGGCCGTGGACGCCGAAGATCACGTCTTGCGCGATGTGGTCGCTATTGATCGTCCCGCTGGGAGTGATGAACTTGCGCTTGCCGATGGTCGCATTGTAGTCGAGCGTAAGGTCGAGCGGAAACTCCCGCAATCCCATAAACATGCTTACGTCTGCATTGGAGCTGCGAGCGATCGTCATGCCGGCGGCGGCTTCCCAAATCGACGAACGCAGGTGAGCGTCGGTGTTGAGCGAGAGCGGAATCTGAACGCGCCCCCCGGGACCGATATACGTATCGTTTGCCGAGGCACTGGCGGACGCGTTGGTGTAGATGTAATCGCCGAAGACTTCGACGATGCCCTTGCGCGCATCGAACGAGAACATCGCCGCCGAGTTGAGATTCGCGACGTAGCTGGCCGGCGTCACCTGAAAGCTGCCCTGCGCGATTCCTCGGCCGCCGTGACGCTCGATCGTGGGGATGGAGTACTGATAGTTGCCGCGCACCTGGGGAAGCCAAATATGCGGGCGAGCTGCACGTGCCAATTGCCGTCGTACAGCTTGTCGATAAATGTCGGCGTCGCGGTTGGCGCGGGCGCCGGCTGGTCTTGTGCGGCGGCGCAAGCGCCCGCGGCGGAAAAGGCGGACACCAATAGACCCGCCGTTACGAAGAACTGCTTAGAAAAATTCATGAAGTCCGTCAAGGTCCTTTCGAGCCTGAGTACGAGCGACCGGTCGGGGGCGACTCCGGTCGTTTCCTTGCATAAATTGATTTTTATGCGCGAAACCCTTTATTTCGCCGTCTATTCGGCGGCCCGAATGCAGCGACTTCCACGCGCGTTCCGGCACGGGCGGCAGCGAATCCATGTGCTTCAAGAAGAGCGCGAGCTGCCACATTTGTCGGTCGTCGAGCGTACGCGCGAACGAGGGCATGCCGGTGAGACGAATGCCGTGATCGATCTTCCAATACGTGATGCCGTCGGGATCGTCTTCAACGCCGTCGGTGGCGAGCTGCGGCGGATGCTGATAGAGTCCCCGCGCGATGTTCGACGCCTTTCCATCGGCCGCACCGTGACAGACGCTGCAATTGGCGGCGTAGAGTTTAACGCCGGCGAGTAAGTTCTCGTCGGTCAAGGGAACCGGGTTCGGCGTTCGCGGCGCCTCGCGCGCGAGCGCCGCGTGAAGCGACGTGCGCGCGGCCCAGCGTTCGATCGCGGGCGGCTTCGCGTCGGCATTTGCGGGCATCAAGCCCATCTTGACGGCGGCGTATCCGAGAAGCAGCAAGAGCGCGAGGGTTCCGGCCGCTCCAAGAGCGAGTCCACGTATCATGCGAATCTCTTTACCCTATCCTGACGAGTTGGCGACGTGTTCCGGACGAAACCCCAATCCCACCAGACGTCCGGGGACGCGCGGAAGGAACGGTAACAACCGCAGCAGCGCGGGCAAGCGATGCAGGAACGGCGCGCTTCCGCTCGAGAGAACCTTGCCGATAAAGTGACGCTGAATGAAGAGTTGCAGCGCCTGCGTTCTCCGCGCGGCGCTCTCGCGGCGGTGCTGGACGGCGTGCAGATCAGCGACGGTAACGCGTCCCGCGAGCACTTTCGGTGCGAGCATGTTCGCCGCCGCAACTGCATCCTGAATCGCGAGATTGATGCCGACGCCGCCGATCGGCGACATCGCGTGCGCTGCGTCACCGACGCACAGCATCCCCGGCACGATACCATCGGCGCAAGCGATTCGACGCGAACCGTCGAGCAGTTTCACGTCGTCCCAACTTTGAAGTTCGTCAACTCGATCGTGCAGGAACGGCACGATCGCGCGATCACGTCCCGCGGAAATCGCTCCAAGCCGCGCGCGCGAAGCTCCTCGAGCGTTCCCTTGGGATGACGTACGCGCACTGCCAGTAGTCGCCGCGGTCGATGAGCGCCATGATGCGCCCGTCGCGGATGTAGCCGAACGTCTCGTGCCGGATCGTCCGCGTGCTTGTGTGAGACGCAGCCAGAGCACGTCCATCGGCGCGCCGAGTTCTATGACTTCGAGGCCGGCGCGCGCGCGCAGCAGCGATTCGCGGCCGTCGGCGGCGATCGTCGAGATCGGCGCGCACTTCGAGCGGTGCCCTCGGAGTCGTCGCGCGCACTCCCGACGACGCGGCCCTCCTCCCACGAGCAGGTCGTCGGCGCGCGCCTGCATCCGCAGATCGAAGGTCGGATATCGCTTCGCCTCCTCGGCCAGAAGTTCAGGAAATCCCACTGCGGCATGAACGCCACGAACTTGCAGCGCGTGGGCAAGTGGGTGAAATCCGCCACCGTGATGAGCGTGTCGCCGAGATTACCGGCCAGTGAGGTGACCTCTTGATGGGGCCGCTCGAGGAACGCATCGAGCAGACCAAGCTCGTCCATGACCTGCAGCGTCGAGGGATGGATCGTATCGCCTCGAAAATCGCGCAAGAAGTCGGCGTGCTTCTCCAACAGCACCGTCTTGACGCCCGCGCGCGCGAAAAGCATCGCGGCCATCATGCCTGCTGGGCCGCCGCCTGCGATGGCGCAGCCCGCGCTTATCCGATTCATCGCAATGCGTAAAAATGATAGCGAGCGTAATCGGCCTCGCGGCGATTGACGTGCGCCTCGCATGCGGCGGCGATCTCGTCGATGAAATTCTCCAGCGAACGTTCGGCGATGCCGGGCATGAACGCCGCGTCGAAGAGCTTGCCGAAGAGCGGCATCGGAAGCTCGTAGGTTCCCGTCAACCGCAGCGAACTCTCCCCCAGCGAGCCCGGCAGGACTTCCATCGTCCCACGCAAGCCTGGAAACGCCGCGGGCAGCTGCGACGAGGTGAAGGCGATGGCGAATGCGTGCGGCTTGTCCGGCTCCTTCTCAACTGTGAGGTGAATCGGTACGGCGACGTATCCAACGTCGGGAAGATGCAGATCGCCGAAGGCTACGTGAAGGGCAAAACCACGCCACGGACCTTCCTGCGCCGCAATTGCGCGCAGCAGCGAGCCAAGCGCCTCGACGGCGGACTCCAAGGGAATCGTCAGTTTTCGCTCGAGCCGTATCTCCGGCACGGTCACCTCCTACCCCGTCCTTTCGGGACGCGGTAGCCGCCGGCCCCGCCGGACGGGAAGCTTCCGTTTGCGTCGAAGGTTTGACGTGCCGTCATGTATGAGGGATGCAGTTAGTTGGGCAATTCTAAAGACAAGATCGACGCCATTTACGACCTGCGCGAAGCGGCGGAGGCAAAGGCGCTCGCCGAAAAGGAAGCCGCCGAGCATCCGTCGCCTGAGAATCGGGACGAGTTGCTGGATAAGCGGCTCACGCTTGAAGATAAGACCGTAGCGGCGATACGCGGTTTGTCACGAGTGCGGGCAAGAACACGAGCCGCAAGACCCCGCACGTCCGTTAAGGCACGCGCATTACCAAGCGTAGCCGGCGGCCGCCGTCGAGGAATTCGATCTCGTCGAGCAGCTGATGCATGATGAAAAGCCCGAAGCCGCGCACGGCGTCGTGCGGCGGCCGCGCGACGTTGGACGCCGGGAAGAAGCCCCGGCCGTCGTCTTCAATCTCGGCGATTACTTGAGAAGATTCGTAGGCGCACGCGACGACGATGTTCTTCGCCGCGCTGTGCTCCACGGCGTTCGCCAGCGCTTCGCCGATCGCGGTTTCAAAGTCGTCGAGCCGGCGATCGGCAAGATACTGCCGTGCGAATTGTTTAAGCGCGCTGCGGGCGCGGCGAGCGCCGGCTGCGGAACAAGGAAAGGATCCGAGGTAGCGTCGTGGGACCGGCAACGATTACTTATCTCCGCGCCGGCACGTGCATAATCAGCGCAACCACGCCTTGTTTCTCTCGTTTACGCCTCAAACGGCCACTCGCGGTCGCGATTGCCTCGGATCCGGCTCGACCCGGAACCTGATTTTCGAGCCTTTCACAGGAACAGGCATACCTATCGACAATCTTAGGCGCACCTAAAATGCGATTCCTCCCCTTCCATCGGGTGCCGGCACTGATCGCCGTCGTGGTCGTTCTTCTGTTCGGAATGCCCGGGCGGGCCTTCGCCGATGCCGACGAGCCGGCCTCACCCAACACGACCTCGCTTGGATTGCAGCCGCTCTCGGCCCCGCTCCCAGTCGCGACCGCGGCGCCGGGTGAGTCGCGGGTTTTCGCGCGTCCGGACGGCGCTTATCAGGCGATACCAACCGTCAGCGGACGCACGCACACCTTTCACCTCGTCGAGCGCGCAGCGCCCTGGACGCTCAAGCCCGGGCTTGACGGTGATGGCCAACACGTATAACGGCGTCGTGCCCGGGCCGACGCTTGTGGTGCATCAAGGCGATACGATCGTCATCGACTATGAGAACGAGGACGCGACGCCGGATTCGATTCACATGCACGGCGTGCACGACATTCCGGTGGAGATGGACGGCGTCGCCGGCATCTCGCAGCCGCTGCGTGACGCGCGGCGGCCATTTTCTCTACACTTCGTCGCCGATCAGCCGGGTACGTTCATCTATCACTCGCACGACGATGAAGCGATGGTGGACTCCGGCCTCTACGGCGCGATTATCGTCGAGCCGTCGCATCCTGCGCCCTCCGAACGGAACCTCACCGGCGATTTTCTCGAGATGATCTCGTCGTGGCAGATCCAGAGCGCGGCCGAGAATCACTTTACGCTCAACGGTAAGGAGTATCCGGCAACGCGCGCGCTCGACGTGCACGCGGGCGAACGTTTTCGAATTCGCTGGATCAACATCTCCGGCGAAGAGTTCCACACGATGCACACGCACGGGCACTACCAGCAAATCATCGCACGCGACGCCGCGCCGGTCGATTATAAGGATATCCAGGATACGGTGCTGGTCGGGCCCGGCCAGCGCGTCGACGTTGTCGTGGATGCCGACGCAAAGCCCGGCACGTGGCTCATCCATTGCCACGTGCTCGATCATATCGAGGATTCGGCCGGCATGCCCGCCGGCCTGATTACCGCGATTCATTATATCGGTACGCCCAATACGCTCACCGCGATGTACCGGGCGATGATGCCTGCCGTCCCTCCGCCGACGCGCGCGCTGGGCTTCTGGACCACGGTGATGCTCGGGGCGATCGCCGGGTTCACGATCTTTCTCGGACTGCCGATCGCGCGAGCGCGCCGGCTCACGGCGCACACGATCGCGCTGCTCAATGCGCTTGCGATCGGCATTTTACTGTACCTCGTGGTGGAGATCGCGCAGAATGCCATCGCGCCGATCGGACAGGGCCTCAACGCTTGGCATGCCGGCGCGGCTCCGTTCCCGTTTGCAGTCGCGTTCGTTTTCGTGGCCGGACTCGCGATTGGATTGGTCGGCTTGGGGAGTGCGGCGACGCACTTCACGCGCCAAGCCGCCATGCATGCGGAGAATCCCGATCGTGCTCGCGGCGTTGATCGCCGTCGGAATCGGCGCGCACAACTTCGGCGAAGGGCTAGCGATCGGTGCGTCGGCGGCCTCAGGCGCGACGGCCGTCGCGGTTGCGCTGATCGTCGGCTTCGGATTGCACAACGCGACCGAAGGGTTCGGCGTTGCGGCGCCGCTGGTCGGACGCGTCGTACCGACGTGGGCGCAAATCGGATTGGCGGGCTTGATCGCAGGCGGACCGACGTTTCTCGGGACGATCATCGGCTATAGCTTTTACTCGCCGACGCTCTCGGTCTTCTTCCTCGCGATTGCCGTTGGCGCGCTCGTGTTCGTGATCGGCGAACTATGGAGCGTGCTCAAGAAGACCGGCCTCAGCGGATTCGTTACCGCCACGATGTGCGTGGGATTTCTCATCGCCATGGCGACGGAGCTCTTCCTCGACATGAACGGCGGCTAAGGCTATGATGGTGGCCTCATGACCTTCGAAGAGTTCTATCCCGAGTATCTTGCCGCGCACCGCGACCGCCGGACGAAAATCGTGCATACGGTGGGGTTAGTCAGCGGCTTGGCCGTGGGGTTGAGCGCGATTGCGTTGCGGCGCCCGGCACTCGCGTTGGGCGGATTGGCGCTCGGCTATCTGCCGGCGTTCGTTTCACACTGGGTCTTTGAAAAGAATCAGCCCAAGACGCTCGAGCATCCGGGACTCTCCTTTTGCGGCGACTTCGTGATGGTTTACCAGTTCTTGACCGGCACGCTGCCGCAGACCGAGAGCTGAAGTTAGGGAACGACGCTGAAGAGCGTTCCCCATCCGCCGTTCACGCCGCCCCCTTCCGTCGACCCGTAGAGTTTGCCGTTATACGCCACGAGATGTGAGAACGGCCACGCGCCGTCGCTCCCCGCCTTGAAGGCATAGAGCACGTCCTCTTTTCCGGCGAAGCCGACGCGGAAGACGGTGCCCCAGTTTTTCGATCCGCCTTGATACGTCGTGCCGTAGAGCGCGCCGTTTGCCGCGACGAGCCGTGCATAGGGATATGCGCCGTCGCTGCTGCCCTTGAACGAGTAGAGCACGTGCTCTTCGCCCGACGGCGTGACGTCGAAAACGGTGCCGTATCCCGCGGTTCCGCCCTCTTGCGTCGTGCCGTACAATTTCGTGCCCGACGCGGTGAGGCCGTCGAATGGATACGCACCGTCATTGCCGGCCTTGAAGCTATAGACGATATGCTCGTCGCCGGAAGGCGTGACGCTGAAAACGGTGCCCCAACCGGTGCTGCCGCCGCCTTGCGTCGTTCCGTAGAGCGCGCCTTTCACCGCGACGAGGTTGGAGTAAGGATATGCGCCGTCTTTGCCGGCCTTAAAACTATACACGACGTGCGCGCCGCCGCTCGTGGTCGCTTCGAACACCGTGCCCCAGCCCGCCGCACCGCCCTCGACCGTGGTGCCGTACAGCTTACCGTCGAGCAGCAGCAGCCCGGCATACGGCGCGGCGCCATCCTTGCCGGCTTTGAAACTATAGATCACGTGCTCTTGACCCGACGTGCTAACTTCAAAAATCGTGCCCCAACCGTTTGCGCCGCCGGATTGCGTGGTGCCGTAAAGCTTGCCGCCGGCATTCACCAGGCCGGCACATGGGTACGAACCGTCGCTGCCGCCTTTAAAGCTATAGACGATGCGCTCCTGACCCGTCGTCGCGTATTCAAAGATCGCGCCGTAACCGGACGAGCCGCCCAAATCGGTCGTACCGTAGAACTTGCCGTCGACGACGACGAGACCGTCGTATGGTGCCGCACCGTCGGGCTGCGCTTTGAATTTGTAGAGCGATTTATACTCAACGCCGGCTGGCGGCGTTCGCCGGCCCAAGCGCACCTTAGCGAGTGGCTGTTGACCGCAGAGCCACGGACCGCTCGCGCGACGAATCTTCGATGCGCTGCCTACAAACGCACTTGGAATCGGCGATTGCGCCAATTGCGCGCAACTCGTGAGCAAGAGAGCGGCCGCAAGGGTCGTTGACATGCGCATAGTATGAAATTGCATACCACTTGCAACAGGCGGGAGGCAAGTCTTTGGTTCCGGATCGCGTCGCGTCCGGTCGGGGGCCCCGGCTCGTGCGAGTGCGGGCGTTATGGCCGCTTGCGCGCGGATTCGCGATCGATAGCGTGCGTCGGCGGCGATTTCAAACGTCGCTCGAATTCGGCGGCGAATAAGAGCGGCTGATTAAATCGCGACGCGCTTCGATGGAACTGGCCGGGCGGACTAACGCAGGTGGGCCAGCGGGCGTTAACGCGTTAACGAAATGTACGCCCGCTGTTGAACGCATCGCAATGTTGTCGTTCTTCTGCGAATCTTTGCGAGCAGGAAATAGAGACCGAACGCAGCAAGCGAGCAGCGTTAGTGCATCGTTGCCTGTGGTAGGCAGAATGCATTTTTTGGCGTGGAGGCGGGATCTGAGCACCAGAAAGACGGCGAAGACAGACAACTGGTTTGCGCGCGCCGTGGCGTATCTCGACGCCGTCGAAATCAGTCCTGGTCGCTACGCCTACCGTGACGGCGCGACGCGCCGCTACTACGTCGTGACGGGCACCCAACTCGAGCGACTCGGCCGCTACATAGAAGCCGAGATCGACCAACGCGCTACGCCGTGGATCAAGATTCCCGGTGGTCGCGGCTACTCCGAGTGGGGCGCCGACACCGTCGTGTTCGATATGCCGGAATGGTGGACGCCCGCCGTCGGCCTCGAAATGCTTTCGACTCAGCCGTGGAGGAGCGGTAGGGTACACAAACTCGAAAAAGCCGAGATCCTGATGCGGTGGGTCCAGCAGCACCGCGACGAGCCGACGACCTTGCTCGTCGAATGTCTAAAATTGCCGCACGATTTTCGACACTGCGTGCTGATCGATACGGTACGTTCCGGCGACGAGAAGTCGGCGCGCGATGCTGCGTGCGACCTGGCGCATGAAATTCCGGATACGTTGTTTTTCGATTTCGGACAGGCGCCTCGAACCGCGGCGCCCGGCGGTTCGAGGAAGAAAAAGCTCGCTAGCCGAGCCGGATCTTACGGCGGCCGCGCCCTGGCTCTGCCATGTCTTGAACGTCTGGCACATTTCGGACGTCCAACGGGACTCCCCCGAAGAAGTCGGCGGCATTCGGCCGGTCGAGACGTCGGCGTAGATGGCGTCCGCATGGCCGAACACGTCGTCCTGTTGCTGAGGTCCATGCCGTACGCTTTCATATGGTCGACGTCCATATCGGTGAACATCGGTCGAATGCTTTCGCGAAGCTAAGCGTTGGCGCAGTTGAAGCCACGGTCGTCCTCCCATCGGTCCGGCGAATATTTGGCGTCAGTCACGTTGGGGAGTTTCTGCGTCCCGCCGCCGAACGCTCCCGGTTCCGCAGGTCACTCGGCGCAATCGCCGCGAAAGCGCCCAACCCACGCTTAGAAACGGACGGTGAACGTCATGCCCCTGCACCGGCAAGTACACCCGCGCGACTCCGATATAACCGACGTCTACGCGACCCGGGCGATGGACGCGACGATTCCGAAGCATCGCATGCCTGCGGAAGGCTTACGGCCGGACGTTGCGTTACAGCTCGTCGTCGACGAGCTGATGCTCGACGGCAACGCGCGGCAAAACCTCGCTACGTTCTGCCAGACCTGGTTCGACGACGGGATCCACAAGCTCATGGATCTGAGCCTCGACAAGAACATGATCGACAAGGACGAGTATCCCGCAACGGCCGAGATCGAAAGCCGCTGCGTGCACTTGCTCGCGCACCTCTGGAACTCGCCGGCGGCCGGAACGACGATCGGCTGTTCGACGACCGGCTCGAGCGAAGCCGCGATGCTCGGCGGGCTCGCGCTCAAGTGGAAGTGGCGCGAACGGCACGCGCGAAGGCCGGCAAGCCGACCGACAAGCCGAACATCGTCACCGGCCCGGTGCAGGTCTGCTGGCACAAGTTTGCGCGCTATTTCGACGTCGAGCTGCGCGAGGTTCCGCTGGAGCGCGACCGCTTGGTCATGACGCCGGAGGAAGTGCTCAAGCGGGTCGATGAAAACACGATCGGCGTCGTCCCGACGTTCGGCGTCACGTTCACGTGCCAATACGAGCCGGTCGCGCGAGATCGCCGAAGCGCTCGACAACCTTCAAGCGCGAAACCGGCCTCGACATTCCGATCCACGTCGATGCGGCTTCCGGCGCGTTCATCGCGCCGTTCGTCGAGCCCGAGATCCTGTGGGATTTTCGCTTGCCGCGCGTGCGATCGATCAACGCATCGGGCCACAAGTTCGGACTGGCGCCGCTCGGCGTCGGCTGGGTGATCTGGCGCGAAGCGAGCGATCTGCCCGAAGGCCTGATCTTCCACGTGAACTATCTCGGCGGCGACATGCCGACGTTCGCGCTCAATTTTTCGCGGCCCGGGCGGCCAGGTCATCTGCCAGTACTATCTGATGCTGCGCTTCGGCATGGACGGCTACCGGCGCATCCATCAGAGCTGCTACTACGTCGCGCAGCACGTCGGCTCGCGAGATTGCCGCGCTGGGTCCGTTCGAGATGCTTTTCGACGGCGACAGCCGCAACGGAATCCCGGCCGTATCGTGGACGATACGCGAAGACGCAGGCGCGGGCTATTCGCTCTTCGACCTCTCCGATCGGTTGCGCGCACGCGGCTGGCAAGTCGCAGCCTATACGATGGTCCCCGAACATCAGCGACATGGCCGTCATGCGCGTGCTGATTCGGCACGGCTTCAGCCTGGATTCTGCCGACGCATTACATCGACGACATTCGCCGGTCGTTTGGAGTACTTCAGAACGCATCCGCTCTCCAAGCCGATGACCGCGGCGGAGGGCGCATCGCACGATCACCATGCGCGCCCGCGATTAGCTCGCGGTCACTCCACGGCGGCTATGCCGGGGACGTAACACGCGAGTTGCCACGAACCCGGGCAGAGACGGGGTTGCTCTACGAACGTCGTGGCTGATGCACGAGCCTCTTTGCGTTCGACGCATTCGAGGCTCTCGGAGCATTTACGAACCCCGGCTGCGTCGGCAATAGGTGCAAAAGGGAAACCGCTTTGGCGCGCCTCACCTCTAAGGTATGACGGAGAGCGACGGCATCAGCGCGGTTCGGCCGCCGAGCGGCACCGTCACGTTCCTCTTCACCGATATCGAAGGCAGCACGCAACGCTGGGACCGCGATCGAACGGCGATGCAGGATGCCGTGCGCCGGCATGACACGCTGATGCGGACTGCAATCGCCCAACACGACGGCTTACGTTTTCAAAACGATCGGCGACGCGTTTTGCGCGGCGTTTTGGCGGCCGGCAGGGGCTTTGGCGGCGATCCTTGACGCGCAACGCGCGCTTGCGGCAGAGGATTTCTCGCGAATCGATGGATTGCGCGTACGCGCGGCCGTCCATACCGGAACCGCCGACGAGCGCGATGGCGACTATTTCGGCCCGGCGGTCAACCGCGTAGCGCGGCTGCTTGCAATCGGCCACGGCGGCCAGGTGCTCGTCTCGGGCGTGACGGCCGATCTTGTGCAAGGCGCGCTCCCAACGCAGGTAACGCTGCGCGACCTGGGCGAGCACCGGCTCCGAGATCTCGCGCGCCCCGAACACGTCTACCAGCTGCTCGCGCCCGATCTCGCGGTCGACTTTCCGCCGCTGCGCTCGCTGCTGGCGCTCCCCACCAACTTACCGCTGCGACTCAGCACGTTCATCGGTCGCGAGGCGGAGATCGCCGACATCACGGCACTCATCGAGCGCGCATCGGCTGGTCACGCTGGTCGGTTCGGGGGGCGTTGGCAAGACGCGCTTATCCTTGCAGGTCGCGAGCTAATGTGCTCGAGGGATTCCGCGACGGCGTCTGGTTCATCGAGCTCGCGCCACTGGCCAACGGCGAGTACATTCCGACGACGGTTGCGCACGCACTTGGGCTCACGCTTGCTCCCGAAGGCGATCCGTCCGAGAGTTTAGCCCGGGCGCTCAAAGATAAAGAGCGCTCCTGGTCTTCGACAACTGCGAGCATTTGGTCGAGACTGCCGCGCGTGTGATCTCGACCGTCTTGCACGGCGCTCCGAAGGTCAAGGTGCTCGCATCGAGCCGCCAGGGACTCGGAGTTGCCGGCGAGGCGACATACCAAGTGCCGTCGCTAGATATTCCGACCGGGATTACGCTCTTCGTCGAGCGTGCGCGCGCCGCGAGCGCGACGTTTTTCCTCGACCAACGAGAACGCTCCGATCGTGGCCGACATATGCCGCCGGCTCGACGGCATCCCGCTGGCAATCGAGCTGGCGGCGGCGCGGACGAAGATGCTGAGTCCACGACAACTGCGCGATCGGCTCGACGAGCGTTTCCGGGTGCTCACCGGTGGCAGCCGCGACGTGTTGCCGCGCCAACAGACGCTGCGTGCGATGATCGATTGGAGCCACGAACTGCTCGACGGGCGCGGGCGGGCGCTGTTCCGGCGTCTGGGGATTTTCGCAAGCGGATTCGCGATTGAGGGGGCCGTTGCGGTCGGGAGCGGCGAGGACCTCGATGAACTCGACGTTTTCGACGTGTTGGCGTCGTTGGTCGATAAGTCGCTGGTGCTCGCCGAACCGCACGGTGAGGCGGTGCGCTACCGGCTGCTCGAATCGACGCGCGCCTATGCTTGCGAAAAACTCGACGCTGCGGGCGAGCGCGATCTCGTCGCCGGCCGCCACCTCCGCTATCTACGCGACCGTTTCGCGGAATTGTGGGACCTGCGCGAGCGGACCGCACGCGATGCCGATCTTTATGCGGCGTTGCTGATCGAGCTGGACGACGTGCGCTCGGCGCTCGACGGTGCGTTAGCACGTTTGCAGGTTCATCGACGGTGGGGAGCTGCTCGCGAACATTTTTGCGAATTTGGGACGCTGCCGGACTCGACGCGGAAGGCATCGCGCGCTGCAAAGCATATCTGGCGGCGTTACCGACGAGTGAGTCGCGGCTGCGCGCGCTACTGTCAACCATATTGTCATTCTTACTTCGCGAATCTGGCCACGAGGTTCGCGCATTTGAGGTGGCCATCGAAGCGGTCGACCAAGCACGAGCAAGCGGAGATGGGTTATCGCTCGCATGGGCGTTGGGCATCTATGCGTATACTGCGGTGTTCTCCTGGGTGTTTCGACGACAGCCGAACGGGCGCTAGCGAAGGCTGAAGAAATCCCAAAAATGTCGGCTGCCCTGCGAATTCGGTTCCTCGAGACGCGGGCGCTCTGGCAGCATTTTCGGGGCGATCTCGAGACGGCGGCGCGCATGCTCGAGCAGCTACGCGAAGAGCACCGCTCGCTGGGAAACGCCCGCGGCGAATGGGTGACGGCGCTCAACCTCGCCGAAATCGAGCACGCACGCGGGCAGACGCAGCGTGCGATCGCGATCGCTCGCGAAACGCTGGCGGCGGTGCGGTCGGGTGCCCCTACGGGCACGCTCGCCACCCTGCTCGCCAACCTTCTCGACAACCTCGCAGGCTATCTCATTGCGGTTGGTGATCTTCCGGGCGCGGTCACGGCAGCCAGCGAGTCAATCGGGATCCATGCCGCGCGCGAGCCGGGTCATGCCCACGTCGCAATTGCGATCGAGCATCTGGCGCTCGTATTCGCGCTACGTGGCGATCTTACGCGCGCCGCCGAACTCGAAGGCTACGCCGCGGCCGCATTTGAGCGGTACGGGTTCGAGCGCGAGCTCACCGCGACGGCGACGCACCACCGCTTGACCGCACTTTTACGCGGTGGACTCGCGGACGATGTCCTCGCGCCGCTTAGCGCACGGGGCGCCGCGCTCGCTCCGGAGGGCGCGGTCGCCCTCGCGCTTCACGAATAAGGAGAGGGAGGGATTCGAACCCCCGAAACCCTATCAGGCTCAGCGGTTTTCAAGACCGCCGCATTCAACCACTCTGCCACCTCTCCACGTCCCGAAAAGTACTTATGCTATATGACCGTTTCCTGTACTCGACTTGGTAACGGGCTTCGCTAAAAGAGCCGACTTGGTAACATTTGGTAACGGGCTCTTACCTTTAGGCAGCCAACAGCGAGCGGGATAAGTCGTTGACCGCAGCCCTGCCCAGGCCTTCAATGCAGCGGGCATAGACCGAGAGTGTAACGGCGGGAGAACCACCGCTTTCTACTTTCATAGATTGATCGCGCCAACGCAAGCCTTTATCCAGAGAGCCATGAGAGGCCCAAACGGACCACCGAAGGTGAACTGGAGTGGCTGCCACGTCCCATCTTCCGAAGATTCCTTCTCTCGCTACCGTTTATCGCGATGGGGCGACGGACACGGTGACGCCATAGAAGTGAACGCCTAAGTGCCCGCGAGTCGAGAAAAAGGAAATAGGCTTGCCGCCTTGGGGATAACGATAGAACGCACCGTTCCAACTAGTAACGGCGACGACGTTCCCTTGAATCCAGAACTGCGTGATTCCCCGCAAGTGCGTGAAGGGGACCGACTGCACCACGCTTCCTGTGGCCCCTGACACTTGGACGCGATAGATATGATTCTGATCCCCTTGGACCGCCAGGTCCTGGCCATCCCATTGAATGGTCCCAAAAGAGAAGGTCCTGTTGACTGCTATGGTCCTGAACTTGTTGCGGCCCTTTGGAAGTTCCGCTAGCAAAACAGTTTCTTGCTGCGTGCTACCGACGAGAAACAGGTTGCCGCTTCCATCGTAACCGCAAAAGCCGTAGTAATACATTTGGGGGGCCGAATAATAGGCAATCGGACGGCCTTTGGCGTTCGCATAGACTACCACGTTGCCAGAAACATACGTTGTTGGTTGTGCGTTAGTTACGGCGAGGTTTCCGGTAGTCGGGTCTACCGAGCAGCCGCGCGCATTGTATCCCGGATCGTCTATCTTCGCAATGGTATGTTTGCCGCCGTGGGCGTATTCATCAATACCGTCAGATCTCGGAACATAAATGTCGCCATCAGCGTCCGCGCAAAGGCCCTCCGTCGCCTCAACGGACTGTCTACTAATCTGTTGGCCGCCAGGAAATGTGATGCTGTGAAGCGTGGCGCGCTCGCGTCGGAAACCGACAACGTACAACAAGTCGCCGCTCGACCCCGATGCCCTATGCACTCGACTCTGCGCCACCGATTGCGCTTGAGGCGCAGGGTTAGTAGAACCACCGCATCCGGCGAGGAGTGCGAGGATCGGAAGAATCGCTAAGAGCCGCACGTCTTATCCTCTAGACCGGTTAGCGTGATGGGGCGACGGAAACGGCAAGGTCCCAAAGACTCTTAGTGCCAACACCGTTGAAAATCTTCGTTGGGCTTCCACCAGCGGGATAGTTCCAAACCCCGACACCACCAGTACGCAGAGTTTGAGAATCCCAGGCGAGTACGCTGTCGTTCTGAATCCAGTAGGCATAATAACCGCTTGCGCCGTTGAGTTCGGTTGACCCGACGACCTTTGCAATCCGGCCGTGTATGTCAAGGCTATAGATGATGCCGCTAGTACCGGAACCCGCAGTCAAGTTAGAGCCATCCCAATGGAGCGTATAAGGGTAGAATGCTGCCTTGGGACGCAGCGTTAAATTGGTAACCCTCGTCTGCCCGCTAGCGAGTTCCCTAATGGCGCTCCGAGCGTGTGAGTTCTTACAGGTTGTGAATATATCGCCATCGTTGTCGTAAGTTACCGAAATGCAAACTCCACCACTCAACGGATACTGCGCCCATGTTTTGTCCGCTTTTTTAAAAACGACAAGGGCGCCCGTCCCGTTTTCGTTAGTCGCCGCTATTGCTATGTTACCTGTTGTAGCGTCCACGGCGCAGCCGTTCGCACCATATCTCCCGGGCATGTGAAGGACCGCGATGGGCTGAGTTCCACCGTGAGCAAACTTGCGGATGAGGAACGCGTCAGTAATGAACACGCTTCCGTCGCTTGGGTCAGAGCAGATGAAATGGCCGTGATGCGGCCCTTCATGGAAAGACCCGACTACTTTCCCCTCGGGATAGGACAGCATGTAAACGACTCGCCGCGTGGTTACATAGAGCAACTCCCCGCTCGACCCCGACGCCCGGTGCGCTCGACTCTGCGCCTGCAACGTTTGGTTTGGCATCGTGTTCGGCGCTCCACCGCACCCGGCGAAAAATCCAACAGCCAGCCCTACACCTAAGGCCTGACGACCAAGACCACTAATCCCCATGGTTCGCTCCCCTTGGCCCTTGGAGGGCGTGAAACTGCAACTTTCGACGGCGCCAGCGCGTTCCCGGCCGGGGAGTGCCACTTTGCAATGGCGAGATCGCAGCCGTTGATGCTTCGCACGTGTGTCGCGAATCTCTGAGCAAGTCCGGGCTTGTGCATTAGTGAGTCTCAAGACCGCCGCATTCAACCGCTCTGCCACCTCTCCGCGCTAGATTTCATGCGGGATTTCGCTGCATAGACCCTTCGACGTTGCGCGCGGCTGTGCGGTTTCCGGGAAGCGGAAGCGGCGCTATTGGCGAGGTCCGGCGCTCGATTGAAGCCACGTCATAAAAGGGCTCAGTTTTTCGGCATAGGAACCGGGAGCCGGAGTTCGCAAACCGACATTCGGCCCGGCACGGTGGTCCGCCACTGCCCATTCCAGACGCCGCCGTTCGCTTTAGCGATCTCCGGACACTTCTTCTCTGCGTCCGACTGGCTCCAGATCGGACCTGCTTCGACCGGCTCGACAAACGATCTCTCTTTCGAGGGACGCAGACGAAGCTCGCAAACCGACATTCGGCCCGGCACCGTGGTTCGCCACTGGCCATTCCACACGCCGCCATTCGCGCTCGCAACCTGCGGACATTTTTTCTCCGCATCTGCCTGATTCCAAATCGGACCGGCTTCGACAGCGAGCGTCCTTGTCTGCGCGGAGACAGCAGTGGGCACCCCGGCCCAAGTGAGCGTCACGAGAACGCCGCAGCATGCCGAAACGAGAAGTCTCATACGCTTTCCCCCTATTTGATCAATCGGGACGAGCGGCCGATAGGCGTGCCGCCACCTGAGCTCGAGAATCTGGCGCTCGCAGCGTTTCGCGGATTTCTTCTGCGAGGCGCAACGCAGGGCCGCCGATGCCAAGACGCTGCGCGGTTGCATACGCGCTTGCCAATGAGTATGGGTGACCGGCCGAGTAGAGAATGCATAGCGCGAGGTCGGCCTGTTCGCGCGCCTCTAGCGGCATGCCGAGCGCCGAGTACGCATCCGCCGCGATTCGCGCCGCCGTTCCCGTGTATCGCTCGATCGCCCGTTCCGACGCATAGCGCGTGGCGTC
This sequence comes from Vulcanimicrobiota bacterium, assembly GCA_963699435.1. Taxonomy (GTDB): domain Bacteria; phylum Vulcanimicrobiota; class Vulcanimicrobiia; order Vulcanimicrobiales; family Vulcanimicrobiaceae; genus Cybelea. The sequence continues at coordinate 457,518 of CAVOTV010000003.1, forward strand.
GCCGGCATACGCAAGCGCGCGCTCCGGGTTGCCCAGCGCCAAATGCGCTTCCGCCATCGCCAGCGGCGCGCGGACGCCAAAGAGCGCGGTTTCTCCCAGCGCCGCAGCCTCAGCAGCCAACGCCAAACCGATGCGGGGATCGCCGCCGAGGGCGTGCGCCTGCGCTAGCGCGAGGGCGCTGTCCGCAATGACCTTCGGATTCGCGGCTGAGCGAGCCGTTTCGAGCGACATCGTACCGAGCGCCAACGCCGTCTCGAACTCGCCGCATTGGGTGAGGGTGACGCACAGGAGTCCGCTCGCGACGGCAATGCCTTCGATGTGACGCGCGCATTCGAAGACGTCCAGCGCTTCGAGTGCATACTCGACCGAACGAGGCATACTGCCGACAACGAGCGTGTGAACGACACTGAACTCGAGAAAGAGCCGGCCGAGCAACTCGTTGGGCTTATAGGGCAACCGGTCGAGCATTCTGCGGGCATGCCCGAGCGTGTGAAGCGCCGCCGCCGGATCGCCCCGCAGACACGACAACTCTGCGCGATGAAAAAGCGCGCCGGCGGCCGCTCTAACCTGATCCCGTTCGATCGTCGGTGACAATCGCTTTGCAGCCTCGGCAGCCCGCTCGAGGTGCACGCTCGCGCCGGCCAAGTCGCTGCCCGCGTTCCAAGCCACGTACGCGCATGCCATCTCGAGATTGACCTCGCCAATGGGCTCCAAACCTTCCGCCATTTGACGAGCGCGCCGGAGCGCTCGCTCGAACAAACGCCGCGCACACTCGTTGTCGCCGATGTCGCTTGCGATCTCGACGCCGTAGCACAAAGCTCGGACACCGTCGCTGGGATCGGCCGCTTCGCTCGCAATACGTTCCAGCAGCGCGAATGCGGCGCCGAACGCTCCAACCAACCGAAAGTTCGCGACGCGATCGAGATCGAGCTCGAAGCGAGTAGGCAACGCGCGCACCGGCTGCTGCGTTTCGCGCAGGTTCGACTCTAGGTTAGCCAACAGCCGCTCGAACGCGCGGCGACGCTCGCGATAGAACTCGCGCAACGAGACGCCCAGATCGGCCGCTACCGCAGCATGTTTTTCGCCGCGCAAGTCGCACCGGGTGACGATCGTTCGCTGCCGTGCGAAGTGTACGTTGCGCGCGTTGACGTGCGTATCGAGCGTTGCGACCGCCGAGAGCACAGCGGCGCGGATTCTCAACAGCGTCACGTTTCCGTCGACGGCCGCCCTTCCCGCCCGTGGTCTACCGAACGCGCCGGCCACGAGCGGGTTGCGGCGCACGGATTCCGGATCGTCGAGCCGCCGCAAAAGCCGCGCCAGCTCGACGAAGTTGGAGGGGCGTTTAATACGGACTGTCCGGACTCGTCGCAACTCCGAACGCTCCGGAGAGGCCACTCGAGAAGCTCTGAACCGGCGTTCCGGAGGGGTACGCAACTTCCTCAACCGACGGACCGAACGGATCGCTTACGAAAAGATCGGTATTCTTTTGGTTGAGCGCGATTTGATACGCGAGATTAAAGCCCTTGAGCTGTTGCGACGGCTGCGTCGCCCCAGGCGGAAAGACGTCGACGCCCGGCAGGCTCTGATCGTCGAGCAGGAGATCGCCGCTCTTGTCGAACGCGAGGCCGCCCGCATTGTCGTACTTGATGTGAATGCCGAGGTTCTCGCCTTTGGTAGAACCGGGCTTGAATTTCAGTACTTCGATATCGTTATTCGTGGAATCGTTATAGGCAACGTAGAGCTTGTTGTGAGCGTCGAGCGCGACACCGGCCGGAAACGTTGCGAACGGAATCGTCGTCGTGGGGGTCGTGCTTCCGTGGGCGTATTCGTAAAGATTGCTTTTCGAACCGTCGCCAAAATCGGAAACGTAGACGGTGCCGTGGCCCGCGACGACGTACTTCGGCCCGATAGTACCGGTCAGTGTTTTCGAGTGCGTCGTCTGCCCTTTCGGATATTCGGTCACGGTTCCGGCGCCGAAGTTGCAGACGTACAAAGTGCCGCTGCTGTCGATATAAAGGCCGTCCGGCCCCGCAATCGCATCCGTGATTTGCCCGGTGGGCTGGCCGGTCTTTTGGGAGAAGATCGCGACGCGCTGATTGAATTGATCGGCGACGTAGAGTTGGCCGCCATGTTTGCCCTTGGGAGTGAGCCACCCCATCGGCGAACTCAACGGCGCTGCAGCCGAGCCGCCGGCAGGAACGACGCCGGCGTTGCTCGAGCACCCGGCCGCGATCAACCCGGCAACCACGGCGAGCGCGCTTAAAAGACGGTATCCGTGCATCTTACAAACCTTTCAAGTAGCGGAGCGCTAAGGCCCTTTGGTTTGAAATCCGCAACCGCACCGCCTTGCGCGCAGCATGACCAAAAGCTGACGGGCACCGAGCTCGGCGATCGGCGAAGGCCCGCTGCCGTCGGAGTTAGCGATGCAGCAAGTGCCGAAGACTCTGCACTGCCATGCGCTCGAAGCCGCTGATCATCGTTCTGATCCTCGTCTGTCCAACGATCTCGGCCTGCGGCGGCAGCCTCGTAGCGCCGGTGAGTGCGCCTCAGAATCTAGGCTTGACGCACGATGCCGCACTGGCTTCCGAAACCGAGCGCCCGTTCGCCTACGTTGCCGAAACCTGCCAGCCGACCTTGTCGTGCCCGTCGCCGAACGGATTCGTACAAATGTTAGGTCGTCCGGCGATTACGGCGGGCGTCAAAAATCCCACGACGCTATCGCTCGTGACTCGCTTAAGAATGATTACACCGTAATGGTACGTCCGCACCTTAGCTTGATTTTCATTATAGCAGGCTGCTCGCCGACGTCGCCGCAAGCGCTGCCCGTTTCGTACGAAGCGGTTAGTAGCGACCGCGCGCCGGGGGCGGCGGCGCATGCCGGCGCGGAGAGTCTGCGGAAACGGCGCGATCTTGACCGGCCCGGCGAAACCGCCGAAAGGCGCAGTCGTCGTGCCGGCGGGCGACAACTCATCGTTCGTACCGGCCGCAAATACGACGTACTGGTTCGCCGGCGGAACGCACACGTTCGGCACCGGGGCATACGGGCAGATCATTGCCGCCGACGGGGATAGCTTTATCGGCGGTCCCGGCGCGGTTCTCGACGGCCGGCTCAAAAACCAATACGCGTTTACCGGCCAGGCAGCGAACGTTACCGTCGAGTACCTCACCATTCAAAACTTCGGCGCGATCGGCAGCAACAACGGCCAGGGCGTCGTGAACCACAACTCGGGCCGCAAGTGGCTGATTCAATACGACACCGTCATCAACGATGCCGGCGCCGGTGTCTTCCTCGGGCCCGACAGCGTGACGCGATACAACTGCCTTTCGCACAACGGCGAGTACGGATTTTCCTCGTATGCTGCGCACGGCGATCGCAACGTCGTGCTCGACCACAACGAGATCGTCGGAAATAACACCTATAATTGGGAAAAGCACGTCTACGGCTGCGGCTGCTCCGGCGGCGGCAAGTTTTGGGACACGAACGGCGGTACCGTCACCAACAACTGGTCGCACGACAACCGCGGTCCCGCCTTCTGGCCGGACACCGACAACAATAATTTCGACTTCGAGAACAACGACGTCGAGGGTAACGACGGCCCCGGGATCATCGTCGAAATCTCGTATAACGTCCAGGTCGAGCACAATCTATTCGTTCGCAACGCGCTAAAGGAGGGGCCGACGAACCCAGGATTCCCAACGGGCGCCATCTACATCGAGGAGAGCGGGGGCGACTCGCGCGTTGCGGCCCGCTATAGCACCATCTCCATCGCCGACAATACCTTCGTCGACAACTGGAGCGGCGTCGTGCTCTTCGAGGACGCAAACCGGTTCTGCGGTTCGCCGGGCAACTCGAGCAAGAACTTCTGCACGCTCGTCGATCCCAAAGTTGCAAATCTCAAGACGTGCGTTCGCGGAACGATTCGCGGGAAACCGTATTATTCTGACTGCCGCTGGAAGACGCAAAACGTCACCGTCACCAAGAACGTCTTTCAATTCGATCAGGCTCATATCCGCGGCTGCAGCCCCTCGGCATCGTGCGGCCTGCAAGGACTGTTCTCCGATTGGGGCACCTACCCCAAGTGGTCGCCTTATAAGGGCCCCGTTATCGAAAAGGCGATCACGTTTCGTCAAAACGACCTCTTCTCGGAGAACACGTACGTCGGACCATGGGAGTTCATGGCGCACGATCAAAGCCGCATCTTGAGCTTCTCGCAGTGGCGAACCGCGCCGTACCGCCAAGATCGCGGCAGCACGTATAAGCAATGAAACGGCGACGCCTTCGACAGCGAGTAATGGCCTAATACCCCGCCGCGGAGCCGGCCGGGCGGCGGCTGTCGCTTCCGCCGTAGAGAATCCCCGTTATCGGATCGACAACGACGACTTCCGCGGCCCCCCAGGACGGAATTTCGCGAATATCATAGCCCATCGCGCGCAAGGCCGCGCTCGATGAGGCGTCGAGCGCGCCCGGCTGCACTTGCAGTTGGTCGGGCAGCCACTGCATGTGCGTGCGCGGTGCGTCGACCGCTTGCTGTGCGTTCATGCCATAGACGAGCGCGTTTAGGATCGTCTCGAGCACGTCGTAATAATGCGCGAGCCGCCGGGGCTGCCCGTCACCATGGCGAGCCGTCCGTCCTTCGTGATGATGGAGGGCGTCATCGAGGATAACGGCCGTTTTCCGGCTCGATCTGGTTGCGCGCGCCCTGCACCGAGCCGAACATGTTCGGCGCTCCCGGTTTCGCGGTGAAATCGTCCATCTCGTCGTTGAGAAAGAAGCCGGTTTCGCCGGCGATCACGCCTGCGCCGAACCAATCGTTGAGCGTATAGGTCACGGCGACGGCGTTGCCCCAGCGATCGACGATCGAAAAATGCGTCGTATGGGTGCCTCCGTGCGCGGCGCCGAGACCCGGCCGTCACCTCGACCGACGGCGTCGCCCGGTCGGGACGAATGCTTTTGCGCAGCATCGCGGCATAGTTCGGCGAGAGTAACTGCGCGACTGGGATTCTCGACGAAGTCCGGATCGCCCAGATACGTGTTGCGGTCGGCAAAGGCGCGGCGCTCGGCTTCAGTAACGTAATGCACGCTGCGAACCGTATGCCATCCCCACGACCCGAGCGGAAATGCCGAAAGGATGTTGAGCGTCTCGCAGAGGGTGACGCCGCCGGATGGCGGAGGCGCCGATGCGATTCGGTAGCCGTCGAAGTCGCAGTGCAAAGGCGCGCTTTCCTCGACGGTATAGTGAGTGAAGTCGGCGGCGGTAAGGATGCCGCCGTGCGCCGCGCTCGCCGCGACGATGGCCGACGCGATCGGCCCGCGATAAAATGCATCCGCACCGCCGGCGGAGATCAGGCGCAGAGTCTGCGCGAGTTGCGGTTGGCGCAGCACCTGCCCGGCTTGAGGGAATCGTCCAGCGGGCATGAAGATGCTGCTGACGTTTGGCTGTTCGGCAAAGCCCCGTGCTCCCGAATAGCCTTGATTCGCCGATCCTACAAACGGTATGAGGTCGCCGCGCTGCAGCGTGAAGCCGTCCTGCGCCAGGGCGACCGCCGGAGCCATGAGCGCACCTCGCGTCATCGTTCCGAACTCGATGCGCGCCGTCTCCATGCCGAGCACCGTTCCCGGAACCCCGATCGCGAGCCAGCCTTTGCGCGACCGCTCGGGGACGGGATCGCCGCGTTCATTGAGATACATATCGCGGGTTGCCGCGCAGCGGCGCCTTCTCGCGAAAGTCGATGAAGCGCTCGCGACCGTCGCCCATGCGCACGAGCATGAACCCGCCCCCGCCGATGTTCCCGCAACACGGATCGACCACGGCGAGAGCATACGCGACGGCAACTGCGGCGTCGACCGCATTGCCGCCCGAACGCAGAACGCCGACGCCGACGTCGGTCGCATAGCGCTCTTCGGTCGCCACCATTGCGAGGCGGCCGCGCGCCGCCTGGGGCGCGTCGCCCGACGCTCCCGGCGCGGGCAGACCCGCAACGAAGAACGTGGCGACGATCGTTGCACCAATCCAGCGTCTTGACATCAGATGCTCGCCTCTCTTTCCAAGGAGTCTACCCGGTTACGGGCGCCGTCACGAGAGCTCGCGAACCGCCCGATAACCTTGGTCGATTGCTTGATCCGTGTACGCTGCTGCGGCCGCGTCGGAGTTTGCAATGGCGATGCGGCCAAACCGGCGGCGCGCTCTCTGGCATGGCGTGACTCCGCCGTCGAAGAACGAGTCGGGATCCCAGAGTGGATTATATTCGTAGGCGTATCCGTGCGCCCATCGGTTGACCGTTATCGCGGCGATGTCGCGGTCGCTGCGGAATCCTCCGGCACCGAGTACGCGCTGGAGCTGATCCCGAATGCTGCGTTCGAACGTCTCGAACGACTCGGTGAGGAGTTCTGCACGACCGGCCCGGTGCTGATCGCGTTCCGATAGCCCCGGATAGCACGGCGTTCGCTCCAGACGGAGGAGGATCGGTTCGTCGGGCGTGTTGGGGGACCGGTAGGATCCGATGTTTACCGGATTATCGAGACGGATCGAGTTGTGGAACATTCCAGGCGTTGAAATCGCAGCGACGCCTAGCTCCTTGAAGACGCGCCAGTTGCGAACGGCAACCACAGTGTACATCAGCGGAACCTTCGCGCCGTAACGCAGCGCCGTCTTCTGCTCCTCCGGCAACTCGGGAATGATATAAGGCACCATCATATTCCACGACGCCATCACGACGTGTTTCGACGTAACCGTATACACGTTGCCTGCGCTCGCATACCAGGTCCGCACCCGCGAGGCGGTCGCAGGGTCGCCCAGATGTCGAACGCGGACGACCGTGCTGCTCAAGCGTATCCGCACTGCAGATTGCGGATCGTCGAGCCGCCGGTAATCGGCGCGTGCCGTCACGATATCCTGTGGCGTCGAACCGGAAAAAACCCCCGGAATCATTCTGCGGACGAGCATCCGCGCGATGGAAGCATTGCCGTCGGGAAAGTGAAAATCGTACGGCGGCTGATTCGGGATTGCACTGCCCTTTGCGGTAAAACCCATGCGCGGATAGGCTCCCGCAGCGAGATGCATTCCCGCAAACCCGGGAAAGCCGAGTCCCCAGCAGTCGAGCGCGCTCACCGCATCGATGCCGGTACCGAACAGGCTCCACGTGCGCGTTTTATAAAAAGGAACGAGTTCGGGCGTCACCACGACGACCTCGCGCAAGAACGCCTCATAGCTCATGCGCGACAGCCTATCTTTTTTGGCATCGTCGGTCAGGCCGGGCATATACTCGACGGCGGCCGTTTCGACGCGGACCAGATCCTTTTGCGCGAGCGGCGACAGCGGCGTTCGCGCGGCAAAGGTTTCCCAGGCTTTGCGATCGGGTGAGTCGCCCCCAAAGCCTCCGGGGTATCCCGAGACGAGCGCGTCGGTTCCAAACGTTTCACGATCGAAGAAGACCGCCTCGCCCAGCCCCTTATAGTATTGCCACCGGTCGTAGTTTTCCGCAAAGGCCGGTGGATCGATGCCGAACTCGTCGAGGAGACCGCGCGCGATCCGGCTGTACGGAAACGGCGATTCGATGGCGTACGTGCCGCCGTTGGCGAGTAGCATGCGCCCGTCAACGTGAAACTCGTTGCGTTTCGCGTGGCCGCCGAAGTCGTCGTGGTTGTCGAGAATCAGGATTCGAGCCGACGGATCGCGCTGCAGGTAGAAGTGCGCCGCCGCAAGACCGCTCAGTCCGGCTCCGACGATCGCGAGATCGTAGGTTTCCCCGGTATCCTGCGCCGGCGCCGCACGATCCCAGAAGCTGCCGTCGCGAAGCTCGTGCGCCGCCGCGAACGATCCGGAATAATCGCCGCGCATTCCAACTAGCTCGGGCGGATAGTAGCCGGGCGCGTTCTGCGCCTCGGATGCTCCGGCGCGCGCCGGACATCCAAAGATGCTCCCCGCAACGACCGCCCCGATGCCGATGGCGATACCGTCGAGAAAATCGCGCCGCGGAATGTCGGCGAACATGCCGAGTTCGGCGTCCCGTCCGCCGGCGCGATTCGAATCGGGCATCAGAGTTTGATCTGGGCGGTAAAGAAGACGTTCGTCGGTACTTTCGTTCCGGTAAAGCCGTTGACCAGCGGGTTGTACTGATAGTTGTACGGATATCGGAGCTGCACCGGCGCCGATGCGAGCGGAACGAAGTTCCCCACCGGCGCGATCGAATAGGCGAGCGTATCGAAGATGCACACATTCGAATCGTCCCATGGGTAGCCGTGCTGGAAGCACCGATCGATCAGTCCCGTCGCGGTGACGGAGATCGTAACCGACGGCGAAATGTCGTAGCCGGCCGCAAGATTGACGGTGAGGCGCCCCGGCTCTTTGAAGCTCGTAACCGAATCGAAGGCCCCGGTGTAGAGATCGGGGGTAAACAGATATGCAACGGTATTCGGCTGCGGCGTGCAGGTTTGCGGATTCACCGCGCCGCTCGTGCGGCTCCCGTGAACCGGCAAGCAATCCTGCGGAACGTACCCCGGCCAACTCAGCGGCGACCCGTACGTTTTCCCGTAGCCGTAGACGATCGTCGGCGTCACGTGAAACCTGTCCCGTTTGTAGCCAAGGACGAGATTGAACACGTTCGGGGTCACTTGCCCGGTCGAGCCGGTAAACGGCGCGGCTAGCTCCGCGTACGTTGGATACCACGCATTAGGGTCGAGCAGCGGCTGCGCGCTCGCCGAATAGTACGGATTGAGCACGGTCGTCTTTGGCGCCTCGTTGCTGGGCAGCTTGGGATGCGCGTTGGTCGATCCGTAGGCACCGCAAAGCGAACGATTCCCCGACGCGCAGCTATGCGTGTACGAGTTATACTCTTGGATGAAGGAGTTGAGCGTGTCGATGAAATTGACGCCGGGCGTGATGTCGTCGTACCGGCTCTGGCTGTTCGTGTAGGTATACGAAAGCTCGAACGAAAGGCCGTCGTTGGCGAAGTCGCCTTTGGTCAGCGCGAACTCCACGCCGTACGCCTTGACCAATCCTCCGTTGACGCCCGTCGAGTCGCCGTTGTAGCCGATTGGCACGAACTCGATCTCGTCGAAATCCTCCCGATAGAAGGGCGTGATACGGAACGCAACGTCGCTGCCGTGGACGTGCTTCTCGAATGAGAGGTCGTAGCTGTTCGCGAGTTGGGGACTCACCGGGTGGTACGGCGTATTGAAACCGAAGGGCAAAAACTGCGACAGGAAATCGGGAAGGTCTTGTTGCCGCGCGTTCACCTCCAGGTTGGTCCCCGGACTGCTGGCGTATCGCCCATAGGAGAGACGCATCACCGTATCGGGATTGAACGTGTACGTCATCCCGAGGCGCGGTTCGAGCTCGTTGTAACCCACGGATCCGGGCACGACATTCTGCAGGTTCGGCGACGAGAATCCCGTCGGGCACGCCGGCCAGGCTCCCGTCACGGGGTTGATCAGCGCAGGGTTCTTGTAGGTGAAGGCACCACCCGGAGCCGTGCAATATTCGCGGTTAAACGCTGCAAACCAGAAGTTGCGCGCCGCCGTCGTCGTCGTCGGGGGCATTGAAAAGTCGAACTGGTCCAAGCGCAGCCCGATATTTGCGACCAAACGATCGTTGGGGCGATATTGATCGGCCATTGAGTAGCCGTAGTCCGTTTCGGTGACGTTATTGGTATTGCCGGTGAGTCCGGTCTCAGTCATCGCCCAGTGCGCGTCGTGAAGGGCTGCGGGGCTCCCGGGCGGCAGCGGCACGTTCGAGCACTGGCCCGAGGCGTTGAGCGTACAGCCCCCGGGCGCGAGCTGCGGGGTGCTGCCGTATTGCGTTATAACGTTATACGAACAGCCGGTGCTCGAGGAAGCAGAGCCATAGTAACCAGAGTTGCATGAGGAGCCCGAATCGTAGCAGCTGTCGTACGCGCCCGTGACATAATTATAGCAGTTCCCTTTTGCGTCGACGAAATTGTCGGAGATATAGCCCGCCATGGCCTCGTTGTCGAGCAGGCTATTCTCCGTGGTCGACACGGTGGCCGTCGCCGTCACCAGATGTTGCGACGAGAGCTGATCCTCGTAGCGTCCGGTGAGGCCGTACGTGTGCGTGAAGGTGATATATTCGGCCGGAGTCGGCCCGTATGGAAGATTTGCGCTGTCGGCACCGGTGTACCCGAGATACGAGTAGTTGGCGTATCCGTAGACCCGAACGAACGATCGATCGTCAATGGTGTGCTGATACTGCAGCTTGTCGAGCGATACTTCGTTGTCGCTATTGTCGCGATAGGCCGGCGGCAGCGGTGCTTGCCAGGCGCGATCGATCGGCGTATTGGGCGTAAAGTACTTCGATAGGACGGTGGATGGCGTCGCCGGCGCCATTAACCGATCGTTGTAGACGTAATCGTCGGGGAAAACCGGATAGTAACCGATCTCTTTCGTCAACAGAGCCGCACCCCCGAGATCGTCGACCGAGGTCGGATTATAGGCCGGCAGATACCCCGACATCGCAAGGAACTGGACGTCGTCCCGATACGGGCCATTTCTGTGCGGAATCGCAAAGTGAAGATTGACGATGCCTTCGCGATCGAAGACCGTTACCTGTTGGGGCGTGATACCGCTGGTGAAATACGCCTTTCCGCTCCCATCGAAGACCGTTCCGTTATTTCCGGTGGGCAGGACGATCGGCGTCCAAAAGCCCGCGGTATCCGATGCGCCGTCGTATTGATCGACGAAGCGGTTGTCTTGGCCGAAGCCCATGACGCCCACGTAATAGGAGAACGTTCGATCGGGCGTCGCGCCGCCGGCTTCGAGCGCAGCTTTGTGATAGAACGCCGGCGCGCCCACGCTCGCCTCAGCCGTCGCATACCCGGGAATCGTTCCGGTCTTGATCACCTGATTGATGTATCCGGAGGTGCCGGCTGCATCCGCCGAGGCCGGCGAGCCGCCCGCATAGAGTTGCAACTGCTGTTGACCCATCACCGAAAAAAACGACCCGGTGATCGGGACGCCGTCCATCTCTTCGGAAACGTCGCTGGATCCGCGAACCAGATACATTTGGCCCCACCCTTGTTGACCTTGCTGGTAGTCGACGCCCGGCAGCGCGGCGAGCGCGCCGTATGCCTGATTCAGCGATGATGCGCCGCCGATCGTCGATGCCGCCGCGCCCTGTGCCGGATTGACGGAATAGACGTCTTGCGTATCCCCCGGGCGAACGAGATTTCCGGCAGCTCGGCTCAAGGTGCGAGCAATCGTCTTGAGCTCAGCGCTCATTTCGACGTTCGCGACGGCCACATTGTCGGCCGAGACGGTTACGCCGTTGACCGACGCGGGGTCGTAGCCGTTGTGCCTCGCCGTGAGGACGTACGTGTCGGGACTCAGCGAAATAAAGAGGAAGTCGCCGTGCGCGTTGGTCGTTGCCGTCGACGCCCCCGAGGGCGCCGTAACGGTAACGGTAACGCCGGCAAGCGGCGCTTTCGTCGCTTTGTCATCCACGTGGCCGCGTATGGTCCCGGTCGTCCCCGCCGTTGCGGCAGAAAGCGAGGCAAGCCAAAAGGCGACGAGGACGAGAATGCCGGGGAAAATCCGCTGCCCATAACGCCCGTGCACGCGAACCCACCTTACGCAGCTTGCTGTGATTGAGCGGTAATACTTGCGGCTTGCTTAGCGTTCCTCGGAAGGACGCCGCTCGGAGGACGCCGTGGGAGCCAGCGCGTAGCTTGGCTTCGGGCGCCGAGCCGCGGCGCAGCCTGCTTCGCGCGGGCACACCAGCATATTGCATTGCAGCCGTTGCGACTTTGAGCCGCAGAAGGACCCCGTTGTTGAAAACTCTGTTTCTGAGCCCGCCTTCCTTTAACGGCTTCGACGGCGGTGCCGGCGCGCGGTACCAGGCAAAGCGCGAGGTGACTTCGTTCTGGTATCCGACGTGGCTGGCCCAGCCCGCCGCCCTCGTGCCGGGCAGCACTTTGGTTGATGCGGCCCCCCATGGGCAAACCATCGAGGACGTGCTCGAGATCGCCAAGGAGCACGATCTGGTGATCATGCACACCAGCACGCCGTCGCTCCCCAACGACGTCGAATGCGCTCGCCGGCTCAAGGCGCAGGATCCCATCGATCAAGGTCGGCTTCATCGGCGCGCACGTCGCGGTGCTTCCGGAGCAAACGCTGCGACAGTACGACGTCATCGACTTCGTCTGCCGTAACGAGTTCGATTATACGTGCAAAGAGCTTGCCGAAGGGCGACCCTGGAACGAGATCCTAGGGCTTTCGTATCGGGACGCCGACGGCGTGCTGCGACGCACGGAAGAACGCCCCCAGATTCAAGATTGGGATGCGATGCCGAGCGTGCTGCCGATCTACGCTAAACATCTCGACGTCACGAAATATTACAACGGCTACCTTCTGCACCCGTACGTCTCGTGGTATACCGGCCGCGGCTGCACGGCAAAGTGCACGTTCTGTCTCTGGCCGCAAACGATCGGCGGACACGTCTTCCGACACAAGAGTCCCGAGGCGGTCGGACGCGATCTCGATGAAGCGAAGGCGATTTTCGGTTCCAAAGTGCGGGAATACATGTTCGACGACGACACGTTGACGAACGAAAAGGCGTTCGCTATCGAGTTGAGCAAGCATATGAAACGTTTAAAGCTCAGCTGGGCTTGCAACGCCCGCGCGCACGTTGACTACGACACGCTCAAGATTCTGCGCGACAACGGCTTGCGCGTTTTGCTGGTCGGCTTCGAATCCGGCAACCAAGAGATTCTCTACCGCATCAAAAAGGGTCTGAAGCTCGAGATGGCGCGCAAGTTCATGAAAGACTGCCACAAGCTCGGCATCAAGGTTCACGGGACGTTCATCATCGGCTTGCCGGTCGACACGCCCGAAACCGTTCGCGAAACGATCGAGTTTGCGAAAGAACTCGATCCCCACACGATTCAGGTTTCGATTGCGTCGCCATATCCCGGAACGGAGCTCTACGATCAAGCGCTTGCCAACGGCTGGTTCGCGCGCGACGACTTGGTTTCCGGAACGGGCATCCAAACGTCAACGTTACGCTACGACACGCTGTCGACCGCCGAGATCGAAGACTCAGTCGAGCGAATGTATCGCGAGTTCTACTTCCGTCCGAAAAAGATCGCCAAAATCGTTTCCGAGATGGTGACGAGCCGCCAGATGATGGTCCGTCGGTTGCGCGAAGGCGGCGAGTTCTTTGGGTACTTGCGGGCGCGGCGAACGCAGGCCGGCGAACGCCGCGTAGAAGCGGCGGCGCCCTAAAGAACGCGCGTCAGGCTCGCGCGAGCCGCCCGGCCGATGCCAGCGTCTCGTCGAGCATGTTGCGTTGGTACTCGATCATGTCGGTAATGTGTGGAAACCTTACGTCGGTTCGGTGTGCGGTAAGGCGGTAGCGCTCGCCCTCGGCAGCTAGCGTACCGCGTTTTCGCAGGGTCGTAAGAGCGTTGACGACCGCAGCCTCCGGCGCGCGCCGCAGCTCGGGGTCCACGAAAACGTTGCCCGGCAGCGAATCGAGCCGGGCGCGCACGGCCTTCACAGCATCTTGGGCCGCGAAATCTTCCGGAGCCTCGAGGAGGAACGCCGCCAGGAGCGCGGAGGTCGTGATCGGGCGTGCGGCGGCCAGCGACGTCCCGACATCGCCGCCATCGGCGTATCGAAGAACCCGGTACAGCATCGAGAGCCGCCCGCTCCGGAACGGGTCGTACGCGATTGCGCAGAGCCAGAGGTCGGCAAAGGGCGCGAGTGCCTCAACGATTCCTCCACGCATCGGGTGCATGCGGCCATCCCGGCTGAAGTCCCCTTCGGGAGTGATATAAAACGTCGCACCGGTCCGCACCCGCTCCACGATCGCAGCGATGTCGCGCTGGGTCACGGCGCGAAGATTCTCGAGCACTTCGCGCCGGTACGGCTGCTTGAGCGCCGCCACTTTCACCCACGCGTGGGCGCGCATAAAGTTAGCAGCGCTCCATAGATCGCGCAGCGTTTGTCCTTCGATTCCCAGCGGGTCGAGCGTTTCGGGCGATAGGATCTCCTCCAACGCAAGATCGCCATGCGCCGCGCGCAACTCCTCGGCTAGGCTGATGAGCGGCCGCGAGAACAGATGGTTCTCGATCGGGAGGATGCCGTAGATGGCCCATAGTCCGCTCAGATTCACGCCACGCGTGAACCACGCGGTCCAGGGCAGTGCCGTCGCAATGAATCCCGTCTCGAACGTTCGTCGCGAGTTGCACATGATCAACGGCTTCCACGGGTGCCGAAGAAACGTGCGCGCCGTAACCATTTCCCCCTCGTCTATGTGCTGGTGGTTGGTGATCAGCACCGTCGCCCCACGTTGTGCCGGCAAATGACCCCATTGCCGGGCGCGAATCTTGAACAAGAGGTATGCCTGACGGACGCCATACGTAAACGCCGTGATCGTCCAATTGGACTTCACTGGAAAGATCGCTCCATCAACTCCACGCAATTTTTCTTCGCATACGGGAAAAAAGGCCCCCTTCTAGGGTTAGCGAACCGCGTCGCGTGAAGTTTGCGCGTCTCCTGGCCGCGGGCCTCGATGTCGCAGCCGTCGCCGCGATCGCATATGCGACCGTCGCCATGATATCCGTTGCGCGCTTCGGCCGCCGCGAACCCGACCCGGATGTCGCCGCCGACCTGCCGCCGGTCACGTTGCTCGTGCCCCTGCATGGCGACGAACCCGCGCTCGAGGAGAACCTGCGCGCGTTCGCGTTGCAGGAGTATCCCGTTTGTCAGTTCGTCCTCGGCGTCGCGACCGCGGACGACCGCGCGCTGCCGATTGCACGGCGCGTGGCGGCGTCGCTTCCGGATCGAGATATCGAGATCGACGTCGGCGAAGTCCCCGGCGCCGCCAACCCCAAGATCGCAAACGTGCTCTCGATGATGCGGCTGGTACGCCATAACGTGCTGATTCTTGCCGATAGCGACACCCGCGTAAATCCGGCGTACGTCCGTTCCGTCACGGCACCCTTGCACGACCCGGGCGTGGGCGTGGTGACCTGCCTTTTTGCCGGCATTCCCGACGGCACGTTTTCGGCCAAACTCGGGGCAATGTTCATGAACGAGCAGTTTATCCCATCGGTGCTCGTCAATCGCCTTTTCGCGCCGCGGCACTGCCTCGGCCCGACCAACGCGGTGCGCTCAGCCGTCCTCTCCGCAATCGGCGGCTTCGAGGCGCTTGCGCCGCATCTCGCCGACGATTTCATGCTGGGGAAATACGTTGCCTCGCGCGGTTTGCGCGTCGTCGTCCCGCGTTACGTCGTACGAACGATGGTCTCCGACTCGAGTCTCGCGGTGCTTTGGAACCACGAGTTGCGCTGGCATCGGACGATTCGCGCGGTGCAGCCGGCGGGCTACGCCGGAATGTTCCTCACCTATCCGGTGCCGCTCGCGCTGCTGGCGTTCCTGCTCGCGCCGCGGCCGCGACGAGCGCTGGCGCTCTGCCTTGCGGCGTTCGCACGCATCGCCCTCCAGCGCATTTCCGCGCGCGCGCTCGGTGTCCCACCCGCCTCGGCGTGGATGACGCTGCCGCGCGATCTGTTTGGGTTCGCCGTATGGGCGTGCGGGCTGGGCGGAAACGCGGTCCGCTGGCGCGACGCGCAACTGCACATGGAAACGGGCGACGTGCTCGCGGAGCGGCACTAGCGGTGCGGTGCCGCGACGGGCTTCTCTCCCGCTGCTTTCAGCGTGGAGTTGATGCCTGCGAGCGAGGCCAGCCAGGCGTTATAGGCAGCCGCGCGCGCGGCGTAGGTGCGCTCGAGACGCGCGTACAACGCTAAACTCGCCTGCGCAACCGGTTCGTCGTTCATCAAGCCCATGATATCTTCGCGCAACTGACCCGGCTTTTGAACGAAGTCCTCGAAGCTCTGCGGCGACGACGTCAGCGTTGCGACGAAAGCGTCGATGGTATCGATCGCCGTCTGCAGTTTTGCGGCGGTCGCCGGTGTCGGCGGGCTTGAGCGCCTTCTTGTCGGCGACGAGCTCTTCGCGGACCGAATGCAGCCCGTTGAGCATGGAGTCGACGCGCCCCACGAGATCGTAGACGCGACGCTGCTGCTCGAACTGCGCGCGGTATTCGGCCGGAGTCGTGCTCGAGAGCGGATCTGCTAGCTTGACCAACGGAAAGCGATAGGTCTTGCCGTCGAGGTGAAATGCCATGGTATAGCGGCCGGGCGGAAGCGCCGGACCCTCATCGGGACCGCGGAAGAAGAATGGCGCGCTCTCGTACCGCACCGGGCCGTCGATCGTAAAATCGTAGTCGAACTCGTTTTTGCCTTCGCTACGGCTCAGCCAATACGACTCGCCTTCCTCGCCGGTAAAGACGTCGTGTTTGCCCTCGATGTGCCGCCAGAGATGTCCCTGAAGATCGTAGACGTCGATGGTCGGCCGTTTCTGCGCCTGCGCGGGCAGCCAATAGTAGAGCGACGCAACGGCGCCGCCGTTGCTCAACACGCCTCCGCCGGGCTGCTGAGCTTCGAAGTCCGTGTAGTTCCCCTCGTCATCGCGGAAGGCGATGAGGTCGATGCCGGGACGCGGACCGATCACGAGCGGCGCCGTCGGTATCGCGCATGCCGACTGCTGCACCGGCCGGATATCGTCCATCACCCAGATCGCGCGACCGTGCGTCGCAATAACGAGGTCGTCGAACTGCGGCTGGATGCGAATGTCGCGCACCTCGACGGCCGGCAAGTTGTTTTGAAAACTTTGCCAGTTTGCACCGCCGTCGCACGAGATGTCGATGCCGCGATTCGTACCGGCGTAGACGATGTTGCGATTCGCGCTGTCGGGGCGAACTGCGCGCACGTACTCGCCCGCGGGGATGCCGCCGGTGACGCTCTGCCAATGCGCGCCGTAATCGTGCGTGACGAAGATATAGGCCGCATCGTCGCCCATCGCGTGCCGATCGGCCGATACGTAGACCGTACCGTCTGCCAGCGGCGAAGGCGCGACGGTCTCGACGGCGCTGTCGGCGGGTAAGGCGGGCGGCGTCACGTTGCGCCAATGCGCGCCTCCATCGCGCGTGAGGTAGACGAGCCCGTCATCCGAACCCGTCCAGATCTCGCCGTTGCGCCGCGCGGAGGTTTCCACGTCGAGGAGGGTGCCGTAGTTCTCGGCCCCCGATTCATCGTGGGTCACCGAGTCCTTCGAGACTTGCTGCTTCGACTTATCGTCGCGCGTCAGATCGGGACTGATGGCCTTCCAATGCTTGCCGCCGTCGCTGGTTTCGAAAAGAACGTTGCCGCCGATGAATGCGATGCGCGGATTCCACGCGGCAAATGCGATCGGCGATTCCCAGTCGAAACGATAGCGCGAGGTCGCCAGCACGAAATCTTCTTGCGCGGTCCCGCGATAGGGACGCACGTTCGTGGACTGGTGCGAGATGCGATCGTAGACGACGATCTCGCCGTTTTGAGAATCCGCCCAGATCAGGCGCGGATTGACCGGATCCGGAATCGCCCACTCGCCATCGCCTTCGGTCACTTTGAACCAGTCGCGATTGGTGATCCCGTCGAGGTTGCCGTCGAACGCCGGGCCGCAGTACGCATTGTTATCCTGCAAGCCGCCACAGACGAGGTAGGGGATCGTGCTCGAAAGCCCGACGCGATAGACCTGACCGATCGCGATGTTTCTCGAGTTCGCCCAGGTCGCACCGCCATTGGCCGAAATTGCGATGCCGCCGTCGCCGGCCAGCGCCATCCGGCTGCCATCCGACGATATCCACATGTCGTGCAAGTCCGGATGGACGCTGAAAGCGGCAAGGTTGAACTTCTCACCGGCGTTATACGACGTTGCGAGCAGAAAACTCACCCCGTAAACGGTGTTGGCGTCGGTCGGCGAGACCCGTACGTGTGAGAAGTAAAACGGCCGCTGGTCCGCCATGGAATCCGTGCTTACCATCTTCCACGTAACACCGGAATCGTCGGAGCGCCAGAGGACGCCGGCGGTGGATTCGACCAGCGCGTAGATCCGGCTCGGCTGCGAAGGGGCGATCGCGATGCCGATGCGCCCGATCGGAGCGGCCGGAAAGCCGTTCCCGCTCACCTGGCTCCACGTTCTACCGCCATCGCTCGAGCGGTAGAGCCCATCGTCGTTTGCGCCGCCGCTCGTCAGGGCCCAAGGACGGCGCAGCACGTGCCACATGCCGGCGTAGATGACGTTGGGGTTCTTCGGGTCCATCGCCATGTCGCTCGCACCGGACTGCTCGGAGAGGTACAGCGTCTTGCTGAACGATGCGCCGCCGTCGAACGATACGTACACGCCGCGCTGCGCCGATGGCGCGAAGACGTCGCCGAGCACCGCCACGAGGATATGCTTGGGATCGCTCGGGTCTAAGAGAATCTTCGAGATGCCCGGCGCACTCGGGAACGGCACCGTTTGCCACGATCGGCCGCCGTTCGTTGAGTGATAGAGCCCGCTCTCGGGGACGACGTCGTTGCGCGGATTGGTCTCCCCCGCACCGACCCAAACGTCGGCGTCATCGGCGGCGTTTACCGCGATGGTGCCGACGCTGCCCAAATGAATGAAATCGGAGACGTTCTGCCATGCCGTGCCGCCGTCGACGCTCTTCCACACGCCGCCGTCCGCGGTCCCCGCGTAGTACAGTAGCGCGTGGGCGTTGCTGCCGACGACCGCCGTCGCGCGGCCCTCGGGGAGAGCCGGGCCGATCGCGCGCCAGCGCATCTGCGAAATCGGGCGTTCGTCGGCGCGGACGGCAAGAGGAGCGGCCAACGAAAGCACGCCGGCCGCGATGAAAGCGAATCTCCGAATCACGCTTTTAGCTGCCTTGATCTTCGACGACTTTACCGTCGATCTTCACTAAAGCGCTGACGTCCTTGCTCTGCGTTTGCAGCCAGGTGCCGTTTTCCAGTTTCCAGGTGTCCTGCGAGCTCGTGGTGACGTCAATGTCGTGGTTGCCGTCGTTTGCCTGGAGCTGGCCGGCAAATTTGCCGGCATCGACGACGACGACGGTGCTCGCGTCGGAAAGCGTGATCGATTGAGCGGTATTATTGCAGGAGGTAACGTGGAGCTGTTTGATCTGCTGCTTCCCCTGCGCGATGAACTCGTCGCGCGTCGTTTGCTTGCCCTTGAAATCCACATGGACGAAGTCGGGTGCGAGCAACGCAAATGCGGCATTGAGATTCGCGTCGGTTGGATCTTGAGTCGCGGTGCAAAATAGCTGGTAGCCCGAGGCTATGGCCTTTTGCGCGGCGTCGGGCACTGCGTCGGCGCTCGCAGGCAGGGGGGCGAAAGCGGCTGCGCACAGCAGCGCCATTGAAACTCTCAGTAGCATCGGTCTAGCCTTTCTTCGCTTTTTCCTAGGTACCGGTTGGCAGCCGCCATGTTTCGCCGTCTCGCCGCGGGCTCCGTTTTAACGCCGGCGTCGGTAAGCGGCGGGCGTCACTCCCGTCAACGACTTGAACACGCGGGTCAAATGGCTCTGGTCGGAAAATCCCGCGTCGACGGCGATTTCGCCCAGAGACGCGTGCGGGCCGGCAAGCCGGCGGCAGACGTACTGAATGCGCAGACCGGCGACGTAATCTCCAACCGGCCGCCCGCAGCGCTGCCGAAATGCGCGGGCGAGATGCGTTGGATGGACGTTCACCGCAGAAGCCAGCGCAGCCAGCTCCAGGCGCTCGGTGAAGCATTCGTGAATCGTCGCGAGCACGTCGCGCAGCCACCGGGGCTCGGCAGCATCATCGTTTCGCATGCCGGGGATATGCGAGCATAGCTCGTACAGGAGGGACTCGACGACGAGCGCCGACGTCGCCTCGCGCTCCCGATATTCGTTGTACAGGCGCAATCCGAGCCAGGTCGCTTCGCCGCCATGCAGCTCGGCCAGATGATCGACGGAACCGTAGCTTCGTATCGAATCCATCCAGCGTTGCTGCACTTCAACGATAAAAAACCGACAGCCCGTTTCGCCTATCGTATCGGAGTGAGCCGTTTCGGGAGGGAGGAACGCAACGGTAAGCGGTTTGTATGCGATCGTGATCGCTCCCGAACGCTCGACGTACGATCCTTCCAAGAGAAGGCAAAAATGCCCGGCCTCGTGGGTGTGTGGCGGGATCGCCGCGGCACGCTCGTGTCGCACCTCAGATAACGTGGCATCGGCGATCGCGAACGATTCCGTCTCACCGTAGAATGTGCCGATGCCAAAGAGCCGCGCCACGCTGGGAGCATCCTACACTGGACGCTAAGATCGTTCAAGACCTGCGCATCGCGCTATGCGAAGGTAGAGCTGGAGGAATCGAGCATGAACATGAAACGGAAGGATCTTCTGGCCGCGGCCGCTGCAGGCGCAGGAGCCGCCATGCTGAGCGGACCTGCGTTCGCGTCGGACAGCGTTTCGGGTCGCGGCAAACCGCTAACCCTTCCGATCTCCAAGCGTATCAAGGTTGCTTATGCCATCTCTCCCGGAGCAACCCTGATCGATTTCGCCGGCCCATGGGAAACCTTTGGCGAGGTGATGATCTCTTCGCTTGGCTCGACGATGAACGAGCAAATGCCGTTCGACCAATACCTCGTCGCGAAATCATCGGATCCCGTCGAGACCGAAAGCGGCATCGAGGTCGTTCCTGCGTTTACTTTCTCCTCGGCGCCGCAACCAGACGTGCTGATCGTCGGCGCGCAACCGGGCTCTCGAGAGCTCACGGCGTGGATTCAGCGCGCAAGCCGGGGCGCGTCCGTAACGGCATCGATCTGCACCGGTGCCTTTCGCGTCGCTGAGGCTGGCCTCTTCGATGGGCTTCCGGCAACCACGCACCACGCGTTTTACGACGACTTTGAAAAGGCGTTTCCACAGGTGCAAGTCGTACGCCACGTGCGGTATGTCGAAAACCCAGCCGTTTCGAGTGCCGGAGGGCTCACCTCGGGTTTCGACCTCGCGCTGAGAATTGTGGAGCGCTACTTTGGCTCGGGAATCGCAGCCAATACCGCGAACTATCTGGAGTACGCGCGATCGACGGTCGCGACGAGTTGGCCATCCGCAACGGGAATGTGAAAGGAGCGCGATTCAATCGCGCTCCCTCCGATCCCCAACCGTTCTTGCTACGCGAAAACGGCCTCGCGATGCGGAACCGGGCGGCCCTCGTCGAGATCGAGGAGATCCGGCCAAGAGACGACGTCAGTCCGGCTCGGAGCGATCTTACTGCGCAGCTCCTCGAAGTGCTTGAGCGATTCTCCGGTCGGCGCGGTGGAGAGCCACTTCTTGTTGAAGGCTTCGATATTCCGAGCATCCTTCTTGGCGACGAACGTCTTCGCGTACGCCTCGATCTCAGAATCGTTCTTCGCTTCCTTCACGACCTTGAGGAATGCCTGCGGGTCCATGCCGAGGTATTCGAAGAGGCCTTCGTCCATCGGGCAATCGTACTTGTATTCGCCGATGTTGCCATGGGCCAATGCTTTTGCCTTGTCGGTCGTCCGCGCGAGCTGCACGATCCCGAGCATCATCGAGCTAACGCTGCGCGGCGTGGTTTTGGTTAGGTCCATCATATAAGTGGTCAACTTTCGTTCTAAATTCTTTTCCTACTCATGGCGAACCTGAAGCGTCCAATATGGTTGCAAAAGTTATTCTAACCAATAGCGAGGAGGTGCTTTGGAAGTTTTAACGGCGCGCCGGGTTCTAATCTTGTTCGGGCGCGTTGTTGGGAGAGAGACGGGAAGCGACTTCTCGGTAGAGATGCCGCATTGCATCGTTGAGCAATGCCGATATTCGAAACAGTCCGTCGCCGGAGAGACGAAGCGCCATCCACGGCGTTCCCTGATGTCGTTGCACCAATAGATATGTCTGGTTTCCGGCGGCATAGATTGCGAATTGATCGGATTCGGCAATCTGCTCGAGGCCCTCGAAGCTCGACTGATCGATTTGTTCGCTGAAATACATGACGTAGTTCTGCTTTCTGCGGCAAATGCCGACCCTTACGTAGAGGCGGCATCGTGATGGACTCGCCCGTTACTTCGACACGATCGTTAACGTCGAGGGATCGAGTTCGTAGTTCCCCGGTGACACCAGATTATTTGGATAGGCACAAATGACGCTGTTGTCGGGCCCCCAGATGACGACGAGATTCGGCGGTCCGCACTCCGTCTGCGTAAGCCCGTAGTTTTGCAGCAGCACCGCTCCGGGGCTCGTCGGAGCGATTTGGTACGACGGATAGATGTCCTGATCTTGATAGTCGACGATCGAGCCGAATAGAAAACCTGCGGTCAATCCGCCGTATGCGAACGGCCCCCAAAAGCCGCCGCCCCAATAGATCGGCGCGGGGTACCAAATCACGCCGTGATTCCATCCCCACCGCGGCCAACGGTATGGGTTGTGAAGCACGGGGCCGTGAAACTGTCCCCGATAGGGGCCGCCCGAAGCGTACCCGTTATACGGCGCGCGCGTGTACGTCGTGGTCGTGTGATTTGCGCCCGTTGCGGTGTGATTTGCGCCGGCTGCCGGCGAAACCGGCGCGGCGACCGGTCCCGATGGAGGACGAGGCTGCACGCTCGTCTCGTGCGGGAAACTAAAACCGTGCGGGGCTTGGGCCGGGGGAGCATAGACATGGCCGCCGCCGCTGCTGCCGGCAGAGACGTGGGCGTTGCCGCCGCCGCCGTCGGAGACGTGGGCGCTGCCGCCGCCGCCGCCGCGGAGGCACCGCCCCCGCCGCCTCCGTGGCTCTGCGCGATCGCGGCGGTAGGCGCGCCGATAATAATTGCGAGCGCCAGGGTGCAACGTAAGAATCGGTTCATTGACGCACCTCGTCGAGCGTGCCTTTTATCGTGACGTACGTTCCGCGAACCGTGCGCCACAAGGCAAGGATCGTGTGCGGAGCCAGCTCCTGTGACGACATCGCCATACGCTGCGCGTCGGCCGACAGGTTCAGGTAAACCTCTCCATGTAAAATCGCGATCCGACGGCTGCTCCCATTTTGAATCAGCGTAACCGCGTACGGAAGGCAGCGCTCGATCGCTCCCGCGAACGAACAGGCGCCATTGACGATTTTGAGTACGCCCTTCTTATCGGCGGTTTGAAGCCAGAGTGTCTGGCCTACCATGTTGATGGTAACGTCAAGGTACGTTTGTACGGAGCCGTCCGCTTGTTGGACGAGCGTTACGCCTTTTGCACTTGCCGTCGAGATCGTCGCCATTGCGAACGCGATAAAGGCCGCGAACGCGTATAACCGGTTAGATCGAAATGTCATCGCTCAATATCGAGCCTCCGATAATCTTTTTAGCATATTTAGTCGTCGTCGGGGATCTCCGAAGATCTCGAGCGGCTCACAAAATAGCCGGGCCCGAGAGGCGCAGCAATCGCACGAAACGGGGTTGGCGACTGCTTGAAATCGAAGCAATCGGAGAGATCGTCGGCGCGAGCGTCCGTCGTTCCCATCGACGGCAAGTCGAACGTCTTTTCGGCGAAATGCAAGATCGAGCCGAACTCGTGCTGTGCGTGAGATACGTAGTGCACTTTGGCGTACGGCGAGATGACGATCAGCGGCACGCGGAAGCCGAGCTCGTAGGAGTTGTACATCGTCGGCGCGACGTGGTCGTACCAACCTCCCCAATCATCCCACGTGACGAAGATTGCCGTGCTCCCCCAATACTTACTCTCGCCGATCGCATTGACCACCGATGCAACCCACGAAGGTCCGGAGCCGTCGGTGACCCCACCGTGATCCGACGCTTTTGCCGTCGGCGTAATCCACGTGACGCTCGCCAACCGCCCGGCCGCAACATCGGTGAGGAACTGAGCCGGCGGCGCGACGACGTCGGTTTTGAATTGCGGACTATTGTAGGTGGGCTCGACGGCCGCCGGAGCGTTCCAAAGCCCCGGTCCGAGATATGACTGGTAGTAGCGCCACGACAGCATCGAGTTCTCATTGATCTCGTCCATGAGCGAGAGGCGGTTGAAGCACGGAAAGCTCGGGCTTCCCTCCTGCCCTGCAGGGTCGATCGCCACCACGAACGTCAACGGCTGAGAGTCGCAGCCGCCGCGATGAAAGACGCCGCCGGGACCGGTCGGATTCTCCGATGCTCGCAGCGGGGAGCCGTTGCCGATCGCCGAGGTTCCGCTGATGATGTACTGGTGGGCGGGAAAGCTCGGACCTTCGTTCGTTTGGAACATTCGGTCCGCGAACGTGTAGGTTTTGGCCATCGTGAAATAAGGCTCAACCTCGCTTCGCGGGACGTAGGCGTAGGCCCGCACGTCGGCCGGCGGGCACAAGTACTTTCCAGCCGGGGAGCATTGGGATCGCGCTTTATTAAAACCATTGAGACGGCCGTTCGCGTACTCGATTTTAAAGCTATCGTGCGTGTGAATCATGTCGAAGGGCGCCGTCAACGACGTAGATTCCAGCGGAACGCTCTCCCCTTTCGAGTTTTCACCGCTGCGCGCCGTATCGGCGCCCTTCAATCCTCGAAAGAGGTCGTCAACGGTCCGGTTCTCTTGAACGATGATCACCACGTGCTGAATTATGCCCAGCTGCGTCGGTTTGCGCACCTGCTGCTGAAGCGATGGCATGCCGCCGCCTACGGAAGTGAGCGAGCCCGCGCACCCTACGAGCAGCGCCGTCACCGTGGCCGAGAAACCGCGAAGGAGTGCCTTCATTTGTTCCGAGGCTACACGAACGGGGGGAAGAACTCTCGAACGGGTTCCTCATAGGTTCTTCTCAAGGTGCGGCGGCACGCGCGAAAATGGTCAACTTTTTTGTTGACTTTCTCGAACGAGCGCGCTATGCTGCCCGCATGCCGGACCTTACGAGGCGCGAGACGGCACTGGGAAGTGCTTTCGACGCGCTGGCCAATGCGCAGCGGCGGGCGATCTTGGCTCGCCTCGCGCGGGGCCCGGCAAGCACGCCCGAAATCGCGTCTCGATTCGGATTTACCAAACAGGCGCTGAGCCGGCATCTCACGATTCTGGAACGCGCCGGCTTGATCCAACGAAGGATTCGCGGCCGGACGAACGACCTCGCGCTGATGCCGGCGCCGCTCGACGACGTGTCGCAATGGATCGCCGAGATCGGCCGCGGCTGGCAAGCGAGTCTGGACCGCCTCGACCTCATCCTACGGAGTCAATGATATGACCGATCGACTCATCATCGAACGCGAATTTGCAGTCCGGCCGGAAGAGCTCTTCGCGGCGTGGACCGACGTGAACGTTCTCAGCCGCTGGTTCGGATGCGGCAACGATATGCTGTGGAACGTCAAAACATGGGACGTTCGTGAAGGCGGCGCGATCGCCGTCAGCCTCGATTTCGACGGGAACCCATACGAGGTTCGCGGCGAGTTCGTCGTCGTAGATCCGCCCCGCCGGCTGCGCTATCGGTGGAACCATGACCAGAGCGTCGAGATCGCCATCGAGCCGCGAGGCAATGGCTCGCATCTTCGATTAGAACACAGCTGGCCGCCGACGAACGAGGATCGGTCGATGCTCGATGCCGGATGGGCAGGCGCGCTGGAACAACTCGGGCGCACGTTCGCCGGGGCGCTCGCGCCGTGAGCGAGATACCCGCCGCGAAAATCGCGCTGTACGACAAGCTACTGGCAACGATCCCGAAAATCGAGCGTAAAGGCAAAACGAATCCCTATACGTCCCACAACGGTCACATGTTTACGCACCTAGCGCCGCCTGGAACGCTGGCAATACGTCTGCCCCCGGCCGAGGTTGAAGCGTTCTTAAAAAAATATAAGACGACGCACTTCGAAACGTATGGCGTCGTCAAGAAAGACTGGGTCGTCGTGCCGGACCGTCTCTTTGTCAGGACGGCGGAGCTCGCGCCGTACCTCGAAATCAGCTATCGCTTCGTCAAGACCCTCAAACCAAAAACTGCCAAAGGATAGTTCCGCGCTATCTGTGCGATTGAGGCCGCTACGTCTTCGTGGCCGAGTACGTGAAGCGCACCGCCGGACCGTTATGCGCAGAGACCTTCGCCTTTCCCTTGAGCGTCTTTCCTACAAGCGTCGCGACGGCTTTTGCGTTACGACCGGGGCTGCCCTCGATCGTAAAATGCAGAGTCGTTTTGCCGTCGGACGATCCCACGAGGCCTTTGATGATGGGGAACTGGTCTTGCAGTGTCTTGAGGATGATGTCGAAAATTCCGGTAAACCGGTCGCCGGACTGTTTGATCGTGATCTTGAGCTTCGACTTTACCGAGCGTCCCTGCGACGTCTCGACAACCGTACCGTCGTACACCCCGGCCACTTTGGGAATCGCCGACTCTCGGCCGCCTGCGAGCGCCTGACTTTGTATCGTAGTGCCGGGGACCGCGGTTGGCGGGTGCTCTCCGCCGCACGCCGTGAGCAACACGGCAGCGGCAAAGCTGCCCAATGCGTATCGACCGAAATGCAAGCTCTTCATCCGCGCTGTTCCTCGCCTCCTAGAATGGCTGAGCCGGTCAACACTCTTCGCTCACTTGTTCGCCCGAGTAGATCTCGACGACCCCGAATCCCGCCCCGGTAACGGTCGTGTCGCTGAAGAGGTGACCGACGTTTGGAATGACTCCGCCGTACGCGCCTTGCGTCGCGACGGCATAGCATGGCGGAAACCTTAGTTCGAGATGGCCGACCTGTACGATACCGTAGGCGGTATACGTCTTGCCGGCTTCGATGGTTTGAGAGGTCAGGCCGCTCTCCGATTTAATGTGCGATCCGAAATGCGTTCCCGCATGGAAGTGAAGGTTCAGGTAGACGATCGACGTTCCGCTGCCCAGTTGCGGTTCGTCGTAAATGTTTTCCGTACTGGTGCGAACCGTGAGCTCCACGGAGCGCTCGACGCCTGGATATGCGATCGAGCCGCCGAAGCCGCCAAATGCCGGAATGCAGAACGCGCCGCCCTTCCCTTTGAGCTTCACGATGAGGCTTCCGAATTTTTTCGTCGTGCGTTGGCCTTTGCAACTGGGCGGTCCGGACGTCGCCCGCGCAAACGCCACCGTTGCGGGAACCGTGCCGCTCGTCGTAGCCTGCGAACCGGCGCATCCGGCGAGGATAGTGACGACCGCGCCGATGCCTAAGACGCAGCCGCCGATGCCGAATCTACCCATTACTCGTTCCCCTTTCACCTCCGAGCGCTCCCGAGCGTCAGCCTTCGCCGCGGGCGGTCCATTCTACCCGCGGCGCGGGGCTATGGAGGCGCGAAGTACGATTGCGGCTCGTGCGGCGGAAAGCTTATCTCGCGCAAGTCTTCCGAGATCGCCTCGCCGCCCGAGACTGCCGCAATACGGACGATGCTCCATTGCGGCGGCGTTCCGACCGGAGCGAAATCGTAGGTGACGAGCGCCGTCGAGCGCTTAAATGGCAGCGCATAGGTAAGCCGCATCACTTCGTAGCCTTTGCGCGCAACCCACAAGTCCCGCAACGGATACGCCGCCGGATCGCGCACCGGCTCGAGCACCAGATGCGCCGAGTCGACCCCCTCGATCTTCTCGTCGCCGGCCAAACGAATACGATACGCGACGTCGATGGCGGTCACGGTCGCAATCGTCCGCAGCGGATCGTCGGCGAGATCGGGTGGCGGCCCGATCTTCGGCGTCACCGAGCCGGGCAAGCGGCGATAGAATCCCAATGGTGCGCCATCGGGACCCGTGATGTATCCCCCGCGCACGAGCGTCACCGGCGTCGTTCCCGCAGTTGCAACCGTCTGCGCGTACGTGCGTCCGTCGGAGTGCCGAACGATGAACTCGACGTCGGCTCCGGGAGGGCAGCGGGATTCGAGAAATGTGGCCGCGCACGGCAAAACGAATAATTCGAACGGTGGCGTGACGCGCGCGCTCCACGCTGCTTGCGCCTGGAGAAAAAGCTGCTGCGCGGTCGAGCCGTCGTCGGAAGGCAGAGGCATTGAAGGAACCAGTAGCAGGGATTACGGCTCCGATATCTACTCACCCTCTGCATGCAATTCATCTCGATCTCTCGCAGGCTCACCGAGCGGTTCTCCGATGAAGCGTTTGACGCTCATATCGACGCCGAGCGCGAGCGCGTGCGCGAACTCTACGGCGGCGGCATCGTTCGCTCGATCTGGAGCAGAAAAGATCTCCCGGGCGCGGTGATGCTGCTGGAATGCGCCGACGAAGCCGCGGCGCGTGCCGCCGTCGGCTCGCTGCCGCTCGCACAACGCGAGATGCTCGAAGTGCAGATCCTGCCGCTCGGCCCCTATCCCGCCTTCCTTCCTCAACGGTCGGCGCCGTAGCTCGCGCATGTCGGAAGCGTGGAGACTCGGCGTGCCGACGTCTCTGAAAAACTACCAAATAACTTGCCTAGCGACGGGTTCGTGAGCGAAGACGAGGCGGAAGCCCTCGTATCCCAAGCGACCGCCGCAATGGACGAGACGACCGCGAAAGGGCCGTCGTAGCGGCCGGTTCCTTCCCCTAAATGGGTCGCTCCGCGCCTTCCTCGACCAGCTCGACGGGTTCGATCAGCAACTCCGTCACCTTCGTCGCGTCGTCCGACGCAGCGTCGTCACGTTTATGTTTTAGCGTCACCGTCGAACCACCGCCTTTGGTACCGCTGATGAGCAGCTTTTGATTTGAATCGTACTCCAACCAGACCGTGCGGTTCGCCAGTTTCCAGCGCGGGAGTTTTTCTTCGGTCATATCAAGTCGAGCTTCGGGGACTCGCTTGTGAACGTGCTCTACGATTTTCTCAATGTGACGCGGCGACGCGGTACGCATAAGGCAGTCGTACCCAATTCCACTCGGGAGGGTCGCTTGGTACCTTCCCGAACCCCGGAGGTTCCTGAATTGTCTGCTCTCCGGGAAAGGATGTCATGCGAAAAGTCACGTTAGCCCAGCTCGCCATCGGCGCTGCGTTTGCGGCGATCGCCTGTGCGACCGCGGCAATGGCCAGTGCCGAGCCCACGTCGGTCGCGCAAACGATGCCGACGACACCCCCGTCGCCCGCCGCGCCTGCGGCACCAACCGCGCCGGCAATGCCAACGATGCCGACAGCGCCGGCAATGCCGACTGCCCCTGCAATGCCGGGCATGCCGGCAGCATCGGCAGCTCCATCGGCTTCACCGGCAACGCTGTAACAACGCGCATTAGTAACGGCAGCTCAATGCTGCGTTGAGCTGCCGTTCTTAACATCACATTAACTATCCCACGCCATAATGTGCTGCAATGGAGCATGTATTTGGCGTCGGGATTTCCGGCGCGACGTTGCTATTTTTGGTCCTCGCGCTTGGATTGGCACTAGGCTTCGAGTTCGTCAACGGCTTTCACGATACCGCGAACGCCGTCGCGACCGTCATCTATACGAATACGCTGCCTCCCTGGGTCGCCGTCGTGTGGTCGGGCCTTTGGAATCTCACCGGCGTGCTCGTTTCGTCCGGCGCCGTCGCGTTCGGTATCGTCGCGCTCTTGCCGGTCGAGCTCGTGATCAACGTCGGATCGTCCGCCGGCTTCGCGATGGTCTTCTCGCTGCTCATCTCGGCGATGATATGGAACGTCGGCACGTGGTACTTCGGTTTGCCGGCCTCGAGCTCGCATACGCTGATCGGCTCGATCGTCGGAGTCGGGCTCGCAAACTCGCTGATCTTCGGCTCGCACACGTTCGGCGACGGCGTCAACTGGGCGAAGGTGCAGGATACACTCGCCGCGCTCGTCCTCTCGCCCATCATCGGCTTCGTCTGCGCCGGGCTGCTCTTTCTTCTAATGAAGGCCCTCATTCGCGTGCCCGAGCTCTACCGCGAGCCTCCGAAAGGGAAGGCGCCGTCGCCGTGGATCCGCCTTTTGCTCATCCTGACCTGCACCGGCGTGAGTTACGCGCACGGCTCCAACGACGGGCAAAAAGGCATGGGGCTGATCATGCTGATTTTGATCGGCATCATTCCCGGCGTGTACGCACTCAATCCGGGCCTGTCGCCCGCGCAAGTGAGCCAGATCGCCGGCGCGGGCCAAGCGGCGAGCGGCGTGCTCGATCGCCTCGCCGGCAACGCAACGCTGCCCGCCGAGCAGGCCTCGCTGACGCTCAACGCATTTTTGAAGACGAGCGGCAAACTGAATAGCGCAACGTGGGCCGCGCTGGCGACGACCAACCACGAGATTACGAGCGATCTCGCCGGCAAGTCCACGCTTGCGAGCATCCCATCGGCGCAGCGTGGCGCCGTACGCAGCCAAATCTATCAAGTGTCGGCCACGATCGCGAAGATCAACCGAGAGAAGGCGGTTGCAAACAAGGACGACGCCAAGGCGCTCGATGCGTATCATAAGCAGCTCGACACGACGACGAACTACATTCCGGTCTGGGTCAAAGTCGCCGTGGCGCTCTTCTTAGGCTTCGGCACGATGATCGGCTGGAAGCGCATCGTGATCACGGTCGGAGAGCGCATCGGCAAGACGCACATGACGTACGCGCAGGGGGCTTCGGCGGAAATGGTTGCGTACGCGACGATTCAGGCCGCCGACCACTTCGGCTTGCCCGTCTCGACCACGCACATACTCTCGTCGGGCGTCGCCGGCACGATGTTCGCGAACCGGTCGGGGCTGCAATCGACGACGATTCGCAACATTCTGTTGGCCTGGGTGCTCACGCTCCCGGCCTGCGTCTTTCTCGGCTCGTTCCTCTTCGCACTGGGCCTGCGTCTGCTGTCATTTCTGTAGCGCCCTTTTGGCATACCAAGCGGGAGGCCGCCGGAGGTTCTTACGACGAAGCGACGGCGCCAAGGACACTACCCGCTCTTGCTACGCAGTTAGGAGACCTATGCGAAGATCTTCAGGCGCACTCGCATCAACGCTCGTCTTCACGCTTGCGCTCACGGCGTGCGGAGGACAGACCGGATCCCTCCCCTTCGCCGCGACGCCCGGAGGCAGCACCACAGAGTCGGCGGTGCGTACCGCAGCGCCCGACAAGGCACTCATCTCGGTACCGGACCTCAGCGGCAGCCTAGCCTTCACGGATTCCGGACGGCGCGCGGCCAACGCGCCCGTGCGCATCGGCCTAACGCTGCGCTACAACCATCAGGCCGAGCTCGACCGCTTCGTCGCAAGCATCAGTCAGCCCGGCTCGCATCTCCACCGTCATTTTCTTACGCGCGAAGAGTTCGACGATCGCTACGCGCCGACACCCGCGCAGGAAGAGCGCGTCGTGCGCGCGCTCGAGCGAGCCGGATTCTCGGTCGTGCAGCGTTTTCCCAACCGCACGGTCGTGGACGCAACCGGACGCAGCGCGGTTGTCGAGCGATACTTCTCGACCGAGATCCATACCGTTCACCAAGGTAAGTATGGCGAACGGTACACCAACGTCAAGCCCGCCACGGTGCCGCGCGAGATCGCGCCGCTCGTGCGCGACGTATCGCTCAACGACTTGATCGTCGTTCGGACGGTCGCCGATCAGAGCGGCGGTGGTCGCACGACGCCGGTGTTCCAGCAGGACGCACAAGGGCACACGATCGTTCCGCTTTCGCACGCCATCCAACCGGGTGACTCGAGCGGCAATCTCGTCAACGGCAACTTTGCCAGCGGCTCGCTCACGCCGGGATGGATCAACGAGAGCACTCAGAGCAGCTACGTGTCGGTGACCACGGCACAAGCCTACCAGAGCACCTATTCGGCGTTCATGGGCTCCCTCGCGCCGCCGGAGATCAACGGCTGGGGCGCGATCGCGCAGTTGGTGAAAGTTCCGTCCAACGGCGTGTTGAGCTTCTGGGTCTACCAAGGCTCGAACGAAGGCCAATTGGGTTACGGTACCAAGTACGCCTGGCAGGCGGGGTACCTCCTCAATCAACGGGGCAGCATTCTCGACACGTTCTATAAGACCGTCAACAACACCAACGGTTGGGTCAACTATCAAGTGAACCTGAAATCGTGGGCCGGACAGACGGATTATATCTACTTCGGCTGCTATGGCGACGGCTATAGCCAAACGTACGTCTATCAGTACGTCGACGACGTCGCGTGGGCCGGTGCGTCCCCGTCGCCGTCGCCGTCTCCAACGGCTTCGCCGACGAGCAAACCGACCGCGACGCCGTCGCCCACTCCTTCGCCAAGTCCCACTCCGACGACCAACCCGACGGCGAGTCCAACGCCGACCGCGTCGCCAACCGCATCGCCGACGGCCAGCCCCACGTCGACACCGAGCAGCGGCTGCAACGGCGCATCGCCGGATAACGGACCGCTGACCAACTCGTCCGGAACGCTCGCGACCGGTGTCGCGAAACCGTTCGACTTCCCCGTTCAGCACGGATGCAACGGAGCCGGCTACACTGCCGCGATTGCCATCGACGATCCGGTGAACACCAGCTACGTCTCAACGTATCTGTCGGCGGCAGGCGTCACGCAGACCGGCACGATCACCAACGAAGCCGTCGACGGCGGCGGCAGCGGTGACGACGCGGAGACCGACCTCGACGTTCAAACGATCTCCGGATTGGCTCCCGGCGCGAACATCATCGTCTACGACATGGGTTCGCTCGGCGATCAGCAGATCGAAGACACCTACAACAAAGTGCTAAGCGACGGAAAAGCCACCGCGGTAAACTCATCGTTTGGCGGATGCGAATCGAGCGACGTCTCATTCGCAGATTCCACCAACTCGATCGCCGAGCAAGGTGCCGCAGAAGGCGTCGAGTTCTCCGCATCGAGCGGTGACTCGGGAAGCAACGAATGCAGCGGTTCCAAGGGCGTCAGCGCCCCGGCCGGCGGTCCGTACTTCTCGTCCATCGGCGGCATCGACTTCACCGACACGAACCAAGGCGTGCTGGAGACGGTCGTGATGGGCAACGTCAGCGGATACTCCGGCGGAGGCGGCGTTTCGACCGTCTTTGCACTGCCCAGCTACCAGAGCGGCATCACCGGCATGATCACGACCGGACGCAATCAGCCCGACTTCTCGCTCCCGTTCTATCCAGTCGCCGTGTATACGGGCGGGGCATGGGGCGAGTATTTGGGCACGTCTTGGTCGTCGCCGGCGTCGGTCGCCCTAGTCCTCGAAACCAACGAGCTGCACGCAACGAAGCTCGGGTGGATCGATCCGACGATCTACTCGCTCTTCTCGTCAACGGGGTACGGCAGCTACTACACGCCGTGCACGTCCGGTACCAACGGCGCGTACTCGTGTAACGCTACGCAGTACAACCAAGCGGCCGGAATCGGCGCTCCGAAAGGATGGGCGCTCGCAAACGCCCTCTAACCTGCATCGGAGCTAGCGAATCCCCGACGGGGCGTGCGAAAGCGCGCCCCGTCATTCGTAGGCTTGCTCGCCGCGCGATGGAATAGACCGATCATGGCACGCCGTAGTGTGAGGGTCGCTCAGCTTGCCGCTCCCGCGCTCGCCGCATTGCTTGGCGCGTGCGGCGGCGGTGCGAGCTCGTCGTCGTCGCTCCCTCCCGGGCCGAGCGCAACGCCCTTATCGAAGATCAAGCACGTCGTCATCATCGTGCAGGAGAACCGCAGCTTCAACGATCTCTTCTACGGCGTTCCGGGCGCGTACACGGTCGGTTACGGCCGAGATCCCAAGGGTCGCAAAATTATGCTGCAGCCCATTGGGCTGCAAACGGTCTGGGATCTCGATCACAGCTCGTATTCGTTTTTCTCGGCTTGCAACGGAACCGGCTCGTTCCCCGGAACGGATTGCCGCATGAACGGCTTCACCCGCGAGTACGTCGGCTGCAACCACGGCAACTATCCGCCGTGTCCGATCGAACATCCGCAGTACGCGTACGTGCCGCACGAAGAGACGAAGCCGTATTTCGACATGGCGAGCCAATACGTGCTGGCGGATCGGATGTTTGCGTCGAACTTCGACGCGAGCAGCTTTATCTCACACCAATACATCATTGCCGGCCAAGCCAGTTCGGCCGTCAACTACCCCGACGGCGCGTGGGGCTGCGAAGGCGGTAAGAAAGATCTCATCGGCACCGTGACGCAGCAGCGTACGCTCTACGGCAGCTACATCCGGACCTGCTTCGATAACACGACGCTCGGCGACGAGCTCGATCGGGCCGGCCTCTCGTGGGGATTCTACGCCGCGTCCTACTCGTCGAGCTACCTTAGCATCTGGAGCGCGTACCAGGCGATCGAACATATTTTCTACGGCCCGGATTGGAGCAAGGACGTCTTACCGAATTTGCAATTCTTCGATGACGTCAAGAAAGGCCGGATGCGCGACGTGAGCTGGATCACGCCGTCGTGCGCCAACTCCGACCACGCCGGCTGCGGTTCGAATACGGGTCCCTCGTGGGTGACCTCTCTCGTGAATGCGGTTGGACGCTCGCCGTATTGGAGCTCGACGGCGATCTTCATCATGTGGGACGATTATGGCGGTTGGTACGATCCCGTCGCGCCGGAGAAAGTAGATTACGACGGACTAGGAATGCGCCTCCCGCTGCTCGTCATCTCGCCGTACGCCAAGAAAGGCTACGTTTCGCACGTCCACTACGAGCACGGCAGCATTCTGCAGTTCGTCGAAGACCGGTTCGACCTATCCCGCATGGCCGCGAGCGACACGCGCGCCAACTCACTGGTTCCCGACTGCTTCGATTTCAATCAGCCTCCGCGCCGGTTCGTTCCGATTCGGGCTCCGCACGACGAAGCGTACTTCCGGCGTCAGCCGCCCGACCCTCGGATGCCGGATTCACAATAGCGTCCCAGCGGTCGCGGGCGATGCCGTACACGTAGATTGGATTCCCGAACCGGTTTTCGTCGATTCGCTTTAGGCGATCCATGCCGTTTCGCTCGGCAACCTTGATCGACGGCTCATTGCGAACGTCGATATAGGAGACCACGCGGTCGACCGGGAGGTGCGCGAAGGCCCAATCACGGCACGCTCGTGCAGCCTCCGTCGCGTATCCCATGCCCCAATGCTCGGCAAGGAGCATGTAGGCAACCTCGACGTCCTCACGATCGTCCACGTCGTCCCAGTGCAGGAGCCCGATCTGCCCGACGAACGCGCCGTCTGAGAGACGCTCCGCCGCCAGCATGGTGTATCCGAGCGTTTGATAGAGCCGCGCGATCGCGTCGAACACCTTCTGCGAACGCTCCAGATCGTAGACCTCGGGATAAAAGCGCATGACGCGCGCGTCGCCCATCAAGCGGTGTACGAGCGGCGCCTCGCCGTCGCGATAGCACCGCAGCCGCAACCGTTCGGTCTCGATCGGGCCGAACGTCAGCACTTACGCGTAAGGTGGTATCCGGCGCCGCTGATGTGCTTGCCGTCGGGCGAGAGCGTCAGCGTATGATTTCCATAGTAGGTGAGCGTCACGGTATCGCCCTTGAGGTTCCAGTTTCCGGAGACGCCGTCGCTGTCGGTGAGATCGCCGTTGACGTCCATAGTGAACGTCTGCTTTGGATTATCGTCCGAAGTCCAGCTCCCCAGGAGATTGGTTGTGGCGCAACCGGTCGGCAACGGCGTCGGCGTCGGAATCGCCGCCAACGTTGTGATCGCCCCGCCGTAAAACTTGTGCGCGACGTCTTTGCACAGCGCATCGGCGCTATACGGATTGTCCGGCAGCTGCGCGAAGCACGTAAACGTTACGACGTATCCTTTCGGCATCGCGTAACAGCGCACCGCAGCCATCGCCGTCGGCGTGCCGGCGACGCCGTTTGCCGATTCGCCCAGCCACTCGCCGCTGCCGGGACTCGACTCGACCGCCCCTGCCAAAAACGCGTTCAATGATTCCTTTGCTTTCGCGCTGCAATCGGCGAGCATTCCCGTCGGACTGAGATACCGGATTCCGACGGAGACGTCGACCGAAGCGGGGGCGCTCGCATCGCACCACACGAAAGCGGTGGCGAGGGCGACGACGGCAAGCGCCGTCCGGCGCGCGCGTGCGCTCACGGCTGGCCTCCAAACGCCGAGGCGAGTTTTCCGCACAAGACGCTCGCGGATTCGGTCGCCGGCGGTGACTGCGTCGCGCACGTAAACGTCACGAGATAGCCGTTTACGTCGTCGAGCGGATAGCAGTGAATCGCCGCAGCGGCAAACGAGCTCCCGGCGGCGTCGATGGCGCCGATCCCTTCCCATTGACCGGTATCGCCCATCTCGTACACCTTTCCTAATGCCGAGCTAAGCGCGTTGCGAGCCTTGGTATTGCAACTGGTCAACGGCTCGTTCTTCACGACGTTTTGAGCGCCGATGACGGTATCGAGCGCGGCGGCCGCCGGCCTGCCGGCCAAGCCAACGGCGAGCGCGAGGCTGACCGCTGCAACGGCGGCACGAATCAGAAGCGTTCTGGCCACAGAGTACCTCCTCAAGCGACGGTGCCTTTTTGACGGCCCATGAACCGCTCCCTACGGGAAGGCCGGCAGCGCCACACTCGAAGAAACGACGCACATGCTACGCACTGTGACCCTCGTCTTGGTTTGCGCGCTGCTGGGAGCCTCCGCTCCGAACGACCCGTATCTCTGGCTCGAAGACGTCCACGGCGCCCGTGCCATGGCTTGGGTGCGGGATGAGAACGCAAAGACGCTCGCAGTGCTGCAGCGCGATCCGCTCTTCCCCGGATTGTATGCAAACGCGCTAGCGATCGCACAAGCGAAAGATCGCATCCCGCTTCCCGAGTTACTCGGGCAGGACGTCTATAACTTTTGGCAGGACCAGGACCACGTGCGCGGCCTCTGGCGCCGCACGACGTCGGCGCAGTTGGCGAGCGAATCCCCCGCTTGGGATACCGTATTCGATCTCGACACCGTCGCGAAGGCCGAACATGCGAACTGGGTGTGGAAAGGCGCGAACTGTCAGTGGCCCGATGCGCGGCACTGCCTTCTTTACCTCTCCGACGGCGGCGAAGACGCGATCGTCGCACGCGAATACGACCTGAGAAATAAGGCGTTCGTACCGAACGGCTTTTCGTTGCCGCGAGGCAAACAGGACGCCGCTTGGGAGAACGACGATTCGCTGCTGGTTTCGCGCGAATGGTCGCCGGGCGAGCTCACGACGTCGGGGTACCCCTACATCGTGAAACGGGTGCGCCGCGGGCAGCCGCTCGCCGATGCGGTAGAAGTCTTTCGGGGCTCGAAGACCGACGGCGGCTACGGGGTGACGACCGAAGTCTATTACGACGACGCCGGTAATTCGGCCGTCATCATCGCCCGCCCGCTCACGACGTTTACGTTCGAGTACTATTTGATGACGCCGGCCGGCCCGAAGCGCCTGAACGTTCCACCCAAGTCACAGCCGTCGGCGTTAATCGCGGGGAGACTGCTCTTCACCCTCCAGCAAGACTGGAACGCCGGCGGCACCGTTTTGCGCGAAGGCTCGCTCGTCGCGGCCGACCTCGCGGCGCTCCGAGCCGATCCATCAATCGCGCCATGGTCGGCCGTGTACGTCCCCGGTCCGCGTGAAACGCTTTCCGACGTCGCGACCTCGAAATCGCGGCTGCTGCTCGTGACCTACGATAACGTTCGCGCGCGAGCGTGGCTGTATACGCCGGTCCAGGGCGGCGGCTGGACGACACGGCGTCTCGACCTACCGGATAACTCGACGATCGGCGTCACCGCATCCGATCCGCAGACCGAGACGGCCTACCTCACGGCGACGAGCTTTCTGGTGCCGCCGACGCTCTGGCAGCTCGACGCCGCAACCGGCAACGTACGAGTCGTAAAGACATCTCCGGCGCGCTTCGACGCGTCGAACGACGTGGTCGACCAGCGCGAAGCCGTCTCTAAAGACGGCACCCACGTGCCGTATTTCATCGTTCACCCCAAGAACATGCGGCTCGACGGAACAAACCCGACGCTGCTCTATGCGTACGGCGGATTCGACGTGTCGCTCACGCCATCGTATAGCGGCATCATCGGCAAACTCTGGCTCGAGCGCGGCGGCGTCTACGTGTTGGCGAACATTCGCGGCGGCGGCGAGTTTGGTCCGGCCTGGCATGACGCCGGGCTCACGCTCCATCGCCAGCGCGTCTACGACGATTTCGCCGCCGTTGCCGAAGATTTGATCGCCACGAAAGTAACGAGCCCGCGCCGGCTCGGCATCCAGGGCGGTTCGAACGGTGGGCTGCTCATGGGCGTCGAGTTCACGCAGCATCCCGAGCTCTGGCACGCGGTGGATATCCAGGTGCCGCTCCTCGACATGCTTCGCTTCGAACAGATCGAGGCCGGTGAATCGTGGACCGGCGAGTACGGCAGCGTTTCCGATCCGCAGCAGCGTGCATTCCTCGCCTCGATCTCGCCGTACAATAATCTCAAAGCCGGCGTCGCGTACCCCGAACCGTTCATTTGGACGACGACCAAGGACGATCGCGTCGGTCCGCAGCACGCGCGCAAGTTCGCCGCCAAACTGCAGGCGATGGGCATTCCGTACCTTTTCTACGAGGTAACCGAGGGCGGCCACGGCTCCGGCGCCAACCTTCAAGAGCGCGCCTTCACGAGCGCGTTGGAGATGACGTATATGATCCGAAAGTTGATGTACTAAAAGAGCAAATCAGTCGCGATCGGGCGCCACGAACGACGGGCGCTCGTGCAGAAAGACCGACGGCGGATATCGCGCGCGAATCGGTGTAAACGCGCGGGGCCGTTGCGTGAAATCGAAGACGTCGAGCATGCTCGCGGCGCGCGTATCGGTGAATCCGCGCGACGTCGGTCCGATCGGGCCCAGGCCGAAGATCTCTTCGACCGTCTTGAGGATGCTGCCGTACTCGTACTGCGTGTGCGAAACGTAGCCGCTGCGCGCGTACGGGGAGATCACGATGCACGGCACCCGAAGCCCGAGCCCGCGAAAATCGAGTTGCGGCGGCGCGACGTTGTCGTACCATCCGCCCCAATCGTCCCACAGAACGAAGATTGCCGTCGAGTTCCAATCCGGGCTCTCACCGATCGCATTCACTACCGACGTCACCCACGACGGCCCCCGGTCGTAGCCGCTTCCGGTGTGGTCCGAATCCTGCCAATCGGGCGTCACCCACGCGACGCCGGGAAGCTCGCCGGCGTACGCATCGGTCAGAATATGCGTCTGCGGCGAGATCACGTTCTTCCAATCCGGCCCGTAGCGCACCGCGCGCACCGACGAGAACTCCGACCATACCTTGCCGCCGATCTGGCTCAGCGGTGAGGCATAATATTTCCACGAAACGCCCGCGGCATCGAGGCGATCGGCCAACGTCGGGAAGTTGCGGAAGCAGGGGAACGGACCGTCGAAAAGCTCGACCCTTTGAGCGTTGAGCGTAAACGTCCGCGTCCCGGGCGGTGCCTCGCAGCCCCACTTGAGCGTATCGGGCGCGTCCACCTCGGCGATCGGGGCGGGATCGATCGTGGTGTTGCCGGCGATCAAACTCAAATGCGCGGTGAAGCTCGGACCGAACTCGGTGGGAAACATGCGATCGGCAAGCACGTACTGCCGAGCCATCGACCAATACGGAGCCGACTGTGCGCGCGGCACGTACGCGTAAGCGTACTCGAGCGGACCGCCGTAAAAATGCTCGCGTTCGAAGCCGTTCATTCGGCCGTGATTCCATCCGCTAATCGCGTCGCGCCAGTTGTTCTCGATGTCGTGCGGATCCTGAAGCGGCGTCGGATGCAAGACGATCTTCTTCTTCCCAGCGTAGCCGAACGCCGGCGCGTCGGCGCCCGGAAAGCCGCTGAAGAGATTCTCGAAGCTGCGATTCTCCTGCACGATGATGACGACGTGCTTTATGGACGCCGTCGCCGGCATCGAAGCTCGCAGGCGGCGAACTCGAAACGCCGCCGCCGCATCCGGCGGCCGCCGCCGCAAATAAAAAGAGCAGCGCTTGCACGGCGGTCCGACACGCATTCATCACTACGCCTTTCCGCGCACGGAGAAACCCGCCCTTGCGTGGTGATTGGGCGCGTGAGATAATGCCAGGCGCGGAGTAAAACAGCTAGGAGAGCACGACAGCAACGATGCCGACTCGTCGCGACGGAGCGATATCAGCAGCACCAGCCGCCCTTTTGGCAGCCCTGCTGGTGAATGCCGGATGCTCCTCCACCGTCGCCACGAACAACGCCGCGCTTCCCGCCGTTTCCGAGGCATACGTCCGAGCGGCAACCTCGGGCGGCTTCATCAATCACGTGGTCATCGTGATCCAGGAGAATCGCAGCTTCGATAACTTCTTCGCGACCTTTCCGGGAGCCGACGGCGCGACCTCCGGGCTCATGAAGACGCCCAGCGGCGACGTCTACCAGCCGTTGGTCGAAAGCAGGCTCGAGATGGACAGCCTCGGCCACGAGCATTATTCGTTCGTTCTGGAGTACGACCACGGCAAGATGGACGGATTCGGTCTCGTCAAGCGCGAGTTGCCCAAAGGCCTCAAAATCAAGTCGGGCACCTATGCCTACCGCTACGTCAATCCCAAGTACATCGCGCCGTACTGGGCGATGGCGCAGCAATACGTCCTCGCCGACCACATGTTCACAACCCAGAGCAGCAGCAGCTTCACTGCCCATCAAGACCTCATCGCAGGCGGCACGCCGGTTGGCGGCGACAACGTGATCGATTTCCCGACGCCGTCGTCGTGGGGCTGCAACGCGCCGCAGGGGACCGTCACTTCGCTCATCACGCCGGCCGGCCACTATCTGCGCGACAAGGGCCCGTTTCCGTGCTTCACCTATGCCACGATGCGCGATCTACTCGACGCCAAGGGGCTGCCCTGGCTGTACTTCACGAACGACTCTCACGCGTACGTGTGGAACGCGTTCGATGCGGTCGCGGCGGTACGCGACGGGCCCGAATGGACGACGAACATCGTGATC
Source organism: Vulcanimicrobiota bacterium (assembly GCA_963699435.1). Taxonomy (GTDB): domain Bacteria; phylum Vulcanimicrobiota; class Vulcanimicrobiia; order Vulcanimicrobiales; family Vulcanimicrobiaceae; genus Cybelea. The sequence goes on from CAVOTV010000003.1 coordinate 498,129, forward strand.
CCGGAGACGAAGATCTACCAAACGATCGAGAACGCGCAGCTTCCGGCCGTCACGTGGATCATCCCCGACGCGCTCGATTCCGATCATCCGGGCCTCCATTCCGATACGGGACCGTCGTGGGTGGCGAGTGTCGTCAATGCGATCGGCGAGAGCGCCTATTGGACGTCGACGGCTATCGTCGTGGTGTGGGACGATTGGGGCGGCTACTACGATAACGTCGTGCCGCCGCAGATCGACGGTCAGGGCCTGGGAATGCGCGTTCCGATGCTGGTGATCTCGCCGTACGCGCGCGAGGCCGTTCCGGACACACCGGGATACATCTCCCACACGCAGTACGATTTCGGCAGCATTCTCAAGTTTATGGAAGATAATTCGGGGACTCGGCCGGCTCGGCACGTCCGACGTGGGCTCCAAGAGCATCGTGGACTGCTTCGACTTCAAGCGTCCGCCGCGCGCGTTCATTCCGATTTCGGCGAAATACACGCGCGCGTATTTCGAACGGCGCCCTCCTTCGGGCTTGCCGGTCGATACGGAATAACGCCGGCTACGGCGCTTGGTGCGGCGGTGGAAGGTCCGTCACGCCGGCCGCGTGCCGAATCGCGTCCACGTCGGCAATCAATGCCTGGCCCAACGAATCCTTCGGCGGACAGGTGAGATCCGGCGACGTCCAGCCCTGCCACGATACGTGGATGGACGAACCGAACGACGCGCTCTTCATGCACGGAACCGTTGCGGCGTTGCCCTTTTTCGCCGCGGCGACGTCGGTGAAGAACTTCGCGGTCGTCGCGGCCGGAATCGTGAACGCTTTTGGCGCGCTCCCAACCGGTTCGCCGCGCCGCTGCAGCGTGACCGATCCCTTGCCGTCGGACGACACGTTGATGGTATATCCGTAAGCATTCGTCGAGCCTGAATCCACGATCGCGGCGCTATCGGGCGGAGCGGCAGCCACACAGGTTGCAATCGCGAGCGCTGTGCTGAGAGTTGCAAAGAATTTCATCGTTAGAAACCTCCCGTTCCATTCGGCGAGCCCCAACCCGTCGCTCCGTCGTAGCCGCCTTTGGCTCCAAGGCGATGGTAGCCTGCGGTCGTTGCGTGCTGCCAAATCCAGCGCGGCGCGTTCGCGCGAGCGTCGCCCGGACCGAGCGCAAAGAGCGCAGCGACGATGGCCGTTCCCACGCTGGTGCCGCCCATCTGCACCCAGCCTCCGTTCGGCGAGGAGTAGACCGCGACGCCCGTCGCCGGATCGGCGATTGCCGCTACGTCCACTGCGGCTCGCGTCTTACAACCCGTCGAATGCTGCCACGCCGGCTTCGGCGAGAGCACGCTGCACCGGCGCGAACCCGACGGCCACGCGCGCTCCGACCACCCGCGCGGCGAAGCGTTCGCGCGCAGCGACGTTCCCGCCACGCAAACGACGGCGGCATACGCGCACGGCGCTTGCGCGGCGGCAGCATTTCCGGCACTCGCGACGATCGCGCGGCCCGAGTGGCGATAGGCCGCATCGGACGATGCGTCTTCCTTTCCGCCGTACGGATTGGCGATTGCATCGGCGCCGAGCGCGGCCGCAGCGTTCGCGGCGGCCGCCAAATCGGTGTTTTTGCTGCTGTTTGCCTCGACGAGCACGATCTTGCAGCCCGGACAGATGGCCGAAATCATGTCGAGATCGAGCGCCTGTTCGGCGCGCCAGTCGTCGTCGGCGTCCACGCTCGGCAACGGATTCTCGCGACCGTTCTGATTGACGACGCGCAGACACCCGCTCGCGAGCGCGCAAGCCGGCAATCCCATGGCGTCGCGATAGACGTGCAGATCCGCGGCGGCATCGGGATAGCCGTGCGCGGTCACCACCGCGACGGCTCCCTTCCCCGAACGCGCCGCCGCCGAAACGCCGTATGCGACGGCAACGTCGGAAGCACAGTATGGAATTCGGCGATTGCAGTTTCCGACAGTGGGCGCTGAAACGGCTCCCTGCACGATTGCATCGCACGCGCGCCGGCCCGGCACGGGCTGGCGGCAGACCGAGCGCGCGGTCGAGGATTTCGCGGCCGCCGTTCGAGTGGGCGACGCGCTCGGCTTTTCCGTCTGTGAAAGCGGGGCATCGTCGTCGGAAGGCGAGGCCTCGGGCGTGTCGTCGCTCGGCGACGCGTGTGCGCCGTTGGCCTGCGACGCCGCCGTTTGAGACGACGAGGTTTGCGGGCCTTCGGCCGGCAGCGGCGTCTGCTCCATGGAAGCGCCCATGCAGCCCGCCATTGCGACGACCGCGAGCAGCGCGACGATTCTTAGAATGCGCCGACCCCCGAGGGCGTACCCCATCCGGTTGGACCGTCGAATCCCACCCTCGCGTAGCAGATGTAATGCACCGGCGAAGCGCAGTTCACGCCAAGTTTGGAATCGAGATTATTGCCTAACGTTACGTCGTTAACGTGTCCGGAGTGATGCTTCCAAAAGTATGACGGACCGCCTTGCGCCGCCGCGTTTCCAGCCAACGCATAGACGCCGGCGATTATTGGCGTTGCGACGCTCGTCCCGCCGAAATCCCAGAAGCATTGCGACGGCGGACAGCTTCCGATCTCCGTGTTGTACACGATCACCGGCGCGCGCAACGATGCCGTCGCCGACGTATCGGCGGCCGAACGCTTCGTGCACTGCGTGTCGGTCTGCCAGGGCGGCTTCGCAATCTTCGTGCTGCAGGCGCTCCCGGTCGCGCCGCACGGGCCGCCGCAGCCGTCGAAGGCCCAATCGTTCCAAACGGTCTCGCTCCAGCCGCGCTTGTTGTTGGCGCGAACCAAATGCGTGCCGCCGACGCAGACGACGTACGTATACGTGCACGGCTGAATCGGGCCGCCGCCGTACTTGCCGCCGCCGCCGTTATCGCCGGCGGCCGCCGTGATCACGACGCCGGGCTGATGGAAGATCGAGTTATCCGAGCCTTCGGGACCGCCGCCCCACGAAGCGCTGATATATTTTGCGCCGAGCCGGCCCGCCGTCTTCACGCCCTGATAGAGATTGCTGGTGTTATTGTTTTCAGTCTGAACCAAGATGATCTTGCAGTTCGGGCAGATGCCCGAAACCATGTCGAGATCGGCGGATTGCTCGCCGTCCCAATTTTCATTCTCACCGGGAAGGGGTGACGTGCCGCCGTTCTGATTCACGATGCGCAGGCACTTGTTCGCCGTACTGCACGCGATCAAACCCATCGTTTTGCGAAAATAGGCGAGGTCGGAGGCCGCGTGGTGATAACCGTACGCGTCGACGATCGCGATGGTCTTGTCTTTTCCGGCCGTCAGCGACGGCAGCTTATAGGCGTCCTGCAAATCGACCGGGCAGTATCCCTGTCCCGATCCGAACGGACACTGCTGCGCCGCCGGTTCGCCCTGCGGCTCGTCTTGCGCTTGCGATTGCAGCGTCGGCTTGATGTCGGTGCGCGCCATCGCGAAGCACTGCATCTGATCGGTCGTCCCAGCCTCGGGGCAAAATTGGCGGACCGGATCCACCCCGAGGAACGGTATGTCGCCGCTTGCCGGTCCCATGAGCGCGTCGGGCGCCGTCGCGACGCTTTGCTGCGCTAGTTGCGATTGCGGAACCAGCGATTGGTTCATCCCCGCTCCGGAGCATGCGGCAAGCGCGGCGACGGCCAATACGGACAGGGTTCGATGGAATACGGTTTTCACGAAGACCTCCCAACCTTTAACGCGGCACGGCGCGCCGCCGTTCCCTCATAGGGCGAGAGGGTAGGTTCGCATGACGGCCCCGCCGGCCCCTATGCGCTGCCGCGTTCGCACGCCGCTTCGTCGCGATTTATTGATCGTAGGCAACGGCGCGAGCATTCTCGCGAGCAGTTTCGTGCCTGCCAAAGCAGGCGAGGGCGGCAAACCGACCGACGCGCTGCTCGCCGAAGCGTGCGCGCAAGTGCGCGCGTACTTCGCACGGCGCCTGCGGCGTTTCGATCTGCCGCTCGCGCTGGACGGAACCCCGTTTCAAGTCGCCGCATGGCGCGCGGTCGCGTCGTTGAACTTCGGCGAGTTCGTTTCGTATGCGGACGTCGCGCGCGCTATCGGACACCCGCTTGCGCACCGCGGCGTCGCCGCGGCAATGGCGAAGACCACCGTCAATCTCTTCGTCCCCGCTCACCGGGTGATCGGCGCCGACGGACGCATCAAAGGCGCCGGGCCGACCTCATTGCGAATCCGGCTCGCGGAGTTCGAACGGGCTACGACGTGGCCGGCGCGTATGCGGCGTGTTCGAGCGTCTCTTCGAGAAAGCGCGCCTGGAACGCGATGATGTCGTCCACGAACGGAAATTGCGGATGGCGTCGAACGGCTGCGAGCCGATAACCGTCGCCGTCGCGTTCGAGAATATGCAATCGCGCCATCAGCGGAAGTGCAGCACGCACCATTGCACGCGGTTTCCGGCGCAGCTCGGGGTCGACGAAAGCTCCGCGCGGTAAGCGTTCCAGCGCGCCGGTGACGGCGACGACGGCGTCGTCTTCCGTGAAGCGCTCCGATCTCGCGCGCAGCCACGCGCCGAGCAGTTGGCTCGTCGTGACCGGGCGGATCGCCGCGAGCGTGGCGCGAGCCGCGTTACCCACGGCTCGGGTCCGTCTTGGAGAGGCACGAAGCGAAAGAGCATCGACAAGCGCTCGGCGACGAACGGATCGTAGCTCACGCCGGCAACGATAGATGGTGGCGAGCGGCGCAAGCTTCTCGACGGCGCCCCGCATCGGACGATAAGCCGCCCGTCGGTCTGTAGGGCCCTCGGGGGTCAAGTAAAATGTCGCGCCGCGGCGCATGAGGTTCTTCCATTCGAGCGAGATCTTCGTCGAGCATAGCTTCGCGTCTCGTCGAGGATTTCGCGCCGGTAGGGATCGCGCACCGTTGCGAGCTTGACGACCGATGCGCCTCGTCGAAGAACTCTCGCTTATAGAGATCCGACGTCGTGTCGCCCGGCGGAAATCGCGAGGCTACGCTCTCGTTGAAGATCTCGTCCAGCGGCATCACGCCGTGACGCCGCTGCACCGCGAATGCGAATGCCGCCATGCCGCGTGCGGCGAGCTCGTTCTCGAGCGGCAGCATTCCAAGCGCCACGAAGAGCGATCCCGCGTTCACGCGCCGCAAGAGGAAGCTCAACCAGGAGAGACGTTCCGCGAGAAATCCGGGCTCGTACATGCGGCGCGAACTCGCCGTAAAGATCGGGTGGCGCCACGGTCCGCATTCCGCGGTCAGCGTAGAGACGATCGCGGGCGACTCGAAAGTCGTGTTGATGATTGGCGACGATCAGCGTCGGTCCGCGGCGCCGCGGAACTCCGCCCCAGCGACGCACGCGAAACGCCGCATGGTCCCAGAGGGAGTTCGCAACGACGGCCATCGCGCGCAGCGGGAAGGCCCAGAGCGAGGAGATCGGCCTGCGCCCGACGCGCAGAACGGCCAGCGATGCGAGCGCAAAAGCTAAAGCCGAGCAGTGCGAAGACCGCTTGATAGCCGGCGCGCGTACCGTGAAAGAGACTGATCAGCCATCCGCCGACCAACGGCGCCACGACGTTGGGCACGAGTCGTGGCGATGCCCCATAATCCGAGGTCTCGCGCGACGTCGCGCAGCTTGGGAATCGCATCCATCGCGAGCGCCCAGCCGCTCGAGATGATGCCGCCGAAGCCGATCCCGAAGATGACCGCGAACGGCAGCATCCAGTCAACGTCGGGCGCGAGCGCAAACCCGATCGTCGCCAGCGCCATACACGATCCTGCGCACGCCGTCACGATCTTGCGCGGGTAGCGGTCGGAGAGCAGCCCGAGATAGACGCTCGATAGCGACGGCGCCGGCGATCGTCGAAAATGCGTAGAGCGCCGTGCCGGCGGAAGGGTTTCCCACGTTCTGCACGTCGCGGAAAAAGAACAGCACGAACGTCTGCAGCATTACGAGCCCGAAAAAGACGAGCGCTCGCGCGACGAAGACGACGATGAAGTCGTGCCAATCGCGCACGTGCGCGTGCTCTTCGTCGTCGTAGATGCCGTCGCCGACTCCGAGCAGCGAGAGGCCGCCGGCGGCCATGATCGCCGCAGTGGCAAGAAACGTGTACGCGCGGGTCGGGCACGAGGCCGGCGATCGCAAAGCCCGAAAACGGTGCCGGCGAGCGTCATCGCGCCGCGAACGCCCGAAACTGCGCCCCAGTTCTGCCGCGGAACCGACTCCGGCAGCAATGCTTGATACGCGCAGAGCGCGACGTTGGATCCGGCCGTCGCGATGACGAGCATGAGCTCCGAACACCAGCAGCGAGTGCGCGTATGCGAGGGCGAGCAACGCGGCGACGTCGATGGCGAGACCGACTGCAACGAACGTGCGCCGCGAGCCGCCTCGCCGCCGCAACGCGTCGGAGAGCCAGCCGGCCAGCGGAGGAACGACCATCGCGGCGAGCGCCGAGATACTTGCCGAGCAGCGCGAGAACGAAGACGTGATCCTCCGGAGCCAGCGTGAGCCGTCATCGGCCGGTACGGCGATCGTCATCAGCGCCGCGTCTTGAAACGTCAGCGGCAGCCACAGGAACGTTGAGCGTGACCCAGGAGCCGATCTGGCGCGCGTGCGCCGGCGGGTTCGCACGGACGACGTGGCTATTGCTTAACGGCGTCGATCAGGACGATGCCGTTGCCGCCAAAGTCTCGCAGCTGGTCGAGCGAATCGACTGCCGCGCCGACCGGCGTATCGGGATTCGTCGCCTCGCTGACGGTGAAGCCGGTTTGTTTCTTGGCTTGCGCGTCGATCGGATCGCGCAGCATGCTGCGGCAGTGCTTGAAACGTCCGATCAGCCGAGCATCGGGCCCGCCTTCTCGTCGAGCGTCTGCGGGTCGACTGACCAAGCACGACCACGCCGTGCGTTTTCCGGAATCGCTATTCTGGAAGGCGACGAAATCGACTCCGAGCTCGCGCGTGTGCGTACGCACTGCATCGATGCCGGTTGCCGCGTCATGCGCCAATGCATAACCGGCCGGCGGATGGTACGCTCAGATCGCTCAGCCAGCTCTCGAGCGCCGGCATGAGCGCCTGCGTCCCGGCGACGACGTCGTGACCGTCGTACGTCCCGGCACCCTGCGCGAGCACGGCGCTGTCCGCCGTCCCCGGTTTGGCATGAATGGTCGTCGTCCAGGCCCGCGCCGAGAGCACTTGCGAGCCGTCCAAAAGCGGAAACGCCACCGGATTGGTCGCCTGCGGTGAAGGGCCGGCGGCAGCATGATTTCCGCTCGAGCACGCTGCCAGCATGGCGGCGGCGAGCACGACCAGGGATAGACGCTTCACGGCCAAGCGCATTCGAGGAGAACCCCGGCACCCCCCGTAAGGCACGCCTGGTGGCGCTCTCCTACGGTTCGTACCTAAAAGTCAACGAGCTGCTCGCCCTCCAGGAGCCGCTCTCCCGCCCTGCCCACCACGACGAGATGCTCTTCATCGTCATCCATCAGGTGTACGAGCTTTGGTTCAAACAAATGCTCCACGAACTCGACGCAACGATGACCGCCCTCGACCGCGACGATTTGCTTCGGGTTGCCAAGCACTTCCGGCGCATCCACACGATCCAGCGCCTGCTCGAACAGCAAGTGGACATTTTGGAGACGATGACGCCGCAGGAGTTCAACCAATTTCGCGACAATCTCAACCCCGCCAGCGGTTTTCAGTCGGTGCAGTTTCGTGAGCTGGAGTTTGCCGCCGGCCTGCGGCGCACCGACGTGCTGCAATGGGTCGATCTCGACGACGCGCAGCGCGCGCGGTTGGAACGGCGCGCCAACGAGCCGTCTCTCTACGACCGGGTCAAAGTCTCTGTTGCAGCGCGCGGCTTCGCGGTCGTCGACTCCAGCGCCGAGCTGATCGAGTCGTTTCGCCGCATCTACACCGAAGCCGAATATTACGATCTCTATCTTCTCCTCGAAGAACTCATCGAGTTCGACGAGCGCTTCCTGCTGTGGCGCGGGCGCCACGTGCGCATGGTCGAGCGCATGATCGGACAGAAACACGGCACGGGCGGTTCGCTGGGCGCGCGCTACTTGGAGAGCACGCTCGCGTATCGCTTCTTTCCCGAGCTCTGGGAGGTCCGCACGCTATCTCGGCGCAGGGACGTACGGATGAGCGAAACGCTGACGCTTTCAACCGAGCTCGCCCAGTGGCGTGCCGAGTTTCCGATCCTCGGCAGCTCGACGTATTTGGTGAGCCACTCGATGGGCGCGGCGCCGCTGCGCGCGCGCGACGCGCTCAATCCTATTGGAGCGAATGGGCTGCCGAAGGCCCCGAGGCGTGGGAACGCTGGTTGCCGCGAATCGCCGAGATCGCCGACGGCATCGGCGCCATCGTCGGCGCGCCGGCGGGCAGCTGCTTCCTCGGCCCAAACGTTTCGGTGCTGCAGGCCGCGCTCGCGACCTGCATCGACTTCGCGCGGCGAGCGCAACGAGAGTCGTCTACGAGTCGCTGCAGTTTCCGTCGCTGACCTACGTGTGGCGCGAGTGGGAACGCTACGGCGCCGCGGTCCGGGTCGTAGCATCCGACGACGGCCGGACGATTCCAACCGAGCGCATCGTTGCCGCGATCACCGAGAAGACGGCGCTCGCCGTGCTCTCGCACGCGTACTACGTTTCCGGCGCGGTCGCCGACGTTCGCGCGATCCAGGCGCACTGCCGCAGCGTCGGCGCGCTGCTCTGCGTCGATGCCTATCAGACGACCGGCATGTATCCGTACGACGTGACGCAGTGGGATCTCGACGTCGTGACCGGCGGCTCGCACAAGTGGCTTTGCGGCGGACCCGGGCTGCGGCTGGATCTACGTCAAAGCCGTCGCTGCTGGAGCGATTCCGTCCGGCGGTTACCGGCTGGATGGCGCACGAGCGACCGTTCAATTCGAACCCGCGCCGATCGAGCACGCGCCCTCCATGTTTCGTTTCGGTCACGGCACGCCGACGATACCCGGATACATGGTCGCGCGGCCCGGGCATCAGATCGTCGGCGTCGTCGGCGTCGAGCGAATCCGCGAACGCAACGTCGCCCTGACGCAGCGAGATCGTCGAGTGCGCGCTCGAGCGCGGATTGCGCGTAAACTCGCCGCTCGAGCCGCAGCGCCGCACCGGCTGGATCGGGATCGACTTCGAGGGGGCGGAACGTGCTTGCCGCGAGCTCGCGTTGCGGCGAGTCTTTACGACTACCGGCCCGGCTGCGGGATCCGCGTCGGCCCGCACTTCTACACCTCCGACGACGAGATCGACGGATTTTTCGACGAGCTTGAATCCGTGCGGCGGTAGTCTCGTGTCATCGTAAGCGCCATGGAAACCACTTCCATGATCGTCGACCACACCGAATTGGCGCCGCATTCCGGCGCCTTTCGATTCCCGTTGCCGTGCAGATGCTCGGCGATCAACTCTTGGGAACGGTCGACACGATCGCCATCGGCAGCCTCGGCGCCGTCGCTCTCGCCGGCGCGACTGCTGCCAACGCGATCTTCATCGCGATCGTCTTTGCGGCGTCGGGTTTCTTGAGCGGCTCGGCCATCGTCGCGGCCCAGCGCATCGGGGCGCGGCGATATGGACGGCTTCGCCGCACCGTCCGCGCCGGTGCCGCCGTTCCGCTGCTCGTCGGCGGGATTGCGTTTGCGGTCAGCGCTGGTCGGGCGCGCAGCCCGCAATGCACGCGCTCGGTCGGCGCCCTCCCGAGCGCCCCGCCGGGGGCGTCATATCTCATCCTGCGCTGCGCGTCGATCATGCCGATGATCGATCTCCGGTACGCTGATCGTCGGCCTCGGCGCAGGCCGGAAATCGCCAAACTCGGCGTGCTGACGCTCTATCGTGGTGAATCTCGTCCACATTCCGCTGCTGATGATGCTCGGACTCGGCTGGTGGACGCATCATCCGCTCGGCATCGTCGGCGCCGGAATCTCATCGTTGCTCTCCGAGACCATCGCCGCATGTTATGCGATCGCCTACATCGCGCGCCGCCCTGCTTATCGCATCTTCGACGAGGTGAGTCTGTCCTGGCCGCTCGCGCGCCGATGGCCGGTCTGGGCCTTCCCGAAGCGATCTTTCTCCTCGGCGTGACCTACCCGACATCTTCTTCGTCGCGATGCTGGCGCCGCTCGGAGCGACCGCCGTCGCAGCATTCCGCGCGCTCAACGTCGTTTCCGACCTCACGTTCGTAGTGCCCAGTCCGCTCCAGAGCGCGGCACAAGTCGTCATCGGACAGCGCTTGGGCGCACGGCGATCCCGAGGGCGCCCGTTCGTTCTTCGAGCGCGCCCTGCGCATTTCGCTGGTGGTGACGACGATCACCGGGGCCGTCGTCGCGGCCTTGGCCTGGCCGCTTGCATATATTTTCACGCTCGACGCCTCGATTGCGTCGATCGCGGCGTGGCCGCTTGCGCTGCACATGGTCACGATGCCGCTCAAGGGTTGGGCGATGCTTTCGCTCGCGCCGATTCGGGCTTCGGGCGACACGCGGTTCTCGATGACGGTCGGCCTCTTCTGCAGCGCGCTCGTGATCCCGTTGGCTTGGATCGGGATCGAGCGGCTTCACTTGGGACTCTATAGCGTGGGCCTGGGTTGGATTGCGGGCTGGCTCGTGCGCGCGTTGCTCACGCAGTGGAAGCTGCGTGACGGCGCGTGGATGCGGCGGGCTCCTCTCGCGGCCTGAGGAATAGATACGCTGCGATGGCGTTCACCGAGGGCTTCATCTCCGAGCTGGTCGGCCGGCGGGCGACGATCAACGATCTGCCGATCGGCAAGGTCGCCGACTTCGTCGTCGGCAAGCCCGATGCGGTCTTTCCGCAGGTAGACGGGCTCGTGATCAAGACCGCGCAAGGGTTGCGATTCGCGCCGATCGAGACCGTCGCCGACGTCGATCGGGACGGCACCGTCGCGCTCACGGTCGCGCCCAAAGAGCCCGCCCCCCCGGAGCAAGAAGAGCTTTATCTCGTCGCCGACTTGCTGGATAAGCAAATCGTGGACGTCGATGGTCGCAAAGTCGTGCGCATCAACGATATCGAGGTGGCGAATACCGGCGGCCGGCTGCGCGTCGTCGCTGCCGACGTCGGCCTCGCCGGATTGCTGCGCCGTCTCGGTCTGCGCTCCTTCGGACGGCGTTGGCTGGCCAACGTCGGCAACGTGCCGCGCTCGATGATCGCGTGGGATTCCGTCTCGCCGATTCGCGAGATGAATCCGTCGCACGTCCGGCTTTCGGTCAAGCAGAACCGGCTTGCGCGGCTACATCCGTCGGAGCTCGCGGAGATCATCGGCGATCTATCCTCGCGTGAAGCGCTCGCCGTCGTCGGCCAACTCGACGACGAAACCGCCGCCGACGCATTCGAGCACCTCGATGCCGAGACGCGCAAGACCCTCATCGAGGAGATGGGCACCGAGCGCGCCGCCGACATCATCGAGGAGATGGATTCCGATGACGCCGCCGATCTGCTCGCCGAGCTTCCCGAAGAGCAGCAGTCGGAGTTGCTCGCCGAGATGAACGCCTACACCGCCGGCGAGCTGCGCGAGCTGGTCAAGTATCCCGAAGACACCGCCGGCGGCATGATGACCACGGATTACGTCTGGATTTATCCGCACCGCACGACCGAGGCGACGATCCGCAAGATTCGCGAGATCGCGCCCGCAACCGAGTTCATTTACTACTTGTACGTTCTCGATAAGGAAGACCGGCTGCTCGGTGCGGTCTCGATTCGTACGCTGCTCTTGGCGCTGCCGACCGCCTTTATCGACCGCATCATGGAGACCGATCTCGTGACGGTTGCGCCGAGCGAGCCGGCCGTGGACGTCGCCTCTACCATCGCCAAGTACGACTTGCTCGCCGTGCCGGTCATCGACGACGCCGGTAAAATGCTCGGCATCGTCACCGTCGATGACGCCATCGACGCGATCATGCCCGACGACGTCGCGCGCAAGCTGCCGCGCGTGCGGCGCCATCGCCCGCCTCACGTCGCATCGTGAACGCCGAAGCGATCGTCGAGTTCACCGAAACGCTCGCCCGCATCGCCGCATCGGGAGGCGGCCCCAAAGCGCTCGCCGCCCATCTCGCGAAAGCGACCGGCGGCAACGTGCTGATCGAGGACGCGCAGTGGCGGCATCTCGCAGCCGCCGGCAACGGCACGGCGCCGGCCAGCGCGCGCGCCGTGGTCGAATTGGGTGCGCCCGGCTTGGCGCAGCGCATCGGCGCGGGATCGCTCGCACTCGGATGGGTTTCGCTCTTCAATAGCAACGGCGCCGCAAGCCCCGACCTTCTCCTGCGTTTGACGGCTGCCGCGATCGGCGTCGAGCTTGCGCGCGACGGAGCCGCTCACCGCACGCGCGCGGCTGGATTCTGGGACGCGCTGCTCGCCGATGCTGCCGTCGACGGTGCCGCGGTGCGCGACGAGGCGTCGGCGCGCGGCATCGTGCTTGCGCCGCAGTACGTCGTCGTCGCGCTCGAAGCCGAGCGAACCGACGGCACCGCCGGCGATCTTGCCGAGTTGCGCGCGCTCGCAACCGCGGCGCTGCGCGGCGACGGCGAGACGGGCGTCGCCGAGCGCGGCACGACGCTCTTTCTATTCGTTCCCGCCGCCCGCTCGGTGGACGCGAGCAACGCCGCGACGGCGGCGACGCTGCTTCCGAAGACCGCTGCACGGCGCGCACCGCACCTGCGCATCTCCGGCGGCGTCGGCAATGCCGCGCCGCCCGGCGCGCTCCACGCCGCCGCACGCGCTGCGGAGGCGGCCCTCTGCATCGCCCGGCGGGTTCACGGTCCCGGCCGCGTCGGGGTCTACGACGAACTCGGTGCGTACCGGCTGATCTACGAAGGTGCGGACGTCGAAGGTTTGCGCGCGTTTGCCTCGCAGGTGCTCGCGCCGCTGCGCAACTACGACGATAAACATCAAACCGAGCTGGAGCGGACGCTGCGGCTCTACTTTAAAGTTGGACAGAACGTGAAGACTGCCGCCGCGGAGCTCAACGTTCACCGGCACACGGTCTTCTATCGTTTACGGCAAATCGGCGAGATCTGCGGACGCTCGCTCGACACGCCGCACGATCAACTCACGCTTCGCTTGGCGGTTGCAATAGATGAACTCCACACCTCGCTCTGAGTGGCGGCGCCCTTCGGGCAAACGCGACGTCGTACGGCTGGCGCGCGAACAAAACGTTCGTTTCGTGCGGCTCGTCTTCGCCGATATCTTCGGCGTCAGCAAGAACGTTTCGATTCCAGCCGACGAGCTCGAGCACGCGCTCGAAGGCCGCGTCACCTTCGATGGGGGTTCGATCGACGGCTTCGTGCGCGGCGAGGAGCTCGACATGCTGCTGCAGCCCGACCCATCCACGTTTGCGATCTATCCGTGGCGAGCGGCAGGCGACGCGTGCGAGGCGCGTCTCATCTGCGATATTGCGATGCCTGACGGCGCGCCTTTCGAAGGCTGTCCGCGCACCACCCTGCGGCGCGCGATCGAAAGCGCCGCGGCGACGCGCGGCCAGTCGGTCGCACTCGAGATCGAGTTCTATCTCTTCGAGCGTAACGACGGCCTCCTCACTTCGACGGCGACGTCGGACGTAGGCTCCTACTTCGATTTCTCCGCAAACGATCGCGGCGAAGAGGCGCGCAACGCCATGGTCGCGGCGCTGCGCGCGATGGGCGTGCCGATCGCATCGGCTCATCACGAGCACGGCGCGGGACAGCACGAGATCGACGTCGCGCACGACGATCCGCTCGCCGCCGCCGATCACGCTTTGACGCTGCGCACGATCGCGAAACACGTCGCGGCCGATTTCGGCCTCGAAGCGACGTTTATGCCCAAACCGCTCGCGGAATGCGCCGGCAGCGGCTTGCACGCCGACTTCCGTCTCGCCGAGTCGAGCGACGACGAAACGGCGCTGTATGCCGTCGGCGGATTGCTCGCGCACGCGCAGGCGACCACGGCGATCTGCAACCCGACCGTCAACTCGTACAAGCGGCTCGTCGCAGCTTGGGATGCGCCGATTTACGCCGTGTGGTCGGAGCGCAGCGCGAATGCCCTCGTGCGCGTCCCTCCGGGCCAGCACCCGCCGCGCATCGAGATGCGCAGTCCCGATCCGGCCTGCAATCCGTACCTCGGCCTCGCGGTGCTCATCGGCGCCGCGGCCGACGGCGTGGCGAAGGCCACGCTCCCGGGTCCGGCGCTCGTCGGGTCGACCTACGACCTCAGCGAGAAGGAGCGCCGCGAACGCGGCATCCGTACCCTGCCGACCTCGCTGCGCCAGGCCATCGCCGAGCTCGACGCCGACGCCGTCGTACGCGCCTCGCTCGGCGACCATCTCTACCACGCGTTCCGCGACGCCAAGCTGTTGGAATACGAGCGCTACCGGCGCGCCGTGCACCCGTGGGAGCGCGAGCAATATCTGCGCACCTACTAGCGTGAGGCCATCCTGAACGGGATCAAAGCGCGCGCGCTGACACCCATCCTCATTGCGGCGGCGACGGCGGCCGTCGTTGGGGTCGGGATGTTCGGCGCGCCGGCCTGGCTCAAGCCGTTGGTGCGCGTCGTCGCCTGCTACGACGCCGGCGTCGTGGCAATGCTGCTTCAGTACTGGGGCGTCGCAATGCGCGCGAATGCGGCACAAACCCGCGCCCGCGCGGCCGCCCAGGATGCGGGGCGCGACGTCGTCTTCGAGCTGACGCTGATGGCCGTCGCGTTCGGCTTTGTAGCAGCGTTCGCGATTCTCGGACCCGGGCCGCGCGACCGCACGCCGGAGCACGAGGCGATCTTTTATGCGCTCGCGCTGGCAGCCGTCGCGCTGGGGTGGCTGCTCATCCATACGATGTTCTCGTTCCGATACGCACATCTCTATTATCGCGTCCGCGAAAGCGTGACTGCGAGCGATCACGGCCTGATCTTTCCCCGCGACGACGAGCCGTGTTTCTTAGATTTTGCCTACTTTTCGTTCGTGATCGGCATGACGTTTCAAGTCTCCGACGTGCAAGTGACGTCGAAGGGGATCCGCCGCTTGGTGCTCGCGCACGGGCTGATCTCGTTTTCCTACAACACCGCGATCCTTGCGTTGGTCGTCAACGTCGTGTCGGGGCTGCTGCGCTAAGGCCCTACGGCGCCGTGCTGACCGTCGCCGCGATCGGGTAGCTGAAGCCCGCGAGCGTCTTGGTCGACGCGCCGCCGGCCGGATAGTGCCAGAAGCCGACGACGCCCGGACTCGCCGCGATCGGACCGATGAGCGTCGAGCCGTCGAGCCAGAACTGCTCCACGTTCGTGCCGCCTTTGAGCGTAACCGTCGAGGCGATCGTTCCGGTCTTGGTCGTGCGATAAATCAGCCCGGCGTCTTGGTTGCCGACCGCAAGATATTTGCCGTCCCACTGCACGCCGCCGGGATGCGTCACGCTTTTGCCGGGATAGAAAAGCTTGAGCGACGAGTCGCCTTTCGGAAGCTCGGCAACGATGAACTTGCCGTAGCGGTCCCAGCCGTCGGCGAAGAGATTTCCGCTTGCGTCGTATCCGCAGTAAAACGTCGCGTCGATTTTCTTATTGAAGTACGCTTTCGCTTTGCCCTTAGCTTTGGCATAGACCGACACCGCACCGTCCTCGTACGACGAGAGCTGCGTCACGGCGAGGTCGCCGCTCGCCGAATCGACCGAGCATCCATACGGCGCCCCCGAGCCGCTCAACGTGCGAATCGGCGTGGTGCCGCCGTGCGCGTACACGACGACGGGTCCGTCCTCGTCCACGACGAAAACGTCGCCGGCCTTATCGGTGCAAAGCCCCGCGACCGAGCCGAAGTCGTGCAGCGAGCCCATCGCTTTGAGCGCCGGATACGAGAACACGTCGACGGCATTGGCCCCGAGGTCTGAAACGTAGAGCAGGCTCTGCGCCTTTGCCGCTCTGCGTAACGACGAAACGACGTCGCCGCTCGGCCGTAACGGCATCGCGGAGCCGCCGCACGATGCAAGGATTGATGCAGCGGCCAACGCACAAAGCTGACCGCCGAAAGACCGGGCGTTCATGATCCCTATCCTACCACGCCCCGCGGGAACGTCAACGGGCGACGGCTGCGGCCTCCCGTTTCAACAGCATCCACGCGTGCTCGACGTCCGAACGCTGCGTGCGGAGGTTACCGATCGCGAGGCGGATCGCGTAGCGGCCCTCGATCTTCGTGTGCGACACGAAGACCTCGCCGGTTGCATTCACCGCGTGCATGATCGCGGCATTGAGCGCCTCGAGCCGTGCTTCGTCGAGCCCGCGCGGCGCGCAACGAAAGCATACCACCGAGAGCGGATGCGGCGCCAATATCTCCCAGTCCGGCTCACGCGCGACCCACGCCGCGAACTCTTGCGCTAATCCGATGTGATCGCGTAGGCGTTGCCGGATGCCGGCCGCGCCGAAGTGACGCAGCACGAACCACAGCTTGAGCGCTCGAAAACGGCGTCCCAGTTGCAAACCGTAATCCATATAGTTCACCGCGTCGGCCTCAGGCGTCGTGAGATACTCGGGGACCAACGCGAACGCTCGTCGCACGATCGACTCATCTTTGACGAAGAGCACCGAGAGATCCATCGGCACGAACATCCACTTATGCGGATTGACGACCAGCGAGTCGGCGAGCTCGACGCCGTCGAGCAGCGATGCGAACTCGGGAACGATCGCCGCGATGCCTGCATACGCCGCATCAACGTGCAGCCATACGCCGTGCTCCCGCGCGATGGCCGCAATCTTGCGTACGGGATCGACCGACGTCGTCGAGGTGGTCCCAACCGTTGCGACGACCGCGAGCGGCCGCATTCCGGCGGCGCGATCGGTCTCGATGCAGCCGCGCAGCGCCCCGGGATCCATGCGAAGGGCATCGTCGCAGGGCACCCGCACGACGTTGCGTTGGCCGATTCCCAACGCAATCGCCGCTTTTTCGACGTGAGAATGCGTTTCGGACGTGAGGTACACGCGCAGCGGGGGCAACGCGCGGCCGGCCATGCCTTCTTCTCGAATTCCCAAGTCGAGCGCCTCACGCGCGGCTGCGAGCGCCGTGAACCCGGCGATCGACGCCGTATCGTAGATAACCCCCGTCCACGAGCGCGGCACTCCCAGCAATCGCGCGAGCCAGCGCATCGTCACTTCTTCGAGTTCGGTGGCAGCCGGAGACGTGCGCCACAGCATGGCCTTCACGTCGAGCGTCGCCGCCAACGCCTCCGCCGCGACCGCTGCGGGCGCCGCGCTCGTGGCAAAATAGGCAAAGAAGCGGGGGTGATTCCAGTGCGTCGTTGCCGGCACCACGATACGCTCGAAGTCGTCAAATATCGCTTCGAACGGCTCGCCCTGCTCGGGCGCCTCGTCGGGGAGCGCCGCCGCGACGTCGCCGGGCCGGACCTGCGGCATGACGCGGTAAACGTCGGCCCGCTCGAAGTAGCCTTCGATCCACGCCACGACGCGCTGAAAGTCGATCATGCTGGAGTGTTAGGGATGCCGGCGGAGAAGGCCCGCGTATGAAATACCGCACGTATCCGAAGACCGACGTCACCGTCAGCGAAGTCGGCTTCGGGCTCTGGACGACCTCGACCGGCTGGTGGGGTGAGAAGAGCGACGACGATGCCGTCGCGATGTTGCGCACCGCGCACGATCTCGGGATTACGCTCTTCGACGCCGCCGATACGTATGGAAACGGCCGCAGCGAAGAACAGCTCGCGAAGGCCTTTGCCGATCGCCGCGATCGCGTCGTCTACGCAACGAAGTTCGGTTACGATTTTTCGCTCCCCGGGCAAGCCCGGCGCGGTCAGAGCGAGTTGCCGCAGGATTTCTCGCCGGCGTTCGTGCGCGGCGCGCTCGAAGCATCGCTGCGCCGCCTGCAGACCGAGTACGTGGACATCTACCAAATGCATAACGCGCGCATGGCGCAGATTGACGACGACGCGCTCTGGGAGCTGCTCGAGTCGTTCAAGCAAGAAGGGAAGATCCGCATGTACGGCGTCGCCCTGGGACCGGCGATCGGCTGGCTCTACGAAGGCATCGAGGCGGTGAAACGCCGCAACGTCGCGACGCTGCAGATCATCTGGAACATGCTCGAGCAGTACCCAGGCAACGAACAGATTCGCGCCGCCGTCGAGGCGTCGGCCGACACGGGATACATGATCCGCGTTCCGCACTCCAGCGGCATGCTCGAGGGGCACTATACGGCGGAGACGACCTTCCCGAAGAACGATCATCGCCGTCACCGGCCGCGCGAATGGCTCGTCAACGGGATCCAAAAGATCGAGCAGCTGCGATTTCTCGAACGGCCCGACCGCACGCTCGGACAAGCCGCCATCGGCTGGCTTCTCGCCGAGGCGCGCGTGATGACGGTGTTGCCGAATATCTACGACGGCGCGCAGCTCGCCGAGTTCGCCGGCGCCTCCGACGCACCGGCGCTCACGCCCGACGAGCTCGCGCGGATCGATGCGCTCTATCGGGGAAACTTCGGCATCGAAGAGCCGCCGATGGCGTTCAAAGGCACGATGAGCCGCGGCGACGCGCAGCCGGCGCTGAGTGCGGTAGAAGGATGAAGATCGAGCACGTCGCAACGCCGCATGCGCCGCAGCCGATTGGACCGTACAGCCAGGCGGTGCAGTTCGGCACCGAGCTGTATTGCAGCGGACAGATTCCACTGGATCCGCGGACCGGCGAAGTCGTCGGAGAAGATGCGGCGGCGCAAGCCGAACGCGCGCTGGAGAACCTCGGCGCAGTCCTCTGCGCGGCCGGCTATCACTACGCCGACGTCGTGAAGACGACGATCTTCTTGATCGACATGCGAGACTTTCCCGCGGTCAACGGCGTCTACGAACGCTACTTCGGGATGACCAAACCGGCCCGCTCGACCGTTGCGGTCGCCGCGCTTCCGCGCGGCGTCCGCGTCGAAATCGACTGCATCGCCCGAAGCTAAAGCGCGGGCTCGCGCGAGTTTACTGCGGCGCCTGGTCGGCGCCCTGGACGAGGCGCTCCGATTCTTCTTTGGCGATCTGGGCGACGCCCGGATCGAGTGACGCTTCGGCGGCTTGCAGCTCCGAGAGCGCGAGCGCCTTCTGCCCCTGCGCGGCATACGCTCGGGCGAGCAGGTAGCGAACGCGACCGTCGTACGGGGCCGCGGCGACGCCTTTGAGCAACGCCGACTGCGCGAGTGCATACAGACCGTTGTGCTCGTAATCGATGCCCAGATTCACGTACGACTCCGGCACGTAGGGATTGACGGAGATTGCCTGCACGTAGTAAGCGACGGCGCGCTTCCAATCCCCGCGCTGGTCGGCGAGATACCCGAAGTTGACGAGAGCCTCGGGACGCTCGGGTTCGAGCCGGTGCGCCTTCTTCAGCGTCGCGAGCGCTTCGTCGTACAGCCCGCTTTGAATCTTGGCGACGCCGAGATTATCGAGACAAGCATAGTTCACGGGATCGACGTTGAGACAGTCGCCGAGGTAGCGCGTTGCGATGGCGGGCTCGTGCTGATCGAGATACGCCATCCCGAGCCCATTGAGCGCGGCGATGGAGCGTCCGTCGCTATCGAGGGCGCGTTGAAAGTAGCCGATCGCTTCGCCCGGTTGGTGCAGCGTATCGAAGATCTCGCCGACTTCTTCTTGGATGTCGCCGTCGGTCGGGTTGGTATCTGCGAGCCGCAGCATCTCGGATTGATACTGCCGGAGATCGCCCTTCCGTAAATGAAGCAGCACGAGATCGCGCACGGAGTCGGTCCCCGGCAGCGCGTCTTGGAACTCGACGATCGCGGAATCTATGCGATCTTCGGTTGCATAGACGACGCCGAGCCGATTATGCGTCTCCTTGTCGTGCGGATTGCGCGCGAGCAATTGACGATAGACCGCTTCGGCACGATCGAACCGACCCTGACGATAGTAGAGATCGCCCAGGAATCGCGCCGCCTCGGCGCCGTCGGGATGCGACGCAACGAACTGCGAGAGCGCCGTAATGGCGCCGTCGATATCGCCGGCGGCGATCAGCTCGCGCGCGTACGCGATCGCGGCAAGTTGGTCGGCGAGTTTGTGCGCGTCGGCGGAGAGAATGACGTTTTCGTTCGCTCCGAGTGCCCGAGCCGGTGCGGCCAATAACAATGCCGGGGCCAGCGTCATGGCCAGCATCAAGAGGGTACGTTGGATCATTGGCAGGTACCTCAACCCTACTATAGCGCACCGGCCAAGGGCCGCGTGACGGGCCTGAGAGGCTACCGGACCAGCGGTAAGACGTTGCTCGGCGTCAGGGGATAGAACGCCATCGCGATCACGAAAACCGCGCAGAATGCGGCACTGACCCAAGCGAGCGGCACGAACGGGCGGGCCTCGCGAACCTCGCCCTCCTGCGGCGCATACATCGCCCGGATTACCTTGGCGTAGGCGTAGAGGGAGATCGCGGTTCCTACGATGAGCAGCCCCGCCAGCCACAGGTATCCGTTCGACACGGCGATCGACAAGATCAAAATCTTACCGAGGAAACCGGCCGTCGGCGGCAATCCGGCAAGCGCCAGCAGAAACACGGTCATCGCCGCCGCGAGCCACGGACGCCGCCGGCCCAAGCCGCTGTAGTTAGCCAGATCCGCGCCTTCTTCGTTCTCGCCCGAAATCGCGGCCGCCACCGCGAACGCGCCGAGATTCATCAGCGCGTACGCCGCCAGATAGTAGAGCGCGTACCGCAGACCCAACGGCGTGCCGCCGGCGAGCGCCACGAGAATATACCCCACCTGCGCGATACCCGAATATCCGAGCAAGCGTTTGAGATCGTGTTGCGCGAGCATGCCGACGTTGCCGGCGATCATCGATATCCCGGCCACGATCCAAACCGGCAGCAAGAGACGGTCGCTGGTGCCGGCCGGCAGTGCCGCGTAGATGAAGCGCGCGAAGACCGCCAACGTTCCGGCTTTCGTCACGACGCTCATGAACGCGGTCACCGGAAGCGGCGCGCCTTGGAAAACGTCGGGCGTCCACGTGTGGAACGGCACCAGGCTCAACTTAAAGACCAGCCCGATAAGAAACATGCCGGCGCCGATCCAGAAGAGCGGATTGGAAGCTAAGCCCGGATTGACGAAATCCGCGAGCCGAATGCTGCCCGTCGCACCGAAGAGCAGCGCGAATCCGAAGATCAAGAATCCCGATGCCGTCGAGCTGAGAATCAAGTACTTCATGGCCGACTCGCGCGCCGTTTTTCGGTCGACCGAGCCGCAGAGCGCGTAAAGCCCCAACGACAGGAGTTCGAGTCCGAGGAAGATCATCATCAGATTCGCGGCGCCCGCCATGAACATCGCGCCGCACGCGCTCCACAGCATGATCGCCGTCATGCCGGCAATGCGCTGCGGAGGTCCGATCGCGCCGTACAGGACCACCGATCCGGCCGTCGCGATCAAGACGATTTCTTGAAAGACCGTCGAGAATCCGCCGACGACGAACCCGCCGAAGAACGCATCGTAGTTCTTGCCGTACTGATGCGCGGCGAGAAACGAGGCCGCGCCGATGCCGATCAACGCGATCGCGATCGCGAGATAGCGTTGCGGTCGCGAGCCGACCAAATCGACGACTAGCACGACGAGTGCGGCGGCCGCGAGCAGGCTCGCCGGCATCACCGCATTCCAATCGGCGTGCGTGAACGGAATCGTCATAGGCGCAGCAGCGGCGCCGGGTCGACGCCCAGCGCGACGAGCGCGGCGAGGAGCGGAGCGACGGCGATGCCTTCGATCCACGTGAGATCCGGCCGAACCGGCACGTCGGCGACCTCCGGTCCGTTCATGAGATTCTGGTAGAGCCGAATCATATACGCCGCAGCCAGCACGATCGCGACCAGCGCCACGATGACCGGCCAGGTAAGCCGGCTTGATAGACGCCGATGAGGATCACGAGCTCGCCGACGAACCCGGCTAAGCCCGGCAGGCCGAGCGCGGCCAGCGCCGCGATGCAGAGCGCCCCCGCCAAGCGCGGGTTCTTCCAACCCAAGCCTCCGAGCCGCACCAGCGAACGCGTCTCCTCGCGCTCCTCGATATAGCCGAGCGTGAGGAAGAGCGCCGCCGAAAACAAACCGTGCGCCACGATATAGACGACGGCGCCTGCGATCGCCAGATGATTCCCCGACGCGATCGCGATGACGATCAAACCGAGGTGTGAGAGCGACGAATACGCGACGATACGCTTCGCATCGGTCTGCACGAGCGCGATCGCCGCGCCGTAGACCAGCGAAATCGCGCCCAAGATCATCAACGGCATCGCGTACTGGCGCACGTAGTCCGGCATCATCGCAAGGCCAATCGCCAGGAACCCGTACAAGCCGGCTTTCGATTGGACCGCCGAGACGACGGCGACCATCGGCGACGGCAGGGAAGCGTAGGTCGGCGGCATCCAGGTGTGGAGCGGCCAGATCGGCGTCTTCACGAGAAAAGCGAACGCGAAGCCGGCGTAAATCCAGGGCGCCCACGCGCCGATCAGATGGGTCTCCGGCCGCCCGATCACGTCGGTGCTGCCGTAGATGATGCCGAACGCCGCCGTCGCGAGCAAGAGCGTCAAGCCGCCGGCAAAGTTGTAGATGAAGTATCGCCACGCGGTCGCCGGATGCTCGCCCCACGCAAGCAGTCCGAAGAAGACCGGCAGCAGCATGAGGTCCCAGAAAAGGGCGAAGAGCAGCAGGTCGCGCGCGAGGAAGAGCCCGAGCATCGAGCCCTCGAGCATCAGCATCAGCACGACGAAATCGCGCGCGCGCGGGACCCGCGTCGCGGCGATCGCGCATGCGGTGCAGAGCGCGAGCAGCAGCGATAGCCAGAGCGAGAGCGGCGACGCGCCAAAATGAAAGGCCGCGACGAACGGCCGCGCCAGCCAGCGATGGCTCCACTCGCCGTGGCCGGCCGCAACGACCAGCGCGAATGTCGCGATCGCGACGCCGACGCCGATGACGCGACAGAGCACCCGGTCGTTGCGCGGCAACGCGAAGAGCAGCGCGCCCGCAACGAACGGCAGCAGGATCGCGGCGAGCACGAGCGCCATCAGCGGCCGACTCCGATGCGAACGCATAGTAGACGATGAAACAGGCCGCTCCGAAGGCTAAGATCAACGCGTACGCGCGGACCAATCCGGTTTGGAACGAACGGACCAGCCGCGCCGAGCCAGCGGGCCCAGAAGACCACGTCGCGCACGGCGCCGTCGAGAATGTGCGGATCGAGCACGCGTCCGAAAAACTCACCGAGGCGCTGCACCGGCTTCACGACGACGAGCTCGATGAGGTCGTCCATGTAATAGGCGTGCGTCAGGATCGCAGGCATCGCACGCGTCTCTCCCGCGAGCCGCTCGACCGCGTCGCGTTGCGCCTCGGCCCGGCCGTAGCGCCACCACGCGATCAGGAAGCCGACGATCACGAGTCCGAAGACGATCGCCGAGGTCGTCATTTCGGAGATCGGAACTTTCGCCAGCACCGCCGCGGGCGGCGTCTCCCAATCGAAGAGCGGCGCAAAGTAGCGCGCCCACTGCGAGTTCTCCCCGCTCATGAGCGCACCGCCGACGGCGACGGTGGGAATGACGAGAATCGCGACCGGCGCGTTCATGATCCAGCCTGGGAGATGGAGGTGGCTCGTGTCGAGCTCGCCGCGGTACTCACCGAAGAACGCGACGAAGAGCAGCCGGAACATATAGTACGCCGTGATGCCGGCAGTGAGCACGCCGACGGCAAACAGCCACGGATGGCCGTGCTCGAGCGCGCCGTAAATGATCTGATCTTTTGAAAAGAATCCGCTGAAGCCGGGCACGCCGCAGATTGAAAGCACGCCGGTTAGCATCGCCCAGAATGCAAACGGCATCTTCTTCCACAGGCCGCCCATCTTGCGGACGTCCTGCTCGTTGGCCAGCGCGTGGATCACGAGTCCGGCCGTGAGGAAGAGCTGCGCCTTAAAAAACGCATGCGTGAAGAAGTGCGCGATGCCGCCCTCGTAGGCGCCGATGCCGACGCCCATGATCATGTAGCCGATCTGGGACATCGTCGAATAGGCGAGGATACGCTTGATGTCCCATTGGGCCGTGCCGAGGATCGCGCCCGCGAGTGCCGTCACGCCGCCGATCGTTCCGACCAGCAGCTGGGCTTGCGGGCTTCCGCTCCACAACGGCGCGCAGCGCGCCACGAGATAGACGCCGGCGGTAACCATCGTCGCGGCGTGAATCAGCGCCGAGACCGGGGTCGGGCCTTCCATCGCGTCGGGAAGCCAGGTGTGCAGCGGAACCTGCGCCGACTTCGCCGCGGCGGCGATGAAGAGGGTCGCGCAGATCCAAAAGAGCAACGGCGTCGTGCCGAGCGTGCCCGCGGAGGCAAACGCGTCGCCGAAGCCGATCGAGCGCACGTTGGTGACGATCAGGAATATCGCGAACATCAAGCCGGCATCGCCGACGACGTTGATCACGAACGCCTTGCGCGCCGCCGCAACGGCCGTCGGGCGCTCGAACCAGAAGCCGATCAAGAAATACGAAGCGAGACCGACCAGTCCCCAACCGATCAGCAGCCCGACGAAGTTGTCGGAGAGCACCAGCGTCAGCATCGCGAAGACGAAGAAGCTCATGTAGGCGAAGAATCGCGCGTTGGCGCGGTCGCCTTCCATGTAGCCGACCGAATAGAAGACGATTAAGAAGCCGACGCCCGTGATGATCAGCGTCCAGAGCAGCGAGAGCGGATCCAGCAGCAAGCCGAAATCGAAGCCCGGCAGCCACGATCCCAGCGCCTGGTTCGCGCCGACCGTCGTACCGGCCGCCGACGTTGCAACGCCCCAGGACATCGCGGCGAGAACGAACGATGCGCCGACGAGCCCCGACACGAGCCACCCCGCCAGCGCGCGCAACTGCGGACCGAACGTCCAGCAGAGCACCGCACCCGCCAGCGGGAGCAGCCAGAGCGTGACGATCAGCGGATACGATCCGCTCGGCCCCCAGCACGTGATGAATCATGCGCTCGTCAGCCCGAAAAAATCGCGACGCCTCGCTCACGGAATCCAGCACTCCCGACTTAGCCACGGAGGGTCCTTACATCGTCAACGTCGACGTATTTCTCGGGCCGGAACGTCGTGACGATGATCGCCAAGCCGATCGCGGCTTCGGCGGCCGCAACGGTGATCACGAGGAAAGCGAAGATCTGTCCGGTGTTCGCGAGCCAAACGCGAGCAAACGCGATGAAGAGCAGGTTTGCCGCGTTGAACATCAGCTCGATGCTCATCAGCATCACGAGCGGATTGCGACGGACGATGACGCCGGTGACGCCGAGGAAGAACAGCACCGATGCAAGCCCGATATAGTGACCCAGCGGAGCCGGCATCATCCCTTGCCCTCCCGCAGAATCGCCTCGCGGATCGAACGGTCGGCGTTGGCCTCGGCGCGCCGGCTCGGGGCGTCGTGCATCTGCTCGCCGCCCAGCGTGATGACGCCGATCACGGCGACCATCAAGATCAGCGCGGTGACTTCAAAGGGCAGCAGCTGCACGGTAAAGAGCGCCTTGCCGAAGTCGGCAACGCTTCCGAAAACGTTCGCCGCGCCGACCGGCCCATTCGTGGGACGGACTACCAGCACCGGCGCTTGCGAGACGGCATAGACGAGTGCACCGAACGCGACGAGCACGACGATCGCGCCGGGGAACCAGATCTTCGGCAGACGGTTCGGCCCGGTTGGAAACGGCGCAACGCCGCTGCCGAGCAACGCGATGACGAAGACGAAGAGCACCAAGATCGCGCCGGAGTAAACGATGATCTGAATTACCGGCCAAGAACTCGGCGGAAAGCGTGATGTACGTGATCGCGAGCGCCGAGAAGTTCAGCAGCAGCGCGACGACGCTATAGACCGGCTTCGCGGCCGAGATCGTCCAGACGGCGCTGCCGATGAGAACCACCGCCAAAACCCAAAACTCGATCACGAATCGGCCTCGCGTTTGACGAGCGTCAGACCCTGGCGCTGGTCTTGAGGATTTCACCCCGCCACGTCGCGCTGTACCCGCGCCGTACGTCGGTCGTCGATTTCAACTCGGCGACGCGGCCGAGATCGCCCGGGATTCCGCCGGGCCGGTCGTCGGGCGGCGTGCCGACCCCCGCCTCGGGCGGAACGAGCAGCCGATCCTTGCCGTAAATGAACGAGCCGCGGCGATAATCGGCCATCTCGAAACGCGGCGTCAGGACGATCGCGTCGGTCGGGCACGCCTCCTCGCACATCCCGCAGAAGATGCAGCGCAACTCGTCGATTTCGTACCGCGCGGCAAACCGCTCGCCCGGCGAGCGCCGGTCTTCGGGCGAGTTCTCCGCGCCGATCACCGTGATCGCGTTCGCGGGGCAAACGCTCGAGCAGAGCTCGCAGCCGATGCATCGCTCCTTGCCGTCGTCGTAGCGGCGCAACTCGTGCAAACCGTGGAAGCGCGGCGCGTGCTGCTTCTTAACCGACGGATACTGGATCGTCGGCCGCTTCCGGAACATGAAGCCGAACGTGATCGACAAGCCTCGCAGGATCGCGCCGACGTTGTACAGGTGCTTGCGTGAAGCCATCGCTGCCTATCCTCTTATACGCCACGACGACGGCGGTTACGATCAGGTTGAGCGTTGCGAACGGCAGCAAAACCTTCCACCCGAACGCCATCAGCCGATCGTAGCGCAGCCGGGGCAGCGTCGCGCGCAGCCACATGTAGAAGAACATGAAGCAGCCGACCTTAATGACGAACCAGCCCACCCCGGGAATCGCCGTCAGCCCGAACGGAGCGTTCCATCCTCCAAAGAAGAGCAGCGTCGCAAGGCACGAGACGGTCAGCATGTTGACGTACTCGGCGATGAAGAACAAGCCGAAGCGCAGACCCGAGTACTCGGTATGGAACCCGGCGACGAGCTCGGTCTCGGCCTCCACGAGATCGAACGGCGCGCGATTGGTCTCGGCGACGGCGGTGATCACGTAGATGATGCACCCCGCGAACTGTGGGATGAAGAACCACCAGCGCAGCTGCGCGTTGACGATGCCGTCGAGCGAGGTCGTGCCTGCCAAGATCAGCACGCCGACGAGCGAGAGCGACATCGCGAGTTCGTAGCTGATCATCTGCGCGGTCGAGCGTACGCTGCCGAGCAGCGGATACTTCGATCCCGACGCCCAGCCGCCGAGGCAAATACCGTAGACGCCGAGCGACGCGATGGCCAGAATCACGAGGATGCCCGCGTTGACGTTGCCGATCACCCACGTCGAACCCGACGACGACGCGCCGAACGGGATCACCGCATAGACGGAAAATGCCGTCAGCAGCGAGATGAACGGGGCGAGTTTATAGAGCAGCGGATCGGCCGTCTCCGGCGTCAAGTCTTCCTTGAGTATCAGTTTTGCGGCATCCGCGGCGGGCTGCAGCAGCCCCCAGGGTCCGACGCGATTCGGTCCCGGCCGAAGCTGCATCCAGCCCAAGATCTTACGCTCGACGAGCATCGCATACGCAAACGACGTCACGACGACGAAGAGCAAGATCACGGACTTGATGAGAATAACGGCCCACACCGGCATCGCGCTAGGCTCCCATTCCCGCAAGCCGCACGTCGTGCTGCCACGTTCCGCCGCCCGAAAGAATGGCGCGCTCGCTCGAGCCGGCAACGCTGCGACGCTCATCGGCAAACGCGAACCGCGCGTCACCGAGCGTTACGTCGGGAACGGCGGCCGCATGACGCACGATCTCACGGTGCAGCTCGTTTGCGTCCGGCACCTCAATCGAGAGTTGATCCGCGAGACCGAGCAGCATCTCGAGATCCGAGCGCACGGACTCCTGCGACTCGAGTGAGGCGTTGACCGGCAGCAGTTCGCCGCCGAGTCCGAGCGTCGTGCCGTCCTTCTCGAACGGACCGCGCGCCGGTAAAACCAGCGTTGCCTGTTGCGTGCTCTCGGTCGCAAAAAGCTCGCTCACCACCAAGAACGGCACGCGTGCAAGCGCGCGCGCAACGCGCATCCGGATCGCCGGCGTTGCGGGCCGGGTTGACGCCGAAGAGCGAGAGCACGGCGAGATTTCCGGCGCCCGCGGCATCGAACATCGCGCCGCCGTCGAGCCCCTTGAGGACGGCCGTGAAGCCGGGACCACTACCCGGAAGCATGCCCATCGTTTCCGCGCCGCGCGCGTTGGCCTGCTCGCTGGCGATATAGACGCCGAGACCGGCGGCACCCGCAAAGGCTTGCGCGTAACTGCGTCCGACGTCGAGATCGACGCCGTCCCACACCAGCGCGACCGGCGCCGCGTCGCCGACGGCGGCGCGCGCCTCTTGCGCGGTCGCCGCTTCGACGAGCTTGGCCCCGCGACGGACCGCTTTGAGCACGCGCAGCCATAGCACGGGCGCGCGCTCGGCCGGCGACGCGCCCGCCACGACCACGGCCTTCGCGCCGTCGAGCCGCTCGATCGGCACGCCGGCGGCGCCAGGCGTTGCCTGTCGCTGCGTTCCCGCGCGCCAATCGAGATTCCCGATACCGGCGCTACGAAAAACGTGCTGCAGCAGATAGGCTTCTTCGTTGGTCAAGCGTCCGCCGCCAATCGCGCCGACGCTGGCGGGTCCGTGCGCCGCAATGGCATCGCGGATGGCTTTCGCCCAGATGATGCTTGCGTCGTCCCAGCCGATCTGCACGAATTTGCCGCCCTTGCGATAGAGCGGCTGCGTCAGCCGGTCCGGCGAGTCGTAGAAGCCGATGTTATACCGCCCGCGGTCGCAGAGCCAGCCGTCGGAGATCGCGTCGTCTTCTTCCACCGACATCGTCCGTAAAAGCGTGCCGTACCGAACGTCGGCTTGGAGCTGACAGCCGACCGCGCACTGCGTGCAGGTCGTCCGCGTGCGATTCAGATCCCACGGGCGCGATTTAAAGCGGTACGTCTTCGACGTGAGCGCGCCCACCGGACAGAGCTCCGTCACGTTGCCGGTAAAGTTGTGGCGATACGGCGTGCCGGTCGCGGTCGCAATGATGTCGCGCGCGCCGCGATCCTTGACGACGAGTTGACGCTCGTCGGCGATGATGTCGTCGAAGCGAACGCAGCGCTGGCAGACGATGCAGCGCTCTTCGTCGAGCACGATCGTCGGTCCGAGATCGACCGCCTTCGGCTTGGGAAGCTTCGGATCGGCGACGTCCGACGTGGGACGCGCGTACGCCATGGAGTAATCCTGCAGTTCGCACTCGCCGCCTTTATCGCAAATCGGACAATCGAGCGGATGATTGACGAGAAAAAGCTCGAGAACCATCGCGCGCGCCGCTTCGACGCGCTCGCCCTGCGTCCGCACCACCATTCCGTCGGTCGCGGTCGTATTGCAGGCGATCTGCAGCTTCGGCATCCCGTCGATCTCGACCATGCAGATGCGGCAGAGGCCGGCCGGCCCCAACTTCGTGTGATAGCAGTAGATCGGAATCGTCTGCTTAACGAGTTTCGCGGCTTCGACCAGCAGCGTTCCTTTCGGTACCGTTACGGGGACGCCGTCAAACGTGACCGTCACCATCTCGGTGCTGGCCGTCAGCAACGGTGTGCTCATGCCGATGCGACCGCCGGCGCGGCGATGCGCGATGCGAACTGCTCGGGGAAACGATTCATCACCGACTTGAGAAATGGTTCGATCGAGTCGCCGAGCGCGCAAAGATTCAAGCCCGTGATCGTGCCGGAGACGCGCGAGAGCATCTCGAGATCGCCGGAGACGCCACGATGGTGTACGAGACGTTCCAGCACCCGCTCCATCCAACTGCCGCCTTCGCGGCACGGCGTGCATTGACCGCACGATTCGTGCGCGAAGAATCGCACCAAATTGTGCGCCGCCTTCACGAAATCGGTCGTGTCGTCGAAGACGACGAAGGCGCCCGAGCCGAGCATCGAGCCGGCCTTCGCCATACTCTCGTAGTCGTACGGCCAGTCGAGATGATCTTCGAAGATGCACGCCGAGGAGCCGCCCCCGGGCTGCACCGCCATGAGCGTCCGCCCTTCGCGCAGGCCGCCGGCAAGCTGGATGATCTCGCGCACCGTCGTCCCGAGCGCAACCTCGTAGTTCCCCGGATTGCGCACGTGCCCCGAGACCGAAACGATCTTATAACCCTTGCTGCGCTCGGTGCCGGCGGCGGCGAACCATTCCGCGCCGCGCTCCAAGATCGGCACGAGATAGGCGAGCGTTTCGACGTTATTCACGACCGTCGGCATACCGTACAGACCTTCGATCGCGGGGAACGGCGGTTTGAGACGCGGCTCGCCGCGCTTGCCTTCCAGCGAGTTGAGCAGGCCGGTCTCTTCGCCGCAAATGTAAGCGCCGGCACCGCGGTGCACGGTGACTTCGAGATCGTAGCCCGTGCCGAAGAGGTTCTTGCCGACGTAGCCCGCCGCGCGCGCTTCTTCGAGCGCGGCTGAGAAGATCTCGTAGCCGCGCTTGAACTCGCCTCGAATGTAGATAAACGCGTGGTGCGACGCAATCCCGTACGTACCGATCAGGATCCCCTCCAGGATCAGATGCGGGACGTTTTCCAGCAGCATGTGATCCTTGAACGTTCCGGGTTCCGCCTCGTCGCAGTTGCAAACGAGGTAGCGCACGGGTTTGTCCTTTGGAAGGAACGACCACTTGCGGCCGGTCGGAAAACCGGCGCCGCCGCGGCCGCGTAAGCCCGACTTTTCGGCCAGGTCGAGGACTTCGGCCGGCTGCATCTCGCGCACGGCGCGCTCCCACTGCCGGTAACCGCCACGCTCCCGGTAGACGTCGATACCGCGCATATCCACGTCGCCGATGTCTTGCGTGAGGATCTTAGTGACCGGCACGGACTGCCTCGTCGTCGACGGTCTCTACCAGCGCGCGCGAATCGACGACCGCACGTTCGGCGGTGCCGGTGAAGCGATAGACGCTCCGGTTAATGATGTTGTCCAGCATGATGATGCCGCTCGCGTCGCCGATGCCGCCGGCGTTGTTGGGATCCGGTACGCCGTCGGCGCCGCGCGATTTGGTGCCGCGCGCGATCTGCGCGTCTTGTGCGATCGTCCACGTTTCACCCGGAGTCTCGGTTTGCGCCATCGGCGCGACCGCATACGTTCCGGCCCGCATCGTCGCAAGCAGCTCGTCGATCTTCGCCGGCGTTAGATCGTAGACGAACTCGAGGTTGACCTGCATGCACGTCGCGCGATCGCATGCCGCGAGACACTCCACTTCTTCGTACGAAAAGAGTCCGTCCGCCGTCGTCTGCAGGTGACCCACGCCCAGCTTCTCACGGAAGTATGCCAGGATATCTTCCGCACCGTTGATGCTGCACGCGAGACCTCGGCAGACCTGCAGCATATACCGGCCGACGGGACGGCGGTACAGCAACGTATAGAACGAAACGGTTCCCTCGACTTCGGCCGGCGTGACCTCGAGCATCTCCGCCGTGGCCTGCATCGCCTCGGGACTCACGAAGCCCTCGTGCCGTTGAAAGAGATGCATGATCGGCAAGAGCGCCGACCGCCGCTGCTCGTACTGCGCGATCAGCGCGTCACACTTCGGCCGCAAGCTCGCCAACAAGGCCGGAAAGTTTTTCTCTCGTTCCGTCATGCGTAGGCGCTCGGCGTGAGGCTGAGGAGGCTCGGACCGACGAGCGAAGCCATGGATGGCGAGAGCGAGGAGGCCGCGCAGCAGGAGCGCAGCCCGGAAGGCCGAGCGACGAGCGGCTCCGATGCCTCATGCCGAGCGCGCGACGCGAGACGGAACGCCATCATCGATCGACCTCGCCGAAGACGGGGTCGAGCGAGCCGATCATCACCACGAGGTCGGCGATGAGATTTCCCGGAGCGATGCCCTTGAGCGCTTGCAAGTTATACATGCTCGGCGGACGCGTGCGAATGCGCCAGGGACGGTTCTCGCCGTTGCTCACGATGTAGTACGCAAGCTCGCCGCGCGGGCCCTCGACCGACTGGTACACGTCGCCGGGCGGCACGCGAAAGCCCTCGCTCATGAGCTTAAAGTGATGGATGAGCGCCTCCATGGAGAGCGCGATCGTTTCCTTCGGCGGCAGCGCGACCTTCGGGTCGTCGATCATCACCGGTCCGGGCGTGTCGAGACGGCGGCGCACCTGTTCGATGATGCGCATGGACTGCTCCATCTCGTCGAGGCGGACGAGAAAGCGCGCGTAGGCGTCGCCCTCCTCGCGCGTCGGAACGTCGAAATCGTACGTCTCGTAGCTGCAATATGGGAAAGCTTTGCGCACGTCGTAGGCAATGCCGCTTCCGCGCAGGCTCGGGCCGGTGACGCTCCACTGTATCGCCTCCTCGCGCGAGAGGGTGCCGACGTCGATCGTACGGTCCTGGAAGATCGGATTGGCTTGAAGGAGTCCGCGCAGCTCTCGAATGCGTCCCGGGAACTTTTCGATGAGCGCGTCGAGCTTCGCGAGATAACCGTCGGGCAGATCGCCGTTGAGGCCGCCGACGCGAATGTAGTTGGGGTGCATGCGCGCGCCGCCCGACGCCTCCTGGAGATCGAGGATGTTCTCGCGCAGGTCGAAGCAATAAAAGAAAACCGAGATCGCCCCGAGATCGATGCCGTGGGTTCCCAACCATACGCAGTGCGACGCAATGCGCGTCAGCTCGGCGGTGAGAACGCGCACGGCCTGCGCCCGGGGCGGAATGCGATCGGTGATGCCGAGCAGCTTCTCGACGCCTAATGCGTAACAGAGTGCGTTGGACGAGGGCGCGAGGTAATCCATGCGCTCGATCACGGTCTGGGCCTGCGTCCAAAAGAGACCTTCGGCCGTCTTTTCGATGCCCGTGTGCAGATAGCCGATCTCGGGCTCCGCCTTCACGACGTTTTCGCTGTCGATCTCGAGCACGATTTGCAGGACGCCGTGCGTCGAGGGGTGCTGCGGCCCCATCGAGAGCACCATCGTGTTGTCGCTGCGGCTCACGACGTCGGCGGAGAGCGGTAGAGCGGAGCTCACGACTCGCGCGCCCGCCGGACTTCTTCTTGCAGCGCCTCGAGCGTACGTCCCGACGGCGGCGTGCCGGCGACGACGTTGCTCTTGTTCGCGAAGCTCGGACGCGGCGAGCGTTCGCGCGCCGGACCGCGCATCGGATAATCTTTGCGCAGCGGATGGCCTTCCCAATCGTACGGCATCTGGATGCGGCGCAGGTCGGCGTGGCCCTCGAAGACGAGGCCGAAGAGATCGAAGATCTCACGCTCGGCCCAATCGGCCGACTTCCAGAGATCCATCACCGACGGAAGCGCGGTGCCCTCGTCGACGCCGCACAACACGCGTATCCGCGCGGGCGTGCCGACGCCGGCCGCGCTCGCGGCCGCCGGCGGGAGCTTCAGCAAGTGATAGACCACGTCGAAACGCGGCGAACGCGGCAAATAATCGACCGCGCCCAAGTCGAGCAGCATCGTACAGCCGTCGTTCTTGAGGGCTTCGAGGCGCGCGCGCAACTCCGACGGCGAAACGCGCTCGATCGCGGCATCGTCGATCGGCGGACGCAGGCTCGTCGGGTCGATCGCCACGCCCGCGATCGGCGGAGTTTGCGTGCTAGGCACGGTGTAACCTCGGAGTCGAGAAGTTAGGCTCGGGCCAAAATGCCACCGCGGCCACCCTCTCGGATCTGCTGTTGAATGAGGTTTACCGCGTAGAGCAGACCGTCGGGCGTCGGCGGACAACCGGGAACGTAGACGTCGACCGGAATGATCGTATCGACGCCCTGGATGATCGCGTAGTTGTCGAAAATTCCTCCGGAGCTCGCGCAGGCTCCCATCGAGATCACCCACTTCGGATCGGCCATCTGGTCGTAGAGCCGCTTCACGACCGGGCCCATCTTTTGCGCGACCCGCCCGGAGACGATCATGAGATCGGCTTGGCGCGGCGAGCTGCGAAAGACTTCGGAGCCGAGACGAGCGATATCGTACTCCGGCGCCGTCACGCTCATCATCTCGATCGCGCAGCACGCCAGACCCATCGTGAGCGGCCAAACCGAAGAACTCTGCGCCCATCGCGCGACGTCGTCGACGCGCGCGAGCATGAACTGGCCCGGGCCGAGGCTCACGACGCTACCGCCATACGAAGCCGCCTTTTTTCCAGACGTACGCATAACCGATCGCGAGCACGACGATGAAGACCACCATCTCGAGCAGACCGAAGACGCGCAGCGCGTGCATCTGCACGGCCCACGGATAAAACGACGCCGCTTCGACGTCGAAGACGACGAAGAGCATGGCGATGAGGTAGAAGCGGACCGGGAACCGCCCCGCGACCGGCGACGTCGGTTCGACGCCGCACTCGTAGGCTTCGCGCTTGTGCGCGTTGGGCCGGGCGCGCCCGAGGAGTCCGGGCAACACGGTGAAGAGCAGGGCGGCCGCAACTGCGACGCAGAGGTAGATTGCGACCGGGCCGTACGGATTCATCGGTTCTTCACTTTTTCGCACGCCTTGAGTCATACCTGTCC
Organism: Vulcanimicrobiota bacterium; assembly: GCA_963699435.1. Taxonomy (GTDB): domain Bacteria; phylum Vulcanimicrobiota; class Vulcanimicrobiia; order Vulcanimicrobiales; family Vulcanimicrobiaceae; genus Cybelea. Next base: position 532,459 of record CAVOTV010000003.1, read on the forward strand.
GGGGGAAGCGGCACCGCCTTAACCGTAGATTTCAGACATGCGCTACGCCGTTCTTGGAATGCTCTTGCTCCTCGCCCTCGGCGATTCGTGTTCGGCGCCGCCGAACGTGGTCGGCGTCCAGGATTATGGAAAAGTCGCAGGACGTGTGCTCGACGCGATGACCAACCGGCCGATCCCCAACGCGCTGCTCTCGGTGGGCTCGCTCTACACGACGCGCGCCGACATTAACGGCGGCTTTATCTTGCGTGCCGTCGCCGGCGACCAAACCGTTACCGCGCGCGCCGCGGGCTACGGCACCGCGACCGCCGACACGACGATACCTAAAGATGGCACGGTTTCGATCGGCTACATTCGTCTAGTGCAGCTCACCGCGCCGGCGGGTCAGCCGACGCTGCAGCCGCCGGCCACGCCGACGCCTCGCCCGGCGAGCCCCTCCCCGGCAGCCTCCGTCCCGGCTGCATCCACTGCACCGGCGGCACCGAGCGCACCGCCGGCAGCGGCGACACCCGCGGCGGGAGCCACGCTACCGGCGCAAGTCACGCCGAGCCCGCAGGCATCCCCGACCTAGCTCAAGCGCAGCGAGGCGAGATCGAGGTCGTACTGGATCGAGCGATAGATCTCGTCGGGTATCTCACCGCCGCGGCGCATCTCCGCAATCGCCCGGCGTTCTGCGGCAAGCGCTTCCTTTTGGAGGCTGCGGTCGATGCGGCTCTCGCGCACCTCGTCGCTCTCGTCCACGTCGGCCGTTCCCCGCAGCACGTTGATGCGCTGACGATACTCTTCGAGAATCCGGTCGGCGATTTCGCGCTCGAGCGGCGTCTTGCGCCGGGCCTCCTCCTCGCGCAGCAGGGAGATGCCGGCCTGCAGCGCCCGGATGCGGACGCCGGCTTCGCGCTTCGCACGGCGGCTCGTTTCGGTCACGCCGAGCCACTCGATTAGCGGGCCGAGCGTCAGACCCTGAAAAACGAGCGTCACGAAAATGACGCAGAACGTAAAGAATATCAGCACGTTGCGCTGCGGGAACGGAGCGTCGCCGAGGGTGTACGGAAGCGCGAGCGCGATCGCGAGCGAGATGATGCCGCGCATCCCCGCCCATCCGAGCACGAAGGTCTGCTGCCATGGCGGCGCCGGATCGGTCGCGCGCATCCGCGCACTGAGCAGCCGTGGCAGGTAGGTCGCGGGGAAAACCCACGCGATCCGCACCACGATCACGGTTAGGCTCAGCAACAGTCCGTAGAGCGCGTAGTCGCGCACGTGCGGCTCGAGTGCTTCCAGAATGAGCGGCAGTTGCAGGCCGATCATCAGAAATGCAAAGGCGTTGAGCACGAAGATCAACAGCTTCCAGACCGACGAGGCTTGTAAGCGCGCCTCGGAGTCGATAAAGCTCGTCGAACGCCGGCTGAGCAGGATGCCGGCCGCGACCGCCGCCAGGACGCCCGACACGTGAAGCGACTCGGCCGGAAGATATGCGACGAACGGCGCCAGCAAGAAAATTACGCTCACGATGATCGCATCGGAGAAGCCGCGCCGCACGATGTATCGCAGTAGCGCTTCGAGCAGCAGCGCCGTGGCGATACCGATCGCCGTGCCGCCGGCGGCCACCACGAAGAATGCGATGCCGGCCCGCGCGAATGAGAACGTGCCCGTGATCGCCGCGGCGAGCGCGAACCGATAGAGCACGAGCGCGGTCGCGTCGTTCACGAGACATTCGCCGGTCACGATCGCTGCCACGCGGTGCGGGATCGCCAATCGCTCGAAGATCGCCTCGGCGGCCACCGCATCGGGCGGCGAGACGATCGCTCCAAGCGTAAAGGCGAGCGGCCAGCCGAACTCCGGCACCACCAGGTGCACGACGACGGCTACGGCCGCCATCGTGGCGATGACCAAGCCGAGCGCGAGCAGCGAGATCGGCAGACGGTTGCGTTTGAGGTCGAACCAATCCGTCGACCACGCCGTGCCGTACAGTAGCGGCGGGATCACCAGCAAGATAATGACGTCGGGGTCGACGTGCGGTCGTGGGAGGTGGCGCGCAAACGCAAGCGCGACCCCGCCGACGACGAACGCGATCGGGTACGGAACGCGAAAGCGTTTGGCCGCGAGGCTCAGCAGTACGATCGCGGTGAGGAACGTGACGAGGACGAGCGCTTCAGACATCGTTGGATAAGGCGATCGGTTCGCCAAGCGCGCGCAAGTCGAGCGCGTACCCGGCGACGACGAGATAGACGCGGTCGGCGAGCTTCGCGAGCCGCTGCGCCATCCGTCCCATCGCGTCGCGAAAGAGCCGCGCCGACGCCGCGACCGGAACGACGTCCCAGCCGAACTGCTCGCTCACCGCAATCACGAACGCCGGCGAGGCGACCATCGCGTCGACGAACTGTGCCGCGTCGTCGTCGAGCTGCGACTCGACGACCGAGTAGTCGATCTCGAGCAGATCGATTCGCGCGTCGATGCGGGCCGCTAGCCACGTGCCGAGTGCGTCCACGAGCATGCACGTGCCGGGTTGCGCGTCGCGAAAGAGCGCGAGCTGCGCGGCGTGCGTCATGCCGGCGGTCTCGACCGTCCGCCAGGACGACGGGCGGTCCCGAACGTGACGGTTGAGCCGCGCGCGCCACTCGACGTCTTCCGGGGCGCCCGCAGCGGTGGCGACGTATGTGACGGCGCATTCGCGTTCCAGCGCCAGCCGCACGCCGAACGCACTTTTCCCCGAACAGACGGGGCCCGTGATGAAGACGACCGCCATCGCCGCGGGCATTCGACCCCGAGCGGCTTGTCGCCCCGCGGCGCCGAAGCTCTCGCCGCAATGATCGGCAATCTCGCAAGCATCGTGCTCGGAGCAATCGTGATCTTGCTCGCGCTCAACGACGTCTTCCAGTCGGTCGTGATGCCGCGCGCAACTGGGCGCCGCTTTCGCATCAGCTTCTACTTCTGGCGTTCGATGTGGCAGCTATGGCCGCGCGTCGCGTGGAGACTCTATCCCGGAGACGACGATCGGCGCGAAGACTTTCTTGCGATCTTCGCGCCTTTCATGCTGGTGATGCTGATCGCACTTTGGATCGGACTGCTGATCGTCGGCTTTACGTTCGTGCTCTGGGGATTGCGCGATGGGATCGCGCCGTCGCATCTTTCGTTTCTCACGGTGATGTACTTCGCCGGGACGTCGTTGCTGACGATCGGATTCGGCGACATCGTCGGTCGCGCGACGCTTCCGCGGTTCGTCTCACTCGCGGCGGCGCTCTCCGGGCTCTCGTTTCTGGCGATTACGACGGCATATCTCTTCGCCGTCTTCGGCTCGTTTCAGCAGCGCGAAACGTTCGTCGTGATGACGGCCGCGCGCGGGGGCTCGCCGCCCAGCGGCGTCAACCTGCTCGCAATCGCAGGCTACGCGCACACGAAATCGGATTTCCCCGCAATGATGCTCGAGGCGCAGCGCTGGGCCGCCGGCCTGATGGAGAGCCACCTCGCATATCCGGTGCTCGCCTTCTTCCGCTCGAGCCACGAAGAGCAATCCTGGGTCGGTACCCTCGGCGCGCTGCTGGATGCCGCCACGCTCGTCGCGACCACGCTCGACGGCGCGCCCGACGGTCAAGCGCGCATCTTCTATAGCGTCGGCCGGCACGCAGCGCGCGATCTCTCCAACTACTTCCGGGTCGGCGCGCTCGATGAGGGCGCCGGCATCGAACGCGCGGAGTTCGATCACGCGTGCGACCGTCTCGCCGCGGCGGGGTATGCGCTACGCGATCGCGACGACGCGTGGTCGCGCTTTTCGAACCTGCGTTCCGGATATTCCGCCCGCCTCAACGGGCTCGCGCGATTCTTCGAGATTCCGCCGCTCCAGTGGATCGGCGACCGTTCGGCGATTCAGGTAGCACCGCACGGCGACTTCAAAATCCGTGATCTCGATCGTACCGATGGAGAAACTTCTTGACGTCGTCGACCGGCAGCGCGAAGCCGATGCTGCGCTCCTCGTCGAAGCGTGACTCCGCGACCCCCACGACCTCGCCCGTATTGGCGATGAAGACCGGCGCCCCGCTCTCGCCCGGAACGATCGAGAGCGTTACTTCGAGCGCATCTTTACGAATTGAAGACAGGCGCCCGGTATCGAGCGAGGTCGCCAAGCCGAGCCCCTCGTCGTCGAACTCGTCCGGAACCGGATAGCCGAGCAGTCCGACCTCGCGCCCGAGTTGGTTTTGCAGATGCGCTGAGGATCCCAATGCGAGCGACGGCAAGTTGCGGCGCGGCGTTCGAAGCAGCGCGATGTCGAGATCCTCGTTTGCGGCGACGACGCGCGCGGGAACGCGGGCGCGATTACCGATCGTCAGGTGCAGATTCCACGCGCCGTCGATGGCGTGCTGCACCGTTAGAATGTCGCTCCCCCAAGTGCCCGATGCGACCACGAAACCAGTCGCGTAGGCGTCGTCGTAACGATCCTTCTTGTTCTCCGGCGGCACGCGCATCGAGAGCAGCACGACCGACGGACGCAGGTGCTGCACCGATGCGACGAACGCATCGTCGGCGTCGCGCGTACAGGCGGCGCCGAGGAGCGCGAGCAGTGCGATGCAGGGAAAAACCCGGGCAGTCATCGTGAAAGGCACTCGGCGACTGCGGCGCGCAGCGCATCGAGGCCTGCTCCCGTCGCGGCGCTTACGTAGAGGGCGCCCGGCTCGGGCGGATCGGGATTCGCGAGATCGCACTTGTTGAAGACGAGCAGGCGCGGCGCACGGTCGAGCTCGAGCTCGTGCAGGATTGCGTCGACCGCGTCGCGCTGGCGCGCCCACTGCGGATTACTTGCGTCGAGCACGTGCAGCAAGAGGTCGGCGTCGCGGAGTTCTTCGAGCGTCGCGCGAAATGCGTTGACGAGATCGTGCGGTAAATCAGTAATGAAGCCGACGGTGTCGGCGATGCGCGCGTAGCGGCCCGGTTCGAGGTACGCGCGGCGTACCGTCGGGTCGAGCGTCGCGAAAGGCCGATCGGCGACGTAGGCGTCGGTACGCGCGAGCGCGTTGAGGAGCGACGATTTCCCTACGTTCGTATATCCGACCAGCGCGACGAGCGGATCGTGCCGCGACCCCGAGCGCCGCAGCGCGCGTTGCCTGCGAACGTCGGCGAGCAGCCGGTTAAGCGACGCGATGCGCTCGCCGATCCGCCGCCGGTCCACCTCGAGCTTCGTTTCGCCGGGCCCGCGCGTTCCGATGCCGCCGCCCAAGCGCGAGAGATCGGCCCCGACGCCGATGAGATTCGACTGACGGTAGCGCAACTGCGCGAGCTCGACTTGCAGCTTGCCCTCGCGGCTACGAGCGTGTCGCGCGAAGACGTCGAGAATCAACATCGTCCGGTCGACGATCGGCAGCGGAACGACCTTCTCCAAGTTCTTGCGCTGGCGCGGACGCAGATCGTTGAGCACGAGCAACAGCGTCGCTTTGAGATCGCTCGCGCGCTGCGCGATCTCTTGGGCCTTTCCGCTGCCGACGAGGGTCGCCGGATCGACGCGGTCGCGCCGCTGTACGATGCGATCGATCGTCGTAGCGCCGGCCGCCTCGGCGAGCGCTTCGAACTCGGCGAGCTCTGCTTCCAGCGAGGCTGCGAGCTCGGGCGTTTCGACGGCGACGACGAGCGCGCGATCGCTCACGGCGTTCCGCTCGCGATCGGCGACAGGCGTTCGATCAGCCAGCGAATGCCTTCGTTGTAGGCCGGACCCGGACGTTCGATCAGATCGGGGTCGACGTCGTAGACGCGTCGGCTGCGCACGGCGGTCAGTCCACGCCAAGGTTCGCGGTCGAGCGTCGCGCCGAGATGAATACGCCGCGTCGGCGACGAGCACGTCGGGTTGACGCCGCAATAACGCCTCGGCGCTATACTGACCGTATGCGGCGTGCAGATCGGCGGCCGCATTCACGCCGCCCGCCAGCGCGATCAACGTCGAGATGTACGACGCGCCGCCCGCCGTCCAAATCGGCCCGCTTCCGAGCACCACGAAGACGCTGGGCTTCCGGCGATAGGTTCTCGTTTGCAAACGCAGCGCCGCGGTCTCCCGCCGCAAGCGCTCGATCGTCGCGCCGGCCTGGCGCGCATGGCCCGTCAGCGTTCCGATCGTCGCGAGGTTTTGGAAGATGGATGCGTAGGAGTCGTCGGCCAGCAAGACGACGCGCACGTGCGCGCGGCGCAGCGGCTCGGTCAGACGCGCCTGCGCGGGAATTCCGATCACGAGATCGGGCTGCAGCGCGACGATCGCTTCGGCATCCACGCTCGTCGCATCGGCCACGCGTGGAAGCGCGCCCGTGCTCGGCGCATCGGTAAAGGCGGAGACGCCCACGAGCACGTCGCCGGCGCCGACGGCACGCGCGTCATCGGCAAACGACGGCACGAGCGTAACGACGCGACGCGCCGGCGCCGGCAACGCGTCGCGCGTAGCGGCGTGCGTGCACGCCATCGGCGACGACGCCGCTGCGAGCAGAAATGCCGTTTGCACGATTGGACGCATCGCTCCGCGAGTACGCAGGAAGGAAGGCGCCGACCTTTGCGCAATGCGAAGGCCACGTTTGCGCGGGAAGCCGGTGTGGATGCCGGCACGGTCGCGCCACTGTATGCGGGGAGCCGCCCGAACGTCACTGTCCGGAAACGGATGGGAAGGCACGGGCACACGGCAACGATCCGCGAGTCAGGATACCGTCGCAAAGCCGTTCCCGATCCGCCTCGCGCCAAGGAAAGGATTGCGATGTTTCCATCATCGTTGCGGCGCGTTGTCTGCTGCCGTTCCGTCGCCCATCCCCGTCACCGTCGGCTCCTCCGCAGATCGCCCACGTCGTAACCAGCGATCGCGGCATCGAATCCGTCGCGCGCACCGCGCGCACGACCTACGTCGTCACCGCCGCCGAGATCGCGCGCGACGGCGACCGCACCGTCGCCGATGCCATCGAAAACGTTCCCGGCGTCGACGTCGTTCGCTACGGTGCCTTCGGCGCCGCCGCAACCGTCGGCATTCGCGGCAGTTCGGCGTCGCAGGTTCTCGTGCTCGTCGACGGGTGCCGATCGCCGGCGGCCAGATCGACTACGTCGATCTCGAGCAATACTCCGTCACGGGGTCGACCGCATCGAAGTCGTCGAAGGCGGCGGCTCGACGCTGTACGGCTCGGGATCGATCGGCGGCGTGATCAACATCATCACGGCCGCCCCGCCGCAGCAGAGCGCAGCGACGATCGCCACCGGCTCGTTCGACCAGCAAGACTATCTCTTTTCGACGCCGTATCTCTCGTTTCGCGAACGTATGCCGCGAACGACTACCCGGTCGTCGACGGGCCGAATCGCGCAGAACGCGCAAGCCGGCTTGACGTCGTTGACGGCGCGTTACGGCCACTCGATCGGCGCGATCGACCTTACGCTCAGCGGCGACATCGGCGATGCGTACGCCGGCGCCCCCGGCGAACTCGGCTACTATCTCGCCGACGAGCGAGCAAGCCAACGTCAATCGCAACGTGCGGCTCAACGCAGAGCACCACGGCGCGCGTTCGACCACCTCGCTGACGCTCGGCGACTCCTCGCAAGATCTTTCGTACACTTGCAATACGCCGGTCGACTCGAACTGTCCCAACTCGTCTTACCCGACGCCCGCACCGGGCGCGTACGTCAAATCCGCCGTACGCGCAGATGCTCTACGATCAGCACTGGATGGCGAGCCTGCGCAACGTCGTCGGCGACGCGCGCGAGCGGCTCGTCTACGGCATCGACGCGATGCGCGGCGTCGCCCGGATCGACAAGGAACCGGCGGCGGTTCGCCGCTTTGCGGCCGACGACGCTCCGATCTTCGATCCCTACGCGCAAACGGCCGCATACGTGCAGTCGCAGTGGTTCGGGCCGCGCGGCCAGCAAATCTACGTCGGGTCTGCGCGGCGAACGCGACGGCGGCATCGGGCGGCGCATACTCGCCGTCGCTCGGCGGCGTCGCTTCCGCTCGCGACCGGCGTGCAACTCAAGCTCAATGCGGCGACTGCATTTCGCGCGCCGACCGCCGAAGAGCTCTACTATCCCGGGTTACTCCAATCCGAATCTCGTTCCCGAACGCACGCGCGTCGGCGACCTGACGCTCGACGCGCCGGCGCTCTTGGGCGGCGTCTGCGCTGGGCTGGTTACGACCAGCGGCTCGAACCTCATCGTGTCGCCGCCGCCGGCACTACGTTCCGGAGAACGTCGGTCACGCTTCGATCGCCGGGTTGAACTTCGAAGCGGCAACGCCCGCGTACCGCGGCTATCTCGACCGCGCTCGGCGTCGCTCGAATCTCTATCGCGCGCAGGATCTCGATACCGGCACGCGCCTTCCGGGGCGCGGCCCCGTCTTCGCCGTGAGCCTGCGTGCGTTAAAGTACGCCGCGCCGCCGTCGAGCCGATTCGACGGATTTAAGATCGCGGCGCAAACGCAAGGGCCGCAGGAGGCGCCCGATCCTTACCTCTCGCCGATCTATGCCGTCTATCAGCCGTCGTCGTTCACCACCGTGAACGCCGACGTCGGATATCGCGTCGGCTCGCGTCTGCTCGTCGTCCTGCGCGGCTACAATCTCGGCGACGACCGGTACGCCGTCTACGCCGGCTATCCGATGCCGGGCCGCTCCGTGACGGTCGAAATGCGAAGCCGGTGAGCCTGCGCGTGGCCCTCGGCCTGCTGCTCTCCGCCGTCGCTGCGGGCGCGGCGAGTATGCTCGTCGGCGGCACCCCGCTGTCGCTTCCTCAGGTCGCGGATGCGCTCGCGCACCCGCATCGCACGGGCGTCGTGGAAACGATCGTGTGGCAGCTGCGCCTTCCGCGCGTCTGCATCGCCGCGACCGTCGGCGCGTCGCTCGCGCTCTGCGGTGCGCTGCTGCAAGGCATGCTGCGCAATCCGCTCGTCGATCCGTATCTCACCGGCGTCAGCGCGGCGGCGGCCGCCGCGATCGCAATCGCGGTGCTCGCGGGCGTCGCGACCGGCGCAATGCCGCTGATCGGTTTCGTCGGCGGGATTGGCGGCAGCGCTGCTCGTCGCGGCGCTCGCGCGACGCGGCAGCGGCATCGACGGAAACCGCTTGATTCTCGCCGGCGTCTCGCTCTCGACGCTCTTCGCGGCCATCGTAACGCTGGCGGTCATTCGCGCGCGCTCGAGCGATTATGCGGGCACGATCGTGGCATGGTTGGCGGGTTCGATGGCCGGACGGGGCTGGCACGACCTCGCCGTCGCCTCGCCGTACGTCGGCGCTCGGAACGCTGCTCGCATCTGATCTCGATCGCGCCACTCAACGCACTGCGGGTCGGCGACCTGCGCGCCCGCTCGGTCGGCCTCGACGTCGGAGCGCGCGCAATGGGTGATCCTCGCGGCATCATCGCTGCTGGCGGCGAGCAGCGTCGTGCTCGCCGGTCTCGTCGGTTTCATCGGATTGATCGTTCCGCACCTCGCGCGCCGCTTCGTCGGCTCCGACGCCCGCGCGCTCTTTCCCGCGTGTCTCGCATCGGCGCCGCGCTCTGCATGCTGGCCGATGCGATCTGCCGGCGGATCGTCGCGCCGGCGGAGCTTCCCATCGGCGTGCTGTTGGCGTTTATCGGCGTGCCCGGCATTTCTCTATCTCTACCTTCGGCCGGCGCGCGCGGCGAGCGGGGGCCGAAGTTCGTGATCGCACTGCGCGGCGTGACGCTCGACGTCGGCGGGCGCCCGCTGCTCGAGACGATCGACGCGAACGTCGCGTCCGGCGAGTTCGTCGCGCTCCTCGGGCGCAACGGCGCCGGCAAGACGACGCTGCTGCGCGCGATCGCGGGGCTGCATCCCGTCGCGGCGGGAAGCATCGCGCTCGACGGCAATGCCCGGCGCATCCTTGACGGCGCTCGAGCGCGCGCGGCGGGCCGCCTTCGTGACCGGCGACGAGATCATGCTCGACGCGCTCGCGGTGCGCGACGTCGTTGCGATCGGCCGGTTTCCGCACCATCGCTGGTGGGAGTGGCACTCGCGCGACGCCGACGACGCCGCCGTCGAACGCGCGCTCGCCGCGGTACGAATGGAAGCGTTCGCGCTGCGCGCCTTTTCGACGCTCAGCGCGGGCGAACGCCAACGCGTATGGATCGCGCTCGGACTCGCGCAAGAGACGCCGATCCTGCTGCTCGACGAACCGACGAGCCACCTCGACGTGCGCGTCGCGCACGAAATCCTCGCGCTGCTGCGCGCGCTCGCCGGGCAAGGAAAGAGCGTCGTCTGCGCGCTGCACGACCTCAACGAAGCCGCGGCCTACGCCGATCGCATCGCGCTGCTCGCGGAGGGACGCGTACTCGCTCTGGGGCCGCCCGGAGCGCTCTTGAACGATGCGCTGCTCGAGCGCGTCTACGGCATCGGGATGGAACGGATCGACCTGCCCGGGGGCGGCGTGCGCGTCTTCGCGCGCGCGTCGCGCTAGCTCTCTTAGTGGTGCAGGTTCGCCTTGGTGCGCACGTCGGTACCGAGCACCCAGCGAATGAGCCCGTGCTGCGGCCCGTTGGTGATCTGCACGCCGATCGCATCGTCGGGTTGCGCGAAGATCGGCGACTCGACGAAGCCGGGAACGCAGGAGAATACCGTCGCGTGCGTGCCCGGCGCAATCAAGATCGCGTGCGGAAGCATCGCTTGGGCTTCGTCGAACGACGCAGCGTGGTATTCGCGCAGTCGCGTTTTCGAATCCCACGCAGGACCGATGGGTCGTCGGTCGTGCTGTACAGCACGACGTGATCGCCACGATGCACCTTGCAGTCGGCCGCCGCCGATGCCGTCGCGGCCAGCCACACGACGAAGAGCAGCGCGCCGATCCTACGCACGGTGAGGCTCCGTGTCGATCACGCGAATCGCCAGAATCGCCAAGTCGTCGCGCAGCCGGCTGCCGCTGCGCGTGCGCACCTGCGTCACCAGTTCGTCGGCGAGCTGCTGCGCGTGCGGCGTCGCGTGCTCGATCAGCTCCATCGCGCCGTCGCCGAGAGCTGCTGACCGTCGCGGTTTCGCACCTCGGTGAGTCCGTCCGTCGTGAGGACGAGCATATCGCCCGGGTTGAGGTCGACCGTTTTGGAGTCCGAACGGCTCCTCCATGACACCCAAGACCGGGCCGGTGACCGCGAGTTGCTCGACGTGGCCGCGACGGCGCAGATACGCGCAGTCGTGTCCCGCGCTCCCGTACTCCAATCGGAACGTCGTCGTATCCAGGACGCCGACGAACATGGAGACGAAGAGATACGGATTGCCGACGGCCTTGGAAAACGCGCCATTGAACTCCGAGAGAATCGCCGCCGGCTCGCTTTGGCGCAGCGCGATCGCGCGTATCATGAACTTGATGAACGCGGTAAGCACCGCAGCGTCGACGCCCTTTCCGCTCACGTCGGCGATCAGCACGAGCGCGCGATTGGCCGAAAGGCGGAAGACGTCGAACACGTCGCCCCCGACCGCCAGGTGGCTGGTCGCCGAGAGATACGCGCTACCGACTTCACAGTGCGGCAGCGGTACCGACTCGCTGCGGAAAGCGCGCTGCAGAATCTCGGTGATCGTCCGCTCCTGCTCGAGCTCCCGGTTCAGCCGCGACCGGTAGGCATTGAACAGAATCGCGAGCAGCCCAAACGCGAGCACCCAGAGCGCGCGGATGTACGACGAGCGATCGAGCTGCGATCTGCGTGCTGCGCGCGAGCGCGCCGTCCGTACTCGCCAGCGTCGAGCGAATCGCGGCCGCGGTTCGGGTTTCGTAGTCGGAGAAGAGTTTGTTGCGTTTGTCGAGCTCGACGAGCCGTTGGCTCGGGTGGCTCAGCAGCGCCGCCGCTACTTCGTCGCGCCATCGCGACTGCAGTTGACCGTACGTTGCGAGCTGCTGCTCGCGGACCGGTCAGATCCTGATCGCGCAGAATCTGCGCAATCGTCGCTTCTTTTTCATCGTAGCCGGCGGCGGCTTGATGGTACTGCGCGACGTAAAACGGATCGCGCGTTAACGAATACCCGCGAAGAGAGTTCTCTTCGTCGATCTGCAGCCGCAAAAGCTCTTCGAGCTCGATCTGCGCCTGCTGAATCTGCGCCTGCCGTTCGAAGGTGTTGGCGATCTGGGTGCGCGTTTCGAACGTTCCCTCGATCGCAAAAAGGAGCGTGACGAGAAGGAACGCCGTCATCAAGAGCGTCCCGGTGAGGTTTGCCAGCGGCTCCTTCGTCACAAAGGCGTCACGGAAGCTCGGTCGAAGAACCGCTGGCTGTGCAGGGTCGGGCCGATCCCACTATCTTTAAATCCTACGACGTCCGCGGAGTTTATCCGTCCGAGCTGAGCGACGATGTCGCCTATGGCATCGGCCGCGCGTTCGTCGCGCTGCTCGATTCCGAGCGGGCGAGCGGCTCCGGGCGAACGACGGTGGCCGTCGGCCGCGACATGCGCCCGTCGGGCGAGCGTCTCTGCGAAGCCTTCGCACGCGGGGCCTCCGAAGCCGGAGCCGACGTGGTCGACATCGGCATGGTTTCGACCGACGCGCTCTACTTTGCGGTTGGAAAGTTTGAGTTCGACGGTGGCGTCATGATCACGGCTTCGCATAACCCGGCACAATACAACGGCATGAAGTTTACCGGCGCGCAGGCCCAAGCGATCTCGCTCGATACCGGCCTGGCAACGATACGAGACCGGCTCCTCTCAGGAGACCTGCCTCCCAAGAGCGCCGTCGCGGGTACTATCTCCCATCGTAACGTGCTGGACGATTTTGCGCAACACTGCCTCTCCTTCATCGACCCCTCGAAGGTCTTGCCGCTTCGCATCGCGATCGACGCCGGCAACGGCATGGCGGGCGAGACCGTGCCGCACGTCTTCAAAAGCCTGCCGTGCGAGATCGTTCCGCTCTATTTCGAGCTCGACGGCAGCTTTCCGAACCATCCGGCGAGTCCGATCGAGCCCGAGAACATGATCGACTTGCAAGCCGCAGTCCGCAAGCACGGCTGCGATCTCGGCGTCGCGTTCGACGGCGACGCCGACAGAATGTTCATCGTCGACGAAACGGGCGGCTTGATCGACGGCAGCACCGTGACCGCGCTCGTTGCACTCAACACGCTCAAGAAGCATCCCGGCGCGAAAATTCTATACAACTTGATCTGCAGCCGCAGCGTTCCGGAGCTGATTCTCAAGGCCGGCGGCGTCCCGATTCGCTCGAAGGTCGGGCACTCCATCATCAAAGCGGTGATGCGCGAAGAAGACGCGGTCTTCGGAGGCGAGCACAGCGGCCACTTTTACTTTCGCGACAACTGGTACGCGGATTCGGGCATGATTGCATTTCTCGCGTGCTGGAGCTCTTCGGCGAGGCAAAGAAGCCGGTGAGCGAGGTCATCGCGCCGATCGACACGCGCTATCGCTCCGGCGAGATCAACACGCAGGTCGGCGATGCCGCCGCCAAACTTCGCGAGATCGAAGCCCGCTATGCCGACGGCAACGTCGACCGTCTCGACGGCGTAACGATTTCGTATCCCGATTGGTGGATGAACGTGCGCCCTTCGAACACCGAACCGTTGCTGCGCCTCAATTTCGAAGGCGACACCGAAACGCTCATGGCGCAGCATCGCGACGAAGCCTTGGCGCTGATACGGGGCTGATCGGACGCACGTGAGCGTAACACTGATCGGCCCGGCTTTCATCGCGGTGGGCGACGGCACGTCCACGTTCGGCAGGCTTGCCATCGAACACGGCAGAATCGACGGCGTCCTCTCCGCCGACGGACCCTCCGACTATCCGCTGCCCCCGGGCAGCAGCATCGCGCCCGGGCTCATCGACGTTCACACCAACGGCGCGGGCGAGTACCTCTTTAACCGCGACCAAGGCAATGCCGTCGGCGTCGCAGGGGCGACGTATGCCGCGAGCGGCGCGACCGGATTCGTCGCCGGCGTCATGACGGCGCCGTGGGAATCGATGCTGCACGCCGCCTCAGAACTCGTCGAGGCCGCCAACCAGCTCGAGGAGGACGAGCCGGCCGGCGCACGCTGCCTCGGCATCCATTTCGAAGGCCCGTTCCTCAATCCGAAGTTTCGCCGAATCCATCGCCAGGAGTGGCTGCTGCCCGCGAGCGCGTACCGCGCGCAAGAGATGGTCGATGCGTGCAAGGGCGCCTGCCTCTTGGTGACGATGGCGCCGGAGATCGACGGCGCCGCCGATGCGATGCGCGTCTTCTTAGAGAACGGCGTCGTCTGTTCGGCCGGACACACCGGCGCGCGCTACCGCGAAGGAATGCTGGCAATAGGCCTGGGCTTCCGGTCGCTCACCCACGCCTTCAACGGGATGCCGCCGCTCGATCATCGCGATCCGTCCATTCTCGCCTCGTTCATTCAAGATCGCCGAACGCTGGTACAGGTGATCTGCGACGGCATTCACGTCTCGCCCGTGATGGTCGACATCCTGCACCGCACGCTCGGCGACCGCCTCGTTCTGGCCACCGACAATATGCCGGCGGCCGATCCCGGCTACCACATCGAAGGCGGCGTTATGCGCTCTGCCGACGGCACGATCGCCGGCAGCGCGCTGCGCATCGACGAAGCGCTGCGCAACTATATGTCGTACGCGCAGATCCCGTTCGCGCAGGCGATCGTCGCGGCCACGCACGCTCCGGCCCGCCTCATCCGGCACGACGGCGACATGGGTCGAATCGTGCGCGGCGCGCGCGCCGATCTTTCGCTCTGGGATAAAGAGTACCGCGTCATCGCGACGATGGTCGGCGGACGCTTCGTCTACAATGCGCTCGAGGTCGCGGTTTCAGGCCCTACTCCGTATCGACCGGCACGTTCGACGGCGGCTGCCGCTCGAAAAACCGGAGCGCGTATTTGCCGGAGATCGGCTGGAAGGCGCGCGGCTTCGCTTTAAAATCGAAGCAATCGCCGATGCTTCGCGCGCGCGCGTCGGTCGTGCCGAGGCGCCCAAGTCCGAACGTATCTTCGGCAAAGCGAAGGATGCTTCCGAACTCGTACTGCGTGTGCGAGACGTATCCGCCTTCGGACAACGTTCCTCGCCGCGCGTAGGGCGAGACGACGAGCATCGGCACGCGGAATCCGAGTCCGCCCGCGTTATCAAAAAACGGCGGCGGTACGTGGTCGTAGAAGCCGCCCCAATCGTCCCATACCACGACGATCGCCGTCGTGGGCCAGTACTTGCTTTCGCCGATGGCATTCACGAGCGACGCAACCCACGACGGACCGTGTCGGCGTGATTCCCGGGGTGGTCGGAGTCTGCATTGTCGGGCACGATCCACGTAAACGATGCGAACGCACCTCGATCGATATCCCCGAAGAACTTCGAGGGCGGCGTGACGACGTTGGTCTGCCACTCGCTGCCGTACCGCACCGCTTTGATAGCATCGAACGCGCTCCAGATCGCGCCGGTGCTGCCGATCACTTTGGGCGAGTAGTACCTCCACGAAACCGACTGCGCGTCGAGCAAGTCGCGCAGCGTTTTGTATTTCAAGCATGGAAATGGACCGCCGTTGTAGAGATACTTGAGCTGCTGCGGCGAACGCACGATGATGCCCGATCCTCGTAACAGCGACGTCACCGTATTGGCCCGCGCGTCGCATCCCCATGGCTGGTGCGACGGAAAATCGACCAAGCTCTCGAGCGGATTGATCGCCGTGCCGCCGGCGATGAGGTCTTGATGCCCGGTGAAGCTCCCGCTGCCTTGCGTCTGGAACATTCGGTCCGCCACGGCGTACTGGGCCGCGATCTGCCAGTACGGCGCGATCTGCGCCGGGTTCACGTATTGATACGGGCGTAATCCCGCCTTGCCGCAGCCCGTACCCGCGCCTTCCAGGTTGAATCCGTCCATCTTTCCGCCCGCGTAATCGCGGAGAAATCCTTGACGCGAGTGACCGAAATCGCAGAGCTCGGCGAGCGGGGCTTCGTGCAGGCGCACGGTCTTTCCGTCGGACGTTTTGCCGGTCGTCGCGCCATCGACACCCGGAAAATCGGCGAAAAAGTCGTCAAAACTGCGATTCTCTTGGATAATGAGGACGACGTGCTCGATTTTCGCATTTCCGCCGACCGGCGGAAGATTATCGCGCAGCGCGGAGCCGGGCGCGCCGCCCGGCGGACCGCCGGTGCAGGCCGACAACGCAATGAGCGCCGCGAACGGCGCCGACCAAGCGCGCACGCTCACGTCACGGGATCGCGCCGAGCGGCTCCTCGGATTGCGGTCCGGCCGACGGATGCGCGGCGGAACGGAGCATGACGATTGCTGCGTAGAGCACGACGACCACGACCAGCCATCGTATCCAGATCATCGGCAGCCGGTTCGTCACCAGATAGGCGGCGATGAGCACGCCCGGGATGCCGCCGATCGTCAAACCGAGCGCGGCGCGCATCGAGAACGCGTCGAACTCGATGAAGCGCAGACTCGCGACCGGCATCAAGAACGCGCACGAGCCCATCATGATCGGAAACGCGGCAATCGGATTCATCCCGAGCAGGCTGACCATGATCATGCACGGCGCGTAGAGCCCGATCCCGATCGTCATGAGCGCGCCGAGACAAAAGCTCACCGCGATGCCGATCGCGAGCTTGGTGCCGGCGAGTCCGAGCGCGTTTCCAGTCAATCCGAACTGGCTTCCTTTGAGGTTCGTCATCGTGAAGAGCACGGCCGCCGCAAGCAGCGCGCTGCCCATGCCGATCTGCACGTAACGGCGCGGAAGCCGCGCAACCCATCCCGCGCCAAGCCACGCGCCGACGATCGACGCCAGAATCAGCAAGAGCAGCGTCGGCGGCGACACCGCGACCACGACGATAAAGATTGCGGCTTCGACGATCGTGGGCAGCGCGTGGCCGACGTTGAGCGTTCCGGGGATGCGCTCGTCGGGCACGAAGCGCAAAAACTTATAGAGCGAGGTCGTCGTCGCAAACGAGCCGATGCCCAGCGTATCGAAGAAATTCGTGACGAAGCCGATCGCGGTCGCGATCGCTCCGGCGACGGGCTCGGGCATCACGGGACGGTGGCGCGGGATCGCGCGCGCGAGCGCGACGACCAGCATGACGGCAACGATTGCCAGGCCGAGGTAGAGTATCGTGCGCAGGCTCACCCTGCGGAGGTACGCCTAGGAGGCCGCGAGCTCCCTCGTTGCGGCGGCGTTGAAGTACGCGGCGCTGCGGATGATGGAGGACGATGGCGGCCGTCGACTGCTCCGGCACGATCTGGAAGGCCTGCGTGAGCGTGACGCCGATCGCGCCGGTCGCATCGAGCAGGCGAAAGACGACGTCGTGCTGCTCGAGGTCGGGACACGCGCCGTAGCCCCACGAGTAGCGCTTTCCGCGTCCGTCTTCGATGCGCAGTTTCGCGCCGAATCCGCCGATGCGTGTATTCGGCGAGCGCCTCAGCCGATTGTACGGAGAATCCGTGCAGGAAGTACGACTCGCTGTACTCGCCTGCCGCGTGCAGCGCGTCGATCCGCCGGCTCGCACCGCTGCCGACGGTGACGATCTGCAACGCCGCCACGTCGCATGCGACCCCGTTGCGCGGCTCGCGCAGATAGTCGGCAAGACAAAGATGCTCGCCGCCGGGCTGACGAGGAAACGTTAGACGCGCGAGCTCCGTACGCCGATCGTCCGCGATCGTAGAGTACGATCTCGTCGCCGATTCCGGCAGCCGGGAAATACCCGTAGACGACGCTTCGGCTCCAACAGGCCCCCGCGCAGCGCCTCCTCCTGGTAGCGCCGTAGGCGCGGCTCGAACTCCTCGTTCACGAGTTGCTCGAACGCCTCGCCCTTGCTGTTCGCGCCGCCCCACGAAAGACGGTAGAGACTGCGAAGATCGAAACACTCCCAGAGCTGCGCGAGGTCGATGCGCCGATCGAGATCGTCGCGATCGGGACCGAGATCGCGGATCCCCCAAAACGGCGGTGACGGAATCTCCGCTTCGTCATCCTTGACGGAAGAGCGCACGATTGCCGGACGCACCGGAGCCGCGACGGCCCGAGGCGTGCGTTCGAGCGCTTCGCGCTTCGTGCGTTCGAGCAGTTCCTCGCGGCGGCTCGCCTCGCCGGTGAGAACGTCGACCACCTCGAGGCCTTCGAACGCATCGCGCGCGTAGAATAACCCCGGCTCGAAGAAGCGCGTGCCGTCGTCCAGGAGCGCGATGCGGCGGCCGAAATCGCGATTGATCGCGGCGCCGCCGACGATTACCGGGAAGCCTAGGCCGCGGGCATCTTGCTCTTCCAGGCAGATCGGCATCTGTTTGCTCGTCGAAACCAGCAGCGCCGAGAGACCGATCGCATCGGCGCCGACTTCGACCGCCTTTTCCAGAATCGTGTTGATCGGAACCTGCTTGCCGAGATCGTGGACCGTGTAGCCGTTATTCGCCAGGATCGTGTGCACGAGATTTTTGCCGATGTCGTGCACGTCGCCGAAGACCGTCGCGAGCACGACGGTTCCCTTTGTGGTGCCTTCCCGCCGCTCGAGAAACTGTTCGAGATGCGCTACCGCCTTCTTCATGACTTCCGCGCACTGCAGCACGAACGGCAGAATGAGCTCGCCGCGGCCGAACCGGTCGCCGACCTCCTTCATCGCCGGGAGAAGAATTTCGTTGAGCACGCGCACCGGCGCGTTCGACTGCAGCGCTTCGTCGATCTTCGCTTCGATGCCATCCTTACGCCGGTGCAGGATGGCATGATGGATGCGCTCTTCGATCGGCGCGTCGTCGTTCGCGGCGTCGCTCGTCTCGGCCGGTCCGCCGTCGACTCGCCGCTCGAAATGCTCGATCAATCGCGTCAGGGCGTCGGCGCGGCGATTAAAGACGAGATCGTCGCACATGTCCCGCACCGCCGTCTCGATCTCGAAATACGGCACGATTTCTTTGGCGTGCACGAGCGCGCAGTCGAGTCCGGCCTCTACGCAATGATGGAGAAAGACCGAGTTGAGCGCGGCGCGCGCGTCGGGCTTGAGGCCGAACGATACGTTCGAAACGCCGAGCGACGTGAGAACGCTCCGGCAGCTCGCGCTTGATGAGCGCGAATCCCCTCGATCGTCTCCACCGCCGAGGTTAGGAACTCGCTCTCGCCGGTCGCGAGCGTGAAGGTAAGAGCATCGAAGATCAGCGCGCCGGGCGGCAAACCGTACTCGCCGACTGCGATGTCGTAGATCCGCCTGGCGACCTCGGTTTTGCGCGCCGCGGTCTTCGCCATGCCGCTCTCGTCGATCGTCAGCGCGATCACCGCCGCGCCGTGCTCGCGGGCCAACGGAAGTACGGAGTCGATCTTCGAGCGGCCGGCCTCCAGGTGCACCGAGTTCACGATCGCGCGTCCCGGATAGTTTTGCAGCGCCGCCTCGAGCACTTTGAGCTCGGTCGTGTCGATGGCGAGCGGCGCTTCGATCGCCTGCGCGAGACGGCGCACGAGCTCGCGCATCTGCGCCTCTTCGTCGGCGCGCTCGGTGAGCGCGCAGCAAACGTCGAGCACGTGCGCTCCGCCGGCAACCTGCTCGCGCGCGACGAGCACGATATCGTCGTATCCGTCCTCGAGCAGCAGGCGCTTGATTTTGCGCGAGCCCTGAGCGTTGATTCGCTCGCCGACGATGAGCGGCCGCGGCTGCTGCTCGAGCGCCACGGCGGTAATCGCCGACGCGACCTCTTCGCCGCGCTCGGCGTCCGGACGCGGCTTGCGAACGACGGCCTCGACCGCAGCGCAAAGCGCCGCAATGTGCGCGGGCGTCGTGCCGCAGCAGCCGCCGACCACGTTGACGCCGAAGTCGCGCACGAATGCCGCCAGCTCGCGCGCGAGCTCTTCCGGACCTTCGGGATAGATCGTCTCGCCATTGGGGCCCATCAGCGGAAGACCGGCGTTGGGCACGACGCTGACGAAGCGCGCGCGCGTTCGCACAGATAGCGAATGGAGTCGCGCATCTGCTCGGGTCCGGTCGAGCAGTTGAGTCCAATCACGTCGACGGCAATGCGCCCAGGACGGCACAGATCGCGCGGATGTCGGTGCCCAGCAGCATGCGGCCTTCGGTGATGAGCGTCGGCTGGGCCTGAATCGGCACGCGCGCGCATGCCGCGCGACGAACTCGACGCCGGATACCCGCGATTGCGGCTTTGAGCTCCAGCAGATCCTGCATCGTCTCGAGCGAGCAGCAGATCGACGCCGCCTTCCACGAGCGCCCGCGCCTGTTCGCCATAGATGTCGCGCAACTGCGGCGTAGGTGATGTTCGAGAGCGACGGATCCGACGACGAGACAGCATGCCGGTCGGGCCCATGGAACCGGCGACGAAGCGCGGACGTTGCGGCGTCGAGATGTCGTCGCAGGCTTCTCGTGCGATTTGTGCCGCGCGAAGGTTGATCTCTGGCGTCTTGTTCGCCGAGGCCGTACTCCTCGAGCTTCAACCGCGAGCCGGTAAACGAATCGGTTTCCACGACGTCGGCACCGGCCGCGAGATACGATTCGTGAATCGCGCGAACGACGTCGGGGCGCGTCAGCACCAACGCTTCGTTGCAGCCGTGATAGCGCGCGCCGCCGAAATCGTCGTCGGTGAGTTCGAGCGCCATGAGCTGCGTGCCCATCGCGCCGTCGAAGATCAAAACCCGCTCGCGAGCAGGCTGCAGATACTCAGACACGATCCGGTTCGCAATCTCTCCCGACCTTGCTTCCTGCCCGATTATACACGCTCGGACGCGCGAAGGCGGCGAGTCGTTCGGCTTGGCCGTCGTCGAGCGTTCCCAACCGCCGCAACGCGGCGATCGGTCGCGGGTCCGCGCGCGCGCGACGCGCCGTCGAGCACTTTCGATACGAAGCCGATACCCTTGCGCGAGATCCGCGACGCGCATGTACGCCTTCGGCGCCGGCCTTCGCGGCGATCCGGCCCTCGCCCGCGCGATCATGAGCGCGGTATCGATCTGGCCGGTCCCGGCGACGTATTCGGGATGGGCGATCATCGCGTCGCGCACGATGCGCAACGCTCGCGCATCGTCCTCGGCTCGACGCCGGCGAGCGACGCGAACCGCGCGAAAGAGCGCGCCGCGTTGCGCAGGCTCGTCGCATAAACCGGAATTCCGCAGCCGTCCGTCGCGATCGCGCCACGCTCGGAGCATCGTCGTCGGAAAGACGCGCGCAGAACTCGAGAATTCGCCGCTGCGGCGGGATTCTCGCACTCGAGGTACGTCGATCGGATCGGCGCCGATCGCCACGCAAAGCGCGAGAATCCCGGCGTGCTTTACCGGAGCAGTTATTGTGGAGCGCGGACGGGGCCATCGCCGGCCGCGTCATCGCTCGCGCCGTTGCGTCGTCGTACGGCGGATGCGCGCCGCACTGCAACGCGGATGGATCCATCCCAATCTTGCGCAGGATCGACGCACCGCCTCGACGTGAAACGGCTCGCCGTGATGCGACGCCGACATTACCGCGATCTCGCGGCCGGTCGAGGCCGAACGTTTCGCGCACGCCGGCTGCGATGGCGGCCGCCGCGATGAACGGTTTGGCGGCCGAACGCAGGATAGACCGGCACGTCGATGTCGCCGGCGCACGAGTCGCAGCGTGCCGTCGGCGTCGACCGCGCACGCGGCGACGCGGTGCACCGACTCGACGAGACCGCCGCGGGTCACTTCGACGAGCAGTTCGCGGCGCGTCGCTCAAACCAGCGCGGGTTCGACGACGTCGCTTCTTGCTCGGCAAAGACCGGATTGCTGAGGTAGCGCTCGCCGGTATCGCAACCGATCGTCACGATCGTTTTGCCCCGCGACTCGGGACGCGCCGCCACGCTGCATCGCCGCCCACACGTTCGCGCCCGCCGAGATGCCGACCAGCATGCCTTCTTCGCGCGCGAGCCGGCGCGCCGTTGCGATCGCGTCGGCGTCGGTGACGCGAACGACTTCGTCGTAGATCTCGGTGTTGAGCATCTTGGGAACGAAGCCCGCCCCGGTGCCTTGAATCTTATGCGGCCCCGGCTTTCCGCCGGAGAGCACCGGCGACGCATCGGGCTCGACCGCGACGATCTTGACGCCGGGTTTGCGCGACTTTGAGCACCTCGCCGACGCCGGTGATGGTGCCGCCGGTGCCGATCGCCGCGACGAAGACGTCGACCGCGCCGTCGGTATCGCGCCAGATCTCTTCGGCCGTCGTGCGGCGATGGATCTCCGGGTTCGCCGGGTTCTCGAACTGCTGCGGCATGAAATACTTGTCGGGGCCGCTCGCGAGGATCTCGTTGGCCCGTCGGATCGCGCCCGTCATGCCTTCGGCGCCGGGCGTCAGCACGACCTGCGCGCCATAGGCTTTGAGCAGATTGCGCCGCTCGATCGTCATCGTCTCGGGCATCACCAAGATGATCGGGTAGCCTTTCGCCGCGGCGACGAACGCCAGCGCAATGCCGGTGTTGCCGCTGGTCGGCTCCAGAATCGTCATTCCGGGCCGCAGGCGGCCGTCGCGCTCGGCCGCCTCGATCATGGCGACGCCGATGCGGTCTTTGACCGATCCGGCCGGATTGAACGACTCCATCTTGACCAGAAGCGTCGCCGGAAGATCCCGGGTCGAGCCGCGGGATCTTCACCAGCGGCGTGTTGCCGAACGTATCGGCGAGATTGTCGTAGATGCGTGCCATAGTATCGTGCTAAACCTCGGTTGCTAGCGTTCGAACGTTTCAGTGTCGCACGCGACCTTCTCGAAGGCGAGCGCCGGGACGCGGGCGCAACCAGTACCCGCACATGAACGAGCCACCGCGCTGCGTTCGCTCCTCGCTCTGCTGGCTAGTAGCGTTTCCGGCCGGCACGCGGCGTCGGCTGCCAGGCACGCCCTCGGTCGACGATGCGCTCGACGCCGATGGCGGCGTACGCGCCGCGAGGCGATGCAGGAGCAAGGCACGCCGGGACTCTCGGTCGCGATCACCGACCGCACGCATACGCTTCGAATCATCACGCTCGGCTATGCGAATCGTCGACGCGAAGATCGCGGTCACGCCGCAGACGCGATTTCGCGATCGGCTCGATCACGAAATCGATGACCGCGCTGGCGCTGCTGCAGCTCCACGACGCCGGCCGCTCGACCTCAATGCGCCGGCCAAGCGACTATCTTGCCGTGGTTTTCGATCGAACTCCGGCGGCAGCCGGTGCTCGTGCACGAGATGCTCTCGCATACGGCCGGCATTCCCGACGATTACTCGTCGGAAACGGGCTACGGTTACGATATCGTGGCGTTGCGGAAGACCAACGTGCTGTTCGCTCCCGGCACGGCGTGGTCGTACTCCAACGACGGCTATCGCCACCGCCGGCGCGATCCTCGCGCAGCTCGACGCCGCACGTGGGCCGATGCGCTGACCGGCGCGCGTGTTGTCGACCGCTCGGGATGAGCGCGAGCTCCCCGGTCTTCACGCCGGAGGTCATGGACGAGCGCCGCGATCGGCTACCAGTTTCGCGACAACGACCGGCCGGCGCCGCTGCACCCGCCGCTCGTTGCGTCGCCGCCGATGGACTTCGTCGATCCGGCGGGTTCGGTGCTCTCGACGCCCGAGGATATGGCGCAGTACATGCGTTTCTATCTCAATGGCGGGAAAACGGCGAGGCGGCACGCAACTCATAGCGCCGGCAACGTTTGCGGCGATGACGCGGCCCGACCGTCTCGCCGACGGAAAGCCCGCCGGAGCAACGCATCCCGAGCTCGCGGAGGGCCGGCCGTTTTACCGTCAGTACGGCTACGGCTTATCGATTTTCGACGACGACGGCGATCATCTCATCGGCCATACCGGCGGCGTCTCCGGCTATACCGCGTGCATGCAGATCAATCTCACGCGCGGCTTCGGCGTGATCGCGTTTGCGAATCTCGTCGAGGCGCCGCTGCATCCGTGCGCGATCGTGCTCTACGCGATGCGCGTGCTGCGCGCGCAGAGCTAGGCGAGGCGCTCCCGCCGGCCCCGGTCGCGCCCGATCCGGCCTACGTCCAAACGCGCCCGCGAATACGCCGGAACGTATACGTCACCCGCCGGTTCGGCACTGCGCGTGGTGGCCGACGGCGAGCGTTTGCAACTCGATGACGGCGCCATTACGAGCGCGCTCTATCCGCGCGGCGAAGATCTTTTTTGGGCCGACGATCCGAAGCTCGCAACGTTCTTGCTCGCCTTCGGCCGCGATGCACGGCACGAGGTCGTCGAAATGACTTACGGATCGCAATGGTATCCCAACGAGCGCTACCGAGGTCCTCGCACGTTCTCGCACCCGGCGGCCTGGAACGCGCTCGTCGGTCGGTACGAAAACACGTTCTTCGGCGCAGCCCGGCGATCACGCGCGTGCTCATCGTCAAGGATCAACTCACGTTCGACGGAACCGACGCGCTCAAGCCGTTACAGGATGGGACGTTCGCGCTCGGAGCGTCGATCGTGCGCTTCGATGCCGTATGCCGGCAAGCAGCCGCAGCGGGTTTGGATCGACGCGACGCCGCTCTACCGCGTAGAACTGCCGTAAGCCCGCCAACCTGCGGTCGTCATCGTTTAGCCCACCGTAATCACGAGCTTGCCGTCGACGCGGCCGGCCTTGCTCTCCTCCAGCGCAAGGGCGGCATCCGGCAACGTCCTCTCGGCAGCGATCCGTACGCGGAGCCGACCCTGCTCGAGGAGTTCGAGCAGCGTCCGCAGGCCGGCGTGCGACCACGAAGGCGTCTGCTTGGCCGCGATGTTCTGCGCGGTGATCCCCCGTCGCGCGAACGCGTCGACATTCGCAGCGCCGATCGTCGAAACGATCCGGCCTCCGTTCTTGATGACGTCGGCCATCGAGCCGATCGCGTCGCCGCCGTCCACGAGATCGAGCACGGCGTCGACGCCGCCGGGGAAGGCGCGCTTCACCGCCTCAACGACGTTTTCGCGATCGTACGCAATGAATGCGTCGACGCCCAACGAACGCGCCGACGCCTCATTGGACGCGCGGGCGGTCCCGACGACGCGAGCGCCGCGGTCGTGCGCGATCTGCGCGGCGAACCCGCCGACGCCGCCGTTCACTCCGAGAATCAGCAGGATCGTTCCCGGCCCTGCTTCGAGCACGCCGAGCGCACCGAGTGCCGTCAATCCGGCGGTCGGCAATGCGGCGGCGTCGGCATCGCCGACGCCGTCGGGGAGCTTGGCGATCGGCGTGTCAACGTCGTCTTCGCCGACGATCGTGTATTCCGCATACGTGCCGTGCGCGCCGGCGATGCCGAAAAGCCTTTCGCCTTCCCGATATTTGCTTGCGCGCGATCCGGTCGCGCTGACGACGCCGGCAAAATCCTGGCCCAAAATGAACGGCAGCGTGCGGTCGCCGCGATCGCGCGACTTCCAATCGATCGGATTGACGCCGGCTGCCGTGACGCGCACCAAAATTTCATTTGACCCGGGTGACGGCGTTGGAACTTCCTTGAGCGATCCGGGATCGCCGCGATGCTCGACGACGACGGCTTTCATGCGATGCCTTCCTTCGGCGACGCGCCAGGGGTCGCCGTAATGGGCGGCATATAGCCTCCGGCATGAAAAGCTCCTGCGAGCGCTGCGGTCAACCGTTCGAGCGCTCAGCCGATGCGCGCAGCTGCTCCTACGACTGCACGTTTTGCGCCGTCTGTGCGACGGCGATGAGCGACACGTGCCCGAACTGCGGAGGCGCGCTGATCCCCCGCGCGCAGGGAGCGTAGCATGGTCACCGCTTTTATTTTGATGAACGTCGAGCGTCCGCGTCTCCGTTCGCTCGCGGACGATTTGCTCGGGATCGACGGGATTGCAGAAGTGTACTCCGTTGCCGGTCCGTTCGATCTCGTTGCAATTGCGCGGGTGCGGCAGCACGAAGAGCTCAACGACCTCGTCACCGATCGCGTCGCTGCGTTGGAGGGGATCCTCAGCACCGAGACGCTCATTGCGTTCAGGTCCTTCTCGAAGAAGGACCTCGGCCTGCTATGGGACGTGGGTTCGTAACCCGCTTCGTTATTTGTTCTTGAAGCGGGCGACGCGCTTTTCGTTGTACGCGGCGAGGCCCTCTTTGGCGTCTTCGCTCTTGAAGAGCAGCGATTGCAGCTCGCGTTCGAGTGCGAGAGCATCCTGCAACGGGAGCTCGGCGCCCGTCTGTACGCTGCGCTTGATGTGGCCGACCGCCATCGGCGCCTTGTTCGGCGAGCAGAACTGCTTGGCGTAATCGACGATCTGCTCGCGGAACTCTTGGGCGCTGCCTTCGAAAAGATCCGTGATCATACCCCACTCCAGCGCCTGCTCGTAACTCACCGTTTTTCCGGTCGTCATCAACTCGATCGCGCGCGGCTTGCCGACGAGCCGGGTAAGCCGCTGCGTACCGCCCGTACCCGGCAGCACGCCGAGTGCGACCTCCGGAAGCCCGATCTTTCCGGCATCCTTGCGCGCGATGCGCAGGTCGGCCGCCATTGCGATCTCGAGGCCACCGCCGACGCAATGCCCGTTGAGCGCCGCGATCACGAGCTTCGGCGTCTGCTCCAGACGCGAAAGCGTTTCGTTGGCGTGCAGGCAGAACATATATTTGAACTCCGGCGTGACTTGGTTGAGCATGCCGATGTTCGCGCCGGCCGAAAAGAACTTCTCACCCTTGCCGGTAAGCACGATGACCTCGACGTCGTGATCGAAACGCGCGTCGAGAATCGCTTCGTCGAGCTGACGCATCATCTCGTGCGTGTAGGTGTTCGCCGGCGGATCGTCCATCTCGACGAACGCTACGTGCCCGTCTTTCCAATAGTTGATGACGCGCTTGCCCATCGAACGAACGCGCCTCGCGTCCGAACGGGGTTTGCTGGGCGGCTCCATTGACCGTCGTACTCATGCCAGGTTTCCTTTCGGCGCGATCCAGTTGGGGTTCTTGAAAAGCTCGTCGAGCGTCGTCTCGTCGGCCTCGGTCGGGAGCACCGACGGCGCATAGGTCTCCCATTCGGCCTGAGTGAGCTTGCGTCCGTCGACGGCATAGCGCTCGCCGGCGAAGTCGCCGATCTTGCGGTTGAAGCGCATGTCGGGCACGTAAAGCTTCGTCTCGCTCGGATTGACTTCGTTGACGCGCGCGACCGTCGCCAGAGACCTCCTCGAAGAACTGCATGCGCGCGCGCTCGTTGAGGTGCTCCTTGTCGCACGGAATCGGCCGTCTTGTCTTCGTCGACCCGCCCCTTGATGCCCCACGTGTACGCCCATTGCGCCGAGCCGGAGTGGTCGGTTCCGAAGAGATCCATCGAACCCGAGATCCACTTGTTGTAATACTTCTGCTGAATCTCGACCGGTATGACGCCGGCTTTCGCGATGCGGCGCAAGCCCGTTATGCCGGTGCCCATGTGGAAGGCTTCCTCGCGAAGCATCGGCCCCATCGACGCCGCGAGCGGCGCAAAGCTCGAGTGAGAGAGCATCGAGAGCTGAAACTTGCCGTCGCGATCCATGAAGTTGGTGTAGGCGAAGAAATCGAGCCAGTGCGTCACGTCGTCGTTGAACGCATTGAGCAGCCGGTTCTTCTTGCCGAAGGCGCGGCGCTCGAGCATCTTCTGCGCCTCGATCTTCCCTTCGCTGCCGAAGTGGTCGACCATCAGATGGCACATCTGATAGCCGTGACGCGTCTCTTCGACCATGATGCGCACGAGCGAGGCGAGATCGTACTCGCTCGGAGCGTTGTTGACCAAAAACCGCTGCTGCTCGTTGGAGGCAAACTCGGTATCGCCCTGATAGACGACCATGTTGAGTACGGCGTCGCGCATGCGCTGATCGGGAATCTCGCGGACCTTCTCCCAGCGGCGGTCGCCTTTGAAGTCGCCGAAGTAGATCTCGGGCGTCGGCAGCTCGCCGTACTTCGCCTCGAACTGATACCCGGGCATGAAGCGGTCGACCAGCTCGCGGTCGAGCCCGATATCGCGCCTCCACTCATCGAGCATCGTGATCCAGTCGTCGAAGGTGGAAATCCGGCTCATCAACGTCGCCTCTCTAATGCATATGACGGATTTTCGTCGGTCGTAGGGAATATTGTCATACTAGATGGGCTCGGAAGGCGGTGTCAAGGGTTGGCGAGCGGCACGTAGACCGGCCCAATTCGTTTATCTTCACGCTCTACGGCGATATGGTCCACCGGCGCTCGGGCGACGGCTCGCTCTGGGTCGGCTCGCTGATCGGATCATGGCCTCGTTCGGCGTCTCGGCCGCGGCCGTCCGCCAGGCCGTTTCGCGGATGTCCCGCCAGGGCTGGCTGGTCGCCCGGCGCGACGGCAGAATCGGGCCTTCTATCGGGTGACCGAGCGCGGCCGGCGGCGCATCGAAGAGCTGAGTCCGCGCATTTACGGCCCGTCATCGAGTGGGACGGCCGATGGCGGCTGCTCACCTATGCGATCGGCGAGGCGCACCGCAAGCGGCGCGAACGGCTGCGAAAGGAGCTCGCCGCGCTGGGCTGGGGCACCCTCTCGCCCGCGACGTGGATCTCTCCGTCGGATACGTTGGTGCGGCCCGCGAAGCGGCCGCGGCGACGCGCACCCTCGACGCGGTCAATCTCTTTAGCAGCGAGTACCGCGGCCCGCTGAGCGATCGCGAGCTGCTCGAGCGATGCTGGGACGTCGCGCAGATCGCTGCGGCGTATCGCGAGTTCATCGCGCGGTACGAGCCGCGTCTGCAGCAGCGAGCGCGAGCGGGCCGACCTCGACGACGAAGCGGCGTTCGTCGAGCGGCTCTGGCTCGTGCACGATTATCGCAAGTTCGCTTATCTCGACCCCGGTCTGCCGAGCGAGCTGCTTCCGCGCGCACTGGCCGGGCACGTCGGCGGCGTCGCTCTTTCGCGAATACTATTCGGCCCTCGACGTAAAATCACAACGCTACTTTCATCTTTGCACCCAGGAGTGAAACGGGTGCGCCCGAGCGGGGCGTCGAAGCGACCCGCCCATGCCCAAACGTCTGCTCATCGTGCTCGCCGTCGCGGCTCTTGCCATCGCCGCTTGCAGCAGCGGCTCCTCGTCGCCGGCTCCGTCGTCGACCCCGGCCTCGCCGAGCCCCAATCCGTCGATCACCAAAGCGGTGATCGAGGTAACGGTCGCCGGAACGCCGCAGCCGAAGATCCCGGTCGAGGATTCGACGCCGCGAAATGCCCAGAGCCCCCGCCCCGGCACGCCGTTCGAAACGCTCTATACCGGCAAGAAGGGCCACGCGCACTTCAACCACCTCAAGCCGTCCGCAACCTACTGCTGGGTTGCGATCATCTCGCCGAGCTTTCACTCCTCCGAGTGCGCGAGCTGGGCGATTTGGCAGACCAGTACCGTAACGCTCGGAACTTAAGTCTCGTCGTCGTGCAAGTGCAGATGGCAGCCGTCTTCTGCTTCCGATAGCACGTCGCGCGCTTCGGCCAGCGCCGCGGTCGAGAGCGGACGCGACGGCGGCTCGACCGAACCGGCATCGGCGAGGAAATCGATTTCGCTCCAATCTTCCCACGTCTCGAGCGGCTCGCCGTCGAGCATCGTCGGGAAGCGCACGCAGAATCCCTGATCGAGATGGAGGCCGACGACGACGACTTCGGTGCCGCGCGGAAAATACGTGCCGTCCTTCCACAGCGTGCCGTACGTCGTGCTGTAGGGTTCGCCGATTTTGAGCGCTTCTTCGACCATGGATCCTATACGCCGAACGGATCCATCGGCTTATCGCCGATATACGTGATCACGCTCTTCGTCTCGCTGTAGAGCCGCATCGTCTCCATGCCCAGCTCGCGTCCGTATCCCGACTGTTTGTAACCGCCGAACGGTACTGCCGGGAAAGACGGCGTACGGTGTGTTGATTGCAACCGAGCCGCTGCGCAATGCGCGCGCGCGACGCGATTGGCGCGACCGATGTCGGTCGACCAAACGCTAGCGCCGAGTCCGTACTCGCTCGCATTGGCAAGCGAGATCGCCTCCGCTTCGTCGTCGAAGCGAACGAACGCGGCGACCGGACCGAAGATCTCTTCGCGCGCGATGCGGTGCGAGTTCTCCGCTTCGTACGCCGTCGGGCTCCAGAACGTTCCGCCGGCGAACGCGCTCGCCGAGGTCGGCTCGCGAGCCGCCACCGAACAGCGGTTTGGCGCCTTCCGCGCGCCGATCTCGCAATACTCGGCGATCTTCTCGTACTGATCCGGCGTGCGTGATCGCGCCGATCTGCGTCGCCGGATCCTCCGGATCGCCGACGCGCAGACTGCTTCGCCCGCTGCGCGAATGCCGCCGACGAAGCGATCGTAAATTCCGGACTGCACCAGAATGCGCGAACGCGCTTCGCAGCATTGGCCGGCATTGTAGTACACGCCGTACAGCGCACCGGCTACGGCCGCGTCGAGATCGGCGTCGTCGAAGATCGACCGACGGCGATTTGCCGCCAAGCTCGAACGTCACGCGTTTGAGGGTGCGCGCGGCGGCGGCGGCGACGCGTTTCCCGGTTTCGGTCGATCCGGTAAAAGCGATCTTATCGATCGCCGGATGCTCGACCATCCACGCCCGATCGGACGCGTACGAACCGGTGACGATGTTGAGCACGCCTTCGGGGACGCCGGCTTCGAGTCGCGATCTTGCCGAGTTCGATCGCGGTCAGCGGCGTCGCCGGCGACGGCTTGAGCACGACGTAGCAGCCTGCAGCGAGCGCGGGCGCGACCTTCCACGAAGCGAGCAGCAGCGGAAAGTTCCAGGGAACGATCGCGCCGACTACGCCGACCGGCTCGCGCACGGTATTGGCCAAGATAGGTCGGCATCGGCGGCGGCAACGTTTCGCCGTAGTTCTTCGTCGCCGCGCCGGCGTAAAACTCGAAGCAATCCACGATCGCGCCGAGTCTCGCCTTTGGCGGTCGCCATCGGTCTTGCCGTTGTCGCGAACTTCGAGTAGCGCCAGCTCCTTCGCGCGCTCGCCGATGAGCTGCGCCATCTTATAAACGATCTTTGCGCGCCGCGATGCCGCCATCGTCGGCCACTTCCGGCATCGAAGGCGCGGCGGGCGGCGGTTACCGCGGCGTCGACGTCGTCGCGCGTCGCTTCGGCGACGTCGGCGATCTTCTGCGCCGGTTGCCGGATTGAGGTCTTCATACACGCTGCCGTCCGATGCATCGCGCCATGCTCCGCCGATCAGCAGTTGGGTCGTCGGCCACGGTCGTGGTCGTGGTCATGTCGACTGCCTTCAACTCCACACGCTCGAATACCGTTGCGATGCCCTGGCCGACGCCGATGCACATCGTCGCCAGCGCGTAGCGCCCGTTACGGCGGCGCAGCTCGTGCAGGAGCGTCGTAGCGATGCGCGCGCCGCTCGCGCCGAGCGGATGGCCGAGCGCGATCGCGCCGCCGTTGACGTTCGTCTTGTCGGGCTCGAGCTCCAGTTCGCGCATGCACGCGATCGCCTGCGCGGCGAAAGCTTCGTTGATCTCGACGAGGTCGAGCTGCTCGACGGTCAACTCCGGCGCGCGCGAGCGCTTTGCGCGTCGC
Source organism: Vulcanimicrobiota bacterium (assembly GCA_963699435.1). Taxonomy (GTDB): domain Bacteria; phylum Vulcanimicrobiota; class Vulcanimicrobiia; order Vulcanimicrobiales; family Vulcanimicrobiaceae; genus Cybelea. Next base: position 563,791 of record CAVOTV010000003.1, read on the forward strand.
CGGGATCGGACCGAGACCCATCACGTCGGGCGCGACGCCGGCGGAGGCGCAGGCGACGAAGCGCGCCAGCGGCTCCAATCCCAACCGCCGCGCCGTTTGCGCTTCGGCGAGCAGCAACTGCGGCGGCGCCGTCGTTGATGCCCGAGGAGTTCCCGGCCGTCACCGTGCCGGTCGGCCTTGAATGCCGGGGTCGAGCTTCGCGAGCGCCTCGAGCGTCGTATCGGGCCGCGGATGTTCGTCGCATTCGATCCGCAGTCTGCGTGCCGCGCGGCCCGGACACGTCCACCGCAACGAGCTCCGCATCGAAAGCGCCGCGCGCCGTTGCGGCTTTGCATTTCATCTGCGATTCGAACGCAAAGCGATCTTGCGTCTTCGCGTCGAAATTGCCGTAACGCTCGGCGACCTTCTCGGCGGTCTCGCCGAGCGAAATCGTCCATTGCGGCGGCATCTTCGGATTGATCATCCGCCAAGCCGAGACCGTATCGTACAGCTCTTGCTTGCGGCCGAACGGCGCATCGCTTTTGGGCAGCACGTACGGCGCGCGCGTCATCGACTCGACACCGCCTGCGATCATCACGTCGCCTTCGCCGAAGGCGATAGCCTGCGCGGCGGAGTTGATCGCCTGAAGGCTCGATCCGCACAGCCGGTTTACGGTTACGCCCGGCACCTCGATCGGAAATCCGCCAGCAGCACGGCCATCCGCGCGACGTTGCGGTTGTCTTCGCCGCTTTGATTGGCCGCGCCGAAATAAACATCGTCGATTGCGCGGGCGTCGATGCCGGTCCGCTCGACGATCGCGCGCAGTCGCGATTGCGGCAAGGTCGTCGGGCCGAACGGTGGCGAGCGCGCCGCCGTAGCGGCCGATCGGCGTGCGGACCGCGTCGATGACCCACACGTCGCGGCGCTCATTCGCGGCGACTCCGCGACGCCGGCTGCCGGTTCCGTTCGCCTCTCCTCCACGTCGAGCATCCAGAGCGAGCGATGCGGCGCGAACGCTTCGCCTTCCGTCGTCGGCCACGCGTTGCAAGATGGCGCGGCATGCGCGCGCCGCCGATTTCGCGTCCCCACGCGATCGGCCCGATCGGATAGTTGGCGCCAAGCCGCATCGCCACGTCGATGTCGTCGGCGACGGCGACGTCTTCGTGCACGGCGATAATCGCCTCGTTGACGATCGAACCGACGTCGCGTCCGAGAAAGAGTCCCGGAACGTCCTCGACCAAGACGACGCCTTTGCCGATCGTCCCGAAAAACTCTTGCGCGAGCTCGAGTGCGTCGTCGGAAGCGTTTTCGCGAGTCGACGATCTCAACGGCACTCTGCGACTCGAGACGAACCGAGAATGCCGAATCCGACCAGGCGCTCGGGATGGCGCAGCGGCGCTGCGCACGCGGCGACGCCGGTCGCGTACGCATCGACAAAAATGACGCGTCTCCGGTCCGAGCAGCGAATCGAGCTCGCGCGATCGTCTCGGCGCGATCGAGCGATGCCGTCGCCGACGTCGATCGACGATGGTTGCATCGGCGACAAGCTCGTCGAGCAGTTCGTCGTTCTCGATCCGCTGCACGATGGCTAGAAGCGCTGCTCGAGCAGTTCGGCAATTTCGTCGGCAAGCGCGCCAAAGCCGAGGATCGCGACGAACTCTTCATCGTTGGCTCCGGCCCGCGGCGGCACCGTCGCGGTTCGAACCGTTCGGCCTTTCCGTCGGCGTAGTCGTAGAAGCCGCTCGCCGGTCTTGCGTCCGAGGCGCCCTTGCGCGACCATTCGCGCTGCAGCGCGACTCGGCGCGAATCGCGCGGCGCCGGTGCGCTCGTAGATCGATTCGCTGGTCGCGAGGTTCACGTCGAGACCGATGAGATCCATCAGCTCGAACGGTCCCATGCGGAAGCCGGCCGCGCGCGCGAGCGCGTCGAGCTCTTCCGGCCGACGCGACGCTCGCGCTCGAGCGCGCGCATCGACTGCAGGTAGTAGGGCCGCGCGACGCGATTGACGATAAAGCCCGGCGTGTCGGCCGCGAGCACGGCGTCTTGCCGATCCGTTCGACGAAGGCGTACGCTCGCTCGATCGCATCGTCGCCGGTCTGCGGAGCGTGCACGACTTCGACGAGCTTCATCGCGGCGCCGGATTGAAAAAATGCAAGCCCGAGGACGCGCTCGGGATGCGGCACGAGGTCGGCGAGATCCGCGACCGAGAGCGACGAAGTATTCGTCGCGAGCAGCGCGTCGGGTCCGAGCGCTGCGGCGAGTTCTGCACAAATACGTCGCTCTTGAGCTCGAACCGCTCCGGAACGGCTTCGATCGCGATCGATGCCGAGTACGATCCGGATCGCGTCGAGCAAGCGGATATGCGTCGAGCGGCGACCGGTCGCCGGCGCGCTGCGTTTCGCGTTCGAGATATCGGCGCTGCGCGCGCGGGCCGCCGCATCGGGCTCGACGATCTCCACGTCGTAGCCGCCGCGCGCGGCGGTGAGCGCGATTCCCGCGCCCATCGTACCCCCGCCGATAACTAGGAAGCGTTCTGCCATCGGGCGCCTGCTTCGAGACAGGAGCCGCAAACGCTTCGTCTATAGATGAACGCATGGAAAAGCCGACTTGGCGCCTCCGCGCTCGCGCTACGTGGTCGACTCTCCGTACATGCGCTGCGCATGGACGAGGTCGAACTCCCGGACGGAACCATCATCCCGAACTATTACGTGCGCGAATCGCGAGGGTTCGCGGTGGTCCTCGCATTGACGCCGGACGATGAGGTGGTCCTCGTCCGTCAATACCGGTACGGCTCCGACGCGATCCACCTCGAACTCCCCGCCGGCATGCTCGACGAAGGCGAAGAGCCGCACGTCTGCGCGCTGCGTGAGCTTGCCGAGGAGACGGGCTACACGCTCGAAAGCTACGAGTACGTGGGGGCGTTCTATCACGAGCCGGTGCGTTCGAACGGCACGCGCGTACGTCTACGCGGGAACGGGTGCCCGGCGCACCGGCGATCCAAAGCTCGACCTCACCGAGCACCTGGAAGCCGAGCTCGTGCGATTGCCGGAGTTTCGCCGGATGCTGGGCGACGGCACGATCGATGCCGGCGGCTCGATTGCGGCCGCGTACCTTGCCCTCGACCGGCTTGCGCGGCTCTGAAACTTGCAGCCGACGGCGGCGGTAGAGAAGGTGCAACGATGAAAAACATCACACCGCCGACCCTCAATCCGCTCGCCGCGCTCTTCCTCAAGATCACGCTCGTGGTCGCCATCGCGATCGTGGTTCTGGTCGTCGCCGGGTTTCTGTTGAAGATCTTCCTGATCGCGGCCGTCGTGGCGGCGATCGCCGTCGGGGTCTTCTTCCTCTATAACCTCTTCCGGCGCCGGCGCAACTCTCCGGCAATCCGCTAAGCGGGCTCGGCGAGCCAGCGCTCGAGCGCCTCGGTCACGCACGCCGGCTCCTCCAGCATCGGGAGGTGCCCGCTCTGCGCGCAGAGCGTCAGCCGGGCCCGTGGGAACTGCGCGGCCACCGATCGCGCCTCGTCCGGCGCAACCACCTTGTCGCCTCCGCCTGCAACGATCGCGACCGGAAGGTCGAGATCGCCGGCGATGTCTTCCGACGAGACCCGCAGGGCCAGTCCGCGCAGGGTTTCTGCCGCGCCGTCAGGCGCATTCGCGCGGGCGATCGCTCGCGCGCGCTCGACGATTTCCGGATGCTGCGCCAGCGTCATATCGCTCAATAAACGCGGTATGTACGCATCGACGACGGGTTCGATGCTCTGCTCGCGCTCGACGCGTTCCGCGAGCCGGCGGCGCGCAGTCGCCTCGTCATCGGTGTCGGCGCGCAGACGGCTCGCAACCAACGCGAGCTTGCGTTACGCGCTCGGTGAACATGCGCGCAAAGGCGAGCGCGACGTATCCGCCCATCGAATGACCGACGAGCGCCGCACGTTCCACGCCCGCTGCATCGAGCACGATGGCGACGTCCGCGGCGAGCCGCTCCATCAGGTGCGGACCGTCGGATGCATGCGACGATCCGGCGCCGCGCAAGTCCGGAAGGAGCACGTACGCATCGCGCGCGAGCGCTTCGGATTGCGCTTCCCAGATCGCGCGCGTCATCGGAAATCCATGGATGAGAACGACTGCGTTCTTGCGTTCACGGCCGTCAACGCGAACATCGATGCGTGCGCCGTCATCGGCCAAAACTTGCATTGAACCGCGTAATACTGTATAAGGTAGGCAACACCCCTGGTCGGTTGCCGACCGGAGAAAGGATGACTCGTACCAACGATGGCAGTTCGAAAGAAAGCCGCGCGCAAAGCGGCCGTGAAAAAAGCGGTTGCAGTCGCGCTGGTTCGAAAAGCGGTTCGAAAGGCGGTTCGCAAGAAGGTTCGCCGCAAGGTAGCCCGCAAGGCGATTCGTCGCAAAGTAGCCCGCAAGATCGTTCGCAAGAAGGTACGTCGGAAAGTGGCCCGCAAGGTCGTTCGCCGAAAAGTGGCTCGTAAAGTAGCCCGTAAGGCGGTTCGTAAGAAGGCGGTCCGTAAGGCCGTTCGTAGAAAAGTCCGACGAAAGAAGGCGCGGCTAGAACCGAAACCCCGAACTCCGCACGGTGTAGACCGGCGGAGTTATTTATGCGAGTCGCGATCTTGTCGCGACTCGCTTTTTTTCATCCTTCAGACGCCGCGAACCGCTGGGCGAAAGAGCCAGATCGCCAGGAAGAGCACCGTGCACGCGGCGCCGGCGAGCGCAAAGGTCGCGCGCAATCCGATCGCCGATGCGATGGCGCCGTCGATGAGCGCGCCGAGCGGGACGACGCCGATGGCGATCATCGTGTAGATGGAAAGCGCGCGGCCGCGCACGTCGTCGGGCGAAAGCATTTGGATCAACGTGTTGGTCGCGCCGAGCGATGCCAGCGTTCCGACTCCGGCTAAAAAGAGGACCGGCAGCGCGATCGACAATCCCGGAACGAACGCGAGGGCGAAGACGCCGAGCGACATGAGCAGCCCGGATTGCAGCCACAACTTCGAGCGCCGCTCGCGCTGCGCGAAATACGCCGTGACGAGCGCGCCGCCGAATCCGCCCAGGCCGATTGCGGAGACCGCCCAGCCCGAGACCGCGGGCGCTGGCGTGCATCACGTTGACGGCGAGCGCCGCGACGAGCTGACTGTACGGCCGCGCGAGCAGCGCCGTGACCAACTGCGCGAGCATGATCCATCGCAGCGCCGGATGGCGCACGAGGAACGCGACGCCCTGCTGCATTGCGTGAAGCGTCGGCTCGCCGGTGGCGGGCCGACGGCGGCGACGGATGCATCAGCATGACGGCGACGACGACCGCCAACGTCGCCGCGGCGTTGAAATAGAACGCGCCGGCGACGCCGATCCAAACGATCAGCAAGCCTGCGAGCGCCGGACCGATGACGGCGGGCGCGTTGAACGCGACCGAGTTCAAGCCGACGGCGTTGCCGACATACTCGCCGATCCACCAGGAGCGGAACCCAGCTTTGGCGCGTCGGCGAATCGAAGGCCATCGCCGACGAGCTCATCGCCGAGATCAAGGCCAGGCCGATCATCTCGAGGCGATGCGCGCTCGCGAGCACCGCGAGCAGCAGCGCGGCGCTCGCCATCGTCACGTTGGTCACGAAGAGCACGCGGCGGCGCGGGAGGCGATCGGCCACGACCCCGGCGAGCGGCGAGAACAAGAGAACCGGCGTCGCGCGCGCCGCGCCGACGATCCCCAAATCGAGCGCCGCTTGGTGCGGCGTGCTCGCCATCCGAGCGACGAAGTAGCCCATCGCGGTGAACTGCATCCACGTCCCGAGGTTCGAAACGAGCAGCCCGAACCAGAGCAGCCGAAAATCGCGGAAACGCAACGCCGCGAGCATCGAACCCGCCGAGGTCATCCCGCGCGGGCTCGCACGGCCGCCACGATGAGCGCCGTCGATTCGTCCACGCCGAGGCGCGAGGCATCGATGCAGAGATCGTAGTTCTGCGGATTGCCGAACTCGAGTTGATACCATTCGCGAACGTAGGCGGCACGCGCGCGGTCGACGCGATCGAGCTCGGCCTCGGCGACCGACGCCGTCGCGCGCATCGCCTCGGCAACGCGACCGACGCGCCACCGGCGCGGCGCGTGGATGAAGACGCGCAAGACGCCGGGGCGCGCGCCGAGAATCGCCGACGCGCCCCGGCCTACGATGACCGCGTTCCCGGCCGCCGCGTATTCGCGCACCGCATCCTGCACCGCGCGAAGCAGCTCGCGATCGAACGGGACGATCGCCGACGCAGCGGCCAGCTCCGGCGTCGCGCGCTCGAGACCGGTGAGAAAGCGCTCTCCCAGCGATGGCTCCGCGTTCTCGTTCGCTTCGACGGTCTCGGGGCTCACCCGCAGCCGCTTCGCGACCACCACCGGAAGTTGGCGATCCACGAACGTCGTAGCCGAGCTCGCCGGCGACGCGCCGCGCGATCTCGACGGCGCCCGAGCCGTATTCGTTGGAGACCGTAACTATCACCGGGGAAGGAGTACGCAATGACGAACGCTTTCGTCCTGCCGATCGTCGAGACGCGCGACTTGCGCAAGATCTTCAGGATCCGAAAGCGCGGCGCCGGGGACCCTCGGCGCGCTGCGCTCGTTTTTCTCGCCCGGCTACGACGAGCGCGTTGCGGTCGACGACGTCAACTTTTCGCTCGAACCGGGCGAACTCGTCGGCTACATCGGGCCGAACGGGGCGGGCAAGTCGACGACGATCAAGATGCTTACCGGTATTCTCGTGCCTACCTCGGGTGAGGTACGCGTCGCCGGGATCGTACCCTGGCGCGACCGCAAACAGAACGCGCGCAACATCGGCGTGATCTTCGGCCAGCGCAGCCAGCTCTATTGGGACCTCCCGCTGATCGAATCGTTCGAGCTGCTGCGCGCGATTTACGGCGTGCCGCGCAACGAGTACCGAACGAAACCTCGACGAGTTCGTCGAGATCCTCGACATGAGCGACTTTCTCAAAACTCCGGTTCGCCAGCTCTCGCTCGGCCAACGCATGCGCGGCGATTTCGCCGGAGCGCTGCTCCACAGCCCGAAGATCGTCTATCTCGACGAGCCGACCATCGGACTCGACGTCGTGGCCAAGGAAGCGATTCGCGAGTTCATCGCGCGGATCAACGCCGAGCGCGGCGCAACGATCCTGCTGACGACGCACGACCTCGCGGACGTCGAGCGTCTTTGCCGCCGGATCGTGCTGATCGACCGCGGAACCATCATTTACGACGGCGGCATCGAGCGCATCAAGGGCGAGTACGGCCGCTTCCGGACGCTCGTCGTCCGCTTCTCCGAGCCGGTTTCCGCGCCGCACCTCGACGGCGCCGCAGCTCGCCGGCATCGAGAACGCGACCGCGCGGTTTCGGTTCGACCGCAACCTGGAGCGCGCCGATCTGCTCGTCCGGCAAGCCAGCGAACGTTACCGGCGTCGAAGACGTCAGCTTCGAGGAACCCGACCTGGAATCGATCATCCGCCGCATCTACGTCGAGGGATACGGCCGAGGACCGGAGGAGGACGCATCATGATCCTATCCAGCGGCACAAAGAAGCCGAAGATCCACTCGAGCGCCTACGTGGCGCCGACGGCAACGATTGCCGGCGACGTGACCATCGGGGCCGATTGCGCGGTCTTACACGGTGCCGTGATCATCGCCGAGGGCGCGCCGGTCACCGATCGGCGCTCAGATGCGTCGTGATGGAGAACGCCGTGCTTAAAGCCAGCGGCGGCAGCGCGACTGCAGTTTCCGCTGGCAATCGGCGACCGGTGCATCGTCGGACCGCACGCGTACGTCGTCGGCGCGACGATCGGCAACGGCTGCTTCATCGCCAGCGGCGCGAAGATCTTTAACGGCGCGTGCTCGACGACGGTAGCGGGCGTCGGCGCTCGGCGGCCATCGTGCACGTCAACACGCACGTAAGCGCGGGCGCGAGCGTTCCGATGCAGCACATCGCCTACGGCGATCCCGCACAGATCTACCCCCCGCAGAGCGCGCCGGAGGTGCACGCGGAGATCAATTTCTACGCCGGCGTCTTCAATATCGAGGCCGGGCACGACGTCGCGCGCGCGGGCGGCCGAGACGTACGCCAAGTTCCTGCGCAAAACGCACGCCCAAGAACAGCGCTCGACGAACATCGGAACGTCACGCCGCCGCCGCGCCGGCGCGCCGGCGAGGAGCCGCCGCCGACGCAAGCGACGCAGGTGGACAAGGTGGTCGACGTGATGATGCTCGAGCTCGAAGAGATGGAACACCGCCGCCAAGAGGCGATCAGGCGGCAGAAGGGCCGGTAGCGCTACGAGCCGCACTCGCTCCCTACGTCGAGTTCGCCAAGAAAGCGTTCGCGCGGGAGGCGACCTATCGCATGGAGGTTCTCACCGAAGTCGGCTCGCTGGTGTTGCGCGTCTACATTCTGCGCGCGCTCTGGACGGCGCTCTACGCGCAAAACGCCGCGCCGCTCAACCTGCCGCTGCACAGCATGATCACGTACGCGACGGTCGCGATGCTGATGTCGCTGATCTTGGAAGTCGACGGGACGCGCATGATCCGCGAAAAGGTTCGCGAAGGCGACGATCGCGACCGATCTGATGAAGCCGATCAGCGTCCCGCTCTATTTTTTCAGCGACGGCATCGGCCAGACGCTGCTGCACGCCCTGCTGGTAGTTCCGTCGCTGCTTTTCGCGCTGCTGCTCGTGCACATCGACGTGCCGTCGCCGACGACGTTCGCCGTCTTTCGCTCTCGTTCGCGGTCGGTTACGGCGTCAATTTCTTCTTGAACTTCCTGATGAACTGCGATCGCGTTCTGGACGCTCGAGACGTTCGCCGCCCAGCTGATCGTGCGATGGGTCTCCGACTTGCTCTCCGGACAGATCATTCCGCTGACGCTCTTTCCCGGGCATCGTCGGACGCATCGTCTTCGCGCTGCCGTTCGCGGCGATCTATTCGACCCCGCTGCTGATCTACGTCGGCGTGATCCCCATTGCGCAGTGGCCGGCGGCGCTCGCGGCGCAGCTCGCGTGGCTCGCCGTTTTCGCCGCCGCCTCTTCGTTCGTTTGGCGCGCCGCAGCGAACCGCGTCGTCATCCAGGGCGGCTAGAGGTTGGCGGCGCCAGATCGTGGAGCCGCCCGAGCAGCAAATGATAGTAGAGCATGCCGCGCACGTCGCCAAGCTGCTCCAACAGCGCCGTCTGGTCGAGGTGCGGATCGCCGGAGAGGAGCGCCAGCGTTCGCGCGACGCCCGAGTCGCGAAGCGGAAACGTATCCAGCCGTCCCAAGCCACGCAGCAGCACGACGGCCGCGCTCCACGCGCCGATGCCGCGAATCGCGCGTAAGCGATCGGCCGCCTCGGCGGTCGGCATCTGCTCGAGCGCCGCTTCGTCGACGCTCCCGTCGAGTATCGCCGCGGCCGCGCTCTTCAGATGCGTTACCTTGTTAGTCGAAATCCCGACGCCGCGCAGCCGCACATCGGATGCCTCAAACCACCGTTGCGGCGGCGGAAACGCGATGCACCGCACTCCTTCCACCTCGACCGGCGTGCCGAGCAGCTCGACCGCGCGCCGCATGATCGCGGCGGCGGCGTGGATCGAAATCTGCTGAAACAGAATCGCGTGCGCGCACGCCTCCCAGAGCGTCGGATAGCGTGGCGGACGAACGCCCCGCAGCGTGCGTGCGATCGGCGCGAGCCACGTTACGGCGGCGCTGCGCTCGTACCAGCGCGTTAAGTCGGCCGTGGTTCCGAGCATCCGGCCGACGACGTCGAGCCACCGCGCGGCGCCGGATGCGGTAGCGCGCACCTCGAGCGACGAGGCACCGAGCGCGCGGACGGCGATCGCCGACGTTTCGGCGCCATCGTCGAAGGCCCGATAGTACGTGCCGTCGGCTCCAACCACGTCAACGGCATTGCTCGCCAAGCGACGCAGCGCCTCAATGGTGAGATCGAGCCGAAACGGCGGCCGGACGGGTAGCTCCAGCGGCGCACCGAAAGCGCTCACCGATGCTTCGCGCCTACGTGGAGTACTGGCGGATCAATCTGCTGACGATGCTGGAGTATCGCGCCAATTTCCTGATGTGGTTCGTCTTCGCGATCGCCTACCACGGCGTCGCACTTGCCGCGCTCTACGTCACGATGCGGCAGTTCCCGTCGATGAACGGTTGGGATTTCCGCCAGATGTTCTTCTCTACGCCCTCTGGATGGCGGGCCACGAGCTTCATAACATGCTCTTCTTCGCCGTCGTGAGCGTTCCCGAATACGTGCGCGAAGGCCGCTTCGACCGTTTTCTCGTGCGTCCGCTCGACGCGCTCTTCCAGGTGCTCACGGTTCCGCAACAGATCGCGCCCGACGGGTTCGTGCTCGCGCTGGCGACGCTCGCGGCGGCGACGGCGGTTGCCGGCGTGCGCCTGGATTGGGTCTTCCTGCTCTTCGTTCCGCTCGTCATCGCGGGCGGGGCGCTCATCGATTTCGGCATCTCGCTGGTCGTTGCGACGTGTTCCTTCTGGTTCGTAAGGGTGGACACGCTGCGGTGGGTGGTGATGTCGCTGGAACAAGATTTTACGCGGTATCCCATTAGCATCTACACGCGCGGCGTGCGCATCGTCTTGGCGTTCGTCGTGCCGTTCGCGTTCATGAACTACTTTCCGGCGACGTATTTCCTGCAAAAGGGCGAACCCGGTCTCCACCTCAATCCCGCCGTCGGCCTGCTCACGCCGGCGATCGGTTTGGCCTGGGGCGGCGTGGCCTACGCCTTCTGGCTCGTCGGATTGCGCCACTACCAAGGTACCGGCTCGTGAACCGGCGCGGCTTCCTTTTCGCGGGCGGATCTGCGCTCGCGCTGCCGCCGGCCCTCGTGTTTAGAGCGAACGCGGCGACGGTCAAGTCGAACGTTCGCGCGATCGCACGCGCGCTTGCCGGCCGCATAGGAGTCTACGCGCGGACGATGGCGGCGGGACCGCCGCTCGCGGCCTACGCTTCGACGGAGATCTTTCCGACCGCGTCGGTGATCAAGATCCTCATCATGACGACCGCATACGTGCGGGCCGAAGCCGATCCCCATGCGCTCGACGCGGAGATCGTGTTTCACCGCAGCGATCTCATCGGCGGTTCGGACTTTCTTGCCGACGCGAGTGACGGCGAGCGCTTCACCGTACGCCGGCTCATCGTTCCCATGATCACGCTCAGCGACAACACGGCGGCCAACTTGCTCATCGATCACTTCGGCGTCGCCGCGATCAATGCGGTGGGGCGGCGCGTAGGAATGGAACGGACTCGGCTCGCCCGCAAGTTCCTCGATTACGCCGCGATCGTGCACCACAACGACAACGTCTCGACGCCGGCCGACATGGCGCGGCTGCTCTACGTCATCGAGCGCGGCGCGCGCGAGGGCATCGCAACGATCGTCTCGCCGCGGCATTGCCGCGCGATGGTCGCCATTATGCTCGGCCAGACCGACCGCGACGGCATTCCCGCCGCGCTCCCATCCGGGACGGGCGTCGCAAACAAGACCGGCGAGGTGGACGGCACGCGCAACGACGTTGCGATCGTGGAGCCGTACGGCGACTCGCCGTTCGTGCTGGCGATCATGACGGCCGACGCCTACGACTATCAGGCGGCTTATGCCGCGATCCACGCCGTGACGCGAGCCACGTTCTCAGCCGCATCGCGATCCTACGAGTGAGCGACGCGTTCAGGAGCCGCGCGGCCCTCCGTTAAAAGATGGAGCATGAAAACGCTGCTGCTCGCCGGGGTGCTGCTCGCCGCCGCCGGCGCCGACGCCCCAATGCCCTCGCTTGCGCCCTACCCGCCTATTTCGGCAATGGTGGCCGCCGTCCAAGCCGATCGCTTGAAAGCCTCGGTTGACCGGCTGGTCGCGTTCGGAACGCGGAACGATTTTCGGAGCAGCCTCAACTCGCGATCGCGGCGTCTTCGGCGCGCGCGATTGGATCGCGGCAGGTTCCGGACGATCGCCGCCTCGACGAAAGGCCGCATGAGCGTCGCGCTCGACACCTACCTTCAACCAAGACGCCGCGTACGCCGCGGGCGGTCGTCGAGTCGAGCGTGATCGCAACGTTGCGCGGCAGCGAGCCCGGTCGCGTCTACATAATGTCCAGTCATTTCGACGATTGCGACGGGCATTGCACCGACGGAGCCGGAATGGCGCCCGGCGCCGATGACAACGGCTCGAGCGTCGCCGCCGTGCTCGAGGCCGCGCGCGTCATGGCCGGCACGCACTTTCGCGGCACGATCGTCTTTGCGTGCTTCGACGGCGAGGAACTCGGACTCTGGGGTTCAGAATCATTACGCGCGCGAAGCTGGCGGCGCGTCACGTACCGATCCTCGCGGTGCTCAATGACGACATCATCGGCAACTCGGTCGGCGGCGACGGTACCTCCGAGCCCAACGTAATACGCGTCTTCAGTCAGGGCTTGCCGGCGGGCAGCGAGCTCGCTCGCGTCAATCTCGTGGGCTCGGAGAACGACTCGCCGTCGCGCGAGCTCTCGCGCTTCGTTGCGGAGACCGTGCCGGTCTACGTTCCCGACTTCACGGTGCGACAGATCTTTCGCGCCGACCGGTTCCTGCGCGGCGGCGACCAAGAATCATTCCAAGACGCCGGCTATTCCGCCGCGATCCGGTTTGTGGAAGCGCACGAAAACTTCACCCACCAGCATCAGGACGTCAGGATGCAAGATGGCGTGCAATACGGCGACCTGCCGCAGTATATCGACCCGGCATACTTGCGCCGCGCGACGCAAGCCAACGTGGCGGCGCTCGCCACGCTCGCGTTGGGGCCACCGCCGCCCGCCGGCGTCCGAATGGTGCTGCAGCAGCTCGGTTACGATTCGACCCTGCAATGGAAGCGGTACCGGGAGCCGTGGCTTACGAGGTCGTGTGGCGCGACACCGACGCGCCGCAATGGGAGCACGCGTCGAACATCGGAGACGTCGACGCAAACAACGGTTCCGGTTTCGAAGGACGACGAGATGTTAGGCGTGCGCAGCGTCGACGCCGACGGTCTGCGCAGCCCGGCGGTTTATCCCATCGCCGAGCGCGGATGGTGACCGGCTAGGCGACGAGAGTCTTCCGGCCAGATTGCGCGCAGAAGCGCCTTGTAGCGCGAACGCTGGGCGAGCGGCGCGAACCAGGGAAGGCTGCGCAGCATCGAGCAGCGCCGGCTCGCGCGTTTGTAGCGCGCGCTTCGAGATGTTCGAACGCCTCTTCGAGCCGGCCAAGCCCGACGGCGACCGTGGCGAGATTGAAACCAACGATGTAATCCGTGCGCGAAAGCTCGAGCAGCGATCGGTAGATGCGCTCGGCGCGCTCCAGATCGCCGCAGTCGGCGTAGGCGCGTCCGAGCAGCGGCAAGCGCAGCGCGAGATCTTCGGCGCGATCCTGCGGGAGCAGCAGCAGGTCGGCGAGCGCTTCGGCCGGTTGTCCGTTGAGAATAAAGGCTTGCGCGCGATGCCGGCGCGCGATCGAAAAATCGGGGCCGCTCTCGATGAGGTTGGTGAACGCGTCGATCGCACGGCCGTACTCGCCGCTATGCAGAAACGTTCGCGCGATAAAGAGCTGGAGCGGAGGCGACGACGGCTCGACGAAGAGCGAACGGCGCAGTTCGCGCAGCAGTTTCTCGGCACCGCCCCGGCAGATATAAAACCATGTCGCCTGCACGTATACCGATGCCGAACGCGGGTTTAGCCGCATCGCGGTCTCGATCTCCCGCTCGGCATCGACCCAGTTCCAGTCGCAGAAGAGCAGAATGTTCCCGAGCGTCGCGCGCGCTTCCGCCGACGACGGATCGATCTCCAACGCGCGCACGATTGCGGCTTTGGCCTTCGGAAAGGCGTACGATCCCGAGCATACCAATACTCGGCCTTGCAGCGCGTGCGCGCGCGCCAAACCAATCAGTGCCGGAACGTCCTCGCGATCGACCGTAGTGACCGCTTCGAACTGTTCGGCCGCCCCCGCGAGCGCGCTCGCAGTCCGCTTTTCCAACAGATACGAGCCGCGCCAGTAATGGTGCAGTAGTTCGGGCGCGCTGCCGAAGAGCCGGTCGGCGCTCTCCTCGTCGAGTTCGCCGGGTGCGTCGCCGGGAGGAGGGGCGACGACGGTAACCGGGGCGACGAATCGGTAGCCGCGGCCCCGGACGGTTACGATATACGAGCGGTCCGTCGCGCGCTCGGCGAGTAACTGGCGCAGCATATACATATGCTGCGAAAGGTTTCCGTCGCTCACGGCGTGCTCCGGCCAGACGCTCGTTGCAATCGACTCCTTATCGACGACGTTACCGTTTGCGTGGATTAAGAGCGCGAGAAGCTGTGCGAGGCGGTCTGCCAGCGGCATCGCCGTCGCGCCGCGGAAGAGCACGCCGCGTATCGGATCAAAACGGAACGAGCCGAACGCGTAGATCGGCGAGAGCCTCGACTGATTCACCGCGTGAGCCGTACCGTTCATTGACTCTCAAATGATTGGCGGCAGGACTTTGTGACGCAACGAGCCTCACCGCGATGGTTTTCGGCGCTGTCGGCGATATTCGCGAGAGGGCGTAACGCAGCGGCGCTCCCACGCGTTCGGCCGCCGCGTCCCACGCCGTAGCCCGCGCGGCGATGCCGACCAGGGCGAGCACCTCGATAATCGGCTCTTCGAAGCGCGCGGCGTAGTGCGCGAACGCCGCATCGCTGCGCGCGACGCGTTCGGCGGCGCAGTCGAGCGGCGCTCGCGCCGGGGGCGCACCAACGGCCGCTCGGATCAGCTCGTCCAGCAACGAGCAGACGGCCGAGCGCTGCTCCCCATCCTCTCCCTGCATCTGCGGCACGACCAGGCAGAGTCGATCGTAGACCGTCGCGGTCAAACACGCATCGGGGATACACTCGCCGCGTGCCGGTGCCAGCGTGAGTCCGCAGGCAAGCACGCGATCTTGCGTAGCGAGCATATGGCGAATCGCTTCCGCTCGCCACGCGAACGCCGACGCCTTGCGACCGCGGGCGACTTCAACGGCGCAGAGCACGGCGGCAGCGTTCGCGCACGGCGCGGCAAAATCCGAACGCTCGGCTTCAACGTATGCCGCGTACGCGACGCTCTCGGCTCGATCCCAAACTTCGCCGGCGGCGAAGCGCCTTGCCGATTCGGCGTCGTTCGCGATGCGCTCCCATCGGTCGAGCGCCGCCGATGCCGGCATGGCGTCCCATGGCAACGATTGCATCCGGCGCGCTTGCATGGCGAGTCCGGCGTATTCGTACCGTCCGTCAAACTCCGGTTGCGCCCGTACGGCCGCTTGCGCGTACGCCTCGGCGCGCGCCGTCTCACCGGCAACGAGCGCGAGCTTTGCCGAGAGCGCGAGGCGCGCGGGCGGACGCAGCTCTTCATGCTGCGCGAGCGCTTCGCCGGTGCGGCCGAGCCTGGCGCAGGCATCGGCCCTGAATTCCGCGGCCGATGCTCGCTGGCTGCGACTCTCCGCTAGGCGAAGCATGTTTCCGGCAATCGAACGCATCTCGAGGATGCGTCCGCCCTCTTTCGCTCGGCGTAGCGCCGCGCGCTCGCCCGCAAACGCGTTCGACGGCGGCTCGTGTGCCTCGTCGGCCGCAGCCGGAAGGATCGTTCGCGCGTACTGCGCCAGCGCAGCCACCGCCTCGGCACGGCGGCGTTGAAAATGACGTCGCGAGACGCCTTTCTCACGCGCCAGTTCTGCGTTGGTCCGCCCCGGTCGAAGGTCGGCGTCGTAGATCGCCTCTCGGAGGCGAACCGAGCTCTCGTCGCGCCCGGCAAAGAGCGTGCATACGAGACGTTCGAGCGCCGTTGCAGGGTCGGCCGTACCCATTTGCGTGCAGATTGCTTGCGCCAACGGCATCGCCGCCGGCGGCCGCCGGCGTCGAACGCGCTGCAGAAGCGCGATCACTTGGCGCTGCACCGCGCGCTGCCTGTCGTACTCGTTGCCCGGAAGCGGCGCGACCGACGTCGACATCATTTTTAGAATAGCGGTAAACCGCGCGTCCCGTCTTTAGTAAATACCAAGTCGAGCGGGCGAAATCCGCCGCGGCGCAATTGAGGTTTGTTGATATTGAACCTTGTTGATGCAATAGTCGGCCGGCACCGCGCAAGCTCAACGAACGTCAAAAGGTTGCGTTTCCCATCGTTCTCTAAGGTTGAGCGAATCACAACCCACCAAGGGAGTTACGAATGATGCTACACCATCGAACTCTCCGTCGAGCGGTTATTGCCGCGACGTTATTGGTAGCGTTTCTGTTCCAGGGAACATGGGCACTGGCAGCAACCACCGGTAACATCGCGGGAACCGTAAAGGATGGTCATGGAGCGCCGATCGCCGGCGTTAAGATCGACGCGGTCGCTCCATCGATGACCGGGACCGCAACGACGGACGCGGGAGGTCACTTCGTCATCCTCTCGCTCGCCCCGGATACCTATACGCTCACGCTGAGCAAATCGGGATATCAAAGTGTCTCGTTCCCCGGCGTGACGGTCTTTGCCGACCAAACGCAAGAAGTTGCTTATACGCTGCAGCAGGCGCTTCGCGTCATCGCGCACGTGACGTCGCAAGCGGGCTCGTCGCTCGTCAAATCGGGCGTCGGCGGCGACCTTTATAGCGTTAACGCCAACCAGGCGGCCGCAGCGGCGGCGCTGGGCGGCGGCGGCAACTTGAACAACGCCTACTCGGCGATGGCCTCCGTCCCCGGCGTGCAAACGTCGCAGGGCGGTATCGGCTGGGACATGAATGCGGCGTACGTTCGCGGCCAGAACTCGTACTACACCGGATACGAGTACGACGGCATCCCGGTCAACCGGGCCTTCGACAACTACAACTCGTCGACGGAATCGACGCTGGGTCTGCAGGAGCTGCAGGTCTATACCGGCGGCGGTCCGTCGTCGGTTGCAAGCTCCGGTACGGCCGGTTTCATCAACCAGGTCATCAAGACCGGTACCTTCCCGGGCTTCGCGAGCGCGAGCCTCGGCATTGCGACCCCGAACTATTACCACCAAGCGCAGGTCGAGATCGGCGGATCGACGCCGGATCGCACCTTCAGCTACTACATCGGTCTGCTCGGCTACAACCAAGATTACCGCTTCATCGACAACAGCAACGGCGGCGGTTACAACACGCCGGGCGGCATCTTCTCGGGCAACCCCGGCGGATTTGCCATCGGTTACGGCTTCGGCAGCGACCAGGTGTACAACGTCGGCTACACCTGCATCTTCTCGACGTGCCAGGGCGTGAAGCCGATGTGCCCGCTCTACGGCGCGAAGTTCACGTTCCCGGACCAAGGCTGCTGGCAGTTCTATAGCGGAACCGGCGGGGACCCGTCGATGGTCTCCGATCGTGAGAACGTCATCAACCTGCACATGGGCATCCCAAAGGCCAACGGCCTTCGCGACGACGTTCAGCTCATGTGGAGCGGTTCGGCACTCAACAACTACGGCTACACGAGCCCGAGCGACATCGGCCCGGGCGTCAACCAGTTCATCTCCTCGTTCTACGGCACGAAGTATGCCGCTCCGACCTGCGGACCTGAAACAATCGGGCCTGGTCTGACGGTCAACGGCTGTTCGAGCTCGGGGCAGATCGCCTCGTTCCTGCAGCCGAACCAGTTCTTCTTCCAGCGCCTATACGGAATCACGGGTCCCATCACGTGCCCGTCGTCCACATTTGGTGGCCTGGCTTGCGGCCCGACGTATCTCGGATACGCCGATGCCGTGACGTACAACAAGACGTTCGGCTCGGTCATTGCGACCAGCCCGACGAACATCACGCCGCCGACGCCGTACTACGCACCGAACACGCCTCCGCACCAGTTCAACGGTCCGGTGCCGTTATACGATAACTCCGTCAACGTCAACCAGAACGACACCGGCATCACGAAGCTGCAGTACACGTACGCGCTGAGCCAATCGGCGTATCTGCGCGCGTACGGCTACACCTTCTACTCCGACTGGATGCTCAACGACCCAACGTGGGGCGCCTCGGGTGAAGAGATCCCGAGCTTCCCCGAAGCCGCACAGTATCTGCTGCTGACGCACACGTCGGGCGGCGCGCTCGACTTCCAGGATCAGCTCAACGACCAAAACCTGATCACGCTGAGCGGCAACTACTCGACGGCCACCGTAACCCGCTTCAACAACTCGACGGCCTACGGCGGCACCTCGCCGATCGGCTACATGTCGAAGGGTGCCGGCGGGTATCATCTGCCATGACAGTAACGCACAACGGCACCTTCGGCACGCCGTCTCTGTCTCGAGCAGCACTACTACAACGTTGCGAGGCTCGAACGTCGACGACCGTCCTGCGTTTCTGGTGCCCACGCTCGACTGGCGGCCCGTCATGCGACGCTGGTCCGGACGCAGCCATGCGGCTGGCTCAGCAGCGGCGAACGCCGGCGCCACCAGCTTGCTCCGGGTCGAACGCCACCTGGGACTCGCTTGTGGAACTCGCAGGCCAACGGTTCGTACAACACCGTTAAGCCGCAATTTATCGATGCGTCGCTGCAAGACCAGTTCCGTCCCAGCGACAAGTTCCTGATCAACGCCGCGCTCCGGTACGACAACTTCACGTACAATCTGCCGGATCTCGGCCAACGCAGCCACCGAGTTCTATGCCAACATGACGGCGAACTATACGTGCGTCCTGGCGGCGACGAGCCAAGTGTTCACGACGCCGTTGGCGCCGGGCCAAGTTCCGCCGGCAGCGGCTGCAGTACATCAACGGTGACTGCAACAAGGGCGTCGCCGCGCTCACCCACGGCGTCGGTCCGCAGACCGGCTGGGTCCATCCCAACGGCACGACCCAAGACGGCGTCGCTGCTCCGAACTTCACGGCGGATTCCCCATCATCGTACACGCTCAACTACTGGGAGCCGCGTTTCTCGGCGACCTACACGGTGAATCCGGATACGGTGATTGCGCGCCTCGGCCGGCCGCTACACGCAGCCGCCGATCACGGCCTCGGTTCAGTACCTTGCTCTCGCCGGCGACGATCGCTCGGTGTGGAACAACACGATGAACCTGGGCTTCTACTCGCCGTTCCACCCGATTCCGGGTATCTCGTCGGGTCAGTACGACCTGTCGTGGGAACAGCACCTCAAGGGAACGGATATGAGCTTCAAGCTCACGCCGTTCTACACGTGGGTCTCGAACTGGCAACAGCAGACCTTCATCGGCGCGGGCTTCGTGACGCAAGTCCCGGTCGGCGTCAATCGTAACCAAGGCGTCGAGTTCCAGTTCAACAAGGGCGACTTCTCGCGCAACGGGCTCTCGGGTCTGTTGGCGCTCACCTATACCAACTCCAAGGTCATGTTCCAGAACGTCGGACTGAGCACCGGCGGCGTCGTCCCCAACGAGCTGGGTCAGCTCAATGAAGCGATCGTCGCGTATAACGCGCTCACCCGGTCCGGCGGCGGCAGCCCGTGTTATCAGGCGGGTCAAGGCGTTTCGTGTTCTACGCCCAACGGCAAGATTGCCAGCGGCTACGACACGGTCCTCAACCCGTACTACAATCTGGCGCCGCAGGGCCAACTCAACGAGAGCGGCTGGTACAACCCGTACTCGACGGCGATCGCGCCGAACCTCAACGGTGCGGTCGGCAGCTACATCTCGCCGTGGGTCTCCTCGCTGATCCTCAACTGGCGCCACGACAAGCTGGCGATCACGCCCAGCTTCAACTTCCAGACCGGCGGCTACTACGGCAGCCCGCTCGATACCGAAGGCCTAGATCCGCGCTCGTGCCAGCTGAACTCGGCAACGACCGGCATTACCAAGGTTTCGCCCAAGACGAATCCTTTGCAGTGCAACTACCTCTACACTGTCGCACCGGGCTTCGGACCCTTCACGTACCTCTACGTGCCGAACCCGCAGACCGGATCGTTCCTCTTCGATAACTACGAGCAACCGAGCTCAATCGTCGGCAACCTCCAGCTGACCTACGACGTGAGCCCGCGGATCAAGCTCACGCTCCTTGGGGCGAACCTCTTCCACGAGTGCTTCGGCGGAACGTCGGCTCCGTGGACGAGCGCCAATCCGCCCTCGTACGCCATTTGCGGCTACGGTGCGGCCGGCGGTTCGCTCAACAGCACGCTCTACCCGAGCAACTTCTACAACGGCACGAGCATCAACGACTACAAGGCCAATGGTGCGCGCACGCCGTGGACCCAGAGCTACCTCCCGGCGTTGGCGAACAACGCCGCGATCGGCGCTGCGGTTCAGCCGATCAACCTCTACTTCAGCGCACAGGTGAAGATCTAGGAAAGAGAGGGAGCGATGCGCGTCTTGGCTGTTCTTTGGGCATTCCTCGCCGCCATCGCTACCTCGACGATGCTAGGCTTCGACGGCGGCGCCGGTTGGATCAACAGCGATCCGCTGACGCCGCCGGAACTCCGCGGGAAGGTCGTACTGGTCGATTTTTGGGAGTATACGTGCGTCAACTGTCTGCGCACGCTCCCGTACCTGCGCGAGTGGTACCGGCGCTATCACGACGACGGATTCATCATCGTCGGCGTGCATACGCCGGAGTTTCGCTTTTCGGGGGAGCGCGCAAACGTCGAAGCGGCTGCCAAGCGGCTCGGCGTCACGTGGCCGATCGTTCTCGACGACCGCGGCGCGATCTGGAACCGCTACGGCAATACCGATTGGCCGCACGAATATCTCTTCGACCAAGAAGGGAGGCTCGTCGAGAGTTACGCCGGCGAAGGCGGCTATCCCGAGACCGAAGCGCGCATTCAACAACTCCTCAAAGCCTCAAATCCGCAGCTGCGGTTTCCGCCGGTCATGGCGCTGCTGCCGCAAGACAGCTACGACAAACCGGGCGCGGTCTGCTATCCAAAGACTCCGGAAATTCTCGTGGGGCGCGACGTTGCCAACGGTTCCGGCCCCTCCACCGGCATGCAGGATACTCAGTATTCGTTCGCCGGCGGCGACGTGCAAGATGGGGCGGTGTATCTTCAAGGTTATTGGCGCGTCACGCGGCAAGCCGCTATTTCAGGCGAGAGCGACGGTTCCTTGACGCTGCGCTATCATGCGATCCAACTCGTCGCCGTGCTGCGCCCGGAACGCGGCGGAGCGATTCGTATGGACGTCACGCAGGACGGACGTCCGGTTGCCAAATCCGACGCGGGCGCCGACCTGCGCTTCGACGAGCGCGGCAATGCGTACGTGAACGTCGATGCGGCGCGCGCTTACGAGTTGGTCACGAACGCGGCCTTCGGCGCGCACACGCTGCGGCTCGCGCCGCGCTCCGACGGCTTGGGGATCTACGACATCGCCTTTGAATCGTGCGAGGTTCCCGCCAAACGCTCATAGCGACTCGGAGATCGCGGCCAGCGTCACGTCAACGTCGTCGCGCGTGTGCGCGGTCGAGACGAACATTACCTCGTTCTGCGACGGCGGCAGCAGGATGCCGCGCTCGAGCATCGCGCGATAGTAATCGGCGTACGCGCCGCGATCGGCGAGCACGAACGTCGTCGAAGTTCTCGCTTCGGCGGTCCGTTCCGAAACTTGAAATCCACGATCGACTCGTGCGCGACCACGGCATACGGCAGGCCGCGGCGCGCGAGGATCTCGCGAATCCCTCCGGCCAGGCGCTGCGCGAGCGCGCGCATCTCGTCATAGTATTCCGGGTGCGCTTCGAGCAGATCGAGCACGCGGTGCGCCATTCCGACGCTAAACGGATTACCGCCGTGCGTCCCTCCGGTGAAGGTATCGCCGGCCGGGGCGAGCACCGCCATCACAGCTTCACGGCCGCCGAACGCTGCGATCGGCACGCCGCCGCCCATGATCTTCCCAAGCGCGGTGAGATCCGGCGTCACGCCGGTGCGCGCTTGCGCGCCGCGCATGCCGAATCGCAGCCACGTCACGACCTCGTCGAAGATCAGCAGCGCGCCCCACCGGCGCGCGCGCTCGCGCAGACCCTCCAGAAATCCCGCGGCCGGCATGACCACGCCCATGTTCGCCGCGATCGGTTCGACCAATATCGCTGCAAGCTCGTCCTCGAGGCCCGCGCAGATCGTATCGACCGAGTCGAGATCGTTGTAGCGCGCGACGAGAACGTCCCGGCGCGTCGCCTGCGGGATGCCGCCCGCACCGGCTCGCCGACGCGCCCGCGTCGAGCAGCGCGAGATCGAAGTGTCCGTGATAGTTGCCCGCAAACTTCAGCACGCGGTCGCGCCCCGTGTACGCGCGCGCGACGCGAACCGCGCTCATCACCGCTTCCGTACCGCTGGTCACGAATCGCATGCGCTCCATCGACGGCAGATATGCGGCAATGCGTTCGGCCAGCCGCATCTCTTCGGGGTGCGTGCAGCCCCAAACGAAGCCCGCGGCCGCGAGCGCGTCTAATCCGCCTGTGAGCGCCGGGTGCGTGTGGCCGAAAAGCAGCGGACCGTACGCCATGATATAGTCGACGTACCGTCGCCCTTTATCGTCGAAGGCATAGGCGTTGCGGGCCGACGATTGCACGAACATCGGACTTCCAACGCCCCAGCCCGAACGGACGGGCGAATCGCAACCACCGGCGAGGACGCTGCGAGCACGTTCGATAAGCTGCATACCGACGCGCGGTTCGCAGGTTCAACGGAGAAGCCATGCCCCACATCGACTTCGAGATCACGCCTCAGACAAATATCCAAGAGCTCGTCGCGCGTCTACCCATCGCGGCCGACGTGCTCAACGCCTTTGGGCTCGGCTGCAGCGGCTGCGGCGTGAGCAAATATGAAACGATCGAGCAAGGCGCGCGCGCCCACGGCTTCGAAAGCGCGCCGCTCGTGACCGCGCTGCACGAGGCCGCGCCGCACCGGCAGCGTTCCGGCCGTTCCGGAAAGCGATCGCCGCAGCGCCCGCCGGGCGCCCGGTCTGATCCAGGGCCGCAGCGCAATCGCGCACATCGTTCCGGTGATGTCGGGCAAAGGCGGGGTCGGTAAATCGCTCGTTACCGCGATGCTCGCGATCGGACTGCGCCGGCGTCACTATCGCGTCGGGCATCCTGGACGCCGACATTACCGGACCCTCGATTCCCAAACTCTTCGGCCTGCAGCGAGCCGATGGCGATCCAAGCCGACCCGGTAAAGACGACACCCCAGGGGCAGCCGCAGCCGTTGATCTCTCCCGCGATCTCGCGCAGCGCGATCGAAATCGTCAGCGCGAACCTCCTTACCGATCGCGAAGATACCGCGATGATTTGGCGAGGGCCGATCGTCGCGGGCGTGATCCGCCAGTTCTACGAGCAGGCGCTCTGGAGCGAGCTCGATTTTTTGCTCGTAGACTTGCCGCCGGGAACGTCGGACGCGCCCCTGACCGTGCTGCAGTCGCTCGCGATCGACGGCGTGATCCTCGTGACGATGCCCCAGGAGCTCGCGACGATGATCGTGCGCAAGGCGGCAAATCTCGTGCGCCAGTTGAAGAAGCCGGTGCTCGGCGTCGTCGAGAACATGTCGTACTTCGTCGCGCCCGATACCGGCGCACGTTACGAAATCTTCGGCCCTTCCTACGCGCAGCGGGTCGCGGAGCTGGCACAGGCACCCGTGCTGGCGCGCATTCCGATCGACCCGGCGAAGGCCCGGATCGCCGACGAAGGCCGCATTGAGGAACTCGACGATCCGATCTGCGACGTGCTTGCCGACGGCCTCGTCGCGGCGATCGCGGCGCATCCCAAGCCCAAAGAGACGATCTCCATCATCTAAAAGGAATCTGCCGCTGATGAATTTGCGCAAGCTGCTGCTCGGCGCCGGCACCGGTATCGCCGCCGGATACGCGCTCGCGCGCACGATCGAAGCCGTGCGCGAGTGGACGGCGCCTTCGCCGCCACGCGATCGGGACGCCGCCGCGTATGCGGCGCTTCGCCGCCGTCTCGAGATCGCCGACACCGCACGCGGAATCGCGACGTTCACCGCCTTTTCGTTCGGCCCCCTCGGACGAACGCTCGATGCCGCAACGATGCGCGGCCCGGCGTGGCTGCGCCCGGCGCTCTTCTTCTTGCCCTTCGCGCTGGTTTCGGCCGTCGCCGATCTGCCGGCAGCGTTCGTCGAATCGTACTCGCTCGAGCGCCGCTTCGGTCTGAGCGATCAGCCGCGCGGGAGCTGGCTCGGCGAGTACGCGAAGAGTTCGCTGCTGGGGGGCGCCCTGAGCGCATTTTTGGCGACGTTGCTCGGCGAGGCCGTCCGGCGCGCGCCGCGCCGTTGGCCGTGGCTTGCGAGCCTCGGCGTGCTGCCGCTCTTCGTCGCCGGCAACATCGTCGTCCCGCTCTACGTTCTGCCGCTTTTCAATCGCTTCGAACCCGTGGAAGGAACGCTCGAGCAGCGTCTGCGGGCGCTCGCGCGGCGATTCGGCGTCGGCGACGCCGCGATTCTGAAGATGGACATGAGCCGGCAGACGCGCAAGGCGAACGCATTCGTCACCGGCATCGGACGGACGCACCGCATCGTGCTCGGCGATACGCTCATTACTGCTTTTCCGGAGGACGAGACCGAGTTCGTGCGTCGCGCACGAGCTCGGTCACTACGTCAACAAGGATACGTGGCGCACCATTGCGCTCGGCGAGGTGCTCGCCGCCACGCTCTTCTTCGCCGCCAACGCCGCCTCACGCGCCGACCGGGAGAGCCTGCACGGACGACCGCTGCTCATCGCACGCATCTACGCCCGCATGCTGCTGGCGACACAAGCGCTCCGTCCGCTGCTCTTTGCGTTCTCGCGATCGCGCGAATGGGCCGCGGATCGCTTCGCTCTCGACGCCACGCGCGATCCCGCGGCCGGCGCGGCCGCGTTCCGGCGGCTACGCGATCAGAACCTCGCCGACGAGGATCCCCCGGGGTGGTACGAGTTTTTCTTTGCGTCGCATCCTTCGCTGCGCGACCGCATCGCCGCGCTCGAAACGTCCGGCTAGATCAACACGGGGGACGGCCGCGTCCGCAGCCACGCCGCGAGGTCCGTGCGCGCACCTGCGGACGCCCCGGTACGCAGTTCTTCGCGGAGTTCGCCGAAGAGACCGAAACCTTCCGCGAAGGCGTCGTGCTTGTGGATCGACTCCTCGTTCACCTGACTGGCAAAGATAAACGTCTCGTCACCGAGATCGGCATACATATCGAGCGCGCGGGCGAGGATGCCGCGAACGACGTCTTCGACGAAGCGCGGGTTGTGATGCGCCTTGTTCACGACGAAGAACTCGTCGGGACGCTTGAGGAGGTCGTACGTCTCGCTCGACATCGAGTTCTCGACGATCTCGACGAGATCTTCGGCGCGAACGACGTCGCCGTGCGCCTCGTCGACGCCGAGCAGCACCGCGCCGCGGCCGCGCTGATTGTGCGTCGCAACGGGAAGCGCGTCGAGCGCTCGGGCGGCGTCGCGTTCGCTGAATCCGGCCTCGAGAAGCTGCGCGAGCGCGTGCTCGCGCATCATCGCCTGCGCGCACGGGCACGCCGTCATCCCTTCCGCTTCGACGCCGGTCACGAGCCGCGTTCCGGCTTGATCGGCGTGCGCGATGCCGACGAGCGTATAGGTTTCTTCGCCGCGCTTTCCGCTCACCGGCGTCCAGCGCTCCAAGCCGAACTCGGCGCGCAGCCGCACGTCGGCGCGCACGGCGCGCTGGCCGTGCACGATCTCGCGCGCGATCGCCTCGGCGAGCCGTTCGATGCGCGCGGGCTCCGCATCGCGCGCCAGAACGTCGAGCGTCGCCTCCTCTAGAATCTCGGCGAAGCGCGACATATGCACGCCGGCTTTATCGGCCGCCAAGTCGGCAACCATCGTGAACTCGCCGTTGTAAACGCGCGCTCGTCCGTCGACGTTGAGGTGCACGACTCGTCGCACGCGCGAGACGCCGGCGCGGTTGAGCCCCAGCCGAATCTCCGGCGCTTCGGATTGGCGATCGGTATCGAAGCGAAGCGAGCGCTCCCGTCGACGCACGTGGCCGTTGGCCGGCGGCGCGGCAAGATGCGGCGCGATTTCGGCAAGCGGCGCGAGATTATACGGACGCCGGTCGAGGTGCGGCTCGACGATGGTTCCATCGAGGACGAGCAGATCCACGTCGATGGGGCGGGCGGCCAGCTTCGCGCTGCTGCGAGCGCGGCCGACCGCAAGCTCGACGTCGCGCGCGAAGCGTTCGAAAGAGGGCAAATCGAGCTCGGTCTGGAGCCGCGCCGCGACGTTGAGATAATCGGGACCGTCGGCGCCGTGCGCCGCGGGCGATTCGTAAAACGAAGAGACCGCGACGATTTGCGCGCGCGCGCGAAGGCGCTGGAGCGCGGCGAGGATGTTGGCCTGCCGGTCGCCGAGGTTCGATCCGATACCGATGTAAAGGTCGTGCACTAAAACTCTCTCTTCTCGCCGGCGGACCGGAATTCCGCACGAGGGAAGCGTATCGTAGCAGTACGATGCCGGATGACGCACTCTACCCCTACGTCCTCGATCCGAAGCTCACCACCCAGGTGTGGGGAGGCGACGAACTGGTGAGGGTCTACGGCAAGCACGGCGACCCCAACGCCCGATACGGTGAATCGTGGGAATGCTGGGACACCGATCCCGTAACCAACGGAACGCTGCAGGGTTCGACGCGTCGCCGACCTGCGCGACAACGCTCGGCGCGCGGCTGCTCGGCGATATCGATCCCCGACGCAGATCTTTCCCGTGCTCACCAAGATCATCACCGCGCACGACTGGCTCTCGGTGCAGGTGCATCCCGACGACGCCTACGCGCAGCGCGTCGAGCACCAGCCGTTTGGAAAGACCGAATGCTGGTACGTGTTCGCCGCGCGAGCCGAACGCACAGACTCGTCTATGGTTGGACGCGCGACACGTCGCGGGAGGAGTACGAGCGACGCGTTCGCGACGGCACGCTCACCGAAATCTTGCGTAACCTCACGCTCAAGGCCGGCGACACGGTCTACATACCGTACGGATCGGTGCACGCGATCGGTCCCGGCCGTCACCATCTTCGAAACGCAGCAGGCCAGCGATCTGACGTACCGAATGTTCGATTGGAATCGCGTCGGACTCGACGGCAAGCCGCGCGAGCTCCACGTGAAAAAAGCCGCCGACGTCCTCTACTATAAAGCCACGAGCGCGGGCACGCTCGCGCAGATCGAGTACAGCTTCGAAGGGTCTCGATCGCACCGCGCTGATTGCCGACCGAGCACTTCACCGTCGAACGAATCGTCGCGCGCGCCGAACCCGCGACGATCGCGACCCATCGCCGCCCGCTCATCGTGATGTCGCTCGACGCGCCGCTCGACGTTTCCACAGCGGATGACCGGCGTTGCGCTGGGGCGATATCCAGACGACGCTCGTTCCGGCAGCCGCCGATTGGTGCACCGTGCGCGCGAACGCGGGCGACGCCGCGCCGTTTATGTTCGTCACGCCGCCGCAGAACCGCGAGGAGCTCCCGGCGCGCTTGGTTGCCGCCGGCATCGGACAGACGGCGATCGACGCCTTCATGGCGCAGTTCGTGAATCCGGGCGGCGAGCTGCGGCGTTCTACCACCGTATGAGCACGCAAATCGCAACTTTTGCCGCCGGCTGCTTCTGGGGAGTTGAAGACGCCTTCCGCCGCCTGCCCGGCGTCCTCGAAGCCGTTTCGGGCTACATCGGCGGAAACGTCGATAACCCAACCTATCGCCAAGTCTGCGGTCACACCACCGGTCACGCCGAAGCCGTCGAGGTCACGTTCGATCCCGAGAAGATCAGCTACGATAAGCTCCTAGCGGCGTTTTGGGAAATTCACGATCCCACGCAGCTCAATCGGCAAGGTCCCGACGTCGGCGACCAGTACCGCTCGGCGATCTTCACGCACGGCGACGAGCAGCAGCGGGAGGCCGTCGCCTCGCGCGATCGTGAGCAGCAGAAGCATTCGCGTCCGATCGTGACGCAGATTCTCCCGGCGCCGCGTTTCTGGCCGGCCGAGGATTATCATCAACGCTATTTCCAAAAAAACGGCGGCGCATGCCACATTATGCCGAGCGGCGCGCTATGAAGCGCGTGCAGTTCGCCGCCGGAGTTGCCGCGGCCGCGCTCGCCGCGCTGGCGACGCGCCGCTCCGCCTCGGCGTCGGCGTCGGCGTACGAAGTCACGCATACCGACGCCCAGTGGCGCGCGATGCTCGGCGACGATCGCTTCGAAATCTTGCGGCGCGGCGGCACCGAGCCGGCGTTTTCCAGCCCGCTGATCGGCGAGAAGCGAACGGGGATCGTACGAGTGTGCGGGATGCCGGCTCACGCTCTTCACGTCGAAGACCAAGTACGACAGCGGCGACGGCTGGCCGTCGTTCTGGGACGTCGAGACCAACGCCACGCGTACCCAGGCCGACTACGCATTGCTCGACGAGCGGACGGAAGTGCATTGCCGGCGATGCGGCGGTCACCTCGGACACATCTTCGACGACGGACCCGCGCCGACGCACTTGCGTTATTGCATCGACGGCCTCGCACTGCGATTCATTCCCGGCGCCGCCTAGCGGCGTGCGCATCCTCGTCACGAACGACGACGGCATCGATTCGCCCGGCATCCGCGCACTCGTCGACGCGTTACAAGACGCGCACACCCTCGTCGTCGTCGCGCCGTCGGGCAATCGCAGCGGCGTCTCGCATGCCATCACCGCCGACGAGGCGATTACGGTCGAACGCCGGCACGACCTAACGGTACCGGCGTATGCGTGTTCCGGCACGCCGGCGGACTGCGTTTTTCTCGGAGCGACCGAGCTCGCGGTTCGACCGGAGCTCGTCGTAAGCGGAATCAACCACGGACCCAATCTCGCCGACGACGTGAACTACTCCGGCACGGTCGCCGGTGCGGTCGAAGCAGCGCTGCTCGGAGTACCGGCGCTCGCCGTGTCGCTGGCCTCCGATCACGAAGATCCGTCCGCGCGGCGCCACTGGGAGAGCGCAGCCGAAATCGTTCGCCGCTGCATTGCCGAGAGCGGCGAGCAACTCGCCGACGCCGCCTGCTACTGGAATCTCAACGTACCGAATCTGCCGCTCGACTCGATCGCCGGCATCGCCGTCACGCGCTTGGGGCGCAAACGTATCTGCGGACGCATGGTCGGTGAAGAGTACGACGGCGCGATCCAATATTACCGGGCCTGGGAATCGCCGTTTGAAACCGATCGCGAAACGCTCGGCACCGATATCGGCGCCGTGCACGCGGGTTACGCGAGTTTAACTCCGCTCTTGCTCGATCGCACGCGCCGAATCGCGGCTGGCCGCGTTGTCGACGCCAGCTACGGGCGCGCGATAGTCGCGCGCGACGCCGTCGTCGGGCGCGTTGCGCTTGGGCAACGTGCGTCCGGCCAGCGCGGCGGCGGGAGCGAGCCGGCGCATCAACCGTTCGAACTGTGCGGCATCGAGCGATTGCGCGCCGTCTGAAAGCGCATTCGGCGGATCGGGATGCACCTCGATGAGCAAGCCGTGCGCGCCGGCCGCAACGCTCGCTACTGCGATCGGCGGGACGAGACGCGCGATCCCCACCGCGTGCGACGGATCCACGATCACCGGCAAGTGCGTCATCTCCTCGAGCAACGGCACGACCGAAATGTCGAGCAAGTTGCGCGTCGCAACGTCAAACGATCGTACGCCGCGTTCGCAAAGCACCACGTCTTCGTTGCCGCCGAGGAGGATGTATTCGGCGGCCAGGAGCCACTCTTGGACCGTAGCGGAGAGTCCCCGCTTGAGAAGGACCGGGGTGCGGGCCGCGCCGACTTCGCGAAGCAGAGAAAAGTTCTGCATGTTGCGGGCGCCGATTTGGAGCATGTCGGCATACCGCATCACGAGCTCGACGTCGCGCGGATCCATCACCTCGGTGACGACGCTCAGAGCGAACCGGTCGCCGGCGTCGCGCAGCATCTTGAGCCCCTCCTCGCCGAGCCCCTGGAACGAGTACGGCGACGTGCGCGGCTTGAACGCGCCGCCGCGTAAAACGTTCGCGCCGGCGGCGGCGACCGCCGCGGCGGCCGCTTCGACCTGACGGGTCGATTCGACGCCGCACGGTCCGGCAGCGATCCCGACCTCGTCGCCGCCAAACGTCGCACCGCCGCGAAGACGCACGACCGTTCGATCCGCTCGCGCGTCGCGACGAACCAGCCGGTACGATTGCGGCACGTTGACGCCTCGCTCCACGCGAGCGGCTTCGACGCGCGAGGAGCGCTTCATCCTGCTCGCGCCGAGCAGGCCAACGCCGTCGCGCTGTATGAAATCACACGCGCAATGGAGCACGTCGCCGTAACGGGGCTCGGGATCGTTTCTCCGATCGGCAGCACCGTGATGTCGTTCTGGCGCCGCTTACTCGATGGACGGCGTGCCATCGGCCAAATCCCCGGCGGCGCGGGATTGAGCGGAAACCGGCTCTGGGCCGCGGTCGGGGACGATTTTCTCGAGCGTTCGACGCTCGAGCGTCCGGCGCTGCGCAACACCGATCGCTTTACGCAATATGCGATGGTCGCAGCCAGCGAAGCGCTCGCGCAGGCGTCTCTCGAATCGCCGCCCGCATCCACGGCGGTGGTGATCGGGAACACCATGGGTGGATTTCCGTTCGTCGCGCAGTCGCAGACGCGCTTCGACGAATCGCCTCGAAACGTCACGCCGAAGCTCATGGCGCTGGTGATCCCGAACATGGCGAGCGCGCGAATTGCGATGCGTTGGGAACTGCATGGGCCGCAGCTTGCGATCAGCACCGCCTGCGCGTCGTCGTTGGATGCCATCGGTCTGGCGGCAGGGATGATCGAGCGCGGCGAAGTCGACGCAGCGATCGCGGGGGGAAGCGAGACGCTGCTCAGCCCGATCGTCTACGAAAGTCTCGTCCGCGCGGGCGCCCTTTCGCGCAACGACGACGCGGCGCTCGCTTCGCGCCCGTTCGACGTCGAGCGCGACGGGTTCGTGATGGGCGACGGCGCGGGCATCCTCGTGCTCGAGCGCGCGGAGCGCGCCCACGCCCGGGGAGCGCGCGTGCTCGCGAGGATCCGAGGATACGGCTCGATCGCCGACGCGTATCACATTACGTCGCCCGATCCGTCGGCGCGTTACGAAATTCGCGCGATGCGCGACGCGCTCGAACGATCGGGTGACGCTGGTTCGGCGTGCGGCGTCGTTTACGCGCACGCGACCGGAACCGTCGTCGGCGATGCTGCCGAAGCGGTCGCGATCGACGCCGTCTACGCCGAGTCTCCCGCCGTCGTGACGTCGATCAAAGGCCATCTCGGCCACAGCATGGCCAGCGCCGGCGCGATGTGCGCGATCGCCGGCATCGCCGGCATGCACGAAGGCGCGATCCCTCCGACGCTCGGAACCGCGACCATCGATCCCGTCGACGCGCTTCGAACTGGTGACGTCGGCGCCGCGCGCGTACGATTATTCCGCCTTTCAAGTGAATGCCTTCGGCTTCGGCGGACAGAACGCGTCGCTGGTGATCTCTCGGCGACAGGCCGTCCATCGGAAACTTTCCGTCTGAGGTAGGACGCGATGCACTCCCAAAACAGCGGTTGCGCGGCGAAGTGCTCGTTCCGTGCTCGAAGTATCACGCGCATCGCGCTCTGATTCTCGCGTCGCTGGCTCCGGGCACCAGCCGCATCCGCGGAATCTCCGACGCGCGCCACGTGCAGTGGACGATGGACGTACTGCGGGCGCTCGGAACCGAGATCGAGCTCGACGGCGACGCGATGCTCGTCACCGGCGGCCCCTATCGCGTCAAACGCAAGGTGGTCTCGGTCGGCAGCTCCGGCACCACGCTCTATTTCATGATCGGCTCGCATCGCTAGCCGACGCGCCGGTCACGCTGACGGCGCAAAAATATTTCCGCCGTCGCCCGGTCGGCCCGCTGCTCGATGCGTTGAAACGGATGGGCGTCGAGCTCGAATCGAGCGCAAGGGTGTCCCCCGATTACCGTCGCGCCCGTCCGCCCGCGCGGCGGACAGATCGTTATTCCCGGCACCCTCTCGCAATGGATCTCCGGAGTACTTCTGCTCGCGCCGTTCGCGAGCGGCCGCACCGAGATCGAAGTCGAAGGCGAGTTCAACGAACGTCCCTACATCGCGTTGACAGTGGAGATGATGCGCGCGTTCGATCTGCGCGTATCGGTCGCGAACGATTGGCGGCGCTTCGAAGTCGAACCCGGACCAGCGCGCGCGGCCCACCGCGCTCGAGCTTCCTCCGGATATCGGCTCTGCGGCGTTCGGACTCGCCGCAACTGCGATCCATCCTTCCGACGTGCTCTTCCGCGGCCTGCCGGCGCCGGAACAGATGCCCGATCATCCCGAGGGCGCGTTTATGCGGATCGTTCGGCGAGATGGGACTTCCGATGGAGTACGACGCGCAGGAGCAGGCGGTGCGCGTCCGGCACGACGGCATCGAGCTGCGCGCGCTGCGCATCGATTGCCGCGACATCCCCGACATGCTGCCGATTCTCGTCGACGCTCGGGCACGTTCGCAAAAGGTGAGACGGTATTGGAGAACATCGCGGCACGTGCGCCTCAAAGAATCGGACCGCGTCGCAGCGATGCTGCAGCTCAACAAATGGGCGGCTGCGTGGAGCTGCACGACGACCGGCTCGTCGCGCGCGGCGTCTGCAGCTTGCCGGTGCCAACCTCTCCTCCTTCAACGATCACCGCATCTTGATGTCGCTTGCGGTCGCGGCGTCCCGAGCCGAGGGACGAGCACCTTGACCTATCCGAACGCGTATCGCATCTCGTATCCCCGGTTTCTGGAGGCGATGCGCAGCATCGGCCTAGCGATGTCGATTTCGACGAGCCCCGGATCCGGAGCGGCGCCGCCGAATCCACGCTGCACGGCCTGGTGCGCCGGTACGCGCGCCGGCGCCCCGATCGACCTGGCGATCGTAGAAGCGCGCGACGGCAGGGACGTCGCGCTGACGCTGGCAGCGAGTTGCTCGACCGCGTCGAGCGAACGGCGACGCTGTTGCTCGATCTCGGCGTTCGCCCCGGGGAGCGCGTCGCGTACCAGCTTGCGAACAGCCTCGAGTTCGTCGTCGTGTCGCTCGCGACGCTGCGCATCGGCGCGGTCTGCTGTCCGCTCATGCCGATCTTCCGCGAACGAGAAGTCGCCTTCTGTCTGCGCCGCTCGGGCGCGCGCGTGCTCGTCGTGCCCGACGAAGCGCGCGGTCGCAACCCGGCGGCGGAGATCGCGTCGCTGGTGCGTGAAGCCTCGATCTTTCACGGCGATCTTCCGCTGCGTCTCGAGCACGTGATCGTATGGCGAGCGGGCGCCGCTCGCACGCGTTACCCGTTGCCGACAACGACGACGGTGCGGTGCAATGGCTTCGCTTGGAAGAAACGCTCGAACGCATCGCGCCCAATCGCAGGCCGCGCTCGACGCGCGCGCGAGCGATCCCAACGCGATCGCGCAGTTGCTGTTCACCTCCGGAACGTCGGGTGAGCCCAAGGGCGTGCTCCATCGCAACGACGTGCTGATGCGGGCCGCGGCGATGGAAGTCGAGCATTTCGGGACTCGGCGCGGAGCGACCGCATCTACGTGCCGTCGCCGCTCGCGCATCAAACCGGATTTCTCTACGGAATGTGGCTCGCGATCGTGATGGGCGTGCCGCAGATCGTGCAGCCGGTCTGGAACCCGTCGCGGGCGCTGCGCGCGCTCAACGATTGGGACGGAACCTTCGTCCAAGCCGCGACGCCGTTCTTAGCCGACCTCGTAAAAGCCGTCGAGGACGGCGAACCGCCGCCGGCCGCGCTGCGTATCTTCGTCGCAACGGGTGCGGCCGTGCCGCGGAGTCTTGCCGAACGCGCGACCCGCATTCTCGGCACGGCCGTCTGCGGCGCGTGGGGCACGACGGAGTCGTGTCTTCGGCTCGCTCTCGGCGCCGGGCGACGAGGCGGCGAAAGTATGGGGAACCGACGGCCGCGCGTTACGGGGCATTCGGCTTCGCATCGCCGACGCGGAGGGCCGAGTGCTGCCGCCGGGTGCACGAAGGTCACTTTGAAGTGCGAGTCGCCGACGATGTTCGAAGGCTATGCGGACCGGCCGGAATGGACCGCCGCCGCCTACACTCCCGACGGCTGGTTCCGCACCGGCGATCTCGGCGTGCATCGACGAGTCGGGCTACGTTCGTATCACCGGACGCGTCCGCGACGTCATCAATCGCGGGGGCGAGAAGATTCCGGTTGCCGAGATGGAGCAGCTGCTCTGCGATCATCCGGCCATGGCGGAGGTAGCGATCGTCGCAATGCCCGATCCGCGCTTGGGCGAACGCGCCTGCGCGTTCGTCGTGCTGCGCCGCAACGGCTCGCTCGACTTCGAGCGCATGCAGCATTATCTCGATGCGTGCCAGGCTGCCAAGCACTATTGGCCCGAGCGGCTCGAGATCGTCGCCGAGCTTCCGCGCACGCCGTCGGGAAAAGTTCAGAAGTACGTGTTGCGCGAGCGGGCAGCGAGTATGCGCCCGCACGAGCGCGTCAAGGAGAGGATTTCGTGAAGCAGCTCGACCGCGCCGCCGTCGACGAGGCGGCGTTCGCCGCGCTCAAGGACGAGATCTCGGCCTACGTTGCCGGTCCGGCGGAGCGTTGGGCCGAACGCATCGAGCGCGAGCGGCGGGTTCCGCTGGAACTCTGGGAGGATCTGCGCGCGCGCGGATATCTCTCGCTCGCCGCGCCCGAAGAATACGGCGGCCGCGGCAGTCCCATTCGCGCGTTTTCTCGAGCTGATGGAACTCTTTTCGATGTCGCACGCGTCGATCCGGATGATCGTGCACGTCGTCAACGGCACCTGGCGCGCGATGGACCGATTCGCTACACCCGAGCAGCGGCGCACGTTCGTTCTTCCCTCGATTCAAGGTGCGCTCAAGATCGCGTTTACGCTTACCGAGCCGACGGCCGGCACGGGCGCCGATTTGCGCTGCAGCGTCGTGCGCGACGGCGATACGGTACCGGCTTAGCGGCGAGAAGCACCTCATCACCTTCGGCACGATCTGCGATTATTGGCTGCTCTTTGCGCGGCTTGCCGGCACGCGCGGCGCCGACGGAACCGTCGCGCTGCTCGTCGATCGAAACGCGCCCAACGCTACGGTCGAGGAGATGGACGAGTCGATGGGCGTTCGCGGCACCGATCACGCGCGCTTGCGCTTCGACGAAACGCCCGTTCCGATTGCGAATCGTCTCGGCGACGAAGGGCAAGGTTTGGAGATCGCGTTGGGTGGCTTTCTCGTTCCCAGCCGCATTTCGGTCGCGATGAGCTGCGTCGGTTTGGCGCGGCGCGCGCACGAGCTGGCGATCGCCTACGCCGCGCAGCGCGAGACGTTCGGCAAGAAGCTCGAGGAGCGTCAAGCGATCCGGTTCATGGTCGCGGAGAACGCGACCGACATCGAAGCGGCACGCCAGCTCGTCCTTCATGCCGCACGCCGCTGGGAGGGCGGCGGTGACGACGCGGCGATGCTCTCCTCCATGTCGAAACTGCAAGCGGTCGAGATGCTCACGCGCGTTACCGACAAGGCGCTCCAGATTCACGGCGGCATCGGCTTCTGGCAGCCCAATCCCATCGAGCGCGTCTACCGCGACGCACGCGCGCAGCGATTCGAAGAAGGCACCAACGAAATCCAGAAGACCGTGATTGCCCGCGAAGTGCTTGGCCGCGCGCGAGGCGCCGGATGAGCCGGCGCTTCGAAGGTGCCACCGCGCTCATTACCGGCAGCTCGCGCGGCATCGGGCGCGCGCTCGCGCTGACCCTGGCCCGCGAGGGGGCGGCGGTCGCGATCAACTACGTGCGCAACGCCGACCTGGCGGCGGAGACCGTGCGGGAGATCGAGGCGCTCGGATCGCGCGCGATCGCCGTCCAAGCCGACATGGAATCGGTCGAGGAGATCGACCGGCTCTTCGAGCGCGTCGGAGCGGAGTTCGGCCGGCTCGATCATTTCGTCGCCAACGCGGCCGCAAGCTCGTTCAAGAAGATCGCCGATCTCAAAGCACACAATCTCGACCGCTCGTTCGATGTCAACGTGCGCGCGTTCGTCCTCGGCGCCCAGCGCGCGGTCAAGCTGATGCCGCACGGCGGACGAATCGCGGTGCTCTCGAGTTACGGGAGCATCCGCGCCTACCCGACCTACGCAAACCTCGGCTCGAACAAAGCCGCGATCGAGGCTTTCGTCAGATATATGGCCGTCGAGTTCGCGCCGTTGGGCATCAACGTCAATGCGATCAACGGCGGTTTGATCGACACGGAATCGTGCGCGTATTTCTACGAACGCGTCGCGGGAATGGCGCCGATCGAATCGGTGCTATCGAAGATTCCCAAGGGGCGCATGGGAAGCGTGCAAGAGGTAGCCGATACGATCGCCTTTCTGCTCGCGCCGGAATCGGAGTACATTACCGGGCAAACCATCTGCGTGGACGGCGGCCTGAGCGTCATCGCGCCGCCGTTTTACTCCGACACGTCGCCTCCGCTCTCGCTCGAGTAGCGATCGTGTTCGAGCACGCGCTCGCGCCCGGCTCGATCGGAGCGTTGCACCTTCCCAATCGCATCGTTATGGGATCGATGCATATGGGCTTGGAACACGACGGCCCGGCGCTCGCCGCATTCTACGCCGAGCGTGCGCGGGGAGGCGTCGGGCTGATCGTCACCGGCGGATCGTCGGTTAATCGCGTCGGCGCGGGTGGCCGCAACTACAGCTTCATCAACGAACCGAAGGCAACGGAGCCGTTGCGTCAAGCGGTAGATGCCGTCCACGATGCCGGCGGACGCATCGCGCTGCAGCTTTTTCACGCCGGCCGCTACGCGCTCTACTCGTCATTTCGACTGCAGCCGGCGGCGCCGTCGGCGATATCCTCTCGATTCTCACCGCAGCCGCCCCACGCGCTGACCGAATCCGAAATTTCTTCGACGATCGCGGATTTCGCGCGCGGGGCCGCGCGCGCCCGCGAACTGGGATTCGACGGCGTCGAGGTGATGGCGTCGGAGGGCTATCTCATCAATCAGTTTCTCTCGCCGGTCACCAACCACCGTGACGACGAATGGGGCGGCGATTTCGACCGGCGCGCGCGATTCGGCCGCGCGGTGGTGCGCGCGGTTCGCGCGAGCGCCGGCGCCGATTTTGCGATCGTGGTTCGGATCTCGGGGGCCGACTTAATGCCGGGCTCGACGACGCCCGACGAAACGCTGGCCTTCGCCCGCGCGATCGCCGCCGAGGGTGCCGACGCGCTCAACGTCGGCATCGGCTGGCACGAATCGCCGATTCCCACCGTCCAGCATCTCGTGCCGAGCGGCACCTGGATTCCATACGCTGCCGCGATCAAGCGCGCCGTCGGCGACGTCATCGGTGATCGCGAGCAACCGCATTACCTCGCTGGCCGCTGCCGAAGACGTGCTCGCCGCCGGCAGCGCCGACTTCGTTTCGATGGCGCGGCCGTTCTTGGCCGATTCGCAGCTCGTAGCGAAATCCGCGCGGGGCGCGTCGAATCTCGTGAACACCTGTATCGCCTGCAATCAGGCCTGCATCGATCGCTCGCTGCTCGACGCGCCGGTCTCGTGCATGGTCAATCCGCGGGCCGGACGCGAGCGAGAGTTTCCGGAGCCGGTGCAGCCGCCCGCGCAACGAGGTCGCTTTGCAGTCCTCGGCGGCGGACCGGCCGGACTCGAAAGCGCGCGCGCGCTGGCTGCGCTCGGGCATGGCGTCGAGCTCTTCGAGGCGCAGCCCGAGCTCGGCGGGCAGTTTCGGATGGCGCGACGGATTCCAGGCAAGAACGATTTCAACGAAACTATTCGCTATTTCACCAACGAGCTCGCGCGCCTCGGCGTCACCGTGCATTTGGATACTCGCATCGCCGATGCGAGGCAGGTGGCAGGTTTCGACGGCATCGTGCTTGCAACGGGCGTCGTTCCCCGCACTGTCGCACTGCAGGGGAGCGACTTGCCGCACGTCGTTTCCTATGCCGACCTGCTCTTGAACGGGCGTGCCGTGGGCGAGCGCGTCGCGATCGTCGGCGCCGGCGGCATCGGCGCCGACGTCGCGCATTTCTTGAGCCATGGCGAGTCGGAAAGCGCTGAGAGTACTCGCTTTCTCTACGAACAGGGCCTCGCCGCGCCGGAAGGCGGCGTGCTCGTCACCGGCCGCAGACGGGTGGCGTTGATGCGGCGAGGCGGCCCAATCGGCGAAGGGATCGGTAAAACGACTCGATGGGCGGTGCTGCGCACGCTGCGCGCCGCAGGCGTACGCGCGCTGACCAACGTTCGCTACGAGGCGATCGTGCCGGGCGGCGTTCGGGTGCGCACCGCGGACGGCGCGCAGGAAACAATCGAGGCCGATACGGTCGTGATCGCCGCCGGTCAAGAGCGCAACGATGCGCTGCGCGTGCCGCTCGAGGCGCTCGGCGTTCCGGTCGCGATCGTGGGCGGGGCGAAGGATGCGCGCGAACTCAACGCCGTGCGCGCATTCGACGACGGTCTGCGCGCGGCGTACTACCTTAGCAGCGCCTGCAGCGCGGCAACGTGAGCCGCAAAA
Source organism: Vulcanimicrobiota bacterium (assembly GCA_963699435.1). Classification (GTDB taxonomy): domain Bacteria; phylum Vulcanimicrobiota; class Vulcanimicrobiia; order Vulcanimicrobiales; family Vulcanimicrobiaceae; genus Cybelea. Next base: position 602,187 of record CAVOTV010000003.1, read on the forward strand.
GCGTCGCGTCCGCGTTTCGTTAGGCGGTAGCGCGTCTGGGGCCGGCGGTTGACGAAGCTCTTCTCCTCTTCCACATAACCGGCATCCACGAGTTTGCTTAGGTGCGCGCCGAGATTTCCGTTGCTCACGTCGAGCGCGCGTACCAACTCCGAGAACGCGACCCAGTCGTAGTTGAGCAGCTCCGCCACGACGCCCAATCGGACTTTGGAGAGCAGCAGCTCGTCCATGCTCGACCGCTTAGCTTCGGCTGAGCAGTTCCGCGACGCCGAAGCCGGCGTATCCCACCAGCATGCCGCCGGCAAGAACGTACGCGGTGAGTCCGGGCGCGGTGAAGTTCGCAACGACCAGCGAGACCACCAGGAGCACGCCGGCGATCTGCGCGCGGCGATTGCCGTGTAAGCCGATATAGAGCAAGACGATCGCTTCCGCGACGCTCCAGATCGCCGCGCCGGCGATGCCCGGGAAGAGCCGGAATGCGGCAACGTCTACCACGAACGCGAGCCCGAGCGTGAGCCAAAGCACGTTGAAGAATTCGCGCTGAACGAGCGACGTGCGCGCGAGAACGCGCTGCGTCGCGCGGCCGCGCAGCACCGAGAAGATCGCGCAGGCCGCAAGCACGACCGGCAACGACCAGAGCGCGGCGGCCGGGAGCGAGCCCGAGTCGACGAGGTGAACCGCGATGGTAATGTAGGCCGAGGCGATGCCCCAGATCACGAAGTACTCACCGCCGGCGCAAAGCCGCGGGTGGGCCTCGGCGAGAATGCGGTCGACCATCTCGATGTGCTCCCGCGCCTGGGCGGCATCAAACCGATCCATCATCGAGCCTCCGCCGTCGCAAGCGCGAGGCGCAATCCGATCATAAGCGCGATGGCCCAGGCGGCGGCTTGCCCCCAAGCGCTGTGGCCGAGAAATCCAGCCACCACCGCCATCCCGACCCCGTAGAGCGCCCAGACGAAGATCAGCTTGGAAGCACAGACCTGCTGGGCTGAGAGATCCGCTTCGTTTCTCAGAATAATCTGTTTCATAGACTACTCTGTTTTAGCATATCCTTGAGGGCCGAGTCAAGATTTGCTATCGTACCGAGGTTATGTACGCGATCATTGAATCCGGCGGCAAGCAGTTCCGCGTTGCCGAGGGTGATGTCATCCGCTGCGATCTGGTCGCCGATGAGGTGGGCTCCGACGTGACCTTCGACCGCGTGGTGCTCGCCGAAGCCGATGGAACGGTCACGGTCGGGACGCCGACGCTCGACGGCGCCTCGGTCTCCGGGACGGTGCTGCGGCAGGCAAAGGACAAGAAGATCTTGGTCTTCCGCTATAAGCCAAAGAAGCGCGTCCGCAAGCTCAACGGCCACCGCCAGCCGTACGCCGAAGTCAAGATCACCAAAATCACGCTGCCGTAACGGCCGCTCGCGGCATTTCCTCATCATGCTCGACGTGACGTTCTATCGCGACGCTCGCAATCGCATTGCCGGCGTTGCCGCGCGCGGTCATGCCGATTTCGCGCCGCACGCCGCCGATATCGTCTGCGCGGCCGTTTCGGCGGTCCTGCAGGCGGCGCACCTGGGCCTAGCGGAACACGTCGCCGCCGAGCTCACGACCGCTCAGGATGCGGGGATGCTCGAGCTGACCGTCGCCGAGCGCTCGCGCGGCTTGGAGGCGACCCAAGCGATCCTCGCTACCGCCGAACTCGCAGTAAAACAGATCGCCGCGCAGTATCCCAAGCACGTACGGGTGAAACGAGCGCGCCTCTCGCGCGGTATCAGGAGCGTGCGCGCGCAACGGATTACTACGCCGCCAACCCGAAGGAGCTAGCACAATGTCTGAGAGTTTTCGTACGACGCCGCCCGATCAGCCTTGGTCCGGTTCGGCAAACCCCGGCAACGGCTACCAAGGCGGCTACGGCGAGCGGCCGCACGACGAGAGCGATTCCGGCGAGGCCGGCAAGATCGTTTTGGTCGGCGTTCTCGGCGGATTGCTTTCGGCCGCGGGCTATCTCATCTACCAGCGGCTTCCCGAGGAGCAAAAGCAGCGCCTCACGGCGCAAGTTCGCTCCATCGTCGCGCAGCGCATCACCGAGCTGCGCCAGAACTTCAACATCTAGGCTACGGGCGGCGGTTCTTCCGGCTGAGGCTCCTCGATTCGAGGAGGCCGCGGCGTCGGCATTTCGGCCGCGCTCTCCATCTCGGCAATGAACGATTGCGACGTCCGCTGGACGTCGCGCATGACGCGCCCAGCCTGCCGCATGACCTTCGGGAGGCGGTCCGGGCCAAAGAGCAAGAGCGCCAGGACCGAGAGAACGAGAATATCCGGTACGGAGAACATTGTTTGGAAGGGCTTACCTGCGCAGCCGTGCAAGCAACACGGCCCGCCCGTGAAGATCATCTATACACGCGGCAACCGCACGGAAACGCTGGCCTCGCTGGCGACGCTGCGGAAGATCCTCAACCGGTTCGTTGCGCACCGCGTCTTCTACGAAGTCTCGAGCCGCAGCAAACGCGGGCACGAGTTCTTTTCGACGAAGAACGTGTTCGTGGTGGGGCTCATCGAGGTGACGAACTTCGAGCATCTGAAGATCCTCTTCTTCGACGCGCATAGCCAGTCGCATTCGATCGAGATTCTCAACCCTCAGACGATGCGCATTTACGACGAGATGCCCGGCCGTGGCTTCGCCGTTTCCTTCATCAGCGGCGACGAGGATGGCATTGAAACTCGCTGCTATATTCGCGACGACGGTGAGGATGATCGGCGGATTAGCGAAAAGACCGCGCTGGAAAAAATCACGCTGCCCCAGCTTTTCGAATACCTTCAAGAAATTACCGCCGTCGAGCCGGCCGCCAAGAACTCGCCGCGGTAGCGCGCTTCAGACGCTGCGCCGTCCGCCAGGCGCGCACCCCCTCGGCGATCCGCCCTACGCGCTTATAGGCGACGCCGAGGTTCAGATGGGCGACCGCGTATTCGGGATCGGCGGCGATCGCGGCCTCATAGCGCGCGATTGCCGCGGGAGCGTCGCCCGCTTCCAGCAAGAGGTTGCCGAGATTGGTCAGCGCGGGCGCATAGGCCGGCCGCGCATCGAGGGCCGCGTCGAAATCCGCCGCGGCGTGCTCGCGCCTTTCCAAGGCAATTCGCGCGACGCCGCGTTTGTTTAAAATGAACGCGCGGCGCTCGGCTGCATCTTCACCGTCGAGCAGCGCCGTGAGCGCCTCCTCGGCGCCGGTGAAATCGCCCCACTCGAGCGCTTCGAGCGCGCAAGCAAATCGACGGTCGTCCCGAAACACGATGCCTCCATGTTCACGATCGACGTCGTTACGCTCTTTCCCGAGCTCTTCGCGCCGTTCGTCGGGCTCTCGATCGTGGGCCGGGCCGTCGAAAGCGGCCTTGCGGCCGTGCGCTACCATCATTTGCTCGATGAGCTCGGCGAGGGCGAGCGCGCCGACGACGCCCCCTTTGGGGGCGGTCCGGGGATGGTGCTGCGGATCGAGCCGATCGCGCGCGTGCTCGACCGCATCGTTCGCGAAGCGCCCGCCGGCGAACGTCGCGCGATCGCGGTGCCGGCGGCGAGCGGCGCGCGCTTCTCGCACGAGGTCGCCGAGCGCTGGGCCGGGCTCGAGCGACTGGTGATCGTCTGCGGACATTACGAGGGCATCGATGACCGTCTCGCACGCCTCTATCCCGTCGAAGAACGCTCCCTCGGTGATTTCGTGCTGACCGGCGGCGAGATTCCCGCGCTGGCCTTCATGGATGCGACGATTCGCCTGCTCGCCGGCGCCGTGCGGCCGGAATCGCTGCAGAGCGAATCCTTCGCCGCGGGGCTGCTCGACTACCCCAGCTACACCCGCCCGGCGACGTTTCGCGGAATCGACGTACCTGCGGTCCTCCTGTCGGGCGATCACGCGAAGATCGCGCAGTGGCGGCGCGAGGAGTCCCGGCGGCGAACCGTGCAGCGGCGGCGGGACCTGCTCGACGATGCCGCCTTGCAGGCCCCGGAAGGCCCATGATAGGATACGGAGGTTCTGCCGGGCTCCGCGCCCGGCTCTTCGTTGCGCCGGCGCCTTTTTGCCCTTCGCCATTCGACTTCGCGTGCTTCGCACGCTCCGTTCGGGATGACAAGCTTACGACTACGCTCAGGATGACAAGAAAAATATGAACGTCATCGACGTGATAAACCGCGAGCAGCTTAAGGATCGCGCTCCCGCAGTTCCGGGCAGGCGACACCGTCAAAGTCTATTCCAAGGTCCAAGAAGGCGGCAAAGAGCGCACCCAAATGTTCGAAGGCGTCGTCATCGTCCGTAAAGGCGGCGGCGCCGGCGAGTCGATCACGGTTCGCCGGATCGCCCACGGCGTCGGCGTCGAAAAGACGTTCCTCTTGCACAGCCCGCGCGTCGAAAGTATCGAAGTCGGCAAGCGCGGCATCGTCGCGCGCAGCCGCCTCTACTATTTCAGCGAGAAGATCGGTAAAGCCGCGCGAATTAAGGAAAAGAAAGCCAAAGGAAGCTGACCCGCGACGCCGCTGCAGCTCCTTGGGCTTATCTGCGTTTTGGCGATCGCGCGAGCTGTGCTTTCAGCTAAAGCCTTTCGCCCGACGTCGACGCGGCCGCACTCGCGCGCGGATATCTCGACGCGCTGATCGTTGCGGGGCTCGTCGCGCTCTTCTCATTACGCTTCGTCATCCGGACGTACTACATTCCGTCGGTCTCGATGGTGCCGACGCTACAGGTTGGCGACGTGGTGCTGGTCGATGAGATCGCCTATCGGCTGCACGCGCCGCAAGACGGAGACGTGGCCGTCTTCGCACCGCCGATCGCTTCGGGCGGAAACGACTTCATCAAGCGCGTCATCGGCGTCCCCGGTGACACCATCGCGATCTCCGAGCGGAATCGTCTACCGAAACGGAGCCGCCTTGCGCGAACCGTATGAAAATCAGCCGCCGAAATACGACTCGAGATCCGGCAGTACGGCATCTATGTCGACGGCTACGCCGCTGCGATTCGCGCCAGGCCGACATTCCGCCGCGCGCCCGATGGCAGGCGCCCGACCGCATCCCCGACGGCTTCTACTTCATGCTCGGCGACAACCGGAACTACTCCGACGACTCGCACGTCTGGGGCTTCGCCAGATGCCGGCAACTTCGCGCGGGCCGCTGCGAGCGGCGCGCGCGGGTTTGCCGGCAGCCTTCTCTTTCTGGCCGCTCGACCGGCTGCGCATCCTGGAGTGAAAGCCAACATGACGCCGTACGAACTGCTTGGTCATCGTCGCCGTCATCGCCGTCGCGCGCGTCGTCCTCTCGTTGCGGCCGGTCGTCGCCGGCTCGAACGGCCGCAGCACGGCCATCGCGCGCGAGTTTCTCGACCCGTTCATCATCGCCGGGCCTCGCGGCGTGGGTACTGATCACGTTCGTCGCGCGCACGTACTACATTCCCTCGGGCTCGATGCTGCCGACGCTGCAGATCCACGACGTGCTGCTCGTCGATAAGTTCGAGTACCGCTTCCACCGCCCCAACGAAGGCGACATCGTGGTCTTTCCGCCGCCGGTCCCGACGCCGGACGACTTCATCAAACGCGTCATCGGCCGACCCGGCGACCGCATGCGGATCGCCGACGGCACCGTCTACATCAACGGCACGGCGCTCGACGAGCCGTACGTCGCCGAGAAGCCCGCCTACGATCTCGAGATTCGCAATTACGGCATCTACGTGAACTACGGCGCCGGTTGGCAGCGGCTCGATCCGACTCAGGCCAACATTCCGCCGAAATCGCAGCTGGACCGCGCCGGACCGTATCCCGCCGGATTGCTACATCATGCTCGGCGACAATCGCAACGATTCGGAAGATTCGCACATCTGGGGCTTCGCGCAGGATCGGCGGACGATTCGCAACCGGGCCGCGCACGCGGCGAACGCGCCGGCTTCACCGGGCGGGCGTTCCTGATCTTCTGGCCGCCTCTCGCAAGCCAAGATTCTGTAACGTTCGACGCGAAGTCGGAGCGCGTGGTCCGCTTCGTGCGATGGCGCTCGGTGGCGAACCTGGCGTTGCAGCTCGCCGTGCTCTCGGCCTCTCATCGCCGCCTTTTTCATGCGGCTTCCGCAGGTATCGGGCCTCTCGATGGAGCCGCATATTCTCTCCGGCGAATACGTGATGATCAATACGTTCGCGTATCGGCTCGGCACGCCGCATCGGGGCGACATCGTCGCCTTTCGTCACGAGGGCGACGCTCGTGCGATCTTCATCAAGCGCGTAATCGGCGTGCCCGGCGACCGCATCCGTATCGACCGCGGCGTCGTCATCCTCAACGGCACGCGGCTCGACGAACCCTACGTGCTGCACGCCGACGGCCGCGCGTTCCCGGAGATCGTCGTCCCCGGCGCCTGCGTGTACGTACTTGGCGACAATCGCGCCGAAAGCGAGGATTCGCGATCGTTCGGTGCGGTCAGCGACGATGCGCTGATCGGCCGCGCCGTTGCGGGCATCTGGCCGCCGCGCATGCTTGGCGGTTTATGACCCGTGACCAGGTTGCATGGGCACCATGGCTGAGTTGGAGCGTCAGGTTCGTGGTATCCCGGGCACATGGCCAAGGCGGCCCGGCGCATTCGCGAGCTGCTGCAGCTCGATCGACATCGTCGTCGAGGTGGTCGATGCGCGAATCGCGCACTGCGGGGCGAAATCCGCTGCTCGACGAGCTGGCCGCGCGCCGCACGCGCGTGCTCGCGTTCACCCGCGCCGATCTGGCCGACCGCAACGACGACCAAGCGCTGGTTGGCCGCCTCGAGCGGAACCGCCGGGCGAAGCCGTTGCCGTCGATGCCCGGCACGGGCGCAGCGTGGCGCGCGTGGTATCGGCCATCGCCGGCGCATCCAAGCGCAACGGCCGCTCCGGTATCTCGCGAGCGATGATCGTCGGCGTTCCAAATTCGGGTAAATCGTCGATCGTGAATGCGCTGCTGCGGGCGAGCCTCGGCGAAAACCGAGTCGCGTGCGGGGGTAACGCGCCAGACGCAGTGGTTTCGTCTCGCGCCCGGCATCGAGCTCATGGACACGCCGGGCATGCTGCCGCCGAAGATTCGAAGGGGCGCAAGCTCAATGGAAGCTTGCAATCTGCGGCGCCGTGCCTCGGGAGCGCTACGATCCCCAGGAGATCGCCGCGGCATTCCATCGCTGGCTGCTCGCGCGTCATCCGCGCACCCAAGTGCCCGATCTCGACGCGTTCGCGGCGCGCGCGCGGATTCGTGCGGCGCGGCGGCACGATCGATTATCACAATGCGGCACATTCGTATATTCGCGCTTTCAACGAAGGCACGTTTGGTCGCATCTCGCTCGAGAAGCCCGATGACGCCGAAGCAGCGTAAAGCAAAGAACGCCTACGAACGCGAGCGCCGGCGATTGCACCGCCTGCATCAGTTCGAGAACGCCGCGCGCGCGCGCGGATTCACGTTCGTCGGGGGAATCGACGAAGTCGGACGCGGACCGCTCGCGGGTCCGGTCGTTGCGGCGTGCGTCGTGGCCGAGGGGCCGTTGATGATCAGGGGACTGAACGATTCGAAGCAGGTGCGTCCCGGAGGTGCGCGTTACGCTGGCCGAGACCATCAAGCAGCAGGTAACCGCGTGGGCCGTCGGCAGCGCGTGCGTCGCGGAGATCGACCGGCTGAACATTTATTGGGCCAGCATGCTCGCGATGGAGCGTGCGATCGCCGCGCTCGCGGCGCTGCCGCAGTACCTCATCACCGACGCGGTCCGCATCCGCTCGTACACCGGCCCGCAAGAGCCGCTCGTTCACGGGGACGCGCGCTGCGCGCTCGTCGCCGCGGCCTCCATTTTGGCAAAGGTGCATCGCGACGCGCTGATGGTCGAGCTCGATGGAGAGGACGCGCGCTACGGGTTCGCGCTGCATAAAGGCTATTGCACGCCGCATCACGTGGAGGCGCTGCGCGCCCACGGTCCGAGCGCCCATCATCGCGCGAACTGGGCGCGCGTGCGCGACGCGCAGCTGACGCTGGATCTCGAGTTCGCCGAGGCCTTCGAGACCGTTGCTCAGTAACGCCCAGAAGGGCCGGGACGGTGAGGACCGTGCGAGCGGTTTTTTGACCGAGTGCGGGTATCGCGTCCTAGCGCGCAACGTCCGCCTCCCCGGCGGTGAGATCGATGCGGTGTGCCTAGATGGGCCGACGTTGGTGATCGTCGAAGTCAAACGCCGTGATTCCCGTACGTTCGGGTCCGCGCTTCGCGCCGTCGACGCTCGAAAGCGCGCAACGCTGCGGCGCATCGCCGCCGATTACGCTCAGATCGTCGCGCCGGCGGCGACGATTCGCTTCGACGTCGTCACTCTCGACGGTTCGCAGCTGACCCTGCACCGCAACGCATTCTAGTGGCCGCTCCCGCAAAACCCGCAGAGCCCGAACTGCGCCGCAGCGTAACGCCGTGGGGATCGTTCGCGTGGGGCTACTCGGACGTCGGAGCCGATATTTTCGTCGGTCTCGGCCTGGTGCTCGCGGTGGCCGCGGGCGCCACCAACGTCGCGTTCCTGTTCGCCGGCGTCGTCTACGTTTGCATCGGCCTGGCCTATACCGAGCTCGCCGCGACGTATCCGGTCGCGGGCGGCGGTCAATACTTCGTGATGCGAGGCCTGGGCGACATCTTCGGTTTTATGGCCGGCTGGGCGGTCTTGCTCGATTTCACGATCGACGTCACGCTCTTTGCGTGGAGTTCCGTCGACTACACTAGTCAGCTCTTTCCGGCGCTCGTCAACTCCGTCCATCCGTGGCTACACTTTATCGTGGTGCTCGGCCTGGTGCTCGGGCTCTGCCTGCTCAACGTGATCGGGGTCCGCGAGAGCACGGCATTCAACGGCGTCGTTTCGGCACTCGACGTGATGAGCGAGACGGCGATCCTCTGCCTGGGATTTCTCTTTGCGTTCCGGCCGCATCTGCTGATCCACGCGATGCAGTTCGACTGGCCATCTCCGTACAGCTCATGCTCGGCACGTCGCTCGCCATCGTTTCGTTCGTCGGCTTAGAGTCGATCTCGCAGGCCGCACAAGAGACCCAGCGGCCGGCATCGATCATCCCGCGCACCTCGGTCGCGCTAATTCTCACGATCTTGATCTTCGCGCTGGCGTATTCCAATCTGGCGCTCGGCTTGCACCCGTGGCATCCGATCGTCGGACCGCACGGGCACCCGATGCAGTTCTGGCAGATCTTCCCCAACAATGCCGACAATCAGGGCAAGGCCGTCGCGCTGCTGGCGGCGCAGGTTCCGTACTACGGCGCGTTCGCCGCACTCTACGTGCCCGTGCTCGGCGCCGTGCTGCTGCTTATTTCGTCGAACTCGGGCGTCTTCGGCAGCTCGCGCATCGCCTATGCAATGAGCAGCAGCAAGCTGCTGCCGTCGATCTTCCAACGCGTCCACGGCACCTTCCGAACGCCGGTCATATCGATCGTCTTCTTCTCGACCATCGCACTCATCGAGCTGATCTTCGCCGCCGCACCGAGCCTCTATCCGGCGGCCGGCGCGCTCTACGTCCGGTTCTTCCGTGGCGAGAGCGGGCTGGATTTCCTCGCCGATCTCTACGCGTTCGGCGCGGCAACGAGCTACTCGTTGGTCTTTCTCGGCCTCATCGGCTTGCGTTTGAGCGATCCGTTGAGTCCGCGTAAGTTCAAGATTCCGTTCAACCTTCCGGTGATGGTGCGCGGAGAGCGCGCCGAGTTTCCGCTCGTCGCCGTCATCGGTTTCATCGGAATCTTTTCGATCCTGCTCTTCACGCTGCGCACCCATCCGCTCGGACGAATCTTCGGCCCGAGCTGGCTGCTCGTCGGCCTCGTGCTTTACTTGATCTACCGGCGGCACCGGCGGCTGCCGCTCTTGCGCTCGCAGCCGCGCAATTGGCGAAAGGAGCAGGTCGACATCCTGCGCCGCTCCGGCGAGCTCGAGCTGATGGACGAATACGTCGCCAACCTCAAGGCGAGCGAAGCGCGCCGCAATGCGAGCGGAGCCCCGCCGTGCTGATCCTTCGCGGCGCCATCGCCGTGGCGATGGTGCTCTGCGGCATCGTGATCCTCGCGCGCATGCTCGAGGCGATTCGTGCCGGCGCCGCAATTCTGCCTGGCATCGTACTCGGCGCGGCGATGATCGCCCTCGGCGTCCATCGTCTCTCGCTGATCTGGCGGCTGAGGCGCACGACGTGATCGCTCCGGTCGCCGACATTCACATCACCATCGCGGGCGTCGCTGATCGCCCTCGTAGTAGCAGGCACCGTCGGGGCTACGCTCTGGTGGATGCTTCATCCACCGTCATCCTACGTGCAGCGAATCGCCAAGGAGGCCGAGAGCGAGCTCGAGCGCATGGTAGGCAGTCTGATCGTCGCTTTCTCTCCCGAAATCGACTCCTCGCACATGATGGCGCTCGCGGTGCGGCTCGCGCGCGGCGAACGCTCCGAGTTGCTCGCGCTCTACGTCGTGGAAGTCCCCTATACGCTGCCCCCCGACGCCGAGATGCCGCTCGAAGAGCGCGCCGCGCTCGATGCGCTCGGTGCGGCGGAAACGATTGCCAATAACAACAACGTTTCGATTCGCACCGAGACGGTAAAGGCGCGCTCCACCAAACAGGCGGTGCTCGACATCGCAAAGCGCGAGAAGGCCGACCTCATCATTTTGGGTTCGTTCCGCGAAGGCAAATATAGCGGCGCGCCGCTCGGCCGCACGATCGAGGAGATCGCCGCCGATGCAAAATGCGATGTCCTCATCGGCGTCGAAGGAAAGCACGGTACGCTGCTCATTGATGAAACGATGCAACCCGGCTCGCAGCCGGTATGACCGCAAGGAGAAATTTGTGAATCTACGTCGTCTTGTAACGTGCGCTGCGGTCGCCGCCGGCGTTGCGCTCGCGCCGCTGGGCGCGCTGCGCGCCGCGAACTCGGCGCCGGCGATTGCGGATTTCGACCGCGTCTTCGCGGCGACGAACGATTACACGTGCACGCTGCACGTGCATGAGGCCAAGGGCACGCAGACGCAAGATCGCGTCTATCAGTATCAGTTCATGAAGCCTCACTACGCCAAGACGCTCATCACCGACGGCGACGGCAAGGGCTCGGGGGCCGTCTGGGCCGGCGGCGATCAGGTCAGCGGCCATCAGGGCGGCATTCTTTCCGGCTTCCACCGTACGGTTTCGGTCAACGACCCGCGCGCGGTTTCGCTCCGCGGCGTTACGATTCCAGAGGGCTTGCTGCAGCGCATCGTTCAAAACTATGCGACCATACCCGGCAAGCTCACGCAAACCGACGGCGGAAAGATCAATGGCATCGCGACCGATCGTCTCGATCTCAAAGTTACCGATCCGGCGGCGAACGGCGGCGTGACCGAGCAAATTCTCTACCTCTCGAAAGACACGCATTGGCCGATCCGGCAGATCATGTACGACGGCTCGCAGATCGTGCTCGACGAAAGCGTCGCCGATCTCAAGACCAACGTCGGGCTCACGCAATCGGATTTCCCGTTCTAATATCGACCGGGGCCTAGCGCCGCGCTAGGTACCGCTTGCGGAGTTCGTCGAGGACGACGGCGAGCAGAATGACCGCGCCGAGCAGCACCTTCTGCAGATACGAATCGACGTTGAGCAGGTTCATCGCGTTATAGAGCACTCCGATGAGCAGCGCGCCGAAGAACGTGCCGATCACGCTGCCGCGGCCGCCCATGAGGCTCGTTCCGCCGACGACGACCGCCGCGATCGACTCGAGCAGCTCGTCCCCCGTTCCGGTTTGCGGCGATCCGGCCGAGAAGAGCGCCATATAGAGAAATCCGACGATCGCCGCGCACATACCGCTGATCATGTAGACGGCCGTCTTCACGCGGGCGACGTTGATGCCGGCCAGGCGCGCGGCCTCTTCGTTACCGCCGATCGCGAAGACGTAGCGCCCGAAGCGCGTCCGCGTGAGCAGCACCGACGCCACCGCGATCACGACGAGCATCCAGACCACCGGGATCGGGACGTTTGGAAGGTGCAGCGCGGAGGTAACGCCGCCGAAAAACGAGCCGATGCCGGTGTTTTGAAATGCCGTGCTCTGCAGCGCGATCGGGCGCCCGTGCGAGAGAATGAAGGCAGCGCCGAGCGCCATCTCCAGCATCGCGAGCGTCGTGATGAACGGCGGAAGGTTGAGCTTGACGACCGGAAGCGCGTTGACCCAGCCCGCTGCGGCGCCGACGGCCAGGCAGACCACGAGGGTCGCGGCGATCAGCGGAAAGCCGCTCAAGTGCACGGAGTTGGCAAAGAGCGCGGCGACGACGCCGGTCAGCGCGACCAACGAACCGACGGAGAGATCGATTCCCGCCGTAATGATGACGAACGTCTGTCCGACGCCGAGGACGCAATTGTACGTTATTTGCCGCAGCACTCGAACGATGTTGCTCGGCTCCAGGAACGCGCCGTGCGACGCCGCATCCACGATCGCGACGAGAACGACGAACGACGCGACTGCCGCGCCGATGCGAAGCCAATGGGTAAGCCTGCCTCGCTCGTTCACGCCGCCGCTCCGGTTGCGACCGCGATCACGCGATCGGGCGTCGCCTCCGCGCGAGTAAACTCCGCCGCGATCCGGCTGCCGCGAATCACCAGGACGCGGTGCGACATCCCGAGCACTTCGGGCAGGTCGCTCGAAACCATCACGATCGCCGCGCCGCGCAGCGCAAGTTCCACCATCAGGCGGTAGATTTCGCTCTTCGCACCGATGTCGATTCCGCGCGTCGGCTCGTCGAAGAGAAAGACGCGCGCCTCGCCGAGCAGCCACTTCGCGAGGACGACCTTTTGCTGCGTCCCGCCCGAAAGATTGCGCGCGAGTTGCTCGGTACCCGGCGTTCGGATCTGCAGTTCGTCGATCATCCGCCGCGTGGCCGTTCGCTCGCGCGCCAAGTCCACGAGCAGGTCGCGATCGACGAAGTCGGACAAGTGCGCGAGCGTCACGTTCTCACGCACCGTCATCCCGAGCACGAGCCCTTGCGCCTTGCGGTCTTCGGTGATGAAGGCGATGCCGGCGGCAATTGCCGATCCGATCCGCCCGGGCGCGATTGCGGTGCCGTCGACGCGCACCTCGCCGCGCGCGGGCGCGTCGGCGCCGGCGATCGCGCGAACGATCCCGGTTCGGCCCGCGCCGATGAGACCGGCCAATCCGACGATCTCGCCGGCACGCACCGAGAAGCTGACGTCGGTCGAAAAACCGGCACGCTGAAGATCGCGCACGCCGAGGCGCACCGGTGCGTCGGCTGGGACGTCCGGCAGTTCGGGAAAGTGCGATTCGAGCCGGCGTCCGACCATCGCCGCGATGATCTCATCGGTCGTGAGTTCGCTCGCGGCGCGCTGCGTCACCACGCGGCCGTCGCGCATCACGAGCACGCGGTCGGCGATGCGCCCGAGCTCTTCCATGCGATGCGAAATGTAGATGATGCCGGCGCCCGCAGCGCGCAGTCGTCGAACGATCGCGAAGAGCCGCTCGATCTCGCGATCCGAGAGCGCCGCCGTCGGTTCGTCCATGACGATGATCCGCGCCGACGTTGCAAGCGCCTTCGCAATTTCGACGAGCTGCTGCTGCCCGACGGAGAGCCGTGAAACCGGCAGGTCGAACGGCAGCTCCAGACCGAGCTCGTCGAGCACTGCGCGCGTCCGCGCCCTAGCCGCGCTCGCATCGATCAATCCTGCGTGCGTCGGCTCCGCCCCGAGCGTTACGTTGGCCGGCACCGTGAGTTGCGGCACGAGCATGAACTCTTGGTAGATCATCCCGATCCCCAGTCGCTGCGCCTCTTGCGGCGTGCCGATCCGTACGACCGAACCGTTGACGAGGATCTCGCCTTCGTCGGCCTGCAGCGCGCCCGCGAGAATCTTCATGAGGGTCGATTTTCCCGCGCCGTTTTCGCCCACGAGCACGAGCACCTCGCCGGCTTCGAGCGTGAGCGAAACGTCGTCGAGCGCGCGGACGCCGGGAAAGCTCTTCCCGATGCCGCGCATTTCGAGCAGCGCCACGCGTTAGGGCGAGGGTTGAGCGTCGGCGCGGGTGTACGTCCCCACGCCGATCTTGACGATCGGAGGCGGCGTGCTGCCGCCGAAATAGCCGTGAATCACGTCGACGGTCGTCGCGCCGATCTTCGCCGGATATTGAATCGCGTCGCCGTACATATCGCCGCGCGCGATCGCGGCACGCGCCTCCGGCGTCGCATCGTATCCCACGATCGCGATCTTCCCGGTCATGCCGGCCGCCTTCACTGCCGCGAGTGCGCCCAGCGCCGAATCGTCGTTGATCCCGAAGATGCCTTTGAGATCGCGATGCGCCTGCAGCATGTCGCCGGTATCGCTGCTCGCCTTATCTCGCGTCCCGCCCGAATCGACATCGGCCACGATGGTGACGCCCGGGCAGAGCTGGGCGAGCGCGGCTTTGAAGCCTTTCACGCGATCCTGAACGCTCGTCACTTCCGGCTCGTCGACGATCGCAACCCCGCCGCTGGTGCCGACGGCTTTACAGATGAGTTTTCCCGCTTGATAGCCGCCCTGGACGTTGTCGCTCGCGACGTGTGCGACAACGCGGCCTTGACGGCTCGCGCTCGCAATGTCGGCGGTGAAGACGGGAATGCCGGCGTTATTCGCCTCGGCAATCGCGCTGCCGATCGCTTGCGAATCGTACGGCGTCAGCACGATCGCGTCGACTCGCTTGGAGATAAAGTCTTCGACCTGGCTCTGCTGCTTGGCGTTGTCGCGACTGGCGTCCACCACGATCAGCGCGTAGCCGTACTTTGCCGCCTCGTTGCGCATGCCCGATTCCATGTCTTGATAGAACTGCGCCTCGCGATTTTGAATGGAAACGCCGATCGTTTTCGACCCCGATGCCGGCGAGCTCGACGAGGCACTCGACTGCGACGTTCCGTGCGCGCAGGCCGCTAGGGACGCGCACGCGACGAACGCTAAAGCAAAACGAGCAGGCGCCTTTTTCAAATCGTTCTCCTCCAAAGGAAGCGGCATCGCTGCGGTGCTTTTGGTCGTGGAGCATAGCCGGGCCTGTTTCCGCCCTGTCCACAGCCTGTGACCTTTATCTTGTGTAATCTGTGGAGAAGTCGGCGGAATCGCCCTCTTTCCATGGGTCTGGGAGCGATTCGCGCAAAAACGACCGGGGAAACGCACCCTGCGGATTGCGCCGCAGCCATGCGGCCGCGCGCACTGCGAGAAACTCGAAATCGTGGTACTGCGCGTCGCCGCGCGAGCGGCGCATAATCGCGACTGCCGGCGCAACTTGCCGCCAACAATGGACGATCAAGCGCGCGAAGAGATCCATGAACGCATCCTCGGAGACGTAACCGCGCTTGACCAGCGTGCCCATTTCGTTGAGCCAGTTGCATGCGGTCATCTCCGGATGAACCTTGGGGTCCACGAATCCGATCCGCTCCAACTCTCGCCGATACTCGCGATCCTCGAGCCGGGCGGCCAGCGTCGCCTGCACGTAACTTAGAGCCGCTTGCAATTCCGGCGCGCGAAAATCGTGTTCCAACGAAAGCAGGGCCTGGAGTTGATTTCCGGCGCGAATGTGGCGCAGTTGGACGAGCGCCGCCGCAACGCTGAGAAGAATGACGACGAGCGTACCCACTTGCGCCCAAGCGGCAACCATATCGGCGCTCATGAGCCCGTCATTCTTGGCTCGCTCGCGCGAGCCCTAGACGTCGTGCGCGCAGCGCGCAGTAGGAGACCAATGCTTTCCCTCGCCTTCTCGGCCGCGATGCTCGGCATCGAAGGCTACGTCGTGCGCGTGGAAGCCGACAGCGCGGCCGGAACTCCGTACTTCGTCATCATCGGATTGCCCGATCGCGCCTTGGGCGAGGCGCGCGAGCGCGTGCGCGCGGCAATCCTCAACTCGGGCTTCGCCTATCCCGCGGGCCGGCTCCTCGTGAATCTCTCGCCGGCTGACGTCCGCAAAGCCGGACCTGCGTTCGATCTCGCGATCGCGCTCGCACTACTGGGGATCGACGAGCAAATCGACCGCGACGCATTGCGCTCGTGCATCGCGTTGGGCGAACTCGCGCTCGACGGACGGCTGCAGCCGGTAAGCGGCATTCTCCCGATGGTGCTCGGCGCGCGCGACGCCGGCTTCACTAGGCTCTTGGTTCCGGCCCGCAACGTGGACGAAGCCGCGCTCGTCGAGGGCATGGAGCTCTACGGCATCGATTCGCTGCAGGCGGCGGTCGCCGTACTCTGCGGACACGGCGCAAAGTGGCGCCGCCGCAGTGCATCCCCACGGTTCGACGGCGGCGACGAGATGCCGCACGGCGATCTCGCCGACGTGCGCGGGCAAGCTGCAGCGAAACGTGCGCTCGAGATCGCGGCCGCCGGCGGCCACAATCTTCTGCTCGTCGGTCCGCCGGGCTGCGGCAAAACGATGCTCGCGCGCCGCCTGCCGTCGATCCTTCCGGCGATGACGCTTCACGAAGCGCTCGAAGTGACAAAGATTTGCAGCGTTGCCGGATTGCTCGTCGGTCGATCGGGCATCGTCCGCGCGCGGCCGTTTCGCTTTCCGCATCATACGATCAGCCAGATTGCGCTCGTCGGCGGTGGAGCGCTCGCAAAGCCGGGCGAGATCTCGCTCGCCCACCACGGCGTGCTCTTTCTCGACGAAATGCCGGAGTTCTCGCGCAGTGCGATCGAGGTGCTCCGCCAGCCGCTCGAAGAAGGGGCCGTAACGATCGCGCGCGCCGCGGGAACCTTTACGTATCCCGCGCGCTTTCAGCTCGTCGCATCCATGAATCCATGTCCGTGCGGCTATCGCGGAACGCGCAGCGTCGAGTGCCGCTGCGACGACGCGGCGGTCGCAAAATACGTCGGAAAGCTCTCCGGCCCGCTGCTCGACCGCATCGACCTCCAGATCGAGGTCGCGCGCGTTCCCTTCGACGACATGGTTCGCTTCGACGGCGCCGAGCGCTCCGGTACGATCCGCGAACGAGTCGTTGCGGCACGGGAGCGGCAATGCCGCCGCTTCGACGGAACGGTGCTGACGTGCAACGCCGAGATTCCCGGCAACGCCATGCGCCGCCATTGCGCGCTCGACGAGCCGGCCATGCGGCTCCTGGCGCAAGCCAGCGCAAAACGGCAGTTCTCGGCTCGCGCCCTCGACCGAATCGCACGGGTCGCGCGCACGATCGCCGATCTCGCCGGCGACGATGCGATCCGCGCCGAACACGTCGCCGAGGCGATTCAGTACCGCAGTTTGGAAAGGCTCGGCGCGGTGGCTTAGTTCCTTCGCACGAGCACAACAAGCGCAGCTGCGTTCGATACCTCACGGTAGCGGCCGCTCGCAATCAAGCCGCTAACCTTCCCTGCGTCGCGGTTCTTCCAATACGTAGGGTCGGTGAATGCGTCGAACACCAAGAACGCTTGATCGTTCATCGCGATCGTGGCATGTGGGTTCATGCCGAGATGACCGATCGATCCATCCACCGGTTCCGACGCTCGCGTTTCGGGGAAGCTTGGCCAGGCTCTCTTCTCTGATCCGGTCTTCGGGCGCAACACCCCTATATAGCGCAAAGGCCGGATCGATCGGACTCGCGTACCGAGAGGTCAAAATGGACGCGACGAACGCTACGAGCAAGGCCACTTCGGAGGCCGCTCGCGAACGGCTGAACGTTACTGCTAAGCCGTCGGCGAAGGCACAGAGGACGTACCCACTCCAGGTCGCGGTATAGTGCATCGCCAGCGACATCGTGATCGCCTCGTGGGAGAGTAAGACTTCCGCCAGTCCCGGGATCGCGAACAGCATGTACCGCGAGCGCAGCGGCAGAAACGCAAGCGGCAGGAGCGCTCCGATCAGGTATTGGATCCGCAGTGGCGAGAATGGCCCCGCGAATCCGGCCGGCGTCGCCGGATATCTCCACCATTGATAGTAATGCAGCGAAAAATAGGGAAAGTGCGGATCGATGGCCGGGCGCACGATTCCGAAGTAGAGTCCGGCCGCGAGAACGCCCGTGGCCGCTATCCACAATCCGCACGAGCGCATCGGAGGATCTCTTCGACCCATCGCGGCGACGACGATGCCGATAAACGTCAGTGCGACAAACTGGTCCTCCTTCACCAACGCCAACACAACGGCAGCGGCGATCGCGCTTCGCCACCATCGGCGATCGATGGCCCACACCAATGCGGCCGTAAGTGGAGGTGCAAAGGCGAGTTCGTGAAAATCGCCAACGGCCTCAGCGCTCAACGGCGGGTACGTCGCCGCGACTAGCGTCGCCGCGAATGCCAACCATTTCGGCAGCCGCGCGGCCGCGATGCCCCAGACGGGAACGATCGTACCCGCCGCCAGTGCGCATTGTAAGACGATGAGTCCACGCGCACCGTCAAACGTTCGCACGAATGGCATCGCGACGAGCAGGATTGGCGAAAAGTGTACGAGGAGGTGGTTTACCGAACCCTCCAACGTTGCAGAGAATCCATTGAACGCCCCGTTGACTACCTGCGTAAAGATGCAGTCGTCAACGCCGGCCCGGAAAATGGCATACCGCCATGTTCCGAGATACATATAAACTCCCGCAAGGACCACGCATAGTGCCGCGACGGCGAACCCCCAGCCGATCGCCGAATCGTGCCGACGAACGCGCCGCTGGCCCACGCACGTAGACGTTCGGCGCCCAACTCGTCTACCATCGGGGAAAGGCTCGGCGCGGTGGCGTAACTAACAAAGCGCGGGAATGCGGCGTGCGCTTATGATTCTCGCGTTGTGGAGTGCGTGGTCGCTCGGCGCCGGCGCGAGCGCTGCGGCGCAGAGCGCGCCCACCGCGCTGGTCAACACCTTCGTGGGGACCTCGGGAACGCAGGTGGGAGGACCGATCGACACGTTTCCCGGCGCCGACACTCCGTTCGGCATGGTGCAGTGGAGTCCCGATACGCCGTCGCAAAATGCAGGCGGCGGCTACGAATACGGCGATCGCGAGATCACCGGCTTCTCGCTCACGCACCTGAGCGGACCGGGCTGCAACGTTTTCGGCGATTTCGGCATCCTGCCGTTCGCGGGAGCGCTTCCCACGGATCCGAACGCCGCGCGCCAACCATTTTCGCACGCAACCGAAGAGGCCGCGCCGGGCTGGTATGCCGTCTCGGTCGGCAATCCCGCAATTCGCGCGGAGCTGAGCGTTACGCCGCGCACCGGCATCGGGCGCTTCACTTTCCCTGCCGGTGCGGCGGAGAATCTCGTCGTCAACGCTGCGTCGAACCAGGCGGGCGTCACCGACGCGCACGTGCAGACCGACGGCGCGCGCGAAATCTCGGGATCGGCATCGAGCGGCTACTTCTGCGGCATGCCCGATCGTTACACCGTCTATTTCGTCGCGCGCTTCGATCGCCCGTTCACCGGCTTCGGCACGTGGCCCGACCGGCGCGCGGCCTGGGTGACGTTTGCGCCCAATCCGAAGGCGCAGGTCGTCGTCAAAGTCGGATTGTCCTTCGTGAGCGTAAACGGCGCGCGCGCGAATCTCGCCGCCGAAGGCCGCGGGTGGGACGTC
Organism: Vulcanimicrobiota bacterium; assembly: GCA_963699435.1. GTDB lineage: Bacteria > Vulcanimicrobiota > Vulcanimicrobiia > Vulcanimicrobiales > Vulcanimicrobiaceae > Cybelea. The sequence goes on from CAVOTV010000003.1 coordinate 621,687, forward strand.
ATCGCCGTGCGCAACCGCGCGATCGAATCGTGGAACGGCATGCTGAGCCGCATCACGATCGGCGGCGGAACGCTCGATCAGCGCAAGACGTTTTATTCGGCGGTGTATCACGTGCTGCTGCATCCCAACCTGATCAGCGACGCGAACGGACTCTACACCGGCTTCGACGGTACGGTCCACCACGTTCGGCCCGGGCACGCGGAATACGCTAACTACTCCGATTGGGATATCTACCGCACCGAAGCGCCCCTGCTCGCCCTGCTCGCGCCCGGTGAGACGAGCGACATGATGCAATCGCTCGTGGATGCCGCAAGTCAAGAGAACGGCTGGCTTCCGCGTTGGGCGCTCGTCAACGGACCGACGAGCGTTATGGGCGGCGATTCCATCGATCCGGTGATCGCGGGCGCGTATGCGTTCGGTGCGCGCAACTTCGACGCGCGCGGCGCGCTGGCGGCGATGGTGAAAGGGGCCACAATGACGGCCGGACGGCCGGGACAAGGCTGGTACGTCCCGCGCTGGGAGCTCGACGACCGTTATATGCGCGACGGGTACGTCGTCAATACGCATACGACGTCGGTCGCGCCGGGGCCGAATGGCGCCTCCGAAACCCTCGAATACGCACTCGACGACTTTTCGATCGCGCGCCTCGCGTACGCGGTGCACGATGCGCGAACCTATGCGACCTTCATGCGGCGATCGTCGAACTGGATGACGCTCTTCGATGGTACGTGGCGAACGATCGCGCCGCGCGATCCGGACGGCGCCTTCATGCATCCGCCGATCGCGGAGAACGGCCAGAGCGGCTTTCAAGAAGGAAACGCCGCGCAATACACCTGGATGGTGCCGCAGGACTTGCGCGACCTCGTCACCGCCATGGGCGGCCCAACGGCGGCGGCCGCAAAGCTCGACGAGTTCTTCACGCAGCTCGACGCGGGGCAGGATAAACCGTACGCATGGCTCGGCAACGAGCCGAGCTTGGGCACGCCGTGGGTCTATCTCTCGCTCGGCGAGCCGTGGCGCGCGCAGGCCGTCATACGCCGCGCCCTGACCACGCTCTACGACGATTCGCCGGAGGGAATTCCGGGCAACGACGATCTCGGCACGATGAGCGCTTGGTACGTCTGGTGCGCGATGGGACTCTACCCGCAGAATCCATCGGTGCGCTATCTCGACGTCGGCACGCCGCTCTTTCCGTCGATCGCGCTGCATTCGCCGAACGGGCCGCAGATCGAGATCAACGCGCCGCAGGCGTCGACGGACAACGCCTACGTGCAGTCGCTGCGCGTCAACGCAATGCCGGCCGCGAACGCGTGGGTCTTGCTGCCGGCCCGCGGCTCGCTTCGGCTCGACGTTGCGACCGGCAATGCGCCCAATCAGCGTTGGGGAACCGGCGCCGCGGCGGCGCCGCCATCGTATGCGACGGCGCCGCTCTCGCTGCCGCCGGCGACGAGCGCGGCTTTTGGAATGCCGGCGCACGTGCGCGTCGGGGCCGGCGCATCCGCACCGCTTCAGTTTCAAATATCGAATCGCATCGGAACGTCGCCGGCGTACGTTGCGTGGCGCGCGCTCGCTCCCGCGGGCCTGCACATCGATCGGCCCGGCGGCCTGATCGTGATGCCGGCCGGCGCAACCGAGACCGTCAACGTCCGTGTGAGCGCCGAGGCATCGCTGCGCGCCGGCTACTATACGGCGCACGCGCAAGGCGTCGCGAGCAACGGCGCGCGGCTCGCGCAGCTGCCGCTGAGCATTCTGGTTGGGCGCGACGGCGAGCGCCCAACGCTCGCATATGCCGTCAACGCTTTTGGTAACTCGGTCACGCCGGTCGATCTCAACACCGGCGCCGCGGCGCCGGAGATCGCGGTCGGGGAGTATCCCCGCGATGCGGCGCTCAGCGCCGACGGCGCGCGTCTCTACGTTGCCAACCTCGGCGGCAACACGATCAGCGTCGTGGATACCGACCGGCAGCGCGCGATCGCGACGATCAAGACCGGCTCGTCGCCGGGAGCGCTTGCGCTGACGCCGGACGGCCGCACACTCTGGTTTGCCAATGCCGACGACGGAACGATCGAGCCGCTCGATACCGCGTCGCTCAAAACCGGCGGCTCCATCGCCGTTGGGATTCAGCCCCGCGGCATCGCCATCGCGCCCGACGGTGCGACGCTGTACGTTGCCAACCGCGGCTCCAATACGGTCACGCCCGTCGATCTGCACGCTCGCAAAGCCGAGGACGCCATCGCCGTCGGGGAGCGCCCCACCGGCTTGGCGGTCGCACCCGACGGCAAGCGGCTGTACGTGCTGGGCGGCGCCGCCAATGCCGTGCTGCCGATCGATCTCACCGCGGCGAACCGGGCTCTCCCGGCAATTCCGGTCGGCGTCTACCCGATGCAGATTGCGATCGCGCCGAGCGGTCGCATCGCGTACGTTACCAACTACGCCAACTCGACGATCACGCCGATCGATCTGCGCACCGGGACTGCCGGTACGCCGATCGAGGTCGGCGGAGCGCCGTACGGCATCGCGATCCTCTCTGACGGATCCAAAGCCGCGATCGTCTCGCATCGCGACAACGACTGCGTGCTGTTGGATCTGGCGACCGGGCGAGTGAGCCGGCCGGTGCCGCTCGGCAGCGGACCGTTTACCGTCGCGGCGCCGTAGCCGCGATCAGGCCGGCGGAACTTCGAGCTGCGGGATCGCGTCGCCGTCTAAGAACGCGCGAAGTTCGCCGGGCGAGAACTGCATGCCGGCCCAAAACTGCGCCGAACTCACCGTAGCGCGCGCTCGCCTCGTCGAATCGCATCTCGTAGACGAGCTTCTTGAAGACGAGCGGATCGTCGGCGTAAAGATCGACGCCCCATTCGAAATCGTCGAAGCCGATCGAGCCCGAGATCACTTGCGTCACGCGGCTGTGATACGAACGGCCGACCACGCCGTGTTCGCTCATCATCTTTGCGCGTGCCTCGAAGCCGAGAATGTACCAGTTCTGCACTTCGCCGCGCCGCTTGCTCATCGGATAGAAGCATGATAGCGGCGCGGCGGGATTTTGGCCCAGAGGCGCGGCGCAATGTACGGGCTCTCGGCCTGCTTGCGCATCAGTTCGTCGAAGGCGGCGATCCACTCGGGCGATTGCGGCGCGAACCCGCGCTCGGCTGAGTTCGGCGTGGATCTTTCCGGTTGCGTCGTACAGCCCAGCTCGAAAACCGAAACGTACGAGCCTTGCGGCTCGAGAAACTCGCGCAGCTCGAGCTTATCTACCAGCGTCTGCGCGTACGCCAAGCCCGTCGAACGAACGCGCGTAATGCGTGAGCATCAAGTCGCCCTTGTGGCCGACGATCTGCGTGAGGCCGACATCGCCCTCGCTCGCTTGCTCTTGAGGTGATCGACCAGATCGGCCGCATGACTGCGACGTACTTGTTGCGCCGTTTCTCCGGCAGCGCATCCCACGGCGCCGGTCTAAGACCGAAGATCCGGTGGAGAATCCACCAGCCTTCGAGGGATTCGGGAACGTTCGGGATCGCGCATGCATCTCGACGGCCTGGCGTCTAACGCGCCAATGCCTTGACGCGTTTCACTTCGGCTTCGACTTCGGCCTCCGAGCGGTCGGGATGCTCGCGATACTTCGCCCACAGCGGCGGCGTGTGCGCGATATCGTTCGAGGACGCGCGCGATAGACGGCGTTCACCGGCGTCGGCAAACGCCGAACTCGAGGCCGGCCGACGCAACGGCGCCGTTGAGCACGTCGACTTCGGTCTGCGGCTTCGCACCGCGCAGGTCGAGCAGCAGCGAGGGCGGCTTGGTGCCGCGGGCGCCTGCGATGCTTTGCGCGAGAAGCATTCGCGCGAGACCGGCGTCGGCAGCGCTCGCGACGCCGAAGAGCGCGCGCACCGGATAGCGCGGCAAGTCGATCGGCGCGATCTGCAGCGCTTTCATCACCGCGCGCACCTCGCGAATCATGCGGATCTCGAGCGTGAAGATCTTGTCGAAATGGACGAGGCGGTTCGGCAGCACGTTGAGGATCGCGCAGCTCGCATTAGCGACGACGTTGAGCGCGAGCTTGCTCCACTTCAGCGCGCGCCAATCCTCGACGACCTTCACGTCGAGCCCGGTACCCGCGAACGTGGCCGACCAGCCAGTTGTACGCGTTGCGCTCCGATCGGCGCGAGCGCGAAGCCGCCGTCTTTGGCGGCGCGACGCGTTGCCGTCGCGATCGCGATCCACCGGGCATGGTCAGCGCCGCCGCGACGACGTTATCGGCGCCGAACGCGGCGGCGAGCTTCTCTTCGTTGCCGACGCCGTTTTGCGGCGAGACGAAGACGCATTTCTCCGGATGCGCGAATCGCCGCGCGCAGCGTCTCGATCGCCCCGTCGGTGTCGTAGGCCTTGGTCGCGACGATCGCGACGTCGGCATCGAACGGCGTCACCTCGTCGAGTGCGCGCGGCGCGTAGGTCACGTCGACGCCGATCGCCGCGCAGCAAGTCGCCGAGATACGTGCCGACCGCGCCTTTGCCGACGATGTAGACCTTCACGCGCGCAGGACCGAGCCGGTCGATCCGAATCCGCCGTCGCCGCGCTCGTCGGCGGCAGCTCGTCGACCAGCGTCGAAGAGCGCGCGCGAAACCGGCGCGACGATCAACTGCGCGATCCGGTCGCCGCGCCGAATCGTCACGGGCTCGGCACCGAAGATTGGCCAAGCACGCACTTGCACCGTCGCCGCGATAGTCGGCGTCGATCGTGCCCGGCGAGTTCAGACGCGTCACGCCGTTGCGGAGCGCCGAGGCCGCTGCGCGGACGCACCTGCGCTTCGAACCCGGCCGGCAGCGCGATCGAGAATCCCGGTCGGCACGAGCGCGCGCGCGCCGGGCAAGAGCGTCAGTTGCTTCGGCGACCGCCCGCGCAAAGATCGGCGCCGGCGGCGTGCTCGCTCATGTAGGCGGGAGCCGGCAGGCCTTCGCCTTGCGGCAGGCGCTGAAGCGCGACGCGAACGCCGTCGATTGGCCGAGCGGTCATCAACCGCTCATTTAGCAAAGAGGGCGGACAGCTCTTCCCGGAAACTCTCGATATCGCGGAACGAGCGATAGACGCTCGCGAAGCGAATGTAGGCGACGGGATCGAGCTTCTTGAGCGCTTCCATCAGCTTCTCGCCCGACCATCGTCGAGGGTACTTCGCTTTCGCCGCGCGCGAAGAGTTCGCGCTCGAGATCGGCAGCGACGTGCTTCCATCTGGCCTTCGGAGATCGGCCGCTTCTCGCAGGCCTTGCGCAGGCCGGCCTAAGATCTTCTCGCGATTGTACTGCTCGCGACGGCCGTCTTTTTTGACGACGAAGAGACGCGGGGACTTCCATCCGCTCGTAGGTGGTGAAGCGGTGCTTGCAGCGCGGGTCCAAACATTCGCGCCGCCGGCGAACGACGGTTTCATCGTCGCGTGAGTCGACGACGCGCGTCTCGCTCTTGCGACAAGTCGGGCAAGTCAGCGGCGATACGCCTGCGGTCACCCACGGCATATCTAGTGGGTGCACGTATTATACGTCACTATCGGTAGGGAACGCAAAAAGGACCGCCAGCGATGACGATGCGCGCTGGGATCCCTCGAACGAGCGTTACGGGCTGGTTAGCTCAGGCCGCGCCGATCTTGAACATCTTCGTGCCGCATTCCGGGCACTTGCCCTCGGTTGCCGGACGGCCGTTCTTCATCGTGATTTGAACGGCGTCTTTAATCTCGCGCTTCGTTTTGCACTTGACGCAATACGCTTCTGCTGCCAACTTTGGTACCTCCGCTCGGCCCTGGCTATTCCGTGGCGCCCCGGATTCCCCCCGCCCTCAGCCTGCGTCGCCGCGCTGCGTGATGGAGGCGGCGATGAGACGAGCCCGGGTTCGAAGTCGCGCGCCGCAATCGACGCCGCCCGCGGCGGGTCGCGGCTTCGAGGCGCGCAGCCGCGGCCTCTGGTGCGCGGGCAGCTCGCGGGCCTCGCCCGCACCTGCGTAGCGATCGTGGGGACGCGTGCGGCAACCCGCTACGGCCGCGCGGCTCGCGCAGCGTTTCGCCGCGCGATCTGGGGCGGCCGGCTGCTGTATCATTTCGGGCTGGCGCTGGGGATCGACGCGTGCGGCGCACGAGGCGCGCTCGAGGCACGGGCGCCGACGATCGGCGTGCTCGGCGGCGGCCACCGGCACTTCTTTCCGCGCCGCAACCGCGAGCTGGCCGAACGGATGGTCGCCGCGGGCGGCGCCGTGCTCTCGCCGTATCCGCCGGACCAGGAGACGCGCCCGCAGTCAGTTTCTTGCCCGCAACGGCATCGTCGCCGCGCTCGCCGACGCGGTGGTCGTGATCGAAGCGCCGGCGCGCAGCGGTGCGCTCAACACGGCCGGCTGGGCGGCTGGGCGAGTTCCCGTCCTCGCCGTGCCGGGCGACGTCGACCGCGCCCACGTCGCCGGCTGCCTGGCGCTGATCCGCGACGGCGCGACCCTCGCCCGCGATGCGCGGCGACGTCCTCGAAGCGCTCGGCTCGCCGGCACTGCTCGCCGCGGTGCCGGCGCCGCAGCCGCCGCGCGATCCGGTGGCGCGAGCGCTGCTGGACGTCCTCCATCGCGGGCCGCGCACCTTCGACGAACTCGTCGCCGGCAGCGGCGTCGCGCCGGGCGCCGCGCTTGCGGCCCTGACGCTCCTCGAACTCGACGGAACGATCGAATCTCGCGGTTCGTCGAGCTACGCGCGAGTCGGAACTCCATCACGCGGCGAAGAACGGCATGAATGACGCTCCGCCCCACTCACACCGCATCGCCGATCGACGATGCGCTGCGCGCGTTTGGAGATGCCGCGGCACTCGCAATCGCGCAGGCCTACGCCGTACCCGCGCCGGCCGTCGCGTTCGAGGCCCCGCGACGCGCCGACTTCGGCGACTTTGCGACCAACGTCGCGTTCTCGCTGGCAAAGACGGCGCGCCAATCGCCGCAAGCGGTCGCCGCCGCACTCGTCGACGATCTTCGGCGGCGCGCACCCGAACTCGACGATCGTTCAGCAGCATCGAAGCGGTGGCGGGATTCATCAATCTGCGGCTCGCGCCGCGTGTCTGGCACTCCGTGCTCGCGCAGATCCTCCGCGAAGGCGAACGCTTCGGCGCGCGTCCTTCGAACGGCGTGCGGATTTCGCTCGAGTTCGGCAGCGCGAATCCAACGGGACCGCTGGTCGTCGTGCAAGGCCGCTCGATGTCGATCGGCGCGACCCTCGCCAATGCAATGCGGTTTTGCGGCTACGACGTATACGTCGAGTGGATCATCAACGACGCCGGGGGCCAGCTCGACGCGCTCGGCCGTTCGATCTATGCGCGATACCGGCAGCTCTTCGATCCGTCGTTCCCGCTTCCGGAAAACGGCTATCCCGGGCGAGTATCTGGTTCCGATCGCGCAAGCAATCCGCGACCGCGACGGCGAGCGCTGGATCGCTGCGAGCGAATCGGAGTGGCTACCGCATTTCTCGAAGACCGGACGTGACGAGCTGGTCGCCGCACAGGAGGCGACGGCAAAGCGATTCGGCGTCACGTACGACTGCTGGCAGAGCGAGGCCGAGCTGCATGACCTCGGGCAAAGTGCGCGAAGGCATCGAGCGCTTGCGCGAGCTCGGTTTGACCTACGAAGAGGATGGCGCGCTCTTCTTTCGCGCGACGAATTTCGGCGACGACAAAGACCGCGTGATCGTGCGCAGCGACGGACGCCCGACTTATTTTTGCATGGACGTCGCCTATCATTATCAAAAGCTCAAGCGCAGCGATCGCGTCGTGGATATTCTCGGCCCCGATCATCACGGGTACATCGAGCGCCTGAAAGGCATGGCGGCCGCTCTGGGTTATCCGGGGCGTTTGGAGGTGGCGATCGCACAGCAAGTCGCACTCGTTCGGGGCGGCGAGCAGATCGGCATGAGCAAGCGCGCCGGCGAAATCGTGACGCTGGACGAGATTCTCGACGAGGTCGGCGTCGACGCCGCGCGGTTCTTCTTCATCATGCTCGCGGTCGAATCGCCGCTCACCTTCGACGTCCGGCTCGCGCTCGAGCGGGAAAACGAAAATCCAGTCTACTACGTGCAGTACGGACACGCTCGCATCGCGTCGGTTCTGCGGCGCGCCGATGCCGGCGAGGTGGATGCGGCACGCACCGCGTCGCTTGCGCCGCTCGACCATCGGGCCGAGCTCGCGCTCGCGCGGCGGCTCGCCGAGTTTCCCAACGTCGTCGCCGGCGTCGCCGAGCACCTCGCGCCGCACCGCCTGGCGCGCTACGCTCGCGACGTCGCCTCCGATTTCCATCAATTTTACACCGAGTGCCGTATCCTCGATGACGACCGGGCGGTGCGTCTGGCGCGCCTCGCGCTCAGCGTAGCGGCGAAGGGCGTGCTGGCGCGAACGCTAGCGCTTGCCGGCGTCAGCGCGCCCGACTCCATGTAAGCGGCGACGTGTCGGGATTGACGGCCGCGCTCTGGCTGCTCGGCCTCTACGCGGCTGCCCCCGTGCTGCGCAGCGATGCGCGCTACGCATTCGCCGACCGTATCCGCGACGCGCTCATCCTCGGCGTCGCGATTCCCCTGGGTCTCGGCCTGGTTCACGCGCTCTACCCATCGGCATGTTGGATCGTGCTCATCGTCGCGATCGCAGCGGCCGCATGGCGGGATCGCGCGAAGAGCGCGACGACCACGTTGGGCGCTGGGGCGCGCCCACCGTATCTGCTCGTTGCGCGGGCTTGCGCTCGTGGCGTGGCCGCAACTGATCCGTCCGCTCCTCGAAGGCGATTCGCTCTCGTATCACCTGCCCAACGCCGCGGCCTGGGTGCAGGCGCACTCGATCTGGACGACGGCGACGCGTTATTGGTGGTATCCGCCGGCGTCGGAGATCTTTGCAAGCGCGCTCTACGCAACGAGCGGGCCGTTCGCGCTGCCGTGGGCCGGGTTCGGCGCGCTGCTGCTGCTCGGCTTGCGCGTCAACCTCTGGGCGCGCGCGGCGTCGGCTTCGCCGCTGCTCGCCGATGCGCTCGCGGCCGCTACGGTGACGGCGTATCCAGTTGCGATTCAGGGCGGAACGCTGCAAAACGACGTCTGGCTCGCCGCCTTCTTCCTCGAGAGCCTGTGGCTGCTGCGAGCCAGTTCCAACGCGTCGACACGAACGCTCGCGGTAACGGCACTGATCAAACCGCAGGGTTGGATGCTCGCGGCGCTCGCCCTGATCGCAATGCGCGGCCGCCGCAACGCTTGGCTCGCCGCCGGCGCGGCGTTCGGGCTCTGGATGCTGCACGACGCGATCCTCTGGCAGCGCGCGGTCGTCGCGCCCGCAACCACGATGTACGGCAGTCTCGCCGGCTCGTCGATTCTCGCGCACGGTCTGCCGGCACTGCTCTTGCTGGGCCGCGTCACGCTCGTTGCGTCGCCGTTCGCGCTCGCAGCCATCTTCACGGCGCTCGCCGGTCCGCTCGTCGCGCGGCGCGACGGCACGGGCTGGGCGGCATGCGTCGCCGCTTTGCTCGTCGTTGCGTTGCCGTTTGGCTATGCTACGAGCGTCGCGCAGCTCGCAACCGGTGCGTCGCTGCGGTTGGCGATTCCCGCAATCGCCGCCGGTGCGGCGCTGCTCGCGCGTCCCGCGCGGCGAGCCGTTTTTGCGGCAACCGTGCTGCTCGTCGCCTCCACCGTTTTCGGCTGCAGCCAGGTCATCGCAACCTTTTGGAACGACGCGCCGACCCGAACGGCACTCGCCGTTGCACCGCTCGCCGCCGCCATCGTATGGTGGGCGCATGCGTCGCAACGGCGATGGCCGGTTGCGGTAGGATTCGCGGCGGCGGCGTTGGCGGCCGGGCTGCTCGCGACCCGTTATACCGTCGATTTCTATGCCGACGCGTTTCGCATCGGCAATCGCACGACCGGAGTCTACGCATGGCTCGCCGCGCACCGGCCGCCGGCCGTCGGTGCGTGGGGGCTGGCGCTTGGAACGGTCAACGTGCTCGCGCCGCTGACGCGCACGATCGAGCTCCCCGAGCGCGGCGCCTGCGCGCGGGCCCAGCGCGAGCACGTTCTGCTCGTTGCAGTATCCGAAAACGATCGCACGGCTGAGTTCAACGCTGCGCGCCTGCGCGCCGCACGCGGCTGCGGCCGTACTGCGTATGACGACGGCCTCGCCGTCGTCTCGGGATTATTCTGAGTCGGGCGGCTGACCCGACGGCGGCTGTGCGACGAAGTACGCCGGCGGATAGGGCGCGGGGATAGGCTGGAACGGAAGCGGCTTCTGCTTGAAGTCGAAGCTGTCGACGAGACTGTGAGCCCGCGTGTCCGTATAACCGCGCGAGACCGGTCCGAGCGACGGCAAATTGAAGGCTTGTTCGATGAAGTCGCAGCACGCTGCCGAACTCATATTGCGTGTGCGAGACGTAGTCCGGCTTCGCGTACGGCGAGATGATGATGCACGGCACGCGAATGCCCAGGCCGACGAAGTCGAGCTGCGGCGGCGGAACGTGATCGTACCATCCGCCCCAGTCGTCCCACAGCACGACGATCGCCGTGGAGTTCCAGTCCGGCTCTTGCCGATCGCGTTGACGACGCAGGCGACCCACGAGGGCCGCTGGTCGCTGCTGCGTGCCGGCGTGGTCGGAATCGGGCGCGTCGGGAATCACCCACGTGACTGCGCGCAAGTTGCCGTTCGCGGCATCCGCAGCACCGTCGTTTGCGGCGAGATGACGTTGCGCTTCCAATCGGGTCCGTAGCGCACGTTACGGATCGCGGCAAACGGCGACCAGAGGCGGCCGCCCGCGTACCGCACGTTCGGGGCGTAGTACTTCCACGAAACGCCGGTACCATCGAGCGTATCGGCCATGGTATTGTACTCGGTGAAGCACGGAAACGGGCCGCCGCCGCTCTCCACGCGCTGCGGGTTGAGTACATACGTCGTGGTGCCGGCCGGCGCATCGCAGCCCCAGGGCTGACCGGTCGGGCCGTCCACCTCGGCAATGTCGGCGCTCAAGTTCGTCGTGCTTGCGATCAGGTCGATGTGCGCGGTGAACGTCGGCCCGAACATCGTCGGAAACATATGATCGGCGAGCGCGTACTCGCGCGCCATCGTCCAATAAGGCGCCGAAATCTTGTGGTCGATATACGCGTAGGTATAGGTTCCCGCCGGCTTGCCGTCGGTGTAGGTCTCGCGATCGAAGCCGTTCATCGCCCCGTGATTCCAATCGCTCATGGCGTTGGGCCAGTTGTGAAAGATGTCGGGCCCCTTGAAGCTCATCGGGCGCAGTTTCACTTTCGCGCCCGTGTGCGTGTAGCCGTACATCGTCGAATCGGCGCCTTTGAAACCGGCAAAGATGTCGTTGAACGTGCGGTTCTCTTGCACGATCACGACGACGTGCTTGAGATATTTGCCCTCGGGCCCGGTTTGCGGCGGCCCTTGAGACGGCGGCGGCTCGATCGGCACCGATGGGCTGCTGCTCCCGCCGCCCGACGAACACGCGGCCGCCGCCGCGAGCGCGACGAGCAGCACGAGCGCGATTCGGCAGCGCACGTCAGCCCTTCTCTTGCGCGGCGGCGATCCACGGTGCCATAAAGTAGCGCCAGAGGATCTTGATGAGCGCGGCTGCCGGAATGCCGAGGATGAGCCCGGGAATGCCGAACAGTTCGCCGCCCGCAAAGACCGCGAACATCGCGCCGATCGGCGAGACGCCGACCGATTGTCCCATGATCTTGGGAACGAGCACGTTGTCGCTGATCCGCGCCATGCCGAACATGATCACTTGAACCCAGACGATCATCCAGAGCCCCTGCGGCGCGCACATCGGCATCGCGATGAGTTCGGCGATCAGCATCCCGATGATCGGAATGGCATAGGCGACGCCCGAGATGATGCCGATGATCAGCGAGAACTTGAAGCCGATGACGGCGGTGCCGATCGCGATGACGGCGCCGGTGATCACGCTGACGATGACCTGCCCCGAGATGTAGCTGCCGAAGACCTGCGGTCACTTCGGCCGCGAGCTTGCGCGCCGTTTCGCGCCGCGCGGCGGGAACATCGAGGCGAAACCCTCGGCGATCTGCGTGTCGTTGAGCAGAAAGAAAAACGAGAGAATGATCGCCGAGAACGCGATGAAGAAGCCCGTCATGGTATTCACCGCGATCGTGCCGAGCGAAGCGACCGCGCCGGTGATAAAGCTCCGACATCTGCGCGCGCCGATGTGGCCGATGTTCAGCCGTTGGCCGGGATGCTTGAGCGTGCGGGAAATGCTCGCGCGAGCTGGGCTTCTGCCGCGTCATCCAGGCTTGCGGTTCCGGCGTACGCCGGCAGGTTTGCAGCCAGCAGCTGCGTTTGACTGATCGTCAGCGGAACGACGATCACCAAGAAGATCGCGATCAACAGCAGCAGGCCCGACAAAGACGATAGAGATCGGCCAAGCGGCTTGGGCATGCGGCGTTCCAGGCGCTCGGCGATCGGCTGAACGCCGAACGCGATGAAGGCCGCGATCAGGAAGATCGAAATCGTTCGCGGAATGTGCGCGGCGACACCAGAGCGCGCAGCAGCCGCGACGACGACCGCCGGCGATCCAGCCGATCCGCCGCCAGACGCGGCTGCTCACAGGGTTTGCACAACAACCGCCGTTCGGTGCGATAGCCGGCGTCGCTCGTAGAGGCGGCGGCCGGCTGCGTTCTCTTCGGTGACCATGAGGGCCATAAACGGCAGACCGCGCCGTCGCGCCTCATCTTCGGCCGCCGCGAACAGCGCCGTTCCGACGCCGGTGCCTCGCGCCGCGCGGCTCGACGGCCATGTAGGCGATGAAACCCTGATCCATCAGCGTGACTTCGTCGGGCAGCTCGTCGAGCAACAGCAAAAAGCCGAGCGCGCTCGCCGTTTTATCGTGCGATAAAGCGTGACGTGCGATTGGACTGCGACGATCTCGCACAGGCGGTCGAAGGCGCGCGCAGGCCTGCTCGCTCGGTTGCGGGCGAAACGCTGCCGACGCTCGACATCACGGTGCGCCGCCCAAGCGATCGCACGAAGTCGCGGTCGGCCCGTCGTCGGCTCCCGCAAGCGCCTTGTGCCGAACCTGCACGCTCACGCGCGGCGCGAGCCCGGATCGGTGATCGGCTCCTCCGGCGCGGCACTGCGGGCATTCCGCCGCATCGTACGAGATGATCGGCAGATCCAGCAGCGCGTGCGGCGGAACGCCTGACGAGTCGAAGGCTTGACCGCGCAGCAACGATGATGCCGACGCCGACGACGTGCCGCGCCGTGTGCCGCACGACGCCGAACACTTCGCGAACGGAGAGACCCGTCGTCACGACGTCTTCGACCACGAGCGCGCGATCGGCGGGCGAGAGCGCAAAGCCGCGGCGCAACAGCGGGACGCCGTTCTCTTTCTCGACGAAGATCGCTTTGGTTCCAAGTTGCCGGGCGACTTCGTACGCCAGGAGGATGCCGCCGACTGCGGCGCCGACGACGACGGTCGGATCCGCGTCGCGAAACCGTGCGGCGATCATCTTCGAAACGGGTTCGAGCAGCGCCGGGTCTTCGAGAATCCGGAACTTTTGCACGAAACGATCGCTGTGACGGCCGGAGCTCAAACGGAAGTGCCCCTCGAGCAAGCGCTCCGCGTTGCGCCAGCGCCGACTGCAGGTCGAGCTGCGGTCGCTCACGCGCGTACGCTCATCTCCTCCAAAATCGCTTTGGCGGCGGCGACCGGATCGGCAGGCTTCGACGATCGGGCGTCCGACCACGATGTAGTCCGAGCCCGCGGCGACTGCTTCCGCGGGCGTGGTAACGCGCTTCTGATCGCCGTGCGCGCTGCCCGTGGGCCGAATGCCGGGCGTCAGCGTGAGAAAGTCGTCGCCGAAGAAGCGTTTGAGGTCGCGCGACTTCGTGCGCGCTGCAGACGACGCCGGCACAGCCGGCATCGCGCGCCAAGCGCGGCCAGCCGGATCGCGTTTTCGCCGGGGCCTCCTTGCAGCCCGAGCTCGTTGAGATCCTCGGGCGCAATGCTGGTCAGCAGCGTGACCGCGAAGACGTGGGGTGCGGGAATGCCGAGTTCGCGCGGCCCGCTCGGCGGCGGCGTCGACCGCGGCGCGCATCATCTCGCAGCCGCCCAGCGCGTGCACGTTGATGCATGTGCACGGTCGGGCGCACCAGCGCGCGAGACGCGGCGCCGACGGTTCGCGGGATGTCGTGCAGCTTCGCATCGACGAACGTTCGCACGTCGCGCGCCTCGCAGTACGAAAAGATGCGCTCCGGATAACCGCAGAGCGCCTCGAGTCCGATCTTGACGATGACGTCGAGCTCGTAGAGCGGGTCGACGAGCCGTTCGGCATCCTCGGCGCTCGGGACGTCGAGGGCGACGATCAGTTGTGCCATTGCGGTCAACCTTCATCTCCTTCGTATTGATGTGCGGTCGCGAATCCGACGTTTGCCTTCCCAACGATTTCTTGAATCGACCCGACAGGTTGCGGCGCGCGAGGTACGGCTTGCAGCTCCGTCGACGATACGCTCGGGAATCCGCGGGTCGGTGAAGTTCGCCGTTCCGATCGAGATTGCCGTCGCGCCGGCAAGGAAAAACTCGAGTGCGTCGCGTGAGAGTCTCGATGCCGCCCTGACCGACGATCGGAATGCTCACGGCGCGCGCGACTTCGTAGACGGCGAGGACCGCAATCGGACGAATCGCCGGTCCGGAAAGGCCGCCGGTGACGTTGCCCAGACGCGGACGCCAGGTCTCGACGTCGATCGCCATGCCGCGCACGGTATTGATCACCGCCAGCGCGTCGGCCCCGCTGTTCTCGGCTTCGACGCGCGATCGCCGGCGATATCGGTCACGTTTGGGCGAGAGCTTGACGATCAGCGTCTTGTTCGTCGTCGCGCGCGCCGCGTCGCACGACCTGGCGGTCAGATCGGGATCGCAGCCGAACGTTTCGCCCTCGCTGCGCGACGTTGGGGCACGAGACGTTGAGCTCGATGGCCGCGATCTCGTCGCGCGCCGCCAGACGCTCGCAGACATAGGCATAGTCGTCGATCTGAGAATCCCGCGACGCTGCCGACGATCGTACACGGCCGGCCGGCGTACTTGTGAAGCTCGCGCTCGAGATACCAATCGATGCCCGGATTCTGCAGCCCGATCGCGTTGAGCATGCCCGCCGGCGTATGGACGAGCCGCGGCGTCGGATTGCCGAGGCGCGGCAGTCGCGTGACGCTCTTGAGCACGATCGCGCCGATCTTCGAAAGATCGGCGAACGGCGCAAACTCCTCGCCCGATCCGTAGCATCCGCTGCCCATCAAGGTCGGATAGGCAAGCTCGAGTTTTCCGAGCTTGGACGCGAGACCCGGCTGCGCGATTCACCACCGAAGCTCGTGCGCCCAAAAGACCGGGCCTTCTTTGCAGATGCGCGCGTATACGACGTCGCTTCCGCCGCGCTGCGCGCGGCGGAAAGCTGGGTGCTTGCGCGCTTTCGCCGAGTCAGCGGGACGACGCAACCCCAACATCCGCCGACGCCGCAGCCGAACGTCTCTTCCAACGAGAGCTGCGCGCGCACGCCGAGCGCGGTCGGCGATCTCGCGCAACCGCGCGCAACATCGGCGACGGACCGCAGGCGAGAATCAGCTTCGGGGTTGACGCGCGACGCGCTAATGCGTCGGTCATGAAGCCGGGTTCGCCGCGCGTGCCGTCGTCGGTAGAGAGGAGCAGCTTCGCAGCCGGCATCGGCGAAACGTTGCGCATCGACGAGCAGCTCGGCGGTTCGCGCGCCGTAGAACAGGCGCACGCGAGCGCCCGGCGCGAACCAGCCGCGCGCGCAGCAGCAGCACCGACGCAATGCCGACGCCGCCGGCGACGATCGCGACGTCGCGCGCGCCGCCCGAGCAGATCGAAGCCGTTGCCGAGCGGCCCAACCACGTCGAGGCGATCGCCCGGGCGCAAGCTCGCAAGCTCGCGCGTGCGCTTGCCGGTCACGAAGAAGAGGATACTCGCGCGCTTGCCTGCCGCTTCGTAGACGGCCGAGCGCCGTTGCGGCCGCTTCGCCGCTCGGCGGGATCGCCATCACGTATTGGCCCGGTCGCGTGTGTCATCGCGCGAGCTCCGGCGCATCGAAGCGTCAACGAGGACGACTCCGGGTGCAAGCTCGCGGCGATCCAGTGATCTGCGTCGCGTGCACGCGCGGCGCTGATGTCAAGCGCGTCATACCAATCGATTTTCTCCAAATCTTTAACGAAAATCCTGCAGAATGGGTGAACGCACTTGCGATATAAGCCGTTATACTGTATAGAGAGCGTAGAAAATAAGAAAGGAGGGTCCGCAGATGGCAGGTCTTATCGTCTTCAAATCGCTAGCCGACGCACTGAGAGCTGGCTATCAGGTTTACGATCGGACTGCGGATGGATATCTGGTCAGGACTCGCACGACCGCAGGTTGGGCGATGGCTTTGGTCTCCTGCAAGTAGTAATCTCTTTATTCCGATTTCTAAAATCAAAAGAGCCGCCGGTCAACCGACCGGCGGCATTTCTTTTGCGATCCGAACTGTAGCAGGCTGCGATAATCCGGCGGCGATGCCGGCTTCTCGATCTCCGGGATCGAGCCCGGGCGCCAGCCACCGTAGGTCGGGCCGGGGCGGCCTGGGCTCCCGGACGGCTCCCGGCGGGGGCGGCGCGCGATCGCCAGGATCGGGCCGAAACGCCGTTGCCGGCGGCGGGGTAGCTGCCGAACGTCGCGCCGCTCAGAACCGCGCTGATGACCTGAGCGATCCCGACGAACAGCGGGATCAAGCCGCCGAGCAGCCACGGACCGTATGCGACGTGCCGTCCCCGCGGTAGCCGATGAAGCCGAGGCCGATCAGCAGGGCCAAGCCGATGAACGCCACTTGCATGCCTTTGCGCAGCTGCTGCTGCGCGTAGAAGTCGGCTCGTAGGCGAGGGTACTGGCATCCCGGACGGGCCTGGCCGGCATGGGCCCGGCGCTCCAGCCGTACTTCATCGCGCGTCGCATGTCGCGCGCGTTCGGGCGGCGGAACGATGCCGCGGCCGCAGCATCTCCATCCGTTCTCGGTGCGCGAGCACGCGCGAGACGATCCAGGCTGCGACGGGCCTCCGAAGAGGACAGATGATCGCGATGACGGGAACGAAGTGTCAGATCCATGACTATTGAATTCTCCGTTCGGTATAGAGTGAATCGATCCGTCGCCGGTGCGCCAGCTTCATGGTGCCCGAGCCGGCTCCAAGACGGATGGTCTGCGCGCGGAATCGTCGCGCGCGAGCGACGATCCGTCGACGCTGATTGGTCCGTCGCCCGTCGACGCGTCGATGGCTAAGATCGGCATCGTGCGGAATCGCAGTTTGACCGAGCCGTCGTCGAGTCGAAACTTCGTAAGAGCCGCCTGGCGCAAAAGTGCCCGGACGCGCAACCGGGCCGTCGTCGCTGTGCAGCGTCGCATCGGTACGCGCCGGCGATCGTCAGATTGTGGCTTCGATGCGCCCGTCGCGGGTACGCGCCGATCAGCGCTCGCGGCTGACGTCGCGAGTCGAGACGTGCCCGTCGCTCGACTGGCCAGCGCGAGCGTATCGCCTTGAACGTTGGTCGCGGTGATGGTAGCCATCGTCGCTGCGCGCGTCGATGGCGCCGCGCAGGTCGGTCAGACGATCGCGGCCGTCCTGCGAACTGCACGACACGCCCGCCGGTGATGCCGGCGACGTCGCGCCCGAGCACTGCGCGATCTCGGACGCGCGTCCGCCGGGACGTCGACTTCGATCGCTTGGTGCTGAAACCGAAAAGATCGACGCGAACGATGTTGTGCGTGCGGCACGCTCGATCCGAACGCCGTCGGCGGTTCGCGTCACGTCGAGTTGCGGATAGCTCGACGCTCGAGAAGATCGCGCCGCGCATCTGCGTCAGATCGCGTCACGTGGACGAGCTCGTCGTTCGAGACGTCGACGATCACGCGCGAGGCCGGATCGTCGATGACGACGTGCGGGCGTCGCGCCGGCGGCAACCGGTGCGACCGGCGCCGCGGTGAAGTCGACGTGATGAGCGCCGCCGCGAAGCGACAGTGCCGCCGCCGCCGAGCGGCGTAGATCGCCATGCCGACGATCAGCACCTCGGCGGCGATCAGCATGCCGACGACCGATGACGCGAGACATGTTAGATCCGCGGTCCCCAGCCGTCGAAGGTGGGCCGCAGCGACTGGGCGGAGTTCCGCTCGTCGTGCCGGCAGCGTGGGAGCGCCCGGCCGGTCCAGGCCGATCGGGAAGGGTCGTGTTCGTGATCGTGGTCATGATGTGTGGTTGAGCCTCCGTGAAATGTTCCTGCCCTAGCTTACGGCCGGGCCGCGTGCATGTTTCGCGAGGCGACCCACGGCGCGCGCCGGCTCCGAAACAATCGCCGTCTCTCGCGCGTACGACTGGCGTGTCGGCACTCTTGGCGGAGGCTCCGCCGGCTCGGGTGAGAGCGGCGCCGGCCGACGGCGATTTGGTCGCGATGACGCTCCAGGGGCAACTCGGAAGCGTTCGCTACGCTCGTGGAGCGATACGACCGCGCCGTCTACCATCTGGCCTACCGCACGCTGCACGACGTCGAGGAGGCCCGCGACGCGACGCAGGAGGCCTTCTTCAAAGCCTTTCGCAGCCTGCGGACGTTCAAGGCGGGAGCGAAGTTTTCGACCTGGATCTTCGCGATCGCCTATCATGCCTGCTGCGACCGGCTCAATCGCCGCAAGCACTACGCAAGCGACGAGCTTCCCGATCGTGCCGATGCCGCGCCCGGGCCCGGAGCATCAAGTCGATCGCGCTCGACGAAGCCTCAGCGGCTTGCGCGCGCGCGATCGACGCGCTGCCCGAGAAGTACCGGACCGTCATCACGCTCTTTCATCTCCAGGGCAAGCAATACGAGGAGATCGCCAACGTCCTCGGCCTGCCGATGGGTACGGTAAAGACGCACTTGTTTCGAGCGAAGGAGCAGCTGCGCAGGCTTCTTGGACGGAATGGAGGTAACGGAATCATGACTATGACGACGCGACGACGCGGACTCGATCGGGCCCTTTCGGCGCTCCCGCTGGAGGAGCCGCCCGAGGGCTTGCGCGCCTCGATTTGACTCGCGACCGCCTACCGTCCCGCGCCGGCGTTCTCGTTTTTGGAGCTGTCGGCTGCCGGTGGGCTCGGCGCCGTCGCGCTCTGGTTGGTCGTCTTGCTCGTCGCTCGGCGGCGGATCGCTCTTCGTGCACACGCTCGACGGTCATCGGCTCGGTCGTATCGCACGCGTTCTCGAACGTCGCGATGCTGGCGTGGCTGGCGGCCGGCGGCGCGACCGCGCGTGTGGCTGACACTTTTCACTGGATCCCAACCCGTCGCGCTCGCCTCTCACAGGTCCGAAGCCGAGGAACAGCCGATAATCTACCGTCATGGAGAATCACGCACCGCCGGAGCGGCGCCAATATAGGATCCTCATCATCGAGGACGACGCGGCGATCAGCCGCGTCCTACAGCTCGAGCTCGAACACGAAGGCTACGAGGTCGACGTCGCGCGCGACGGATTATCGGGCCTCGAAAAGGCGCTCAAAGAACCCGATCTCGTCATCCTCGACTTGATGCTTCCGCGCATGGACGGCATCGAAGTCTGCAAGCGGATTCGCGCCAAGAGCCGCGTGCCGATCATTATGCTGACCGCGCGGGATCGCGTTCCCGACCGCGTGGCCGGTCTCGACGTCGGAGCGGACGATTACCTCACCAAGCCGTTTTCGACCGAGGAACTGCTGGCGCGCGTCCGCGCGCGGCTTGCGCGAGCGAGTCTCCGCAGGGCAACGTCATCGAATACCGCGATGTGGTGATGGACCGCGACCGTCACGAAGTGCACCGCGGCGGAAAAGCCGATCGCGCTAACCGCCAAGGAGTACGCGCTGCTCGAGTATCTGCTCTTGCATCGCAACAAGGTGCACACGCGCGACGAGCTCTTCAACGGCGTGTGGGGGAGCGATTTCCTCGGCGATTCCAACCTCATCGACGTCTACATCCGCTATCTGCGCGGCAAGATCGACGACGGCTTCGACGACAAACTCATCACCACCGTACGCGGCGTCGGCTACACGATCAAAGATTAGAGGCCGGCGCCATGTCGCTCAAGTGGCGCATCGCGCTGGCCTATTCGGCGCTGCTGATCGTGGCGATCACCGCGATGAGCGGCATGATCGTCTGGCGTTTCAGCAGATTCTCTACGATCAGGCCCGAGGCCAGCGTAAATGCGACGATGGGCGGCAATCGTGCAGTTCGCACAGCAATCCGCGACCCCGTTCTCGCTCGAGGACTCGCCGCTGGGTACGCTGCAGTTTCTCTTCAACAGCGCGAACCTCGCCACGTGGAACTCGCCGAACAGCTTCATGCAGGTAGATTCCGGCGACGGGTATCCTCTGGCGAAGACGGAGAACCTCGGCGGCCTCACGATCCCGCCAACGCCAAACTGACGCCTGCGCGCGACGCGCTGTTCCGCAGATCACGCTCGGCGGCCGCTCGTTTTTGGTCGAAGACCGCTTTCTGCGCAAGGGCAACGCCACGGCGATCGTGCACGTCGCCGAGCCGCTCGACACGCTCCAGCGCACGTTCGCGCGCGCGCAGCGAGGCGATTGGGATCGTTCTCGGCGCGACGGCTGCGGCGGTCGTCGTCTTCTCGATCGTGCTCGCCTCGCAAGCGACGACGCCGATCAACGAGCTCTCGTTGCGAGATGCGCGAGATCAGTTCGGATCGGCTCGCCCTGGGCGCGGGCAGCCTCGACGGGCGGCGCCGGCGAACGGATCGCGCCGCCGGCACGACGAGATCGGCCGGCTCGCCACGAGCTTCAACGATTTGCTCTCGCGTCTCGCCGAAGCCTTCGCACGCGAGCGCCAGTTCATCTCCGATGCGTCGCACGAGCTCAAGACCCCGCTAACGTCGATCAACGCCAACGCGCAGATGCTGCTGCGCTGGGGCGACCGAGATCCGGCCGATCCTGCACGAGAGCCTAGAGACGATCGCGCGCGAAAGCGCCGATCTCGCCGCGATGGTCAACGGCATGCTGACGCTGGCCAAAGCCGATCGCGGCGACGAGATTCCGAAGGAACCGCTCTCGCTGGCGCAGATCGCCATCGAGGTGACGCAGAACGCGCAGCCGCGTGCCGAGGAGAAAGGCATTGACGCTCGGCTTCGAACACCGTGCCAAGCCAATCGTCTATGGCGATCCGCACCTGCTCCGTCAGCTGGTCGGCAATCTGGTCGATAACGCGATCAAGTTCACCGAACGCGGGCGCGGTCGACGTCACGCGTCGGCGAGACCGCCGACTTCGGCCTGGGTCGAGGTCGCCGATACGGGGCCCGGCATCCCCGAGCAGGAGCGCCCGTACATCTTCGAGCGCTTCTACCGGGCCGACAAGGCGCGGTCGCGCAGCGGGTCCCGGGACGGGCTAGGGCTCGCCATCGTTCGCTCGATCGCCCGGGTCCACGGCGGTGAGGCCACAGCCGGGCGCTCGCCCAGCGGGCGGCGCGCTCTTTCGCGTGGATTTACCTCGCGTCAAGGCGTCCGTTCACCGACTTCTCATGATGCGCCCCGAAGCCCGGCTCGTACAATGGATGGGGTGCACGGAGGGTTCAGGGCGGGGGGCACTCGTGACGCTCGCTCGTCCTGTTGTGTTCTCTTGGCCTCGCGGCGCCGGTGCGCGCCGACGAGCAGTTCGACGTTGGCCCGTCGCCGGTCGTCAACGTCCACGTCAACCGTGGCCAGGTGACGATCCTCACCTGGGACCGGCCGCAGGTGCACGTCTCGTCGGAACAACCGGCCGAATATTCGCCATCTGGCGCCGTCGGAAGTCGATCCGAGCATCCCCAAGCAGTTGCAGATCGCGTCCGATCAAATCTTGACCGTCCACGGCATCATCACGCTTCCGGCGGAGTCGTTCGTGATGCCGCGATCTGGGCGGCGGCGAGCACGATGCGGTGATCGCGCGCGGCAACGGACGGATGACGATCACGATTCCGCGCGGCACTGCGATGGTGATCGACGCACGATGCGCGCCGGGCACCTGACGTTGCAGAACTACCACGGCGTCTTCGTCGCGCACGCGCGGTCGGCCGGCGTCACGCTCGATAACGTCAGCGGCACGGGTTTCGTCGAATCGCTGCGCGGACGCGTCGTCGCCACCGATTCGACCTTCGATCGCCTGCGCGTGCGCACGGCGACCGGCGACATGCTCTTTCAGGGCTGCACTTCGCATCAAATCCAGGCCAGCGAGCACCTACGGTTCGATCGTCTACGACAACGGCGATTTTGCGCCGGGCCTGGCGCGCTTTGAGTCCGAGCACGGCAACGTCGCGCTCGGCGTGCGCGGAAACGCGCAGATCGGCGCGCACAGCGGCTCCGGTCACGTCGTTTCGAGCTTTCGACGACGACGCTCACGTGCGCGGCGATCCGGCGACGAAGCAGGCTACGGTCGGCGGCGGCGGTCCGGTCGTGACGGCAACGTCGAAGAACGGCTCGGTCTACCTCTACAGCGGATCCATGAACGACCATCCGCACGTGCGCGAACAGTTCAGCGGCAATACGAACCTGCCAATCCAGCCGGCGCTGCAGCATCCGCCGCCGGCCCCGCACAACGGCGGACGCCCGCCCGACTAGCTCGCGGCGGCCGCGACCTCCGTCTCGATATCGAGAACGTAGCCGTCGTAGGCGGCGATCGCCCGCAGGCCCAGCTCGTCTTCCAGTTGCGAAGCCAACGAAGCGGATCGGCTTCGAGCATCTTCGTTCCAAAATGCTGAAAGACGGCGACGTTCGGCCGCACCTCGGCACGACGCGGCACGCGTCCTGCCAGTCAAATGATCGACGTTCATCTCGTCGCGAAACCGGAGCACGTTGACGACCAGCACGTCGGGACGGCGCGTCGCATAGTCGCGCGGCGAGGCCGTCGAAATACCGCCCGCAGGCAGATATGAAACGCGCGTCCGCCATGGACGAAATGCAATGCCGTACGTTCTGACGGCGTGCACGTGCCGCACGACGTGTAGAGCTCGACCCCGCCGACGCGGTACGGACCGCTGCTGGGTTCAGGCGCTCGACGCGCTCGACGAAACGCTGCGCGTACGGCAGCACGACCGGCTCGTCGTCGAACGCATCGGCCGGCGCGAGCACCGCGCCGCGGCGGCGGAATCCGCCCGACGTCATCGCCTCGATCAGCGCGTTGACGTCGCCCGAATGATCGAGATGCTTGTGCGAAAGCACGATAGCGTCGAGCTCGCGCGGATTGCACGGCGGAACGTGCGAGAGCGCGCGCACGAGCGCGCCGGGCCCGGGATCCACGTGCATCTGCGTCTCGCCGAAGCGCATCCACATGCCGCCCGATGCGCGCAGCTGCCGCGCGACGACGAAGCGCGCGCCGCCGCTGCCGAGAAAGAGAATCGAGGCGTTCAACTCAGGACGGGGAGGTGCGGGAAGTCGCCGCGCGAGCACCGTCGCCGACGGCCGGCCGAGCCAGCGCTCGAGCACGGTCGCATAGACGCTGCGAAAGTCGGTCGCTAAAGCGCACGTTGCCCATATTCGTCGACGCAAGGTCCGGCGCCGCCCCATAGAGGCCGCCTTTGACGCCGCCGCCGATCAGGAAGAGCGGCGAGGCTTCGCCGTGGTCGGTTCCGCGGCTGCCGTTCTCTTCGATCCGCCGCCCGAACTCGCTGAAGGTGAGCGTGAGCACGCGGCCGCTCGTTGCCGTGCGCGGCGAGATCCTCGTAGAACGCGGCGATCGCGTCGGAGAACTGCAGCAAGAGCGTGTTCTGCGTCGCCTTTTGGTTGACGTGCGTATCGAACGAACCGTGCTCGACGTAGATCACCTTCGTGCCGAGATTGCTGCCGACGATCTGCGCGGCGAGCGCCAGGCTGCGGCCGAGCGCGGTCGCCGGATACGACGCCTGCGTCGTATAGCCGGCGATCAGCTGCGGCAGCTCCTCCGAGCTGCGCTGCGCGTGGCCTTCGATCTCCATGACGTGCGCGAGATACGGCGACGCGAACGGCAGACTGCGATCACGCGCCTGTCGCGCGAAAGGCGTTGCGCGCGGCCGCGATTGCGATCGGCCATCATCGACGTACTCGCCCAGGCCCGGGATCGCCGGAATGTCGGTGCGATCCGAGACCAAAACCTCGGGCAGCACCTTCGAGACAGCGACGCCGCTGAACAGGTTATCGCGTGCAGTCCGGCTCGTCGAAGTAGCGTCCGAGCCAACCCGTGTGCTCGTACCGATCCGGCGCCGCGGTCTGCCAAATCTCGGTCGAGCGGAAGTGCGAATGGTCGGGGTTCGGATACCCGACGCCTTGAACGATCGCGACCATGCCCTTATCGTAAAGCGCCTTGAGCGACTGCATCGACGGATTGAGGCCGACGTTGGCGTCGATCGCAAGCACGTCGTTGCGATCGATCGCAAGGCGCCGGACGCAGCCGGTAGTAGCGGTCGTCGCCGTGCGGCACGACGCAGTTCAATCCGTCGTTGCCGCCGTAGAGATTGATCGACGACGAGAGCAGCGGTCGTCGCTGCCGGGCAGGCCCGCGCAGCGGCGCCTGCGCGAGGGCGCGCGCAAAGACGTGCTCGGTATTTGCGACGACGGCGAGTCCGGAGGCAGTGCCGAGCAAAAAGTTTCGTTCGTCTCATCGCCCTATTAATTCAGCTGGTACGCCGGCGTCGCCATCGCGAGATAGGCCGCGCCGCTCACGCGCTCGTCGTAGTTCTCGGCCGAGAGCGCTGCCGAGCGCGGCGCTCCCGCTTCCGCTCAAATAGGCCGTCGAGCTTCGCAGAGCGACGCCGGCGCGACGTCGCCCTGCAGAATCGTCTGCGCCAGCGTCGCGGCCGCGCTCTGGGCGCTGCACCGGCATCCCGCGCAGCCACGACGAATGCGTCGAGCGTTTGCGAGTCGAGCAGCCGCGTCAGGAAGTTCTGCCGCGCGATCATCGTGCCGCTGGTGAGCCAATTTGTCGCCGCCGGGCCAGCCCGCGACGTTGGGCGGAAAGAAGAGGCTCTGCCCCATCTGCGCGAGGCGCTGCGATCGCCATCGGATCGACCGACGGAAGCGCCGAGCGCTTGTACGTCCCGACGACGAACTCGACCGGGCTCTTCACCAGCGCGCGGTACGCTCGCCGGCTGTAGAAGACGTTGCTGCGCCAGGATCGTGCGCAGCACCGGCGTGAGCTCGAAGTCGTGCTTGCGAATGAGCGCGAGCGAGGGCGTCGACGAGCTCGGGTTCCGGGTCGTTGTAGACGAACCAGTTGAGCAGGCTGGCCGCAAAGAATCGCGCGCATTGCGGCTGATGCGAAGATGATGCTGACGATATCGTCGCCGCCGAAGTTGCCCGAGCGGCCCGAGAAACGTCTTGCGTCCGCCGTCGTGCAGGCGCGGATCGAATCGTGACCGTATCGGTGCTTCGCGACGACGCGCCAGCCCGTCCAGGCGCGCGCCGATTCGCGTACGTCGTCTTCGCTGTAGTTATCCACGCCGAGCGTGAAGAGCTCCATCAGCTCGCGCGCGTAGTTTTCGTTCGGATGCGACGCGACGTTTTGCGCGCTGTCGAGATAGATCAGCATCGCGGCGTCTTTCGAGACCTGCGCGCGTAAGATCGCGCAGATTGCCGAGCGCGTATGCGGCGGAAGAGCGCATTCTGGTTGTAGGTGATCCGTGGAAAACGCGGCGTCGCGCGCGAGGTAAAGTGACCGTGGAAGTAGAGCGTCATCTTCTCTTGCAGCGGCGCCGGCGTCGTCAGCATCCGGTTCGAGCCACCACAGCTGCAACGCGACGACGATCGCGACTCGCGCGCCGTTTCGGCGCTCGCTTCCGAGCGAGCTCGATCGCAGCGGTCGGCCATCGATGCCGGCGAGCCTCGGCGGCGCGATCGCGTGCGGCCGACGGAACCGCCACCAGCGATCGCCGCGGCATCGCTCGCGGACATCGCCGCGTAATCGACGAATCTCGTCGGGCGTTCCGCCGAAGCCGGCCCGCCGCAGCAAATGCGCGGCGGCGCGCGTTGCCCAGCGTCCGCGTCGTACGGTTGCAACGCGACGGAGAGATCAGGCTGCCCCTGCGGGCGTACGAATGCCGCCGACGTCGACGCGAGCTGCTGTGCGGCCATATGCCGTATAGCTTACGCGCACCGCTGCCGGACCCGCCCTCGGCACGTTTCGCCATGTCTAACCGGGCTCTAAGCGGATGAGCGACCGAATGGCGGCGGCGATGGCGTTGCTCGAATCGCGACTCGACCGGCGTTCCGAGGCGTTCGGTATCAACGCGCGCGCGGATGGATCGGCTGGTCGCCGAGTTGCGCGAGCGGCTCGCCGGCGTGCGCGGCGGCGGAGGCCCCGAAGCGGTCGAAAAGCATCGCCGGCGCAATAAGCTCACCGCGCGCGAACGCGTCGAGCGCCTGATCGATCCGGGATCCGACTTTCTCGAGCTCTCGGCGCTCGCCGCGACCGGTATGTACGGCAACGATTCGCCGGCAGCCGGCATCGTGACCGGGATCGGCATCGTGGAGGGCCAGCACTGCGTGATCGTCGCCAACGATGCGACCGTCAAGGGCGGCACCTACTATCCGATGACGGTCAAGAAGCATCTGCGCGCGCAGGAGATCGCCGAGCAGAATCATCTGCCGTGCATCTATCTCGTCGACTCGGGCGGCGCGTTCTTGCCGCTGCAAGCCGAGGTCTTTCCGGATCGCGATCACTTCGGCCGCATCTTCTACAATCAGGCGCGCATGTCGGGCAAGCGCATCCCGCAGATCGCCGCGGTGATGGGCTCGTGCACCGCCGGCGGCGCGTACGTTCCGGCGATGAGCGACGAGACCGTCATCGTCAAAGGACAAGGCACGATCTTTCTCGGGCGGACCGCCGCTGGTGAAGGCGGCCACCGGCGAGGACGTGACCGCCGAAGAACTCGGCGGCGCCGACGTGCATACGCGCATCTCGGGCGTAGCCGATCACTTCGCCGACGACGACGCGCACGCGCTCGCGATCGTGCGCGAGATCGTGCGCAACCTGCATCTGGAGACGCCGCGGCCAATGGGACCGCGGCGAAGCCGCAGCCGCCGAAGTACGACCCGCGCGAGATCTACGGCATCATTCCGGCCGACAGCCGCACCGGCTACGACGTGCGCGAGGTCATCGCGCGGCTCGTCGACGCGCTCGGAGTTCCACGAGTTCAAGTCGCGCTACGGCACGACGCTCGTCTGCGGCTTCGCGCGAATCGAGGGGCACCCGATCGGCATCCTTGCCAACAACGGCATCCTCTTCAGCGAAAGCGCGCTCAAGGGCGCGCACTTCATCGAGCTCTGTGCGCAGCGCGGCACGCCGCTGCTCTTCTTGCAGAACATCACCGGCTTCATGGTCGGCAAAGAGTACGAAAACCGCGGCATCGCCAAGGACGGCGCGAAGCTCGTGATGGCCGTCGCGTGCGCGGAGGTTCCGAAGTTCACCGTCGTCATCGGCGGCAGCTTCGGCGCCGGCAACTACGGCATGTGCGGACGCGCGTACTCGCCGCGCCAGCTCTGGATGTGGCCCAACGCGCGCATCAGCGTGATGGGCGGCCCGCAAGCGGCCAGCGTGCTATCGACCGTCAAGGGCGAGATGACGCCCGAAGAAAAGGCCGCCTTCGAGGCGCCGATTCTCGAGAAATACGAGCGCGAGGGAAATCCGTATTATTCGACCGCGCGGCTCTGGGACGACGGCATCATCGATCCCCTCGATACGCGGCGGGTCATCGCGATCGGACTCGACGCCGCGGCCCACGCCCCGCAGCCGCGTACGCATTTCGGCGTCTTTCGGATGTAGGCTCGATTTTAAAGTAGTTCGGGGTCTCGATCCACTTGCCGCCGCGATAGCGGAGCGTCGCCGTGGCGTTGGGTTTCGTCGGACAGCAGAGCGGCGCGTTCTTCCCATAGTACGGGCCGCTGAGCCCCAGCCCGCCGTCGGAAGTAAACGATGCATCGAGATCGCACGAGTTCGCGATCGTAACGACCGGACCGACGCTGCCGCCGGGCCTGGTTGCGAACACCGTCACCGTCGCGCCGCCGCAATCGCCACCGGTTTCGTGCGCCTGCACGACGAGCTGCTGCACCCCGGCATGCATGAGCGTGCCTGCCCCAACCAGCGATGCGTCCTGGGTTGGAAACCACATCTTCGCACCGTTCGATGCCTGCGTCACGCGCGAGAGGGGGCCGCCGTTACCGGGCGATTCGTAGCGCAAGCGATAGGCGCCGCGCCGCAGTTCGTAGATCGAGAGGTACCACTGGTAGAAGTCGCGACCGCTATCGGAGCCGACGCGTTTTTTGCTCAGGACGGCAGGCCAACGATCGGCGACGCCTTCGCCGTTGAACGCAACGAGCCGGCGTTCGACGACGCTGCCGGCCGGCGGCGGAAAGAACTGCCGATCGTCGGAAGCCCGCGACGGCTGCATCGAGCCGGACGCGAGCGCCAGCGCGATCGCGGATGCCGTTCTCAAATTCCCGCGTACCATTCGTATCCCTGGTCTTCCCAATAGCCGCCGCGTCCGCCGTAAATAGTGGCAAAGCTCCCGACGAGCTTCGATCCGCGCGACCCATTTCGCGCTCTTGTAGCCGAGCTGCGTCGGCACGCGCAAGCCGCACCGGCGCGCCGTGATCGGGATCGAGCGGCGCGTCGTTGAGCGCGGTGCGAGCAGCGCCTGCGGATGGCGGGCTTGATGCATATCCAGGCTCTCGTAGTAGAGGTTGCCCGCGCCGTCGTTGTCCATGCAGCGAAAAACGACGTAGCGCGCGTCGGTGCGCGGCGCGACGGCGTCGAGCACGTCGGCGAGCGGCACGCCGCTCCATTTGCCGATCGCGCTCCAGCCTTCGACGCAATCGTGGCGCGTGATCTGCGTCTGCGCGCGCCATACGCGGCAGTCGCGCGAGCGAGAACGCTTGCGGCCGCTCGACCGCGCCGTCGACGATCAACCGGTACGGCGCGAAATCCGTGCGCGCGAGCTCCGCGTACGAGCGATCCGACGGCGTCGCAAAGCCGTTGACGCGAAAGTTGCGGTCGACGTCGCGATCGCGGTATTCGCGCGCCAAGGCCGC
The DNA here is from genome assembly GCA_963699435.1 of Vulcanimicrobiota bacterium. Lineage (GTDB taxonomy): Bacteria > Vulcanimicrobiota > Vulcanimicrobiia > Vulcanimicrobiales > Vulcanimicrobiaceae > Cybelea. Next base: position 650,735 of record CAVOTV010000003.1, read on the forward strand.
GCGTTCCGATCAGCGCGTGGTTGAGTCCCTCGGCCGAGGCGAGCATGCGCTCGAACGCTCTGATTGTTGGCTTAATGCCGTAGCCGATCGGACCGCAACCGGCCAGCGCCCGACAGCGTCGATGCGAGAAAGAGGCTGCGCTTCTCATTCGCGGTCTGATACCAGCCGGTGATCATCGAGCGCATTTGATTGACGACGCCTTGCGTCGCCACTTGGAAAACGTGGATGGCGAAGAAGCCGAGCGAGCAGCAGCATGCCGGCGAAATGCCACAAGCGCGCGAACTGGCGCCCGCCGAGCAGCACCGTCAGCGGATTGGCGATCGCGTCGATGCCCGGCGAAAGCGCGAGGCCCGTCAGCACGACGAACGGCGCGATGACGAAGAACACGGCCGTGTACGCGGCTTTTTGCAGCGGATTGTAGATGCCGTGCGGCGGCGGCTCCTTGCGCAGCTTTAAGATAGTACGCCTGCATCGGCCAGAGCTTCGGAAGATCGTCGGCGTCAGCACCATCTCGCGCAGGCTTCCCTTGATCGCGCTGGAGATCAGCCACGCGAGCCAGCAGACCGCCGCCGACCCACGCGAAAAACAGATGCCAGCGCCGGCCGTCGGCGAGATCTTGGTAGCCCGGAATGGTGATCGACGCGCCGGAAACGCGTGCGCGCCCCGCCGCCCATGCCGTCTCGGTCCAACCGAGCCAGCCCGTCGTGACGAACGTGTGCCCGAAGAGCCGTGGTCGTTCCGACGCCGCCGGCGGGCGAGCCGATCGCGAGCACGCGCCGCGCCGGATCGCTCTTGTCGGAGGCATCGAGGTTCGGCGACGCATTGAAGATCTGCAGGCCGCTGCCCACCAGCACGAAGAAGGCGAGCACCCAAACCCAATGGCTCGCGCGCGTCACCACCGCATAGCGATAGATGAAAGGCCGTCCTGCGTCGCTCATGCTCGTGACAGTATAACGCGCGCGAGGCCCGGTCGGATGAAGACGCGAACCGCGGCTCGCTATGGCCGAGAGCGTCCGACTCGCCGTCGAGGACGGCATCGCCCGCGTCACGCTGGCACGTCCCGAGGTGCGAAACGCCTTCAATGCCGGCGTCATCGCCGAGCTGCACGATATCTTCGCGCGAATTGCCGCAGCCGATGACGTGCGCGCCGTCGTGCTGGCCGGCGAGGGCAAGGTGTTTTGCGGCGGCGCCGACATCAACTGGATGCGCGCCTCGCTCGATCTCAGCTTCGAGGAGAACCTCGCCGACGCCGAGCGCATGAGCGACATGTACCGCGCGATCGACAACTGTTCCAAGCCGGTGATCGGCCGCATTCACGGCGCTGCGCTCGGCGGGGGCGCCGGATTGGCGGCGGTCTGCGATATCGCGATCGCCGCCGGCGATGCGGTCTTCGGCTTCACCGAGGTCAAGCTCGGAATCATCCCGGCCGTGATCTCGCCGTTCGCCTCGCCAAGATCGGCGCGTCGCACGCGCGCGCGCTCTTTCTCACCGGCGAGCGGTTCGACGCCGCGCACGCGCAGACAATCGGTCTCGTGCACGAGCGTCGTGCCGGCGGCGGAACTCGACGCGGCGGTCGACGCGGCGTTTGCCGAACTTCGTACCGCCGGCCCGTCGGCGATCGCGCGCGGCGAAGCTGCTGTGCGGCGCGTGCTCGACAACACCTACGACGATTCACGCGCGATCACGTCGCGGGCGATCGCACAGCCAGCGCGTGAGTCCGGAAGGCCAAGAAGGACTGCGCGCTTTCCTCGAGCGGCGTCCGGCCTCGTTCGCCGATCCTTCCGCGTCGTCTTGACATCGAAGCGTCTCCTGATCGCCAATCGCGGCGAGATTGCGGTGCGCGTGGCGCGGGCGGCGCGCGAAATGGGCATCGTTCCGCTCGGCATCTACTCCGAGGCCGACGCGGACGCATACCACCTCGCCGTTCATGGACGACGCGCGCTGCGTCGGCCCGGCTCCCGCTGCGCGAATCGTATCTCGATGCCGATGCGATCGTCGCGGCGGCCGTCGAGATGCGCGCCGACGCCATTCATCCCGGCTACGGTTTTCTCTCCGAGCGCGCGCCGTTTGCACGCGCGGTGCGCGACGCGGGCATCGTCTTCGTCGGGCCGTCTCCCGAGGCGATGGCGGCGATGGGCAGCAAGATCGAAGCAAAACGCCGCGTGCGCGCGTTCGACGTGCCGGTCGTGCCCGGATACGACGGCGACGATCAAAGCGAGCGGCGCCGCTGCGTGCGCACGCCGATCGGGTCGGCTTTCCGCTCCTGATCAAGGCCAGCGCCGGCGGCGGCGGCCGCGGCATGCGCGTCGTGGAGAATCGCACGAGCAGTTCGACGAATCGCTCGAAGCCGCGAAGCGCGAAGCGCCGCGCCGCCTTCGGCGACGACAGCCGTGCTGCTCGAGCGATATCTTCGCGACCCGCGCCACATCGAGTTTCAGATCCTGGCCGACGCGCACGGCACCACGATGCATCTCGGCGAGCGCGAGTGCTCGATTCAGCGACGCCATCAAAAAATCGTCGAAGAGGCGCCGTCGGTCGCACTGACGCCGGAGCTGCGCGCCGAGATGGGCGCGGCGGCGATACGCGCGGCACGAATCGGTCGGCTACACGAATGCCGGCACGTGCGAGTTCATGCTCGACGGCGACGGCGCGTTCTACTTTCTCGAAATGAACGCGCGCCTGCAAGTCGAGCATCCGGTCACGGAGACTGGTCTACGGCGTCGATCTCGTGCAATGGCAGCTGCGCATCGCCGGCGGCGATGCGTTGACGCTTCGCCAGGACGACGTGCGGCCGCGCGGCTGGGCGATCGAGGCGCGCATCTACGCCGAGGATCCCGCCAACGATATGCTGCCCTCGACCGGCACGATCGCCCAGCTGGTCGCCACCGCAGGGACCGGGCGTTCGCGTCGATGCCGGCGTCGCGACCGGCAGCGACGTGAGTCACTATTACGATCCGATGCTGGCCAAGCTCATCGTCGTCGGGAGCGATCGCGCCGCTGCGGTAACGCGTCTCGAGCGCGCGCTCGAGGATTTCGTCGGTGGACGGTGTGCGCACGAATCTGCCGCTGTTGCTGTGGATCGCGCGCGACGCCGCCTTCAAACGCGGCGAGACGACGACGGGGTTCCTCGCGCAGCGTCTCGATGAATCCGTTTTCGCTCGCGGCCCCCGCCGCCCGAAGCGCTGCGTGCTCTGCGCCGGCGCTCTTCTCGCCGACGGCCGCGCGCCGTGGCGCATCGCCGGCGTCGGCATTCCGCTGCGCCTCGAGCACGAAGGCGGCATTGCGGAACTCGTCGCCGATGCCGGGGCCGAGCCGGGCTCGTGGCACCTCGGCGGCGACTGCACCGGCGAGTTGCGGGCGCGCGCGACACGGCCACCTCGTGCATGCGAGTCTTGACGGCGTGCCGGCAAGCGGCGCCGTTACCTACGAGGGAAACGCGTTCGCGGTGCACCTCGACGGCCGCACCTGGGCTTTTCGGTTCGCCGCACCGCCGTCGGTCGAGACGGTTGCGGGCCACGGGGGCGCCGCAAGCGACGCGCACGTCACGGCGCCGATGCCCGGGAAGATCGTCAAGATCGCGGTGAGCGAAGGCGATGCGGTTGAAGAACGCGCGCTCTTAGTGGTGTTCGAGGCCATGAAGATGGAACACCGCATTGAGGCTCCGCACATCGGCTTCGGTGAAGACGCTCCTCGTGAAAGAGGGGCAAATCGTCGCCGCCGGCACCCCGCTCGTCGAACTCGAATAATTGCGGCGGCATCCTGAGCGGAGCGCGACAGGCGCGGAGTCGAAAGGCCCGTCGGCATGACGATGCCTCGCGCCGTTACGCTGTTCGAGATGGGCGCCCGCGACGGGCTCCAGAACGAGCACGCGCTCGTTTCGACCGACGACAAAATCCGTTACATCGACCTTCTTTCGAAGACCGGTTTGCGGTGGATCGAAGCGACGTCGTTCGTGAGCCCCAAGGCGATTCCACAGCTCGCCGATGCCGCCGAGGTATTCGAGCGCATTCGCAAGGCGCCCGGCGTTCGGTACCCCGTACTGGTCCCGAACCTCAAAGGCTACGAGCGCGCGCGCGCCGCCGGCGCCGATGCGGTCGCCGTATTCACCGCCGCCTCAGAACGTTTCACGAAGCGCAACATCAACATGACGATCGACGAGTCGCTGGCGATCTTTCCCGCCGTCGTCGCCGCAGCGAAGCGCGACGGCTGCTGGGTGCGCGGCTACGTTTCGACTTCATTCGGCTCGCCCTTCGGCGACGTGGTGACCCCCGCGATGGTCGTCGACGTGAGCGTTCAAGCTGATGGAGATGGGATGCGACGAGCTTTCCATCGGCGACACGATCGGCGTCGGCGTACCAAGCCAAGTCGAGCAGCTGGTTCCCATGCTGGCAGCGAAAATTCCGCTCGATCTCGTCGCGATGCATTTTCACGACACGCGCGGCACCGCGCTTGCAAACGTCTACGCTGCGCTCCAGCTCGGAATCGCCAAGTTCGACGCATCGGCCGGCGGCCTCGGGGGCTGCCCGTACGCACCCGGCGCGACCGGCAACGTCGGCACGGAAGACGTGCTCTACATGCTGCATCAGATGGGGATCGAAACCGGCGTCGACCTCGCCGGAGTCCGCAACGCGTCGCGGTTTATCGCCGGCGTGCTCGACCACGAGTTGACCAGCAAAGCGTATCAAGCAATGGAGGCGCAGACGGCATGATTCGGATTGCAATCGCGGCCGCGGCAGCGGCCGGACTCGTCGGATGCGGCGGCGCCGGCAACATCGGTCCGATCTCACCGAGCGCTGCGGGCGCGCCGTACGCCGGCCACGTCGTGATGCCGGACCTCACCACGAGGCGCGGTGAGTTTCCGCCGACGCCCGCCGGCATCCATCTCAATCTCGTCTTCAACTACCGCGTGAAGGATCTGCAGAGCGAGGTCGGCGTCGTCGACGTGGTCTGGGGGTCGCGCTCGCCCGATCCCAAGAAGGTCTACAATCAGTCCTACACCACGTTCGAGCGCGACGATCCGTACGGACCGCTGCATTCGCTCGCATGGTGGAAGCAGCATCACCCGGACTGGATCGAGTATCGTTGCGACCGGCACGTCGCGTTCGAGTTCGACGAACCGAACGTTCCGTTCGACATCGCGAATCCCGAAGTGCTCGCCTACCAGCGCCGAAGCGCCGTCGACCCGGCGCTCGCCGCCGGCTATGGCGGCATCGATTTCGATAATCTGGAGCTCGGTAACTACTGGCATCGCTGCGGCCACTACAGTGCGTCGGGCCAGTGGGTCTCGCAGTACAGCGGCAAGGACGTCGATCCGCGATATACCAAAGCCGTGCTGGCCTGGACGGCCGGTACGTTTGCGTATCTTCACAGCCACTCGCAGACCGCCACGATGGCGATCAACTTCTCCTACGACTCGAACTTCAGCACGGTCGACAACCATACGCTGGCGACGGGGGCCGACGAAGTGCTCGACGAGGGCGGCTTCACCAATTACGGCACCAAAGGGCAGAACGTGGCGGAATCGCAGGAGTGGCACCACATCCTCGGCCAGATTCGCGCGGTGCAGGCGCACAAGGGATGCTATGTGGAGAACGGCGAGGAGCCCGGCCTCTCCGAGAATATTACGCAAGCCGAACGCCTCTGGGTCGTCGCCAACTATTTACTGACGCGCGACGACTGCACGTACGTCTGGATGAGCGGCTTCACCAAATCGGGTGCGCAAGATTACGGCCGAAATTCTGATCTACCCGGAGTACAAGCTCGCGATCGGCATGCCGACGGGCGCGGCGCAGGGCGTGTACGACGCGTGGGAACGAACGTATAGCGGCGGCTTAGCCCTGGTGAACCCGTCGGACTTTACGGTTAGAGTGCCGCTGCGTCACCAATACGTGGATGAAAATGGAAAAACGTACACCCACTCGATCGCGCTCCCGGGCGGGACGGGGCAGATCCTCCTGTTAAAGTGATCGCAGACGGCGCGCGACCGGAATCACGTAGCGCGTCGCGGTGTGCGAGTCGCTGTAGGCGCTGATCTTATTATCCACCAGCCCCGCGGCGAGGCCGGCGGAGCGAACCTCGGCATCGCTCGGCGATGCGATCCGTCCTTTGGGATGAAAGATCCACAGCGCGCCGTCCGGCCGCAACCGTGCCGCGACGTAGTCGATGCGATCGAGATCGCGCGGCGCATTTACGCGCAGAAAGATCATATCGTAGGTGGTTCGTAATGCCTGCGAGGCGCTCTTGGCCAGACGCTCGTTGAGCGCGGCGACGAACGCGGCATCGTGGCGGCCGACGAGCGCGACGTGCGCCTCCGCGGTGACACCGAGCTTATCGAAGAGCGAACGGTGAGAGTAATCGCGCTCCGGTTTCGGCTTCATGAGAAGCGCAGGCTTCGCGGCCTCGGCGGGATCTCCGTGTAGGCCATCGGGCGATCCCACCAATCGCGCCGCCGTGCCGCAAGCGTCGCCTCGCTCGGCGGCAGCGGCAGACGCCGCTCGAGCACCGTTTCGTAGGCCGCGAGATAGCGATCGATCATTCGGTCGATGCTGAACTCGGCCGCCACGCGCGCGCGGCACGCGCGCCGGTCGAGTCGCGCGAGCCGCGGCACCTTCTCGACCGCCTCGTCCACGCCGTCGCAGAGAAACCCCGTGACGCCGTCCACGACGATCTCGGGAATCGATCCCATGCGCGCGCCGAGCACGGGCGTCCCGCAAGCCATCGCTTCGATCATCGTCAATCCGAATCGCTCCGGTCGCGTCGTCATATGTACGAGTGCGAGCGCGTTGGCGAGCAGGTCGTTGCGCGCCTCACGCTCGACCGCGCCCAAGAACTGCACGCGATCGCCGTCAATGTGCGGTTCGACGCACTCGTGAAAGTACGTTTCGTCCTGAGGAATCGCCGCGATCTTAAGCCGGACGCCGGCTCGTTTCGCGATCTCGATCGCGAGATGCGTCCCCTTCTCCGGATGAAAGCGTCCCAAAAAACACAGATACTCGCCCGGCCGGTCCGAAAACGCGAACTCCGCGGGGTCGATGCCGTTATACGTCGTCGCGACGTATTCCAGGCCCGGATCGCGATCGGCATTTGAGATCGAAGTGTAGAAGCTGCGATCCGCGGCGGCGTAGTACGCCGCGAGAATCTGCGGCGTCGAGAAGCCGTGCACCGTCGTGAGCATCGGCGGCGACGTCGAAGCCATCGCGTAGGTGAGCGGCCTCCAATCGAAGTTGTTGTGGATTAAATCGAACTCGCCGGCTCGCCGAAAGAGCTCGGCGACGTGCAGCGCCGCGAAGACCTCGCCGTCGAGCGCGGGATCTTCGTTGAGCCCGACCGGAACGACTGAGGCGAGGCGCCCCTCGAAGCGCGAGTTACCCGTCGCGAAGAGCGTAACGTCGAGGCCGCGCCGGCGCATGCCATCGGCGATGTTCAATGCGATTTGCTCCCATGGCCCGTAGCCCGGGGGCGGCGCCGGCCACGAAATCGACGCGAGCACCGCGAGACGCAGGCCGCTCAGTTGCACTTAAAGATCGGTATCGACGATGCGTCCGTCGCGCGCGGCGACGGCGAGGCGGAAGTGCGTACGATGGATCAGCTTCTGCATGGAGACTTCTGAGAACGGAGGCACCGGCACGGCGCGCGTGTAGTCGAACATGTCGCTGAGATCGTCGTCGGTAGCGTCGCGCTGTCCCATGTTGCCAAGGCCCCAGTTCTTCTCGATGAACGCGGTGATGGACGTCGACTCGCGCCGCGTGTGCGAGACGTAGGGCGCGGCGTGCGGACGGCCTGCGTCGTAGCCGGAGCGCGCCCACGCCGAGATTACGACGATCGGAATGCGGAATCCCCACGTCGTCCCGGCCGGGCCGGCCGGCGGCGGAACGTGATCGTACCAACCGCCGGAGTCGTCCCATGTGAGGACGATCGCGCTGTTCCGATAGTAATCGCACTGCGCTGAGGCGTGCTGGCTCTGAACGACCGCCAGATAGATCGAACCGACCCATCCCGGACCTCCGGCACTGAAGTTTCCGGCATGATCGGAATCGAGAAAGTTCGGCATCACGAACGAAACCTGCGGCAAACGGCAACGCGCGATGTCGCTCAGCACCGCCGCCGAGGGCGTCACGACGTCGCGACGCCAATCGGGACCGTAGCGAATCTTTCGAAACGCGTCGTAGATATTGACCGTCGGGTTCACCGCGTCGGAATACGGGCCCGTGTAATACTTCCACGTGACGTGGCCGGCGTCGAGAAGATCGACGATCGACGTCTGATCGAAGCACGGAAAGACTCCCGGCGTAACGGTCGTCTCGCCCGCGCCGAACACCGGCACGCGCACGTCGGAGGCGGCATCGCAGCCCCAAATCGCCGACTTCGGATTACCGGCGATGCGGCTCTGCCCCGTGGCGAGCGTGTAGTGGCTTGGAAACGTCGGTACGAGTCGCGGCGCGAAGTTCTCGTCGGCAAGGGCGTAACGCGCGGCGAGCAGGTGATAGATCGTCGTTTCGTACGACGGCACGAACGCATACGCAAAACCGGACTCAGGTTTGGACCCAAATGCCGTACGGACCGCGACGTCGCCGAAGCCGTCCATCTTGCCGCCGTTCCATTCGCTCAGCAACGATGCGTGAGTGTGGCTCGGATCGCCCGGATCTTCGAAGGGCACCGGCTTCAGATGCACGGCCGCCCCGTCCACGGTCGTCGTCTGCGATGTGTCGGCACCGGGATAGGGTCCGCCGCCGGCGAGCACCGAGGCCGCGAAGAGATTATCGAACGTGCGGTTCTCCTGCACGACCACGATCACGTGGCGGATCGGGCTGCCGAGCACCGGCTGACCGAGGAGCGTCGGATTGCCGCCGGGTCCGTTGCCCACGCCGCTTCGCGCCGGCAGCGCCGAGCCCGCGACGAGCAGAACGGCGGCCAGCAGCGCGTTACGCACGCTAGACGATCGCTCCGTTCTTGAAGACCAGCTGCGGCTCGCGCAACGCCCGCACGTCTTCGCCGGCATCGCGCGGCAAGAACAGTAAGTCGGCCGGCTCGCCGACGGCGAGCAGCCCGCGATGCAGGCCGACCAGTTCGGCGGCGACGTTGGTCGCGGCGTGAAGCGCCTGCTGCGGCGTCATGCCCAACAGCGACCACATGAGCTCGACTTCCTGCGCGTAATCTTGATGATAGTTGTACGGCGTGCCGGCATCGGAGCCGCCGGCGATGCGCACGCCCGCGTCGTATGCGCGGCGGATGTTCTCGAGCATCACTTCGCTGAGCCCGCGCGCCTTCTCGATCACGTATTTCGGCTGTTCGCCGCGCTCCAAGTTTGCGAGAATACACGTCGGCGCGCTCAACGTCGGCACCAGATAGACGTTACGTTCCTTCATGAGTGCGATCGCCTCATCGTCGAGCATGGTGCCGTGCTCGATCGAGTCGATTCCGGCGCGGAGCGCGTTCTTGATGCCTTGCGTGCCGATCGCGTGCGCCGCTACGCGCAGCCCGTGTCGGTGCGCCTCGTCGATCGCCGCCGCGAGCTCGTCGAACGTCAACTGCGCGTTCCCGGGCACCGCACCCTTGGTGAGCACGCCGCCCGTAGCGATCGTCTTGATGCAATCGGCGCCGGCCCACATCTGTTCGCGTACGGCCTTGCGCGCGTCCCATGGCGAATCGACCGCGCGTCCGATCGGCCAGCCGTGGCCGCCCGTCATACAGAGCACCGCACCCGCAACGCGCATGCGCGGTCCCGGAATCCGGCCTTCCTCGATCGCATCGCGCACGTCGGCGGCGATCGAGTTCGAGCTGCCGACGTCGCGGATGGTCGTGATCCCGGCCTTCACCGACTTGCGCGCGTTCTCAACGGCTCGAAGCAAACGCTGGTTCGGCGTCGTGCTACGGATCATGCCCATCATGTCGGGCTCGCCGCTTCCCTCCACGTGCGCGTGTGCGTTGACGAGACCCGGAGTTATGCAGGCCGCTTCGAGATCGCACTCGCCGCCTGCGGCGCGAAACTCGGCGATGCGGCCGTCGTCGATCGCGACGTCAACGTTGCGTTTCGGCGGCTCGAGCGTGCCGTCGTATAGAATGCCGGCTCGGAGGATCATGATTTTTCTATTCGCAGCCGGCCGATGGCCGCCTTTTAGGCGAACGTAAAGTTGGTCAGCGCGGCGATGCCGTTGACGATGAGCTGCACCGCTATTGCCGCGACCACGATGCCGACGATTCGGCTGACGGCATCGATTCCCGTCTGTCCGATGCGCGCCGTGAGCTTCTCGGCCGCGAGCATGCATGCGTAGTTGATGCCGATGACCACGAGCGCGACCACGGTAAAGATTCCTGCGTTGAGATAGTGATGCGCGTCGGTGGGATTGACCAGCGCGACGCCCGCCGTGAGCGCGCCGGGACCGGTGATGAGCGGGATCGCCAGCGGAAAGACCGACGGATCGCTGGCCGGCGGTGCCTCCGCCTTCGCGCTGTCGGCCAGTTGGCGATTCGTTTTCTCCGCAAAAACCATATCGAAGCCAACCTTGAGCAGCAGCACGCCGCCGGCGATTTTGAAGGCGCCGATTTTTATGCCCAGCGCTCCCAGCAGCGCCTCGCCGACGAAGGCGAACGTTATCAATGCAATGGCGGCCACAATGGTCGCCCGCTTGGCGATCTGGATCTGCTGCGGCGGAGAGAACGATTCGGTCAAGGATGCGAAGGCCGCCGCCACCGAGATCGGATTGATCAGTGCGATCAGCGTGACGAAGACGTAAAGGATGTCCTCCAGCGCGCCGTTCAGCATGCCGACCAGTGCAGTTTAGCGTGTGCCGCTTTCGCGCGTGCGATCGCGGCGGCGTCGACGGGACCCTCGACGAGCATGGTAAAGTGCCCCATCTTCCGGCGCGCGACCGCGTGCCGCTTGCCGTAGACGTGCAGCACGATCGACGGATCGCTCAGCAAATCGCCGACTCCGGAGAGATGGTCGCCCGTCCCGTCGCCGAGAATGTTCATCATGATCGCGTTGGAGAGCAGCCGCGGCGGCGCGAGCGGCAGATCGCAAATGGCGCGCACGTGCTGTTCGTACTGCGAGCATTGGGTAACGTCAATGGTATAGTGCCCGCTGTTGTGCGGCCGCGGTGCGATCTCGTTGACGAGCAGCTCGCCGCCGGTCGAGAGAAAGAACTCGACGCAGTAGGTGCCGACGATCTTCAATCCGCGCCCGACGATGGCCGCCATCTCTCTCGCGCGCGCTGCGGTCGCTTCGTCCACGCGAGCCGGCGCGACGGTCATCGCGAGGATGCCGCGATCGTGCGATATTTTCGGCGAGCGGATACGCCACGATCTCGTCGTGCGCGTCGCGCGTCGCGATGACGCTGAGCTCGCAAGCGAGCGGGACGAAACGTTCGAAAATCAGTTCGGCGCCGCCGGCGTCGTCGACGGCCTCCAGCGCGCCGGCGAGCGAATCGACCAGCCATTGCCCTTTGCCGTCGTATCCGCCGCGCACGGTCTTGAGGACCGCCGGAAACCCGATCCGTTCCGCTGCCGCGGTGGCATCCGCCGCGCTGCAGACGTGTGCGAACTCCGTCGTCGCGAGTCCCGACTCGCGAGCGAACTGCTTCTCCAGCAAGCGGTTCTGCGTGACGTGCAGCACGCCGCTGCCCGGCGTCACGCGATACCCGAGCGATTCGAGCTGCCGCACCGAGCCGATGTCGATGTTCTCAAACTCGTACGTGATGACGTCGCTGCGCCGGCCGAGCTCCTCGACCGCGGTCAGGTCGTCGTAGATGCGACGATCTGCTCGTCGGCAACTTGCCCGCACGGCGAGTGCTCTTGCGGATCGAGCGTACGACATTGTAGCCCATCCGTTTCGCATCGAGCGCAAACATGCGGCCGAGCTGGCCGCCGCCGATCACGCCGATGGTTTGGCCGATTTCAATCGAGCGTGCTTGAGGCGGCTGCGTCGTGCATGCGGGCGACATAGGCGCGCAGACGTTGCGCGACGCCGGCGTCGTGGAGCGCGACAATGCGCGCGGCAAACAGCGCGGCGTTGACCGCTCCGCCGATGGCCATGGTAGCGACCGGGACGCCGGGCGGCATCTGCACGATCGAAAGCAGCGAATCGAGGCCGCTCAGCGCTGCGATTGCACCGGCACGCCGATCACGGGGACGAGTCGTCTTGGACGCCGTCATGCCCGGCAGATGCGCGGCCCCGCCGGCGCCCGCGATGATCACCTGCAAGCCCGCGCTTCGGCCGCAGACGCCGCGTACTCGAACATTTCGTCGGGCATGCGATGCGCCGAAACCACGCGCATCTCGCACGGAATGTCCAATTCGGCGAGCGTGTCGCGCGCGGCCGACATCGTCTCCCAGTCGGAACTGCTGCCCATGATGATTCCGACGATCGGTCTTTTGCCAGCCTCCGCCAAAACAACGCGGCTTCGCGCCCGCCCCGGCTTGTCATCCTGAGCGGAGCGTGCGAAGCACGCGCAGTCGAAGGACCGCGCAGGCCGCCCCAACATTGTCATCCTGCAGCGGAGCGCCATAGGGGCAGAGTCGAAAGAGCACGCTCATGCCCCGCTTTCTTCTCGGCATCAACTATTGGCCGCGCCGCAGCGCGATGTACATGTGGCAACGTTTCGATCTCGGGCGAGATCCGCGAGGACATGGCGCGCATCAAGGCGCTGGGACTCGACGTCGTGCGCTTCTTCCTCATGTGGGAGCAGTTCCAACCCAAGCCCACCGCGATGGACGCCGACGCGCTGCGAAGCTTCGATGCCGTCATGGCGCGAATCGCGGATGCCGGATTGCGCGCGATGCCGACGCTCTTTTGCGGACACATGAGCGGCGTCAACTGGCTGCCGGCGTGGACGCTCGAGCGCGAGCCAGTGCACGGCCGCTTCCGGACGATCTCCGGCGGCGCACGTCGTCGATCGCGCGATCGGCGACTTTTATGCCGATCCGGAGCTGCTGCGCGCGCAGGACGCTCTTCGCCCAACGCGTCGCCGAGCGCGTGCGCGAGCATCCGGCGCTCTTTGCGTGGGATCTCGGCAACGAGTTTTCCAACCTGCGCGAGCCCGCATCGCCGCAAGCGACGCGGCACGTGGAGCCTGCGGTTGACCGAAACGCTGCTCGAAGCCTCGGGCGCCGCGACGAGCGGCGGAATGCACGGCGAAGATCTCGAACGCGACCGCCAGATCCGTCCGTCCAGCATCGCGCGCCCGTGGAGCTTCGCGACGATGCACGGCTACTCCGGTGTACAGCGCGTTCGCGCGCGATCGCCTGGATCCCAACGTCGTGCCGTTCCTCTGCCAAGTGCAGCAGTCGTTCAGCGGCAAGCGCGTGCTCTTCTCCGAGTTCGGCAATCCGCAATGCCCGCCGGGAGCCGGCCGCGTCGGACGGATTTGCATGTCTCGACGAGCGCGAGATGGCGCAGTATGCGCGCGCCGTTGCGATCGAACGCCTGCAAGCGCGCGGCGCGCTCGGCGCGTTTTGGTGGTGCTGGGCCGACTACGACCCGGCACTCGCCTCACTGCCGCCGTTCGATCGCGCGCCGCACGAGCTGCGTTTCGGCATCGTGCGAAGCGACGGAAGTCTGAAGCCGATCGCCGAGACGCTCGCGCAGCTCGCGCTCGAGAAGCGCGAAGTTACCGAAAGCATGCCCGCGCCGATTGCCGACGAAGAGGTACATTATGCCGGCCTGCCCGCAAGCATCCAAAGCGAGTACAAAGCCTACTGCGATGCCAACGCCTGACGACGCGACGTTCGAATCGGCGCTCGAGCCGGTCGCGCGCCGCATGGAGCGCGTGAAGCTTTCGCCGGCTTTCCTGAGGCAGGCGATCGTACCGCAAGCGATCTTGAAATTGAACGCGCTCGCGATGCGCTGGACCGGGATGCCGAACAAGAACGAGCGCGCGGTATTGCGCGAAGCGCTCGAAGTGCTGACGGAGGCCGGTTACTTGGAGCCACTGGAGGAGGATACGTGGAGAGTCGTACGCGCCGCCGAGTAAGCGGCACGCTCGTCGCACTCGTGCTGGGTGCCGTAAGTTTAACCGCGCTCGCGCGTGCCTCGGCTGGGCCGGCCGAGCAGACCGGTGTCTTTGCGCTGCTCGGCGGAACGCCGAAGATCGTTTCGAAGTTTTGGGCCGAGCACGGCACGGGGCCGAGCGCGACCCTGAAGTTTCGCCAGTTCCAGCTCGACGGGACGACGCCGATTCTCGACTACGACGTGGACATGGAGAAGCTCGCGCACGTCGTGGTCATCCGCGACGATTTCGCAACCTTCGCGCATCTCCACCCCGCCTTCGATACGACGACCGGCACGTTCTCGCAGTCGTTCACGAAGGAACCGAACCATCGCTATTACGTGTATGCCGATACCGTGCCGCACGCGATCGGCCAACAAGTCTTCCGGTTCACCATGGAGAGCGATGGGCCGGTCGCAACGGCATCGCTTCCGCACGGCGCTTCGCCGACGAGCGTCGCACGCAGGGCCATACACCGTAACGCTCAGCGCGACGCAGCTCGCAGCAGGCACGCCGCAGAGGCTCGATCTCACGGTGCTGCGCGACGGCCACCTCGCATCTGGGCTAGGAACGTACCTCGGCGCGGCGGCGCACGCCATCTTCATCAACGTGAAGACGCTTGCGTACGTTCACGTGCATCCGCACGTGCGCGGCGCCGGAGACGAGACGGAGATGAACATGGGTGCGAGCGCGGCGGCGGGCCCGCGGCTGCGCATGGCGCTACCGGCGCTGCCGGCCGGAACCTACGCGCTCTGGGTGCAGTTCCGGGGCTCCAACGACAGGCTCTATACGGCGCCCTTTACGATCTCGACGCGCTAAAGCGCTGCAGTTGGCGTCCAGCGACCGCTACGAAGAACAGGATCGTCGCCAGCAGCACGATCGTCGCGCCGCTCGATGCGCGCACGTAGTAGGAAAGATAGAGCCCTCCGACGGTGCTCGCGGCGCCGAAGAGCGCAGCGAGCGCCATCATCGGCGCAAAACGCGACGTTAACTGATAGGCGGCGGCTGCAGGCGTGACCAGCAATGCCGCGACGAGCACGATGCCAACCGCCTGCAGCGCGACGACGATCGTGAGGGCGAGCATCACGAGCAGCGCGTACTCGTATGCCGGCGCCGCGATGCCGCTGGCTTGCGCGACCACCGGGTCGAACGTGGTGTAGAGCAGACCGCGGAAGAGCAGCGCAACGGCAATCGCCACCGCCAGCGCTAAGATGAGAATCAGCCGCAGGTCTTGGTTCTGCACGGCTAAGGATGTCGCCGAAGAGAAAGCTCTGGAGATCGACGGCATAACTGCGCTGCTGGCTCATCAAGAAGACGCCGAGGGCGAACATGCCGGTGAAGAGCACGCCGATCGTCGTATCGAGCGAGATGCGCCCGCGCCGGTGGACGAATCCGATGCCGAGCGCCGTCGATACGGCCACGATGCCGCGCCGATGTAGAAGTTCGCGCCGCGCAAGATAGGCGATGACGATGCCGGCGAACGATGCGTGCGCGATTCCGTCGCCGATGAACGCGAGCTTGCGCAGAATCACGTACGTACCCATGGTCGAACAGAGAAGCCCAACCGCCAGCGCCGCCACGAAGGCACGCTGCATGAACGCGTAGTGAAATGGCGCGAGCAGCGCGTCGAGCAGCGTCACGTGCGCAGTTCCGGATGGGCGGCGTGCGTGGCGTGGGGCTCGTGATCGTGGCGAAGATGTCCGTGCGTGTGTGTGTGCTCGCGAATCGCGCTGTACGCGCCCGATTCGACCACTTCGCGCGGCGTACCCAACGCGAGCACGCGCCGGTCGAGCACCAGCAGCCGATCGAACCATTCGTCGACGCGGTCGAGATCGTGCGTCGACATGAGTACCGGGAGCCCGCCGGCAACCAGCTCTCGAACGACGTGCAGCAGTGCCTCCTCCGTCGCTGCGTCGACGCCGGTCGTCGGCTCGTCGAGCAGCAGGAGCTTCGGCTCTTGAGCGATCGCGCGGGCAACGAAGGCGCGCTGCTGCTGGCCGCCCGAGAGATTCGCGATATGTCGCGACGCGAGGTTGCTCATGTCGACCAGCTCGAGAGCGTGGTTCACCGACGTCGCGATCGTGCTGACCGAATCGTTCCCAAAACCGGAGCCTGGCGAAGCGTCCCATTGCGACGACGTCCCAGACCGTTGCCGGAAACGACCAATCCACGGCTTCGACCTGCGGGACGTAGGCGATCGTTCCGGGCGGCAGCTTGCGCGGCGCCGATCCCAGCACGCGTAACTCGCCGCTCGACGGCACGAGTAATCCGGCGATGCACTTGAGCAGCGTCGATTTACCCGAACCGTTGGGACCGACGATTCCCAGCGCCTCGCCGAAATGCACCGTGAGCGTCGCGCCCATCAGCGCGGTGAAATCGTCGTAGCGCACGACGAGGTCGCGCGCCACGACCGCATCGCGTGCCTCGGTGCCGGCGTTCACTTCAAGGTGTCTACGATGACGTCGGTGTCGTACGTGAGCATCGCGATGTAGTTGGCAACGCGCGGGTCGGTGCCGACCGAGTCGTCGTAGAGATCCTCAACGACCTTCACTCCGGCGCCCTGCGCGATCGCATACAGCAGCTTGGGGCTATATTCGGGTTCGCTGAAGACGCCTCGAACGTGGTGGCGCTTCGCCAGATCGACGAGCTGCGCAATCTGCTCCGGATTCGGTTCCTGGCCGGGGTTCCGCTCGACGAATCCGAGCGTCGTGATGCCGAAGCGGTCGTTGTAATACTGCCACGCGTTGTGAAAGACGATCATGTAGCGCTGCGACGGCGGCACCGTCGCGATCTTCGCGCGAATCGAGGCGATCAGCTGGTCGAGGCGCGAGGTTGTAGGTGGCAGCGTTGCGCCGATAGTCGTCCGCATGCGCCGGATCGACGGCGATCAGCGCATCCCGTATGGCCAGCACGTAATGCTTGGCAAATACGGGGTCCATCCAAAGATGGGGGTTGTCGTTTTTGATCGGCAGCCCGTCGGCGCAGACGACGATGCGTAGATGCGAGGTTCCCGCGTCCCGGAGAAGCTTGTCGAGCCAGGTCTCGAGTCCGGCGCCGTTCTCAACGAGAACGTCGGCATCGGCGAACCGTCGCCACATCTTGCGGCGGCGGGTGCGAACGTCTCCGGCGAAGCCCCGATCGGCACGATATTTTTCACCGTCACGTGCTCGCCGCCGACGCCTTGCACGAACGAGTTGAGCGTCGAGATCGTCGTTGCCACCGCGATCTTCTTCGCCGCGCCGGCGTCGCCGCGAGCGTGACTCGCGGACGAATGCGCGCACGACGCCGCGCACAGCGCCAATGCAAACGCGCCGATTCTTAGCAGCAGGCTCGGCATCGTCCGAAGAACTCCATAGCATGGCCGTCGAGCTCGAAGCCATGCAGCGTGCGCAACGATTCCGCAAACTGCTCCATCGCGGTGCAGTCGACGTCTTCGACGCGCCCGCATTCGCCGCAAATCGCGTGGTGATGGTGGTGTGCCGGCTCGCAGAGCATGAACGTGGCCTCGCCCTCGGCATCGGCCCGTTCGGTTACCTCGCCCTTCGCCCGCAGGCGATCGAGCGTGCGATAGATGGTCGAGAGGGAGACCCGCGCGCCCGAACGCTTGAGGCGCTCGTGAATCGTGGCGGCCGAAAGAAAGCGCGGTTCCCGCTGCAAAATCGTACCGATCATCTCGCGCGGCCGCGTGACGTAATCCGCTCGAACCCCCATGGGGTCGAGATTATTTGCGAACTATTCGCAAAATCCTCCGCCGGTCAAAAATCTCGGTTATGGATCCGGTAGACGGCCCCGAGCACGTAGGGGATCTCCAGAATGCCGAACCGCTCGTCGCGACCGATTGCAAACGTGTAGCGCTGCGGGCTGCGGCCGCTCATCGAGACGACCGCGGTGTAGCGGCCAGGGGCAAGATCGAGTTCTCCGCTCTTGCTCAGATACGAGACGCGTGAAAACGGCTCGTCGAACGTGCCGGGGTTGCTCAGGTCGAGGCGCATGATCTCGCGCTGATTCGCGCCCTCGACGATCAGCGACGGGCGGGCTGGATTGGCGGCATCGCGTTTATCGACGAGAAGATCGACGGGAATACGCAGCGGGACGGCCGTTGAAAAATCGTAGTAGTCGCGCTGCGGCGATGCTAAGCGTCCGTAGAACGCCCACGACTTGACGACATCGCCGATCGCGACCGGGCTCGATGCCGGACGCGGCGAGCACGCGAATCGCGGATCGTGCGCGCAGGCGGTGCCCGCGGAAAACACCCCGGCTAAGAACGCTGCGATCAGCGTTCCCCCTAGAACGATCAGCGTACGCCCGACGACGCGTTTCACTTCGGTATCGGCGTCGGCGGCCGTGACGGCAACGGAGAGGGCGACGGACAGGTCGCGATCTCGGTCTTCTCCTTCGCATGGACCTGATCGCGCCAATATTGCGACGTTTCCGACCACGGCGGCAGCGTCAGGCCGAGCGCGTCGGCATGGGTGCGCACCTTTGGAACGACGTCGTCAAAGGCGGCGGGAACGACGCCGTTGCCCAGGTTGATGATGTTGGCGAGCGTGAGCCACGAATCGGCAATCATCATCGTCGGCAGCGCCTTCGCGGCTGCCGGGCACGAAGCGTTGAGGCGTGCCGCAACGTCCGCTTCTAAGAGAAGTGCGGACGCGACCGTCGCTGCAATCTGATCGAAGAAGGCATCGCGTTGGACGTCGCTCGTGCAGACGCTATTGAGGATCGAACGCTCCTCGCTGAGATTGGCCAGGATCTCGAGAATCGCACCGTACCTTTGGTAGAGTTGTTGGGAGTTGCCGCCCGGCGGGTGCCGATCGAAGTCGCGGATCCGGCCCGAGGCCTCGTCTATCGTTTGTCCGTTGCAGCGACTGATGGCGACGAGCTGCGGGGAGACGCCGCTCGCCGTCGCCTGAGCGCCCGATAGGGCAAGTATCAGCGCGGCCGCGACCGCAAACGAGAGCTTGCTCATTGACTTTGACAGGTGCCCATCGCGGCACGTACAATCCTCCAGGTCGCAACGACTGGCCCGTGGGGATGTAGCTCAGCTGGTAGAGCACTTGCTTCGCATGTAAGGGGTCCGGGGTTCGAGTCCCCGCATCTCCACCATCGTAAAAAGACTGATCTTACTGAGACTCCATCGGCTTGGTCTCGGGCGCAAAAGCCTAAATTCGCGACCACTCACAATTCAGATAAGTGGTCGCCGCCCGCGCGCGGACCTCTAAAAGCGCCGGTAAGCCCTCATACCGGGCTTCACAAACTTCCATTTGTTGAACAAATCGGTTCGTGTACGACGATCTTACGACAATTGCGAACGGTCGACGGGCGCGGGGCAATCTTGGCGCGTCCTGCCCTCTTGGCAACCAGCTTACTCCCTGTCAGGGGTACCTTATGCGCTCACGGCTCTCGTCGTCGGGAACCTGAACCACTAAGGCGGTTGAAGTGCCCGCGATCGGCAATGTGAGTGCTTCGAATGTAAACGGCTCCAAGCGCTGAATCTATCGTGCAACGGTTCGCGCGAAAAGGGCCACTGATCTCATAGCTGCTCTGCCAGATTTCGCGAGTCAAGTCGTCTGCCATAACCCGCTCGTGTAGCCGGCTAAGCGCTTCAGAAGGTCGCCGTATCTCGCGAGATCGCAGCATCGCCAGCACGGGTTCTACGTTCGAAGCAAATCGCTAACCATGCATGCGGCGCGCTCTTGGGTCAAGAAACAGCCGTTCGACCGCACCGACTGGAAGTTCGCCATCCTCGATCGCCCAAAAGAGTCGGAACGCTTCATTGCACGCGACGATTTCCCAAGCGGCGCTTGCGATGTACGCGGGAAATGCTGTCGCATTCATCATTTCGACGACGAGGCGGCTCGGCGCGCTCTGACGTTTCCCAATGCCCGGTGTGCGCGAGCAAATAATCTCGTTCAGACTCGGAAAGACGCAGCGCGTCCGCTACCACAAGAACCGTTTGAAACGAAATGCCGCGCGCCGAAGGAATCGAATTGGCATCCCGCGCCGGCCGGTTCGTTCAACGTGACGATGCGGCTCTATGCACCACGTTCGCCGGTTATCGATGGCGCTCGGGCGCCGCCGGTAGTGAAACGGACGTAGAGCGCCGTCACGGCGCTACCGAGAAGATCGTCCCGCAAACGCTCCCGCCGCAGCCCGAGCCTCCTCCGGGATACGTGGCGCCGATAGCAATGGTAGCGGAGAAGTCGTGATGGCATATACGACATTTTGCGGTGCTACGCGCAAGGATCAGCGCGGCGTTTTGCAGGAGCGATCCGGTTAGGCGCGGTTCGAGTTCAAGACTGTGTACAAGGCGTGCGCCCGACCTTCTTTGAATGCCTCGCCATGGCGCTGAGAGCACCGCTTCCTAGCGGGACGGTAACCCTCCTCTTCACTGACATCGAGGGCAGCACGCGGCGTTGGGAAGAGCAGAGTGCGGCGATGTCCGACGCGCTGCGCCGGCACGACGAACTGCTCCGAACTGCGATAGAAGCGTACGGCGGTTATGTCTTCAAGACGATAGGCGATGGGTTCTGCGCCGCATTTTCGAGGGCTTCGGATGCAGCAGCTGCGGCCATCGACGCTCAGCGCGCAGTTGCGACCGAAGATTGGGGCGCCGTGGGCGGCGTCGCAGTGCGGATGGCGCTGCATAGTGGGGCCACCGAAGAGCGTGACGGCGACTATTTTGGACCGGCGGCGAACCGCGTTGCGCGGATCCTGGCCATCGTGCACGGCGGCCAGATCATCGTCTCTGAAACAACCGCGCTGCTTCTGCGCGGCGTGATGCCCGACCAGACGGATTTGCGCGACCTCGGCGAGCATCGCCTAAAGGATCTCGCCAAACCAGAGCACGTCTGGCAGCTCGTTGCGCCGGGTGTGCCTGACACGTCGCGACCGCTTACGTCGCTAGCATCGCTGCCCAACAACCTGCCGCGTCAAGTCACACCGCTCATCGGCCGCGACGCCGTATTGGCCGAGATCGAGCCGCTCATGCTCGAACATCCGCTGGTAACGCTAGTCGGAACCGGCGGCGTCGGCAAGACTCGTCTCGCGTTACAGGCCGGTGCGGACCTACTCGACAGTTCAAGCGATGGCGTTTGGTTCGTCGACCTTGCTCCGCTGAGGGATGCCGCACCCGTCGTCAACGTTATCGCATCGACGTTTAGTCTACGCGAAGAGGAAAATCACTCGCCCCTCGACGTCCTGACGCAGTATCTGCGCTCGCGCCGGCTGCTATTGATCTTGGACAACTGCGAACATCTCGTCGAGGAGGCGGCTCGAATCGCCGATGCGATCCTGCGCGCCGCCCCGCACGTGCGAATAGTGGCGACGAGCCGTGAGCCGCTGCGCATCGCCGCCGAGCACGTTTACCACGTACCGTCGCTGACCGTTCCCTCCGGCGATGCGCTGACGTCTGAAGAAGTGGCGCGCTTCGGTGCAAGCGCCCTCTTTGTAGAGCGGGCGCGAGCGGCAGATGCGAAGTTCGCGTTGACGGACGAGAATGCGCCGATTGTGGGCGAGATCTGCCGCCGTTTGGATGGTATTGCGCTGGCGATCGAGCTTGCGGCAGCGCGCCTGAAGGTGATGACTCCTCAGCAACTAGCTCAGAAACTCGACGAGCGCTTTAGGGTACTGACCGGCGGCAGCCGCACAGCCATGCCACGTCAGCAGACGATGCGCGCTCTCATCGAGTGGAGTTACGATTTGCTGCCGGAGCAAGAGCAGCGCCTCCTTTGCCGCCTGGCGGTATTTGCCGGCGGCTGGACGCTCGAAGCGGTCCAGGCAGTCTGCATCGACGGAACGCTTGATGCCCTCAGCGCGGATGACCTGCTCTCGTCGCTGGTCGAAAAGTCGCTCGTCGTCTACGACGTCGAGCGAGGTAACATGCGTTACCGGTTCCTGGAATCGACGCGCGCTTTTGCGCTGGAGAAGCTTGAGCAAACCGGGGAACGTGAGACGTTGGAACGGCGTCATGCACAGTGGGCCGCCGATCTCGCCGATCGTGCGCGACAGGCGTGGTGGTCTGCACCAACATCTCTGTGGCTCTCCGAGTTCGCGCCCGAGCTGGAAAACGCGCGCTCGGCGATCGGGTGGGCGCTTGCGCACGACGAAGTAATTCTCGCGGCGCGCATCGTCGTCGGTTTATCCGGCCTTTACCGAAGACTCGAGCACGGGCCGCAACTTAGAAGCTGGCTTGAACCGGTGCTCGAGGGGCTCGATCCGGCCGCAGAGCCTGCGCTTGCAGCAGCGGCGTGGGAAGCGCTGTCGTCCGTAACGGTTGGCTCGCGCAAACTGGAGGCGGCTCGCCGTGCGGTTGACTTGGGCGAGCAGTGTGACGACGTGGCGACCACAACGCTGAGTCTCACCAGCTTAGCGTTCGGCCTTGTGCAAGCGGGTCGTGCCAACGAGGCGCAACCCATCATCGATCGCGCGGTGTTTCGTTCGACGGAGAGAGGCCTAACTCGCTATTCATTCTTTGCAGACGCCGTGAACGTCAAGGCATTCGTCGCGAGGAATTGCGACCGATTTGACGAGGCCCTGCATTTATTCCCCCAGGCACTCTCGCTGGCGTTGGCGTCAGAATACGAAGACCAGGCGACGTGGGTCCGCTTGAATATGGCAGAGCTCGAGTTCCAGATGGGAAACCCCAGGCATGCGCTCGAGCTCGTGCGCGCAATCGACACCAGCACGACGCTACTGAATCGCTACGTGCTGCTGGCGCTTCTAAACGGAGCAGCATATCAAATCGCGCTCGGCGCATTGGAAGGAGCGCTCAACGACGCTCGTCAGGCGCTTCGGCTTTCGCGCGGTACGGCCGTGCAGAGTACCGCGATTGCTATCCAACATCTCGCAACCATCTCCGCCCTCGACGGCAATGCCCGCTGCGGCGCGCGGCTTCGTGGATATGCCGACGCGTGGTATCGCAGAGAAGAAATAACGCGCGAGCCGACGGAGCAGCGCATCGATGAAATTCTGATGACGGCGCTCCGCGGGCAGCTCAGCGATGCCGAGTTGGACGCGGTCGCCGCCGAAGGCTCGCTCATCTCCGAGGATCGGGCCGTGGCGGAAGCGCTAGCGGTTTCGATTTAGTGTAAGATGGCAGTGAACACGCCGATGGATGTTCCTTCGGGCTAGCACCTAACGACAATTCACGCGGAAACTGCCGGAAAACGCGAACGCTAGCAAACGAAAACTTCAGCCTTAAAAAACTGATGCTGCGACTCGAGCCCCCCATCCGCACCATTGAAACGCGCCGAGTTCATACGGCTTTTTGCGTTTCGATTTCGGCCGAGATCGTCGGCGACAACACGCGAACCGACGACCGGGCCTCGACATTTTTGTAGGTGACTTGTCGAGTTGTGCATGTTCCTAGTCCCCGAGTCGATGGCAGCATAGTGGCGGACGCTCGCGCGTCAACCGTGAGAGGACGTTTCGAACGACAGAAAGGGAAAATCATGGGACAAGACTGGTACTTGGGGGCGGCATAGGCGAGTAAGAGTTTGGGCGGCGCTCACTCTAACGGCGGCGGTGACTGCGGTCAGCGCCATTGCGATCGCAGATGCTCAGGGCCGCATGTCGGTCCCGGCCCATATGGTGCGGTTCGATAAGGCAAAAACTTGGACCCAAGTTCGGGACCGGCTGCGTCGAAGCGACCAGCACGGGCATCGGCAGAGGATTCTTAGGCAGCAACACGAGTCAAGGCGCCTATTTCTTGCGTTTCGTACGCATGTTGAGCTTTGAGCGGCGTTTGCTTCGCATGTAAGGAGTTGGGGCTTAGGCGCCCGATGCCGCAAGATGGAAAGCTCCAACTAGGCAAGGATTTGTTTGGCGATTTTGCGTGGGAGTGCGAAACTACTAGCACCACTTACGACAAACGTACGACGTTTCTGTATGGGCCGAGCTCGCGACTGCATCGGCTTTAAAGGTTTGGTTGGGTCGCGCTTCGATGCAAGCGCCGCCGTTCGTTGTAGGGTTTTGACATGTCTTTTGGTTTATGCCATTTGGCGCAGGTGGGCTGATTTAGCCAAAGGTATGGCGCCGCGCACATACTCCCGACCTTCGTAAAAAATACCCACGGCGACGATCTCTGTCAGATATTCCGGCAATGCGTTTAGTCCTGCCTCGCACTTGCGTCAGTCGTAGCCCGTCGTCCAATAGGTCGCAAGTCCCTGAGGCATCTCTAGCGGCACCCCTTGGGAGTTATCGTTGACCATTTCTCGATCGAGCCATCGTGTCGCGTTTGATGCGCTTGCGACCACAGTGGAGTGAAATGCGAACCTCAGGCGGCGGCGTCGCCGAATAAAATAATCGTGCTAGCTTTGCCTACATCTCAGTACTAGCTTCCCTGCGGCAGCATGGGTGACGATGCATAAACGTCTACGGTGCGCGGTGGAGGTTACGCTGAGCCCATTCACCACGCCGGCTGGCGCCCAGAGCGGGCAAAGACTCTTATCCCTTGTTATCCTGAGCTTGTCGAAGGCTGGCAAGCATCGTGCGCGCCCCCCAACTTTTCTCGAACCTCTTTCGTCTTTGGATGATCGGGGCCCAGGGATTTTTCGCGGATTGCGAACGCACGGGCATATAACGACTGCGCGCCTTCGCCGCGGCCGTGAGCCTCGAGCGATTTCGCCCAGTTCGTCAGCGTATTGGCGACATCGGGATGATCGGGAGCCAGGAGCGCCTCTCGAATTGCCAGCGCGCGCGCATAGAGTCGCTCGGCCTCCTGGTAACGCCCTTGTCCGGCGTACGCCTCGGCAAGATTACTTAGACTAACGGCAACGTCGGGGTGCTGCGAGCCGGAAACCTTTTCCCGAATCGCCAGCGATCTGAGTTGCAGCGCCTCCGCCTCTTGGTAACGCTGCTGGTTGGTGTACCAGCACGCGAGATTGTTAAGGCTCGTCGCGACGTCGGCGTGATCGGGACCGAGCAATCTCTCGTGACTCGCCAGCGCGCGTACATATAGGGATTCCGCCTCGTCGTAGCGCCCGAGATCGTCGTACGAGTGGGCGAGGTTGCTCAAGCTGTTTGCGACGAGCGGATGGTCCGGACCGAGCCCCGCTTCGCGTATCGCCAACGCGCGAGCGAAGAGCTGCGCCGCCTCTGCGTGACGCCCTTGCTCGCCGCAGGCTATCGCGAGGTTCGTTAGACTGGTTGCCACGTCGAGATGATTTTCCCCGAGCGACTTTTCGCGAATCGTTAGCGCATGCGCGTGCAGCTTCTCCGCCGCTCGATATTCGCCGCGCCGCCAGAGATAGAGACCGCACCGATAGGCGAGATCCGCTGCCGTTAAGGAGGCCGTATCGGCCGCCGCGAGATCGAGTACGGCGCGCGCGTGCGGCAGCAACCGCTCGGATAGCGGCCACGCGGCGAACTCATCCGGCGGGAACGCCGCGATTGCAACATTGATGGCAGCCTCGCGCCAGGCCTGTGCGTCGGGACTCGCCAGGTCTCGTGCCGCCATGTGCACGAGCTGATGCATGCTATACGTTCGCGTGCCTTCGGAAAGGGACACGGCAAGATCTTGCGCAGCTAACTGCACGAGCCGGTGCATGTTGTAGATTCGCGCACCCTGCGAGAAGGCCAGCAGCGAGAGCCGATCGAGCGCGCCCAGCGCCTCGTCGAGGCGCAGTTCGTCAACGACGACCGAGTGCAGATCGAGCGCATCGACTTCGGATAACTTGGGCCGCAGGCTCGGCGGATAGTTGCCGGCAGGCTGTCGGAAAAGCTCGTCGGGAATGGCATCGGGTGCAAAGCACGCCGCAAAGCAGAGCACGGCGGCCGCGCCCGCGGCTTCGCGCTCGGCTTGCTCGATCGCCGTAGAAAAGGTTGCGAAGACGGATTGCGGATATTCCGCGTTGCGGGGCGCCTTTTTGAGGTGCTCGGTAATGTGCTCGAGGTAGCGCGCCGGATTTACCATCCGCATGCGGCGCAGCGAGGCGGCGGCGTGCGCTAGCGCCAGCGGCAGCGAACCGACGGCGGTGGCGATGGCACGTGCGTCGGCGTCGGTCAGGTCGGCACGTCCGCTCTCGCGCCGCAAATACTCGATCGCGGTGTCGAGCTGCCAGGTTTGCAGCGAAATGCTCGTCGCGCCAACGCCCAGCATCGCATCGCGCGACGTCACCAGCGCGCGAGCGCCCGTTCGCGGCAGCCATGCATGCAGCAGCCGCTCATCTTCGAGATTGTCGAAGACGAGCAGCATCGGCTTGTCGAAGCCGCTCAACAGCGAGTTGATTACGCGCGTTGCAGCTGCGCGCCGGTCGGCGATTTGCTCGACGCCGCTGTGAAACATCGCGCCCAGGCGCAGCAATCCGTCAATGACGCCTTCTTCGGTCTGCGCGTTCAGCCACCACACGACCGAATACGCATCGCGGTTGCGCCAGGCGTACTCGCGCGCGACGGCGGACTTGCCGGCACCGCCCAAGCCGTGCACGGCCGCGACACCTGCGTCTTGTGCGAGCGCCGCATTAATCGTAGCGAGCTCTTCCTCACGCCCGCTAAAGCTGCGAATGGGATGGAAGTTTTCAGCGTCGACGATGGAGAGATCGGCCGGCAGCGTCCCCAACGATCGCAGCGGCGGGAAATCAGTGGCGAGCCCCGGCGCGACGAGCTGATAGACGCGTTCGGAATCCGTAATATCTTTGAGATGATACGCGCCTAAATCGCGCAACGACGCTTGCGGCGGCAAATCGCGGCCGACGAGTGCGGCAGTTGCACCTGAGAGCAGAACCTGCCCGGCGTGGCCGATCGCCAGCAGCCGCGCGACGCGATTGACTTCCGGGCCAAAGTAGTCGCCCTCGCGCTCGTCGGCCGTCCCGGTATGGATCGCCGTACGCACGCGCAGCCCGTCCACCGCCGAGAAATCCTCCGCCGCCAACTGCTGCTGTGCGCTCATCATCGCGGCTAGGGCATCATGTGGGCGCGCAAACGCGCTGCAAAACGCATCGCCGACCACCTTGAAGACGTAGCCGCCGTGCTCGGCTATTAATTTGTGTAAGATCGCGTCGTGGCGACGCACCGCCTCCTGCATCGCGATGCGATCGCGCTCCCACCGAACCGTGCTTCCTTCGATGTCCGTAAACGCAAACGTTACGGTGCCTGTCGGCAGCGGCTTCATAGCCCGCTGATTCGGCGCTACACCGTTGTCACCCTGAGGGAGTCGAAGGTAACTGGGCCGGCACGGGCCGTCGGCTGTCACGACCTTACGTCAGCCAAGCAACTCGCCGGTGCGATCGCAGCGAGCGGCGGTAGCAGCCATGGTCGTCCGATGATTACGGGTTGCACGGAGCTCGATGATCTCAACTCCACTCGCTTTGGAGAGCGTGCTCGTCGAAGATATCACCCTCGTTATCTCGGTGACGGAGAATCTGCATGTCGCACCGGAACCGCATCGCCGCACGAAGCGTTACCGCGGCTTGTGCGGGCATCCTATCCGTCTTCGGCGACTACTTGCACGAGCGTGTGCTGCGTTCGCCCGACTTTTTTCGACGGGCAGGGGCCTTCGCATAAGGCGGCCACCCCCCGCGGGCTCGTCAAGGCGGCGAATGCTGCCACAAGGCCCTGGCACTCTCTTGACAAGACTGCTAACTTGGCTAAAATTGCATCTACGAGGACGTAAATCGCTCCGTTTCATCTGCGAAAGGAGGTTAGTTAGCGATGAACGCTCTTGTACGTAACGGCCAAAATGGAGAGTTGGCCAGGCAGGCGCCCGCGTCGGGCTCGCCGTTTCAACGTCTCTTCGGCTTCGATCCATTCCAAAGCGTCATGTCGAACTGGGACTACGGTTTTGAGGTGAGCCGCACCGACAACGGCTACGATGTCGAGGTTCCTATCCCCGGCTTCAACTCATCCCAGGTCGAGGTCAACTTTAAAGACAACATCCTGTCGATCAACGGCAAGAACGATCGGCGCACGTTTTCGCGATCTTTGAGCCTTCCCGAAGACGTCGATCCAGAGAAAATTGCGGCGAGCGTCAGCGACGGGATGTTGAAGATCTCCCTCCAGCGCCACCCTGAATCGCAACCACGGCGGATCACCGTCAGCTAGATTTAGGGGTTCTCTACATGCTTACTTTGGCGCGCGTTTTGAAGCGATCGGCGCCACCCCCGCCAGTGCAATCGTGGGTCGCGTTCTATCGTCACTGCTCCAGGTCGCTCAACTAACGATGGTGGAGGACGGTCGCGTAGGCCGTCCTCCACCATCGTTTTGCGTTACTTTACCAAGGACCTAAAAGAAACTAAGTGACGGCGGCCGGGAGTTGCAAGTATTACGCCTGTCGTGCGATTACGGCGTTTGCCTCGCGTATCGCGCGCTGCGCGAGAAACTCAGCGGCGCGGAGATCGAATCGCTCGCCGCCGAGGGCGCGGAGTTATCGGAGATAAGCAGTAGCCGAGGCGCTTAGCGTGTGATTTCGGGTATCGCCGGGCCGGCGACCTGTCACATTTCATTGTGAAACGGCGTTCTGAATAGTAAGTTCGTGCCCGGTGCTCCAACGGTCTTTGTTGCGCCGAACAAATCGCCAATTTCTACAACCCTCGACTTACGTAAGGGGACTCCCATGAAGATTACCTTTGCTTGCGTCGCCACTGCGCTCTTCCTTTCGTTCTCCGCCGTTGCGTTCGGACAAGTCCCCTCGCCAAACCCCTACCCGACGATGGCGCCGATCGCGAAGTACCTGATGCCCAGCGCTGCTGCCGAAATCGCCTTAGCTCGCTCGGCAGGGCCGTCATCAATCTCCGCTCATGCTGAGGTGCTCGTCCTCACGAAGCAAGGCTACGTCGTCGGTGTCAAGGGCACCAACGGCTGGGTCTGCGTTGTTGGACGCTCGTGGACGGCGGGCTTCGATGATCCCGAGTTCTGGAACTGGCACGGTCTCGGGCCTGCATGCCTCAATCCGCCGGCCGTGCGAAGCGTACTCCCGTTTTACCTTGCACTAACGAAGTGGGCCATTGCCGGCAATACTCGCGAAGAAATTGCGGCGAAAGCGAAAGCTGGGTATGCCGACCGCCAATTCGGCGATCCCGCTCCCGCCTCGTTTGCGTTCATGCTATCGAAAAACGGCTACCTGCTCGGAGCCGACGGACCGTGGCGGCCGCACGTCATGCCGTTTATCGCGTACGACCAACTGGCCACATGGGCCGCGAGCTTCAAGGGGTCCCCGATCCTAGCGCCTCCTCCATCGGCCGGGTTCCGCCCGTACCAGCCGGTGACGCTCGCCATTCCGGTCTCCCACTGGTCCGACGGTTCGCCCGCTCCAAAGTGAGGTGCACTGCGGTGCTCAAGTGGGTGCGGCAGGGTCTATATAACGCTCATTGGGAAGGTTCAAAAATCGGGACGCTTCAAGCCGTCGGCTAGCTCGGAGGTACCACGTGACACCTACTGCTTGGATGATGAGCGGCTTTTCAGCCCTCATCTTAGCCTTCGCTCCCTTCGTTACCCAAACGGAGGTGCGAGCACAAACAACGACGGGTCCAACGGCCGCGAGTGCCTCGAGCACGGATCAGGCAATTAATCAAGCGCTATTAGCCGGCAATGCCGACGCATTAAAAAACCTGCTTGCCGACGATTGGATCGTCGTGAGCGGCTTCGGCAGCGTCGCTGATAAGAACGGCTTCATCGACTTTATTCGGAAATCCGGTGCGCGGAAAAGAATGATTCTTTCGGAAACGCGCGTTCGGCTTTACGGAGAGACCGCTCTCGTAACGACGCATCTGGACGCCGCGGGGCCTTTCGTTAAGGAAGTTAACGGAAAGCTCGTACGCAGATGCTTTGCCGTCAAAGAGCGCCAAACCGACGTGCTGGTGTGGAAGAATGGCGGCTGGCAATCCGTATTGCTGCACGAGACCATGCTCCCGCCGGGAGCCAAGGTCGGTGATGCGCTCTCCGCTTGTACCTAACTAACGTCGCCCATATCCACGGGACGAATTTGGCCCGACGTTGCGTATCCGCGGCACGTCGGCACGACTTACGTCGATTGACCCACTTCGATCAGATAGCCGTCGGGATCGCGGATATAGCATCGAATTTCGTCTTCGTGAACCTTGGGTTCCGTGAGGAACTTCGCGCCACGTGACCGCCAGAGATCGTAACAAGCTCTGATGTCGGCGACGCGCAGATTCATCGCAATGCCAAGACGATCGGGATCCGCAGGCGGCGCCGCCGTCACGGTGGGTTTGTCGTCCGTCGGACCACCGCCGCTATTGATGAGTAGCCATGTATTGCCTAGAAGCAGCACGGCCGGGTCTTCCTTCTCGATCACTCGCGCGTCAAAGACGCGCTCGTAGAAGCTGCGCGCGCGCGCGACGTCCTTCACGATGAGCAGCATCGTGACCACGAAACCCGTCGCCGGAAGCGGCGCGTTTGGTTGGAGGAGAGGCGGGGTTGCGACGACATTGCCGTGCTGATTTTTTCTTGAGCTCATGCCGTTTCTCCATTTTTCGACGTACGCGCAGGCTTCGGTCTCCACCATTCGACCGCTCGTCCGATGGCCTCGAAGCTCGTGCAGCAATGTCCTATCGATTAAGTAGTCGTGCAATCTCGATCGTGTAGATAGGCAATTCGCGCCTGCGAAGCGGTCGAGCAATCTTGTTAACCTACCAATGGCCCGCGCTTTGACCGCCGTCTACGTGTGATATCTCGCCGGTTACAAACTCGGCGCGCTCCAAATACATCACGGCCGATACGACATCGGAAATCTCGCCCAAGCGGTGGAGCGGTTCCAACGACTCGAGGCCCGCATATGAATCGGCATCTTGCGTTTTTATGATGCCGAGCGAGACCGCGTTCACGCGGATGCCGCGTTGCGCGTATTCGATCGCGAGCGACTTTGTCGCAGCGTTCAGACCTCCTTTCGTCAAAGACGCTAAGAGAGCCGGCGAGCCGCCGATCGGTTGTTCCGCGGCGGTCGTCGTAACGTTCACGATATGCCCGTGCCCTTGACGTTCCATCACCCGCATCGCGCGCTGCGTCAGGTAGAAAAAACCAGCGACGTTCGTCGAAAGCATCGCATCGTAGTCCGCCTGGGTGTACTCCGTGAAGGGCTTGGCAATGAAGATGCCCGCATTGTTGACGAGCGTGTCGAGACGACCGAACCTGCCGACGCCTTCTTTCACGATACGATCGGCGGTGGCGGGCTCGCCGATGTCGCCCGCGACGTTGACGACGCCGGGACTCGTGCTGACCCCGATGGAGCGCGAATTTGCGATGACGTTGTAGCCGGCATCGCTGAACGCAGACACGAGGCTCGCGCCGATACCGTGCGATGCGCCCGTTATGACGGCAACCTTCTCTTTAGCCATACTTGAAACCGGGCTTGCTTTGCCCGACTTCTATGATGTAACCATCGGGATCGCGGATATAGCATCGCGTCTCGCCGTACTTCTCCAGAGGCTCGGTGAGGAACGTCGCTCCCCGACTCTTCCATAACTCGTAGCATGCTTGAATATCCGCTACACGGATATTCATGAAACTACTGAGCTCGTTGGGGTCGG
Organism: Vulcanimicrobiota bacterium; assembly: GCA_963699435.1. Lineage (GTDB taxonomy): Bacteria > Vulcanimicrobiota > Vulcanimicrobiia > Vulcanimicrobiales > Vulcanimicrobiaceae > Cybelea. The sequence continues at coordinate 682,200 of CAVOTV010000003.1, forward strand.
GAGGGGGCGGAGCGTCACCGTCGGTTTGTCGGGTGTCGGGCCGCCTCCGACGTTGATTATGAGCCACGTGTTTGCGATCTTGATGTACGGCGGTGCGTCTCCATCGCCCATGCTCACAACTTCTCCCCCAAAGACCGTTTTGTAGAATTCGGCGGATCGCTCGAGGTCGGCCACCGTGAGAAAGTGCGCGATGGTAAACCCTTCCTGCGGGGGCATCTGATAGTTCGAATCCTCGACTCGTACTTCGTCCATCGTCAACTCCAAATTTAGGATCGGGTGTATTTTGTCGCTAATAGTAACTAGACTTGTTCATGGAGTGAGCAGTACCTTACCGACACCGCCGCTCGTGAACTCCGCCTGCGCGACGCCTGCGTTCTTAAGCTCCTCGCGACGACCGATCGGTATCGTCAACTTGCCGGCGTTTACGGCGTCGGCGATGAGGCTGATGCCGGCGCGGTCTTGTTTGGATCGGAACGAGGCGACGCGGACGTTCGGGTAGCTCTTGGCGCCGTCGGGCTCTCCCGTCACCGATGCGAACGTGCCACCATTTTTGACCTTCGCGAGCAGATCGGTCGCCGGTTTTCCGCGAAGCATGTTGGCAATAACGTCAACTTGCGGAATGCTCGCGAAGGCGGCCGGGTCGTCGAGAGCAATCGTTTCGTCTGCACCAATGCTATCGGCTTGGTCGAGCTGAGACCGTAGCACGCCCGCGATCACATGACCGCCCAACGCCTTTGCCATGTAGACGGCACAACGGCCCACCGCGCCCGCGGCGCCGGAGACGAGCACCGTCTGCCCAGGCTGCAATCCGCTCGCGACGGAGATCAATTGGCTACCCGTCACGCCCACGAGCGGGATCGCGGCGGCATCGATTAAATCCATCGTCTCCGGCACTTTGGCGAACAAGGACGCTTTGTCGGCGACCAGCTCTGCGTACGTGTGGTACGACCACCCGCAGACGCGGTCTCCGACCTTGAGGTCGGCGACGTTCTCGCCTCTTGCGACCACCGTGCCCGATACGTCCAGCCCAATGATCGCCGGAAACTGCAGCTGCCAATGGTCCCGCAAGTCGCCGTTGCGTTCGAGCATGTCTTCCGGATTGATGCCTATTCCGGCGGTCTTGACGAGCACGCCGTCCGCGCCGGGCTCGGGATCCGGCATATCTTGATACTTCATTACTTCCGGACCGCCGTACGCGGTCACTACCGACGCCTTCACGTTTTCAGGCGCAGCCGGTTTGGAAGCATTCGAAGCGTCGCGCATGCATCTTCAACGGCGTGCCTCTCGATGCGAGCGAATCGTTGGCGACAGCGATAACTTTTTGCGGCGTCGGACACGGGTGCGGCCTCCCCTACGGTGGGCGCATTCGATTCCCGGCGCCGTTGTCCTCATCGGCGCATTTGAGTGTTAGCGAGTTTTAAAATCCGCTACGCCGGCCCGCTAAAATTCGTCCGCGCGACGCATGATGAACGGGCGAGCGGTCGGCAGCGACGAACTCGCTGCGAGGCGCGCGGAAAGAACAGCGGTTCGGGTCCCGCATCTCCGCAGCCAGGCGGAGGGCGCCGTTACGTGGCCTTATCTGTCGCCCGCACGCCGTTTGCGCGTCGGATCGCCGGCGCAACGATCCGCAAGACGAGCACCTGTACGACGGCTGCCGCGGGGACCGCCAGAAAGGCGCCGCCTATGCCGAGCAGCGTGCCGCCAACAACCGTCGATAGTATGATCAAGAGAAAGCTCAGCTGGACTCGTTGCCCAAAGATGATCGGCGATAGCACGTTTTGATCGATCACCTGAACGACCAAGAAGACTGCAAGCGCGACGAGCATCTTTGTCCAGCCGGCCGTTGCCAGGACGACAAGAATAATAATCGGTCCTGAAATGACCGCGCCGACCATCGGAATCGCCTGGAAGATAGCGGCGATGAACCCCAAGAGCAAAGCGTACGGAACGCCAAGCACCGCGAGCGAAGCGCCCATGACGACGCCGACAACCGAACCATTGATGACGATGCCCTGCACGTAGGCACTCAACTTCGCGCCGATATCGGCGAAGGCGCCATGCCAATCCGAACGCGCCTCCGTCGGCATCAGACTAAGTATAAATCGCTCGAGATCGTCCGACGAGAGCATCCAGCCGACCGCGAGCAAAAGAATGAGGACGACGTTGCCGAGCGCGCCGGCAACCAGCGCGGTACCGCCAAGGAGGTGAAGGCCGATCGCACTAGCAATGCCGCCGGCGCTGCCGGCCAGTGCCCCTGCGAGTTGGCGCGCGGTCTGGTCGTTTTCAAAATGACGTTGCAGGACCGCGAGTTGAGCCTGCAGCGAGTTCGCATAGCCGGGAAGCGATTGAACTAACTTAACGAGTTCCGCGCCAATCGGCTGGCCAAGTACGATGGCGATCGCAACCGCGACGATGAGAACGACGCCGAACGCGAGCCCAACCGCGGCGCCGTACGGCATGCGTTTACTCATGCGATCGACGATCGGCCGCAGGCCCGCGGCAAACAGCACGCCGGTAAAGAGCAGCAGCAGCGCGGAAAGCGCCCCCGAGAGGACGATCCACACGAGAAAGGCCCCAGCGGCGACTGCGGCTCCGATCAGCCAGCCACGCCAACTATTCATAGGTTCCCCAGAGTAGCACCCTGTTGCCCAAAGGAAATCTCCCGGCGACCCTCCTTACGCTCTATTCGCCAAAGGAGCCGGCGCTCATGGCCGCGCACGGCGATCCCACGACGAAAAAGGATAAATCGAGTCGGAAGCCGCCACCCCTCTCAGAGTAACGTACTCCAAGCGAGAAAAGGAACGGAAGAATGTTGAAGGTCGGCGATCGCGTTCGTATCGATGCGAGCGCGGAAGAGGGCACCGTACGAGAGGTTCACCCCCACGAGATTCTCGTGCGGGTGAAGGTTTCCGGAGGTCATGAAGATCGCAAATACGCCCACGAGGATCTCAGGCTCGATCCGACGTTAGGCGAAGTCTCCAACTTTATAGATCATTGACGACGTCGATCCGCGATCGACGCGCATCACTCGGCTGCCGACGTCAGCAGGCGCGCCATCTGCAGGGCGGCATTCCAGAGCACGATCGCGCGCACGTCAGGATGGCTCTGGTCGTAACCGAGAATGCTGAGCGACGCCGGAGCTAACTGTAAATGCTGCCCATCGACCACCGGCAATCCGATCCAGCGCGCCGCTAGGGCGCATCCGAAATGACCGTGTGAGAAGAGCGCGACGTTGCCGTCCAACGTGCAAAGTCGCGCGATGAGCCGGTCGGCGCGAGCGGAGACTTGTCGTGGCGTCTCTCCGTTGGGACAACCGTCGCGAAAGAGGTTCCAACCGGGTCGCTCCTGCTCGATATCTGCCGATCTCCGTCCCTCGTAGTCGCCGTAGCGCCACTCTTGTAAATCGGGCTCCATCGTGGCGACCCGACCAAGGCCGGCCAAGTCACAAGTTCGCCGAGCGCGCTCCCTCGGACTCGTGAGCACGGCGGAAAATTCGACGTGCTCGAGGAGCGGCTTGAGTTCGCGCGCCTCGGCTTCTCCACGAGCCGTCAACGGGATGTCCGTAAGACCCGTGTGACGCCCGGAGAGCGTCCATTCGGTTTCACCGTGACGGATGAGATAGAGGCGGCGCGTCGTCGAATCACCGGCGGCTACGCCCCGATGCCGCATAGAACCCGCCTTCGTCATCGCTCAGGGTTCCACTTCGCCGCGACGTATATTGCGACGACGGGCGCCCAGGACGTCCAATCCCTATTTACTTACCGCCGCGCCCGTCGGGGAAACGAGGCCGCTCATAACCTTGGTCGGCGCGCCTCCGGCCGGATATGGGTACGTCTCCACGTCGCCATCTCCAGCGTCGGGGCAAACGACCGCGTTCGTTCGAATGAAGAACTGCACGCAATCCACCGCGCCGCCGAGCAGTGTGGATCCGGTGATCGTTCCGGCCTCCGTCGCTTGATAAATGACCGCGCCCTCTTGGTCTCCCACGTTGATCTTACCATCGTCGAATTCAACGCCGCCCGGAAAACGCAGCGTCGCGCCGTTAAGCGTGATTGGTTCGATCTCGCTGCTCTTATCGGGTAACTCACCAAACTCGAATGCCTGGCCGTCGTTATAGCCGTCCAGAAAAAGGTTGCCCCGATCGTCGTAGCCGACGAAAAACACTTCGTCGAAATCCGGTGACGTGATGATCGTCGGGCTGCCGGTGGCGTTGGCGTAGAGCGAAAGACTGCCGCGACCTTTGCTGCGGGTTGCGATGTTCGAGACGGCGAGCGTTCCGCTCTTCGCATCTACCGAGCAGCCAACGGGGTACTGACCGCGATCGGGCAGAGTCGCTATTGGGGTCGTCCCGCCGTGTGCGTATTCGAGAAGGTTGGCTTTCAGGGAGTTTGCGATCCAAACGTTGCCGGCTCTGTCGACGCACTCGCCCTGAGGGTCGTCGAAACCCGTCAATACCCCGGCTTCCGTTCCCGATGGATACCGGTAGACGACGACGTCGTTGGTTCCGGCGTCGGAAACGTAGAGAAGACCGCCGGTCTTGGCGTCGCTCTCCATCCATGACGCGCCGAGATCCGAGTGCACCGCCGTGGCGTGCATGGTTGTCGTGATCTGCTGCGGCGATGGCGCCGGCACCGACGGCGCACCGTTGATGCACCCGGCCAGCGTCGCGAGCGATGCCGTCAAGCCCACGCCATATTTCATTGTCACGGATTGACCTGAAAAACGGTACCGCAGCCCTTGACCTTCGTGAAGACGCAATCTCCGGTACCACCATACGGCGTGGTTCCGTAGAGAAGGCCTCCGGCGCCGAAGACCAGGTTTGTCGACGGATACGTGCCGTACCGAGGACCGGAGAAGGTGTGCAGGATGGCATCCGACCACGCACCGCCCGACGTAGCCGGTCGTAGGAGTTTGAAGACGTCGCCTTGGTACTTCACGCCGCCGTTTTGGCTTGTGGCGTAGAGATTGCCCGCGTTGTCCGAGATGAAGCCTGCGGAAGAGGCGATCGCATCGCCCGGATATGCCGGAAATCGATACAGGACCGTTTCGGTCCAGGATCGCTGACGCCGCCCGGGAGTCAACTCGAATGCGGTCCCGCCTCCGCCCGTCTGACTTATAAACGTGGTCCCGTACATATTCCCGGCGCCGTCGAACAGCAGCGGATCCTCCGGCAGCGCCCCATCGCCGCCGTCGAACTCGTGGATCACCGCGTAACTCCACCGTTTGCTGGGACCCGATGGCGGCGAGACTTCAAAGACGATGCCGCAACCGGTTTGGCAATAATAGGAGAAATATCCGCCGTAGTATGCGGTGCCATAGAGCCGGCCGGCGTGGTCGACGCTGAGGCCGGCGAGCGGAGTGCTCCCGTCTTCCCCGCCGCTGAAACTGTAGAGCACGCTCTCCGCTTTGCTGGAGAGCGACGACTCGTAAACCGTGCCGCGACCGTACGTACCGCCATTGGCGGTCGTGCCGTAGACGTTTCCTCGAGCGTCGGTAACGAGGCCGCCGTGAGGATTTCGGCCGTCGCCGCGACGCCCGAAATCGTGCAGAACGTTTTCTACCCAATGCCCCTTCGCGGGCTTCAGTTGAAAAAGAACGCCGTCGCCAAATTTTCCGTGCGTGCCGCCAACGTTCGCAGTCCCATACAGACTCCCGTCTTGGCCGAACAGCAGGGCGCCCTCCGGGAGCCCTCCGTCTTTGCCCCCCGTGAAGTCATGGAGAATCGTAAAGTTCCAGCGACCGCGCTTCGATGAAGACGGGGAAAGCTCGAAGATGCTGCCGCAATGCACGTTGCACGACGTAACGCCCCCGGCGTTCGTCGTCGTCCCGTACAAATTGCCGCTTCCATCTGCAATCAGACTCGTCGACGGCACGGCACCGTCGGCGCCGTTCTGAAAACTGAACAGAACGCGAAATCCCGTCTGTCCATCGCTGCCCGAAACACCGTCGCCACGTACGGCAGCGCCCGCGCCGGCCGGCGTCGTCCCCAACTCACTCGCACCGGAACAACCGCAGAATCCTAAGGCGAAACAGGCTGCAGAAAGCGCACGGCCTCCGATGTTCATCCAGCGCATCAGTACGGAAAGTCTTTCATGTGACGTCAGTCACGCGGCGCCGTCGCTTTTAAGCCGGCTCCTAGTTAGAGTTGTATCGCTGGGCCGACACTCTAATGACCGCCGGCGACGCCACCGTCGGAGGATCCAGCACGCGAAGCCGGTTCAGCATCGCGAGCGTTGGAAGCTTGACGCTTCGCGCAATGCCGGCGATCTGTAGCGCGCGGATCGTCAACCAGGTCAGGTCGAGTTCAAACCAGCGTATGCCGTGCCGGGCCGAGGATGGGAAAGCATGATGGTTGTTATGCCAACCCTCGCCCCAGGCGAGCAATGCTACCCACCAGTTGTTCGTCGAACGATCGCCTGTGCGGAAGGTACGATAGCCCGTCCAGTGAGACGCGCTATTCACGAACCACGTAATGTGATACGTCACCACGAGGCGAACGAAAATGCCCCACACAACCCACGCCCAGCCGCCGAACGCGAAGAGCAACACGCCCAGAGCAAGCTGCCAAAGCAGTACCGTTTTCTCCATGAACCGGTAAAACGGGTCAGCCGTGAGATCGGCGGCCAGGCGGCGTTGCTCTTCGATATTCGGACGCCCCGGATTCGGCAAGAAAAGCCAACCGACGTGGGCCCACCAAAAACCTCGATCCATGCCATGCGGATCGCCTGGCCGATCGGAGAATGTATGATGGCGGCGATGGGTTGCAATCCAGTCGATCGGGCCGCCTTGGAGGCGAGGACGCCGAGCACGGTCAGCGAGTACTCGATGCCTTTTGGCACCTGCAAGCTGCGATGAGTCAGCAAACGGTGGAAGCCGAGCGTCACTCCGAGGCCCCCCGTCGCGTACACTAAAACCGCCGCAACACCGACGGCGCTCCACGAAGAAAGTCCGGGAATGAATGCCGCTAAGGCCGCTAAGTGGATGAATGCAAGCCCCAGGCCGGTGAGTACGTTACTGCGGCCGCGCGACTGAGAGGGCGCCGTACCGGCGCGCGTGCCGCGCGCCCGCGAGCTAGCTATTTTCAAAACCGCCCAGCCTAACGCACGCTAAAGATGAAATCTCTGTTTCTCGAGGTTCCATATAAGCCGAAATCGCCGGTGCTTTTGCTTATGCTTCCGCGGACCGAGTCGTCCGTCGTTTCGGGGGTGCGCGTCGTCCCTAGGATTTTCGTGGTCGCCATATTGAGTTCAACTTTCTCATCTCGCTTTTTGTTACTTCATACCATACTACTCGAATCGCTCGACCGGGGTTTCAACACGGCAATTCCCCCGTAAGGAACCTGCTACCTTTGGCGACGAATAAAGCTGCTACCTTTGGCGCTTTTGCGTCGAAGACACGCTGCCGTCGATTACGATCCGTCTCTTAGTACGGGAAGTCGCTTTTCGTCAAACCGACGTTGGTCTTTAGGTCGCTGATCGACTCGTCGAGCACGATCTGCGATCCCGAGTACAGGATTTGCCGAATCGGCCAGTGCGTCGACTTCGAAAGATACACGATCTGCTCGGTGATGTCGTGATTCGCGGTGGGATCGGCCACCCTCAGATCCAAGCGGTCGGCGTCGGCGCCTTCGATCTTGACTCCATCGTTCTGCGTGAGGGTTCCCGGGATCGTCGCATAGTCGTCGATGATGCCTGGCAGTAGACCGTCGGGAATCGTAACGCCGTGCAGCGAGAGGGCGCGGGGATCGTGCAAGTCGACTTTCACATGAATTCCGGAAAGGATACCACCGAGATGGCCGCTCACCTGATCGCCTCCAGTCCATACCCCGCCCGAACCTTTGCTGTCGCCGCTGGCAATTAGCGTTTTGAGGTAGTGCGGCTTCATGAACGAATACTCATAGACTCGGTCCTGCGTCTTCGTTCCGTTGACTTCGTGAGAGTGCAAGATGCACGTGTAGTCGCTGATCCCGGCAAACGTTCGGTCGAACGCCGCGATTGCCGGCTCCTCGTTTGTCGCGCTTGCCGCGACGCAACTCATTCCGACGAAGGCTGCGAATAGCGCTAGCAGACGTTTCAAGTGCGCGGTCTCCTCCCAAAAGATATGCCGTTCTCGCGCGCGGGTTCAGACGAGGTCCCCGGAAGCCTACTCCATCTCCCTTCGATTCCGATGAGAGCATCGCATCTTTGCGGGATCCGAATAGCGGCCGAGCGGCGCTCCGCTTATTCCTCGCCGAGAATCGCCGAGAGCCTTTGACCCTTCGCGAAATCGTTTTCACGCATCCAAACGTCGCTGAACATGCGCGAGAGGTAGCGTGCGCCGCCGTCACAGAGGATGGTCGCGACCGTCGACCCGGCCGGAAGGCCCCGCGCGATCGTCGCGGCGCCGACGACGTTGAGCCCGCTGGAGCCGCCGACGAAGATTCCCTCGTGTTCGAGCAGCCAGTGCGCCATCGCGATCGCTTGCGCGTCGGTCGCTCGAATCGCCCGATCGACCGGAGCTCCCTCAAAGTTGGCCGTTAATCGCTTGATGCCGATGCCTTCGAGGTCGGAATCGCCTTCGGGCTTGAGATCGCCGCTACGCACGTAGTTATAGAGGGCAGAACCCATCGGGTCGCAGAGGACGGTAAGAATATCCTTCCTTCGCGTCTTGAGCGCGCTCGCGACTCCGGCGATGGTTCCACCCGTACCCGCTGCCGCGACGAATGCGTCGATTCGGCCACCGCTCTGCTCCCAAATCTCCGGGCCGGTAGTTGCTTCGTGCGCTCTGCGGTTCGCGACGTTCTCGAACTGATTGGCCCAAAACGCGCCGGGTGTTTCCTCAGCGATCCGGTGCGCGACGTGGTAATAGTTTTCGGGATTCGCAAACGCAACGGCGGGAACGACGCGCACGTCCGAGCCGTAGGCTCGCAAAAGCTCGATCTTCTCGCGAGACTGATCGTCGGGCACGACGATTACGCTCTTGTATCCACGCTCGTTTGCGACCAGCGCGAGCGCGATGCCGGTATTGCCGGCCGTACCTTCAACAATCGTGCCTCCGGGCTGCAACGCACCGCGCGTTTCGGCATCGTCGACGATGCCCCGAGCGGCGCGATCTTTTACCGACCCGCCGGGATTGAGGAACTCCGCCTTCCCCAAGATGCGCCGGCCGAGTTTGCGTGAGAGTTCGCGCAACTCGATAAGGGGCGTGTTGCCGACCGCGCCGGAGAAACCACTCACGACCATGGCCGCGGTTACTCGCTGGAACGTCCGAGTTCCCCTCGGCGAATGAATGGCCGGCTGCCGGCGTCGTCGTAAGCCCGAAGATCATCGGTAAACGTACGTGAGCGATCGATTCGTTTGGCTGACGCTGTTCCTACTCGGTTGTTATCACGGACTCAACCCGGGCATGGGTTGGCTTTTCGCCGTTGGACTAGGCTTCCAGGATCGTAGCGCCGCGGCGGTGCTGCGCGCGATCGTGCCGCTCGCGTTGGGCCACATCCTCTCCGTCGCGCTGATCGTGCTCGTTGCAACGTACGCCGCCGCTGCGTTTCCGCATCGCACGGTGCATTTCGCGGCCGCCGCCATTCTGATTGGGTTCGGCTTGTACCGGCTCGTGCGCGCGCGCCACATTCGTTGGGTCGGCATGCGCGTTGGGTTCTGGGGACTGACGCTCTGGGGATTTCTCATGTCGAGCGCGCACGGCGCGGGGCTTATGCTGCTGCCGTTCGTCGTCGCCGGTCGCGGGAACGTTACAGGCGCAATGGCGATGCCGATGCCCGGGCCCGAAGCGACGCACGGCGCGCTCTTCACGGGGTGGCTGATGGTCGGCGTGCACACCCTCGGCTACGTGCTCACCGCCACGGCCATCGCACTGCTCGTCTACACGAAGATCGGCGTGCGCTTCTTACGCACCGGTTGGGTGAACCTGGACCTGGTCTGGGCCGCCGCGCTCATCCTGACGGGCCTTATCGCCCTGGTCACCTGAGTCTGCCTCCCAAAAAGGAAACTTAGGTCAATAAATCGGATAAGGAGCGCCCATGCAGCTCTTGAAGCCGGATCCGACCTTTTACGCCTCTCCCAAGGATGCCATCAAGGCCCCGCCCGAGACGCTCGCCTACGTCGCGGTCCTGAGCGCGGCGTCGAACGGCGTCGCGGACCGCCTCGCCGTCGTCGACACCGATGCCGCGTCCCAGCGCTACGCGCAGGCGATCGGGGGCGTCGACTTACCGAAGACCGGCGACGAGCTGCACCACTTCGGCTGGAACGCGTGCAGCGCGGCTCTCTGTCCGTTCTCGCCGCATCCGCACGTTGAGCGGCGCTATCTCATCGTGCCGGGGCTGCGCTCTTCCCGCATCCACATCATCGATACCAAACCCGATCCATCGAAGCCGCGCATCGTGCGCGTGATCGAGCCGGAAGAGGTGATCAAGCGCGCGGGATACACGCGCCCGCACACCGTGCACTGCGGACCCGACGCAATATACGTCAGCGCGCTCGGCAACGCCGACGGCGACGGGCCTGGCGGCATCTTTATGATGGATTGCGACACCTTCGACATCATCGGCCCGTGGGAGAAAGATCGCGGCTCGCAGTACCTCGCCTACGACTTTTGGTGGCACCTCAACCGCGACGTGATGATCACCAGCGAATGGGGCACGCCCAAGATGATTGAAGACGGCCTCAATCCGGAGCTGCTGCTCGGCGGTCAGTACGGTCACCATCTGCATTTCTGGGATCTCAAGAGCCGCAAGCTACGGCAAAGCGTCGATCTCGGAGCGGAGCAGCAAATGGTGCTCGAGCTCCGTCCGTCGCACGATCCCAACAACGAATGGGGATTTGCCGGCGTCGTTGTCTCGCTCAAGGACCTCTCGAGCTCGATCTGGCTCTGGCACCGCAAGAACGGTGAGTGGACGGCGACCAAGGTGATCGAGATTCCGGCCGAGCCGGCCGACCCGGAGCGACTGCCGGATCTCCTCAAGGGCTTCGCCGCGGTGCCGCCGCTGCTCAGCGATATCGACCTTTCGGTCGACGACCGCTATCTCTACGCCTCGTGCTGGGGAACCGGCGAGATGCGGCAATACGACGTTAGCGATCCGTTCAATCCGAAGTTTATCGGCTCGGTACGCATCGGCGGCATCGTGAACCGCACGTCACACCCGGCGAAGCCTGGTACGCCGCTGGCCGGTGGACCGCAGATGGTCGAAATCAGCCGCGACGGGCGCCGAGTTTATTTTACCAACTCGCTCTATCGCGCGTGGGACGATCAGTTCTATCCGGACGGCGTCGGGAACTGGATGGTTAAACTGGACGTCGGCAACGACGGTAAGATCGCCTTCGACGAAACGTTCTTCGTGGAGTTCGATCCGGCGTATCGCGTCCACCAGGTGCGCCTACAAGGCGGCGATGCGTCGTCGGATTCATACTGTTTTTCGTAAATCAGCTTCGCTCCGGGGAGGATATCCATGACCACCACTGCGACGCAAGGGACGACGGGATTCTTACGCATCAACGATACGGCGCCGAACTTCGTCGCCGAGTCAACCGCAGGAAAGATCGATTTTTACGATTGGATTGGTAACGGCTGGGCGGTCTTGTTCTCGCACCCTAAGGATTTTACGCCGGTCTGCACGACCGAGCTCGGCTACCTAGCGTCCCTGAAAGACGAGTTCGCCAAACGCAACACCAAGATCGTCGGTCTGAGCGTAGATCCGGTGAGCGACCACGCGAGATGGGCGAGCGATATCGAAGAAATCCAAGGCCGCAAACTCAACTATCCGTTGATCGGCGATCCGGAACTAAAGATCGCGAAACTCTACGGAATGCTTCCGGCAGACGACGGCGAGACGTCGCAGGGACGCACGCCGGCCGACAACGCCACCGTCCGCACGGTCTTCATCATTGGGCCTGACAAGAAAATCAAGCTCATGCTGGTCTATCCGATGACCACCGGCCGTAACTTCGACGAAGTGCTGCGCGTGATCGATTCGCTCCAGCTTAGCGCGAAACACAGGGTCGCGACGCCGGCAAACTGGAGACCCGGTCAGGACGTGATCATCGCGGGCGCAGTCTCCGACGACGAGGCGCGTCAGATCTATCCGCAGGGCTGGAAGGCCCCGAAGCCCTATCTGCGCATCGTCCCTCAGCCAAAATAATGCTATCGGGCAAACCGAATCAGCGGCTTGATCACGCCGTCGAGCTTGCCGTCCATCACCTCAAAGGCTCGCGGCATATCGCCGAAGTCAAACGTATGCGTAGTCATCTTGGTCGGATCGATTTGGCCGCGCTCTAAGATGCGTAAGAGACGCTCCATCCGAAGCCGTCCGCCCGGGCAGAGACCCGTGCGGATGGTTTTGTCGGCCATGCCGACTCCCCACGCTACGCGCGGTATCGAGACGAACTCGCCCGAACCGTGGTAGCCGATGTTCGATATGCTTCCGCCAGGCTTCGTGACCGCGACGCACTGCTCGAAGCTCTTCTCGGCGCCGAGGGCCTCGATGGCAGCGTCTACACCGGCTCCGCCGGTTGCTGCGAGAATGCGTTCGACGGGATCTTCTTTCTGAAAGTCGACGACGAGGTCGGCCCCGTACTCCCGCGCGAGTTGCGCGCGACGCGGATCGGCTTCGACCGCGACGATGAATCCCGCGCCTCGTAACCGGGCACCCGCCGTTGCCATCAGCCCGACCGGGCCCTGGGCGAAGACGGCTACGGTTCCTCCGATCGGAATGTTTCCATGCTCGGCGCCCATGAATCCGGTCGACATCATGTCCGCGCAATAGACGGCCTGCTCGTCGTTGACCGCGGGCGGGATCAGCGCCATATTCGCATCGGCCTCGTTGACGTGGAAGTACTCGGCAAAAACGCCGTCTTTGATATTCGCATATTTCCAGCCGCCGAGCGCTCCATTTGATTGCGACGGGAAGCCATCCTGGGCTGCTTCGGATCCCCAGTCGGGCGTAATCGCCCCGACGACGACCCGATCGCCGGGTTTGAAGCGGCGCACCTCCGACCCGACCGAATGCACGACGCCGACGGCCTCATGACCTAGCGTCAGCCCTTCGCGCGGACCAATAGCGCCTCGCACGGTATGCGAGTCCGACGTGCAGATGAGCGCGCGCGTCGTCTTGACGATCGCATCGTTTGGGCCGGCGCGCGGCACCGGTTTTTCGGCAAATCCCGTGCGCTCCAGTCCGAGCATGACGAAGCATTTCATCGTAGCGGTCTCGGCGGGCGGCGCCGGTCTGGTTGGTTGCGTTTCGATCACGATTTTCTCCTTATTGAAATGAAGTGGGGCGCGGACGCCGCTCTAATCGATCCTCTTGCGGAATCGCAGCACTGCAGCCGAGAACACGCCTGCGCCGAGGACCAGCAAGAGCAAGATCTGCGGCCACAAATAATCTATACCGACACCCTTGATGATGATTCCGCGCACGATCGTCAAGAAGTACCGCAACGGAATGAGGAACGATATCCATTGAAGCACGCGCGGCATAGCTTCGACTGGGAAAATGAAACCCGAGAGCAGCATACTCGGCATCAACAAGAACTGGATGAGCTGCACCGCCTGAACGTACGTCTTCGCGACCGTCGAAACGAGCGTCCCCAACCCGAGCGTCGTAAAGAAGAATATCAAGACCGTAAAATACAGGAGTGCGAGGCTTCCGCGGACGGGAACTTGGAACCAGAACATCGCCAGCAAGAGAATCGCAGTGACGTTGATGTACCCAATCGTCATCAACGGGATCATCTTACCGAGCATGAGCTCCCCGGACCGGATAGGACTGACGATGAGCTGCTCGAGCGTGCCGAGCTCCCGCTCCCGAACGATCGTGCTCATGCTTAGGAACGTCATCGTAAACTGCATGACGAGCGCGAGCACGCCGGGCACGATGAAGACCTCCTGACGCAGACCCGGGTTGTACCACGCTCGGGTGCGCACGTCGACGCCGACGCTCGGAACCGGCTGGCCGCTGAGCTTGAGTTGGGTGACGATCATGCTTTCGGTAATGCTCGTCCCGACGGCCTGGGCCGCAGAGAGGGCGGTCTGCGCCGCCGTTGCATCCGAGGCATCGACCGCCACCATAACCTCGGGCCGTTTCTTCTGGCGCAACAGCGTCGCGTAATCCGGTGGGATGACGATGCCTGCCAACGCCTTGCCGTCGTCGATATGCTCGACGAGATCGCGCATATCCGCGGCGTAGTAGTCGATCGAAAAATACTACGAGTTTACGAACGCATCGAGCAGCTGCTCGGCTCTCGGCGGAATGCGAATTGATCCCACACGACGGTCGGCTGGTGGCGCACTTCGCTCGAAAGATAGCCGTAGAGCACGACTTGGATCAGCGGCAGCAGCATCGTCGCCGCGACCGTGCGATGGTCTCGGAAGAATTGCCGGTACTCCTTGACCGCGATCGTCCAGACGCGCCGCCAGTTCATGCCGCGTTGACCACCGCAGCGAAGACGTCTTCCAACGACGGCGCCGTCACGACGGGCTCCGTCAGCAAAGCCCGCGTCGTGCAGCGCTTTGGCAAGCAACTGCACCTCGGCTGCTATCGGAGACCGTCACGTGAAGCGACGAGCCGTAGAGCGACGAACTACGCACGAAGGGCGCGAGTCCACGGCGTCGAGCATCGCGACCGTCGCGAGTCGACTCGATCTGGACGGTGACGCCCATTGCCGGCACCGTGCTTGAGTTCGTCCGGCGTGCCGCTGGCCACGATATGCCCGTTATAGATGAGGGCCAGGCGGTCGCAGTGCTCGGCCTCGTCCAAATAGTGCGTGCTCACCATGACCGTCGTGCCTTCCTCGGCAAGTCCGACGATGATGTCCCAGAACTCCCGGCGGGAGACCGGATCGACGCCGGCGGTCGGCTCGTCTAAGAAGAGGATCTGCGGGCGATGCAGCAGCGTGCACGCGAGCGCGAGACGTTTGCGGAATCCTCCCGGCAGCGCGCCCGCAAGCTCGTTGCGCCGTTCGCGTAAGGCGAGCCGTTCCATCCAGGTGTCGACGGCGGTTTGCTGCGCCGAGCCGAAGATATCGAACATGCCGGCGTAGAACCGAAGGTGTTCTTCGACGGTCAGATCGTTCCAAAGGCTCGAATCCCTGGGACATATAGCCGATGCGCAGCTTGACTGCCTCGGGATCGCGCGCCACGTCGTAGCCGAGCACCTCGGCGAGCCCCGACGGACGGCACCAGCACGCCGCATAACATCCGAATCGTAGTCGATTTCCCCGAGCCGTTGGGACCAAGAAAGCCCCATATTTCGCCGGCACCGATCTCGAACGAAATGGCGTCTACTGCGACGAAGCTCCCAAAACGTCGCGTCAGCCGTTCGGCGCGTACGGCCGGTGACCGCGATTCATGCGGTGAGCCTCGCGACGAAGACGTCCTCGAGCGATGCCGGAATCTCGCTCTAACGTAGCGTCGGCGATATGCGCGCCGGTCAGCCGTCGCTGCGTAATTCGGGAATAACGCGACTCGGCCGAACCGACGAGCGCGTGCAGTGTGTCGCCAAAAATCTCGACGCTGCGCACGTGCGGGTCGTCGCGCAGGGTTCGCCGTGCTGCCGCCGCGGTCCGCGCAGCTGATTTCGAATCACCTCGCTGCGCAAGCCGCGACTGCAACGCAATCGGGCGTGCCGCAGCTCACCAGCGATCCGCGGATGATGAGTCCCACGCGCGTCGCGCGCTCGGCTTCGTCCATGTACGGCGTGCTGACGAAAATCGTCGTTCCGCCGGCATTGATGCGATAGAGAATGCGCCAAAATTCGCGGCGCGAGAGTGGATCGACGCCGGCCGTTGGTTCGTCGAGCAAAATGGTCGCCGGACTATGAATGAGCGCGCAGGATAGGGCGAGCTTCTGCTTCATACCGCCTGAGAGCTCCTCGGCGAGCCTTTCCTCGAAACGGCGCAGAGCGCGAAGTCCTCGAGCAGCGCCTGCGCACGCTGCGCGAAATCCCGAGCTTTGACGCCGAAGATATCGCCGTAAAAGCGGAGGTTTTCCATCACCGAAAGGTCGGGATAAAGGCTAAAGCGCTGCGGCATATAGCCGATGGAGGCCTGAACTTTACCGGTCTGCGCGGTCACGTCCACCCCGTTGACTGCAAGCACGCCCTCGTCGAGGGCGAGCGCCCCGCAGATCAACCGCATCAGCGTCGTCTTTCCGGCGCCGTCCGGCCCGACGAGAGCGAAGATTTCGCCGCATTTTACCTCTAGCGTAAATCGGTTGACGGCGACGGTCGAACCAAAACGGCGCGTCACGCCGTCGATCGAGATCGCCGGCTCGGCGAGGGGCTGCACCACTAGATACGGATAACGGCGTCGGCAGGCAGGCCCGGCTTGAGCGTCCCGGTTGCGATCGGTAAACTGAATCTTGACGCGGAAGACGAGATATTCGATGCGTTCTTCTTTCGTCTGCACGTCTTCCGGCGTAAACTCCGCCGTGTTGCTTATTTCTGTAATCGTGCCGACGAAGCTGTGACCTGGCATGCCGTCAATGGAAACGTCCGCATGCATCCCGGTCTTGATTTTTGGGAGATCGGTTTCGCTCACGTACACGTAGACGTACGGATGCGCGAGATCTCCGACCGTTATGACCGCCGCTCCGGGCGCCACCAAGTCGCCTACTTCAAAATTATGCGAGATGACGACGCCGTCGAAGGGCGCGAGCAAGCGCGTTTCGCGAACTTGATCGAGGGCCAATCCCAAGGCCGCCCGAGATTGCCCGAGCGCTGCTTGGGCCGCCAGAAGCTGCGCGTGACGCTGGGCCACCAAACGCTCCTCCGCCTCGGCATTCTGTAAGTTCGCCAGCGACTGCTGATGCTGTTCGCGCGAGGCGGTCACGTCGAGCTGCCGGACCGCGACGGTACTCAAATTTGCTTGTGCCGTCGCGACGGCATCGCGTGCGGCCTGGAGTTGCGCCGAAGCCGCCTTGTAGGCGGCGCTCGCGTCGTCGAGCATCTGCTGCGGCTCGTCCCCCGTGCCCACGAGGCTCGTCGCGCGTCCCAGATCCGTTTGCGCCTTGCCGTACGTCGCCTGGGCTGCCGCGAGCTGCGCCTGTGCCTGATCGACCGATAGCGCAGCCGTGTGCGCCGTCATGCCGAAGTTTTCGCCGGCTTGGCCTAACCGCGATTGGGCGATCGTCACGCCCTCGCCCGCTTGCGCCACCGTTGTGGCGTACGTGTCGCGCTGCAAATCGTAGGCCGCCTGCGCCACGCCCACTTGAGCAATCGCCGCGGCAACGTTGGCGCGCGCTTGAGCCAAGTTGAATCCAGGGTCGACTTGCTCCAAAATGGCCACAGGCTCGCCTTTCGCGACGCGATCGCCGTCCTTGACGCGCAGGTCGGCGAGTCGTCCTTGTACCTTCGGCGAGACGTCGCTTTCCGTCGCCTCAATGGTTCCCGAGGCGTCGATCGCCGCAGCGCGAGGCATTGCGCTCCATATCGTGTGCGCGCCGATGGCGATCGCGAGCGCCAAAGCGATCGCAAGCGCAATCATAAGCCCGCGTGAGACTTGAAGGTGAACCGGCAAGCTGGAGTGTTCGCGTGCCATGGCCCACAGCGTACGGTGTGACTGCGAATTACTCGGGAAGACGACGCCGTCAAGTTTGCGAAGAAATGCCGGCGATCTTTCACGACATCTTCCCATTTATGTCCTAGGGTCGCGCTATGCTAAGCAGCGCCGCTCGGCCGCTCCATGAAGACTCGCTCGTCGAGAGCAGCTTCGTTCGTCCGTTTCGCACGATTTCCAATGCCGACGTGGCGTCGGTAGGTGGGAAAAACGCTTCCCTCGGCGAGATGTATCGCAATCTCGTGCCGCTCGGAGTTCGGATTCCGAACGGCTTTGCCGTCACCGCCGACGCATATCGCCGCGTTTTAACGCAAGCAGGCGCTTGGGAAGCGCTCCACAAGGTCATCGACGGCCTCGATCCCAACGACCTCTCCGATCTGGCCGAACGGGCCGCGGCCGCCCAACGGATCGTTCGCGAGGCTCCGCTGCCGAAGGAACTCTCCGAACAGATCCTCACGGGATACGCTGCACTGCAGGCGCAGTACGGCGAGCCGCTCGGAGTCGCGGTGCGCAGTTCCGCGACCGCCGAGGACCTACCGGGAGCGAGTTTTGCGGGCCAGCACGACAGCTACCTCAACGTCCGAGGCGATACGATGCTGCTCGAGGCGTATCGGAGCTGCCTAGCAAGTCTTTTTACCGAACGCGCGATTCATTACCGAATAGACCAGGGGTTCGATCATTTTAAAGTTGCGCTTTCGGTCGGCGTTATGAAAATGGTCCGCTCCGATCTCGCGTGCAGCGGCGTCGCGTTCACGCTCGATACCGAAACGGGATTCCGAGATGTCGTCCTCATCACCGGCGCGTACGGCCTTGGGGAGAACATCGTGCAGGGCAACGTCGATCCGGACGAAGCCTACGTGCATAAGCCGACCTTCGAGAAAGGTTATCGCGCGGTCTTACGGCGCCGAATCGGCGGCAAAGCGATGAAGCTGATTCTGGCGCAGAGCGCCGACCTCCATGCGGCGACGCAAAACGTCCCGACCCCCGTCGAAGACGCGCGGAAAAACGCTCTGAGCGACGACGAAGTGCTCGAGCTGGCCGGCCAATGCATTGCGATCGAGCGCCATTACAGCGAACTCGCGGGGCATTGGACGCCGATGGACGTCGAGTGGGCAAAAGACGGTATCGACGGCCTCCTCTATCTCGTGCAAGCGCGCCCCGAGACCGCGGCCTCGCGCAGAAGTCCGACGCTCGTGGAAGTATACTCCGTTTCTGCCGGAACCCCACTGGCGAGCGGCCGCGCCGTAGGCACGAGCGTATCGGCGGGTCCCGTACGAGTCGTGCGGGACCAAGACGACCTCGCGCATTTCCGCAAAGGTGACGTCCTCGTAGCCGAACGCACTACGCCCGATTGGGAGCCCATCATGAAGATCGCCTCGGCGATCGTTACGGACCACGGGGGGCGAACTTGCCACGCGGCGATCGTAGCGCGCGAGCTGGGGATTCCCGCCGTCGTCGGCACGGGCGATGCGACGTCCGCGCTCGCCGGCGTCGACGAGGCGACGGTATCTTGCGCGCAAGGAGAAGAGGGGCGCGTCTATCGCGGGCGCATTGCATTCGAGCGCAAGGAAATTGACGTCGGCGAGCTCCCGCCGCGTCCCGTCAAGCTGATGCTGACGCTTGCAGACCCCGAAAGGGCGTTCGCTCGCAGCTTTCTCCCCAACGACGGCGTCGGGCTCGTCCGTATCGAGTTCATCGCCTCCGATGAGATCCAAGCCCATCCGATGGCGCTCCTCCATCCCGAGCGGGTGAGCGACGAGACTACGGCGGCGAAGCTGCGCGAGCTCGCATCGAACGATCCGAGCGGAGGCGAGTATTTCGTGCGTAAGCTGGCTGAGGGCGTCGGGACGATCGCCGCGGCGTTCTATCCGAAGCCGGTCGTCGTCCGAATGTCGGATTTCAAGAGTAACGAATATGCGACGCTGCTCGGCGGCGCGTTCTTCGAGCCGATTGAAAGTAATCCGATGCTGGGCTTGCGCGGCGCTTCCCGCTACACGCATCCGATGTACGCCGAAGCCTTTGCGCTCGAGTGCGCCGCTATGAAGCGCGTCCGCGAAACGATGGGCTTGCAAAACGTCGTCTTGATGATTCCGTTCTGCCGGCGCGTCGACGAGGCGCGGCGGGTCGTCGAGCGGATGGCGGAACTGGGACTGCGCCGCGGCGAGGCGGGTCTCCAAGTTTACGTCATGTGCGAAATCCCAAACAACGTCATCCAAATCGACGCGTTCTCGCAATACTTCGATGGGTTTTCGATCGGCTCCAACGATCTCACGCAGCTCGTGCTCGGCGTCGACCGGGATTCCGATCTCGTCGCGCCCGAGTTCGACGAACGGGATCCAGGCGTTTTGGAGATGCTGCGCCAGTCGGTCACCGGCGCACAGAGAAATGGGCGTTACGTCGGCATTTGCGGCCAGGCGCCTTCCGATTATCCCGAAGTCGCGGAGTTTCTCATTGGGCTCGGCATAGACTCTATCAGCCTAAACCCGGACAGCGTGATTTCAACCATTCAGCGACTCGCAAAGACGTGAGCATCCATTACGACCGTTTCATCGAGCGTTGCCGGGCGTTGCCGCCGGTGCGCACGGCGATCGTTCATCCGTGCGACGCGCTCGCGCTCGAAAGCGCCCTCGTTGCGGGTGCGGCCGAACTCATCGTCCCCGTTCTGGTAGGCAACGCGCGAGAGATCGCCGACCTGGCCCGGGTTATGGGACTCGACGTGCACGGGTGCGAGCTCATCTCGGTCTCGAATAGCCGCGAGGCCGCCCTCCGAGCGGTCGCACTCGCGCAAGACGGTGAGGTCGAGGCTCTCATGAAAGGGAGTCTCCATTCCGACGAGCTCCTTCACGCCATTGCCTCGCCGGATTCCGGTCTGCATACGAGCCGCCGTCTCTCGCACGCGTACGTGATGGACCTTCCGGCTCATCCAACGCCGCTGCTGATTAGCGATGGAGCCGTCAACATTGCGCCAAGCCTCGATGAAAAGCGCGACATCGTGCAAAACGCGATCGATCTCGCGCGCGTGCTCGGCATATCGCAGCCTCGCGTGGCGCTGCTCTCAGCGACGGAAACGGTCAACTCGAGGGTCCCCTCGACGGTAGATGCGGCGGCTCTCTGCAAGATGGCGGATAGGATGCAGATCACCGGAGCCCTCCTCGACGGTCCGCTCGCGCTCGACGATGCCGTCAGCGCTCGAGTCTCGAGCGAGAAGCAGATCGTATCGGCGGTCGCAGGGTGCGCCAACATTCTTATCGTTCCGGATTTTGAATCGGGGAATATCCTCGCAAAGACGCTCATTCATTTTGCGAACGCCGCTGCGGCGGGCATCGTCCTCGGCGCAACCGTTCCCATCGCTTTTACCAGCCGCGCGGACGACGTCAAAACCCACTTGGCCTCCCTCGCTATCGCACGCCTCCTAGCGGCGGAAAACGCCCGCAGCTCCGCGACGGTCCGGCGGCGCGAACATCTCGCAGCTTCAACGAGGTGAACTGCAGGGATCCCGCCCACAAGCGGCTGCTTTGCCTCGATGCGGGTTCGTCGTCGCTCAAGTTCGCCGCATACGATTTTAGCGATGCCGATGGCGGGCTCTCGCTCATCGCGCGCGGCGAGATGCCGGCCGTCGCCAATGCCGACGAAGCCCTCGACGGCGTTCTCGCCGAAATTGACGCGGCCGCGCCGCGAGAGATTGCGGCGGTCGGCCATCGGATCGTTTTCGGCGGCGCTCGTTATGCACAGCCGACGATCGCAAGCAACTTCGTACTCGAAGAACTCGAAGCGTTCGTCGCACTCGAGCCGCTTCACATACGCGCCGAGCTCGATCTCGTGTATGCCGCTGCGCGAAAACTCCCGGGCTCCGTTCAGGTGGCGTGCTTCGATACTGCCTTTCATCGCCGGTCGCCCGACATCGCCAAGCGTTTACCATTGCCTCGGAGTTTGGACCCGCTCATCGCCCGATACGGCTTTCACGGGCTTTCCTACGAGTACGTAGTATCGCAGCTGCCGCCGGACTCCGGACGCACCGTGATCGCTCATCTCGGCTCGGGGGCGAGCCTCTGTGCGCTGCGAGATGGTAGACCGATCGACTCAACGATGGGCCTGAGCGCTTTAGGCGGCTTGATGATGGGCACGCGGCCCGGCGATCTCGACCCCGGCATCGTGCTCCGTCTCCTCGCGAACGGATTCGACCTGGAGAGCCTCACCGATCTGCTCTATCGCAAATCGGGATTACTGGGAGTTTCCGGCGAGTGCTCGGAGATGAAAGAGCTGCTCGAGCGCTGTGCCGTCGATTCCGGGGCGCGCGATGCCGTCGATCTCTTTATCTATCAGCTCGTCAAACATCTAGGCGCGATGGTGGCCATTCTCGGCGGTCTCGAGACGCTCGTATTCACCGGCGGCATCGGCGAGAACGCTCCCATCATTCGCGCGCGCGCCTGCACCGCGCTACGGTATCTCGGCACGAGCCTCGACGAGCGTGCCAATCGCGAGAACGATCGCTCGATCTCGAATGCCGAGAGCTTGGTGCGCATTCTACGAATTCCGACCGATGAATCCCTCATGATCGCCCGCCATACCGCCGCACTCGTTGGGGGCCGCGCGTAGTCTTTCAGCGCTCGTGTGCCAAGCCCGCGGCGATGTAGTCTCGGTCACCCAAGCCGGTCGCAACCGCGCGCTCGTACTCCACGAGGGCACCGTCCAGCAGCGGTGCCGACACGTTCATCATCTCCCTCGAATCGCGTGCCAGGCGCAGATCCTTGAGCAGCGCATTTGCCGAGAAGCGCGGGTGCGTGTCGCGATCCAGCAACTGTTGACGTTTGGCAGCGACGCGCTCGAGCATGAATACGATCGTGTCGATGGCCAGAGTGCGATCGACGCCGGCCCGGCTCGTGATGCCGAGCAGTTCACCAATGAGATCGGCGGCGACGCCGAGCACGCAGTTGCCCGCAAGCTCAGGTGCCCGCTGGCAGCCGGTGAGCCCGTGAACGTTACCGTGGAGCCCATCGCGTTGAGGAGTTCCCGCCCGTGCTCGAACGCCTCGCGACTGCCGCCCGGCAGGAGCGTCAGCGTTCCAGCGCGCGCGCCGTCGACGCTGCCGAGAACCGGAGAAGCGAGAAAGTCCACCTCTCGCCGTCGCGCCGCTTCGGCGAGCGTCTCGTACATCTGCGGCGAAAGGGTCGACGATTCGATGACGAGCTGCCCTTTGCGCGCGGCCGGAATGACCCGGCCCAGCGAAATTTCGCGAGCGACTCCATCGTCCCATAGCATCACGATCGCCGCGTCGGCGCTCTCGACGAGCGATTCGAGTTCGTCAAACGGCGTTGCACCGGCCGCGATCGCATCCTTCATCATCGCGTGCTCGACGTTCCAAACCGACACTCCGTAACCACGATCGAGCAGATTGTGCGCGATCGCCGTTCCCATTTTCCCCGTGCCTACAACTCCAACGCGCATCGTCAAGGCCTGCCTCCTCACAATCCCGGTACGGAGCCGGGGGCGAATACTGCGACCGCGGCGAGCACGCCCAGCGCCGCGCCGACCGGCGCGACGATTCGTTCTCCTAACGGCGTCGCCTTCTCGACGAACATGATTGCTGCAAGCACGCCCATCCACGCCAGATGCGCTACACCCGCGGCAAACATCACCAGCATCAGCGCCCAGCAGCAGCCCAAGCAGAACAACGCGTGACGCAAACCGATGCGCCACGCATTGAGCGCGCCGCGGCGATAATGCCGCATTAGATAGACGCCTGGATGGCGGCAAGCCTTTAGGCACGCATCTTTGAGCGGCGTAAACTGATACACCGCGGCGAGCGCGAGCACGGCCGCCGGTATCAGCGCTGCGTGCGCCTCGAGCCAGGGCGACGCGTCGACGATGCGGTGCAGCTGCACGTCGCCCGCAAAAGCCGCCAGCGCAAACGCCGTCCACACCGCAAAGTAACTGCCGACGAAGGCGAGCATCACGAGCGGAAAATGAGGCGCTCGCCCCGCGGTTATCGCGTACAAGCGGACGAATCCAAGCGATGACGGCAGCATCATGGCGGCGGTCATCACCTGCCATGCGGCGAGCACGATAAGCGCCGAGACCCAGAACGGCCGTCCGCTCTCGTAGAGCGCGTGGTGGTGGAACTGCGCCGCATTGCCGGTCAGCTCGGCCCACGCGCAAACCGCCCACGCACCCGCGATGACGCACGCCAGGACGCCGATCGCGTTGAAGCGGCCGTGCCGCGACGCAGCTCTTGCCGCCATCGAGCTAACCCTCTATGAGAAAGTCGCCCTGAATTGCGTTACGGTCTTTAAACGTCCACACCATCCCGTACTCGGGAATGTTCACGACGTGCTCGGAGGCTTTCGAAATGAATGCCGGCGCGCCGGGAATCGTGCTCCAGATGCTATCGTGCAGCGACGTCACCGTTCCGTACGGGCTGCGGTACGGCGCCATGATCGCGCGCACCTTATCACCAACGACGAGCGTCCCTTCGCCGCTTTCGAGGTCGTGCTCGATCGCCGCATCTTCGATAGCGAGGTCTTCGGCGATCAAGTTGTGCATGTCCTCGAGCGGGCCGCCTAAGCGCCCGTGCCACGCGTCAAGAATCGCGGCTCGCTGCTCGGCGGTCGCGCGTGCGTCCACGTAGCTCACTCGCTTCCAGGTATGCGGAGCGAGAACGTTGCCCGGAATCTTGACGACTTGCACGTAGTTCAATCCGCTGACGTCGACGCCGCCGATCTCGCCCTTGTCGATGTGATAGGCGAGAAATGAGTCGCAGGCGCCCCCGTCGGGATCTTCGCCGATCCAGCAGCGGCACAGCGTGCGGCAGGAGCACGCTTCGAGCAGGTTCCCTCGCAATGTGTACGCCATCCCCGGTGCTTCGGGTCAGCGCACGCCAATCCCGTCGAGCGCGGACAGCGCGTCTTCGGGCAAACGCAGCGCCGCGCCGGCGACGTTTTCGCGCAAATGTTCGACCGACGAAGTCCCGGGGATGAGAAGAATGTTGGGGGAGCGTTGCAGTAGCCACGCGAGCGCAATCGCCATCGGCGAGACGTTGAAGGCGGCGGCGATCGTATCGAGCGTGCCGGATTGCAGCGGCGTGAAGCCGCCGAGAGGAAAATACGGGACGTACGCGATGGACTGCGCGGCGAGCGATTCGATAAGTGCGTCGTCGGCCCGGTGCGCGATGTTATAAAAGTTCTGCACGCACACGATCGGCGCGGCGTGAGCACCGTATCGGCGGAGCAGGTCGCCGAGGCACATTGAGATTGTCGTGCACGGCCTGACGCAGTTCGGCGGGGGCCAGGGCTTGCGGCTAGCCGCCCCGCGCGTCTCGGCGCGCACCGACCTTCGTGACGATGTGGAGTCCGTCCGGATACGGATACAGCGCTTCCTTAATAATCTCGTTCGTAACGTGCGGTCCATAGTAGTCGCTCGTATCTATGTGCGTGATCCCGAGCTCGACCGCTTCGCGCAATACGGCAACCGCGGCGTTGCGGTCGCGCGGAGGACCGAAAACGTGCGGACCGGCCAGCTGCATTGCACCGTACCCCATCCGCGTGACGGTCAGCCCCTCGGCTATCGTGAACGTGCCGCCCGCAAGATCCTTCGACCTCATATGCGACCTGCGTTTCTGCGGACGCCTAGACCGCGGCCGGGATTTGAAAGTAGTGACCCATGTTGAGATCGGCGAGAAGGCCGGGCTGCGCCGGCTTCCATTTCAATACGGCTTGCGTCCGCGCACTCGACGCGGGTAGATCTCCGCCCGCAAAGCGGGCGAACCAACCAAAATGATCGGCGGCTGCGTCGGGGGACGTCGCTACGACCGGCACCTGGAGGTGCCGCCCGATCGTCTCCGCGATCTCGCGAAACGGCACTCCCTCATCGCCGACTCCATGGAATCGCCGGCCGGCGAGGTTCCCTTCAATCGCGAGCCGATAGAGTTGCGCCGCATCGAGGCGGTGCACGGCGGCCCAGCGATTGAGTCCGTCGCCGACGTACGCCGAAACGCCCTTTTCACGCGCGAGGCCGATGAGGAGCGGAACGAATCCGTGATCGCCCACGCCGTGTACCGATGGCGCCAACCGCACCACCGATGCCCGAACGCCGCGCGACGCCATTTCGAGCGCCGTCTCTTCGGATCGGCGGGGCCACGATGACGTCACCGCCGGATCGGGCGCATCTTCTTCGGTCGCAACGCGCCCCGGCGCCAACGCCGTGCCGGATGTAACGATCAGCAGCTTCTCGGTTCCCGCGATCGCCGCGCCCAGCGTTTCGATCGCGCGCGTGTCCGTTGCCGCAGCCGCCGGAATGTTTGCGAAATCGTGGATGAAGGCGGTGTGGATGACGGCATCCGATACGGATGCACCGTCCCGTAAGCTCTCGAGATCCTCGAGTGCGCCGCGGTGCGCTTCGGCGCCGGCGGCGATCAAGGATGCGGCGGCGGCGTCGGAACGCGCGAGACCAAGCACCCGATGGCCGGCGCCGATGAGTTCGGGGACAATCGCGGAGCCGACGAAGCCCGTCGCGCCGGTGACGAAGATACGCATGTGGAGATCCTCCTGATGTCAGTGTCTGACATACGCGAGTATAACACTGATGTCAACTGCTGTCATCGTGTGTATAATGGGCGCATGGCACGGTGGCAGCCCAACGCTCGCAGCCGTCTCGAGCAGGCGGCGCTCGAACTGTACAGCGAGCGGGGCTTTCAGCAGACGACCGTCGCGGAGATTGCCGAGCGTGCCGGGCTCACCGAGCGAACGTTCTTTCGCTACTTTGCCGACAAGCGCGAAGTTCTGTTCTCCGGCGGCGGTATGCTTGAAGAACGCATGCTGGGCGCGCTCGAGCGCGCACCGGGCGCCCTCTCCGCAATCGACGCAATCGGTGAAGCCGTTGCGGATGCAATCGCCCCACTGAACGAACGCCGTTCGTATGCGCGAAAGCGCCAAGCCGTCATTGCAGCAAATCCCGAACTGCAAGAGCGCGAACGCATTAAGCTTGCATCGCTCGCGTCGGCGCTCGCAGGGGGCTTACGGCGACGCGGCATCGGCGATCTCGCGGCGGCGTTGGCCGCGGAAATGGGGGTCGCGGTCTTTAGGATCGCCTTCGACCGCTGGCTCCACGAGAGGCAGCGGCGCGATATCGCAAAGGTGTTCAAAGAGTCGCTGAGCGAGTTGAAGGCACTGACCGCTGCGAGTTAGACCCTCCGGCGTTCTGCGGCCCTATTCCATGCAGGCAATGATGGCCTCGACGACGCGCTTCGTCTCCTCGGGATCGCGCACTCGAATGGATTGAACGCCGGCCTGCAGTGCCGGGTAATCGTTTCCGCCTGGGAAGATCGCATCGCCTATAAAAAGCATATCGGCGATCGGAATGGCGAGCACGTCGCGTAGTTTACGGATTCCATACGCCTTGTCGATGCCCGGGCGCGTCACGTCGATCGACGTCGAGCCGCCGAGACGCACGGAGAAATCCGGCAACGTCGTGTCGAGCAAGGCTTTTATCTGCTTGCGTTTGGCAAAGTCGGGGTCCCACTTTACCTTTTCCTCGAGCGGAGCTTGCTGGCCGAGGGCGGAGTACGTAATCTGAGTTCCCCGGTCCTCGATGCGCTCGCCCCACGTCTGTGCCGGTTGGAACCCGGTCCGAGCAACGGCGGCGTCGATGGCGCCCTCGATCTTTTGCTTCTCCTCGGAAGTGAGATCTTCGGAATACCGCTCTTGCCACTCGCCGGCTTCGTATGAAAAGAACTTCGTTCCCGACGTCGGCAGCAGCGACAGATTTCCTAAAGGGCTCGAGGCCGGCAGACGTTCGAGCACTTGCGTTTCGAACTGCGGCCAGTCGCCGCCCGAAATGACGGCAACCTTGACGACGCCGAGCAGGCGGCCGAGCAGGGCCGCCATCTCGTCGTCAATGGCCGCTTTGCTTTCTGCGAGCGTACCGTCCAAATCGAACACGATAAGGCGCTTCATGTCGGGCGCTCATTTCTATCGCGGGACGCTCGTCCTTTCCGGCGCGGAGCCGGGACGCTCGTTATCCGGCAGAATAGGGGTGGCGAGCGCCGAAGCAATGGCGATGACGTCCCTCGCCGTTCGGCGCAGCGGCCTAACCGACCAGGTGATCGAACGCGTGCGCGCGCTAGTCGCCGGAGGCACCTATAGCGTCGGCGACCGTCTGCCGCCCGAAGCCGAGCTGTGCGACCTTTTTGGCGTTGGGCGATCGACCATCCGCGAGGCGATGCGCGTTCTAGCCAACCGCGGACTGGTGGACATTCGGCACGGCGAAGGAACGTTCGTCGCGTCGCGCGCGCTTCGGCAGTCGTTTGAAGAGCGGCTCGAACGCGCCGAACTCGAAGAGATCTACGAGGCGCGCGCGCTCATCGAGCGGCCGCTGGCGGAGCTCGCCGCGCGGCGCCGTAACGCGCAGGACGTCGCGGCCATGCGCAAGGCGTTGCGAAATCGAACGCGCGCCATCGCGTTGGGCGACGTCGACGGATACACCCAAAGCGATCTCGCGTTCCACCTCGCGGTCGCGCGCGCGTCGAAAAATGCGGCGCTCGCGGGTGTCTACGAATCGTTCCTGCAGGTCGTACAGCCGATGCTGCGCGGCCTGATGACCCCCGAATACATGGCGGCTGAAAACGATCGGCTCCACGCGCAACTCTGCGAAGCCATCGCGCGCGGTGACGTGACGGCTGCGCGCCGATTGGTCGTATCGCATCTCAGAAAGTCTCGCAAGGATTTCGGCAAACGTTTGGGGTAAGCGCGCTCTAAACAGCAGGTCATCTGATGTCTAGTCGAAGGAGGTCACTGCGCGATGGTCGGCCTGTGGAGCTTGTTACTGACGATCCTGCTTCCCAGCGGATGGATTCTGCAGCCCGCGCCGGAGATTTTCGCGCAAACGGGCACGATGCCGCAAGGGGCCGCCGCATCGCCGGACGGTCGCGAGATCGCGGTGGTCGAGTCGGGCTTCAATCCGGCGGCCCTCGTACTCTACGACGCGCCTAGCCTCAGACGCATTGTGGCGATTCCGCTGCGCGGGGCATTCGGGCGCCCGGTCTGGTTCGGTACGCGCCACGTGCTCGTCGCCGGCGCAAACGCGCAGGCGTTACTCGACGTCAATACGGCAACGCAATCCGTACGGCGAATTCCGCTTCCGCCGCAAACCTATCCGATCGCCGTCGCACGTTACGGCGACCGCATCGCCGTCGCGACCGACGACGACGGAAACGTGCGGATCGGCACGTTAGGGAGCATCGCTTCGGCGCGACCCATTCACGTTGGCACGCACCCCGGAGGGCTGGCCTTCAGCCCCGACGGGCAGACGCTCTTCGCCGCGGACCGATCCGGACGAAGCGTCAAGGCCATTGGCGTGCGCACCCTCGCGGTGCGCACGATCCCGACGGGGTTGCACCCGAGCGACCTATTAACCGTCGGCGATCGCTTATACGTGGCGGAAACCGACGACGATTCAATCGGCGTGTACCGGATCTCCGACGACGCGCGCGTCGCCGGCGTCTTCGTCGGCGATACCGCCGGCGACGCGCGGCTCTACGGCGTCTCGCCCAACGCGCTCGCGTTTGCCGGCGGAACGCTCTACGTGAGTCTCGGCGCGGCCAACGCCATCGCCGCAATCCGCGGCACGAGCGTTGTCGGCCGCATCGATGCCGGCCGCTATCCCACCGACGTCATCCCGCTCGGTGGGCGGCTGTACGCGATCGACGGCAAGGGGGAGGCCGTGCCCGCGAACCCTCGCTTCAACGTGTTCAGCCGCAGCAACGTGGATTACGTCGCCGCAATCGAGTTCGGATCGATCAGGACGTATCCGGCCGCCGCCCTCGGCCCCGGCACGCCGCAGGGCGCGGCCGGCTGGAACGGCTCCGCGCCGCCCGATACGGTAGTGCGCCCTAACGGGCCGATTCAACACGTCTTCTACATTTTGAAAGAGAACCGCACCTACGATCAGATTTTGGGAGACGTCGCCCAAGGAAACGGCGACGCAAAGCTCGCGTTCTTCGGGCGCGCCGTGACGCCGAACGAGCACGCCATCTCGGAGCGCTTCGGCCTCTTCGATAATGCGTATACGAGCGGCGAAGTGAGCGATCCCGGACACGACTGGTCGGACGCGGCCTTCGCCAACGATTACGTCGAGCGCGTGTGGCCGTCGACCTACGGGGGTCGCGCCGACGGTGACGATACCGGCGAGGGTTTCGGTGCGGCGATGCCTCACAACGGCTACATTTGGGACGCGGCCGCGCGGGCGCACGTTTCGTTCCGCGATTACGGCGAAATGATCAACGCCGGCGGAAGGTTCGACAGCTCGCCGGAAGTGACGGCTCCGACGCTCGCGCATCGCTACGATCCCAAGTACGTCGGCTGGGACTTGGACTACAGTGACATCGACCGCTACCGGGAGTGGAAGCGCGAGTTCGACTCGTTCCTCGCGCGCGGCGACCTTCCGCAATTCGAGTACCTCTGGCTGCCGAACGACCATACGTACGGCAGCAAGCCCGGCAAGTTTACACCGGCGGCATACATCGCGCAGAACGACTACGGCGTTGGACTTATCGTCGATGCAATTTCGCATTCGGCGGTATGGAAATCGTCGGCGATCTTCATTATCGAAGACGATTCGCAGGACGGCGCGGACCACGTCAGCGCCCAACGCACGACGATGTACCTCGCCTCCCCTTACTCGTCCGGCGGCGTGCACGACGAACATTACACCACGCAGAGCATCTTGCGAACGATCGAGTTGATGCTCGGCATTCCCGCACTCTCGACCTACGACGCCATGGCAGTGCCGCTCTATACGGCATTCACGGCGCGGGCCGATCTCCGGCCATACGACGCCATCCATCCGCAGATCGACATCACTGCGCGCAATCGAAAGACCGCATACGGAGCAAAGGTCAGCGCGGCGCTGGATTTCTCGCGTCCCGATGCGACCGATCCCGGCGTGCTTCGAGCGATCGTCGCACGCAATGCCGGCTATCGTTCCTGGCAAGGATCCCAGGACCCGTGACGAGCGAGGTGCGATGCCGCACTTGACGGGGCCGCAACCGGCGTGATATCGTTCGCGCAATGTCCACGTGCTCGACGATGATGCCCGCATGAGCTGCATGCGCATGCAGCGCAGAGGGGTCGTCATGAAGCACGCTCGGTAAACTCCAGAAACGACAATGCTTCATGCGCCCCTCGCCGCCGGCGGGGGGCGTAATCTTTTCCGCGCTTTCCCATCGCAAAAGGAGGCTGGAAAACTATGGAAATGACTGTTGGAATCGCCGTTTTAGGCTGCGGCACGGTCGGGTCGAGCGTCGCGGAGCGCTTGCTGCGCGAGCAGCCCGTGCTCGAGCGGCGCAGCGGCGTCCGCTACCGCGTCTGCGGCATCGCGATCCTCGATCGGCATAAGCCGCGTGCCGCCGCAGTCGAACGCCGCCTACTGACCCTCGATGCGGCGTCGCTTGTCGACGACCCGGGCGTGGATCTCGTGATCGAGGTGATCGGCGGCGTCGCCAAAGCCGCCGAGCTCGTCGAGCGCGCGCTTTATCGGGGGCGCCACGTCGTGACCGCCAACAAGGAACTGCTGGCAACGCACGGGCCGCGGCTCCAAGCCCTCGCGGCAGCCGGCGGCGCCGCGCTCCGATGCGAAGGCGCCGTTGCGGGCGCGGTCCCGATTTTACGGACGCTCAACGAGGCGCTCGCGGGCGACCAGATTCTTTCGGTGGCGGGCGTGGTGAACGGCACCTGCGTCTCCATTCTCTCGGCGATGGAGGAGGGCGTCGATTTCGACGAAGCGCTGGCTCGCGCGCAATCGCTGGGCTACGCGGAAGCCGACCCTTCAAACGATATCGACGGCGCCGACAGCGCCCATAAGCTCGCGCTGCTCGCGCAATCGTCGTTCGGCTTGGCGGTGATCTCGCCGCGGATTCGTCATTCCGGAATCCGGCACGTTACGCAGCGCGACGTCGCGCGGGCACGGATGGCGGGTATGCGAATACGGCCCGTCGTCGCGGCCGCGCGGTCGAGCCGCGGCATCTTCGCCGAGGCCGCCGCGGTCGCGGTCCCGGAAACCACGAGTTCGCGCGCACGAGCGGCCCACAGAGCGTCGTGCAGGTCAACGCGCGCGATGCCGGCAGACTCTCGCTACGGGGCCAAGGTGCGGGGGGCGATGCGACGGCATCGGCCGTGCTCGGCGACGTCGTTACGTTGCTGCAAGCGATCGCACAGCGGCGCGACGCGTCGCTGCGCGCGCCCCGAGCGGCGCTCGAACCGGCCATCGAAGTCGAACCGCTCTTCGCGCGGCTTCCGCGGTGCGCCGAACTTCCGGAGTACGCGGTATGGGACGACGCGATCGCCGGCGCCGCGATCGCCGGTGCGGTGAGCGCATGATGCGCGAAGAAACCGTCAATATCGGAACGCTCGAGCTCGACGGGGGCGCGCGCTTGGAAGGCGTCGAGCAGCGCGTGACGATCTACGGCGAGCCCTCGCCCGGCGGATCGAACGTGATTCTCGTCGAGCACGCGCTGACCGGATCGAGCCGCGCTGCGGAATGGTGGCCCGGGATCGTGGGCAGCGGCGCGCTCTTCGACCCGCGCCAGTGGTGCGTGGTCGGAATCAACGCGTTGGGCGGTTGCTACGGGTCGACGGGGACGTCGACGCCGGCACCCGACGGCGCGCCGTACGGCGAGCGGTTTCCACGCGTCACCGTGCGCGACATCGTTCGCGCCGAAGCCGCGGCGCTCGCGACGCTCGGCATCGACCGCATCGATATCGTGATCGGCGGATCGCTCGGCGGCATGCGCGCGCTGCAATGGGCGCTCGCCGCGCCGGAGCGCGTTCGCGCCGCCGCCGTCGTCGGCGCGCACGACCATCACAGCGCGAAAGGAATCGCGCTCAACGCGCTTCAGCGCGAAGCGATCGCACTCGATCCGCACCAGGGCCTTCGGCTCGCGCGTAAAATCGCGACGCTCAGTTATAAGAGCGACGAGCTGTTGCGGCTTCGGCACGACCGCGCCGGCGATCGCTTCGGACTCGATCGATTCGACGTTGAAGGCTACCTCGAGCACCAGGCGGATCGCTTCGTAGCCCGCATGGATCCGCAGAGCTACGTCGCGCTCACGCACGCGATGGATTCGTTCGACGTGCGCGACGTGCCGCTCGACCGGAGACCCGAGCTGATTTTCGTCGGGATCACCTCCGATTGGCTCTTTCTCGCCCGCGACGTGCGCGTCGCCGCGCGCCGCTTTGCACTGCGCGGCGCGCGCGCGCAATATCTGCAACTACATTCCAATCACGGCCACGACGCGTTTCTCGCCGAGCCCGAGCGACTGCGTACGCTGCTCGAGCCGTTTCTCGCTGAGCGAGTACCGTCATGAGCGAGCTCGGATTTGCAACCCGTGCGATCTGGAGCGGCCAAGAACCCTGTCCGGCTACGGGCGCGACCATCGTTCCGGTTTGTCAGAGCGTTACGTTTACGCTTCCGCAGGTCGGCGTCACCAAAGGCTTCGACTATTCGCGAACGATCAATCCAACCCGACGCGCGATGGAGCAGCAGCTCGCAGCGCTCGAAGAGGGAGCGTACGGAATCGCGTTCGGCTCGGGCATGGCGGCCGTTGCCGGCGTCACATCGTTGCTTTCGGCGGGCGACCACATCGTCGCTACGCGCGATATTTACGGCGGCACGCACCGGCTTTTCACCCGGGTGCTGTCGCGATACGGCATCGAAGTGACGTTCGTCGATACGACCGACGCTCGGCTCGTCTGGGGCGCCGCGCGGCCGAACACCAAGCTCGTCTGGCTCGAAACGCCGAGCAATCCCACGCTGATCGTCACAGACATCGCCGCAATAACGCGCACTAAACCAGCCGGCGTCGTGATCGCGGTGGACAACACGTTCGCCTCCCCGTTTCTTCAAAAGCCGCTCCGGCTCGGTGCGGACGTCGTGGTCCACTCGACGACAAAATATATCGGTGGGCATAGCGACGTGCTGGGCGGCGTCGCGATCACCAACGATCCCGCGCTCGCCGAGGCCGTCGCGTTTCATCAAAACTGCGTCGGCGCGGTGCCGGGTCCCTGGGACGCCTATCTCACGCTGCGCGGGGCAAAAACGCTCGCGCTTCGCGTGCAGGCCCAATGCCGGAACGCCGCGGCGATCGCCGAGCATTTGTTCGCGCGCGACGATGTTGCCGATGTCTACTACCCGGGTCTACCCGGCCATCCGCAGCACGAGCTCGCCAAGCGTCAGATGAGCGGATTCGGCGGCATCGTCTCCTTTCGCCCACGGGGCGGAGTCGAGCGCGCTCACGCGATTGCCGTCTCGACGTCGATCTTCGCGCTCGCCGTCTCGCTCGGCGGCGTGGAATCGCTTCTCTGCAGCCCCGCGAAGATGACGCACGCGTTGCTGGAGCCCGCCGAGCGCGCCGCGCTCGGCATCACCGACGATCTGCTGCGGCTGTCGGTCGGAATCGAGGATCTCGGCGACCTGATCGGCGATCTCTCGACCGCGCTCGATAGCACGGCGGAGATCGGCCTCGGCGCGCAGCGCGCTAGCGCCTAATCGCCGAAGTCCGCCATCGACGTCGCAAACGGCGGCCGGTGAAAGGAGCCCGCGCAGCGAGTGAGATCGAGACCGCTCGCGCTCCCGGCTCGGACGAAGGCGACGACGAGACCGAGGCTGCACGGCGTTTGCGTTCCATGCGAACCGTTACGAATGAGCAAAATGCGTGCGTTTGGAAGATAGGGGAGCGCGTCTCGCGCGTATTGCGGAGGCGTTGCCGGATCGTCGCTGCCGGAGATCATCAAGATCGGCGCTTCGCTGCGCACGGGTTCGTCGTAGGAGGCGGGAACCGGATCGACGTTCCAGATCGCGCAGGCGCGCTGCTGCGCTCGAATGCGGAGGTCGCCCTCAAAGGAACCGGCGCTGGTCCGCGCCACGTCGGCGGCGGTGATGAATGGAATATCCTCGGCGCACGTCACCGATAAGTTGAGCCCGAGGGCAAGGATCTCGGCTAGGCCGTTGGTGACGGTATCCACCATGGTCGCGAGCGGCGCTCGGTCGCCGCGGTACGCCGCTTCGATGATCAACGGTGCGTACGCCGCACCTTGCGGACTGTAGAGCAGTTGCCGGAGCCGATCGGCAAAGACTTCTTTGGAAAGAGCGACCTCGATCGTCTGCGAGCCGCGCCGAAGCGGAACCATCACCGGGCCCGCGTCGAACCGCGCGACGACCGCCGCGAAGTGCTCGGCGAGCGATGGAAAGTGTTGGTGACATGCCGCATCGTCGCGACAGGCGGCGATGAGCCGCTCGACCGACGTTTGCGCGCCGCGCGCATCCTCGAGCGGAACGATGAGTAAATGGGGCGGCGCCACGCCGTCGAGCACCATGCTCGCCACGTTCGCCGGATGCCGGCGCGCGTAAATCAGGTAAAACTGTGTGCCGTACGAACCGCCGTCGAGCACGAGCTTGTCATAGCCGAGCGCTGCCCGCAGGTCGTCGAGATCGTCGGCGGCCAGCGCCGTCGTATAGAGGCTCAGGTCTGCGTTGCGCGCCAGCCTCGTGCGGCATTGCCGCAGCAGCGAGTCGGGCCAGATTTGCCGGAAGTAGACCTGCGGCATGCTCGCGGGCGCGAGATCGCATCCTTGCGGCGCGGATCCTCCGGTCCCGCGATTGTCGAGCAGCAGAATGTCGTACCGATCGTGAAGCATCCGCAGCTCGGTGGCCGTTTCCCCATCGGCGATATATGGCGCGTCTACCGTCGCCGAGGCGCCGGGGCCGCCGGGATTCCATGCGATTGCTCCCACCGCCGCGCGCGCCGCTTTGATCACGACGAACTTCAGCGCGATCGTGCGGCCCGATGCGGCGGCACGGTTCTCGTAGACCGTATACGTCCCGCAAACCGCCGCCAGCTTCGCCTTCCCTATCGTGCAGGGCTCGGAGTGCAAAAACCGCGCGCCGCCGTCGGTGCCGAGCGTGCCGAGCGCGGCCAGGGCTGCGGCGAACAAGAATGTACGCATTGCGCCTATCCTACGGCGCCGGTCGCTTGGCGGCAATCAGTGCGAACTCAAAAAGGCACGCGACCCCGGGTTTTCGGCGCCATCGCCGAAACGAGCGTAGTATGACCGACCAACGAGAGAATCTACGCAAGGAAGTCGACGCAGCCGACGATACGGGCCTAGTAGCCGGCGAAGAGTTGATCACGCAGGCGGAAACGCTGCTCCCCCTCCTCCAGTCCGACTTACCGCGCGAGCGGCTTCATGCGGCGCTGCCCGCCGGTCACGCGGCGCATGCCGCGATTGACGAGCTGCACGCGCATTTGCAGAGCGATGCTCCGGATCGCGGCACCGTCGAGCGCCACGTGGGTACCCTCCGCGCGATTCCCGAGCTCGAAGCGATCGTCGGAAACTGGTGGGACAGCCCGAAAGTACAGCGCTTCGTCGCGATGCTCTCGCAGGTTGGGCTCTAGCGCGCCTTAGGAGCCGTAGCGACGGTGCCGCGTTTGGAAATCGTCGAGCGCGGTTTGAAAGTGCCGCTCGTTGAAATCGGGCCAATAGGTCGGCGTCGCCCAAAACTCGGCGTACGCCGATTGAAACAATAGGAAGTTCGATAGCCTCAGCTCGCCGCCGGTTCGAATGATGAGATCGGGGTCGGGCAATCCCGCGGTGTAGAGACGGCTGGCGAGGGCGCGTTCGTCAATCGAGGATGCGTCGCGCACGCCGCTGCGCACTTCCTCTACCAGCGCGCGCACCGCGTCGCCGATCTCGCGCCGGCTGCCGTAATCGATGGCGAGGTTCAGCACCGTGCCTTGATTCTCCGACGTCTCCTCCACGAGTCGCTCGAGTGCGGCCTTCGTACGCTCGGGGAGCCGCTCGGTGCGCCCGCACAAACGAACGCGTAGCCCCTGGCGAGCGAGGCGCCGCAGCTCGCCGCTTGCCGCGCTCGCGCAGATCCGCATCAAGAGACCGACTTCCCGAGCCGGCCGGTCCCAGTTCTCTTCCGAAAACGCATATGCGGTGACGACGCCCACGCCGGCGGCACCCGCGGCATTGAGCACGCGCCGCAATGCGGCGACGCCCCGGCGATATCCGTAGACGAGCGGCAGGCCGTGCGCGGTGGCCCAACGCCGATTGCCGTCCATGATGACGGCCACGTGCCGCGGCGTCACGTAGTCGCTAGCGGCCGCGCCGTCGCCACGCGCGACTGGTCGTGCACGTCGCGTACGACGGCCTCGAGTTCGTCGACGTAGGCGAGAAAACGCTGTCGGCCACGCTTGGTGATGCGGTAGACGGTCTGCGGACGGCCCGCGCCGCGCTGCTTTTCGATCGTAACGATGCCGAGATCGGCGAGCGCCTGAACGTGCCGGTTGAGATTGCCGTCGGAGAGGTCGCACGCGGACGCAAGCTCGGTGAAGCTCAAACCGTCCGGATGCGCGATGAGACACGTGCAGATCGCCAAGCGGCCGCGCTCGTGAAAAATGCGCTCTAAGCCCGGATATGCGAATGCCAAATCAATATCCCCACGGCAATCTGACCGATGCCGAAGCCAAGCGGCATCACCCACCACGCGAGCGCGACCGCTTGCAACGGCGAGATGAGAAAGAGCGCTGCCAGCGCAACGAAGCCGAACGTTACCACGAGCGTGGACGGCGGAATCGAATCGCGCGAGGCAAAGAGACCGAGCGAGTAGAGCGCAAACCACGTCCCCGGCAGCAGCGCATACGCATGCGCATCGATCAAAGCGACCGTCAGCAGCCCGCCGAGTACGACGCTGGGCGCAATCGATCGCGCTGCCGAACGGACGCCGCTTGCCGCGCCCGGGCCACGATGCTCGAGGACCCAAAGGGCGAGCGCGCCGTAGTTGAGCGCGAGCGCCACCGCGAGACAAACCATCCAAATGATCACGTAATGCCCGAGCGCCTCCGGGAGCGCGGGCAGCGGAGCGATCTGCCGTTGAACGAAGCCGGCGACGAGCGCGCCCGCCCCGCTTGCGGTCGCTGCAGCCGACGAGTACCCCTCGAACTGCTGGACCCGCGAAAGCCGATCCCGGACTTCCGCGAGATCTGAGAGCGCCTGTTGGAGCTCCACGTCGCCTTCTTTCGCTTTGTGATGCAAAGTTAATTACTTTGTATCACAAAGGCTTGACGATTTGCAAGTTCGTATTTCTAATCCGCCGTCGGCGCTGCGTTGACGCGTTAACGCGCAAATTCGTGGCATAATCCCCGGGTGACGGTTTTTATGCGTCGCGCGCTCTTGATACTGACGATCGCCGCACTCGCAGCGTGCGGCAACCCGGCGTTCCCCGCCGGGTCGTCGGCTCTACCATCCTCCCTCCCTGCATCTCACGGACGCGTCTCGCATAACGCCGTCACCTTCACATACGCAACTATGGACGACCCTGTC
Organism: Vulcanimicrobiota bacterium; assembly: GCA_963699435.1. Lineage (GTDB taxonomy): Bacteria > Vulcanimicrobiota > Vulcanimicrobiia > Vulcanimicrobiales > Vulcanimicrobiaceae > Cybelea. The sequence continues at coordinate 720,115 of CAVOTV010000003.1, forward strand.
GTCTACTCCGACTACAACGCCCTCACGGGAATCAACAACCTAGGGCACATCACCGGATACTACGGCAGCGGTGCGGCAAGCGATCCAAGCGAGGGCTATATCGTTTACCCACCGTATCAGCCGCAAAACTACCGCCCCATCATCTACCCTGAGGCCCGGGACACATATCCGATGGGTCTCAACAATCAGAAAGTGGTGGCGGGGTACTACATCGGGCGTAAGGGCAATACGCTCGGATTCTCCTTCAGCAAGGGTTTCTGGTCGAGTTATCAAGATCCGCACGCACGGCATGGCGCGTCCACGAGGATCTTCAGCCTCAACGACCACGACATCGCCGTGGGCTACTACCAGACGCCTTCAATTAGCGCTGCATTCCAACTCAAAATAGCTAGCGACAACTACTCGGGGATTAACCCGCCTGATTCCACGAGCGTCGTGGCAACGGGCATCAACGGGAACGATGACGTCGTCGGGTACCTCTCGCAGGCATCCGGCGACGTCGTCGGCTTCATCCGAAAGTCAGGCGTCTTCGCCACCTTTTCGTTTCCGGGATCCACGGGCACCGAGTTTCTCGGCGTAACGGCGCACGACTATATCGTCGGCTCCTATACCGATGCGCTCGGCACTCACGGCTTTCTCCTCATCTCGCCGCTCTGGAAGCGGGGCACGATCTGGATCCCGATCGACGTGCCCGGTGCGACCTCGACCGTGGTCACCAGCGTGAACATCCACCTTCAGATCGTCGGCTATTACGTCGACGCCGTCGGGATCACGCACGGCTTCCTCGGAACCCCAGACTCCAGCAGGTAGAGTTCCCAGGTAGCGGGCCGACCCGCGCCGCACCCTGCCAGGCGTATGGCATTCACCCGCGCCAGAATCGTCGCATGGTGACCGATGCAGCGGCTTGAGGAACGGCTCGTTTATTCGGCGAGCGATCTCAACCATTATCTAGAGTGTAAGCGCCTGACCGATCTCGACGCCCTGGTCGTGCGCGGCAAGCTCGTTCGTCCCGACGCCGACGATCCGCAGGCTGCGCTGCTCCAGCGCAAAGGCGACGAGCACGAGCGAGCCTACCTCGAGCAGATGAGGTTGCGCTATCCGGACGAGGTCGTCGAGTTCGGGCGCGCCGAGACCGGAATCGAAGCGTATCGACGGGCCGAGGCACGTACGCTCGACGCAATGCGCGACGGCAAGCGCATTATCTATCAGGCAACGTTCTTTGACGGGGAGTTCATCGGACACGCCGATTTCTTGCGCCGCGTCGACGCGCCGTCGAATCTCGGCACCTACGGCTATGAGGTGATCGACACCAAGCTCGGTCTCTCGCCTCGACCGTACTATCTGATTCAACTCTGCAACTACAGCGAGCACTTGGAGCGCTTGCAAGGCGTGGCGCCGACGTTCGGTCACGTCGTTTTCGGCGACCAGCGCGAGGAAGCGTTCAGGCTGCACGATTATATGGCGTACTATCGCCGGCTCAAACGCCGGTTTCTCGAGTTCGCCGGCGACGCCGCACAACGGCACGCCGACCAGCCGCGCGAGTACCCCTTCAAGTGCAAGCATTGCGCGGTTTGCCCCTGGAACTCCGCATGCGAGCGTCAACGCCGCGACGACGATCACTTGAGCTTCGTTGCGGGCATGCGCCGCGATCACATCGCTAAGCTCGAGGCGGCCAACATCAGGCGCCTTGCCGAGCTCGCCGCGGCAACCGACGACGCGCGCCCCCTGGGCATGAGCCACGAGATGTTCGCAAAGCTCCGCCGTCAAGCGTCGCTTCAAGTGCGCGGCGCCGAGCGGGGCGCGCCGATCTACGAGTTGCTGCGCCACGCGCCGCCGCTCGGATTTACGCTGCTGCCGCATCCCGCCACGGGCGATGTTTTCTTCGATATGGAAGGCGACCCGCTCTACGAACCCGGGCGCCGCCTCGAGTATCTTTTCGGCTGCTGGATGCCCGACGAAGAACCCGAGTATCGTGCCTTCTGGGCGCTCGACCGCAAGGCCGAAAAACGCGCCTTCGAAGAGTTCGTAGATTTTATCATCGCACGGCGCCGGAGCTACCCCGCGCTGCACGTCTATCACTACGCGAACTACGAGAAAGAAGCGCTGCGCCGGCTCGCACAAGAACACTGCACCCGCGAAAACGAGGTCGACGATTTATTACGCGGGCAAGTGATGATCGATCTCTTCGCGGTCGTTCGGCAGGCCCTCATGATCTCGGAAGAACGCTACGGCCTCAAGAATCTGGAGCGCTTCTACGATCTCGTCCGAGAGACCGAGGTCAAAAAAGGCGATGCCTCCATCGTGATGTTCGAGTCTTGGATGCTCGACAGGAAGCAGGCTATCCTCGACGACATCGAGTTCTACAACCGCGACGACTGCCGCTCGACGTGGCTCCTGCGCGATTGGCTGCTCGAGCGCCGCGCCGAGGCGATCGCCGAGTTCGGCACCGACTTCCCGCTACGCGATGCAAAGTTGCCCGAAGCACCGTGCCATCCGGATTTCACCGACGGCTGCAAAACCTGCGAGAAGGAGCGCCGCGAAGAGCGCGAGGAGGCGCGGCGCAGCAATCTGGAGCGGAAGCTGCTTGCAGCTCCCGACGGGAGCGTCGCGCGGCTTCTCGGACACCTCATGGGGTATCATCGCCGCGAAGCCAAACCCGCCTGGTGGGCATACTTCGACCGGTGCGAAAACGTCGATAACCTGCTCGAGTTCGACCGCGACGCGATCGGTGGGCTCGCGCTGGGCGAGGAAGTCGCGCCGTTTACGTCCGGCCGCAGCATGGTGTACACCTTCGCCTTTCCCGAACAGCAGCACAAGCTCGGCCCCGGCCAGACCGCCGTCGATCCACGCACGCAGAAAAGCCTCGCGATTCATAACCTCGATCCCGATGCGCGTCGGATCGAGATCAAGACGACCGCACCCTTAGAGATCGTCCGCGCCATCACGGAACTCATTCCGGGCCGGCCCTTCTCCAACGACGTTCAGCGCGCCGCCGTCGAGCGCATCGCCGATTCGTTCGCGCGCGCCAAGCTCGCCGAAGACTTTCCGGCGACGCACGATGTGCTCACGGCCCGCGCGCCGCGGCTTCGTACGCCGCGGACCACGCTTCAACCGCAACCGGTCACCGCAGCGGCGATTGCGGAGATCGCGCGCGCGCTCGACAGCAGCTATCTTTTCATCCAGGGGCCTCCCGGAAGCGGCAAGAGCACGATCGGTTCGGAGCTCATCTGCGCGTTGCTCGCAGACGGCAAGCGAGTCGCCGTCACGAGCACGAGCCATAAGGCGATCCACAACCTGCTGCACATGGTCGAGGCGCGCTCGGCCGAGCGCGGCCTGGCTTTTCGCGGCCTCTACAAGAGCGGCGGCGACGGTTCCGCATACGTCTCCGACCTGCCGCAGCCGTTCATCACTTCGGTCGAAACGAACGAAGAGATGCTCGGCGACGAGCACCAGCTCGCAGGGGGAACCGGCTGGCTCTTCGCGCGTGAAGAGCTCGCCCAGACGTTCGACTATCTCTTCATTGATGAAGCCGGACAGGTCTCTCTCGCCGATGCGCTCGCGAGTTCGCTCTGCGCCCGCAACATCGTCGTGCTCGGCGACCCCTCACAGCTCCCGCAAGTCAATCTCGGCACCCAGCCCGAGGGCGCCGGCGACTCCGTGCTCGCGCACCTGCTCGGCGAAGCCCGCACGGTCTCTCCCGAGCGTGGAATCTTTCTCGACCGTTCCTATCGCATGCAGCCGGAAATCTGCGCGTTCGTTTCCGACGCCATGTACGACGACCGACTCCATGCGGCCGAGCAAACCGCGACGCACCGCATCGTCATGCCGGGGCACGAGCTCGCCGGGCTTTACTTTGCCGGCATCGATCACGCCGGCAACAGCTCTTCCTCGCCCGATGAGGCCGACGAGGTCGTTCGGATCGTCGCGCAATTGCTCGCCGACGGGATGGTCGTCGATTCGCGGCCGAAAGAGCTCGACGGCATTCCACGCCGCATCGCCGCACGCGATATCGTCGTCGTCACCCCGTACAACGCCCAACTGAGACTGATCCTCGCGCGCCTCGCCAGGGCCAGCATCGACGTCGAGCCGCAGACGGGCGTTCGCGTTGGGACCGTCGACAAGTTCCAGGGGCAAGAGGCGCCGGTCGTCCTTTATTCGATGGCTACGTCGAGCGGCGAAGACGTTCCGCGCAACGTCGAGTTCCTCTTCGATCGGAACCGCTTCAACGTCGCGATCTCTCGCGCGCGCGCCGTCAGCATTCTGCTCTGCAGTCCGCGACTGCTCGACATTCGCTGCCGCACGCCCAAACAGATGGCGCTCGCAAACCTGCTCTGCGCGTTCGAGCAGCGCGCTAAGCCGATCCCGCGGTTACAGGCTGCGGTCGTGTAGGATCTCTCGGGCGGCGCGCTCGCCGCTCTCGACCGCTCCGTCAATATACCCCTGCCACATGATGGATGTTTGCTCGCCGCAGAAGTGCACGCGCTGCTGCGGGATGCGCTCCTCGCCGCAGAGCGTCGTATACTGGCCGACTTGATAGTAGGAGTACGCGCCGCGCGTCAACGGATCGCCGGCCCAAAAATCTTGATAGGCACGCCCGTTGAAAGCCTTGAGCGCACCGGGCAAGGAGGACTCGAGCGAGTGAAGATAGCGCTGCGCGGTGCCGTCGGGCGCGGCGCCGTGCACGTCTCCCGTATATCTCGTGCCCTGCGCGCCGCCGGGGAAGCAGACCAGCATGCCCGCACGCCCTTTCTGGCCGATGCTGATATCCCACGCATCTTGATACACCGCATCGCCATAGGCGCCTCCGCTATACCGTTCGCGGAACCAGTACGGCGACGTAAACTGCAGGTGGACTTTCGCGTTGGAGCCGAGATCGAGCCGAGCGATCGCGCGGCGTTTTCGAGCCGAGAACCCGGCTCGCGAGAGATCGACCTCGCGCAGCACCGTAAACGGAATCGCGAGCACCACGACCTCGGCGGTCACGCGCCGGCTCGAACCGCTCGCCGAGAACGTGCACGTATAACTGCCGTCGGAGTTGCGCGCCAGCGCCGTGAGCTTCGTTCCCAGCGTGACGGTTCCCGACGGCATCGCCGCGACCATCCGCGCGACGAGCTGATCGTTGCCGCCGTCGATCGTGTATTTGTCGTTCTCGCCGGTTCCGGACAGATCGAGCTTGCTGTGACGCATCCCGGCGAAAAGATAGATCAGGTTGAGCGCGCTCTGACGGTGCAGCTCGCCGCCGTACTCGCTCAGGCACGCGAGCATCAGCAGCTTGGCGATCTTTGACGACGTGCCCCCGGCGACGTTGGCCGCGAGCCATTCTTCCACGCTCGTGTTGTCGAGTTTGACGCCGGCCTCGTTGTGACGGTAGAACGTCGTGCGCCCTCCCGCGGCTTTTGCCGCGTCGTTGAGCGGGGCGTAAACGTACTGGTCGTAATCGCGCAGTGCTTGATCGTGCGTATACCGCTCCCCGTCGATGAAATAGGTGTCGACCGCATCGCGGGGGTAGAGCCCGTTGAGGTTGACGAGCGGCAAGCCCAGCTCGGCCGCCAGCTGACGCACGCGGTGCTGCGACGTCGCGATCAGTTGGCCGCCGTGCTCGGAGTATTGGCCGTCGGCAAAAAAACCGCGCAGCGTCCACGTGCGACCGCCCGCGCGCGAATTCGCATCGTAGACCTCACTCGCCAGGCCAGCCTGATAGAGGCGGTACGCGCACGTCGTTCCGGCCGCCCCGGCGCCGACGATGACGATGCGGCTGCTCGAATCGAGCCGGCGACCTGCGGGCGCGCGCGACGGAACTGCGAACGACGCCGGCCCCGCACAGGCTGCAAGCCCGAGCGACGCCGCGACCCCGCCCAAGAACTCCGCACGAGCCAGGCTGCGCTCCGCGCGCCGCGCGCGGACCGCCGCGTGCACGCGTTGAACGAACGAACCGGCTGCGCTCCGCGCCATCTCTCCAGGTTCCGCTCTGAGCGCGCCCTGTCATCCCGAGCGGAACGACTGAAGGCCGCGGAGTCGAAAGAGAGCCCGGATGCTGGAAATCGTCGCGTTGGCGCCCGAAAACGAGATGCGCGTCGCCGAGCGGCTGCGCGATTCGATTGCGTCCGAGTGGCGCGATCTCGGCGACTCATCAACCGATCGGGTACGCGTGTTTGTCGGCGCCCGGATGCTTTTCGACGTCGACCTTCTCGTGGAAGTATCGCTAGCGCGGCCGCGTCCCGTACTCGCGCAGCGGATGCGCGACGCGACTACGGCGCCGCCAGGATCGATCCTCTGCGGCTTGCTCGCGATCGAAGTCAAGCAGCAGAGCCGCGATCGCTTCGAGGTCGCGGGTACCGAGATCTTCCCAATCTACGGGCGAGCGGCATCGCGGCGCTCCGTTGCCAAACAAGTCGGCGACGCCGTGATCGCCGTCGATAACTTCGCGCGCCGGTACGGCAACGAGCGCATCTTCGTCCACGGATTGGCCTGGCTCACGGACGTCCCCGAAGCAGACCTCAAACCTATGCCGGATTACATCGCCGGGCGCGAAGCCACGTGGTCGTCGCTGCTGCAAGCCGCCGCTACTCGTTCCGCGGTGCTGTTCTCCGAGCCGACGCCCCGCTATCGATCCGCCCTCGCGACGATCGGAGACGTCCTCGCGCGCCGGCAGCGCCTCGTGCCGCGGGATCGCGCCGCAGTCGATCGCCTGACGAACGCGGCGATTGCGGACGGCAAGCTCGATGCGGTACGCGAGGCCGTTGGAAGCCGCCAGATTCGCCTCGCCGGCCGGGCCGGCAGCGGGAAATCGACGACGCTCGCGCTGCTGGCCGAACACGTCGCGCGGGTGAGGCAAGAGCGTCTGCTCGTTCTCACGTATCATCACGCCCTCTGCCACGAGATCGAGCGGCTCATCCGCTCGATCGTCAACGACGATGCGCTGGTCGACTCCAAGGTGCGCGTGACCACGCTGGTAGACTTTCTTGCCGACGCATGCAGCGAGCTCGGTGCCGACGTCCCGCGCGTCGACGGGCAGATCGACTATTCGCACATCGACGATGCGCTCCGTTCGTTTCTTCGCGCGATGCCGCCGGACGAGCGCAGGGCTGAAGCCGAAATACTCCAAGCGCTCGAACCCGACCGGTTCGGATTCGACTACATCTGCATCGACGAGGCGCAAGATTGTCTCGACGCGGAGCGCGACGTGCTGCGCGTGCTCTACCCGGCAAACCGGATCGTCCTCGCCGACGGCATCGACCAGCTCGTCCGCCGTCAGACCCCGTGCGACTGGACGGCGGGCCTCCCTTCCGGCGCGCGCCTGCACGTCGATTTATCGCGAAGCCTGCGCATGTCGTACAACGTTGCCGCGTTCGCCACCGCCGTCGCGCGCGAGATGGATTGCGCGGGCTGGCGAGTCGTGCCCCATCCGGAGCTCTCCGGCGGCCGCATCGTCGTTCAGACGGGACGGTACGACGTTCTGTTGGGCGAGCTCGCGCGTTCGCTCGACGATGCCGGCCTGCCGCGCAAGGATCTGCTGGTCTGCGTTCCACCGCGCGAGGTAACGACCGAGAGCGGCCGCCGCTTCTCGCAAGTCGGCGGTGCGCTCGAAGCGTTGGGTTACGAGAGCTGGAACGGCTGTGACGAGATCGTGCGCCGGATGGAAATAGCGACACCGGAGCAGGTTCGCATCGTGCAATACGACTCTATGCGCGGACTCGAAGGGTGGTGTACGCTGCTGATTGGGCTCGACGCGTTCTACCAGCACCGCCTCGCACATCCCAATCTCCACGCCGGCGATCGGAGCACTCCCGAAGACGTCGCAAAGCGTTGGATTCTGATGGCCTTGACGCGTGCGGCCTCGACGCTTGCGATAACGCTGGACGATCCTGATTCGGAGGTCGCGCAGTGGCTGCGCCGCGCTTCGGCTAGCTTGCGCGACGTAGTTGAATGGCGCGATGATCCACCCTGACGAGGGCGGCGTTGCGCAGGAATCGGTTCCAAGAATCGTTCGGCCGGCGAAAGCGAAAGCGGCGCCGGCACGCTATCAGAACGTGCGCCGAAACGACCGCATCGCCGAGCGCGCGGTGGGCTTCGAGGCGTTCGCCCGCGATGACGTCGATGGCGAGGAACCGGCGCAGGGTTTGATTCTTGTGATTCGGCGCCTCCGGGAAGAGCGCACGCGCCAAGCGCATCGTGCAAAGCGCTTCGCTCCCGATCGACGCGCCCAGAAACGAGAGGTCGAAACCCGCGCAGTGCGCCGCAACGACGCGCCCCTCGCAGAGACGCCGCGCGTGCCCCAGCGCCGCGCTCAGCGACGGCGCCTCGGCAACCATCTGATCCGTAATCCCGTGGATCGCACTGGCCTGCGGGGGAATCGGCATCTCCGGATCGACCAGCGTCGCCCAGCGCTCGACGACCCGATCGCCCTCGACGACGGCACACGCGAGTTCCACGATCCGATCCCGCACCGGGCTGAAACCCGTCGTCTCGACGTCGATCACGCAGTAGCGCTCCAGGAACATGCGTTCACGATAGGGCCGCCGAGTGCCACCTGGGTGGCATCGCCCTACGGCAGCAGCAAAAACGGGTTCTCGGCTCCGGCCGCCATGATATACCAGGCGGTCGCGCCGACGTGGAGTGACGGAAAGTATCGGTCCCCGTCGCAATCGCCGATCGTCTTCGACGCCGCGATGATGCCGAGGCCGTCGCCGTTCGGCCCGTTGGCCTGCGCGTATTCGACGTCGCTCAAGTACTGGCGCGCCTGCGCTCGATCTCCGGACGCGTCGCGCATCTCCAGCGCATCGGCGAGGTGCGCCGTGCCCTCGAACCAGACGCCGGAACGGTCGCCGCTGCAGAAACTCACCCCGCTGAAACCGCCTTGCGTCACCGCGAGATGCGTTACGTCCCAACTCGGAGCGGCGGCCCAAGACGGATTGGCGAACGCGAGATAGCTCCATGAGTTGACGTCCTCGGGCTTGAACGGCTTGTTCGGTGTAACGCCGTCGTCGAGCGTGCCGACGTAAAACCGGCCGTCGGCCGCATCCCACATCGAAGCGACGAATTGCCGCGCCCACGCCGCGCTCGACACCCAGGCGCTTTGGCCCGATTCGGTCGCAAGCATCGTAAAGAACGCATAGAGATCGACGTTATGCTCGGTCGATTTCCATTCGATCTTTTTGCCGCGCGCGCTGTACCCGCCCGTATATCCGCCGGCGCCGCGCGCGTCGTAGGTGTTGGTCTGCAGCCACCGGGCGATCGCGAGCGCACCGTTGAGATATGCCGCATCGCCGGTTCTGGCATAAATCTGCACGAGCGCTTGACCGACCCACGCCATGTTGCCGACGTCGCTCGTCTCGTCTTCGACTTTGACGTCTACGGGATTCTTCAACGGCTTGGGAGCGTAGGCGGCACGCAGCCGCCCGTCGCCGGCCGGATCGTGCGCTTGCACGTATAAGAATGCGTTGCCGACGACCTTGGAACGCGCGACGTCCTGCGCGCTCCCGCGCGCGAGCATCGCGTCCACGAATAACGCGTCGTCGTAGGTGACCGCGGCGTGAAAACGCTCCAGCGGGCCGCCGTCGAAACTCTCGACGAGCCGAGTCGTCGATCCCTTGGCGTACTTATCCATCATCAGGCGCAGAAAGCCGTACGCTTCGGAGATGCTCGAAGACGAAGCGGCGCCGCGACTCGCCACCGAGGTGGACGAAATCGCAGCGCCGCCGGCGTCACTTCCCGAGCAGGCTGCAAGCACGACCGACGCGACCGTAAGCGCGGCGGCGATGCTCGAGTTCATTGCATGGCGCTGAGCGAAAGCGTCTCCGTGTTGAGTTGATAGCTTCCGGCCGCCACCAGGTTGTTCGGACTGGCGCAGATCACGCTATTCTCCGGGCCGTAGACCACCACGAGATTCGGCGGCCCGCACTCTACCTGCACCAGCTGATAGTTGGAGAGGAACGTCGCGCCCGGCGTGTTCGGCTGGATTTGATAGGAGTTGTACGTCACGTTGTTCGCGCCGACGACCGACCCGTATACCGCCGCACCGACGGCCGCCGACGTAACGCCGACCGCCATCGCGCCCCAGAATCCGCCGCCCCAATAATACGGCGCCGGCGCCCAGGCCGCGCCGTGGTTCCAGCCCCACGCGCCGCCCCCGCCGTACACCGGATTGTTGATGTTCACGTTGGTGTTCCGGTTGACCGTGTTGTTGTTGAAGTTGCCGTTATTGCGATTGCCGTTGTTATTGTTGTTGCCGCGGTTACCGTTGTTGACGTTACCGTTGCCGCGGTTGCCGTTATTATTGTTGCCGTTGCCGCGGTTGCCGTTGTTGACCGTGCCTTTGCCGTTGTTACCGTTTCCGCGGTTGCCGTTGTTGACCGTGCCTTTGCCGTTGTTGCCGTTGCCGCGGTTGCCGTTGTTGACCGTGCCTTTGCCGTTGCTGCCGTTGCCGCGGTTACCGTTGTTGCCGCTGGGCCGGTTGCCCTGGCCGACGTTTCCGTTACCGCGATTGCCGCCGTTGCCGCCGCTGGGGCGCTGCGACGAGACCGGGGCGCGGCTCGACGTCGCGGGGCGGCTTTGCGGTCGCTGCGCGTCGCGCCCGAGATTGAAACCTGAACCCCCGCCGGACGGACGCGAACCGCCGCCGGAGGGACGCGACATGCCGCCGCCCGAGGGGCGCGACATTCCGCCGGACGGGCGACCTCCGCCGCCCCGCGCAGCGCCGCCACCGCCGCCGCCGCGTGGGCCGGCCGACGCGACCGCGGGCTGCAGTGCGAAGAGGATCGCGGCGATCATGCATGCGTACTTCATTACTTCACCACCTTATCGAACGTGCCGTTTAAGCTCACGTACGTTCCGCGTTTGGTCGTGAACGAAAGCATGATGCCGTGCGGCGCAACCTTTGTCGTCGAAAGCGTGAGCTGCTGCCAGTCGTCGGTCGTGTTGACGTAGAGCGTGCCCGTTTTAAAGTCGAGCGGGCTCACCGCGCCGGACTGAACCAGCGTCGCATGCGTCGCAAAGCAAACCATGAGCTGCCCTTGGTACGAGCATGCCGCGCGATTGATCACGAGCGTGCCTTTCCCGTCGGGCGACGTAACGTACAGCACGTTGTGGATGACTTTGATCATGACGTCGTGGTAAAGATTCTGTGTGCCGTCCGGCTGCACGATCGTCATGCTCCCGTCGGCGAGCGCGGGCGCCGCGCCAAGGGAGTAGATGCCGGCCACCGCCAGCAGAGCCGTCAAAACGGCCCGGGGCTTCAATAACGATAATTTCATAACCCGCAAGACTTCTCCAAACGTCCCCGTGCCTACTGCAGGCGACCGCCCGGCTAAGACCGGATCGCCTTCAGGCTTTTTTCATCCATCCGCCATACCATCGGTGAGCGGTTCGAGGATGCCGTGCGTGGCGAGGTGGCAGTGTCTGGGGGAAACTGATCGAGCGCCGCGGCACCTCGGCCGCATTTTCGCGCTCATTCGACGCGCAGCGGCGCCTTCTCAACTTCCTGATCGCCCGGCGTATTTCGAGCGATGATGTAGAGTTCGTACCAATGACGGCGAGAGAGCGGGGGCAACTCGAGCACGTGCGTGTGAAAGCGATAGAGTCCCGGTGCGACGTGATCGCTGTTAATCGAAAATGCGGCGGTCCGAACCTCGACCGATGCGACATTCGTACTAACCAATATGGCCCCGTCGAACCACGATCCGGGCGTGATCGTGAGCGTCGAAAACCACATCCGCACGATGCGAGGCGGCGCATTCGGCGCGGCGACCGGCGGCGTCGGCCATGCGCGAGGCTGCTTCGCCGATACGGTGAGATTCAGCGGAACTGCTACCGGCTTGGGCGAACAACCGGCGAGCAACGCAGCACACGCCCATACGGGCGCGATCACTAAGAGGAACCGACGAAAAGGTTTTCGAGGCGAGTCCCAAGATGACCGACGGTACATGAACCTCGTGGAGTTACTTTCGCCTCGCGATACCGGGGCTTCGCTTCCGGCGATCGAGCTAACCCTCGAGCGTCCGGGCGCGCCCAGCGGACTCGACTGGATCGTAACCCTCGCGGGCCTGTGGATCATGACGGGCCTATTTATCGACGCTCACCAGCATCTCTTCCTCGCGGTGGAGTCGTTCCTCAATCCGTGGCATATGACGATGTACAGCGGCGCGGTCTTTGCCGCCGCCGTGCTGGCAATCGCGATAGCTCGGAACTATCGCCATACCGGATCCTTCTGGCGGGCGATTCCCGACGGCTACGTGCAGAGCGTCTTCGGCGTTGCCGGGTTGCTGCTTGGCGGCGCGCTCGACATGGTCTGGCACTCGGTCTTCGGTTTCGAGCACCAGCTCGATCTGCTCTTGAGTCCGCCGCATCTCTTTTTACTGACCGGCCTCTTCTTTCTGATCACCGGTCCGGTGCGCAGCGCGCTGCGCCGTCCCAACGCCGCGAACCTCCGCGACGAGCTCCCGATGCTGATCTCGCTTGGCCTCGCATTCGAGATCGTTCAGTTCGTTACGCAATACGGCTTCTATCCCGAAGCGCTCATGCGCGACCATCCCCTCTCGCAGGTTGCGTTCCAACAAGACCAGTTCGCGCTCTCGGTCTTCCTCTTTTACCGCCAAGCGCTCGAAATCTCGATCGTCATTTGGCAAAGCGTGCTCCTCGCCGCGGCGGTCCTCTACATCTGCGCGCGCAAGCGCTTGCACTTTGGGGCGCTCATCGTGATCTGCGTGGTCGAGAAGCTCTGGATCGGCGGCGAGCTGTCGAGCGATCTCACCGAACTGCTCCTGGTCGTGCTGGCGGCGATCGCGGCGGGTGCCGTCGGCGACGCGATCGTTGCGCGGTTCGCGCCGTCGACGCGCAACGCCAATGCCTTGCGGCTTCTCGGCTTCGCCGTGCCCGCGGCCTTCTTCGCGGCGTACTTTGCCTTCGCCGTTCCGCTCTTCGGTGGAACCTGGTGGGACGCGAGCTTCGTCTTCGGCTCGATCGCCGAAGCGGGCATCGCAGGACTGTGCATCAGCCAACTGCTTCTCGCGGGATCGGCGCCTAACACCGCATGAAGCTTCATCCAAGCGCATACGTTCTCGCGCTTGGCACCGTCGTCGCGCACCTCGCCTTCAACCATCGCTTCGGTTACTACCGCGACGAGCTCTATTTCATCGACTGCGCCAAGCACTTGTCGTGGGGCTACGTCGACCAGCCGCCGCTCGCGCCGTTCGTCACCTGGCTCACCGCGCCGCTCGCCTATCCGGTTTGGGGACTGCGCTTCTTTCCCGGTCTTTTTGCCGGCGTTACCGTGCTCTTCGGCGCCGCAATCGCGCGCGAGTTCGGAGGCCGCGCGTTCGCCCAGTTGCTGACCGCGCTCACGATCGTACTCGCGCCCGGGCTCATCGGCATCGCGTACGGCCTCTCGACGGAGTTTCTTTCGCCCGCGGCATGGACGGCGCTGCTCTATCTCACGATCCGTCTGGTCAAAACGGGCGACACGCGATTCTACTTCCCGATCGCGTTGGTGCTAACGCTCGCTCTCTACGCCAAGTATTCGATTGCGGCGTGCGCGATCGCGCTGGCAATCGGATTGGCGACGACGGGACACGCGCGGCTGCTGCGGTCGCCGCGACTGATCGCGGCCGTCGCGCTGGTCGTCGTTCTCGTGCTCCCCAATGCCGTCTGGCAGATCGCGCACGGCCTGCCGATGCTCGAGGTGCTGCATAACGACCAGCTCAATCGGCACGCACTCGCCAACGGCATGGCCGACGAGTCGCCGAACCGCTGGATCAACGCGCTGTATATGTTCGGGCTGCAGTTCGCGTATCAGAACCCGCTCTACGCACCGTTTTGGATCTGGGGTTTGATCTGGCTCTTCCGCCGGCGCGAGTGGCGCTTTCTCTGCGTCGGGTATCTGATTCTGCTCGGCTTGCTGATTCTCACGATCGGGCGCGGCTACTACATTCAAGGCTATTACCCGGCGCTCTTCGCCGCCGGTGCGGTCGCGATCGAGGCCGCGTTGCGCGCGCGCGGCACGGCGGTGAAGGGAGCGCTCGCGAGCGCCGTCGTCGTCGCGGGCATACCAATGTTTCCGCTCTCGCTTCCGATCCTTCCGCTGCCGGCGTATATGGCATACGAGCGCGCCATCGGCTTGAGCCGGCCCGCACCGCCCGACGGCACCTATCATCTTATCAACCCGATGTTCGCCGATCAGCTCGGCTGGAAAACGATGGCCCAGACCGTCGCCGGCGCGTACTGGTCGCTGCCGCGGGCCCAGCGCCGGATCACCGCGGTCTTCGCCGATCGTTACGCGTATGCGGGCGCTCTCGACTATTACGGCCCGCGCTATGGGCTCCCGACCGTCATCAGCCCCAACAATCAATACTACCTGTGGGGCACGCGAGGCTACACGGGCACGTCGGTGCTCGCGGTCGGAGCGACCGACTATCATCTGCTCGTCGCGCACTTCGGGAGCGTCCGACAAATCGCCGTGTACCGCAACGACTACCGCTGGATGCTGGAAGGCCCGCTGCCCATCTATCTCTGCACGCGTCCCCACGCGCCGCTCGCCCTGATGTGGCCGGCGTTCAAGTATTACGGACTCTGAAAACGCCGGAAGGAAACGCTTGCTCGTGGGTATGAGATAACCGCCATGGAAAATGTCTCAGCAGAGCGCTCTGCCGGTTGGTCCGTCCTCTGCTACGTCGCGGTGCTGCTCGTCGCAACGTTCCTCAATAACGGAATGCCGTCGCTTGCCTCGCGCACGATCGATATCGCGTTGGCGATCGATACTCACCGGTTCAGTTTGCTCCTCGCCGCCTGGCTCACGTTTCCGGCCGCCGCGTTCTTTTTGTGGTTTCTCGTGGGCTTTCGCAGCTATCTCGCGAATGCGCCCGGCCGTCAGGAGGGGCTTCCCACGTTCGCGCTGATCGCCGGCGTCGTGATGGTGACGACGTCGCTCTGGTCGGCGTCGCTACTCACCGCCGCGCTCTACGCCGTGCCCGACGTCTTTCAAGGGCGCGGCTTTGCGGGAATCTACGACGCATTCATCTTCGCGCAAGGCGGCCTCGGCTACGCGCCGGTCTCGATCTTTCTTTTCGCTGCCGCGCACAGCATGCGCCGCCACGACCGCGCGCCGAAATGGCTCGCGATGCTCGGATACCTTGCGGCGGCCGGCACCGCGATCGCGTCGCTCTCGATCTTCTTCAACGATCTCTTCATGGCGCCGGGACAACCCGGACCGGGCCTGCTCGGTGCGGTTCCCGCAGCGATTTGGCTCGTTGCGACCGGTATCGTCCTCATCGCTCAGAGCAGGCGCGGATCGGCGTCCGCGAGCACGTCGGCCGCGTCGTAGTTCGCGTTGTTGACGCGCGCCGAGACTTCGCGGACGCGCATCGTATCGGCCGCGAGCGGGCGCAGCAACGTAGCCGCCAACTCGGGCGGAAGCGGCTCGGGATCGAGCCACAGATCGACGGCCTCGCCGGTGAGAATCACCGGCATCCGATCGTGGACGGGCGCGACCAGCGCGTTGGGCTCGCACGTCGCGATATCGCATAGCGGCGCGCCGTTCGACGCGTCCCACAATCCGGCAAACGCGAACGGTTCGCCGGACTTCAGCGTAAAATAAAATGGCCGGCGCTGCGACCATTCGTAGAAGCCGTCTGCAAATTCGATGCAGCGCCGCCGTATCGGCGAGCGCCACGCACCGAGCGATTCTGCGCGCACGTTGATGCGGCCGCGGATCCCCCACTGCAGCAGCTCGGCGACGCCGCGCCCGTCGTTGCGAACGCCGAGCACGCGCTGCGCCGGAGCGACGTTATAACGCGGTAGCCGAGTCTCGCTGAACTCCGGGAAACGGAAGCGTGGAAAGGCCGCTTCGAGCGCGTCCGGCCGGGTTAGCGTGTATCGTCCGCACATAGGTGCCCCAAATGTGGCATAATGGGGTGACTTTCCCGTTCTAGCGAGGAGGATTTCCGGTGTATCGTCGTCTGCTCCATGCTTCCATCGCGGTTCTGCTCGCATGCGCGCCGGTCGTCGCCGCGGCACAAAACGCCGCGCGTCCCACCGTCGCCGTGCTCAACTTTTCCACGCAGGGTTTAACCTCGGATTGGTACGGCTCGTTCCAGCCGGGGGTTGCGCTCAGCGATCTGCTCACCGATCGGCTCGTCAACGACGGCCGGTTCTCGGTCGTCGACCGTACGCATCTCAACTCGACGCTCGGGGAGCATCAGCTCGCCGCAAGCGGTGAAGTGGATCCGGCCAGCGCCGTCACTGCCGGCCGGATGATCGGCGCGCGATATCTGATCAGCGGCAATATCCTGCAGCTCGATCAAACCGGCCAGAGCGGCGCGAACGCGGGAAGCCTCTTGCCGGGCGTCTTCGGTGCCGCGGCGGGCGGCGTTTCGACGCACCGCGTTACGATCAAGGTCGCGGTCCGCGTCATCGACGCAAAGACCGGAGCGATCGTACAGAGCTTTTCCGATGAGGAAACGCGTTCGGGAACGTCGTGGAATGCGGGCGGATTCAGCGGCTACGTCGCCGGCTCGTACAGCAACGAGCAGTTCGTGAACAGCGACATGGGTCATCTCATCGACGACGAGGCGGCGAAGATCGCAGCGTCGCTCGATCCGAGCCGTTTCAACGCCGCGCCCGCAGCGCCGGCCCTCACCGGTCAGATCGCCGCCATCGATGGCCGAAACGTGATCGTCAACATCGGCAGCAACAGCGGCGTGGTGACCGGTCAGATCTTCGATATCGTGAAAATTAAGTCGCTCGTCGATCCCACCACGCACCAAACGCTGCACGTCAGCGAAAACGTCGGACGGCTGCAGATCGATTCGGTCAGCGCGAACGCCGCCGTCGGACACGTCATATCGGGCAACGCCGCGGTGCGGTTGACGGTAACCGCGGAGCAGTAACCGGTCAGGTCTTCACGCAGGTATTGACCGACGTCGTCGTCTTCCCGCCGGCGGTTTGCGAGAAACGCACGGTATAACTCGTTGGTGAGACGCGATCGAAGACGTTGGTCAAGCTTGCGTCGGGATAAACGCTGTGGTAAACGACGTGGTCGGGGTCGGCCCCGGCGCCTCGAAAGACGACGGCGTTGCGCTCCTGCTCGGCGATCGTGATGACCCACGACGCCGTTTTCGGATCGTAGGTGAACATCGCGAGATCGGTTCCTCCGCCCACCCACGCGTCGTCCTCGCGAAGCCAATTATTGCCGAGATCGTACGCGAACGTGGCCTTATAGGTGATCTGCCGGCCGCCGAGCGCGAAGGAGCAGTTCCACGTTCCGACCAGATACTGCAGCGACGTCAGCGGATCGGATGCCGGAGCCGCGACGATGCAGGATAGCGCAAGCGCGGCCACGGCGATGATATACTTGTGCATCATACTCCAGTGATACGGGCGACGACGCGCTCGACCATCACGAGGCGCGTCCGGGTGAGGCGATCGTGCAGCAAGACTCGATGCCAAACGAAGCTCATCGGAATGATTAGCCACCACACGATGAGCACGATAGCGTAACGCGCGATCGTCCGGCCGATGCTCGGCTTTCGGAAGTCGGTCGTCACCACGCGCAACCCGGCGATCATCATGCCGAACGTCTGGCCCGCAACCACCACGAGGGCTGCGAGATAGAGCGGAAACCAGAAAAAGAAGCCGATGCGCGCGATCAGATCGCCAATCGCGTTGGCGACGCCCTCTGCGCTGAGCGGCACGGTTTCGCCGCCGGCCTTGACCGACACGCCCTTATCCGAGAGCGTAAACGGCCCGAGCGTTGCTTCGTCGGTCGGCGAGGGCCGGCGCCGGGGAGGCCATGGCCGGATTGCGCCACTCCCAGCCCCGTTTCGACGGTGCTCCCGTCGTCGCGGCACCCGCCCCGTGCCGCACGCCCTCGATATCGATCGTCGGAACCCCAGGCGCCGAGATGTGGACGTCGCCAGGTTTCACCGAGACGTTGGAATCGCGCTCTTGCCCGAAGAGGCTGCCGCCGAACGACGTGATGATCGCCGTCACCACGACGGCGTCGATTGCCCAGGCCGCGAAGCGCCGCCACCAGCCGGCACAATCGCGCGGCGTTACGTACGTCGCGCCCGGTGCCGCGAGCGCCGGCGGCTCCTGACTGCGCTCGCGTAAGAACCACGCTTCGGCGTTGGCATAGAGCTGCGTCGTCATGAACTTGCGCAACGACGCAATCCGCCGCGTCGCGTATGGTTCGCTGCTCAGCCATTCGCCCCAGCGCAATACCGTGTCGCTCTGCACTTCTTCGTGCTGCTCGGCGAAGGTTTCGTAGTCGACCTTCCGCCCGAACTCGTGGAAGGCGGCGATGCCCATCGCGCGGATCGCCGCGTCGATCGAACCGCAACAGAGCAGGCCGACCTTATCGCACGTCAGCGCGCAGCGGCGCAGCCAAGCACCGAAGATCAGCGAGACGATCGGATTCTCGTTGCCGTTGACGCTCAGCAGCGAATGGAAGCGCGTGTGCCCCGCGGCGATGTGGCCGAGCTCCCGCCCGACCATGAACGCAAGCTCGTCGTCGGCGAAAATCTCGATCCAGTGGCTCGAGAGCACCAGCGCGTATGGTTCGCCGAATCCGAGCGCGACGACCGGCACGTTGTTGTCTTCGCGCGCGAAGATGAGCGGCATCGGAATATCGAGCGCCGCGCACGCTTGGCGTACGATGGTAAAAACCCGCGGATACTGCCGCTGATGAATGCGGACGCTCGAACCCAACAGCCGCCCGCGCGCCAACGTCACGTAGACCATCGCAATCACGATGAAGAGCGCGACCTGCGACGCGCCGATCGATTCGTGCAGCACGTAGCCGATTGCGAGCGCGGCCGGCAGCGCGAAGAACGCCGTTAGCCAGAACGCGAGCTGCTCCGAAGACTCCCGCAGCGAACTCGAACCATCGAAGAGCGACTGCACTCCGACGCCACTCTGACGATACGGCGAAGAGCTCCTTCCGCTATGAGGGACGAAGCATGAAGTAGAACATGCCCGCGGTCGCGGCCGCCATCAAGGCGAAGGTCCCCCAGCCCCACGCGCGCGCGAGCGCCGAACTCGCCCATTTTCCCATCACCTTCCGGCTCGAGGCGAGCATGACGATCACGGCGATCAGCGGCACCGCCGCGACGCCGTTGAGCACCGCCGACCAAAAGAGCGCTTTGATCGCATCGACGCGCAGCAGATTCATCGCGATCCCGATCAAGATGCCGGTGGCGACGGTTCCGTAGAAGCGCGGAGCGCGCGCGAGCTTTTCGCCCAGACCCTCGCGGAAGCGGAACGTCTCCGCAGCGACGTATGCCGAGGATGCTGCGAGCACCGGGACCGCAAGGATGCCCGTGCCGACCATGCCGAGCGCGAAGAGCACCTCCGCAAACGGGCCCGCGAGCGGCCGCAGGGCGCGAGCGGCTTGATCGGCGGTTGCGATGTTGGTCATCCCATGCGCTCCCAGCGTCGCCGCGGTCGTGACGATGATGAAGAACGCGACGACGTTGGAGTAGATCATCCCCGCATTGACGTCGGAGTGCATGTCGGTCAGCGCGCGCTGGTCCGTGCCGCGCCGCTGGGCGATGGTGCGCTCTCCAATTTCTTTTTCTTGCTCGATCATGAGCGCGGATTGCCAATAGAAAAGATACGGCGTGATCGTCGTCCCCAGAACGCCGACCATCGTCGAGAGCCAGGCCGCCTGGAACCGTATTTGCGGTACCGCAAACGAGAGGAACACGGTCCCCCACGGCGGACGAACGACGAACGCCGTGACGACGTAGGCAAAGAGTGCCACCGTCAGCCATTTGAAGATGCGCGCAATGGTCGGATACGGCAGCCACGTTTGCGTGGCAATGAGGACGATGCCGAACAAAAAGACCAGAGCATCGCGCGGGACGGGCACGACGAGGTTCGCTGCGGCCGCCATGCCGCCGATATCGGCGCCGACGTTAAACGTGTTGGCGACGATCACCATCACGGCAAGCGCATACGTCAGCCAGGGTGGCAATCGCTTACGCATCACTGCCGCGAGACCTACACCGTTGACCATTGCAATGCGGGCGCACATCCCCTGAATCACCGCCATCATCGGCGTCGAGATCAGCGTTAGCCAGAGCATCGAATAGCCGGTCGACGCGCCGGCGACGGAGTACGTCGAAATTCCCGATGGGTCGTCATCGGCAGCTCCGGTGATCAAGCCTGGCCCGAGATTGGCGAAGAACGACCGGACGCGCGCGATCAATTCCACGCTTCTAGCCTCCACTACGCGGGAAGCAACGCAGCGATCTCGCTACCCGGAATCGATCCGGTTACTACCGTCAGATTGCCCTTCCAAAGCTCTTGCCCCGCTCGCGCGAGCGCGCTCATCGCGACGCGATAGAGCGCGCCGCCGACGCTGACGCGGCGAACGCCCATCGCCGAGAGCTGTCCGAGCGGCACCGCGCCATCCGCCGGTCCGATGAGGACGTTCACCGGCTTGGGTGAAACGGCTCGCACGACCGCGGCGATCGCATCGGCGTCCGGCAATCCGGGCGCGTAGAGCACGTCGGCGCCCGCTTCGGCAAAGGCGCTGAGACGGCGAATCGTATCGTCGAGATCCGGGCGGCCGTTGAGATAGTTATCCGTTCGTCCGGTGAGCACGATGCGGCCGCGCGCCGCACCCGCCGCCGCTGCGACGCGCGCGACCGCCGCGTCGAACTCGTGAATCGGCCGTGCCGGATCGGCCGTCGTATCCTCGATGCCGAGCCCCGCCAAGCCTGCATCCGCCGCGGCGCGCACCGTCGCCGCACACTCGGCCGGATCGGCTCCGAAACCATCTTCGAGATCGCCGTTCACCGGCAACCCGCTGATGCGTCCCAGCAGCGCCGCGTGTTCGATCGCCTCGGTGCGCGAAACGGCGTGGCGTCCGTCCTGACGACCGAGCGAGAATGCAAGCCCGAGCGACGTACTTCCGAGCGCTTCGAATCCGGCCCGTTTGAGCAGCGCCGCGGAGGCGCCGTCCCACGCGTTGGGCATGATAAACGCTTCGTTTCGTTCGTGCAGTGCGCGAAAGCGCTCGTATGCCGTGCTCACCGTGATACCCCTCCTCAAAAGGTCCTAGCCGAAGGCGCCGGAGAATTGCCGTGCGTGGCGCGTTTCGCAGCTCTACTCGCCGCCGCCGTTGCGCTCGCGCTCAACATCGCCGCGACGGTTCAGCTTTTCGCCCCCCAGACGACGCTCGGATACGACCTCGTCTACACCAAGGGGTTCGAAGTTGCGAGCGTCGATCCTCAGACGCCTGCCGCCCAGGCCGGCCTCGCCGCCGGCGATTATCTCGATTTCACCAAATCGACGACCCACGACCGGATCGTCGGGCTGCTCTATCAACCGGCGCTCGACCGCGAGCCGGTCCACTTCGTGCTCGTCGCGCGGCCCCGCGCCCGAGGGGAGCCGGCGCCTCGCAGCGTTACGCTCGTCGCCGCGCCGTTGCCGGCGGCGCAGGCCAACCGCGCGCTGTTCTCACCGGTCACCGCGATTCTGCGCCTCGCCGGATTTGCATACATCGCGGTCGCGCTCGTCATCTTGCTGCGCCGTCCCAACCGTATGACGTACGGTCTCTTCTTCTACCTTATCTCTGCGACGGATATCACGCTCCATCGCTTTCCCGACGCAGCCTTTCCGCTGATGCAGTTCGGCTCCGATCTGCTCGACATCGCGGGGCCGATCGGACTCGTGATCTTCGCTGCCCGCTTTCCCGACGATCGCGCCACCGGCTGGCGCGCGTGGCTCGACCGGCTCGCGTTGCCGCTCGGCGTGCTCTTTGCAGTTCCAAATCTCGCCTGGGACGTCAATGCGCTCGCCTACGGCGTCGCCCCCGCCCCCTGGATGTCGTACGGCGCGACGCTTGGCGCGCTCGCGCTCGTTCTCGTCGCCGGCATTGCCTTGCTCGCACGATACGCCGTCGCCGCGAAGCCTCAGCGCCAGCGTTTGGTATGGGCAATGACCGGCGTGCTGCTCACGCTGCTCAGCTACGCATCGGGCTGGGCGCGGCTCTGGTCGTCGGCGTACTGGCTCGCAAGCTCCGACCTGCTCGTGTGGCCGGCGACGATCCTGTACGCCGCCGCGCCGTTCGCCATCGCCTACGCGGTCGTCCGCCAACGCGTCTTCGACATCTCGTTCGTCGTCAGCCGCACGCTGGTGTATACGATCGTGACCGCGGCGCTCTTTTGCATCTTCTCGCTCGTCGAATGGCTCACCGGACGGCTGGTCGAGCATAGCGGTGCGGCGATTGCCTTCGTCGCGGTCACGGCGGTCGGCATCGCTTATTCCCTCCATGCAGTGTATGGACGCGTCGAGCAGTTCGTCGAAAGCACGCTATTCCGCCGCCGCCGGCTGGCAGAGCGTCACATCGCCGAAGTAGCAGCGGGGCTGCCGTACGCCGAGAACTCCGAGGCCGTCGAAGCCGCGCTCGTCAGAGAACCGATGCATGCCTACGCGCTCAGTTCCGCGCAACTCTTCTCGCGCGACGATAGCGGTGAATACGTCGGCCCGGCGAGCACGCTCGATCGCTGCATCCCGTTGCAGCTGCAAGGACGGCGGAGCTCGATGCGTCTGCACGATGGGGATCCGGTCCTCGCCGTTCCGGTCTTCGTGCGTTCGCGGCTCGAAGCGATCGTCGTCTACGGCGCACATCTCAATGGCGAAGACATCGACCCGGACGAGGCCGAGTCGCTCCAGGCGCTTGGCGCCGCGGCGGGCACGGCTTACGATCACTTAGAGACGACGCGGGTCGAGCGCGACGTCGCGCGCTGGCGCAAGGTGGCCGAGCGCCAGGCGCGCGAGCTCGCCGGCTTGCGCGAACGCGCTCGCCGCCCGTAACCAGGCTCCATGAGGGTTTTCGCCGCCTGCTCCTAGGGTACAGAAGCGGTATGCTTCGTTCGTTCGTACTGGCTTTCTCAGTCCTCATGGCCGCGCTCACGGCGCCGTCGCCGGCGGCGACCTGCGCCGGACCCGACCCGGCCATCACCGACGTCGTCGTGAAGAACGTGAGCGGCAGCGCCGGCCTGAACACGTACCACTTGAGCGGCACCGTCTCGAATGTGGGCGGGGCGGCGCAGGCATCGAATACGCTGCAATTCGTCGAGATTTACGTCGATGGACAAAAGCGTGACAGCCGCGGCATTCCGCCGCTCGCCCCGGGCGGCACCTACACGTTCGGTTACGATTGGCAGCGATCGTCCGACGCCGGTACCGGCACGACGACGGTCCGTTTTCGAATGCACGTGCGGCAAGGAGCCGACTGCGACACCAGCAACGGCACGTATAGCGTAACTTTCTAGACCGCCGTCGAAGGCGCGTCCATGGAGAGCGGACGCGCCGTTCGTGTGGGAATCGACGTGGGCGGGACCTTCACCGACCTCGCGGCACGCGAATCGTGGAGCGGGGTCGTTCACGTGACGAAGCTTCCCACCACACCGCGCGAGCCGCAGCTTGCCGTCCTCGATGCTCTCGCCGGGTTGCTTTCGCGATACGACGATCCGCCGGCGATCGAGTTTCTTGCCCACGCGACGACGATCGCGACCAACGCGCTGCTGGGACAGGTGGGATTGGATCTCCCACGCATCGCGCTCGTGACGACGGACGGTTTTCGTGACGTGATTGAGATCGGCCGGCAGAACCGCAGCGAGATTTACGATCTGCTCGTCGAGCGTCCGCGTCCGCTCGTGGCACGCGAGGACCGGCTCACCCTCCGCGAGCGCATGGATTACCGAGGCAACGTGCTGCATCCGCTCGACGATTCGTCGGTCGACGAGCTCTGCGATGCGATCGAGCGCCGCGACGTCGCTGCGGTGGCGATTTCGTTGCTGCACTCCTACGCCAACGACGTGCACGAACGCCGCGTCGCCGATGCGCTCGGACGACGCTTCCCGGATCTGCCGGTCACGCTCTCGTCGGCGATCGATCCGGAGTACCGCGAATACGAGCGCACGTCGACCGCCGTCGTCAACGCGGCGCTCGCACCCATCGTCGAACGTTATCTCCAACAGCTCGTCGGCGAGCTGCGCCGGCGCGGCGTCTCGACGCCGCTGTACGTTATGCGCAGCGACGGCGGCCTCGCCGCCGCAAGCGAGATCCTTACCGCGCCCGCATCGATCGTCGAGAGCGGACCGGCGAGCGGCGCGATTGCGGCCGCGGCGCTCGGTCGGCGCATCGGCGCCGACCGTCTCCTCTCGTTCGATATGGGCGGCACCACCGCCAAGGCCGGCGCGATCGTGGACGGGGTCGTGCAGGTCGTATCGGAGTTCGAAGCAGCGGGCCGAACGCACAGCGGGCGCGCGCTCAAAGGAAGCGGCTATCCGGTGCGCTTTCCGTTCGTAGATCTGGCGGAGGTCAGTGCAGGCGGCGGCACGATCGCGTGGATTGACGATGCCGGCTCGCTGCGCGTGGGGCCGCTCTCGGCAGGCGCCGATCCCGGTCCGGCCTGCTACGGCCGGTCCGATCGAGCGACGGTCACCGATGCAAACGTCGTGCTCGGACGGCTTAATCGCGAGCGCCTGCTCGGGGGCACGTTCTCCGATCGACGCCGCGCGCGCGAACGATGCCGTCGCCGCGTTGGCGCAGCGGCTGAATGCAAGCGTCGAAGCGACGGCCGCGGGCATCGTCACCCTCGTCGACGACGCGATGGCAAAAGTACTGCGCATCGTTACGATCGAGCGTGGCCTCGATCCACGACGATTCACGCTCGTCGCCTTCGGCGGCGGCGGTCCGCTTCACGCCTGCGCGCTGGCCGGCGATCTCGGCGTCGCGCGCATCGTCATCCCCGTGCATCCCGGTCTCTTCTCGGCGCGCGGCTTGCTCGATGCGCCCCTGCACGTCAGCGCCGTGCGCGCCGTGATGCAAGCCGCGGAAGAGCTCGAGAGCGACAACCTTGCGCAGTGGTTCGCGCAACGCGAAGCCGCGGCGTTCGACGCGTTGGTGGCGCAGGGCGCAATGGCATCGACCGTCGCGTTTCGACGCGAATACGAGGCGCGTTATCGCGGACAGAGTTTCGAACTGACGATTTCGCACGGCGCCGGCGGCGACACGATCGAACGTCGGTTCCATGAAGCCCACCGCGCGCGTTACGGCTATCACGTTGACGGCGAGATCGTCGAGATCGTCAACGCGCGCTCGCTGGCGACCGGACACGTGGCGTCGCCGGACGAGGCGCACGCGCCCGATACCCCGGCGGACGCCGCCGCGGCATCGCATCTTCCAGTGGGCACTCGCGACGTCTGGATCGACGGAGCGTTCGTTCAGCTGCCCGTATGGCAGCGCGACGCGCTCGCACCCGGTCGCGAACTCGAAGGTCCGGCCATCGTGGAAGGCTATGACAGCACCACGTATCTCGCGCCGGGATGGTCGCTGTTGGTCGAGGGCGACCTGCTCGTGCTGGCCGCGCGCGAGAGCCGCTGATGACGGATTTCATCACCGTCGAGGTTATCAAAAATGCCCTCGTCTATGCGTCTGAAGAGATGGGCATCGCGGTACGCAACGCGGCCTACTCGCCGAACATCAAAGAACGCCTCGATCATTCGTGCGCGCTCTTCGATCGCTTCGGCCGCCTCATCGCGCAAGCGGAACACATTCCGGTCCACCTCGGCTCGCTGCCGTGGGGATTGAAGCGGACCATCGCGATCGTCGAGCGCGAGCGCGGCGGCTTCCGCGAGGGCGAGATGTGGGTCGTCAACGATCCCTACGTCTCCGGCACGCATCTCAACGACGTCACGCTGATCCGGCCGATCTATGCCGCCGGCGCCCCGATCGGCTATGCCGCGAACAAGGCGCATCACGCCGACGTCGGAGGATCGGTGCCCGGCTCGATGCCCGTCGACGCGACGGAACTCTATGCCGAAGGATTGATCGTACCGCCGATGCGCCTGGTTCGAGACGATCGCGTGATCGACGAGACCGTCGCGCTCATTCGCGCCAACTCGCGCACGCCCGACGCGCGAAATGGCGACTTGCGCGCGCAGGTCGCCGGCAACTACACGGGCGAGCGGCGGATGCTCGAGCTCTGCGACCGGTACGGCGTCGCCGCATTCGAAGCCGCCATCGAGCGCGCGCTCGACGACAGCGAACGCCGGATGCGAGCCGCCTTGCGTGGCCTCGGCAACGGAGTCTTCGAGGCGAGCGACGCGCTCGAGGACCGCGACGGCGCGCCCGGGATCCTGATCGCGTTGCGGCTGGAACTGCGCGACGGCGCCGCGCGGTTCGATTATACGGGGACGAGCCCGCAACTCGCGTTTCCGCTCAACGCGGTCTTCGGCGTTACCCTCTCGGGCGTCCACTACGCGCTGCGGGCGGTCACCGACCCGACGATCCCGATGAACGACGGCTGTTTCCGCCCCGTCGAAGTGCACGTGCCGCTGGGCACGCTGCTCAATCCGCGTCGGCCGGCACCGGTCTGCGGGGGCAACGTCGAGACGAGCACGCGCAACGCCGACGTCGTGCTGCAAGCGCTCGCGCAGGCCGCGCCGCTTCGCGTGCCCGCATCGAGCGGCGGAACGATGAGCAACGTGATGCTCGGCGGCACGCGTCCCGACGGACGAACGTGGGCGTTCTACGAAACGAACGGGTGCGGGATGGGCGCGCGACCGTCACGCGACGGGATCGACGCGATTCACTGCCATATGACCAACACGCTCAACACGCCGATCGAAGCGATCGAACGCGAGTATCCTCTGCGCGTCGTGCGCTATGAGATCGCCGAGTCGACCGGCGGCGCCGGGCGCCGCCGCGGCGGCGACGGGCTGATTCGCGCGCTCGAACTCGTCGAGGGGACGGCGCACGCAACGCTGCTCGCGGATCGCCACACGCAGCCGCCGCCCGGCGCGCAGGGCGGCGAGCCCGGCGCCCGCGGACGCCATACGCTGCTCCGCGGCGGCATCGAGCGGCCGTTGCCCGCGAAGACGAGCTTGCGGCTCGAGCCGGGCGATGTGTTGACCATTCAAACGCCGGGCGGCGGGGGGTACGGCGCGCCGGAGTAGCGCTTAGAGCGGGGTATTGCTGCGCGCGGCAGCTGGGCGTTCGAGCCCAAAGCGCGCGGCACAAAGTAAATCAACGATCCGAATCGCGCTGCGGCGTGGGGAGAATCGCCGCCGCGAGTCGGCCTCGACGAGCCGTCCGTACCGTGCGCGCAGCGCCGGATCGGCGCAGAACCGCTCGACTGCCCCCATCACGCCGTCGCCGCCGCAGATCGGCGCAACGTCGGCTGCGAAGAGCGCGCGCAGCTCGTGGCGATCGCCGACCACCGCCGGCAAACCGGCCTGCGCGAGCAGCACGTTGCCGAACGCGGCATCGTCGGTAAGTCCCGCGTGCACCACGCATGCCAGCTCGACGCGCTTCTCGCCCAGCAACATCTCCGGCGTGATGCGCACCGCGCGGTCGCCGAGTTTCGACAGATCGCATGCGCTCACCGTATCGTCGTCGCCGGCAATACCGACGAGCCTGCACGACGGATCGCCGGAGCGAACGATCGGCGACCGTTGCGCGCGCTGCGCGCTCGCGCAGGGCAGCCACGAAACCTCGAGCGCCGCAGCCCCGCGCGTTCGGAGGGCCGGCAACGGCGCCCCGCCGCGCATTACGGCGACGCCCGGCGCGGCGCCTCGCCGGAAAACCACGCAAGCGTTGCCGCGCGCGCGAAGCGCCGGTCGAGACGGCGCCACGGCGCGATCTCGCCGCGCACGACCGGGTGGCCGAAGGAGCGCAGCGCCTCTTCGAGATCCTCGCGGGCCGCGGCGAGCAGCGACGGTTCGCCTTGCGCGCGCCGGACCGCGATCGCGCCGACGTCGCCGCGTCCGGTGCGCGGCAGCGCGCTCACTCGCCGAGGCCCAGCGCTCGTAGAACGCGCGTTCGTTCTGCGCTTCGCGCGCGAAGCGCCCGGACGAGGCCGCCTCGTAGTGTGCGATTTGGGCCTGGGGGACGTATGCGAGCGCGAGATCCGCCTCGCGCGCGCGCAGACACAGATCCACGTCTTCGAATCCGTTGATGAAGCGTTCGTCGAATCCACCGAACCCAGGAACCACGCCGTGCGCACGGCCATTGCGGCGCCCGAGATGCCCAGCGCGTCGCGCGCGCGCGTTACGCCCTCGAGGGTGGGCGGGAGATTGCGGCAATAGTAGTGCCAGTGTGCGTTGGGCAGCACCGCAAGCCCGGCGGCTTGCGTCGTTCCGTCTTCGAAGAAGAGCGCGGCCCCGGCAATGGCGACCTCCGGTCGATCGAACGGCGCGCAGCAGCGGGGTGAGGGCGTCGCCGAGCGGATACGCATCGTTATTGAGAAAGAACGTCACCGGCGCTTGCGCGATCCGCGCGCCGGCATTGCACGCGCCGGCAAAGTTGCGATTGGTTTCGTGACGGTGGTAGCGCACCCACGCGAAATCGCCGATCGCTTCGGCGTTTCGTCGCGCGATGCATTGTCGACGACGATCGTCTCGAACGAAACCGGGCCGGCGTCGCGCAGCCGTTCGAGTTCGCGCAGGCAGCGCGCGGTGAGCCACCAGTTGTCATAAACCGGAATGACCACGCTGATCTCCGGAGGGGCGGTCACACGCTACGCCGGTTCGACGCGAATCTGTTCCAGCAGCTCCTGTTTGGTTTCGGGAACCATGGAGCGAACGAAGAGGATGGTGACGATGCAAAGGAACGCATAGATCCAAACGTCACGGGCCGCCCCAGCCGATCGAGCATCGTGAGAAAGAACTGCGATACCAGAAAGTTTCCGACCCAGTTCGCAAGCGTCGAGAGCGACATCCCCAGCCCGCGGACCGGCAGCGGGAAGATCTCCGAAATGAGCAGCCAACGATGGGCCGAGGCTAAACGCGAAGCATCCGACGTAGGCCATCATGCTCGCGAGCGCGATCGTCGCGAGCGACCCGAAAGATGCGGGC